>JAJEBF010000050.1 GCA_022824025.1 Caldilineaceae bacterium
CCAGTGGTTCATTGCCCAGCATCTGATTCCCGCGGCCAGACCGGGCGGACGGCCCCGCAGCCTGTATGCGTCTGGTGGTTAATGCCATTCACATCGGGCGTCGCCAGCTTCCAACCGCGGGCAGTATCGACAACCAGGCAGTCAAGACTGGCCATACACCGGCAGGTGTGCGAAGCTACTTGGAACGTACTTTCGCCTGGCTCGGCCTCAATCGGCGCCTTTGCAACGACTATGAACGACTGTCCGCAAGCCGTGCCGCCTTTATCCATATCGCTATGATTCGTCTCATGGCACGCCGCCTGGCGCCTGATTTACCCTTCTCAAACATCTTCTTAGTGTCCCTTCTCCGGGATTCAGTGAGCAGGCCGCGGGAGAGCTGCCTGGACCCCGCCAGCAGGAGGTCGGTTTCGTCGTGGTGACTTATACACAAGGGCGCAAGCCGGCGGAGGACCTGTTTGCCCAGGCTCGCGCCGAACGGATCGACGCCAATGCGCCTCTGGCCGCGCGCATGCGGCCCCGCACACTCGATGAGTTCATCGGCCAGGAAGCGATTCTGGGCCCCGGCCGGCTGCTGCGGCGGGCGATTCAGGCCGACCGGCTGAGCAGCCTGATCTTCTACGGCCCGCCCGGGACCGGCAAGACGACGCTGGCGCAGGTGATCGCCAACACCACGGCGGCGCACTTCACCGCGCTGAACGCTGTGTTGGCCGGCGTGAAAGACATACGGGCGACCGTGGCAGAGGCGCAGGAGCGGTGGGCGCTCCACGATCAGGGGACGATCCTCTTCGTAGACGAGGTGCACCGCTTCAACAAGGCGCAGCAGGACGCGCTGCTGCCCTGGGTGGAAAACGGCACGGTCACTTTCATCGGCGCCACCACTGAAAACCCCTATTTTGAAGTCAACAAGGCGCTTGTCAGCCGCAGCCGCATCTTTCAGCTCAAGGCCCTGACCGAACGGCATCTACGCCAGATCATTCAGACCGCGCTCAGCGCGCCTGAACGCGGGTACGGCGGCCGCCGCGTTGAGATCGACGAGGCGGCGATCGAGCATCTGGTCTCGATTGCGAACGGCGACGCACGCGCCGTGCTGAATGCGCTGGAGCTGGCCGTCGAAACCACCGCGGCCGAGCCGGACGGCGTCGTTCGGATCACACTCGCCATCGCCGAGGAGTCGATTCAACGCCGGGCGGTGCTGTATGACAAGGAGGGCGACTACCACTTCGATACGATCAGCGCCTTCATCAAGAGCCTGCGCGGCAGCGACCCGGATGCGGCGCTGTACTGGCTGGCAAAGATGATCTACGCCGGCGAGGAGCCGCGTTATATTTTCCGGCGCATGTTGATCCTGGCCAGCGAAGATGTGGGCCTGGCCGATCCCCAGGCCGTTCAGGTGGTCAGCGCCTGCGCCGAGGCTTTTGACCGCGTCGGGCTGCCGGAAGGGAACTTTCCGCTGGCGCAGGCCGCGCTCTATCTGGCGACCGCGGAAAAGTCCAATTCAATTCTGGCGTTTTTTGACGCGCTCGAGGCTGTGAGCAAGGAGCCTGATTCGGATGTTCCCAATCATCTGCGCGACGGCAACCGCGACAGCGAAGGGTTCGGGCACGGGGCCGGCTACCTCTATCCGCACGCTTACCGGGACCATTGGGTGGCGCAGCAGTATCTTCCCGGCGCGCTCCAGGGCAAGGTGTTCTATGAGCCGACGGACCAGGGATATGAGGCGAGGATCGGCGTCGCGGTCACCCAGCGTCGCGAGGCGCAGCTGGCCGCCATGCTGGAGGGATTTGGCGCGCCGCCGGAGATCCTGACATTCGCGCCCGACGGGTCCGCCCGCGATCGCTGGCTCCAGCGCACGATTGCGCAATCCGGCGAAGCGACCGCCGCGCTGCGGGACCGTATTCTGGACGGCGGGCCGATTGAGCGGCACGGCGTTGTGCTGGATGTGAATGCCGGCAGCGGGCTGCTGACGTGGGAGGCGCTGCGGCGCGCGCCGGAAGGCGGCGTCTACGCGCTGGCGTTTAACGAGGCGGACCGGCAGGCGCTGCAGGAGCAGGCGCGCAACCTGGACGAAGTCGAGCGGCCGGCTGTGCTGCAAGGCGCGCCGGCGGAGGTAGGGCAGCTGCTCGCCGGGGAAGAGGTCCGTTTTGATGCGATCGTCGGCCGCAACGCGCTGCTCGGCTGCGCGGATAAAGAGGCTGCGCTGGCGCATCTGGGCGAACATCTCGCTGCGGACGGCTGGCTTGCCCTGGCCGAGACGATACCGCGACATACGCAGAGAATCTACGCCCTAGCGGACCACTCTCTGCTGCAGCCGGAGCTGGCCGAGCGGCTGGTCGCGGCCGAGGAGGCGATCTACGCGGATGCCGCCGACGGGCTGGTCAACTGGGATGAGGAGACGCTGCAGGCCGCGCTTTCGGCCGCTTTCCCCGGGGCGGCGCGGGCCGGGCGCGTTTCGATGGCGCGGATCGACACCGACACCGATCTGCGCATTACGGATGCGCACCTCCGGCGCTGGTTTGGCCCGGCGCTGGGCGAGCGCAAATCCTATGCTGAGCGGCTGGCGGAAGGGATGCAGCCTGAAGAGGTGGCGCAGGTTGAGCGCTGGGTCCGGGGCCAGCTGCTGAACCAGACGGTGGTCTGGCGGCGGCGGGCTGTGCTGATGCGGGTGGCGGCGCGGTAGGGTGGATAGATCTGCTTGGCGAGGATGTTACGAGCCCGTCCTCCAGCCGGTGCGGAAGTCGAGTTCCTGGATCAATTGGAATGTGTGAATACACTTCACGCTGAAGTATTCGCACACGTCAGGCAACTTGCGGTTGGACCGGCTTGAGCTTGGTTTGGAACGCTCGGTAATTACAACTGATCGCTTTTGTATATCCACGAGAGCATAGGCGACGAGAAAGGAAAGCACGGAATTAGACTATCGTGAACTGCCGGTCTCCAGCAACGGTTGTACCTGTCTGGGTTTGACTCCCAGGATCTGCGCCGCCCTGGATGTCGAAAGAGCGTCTGACGCCATCATTCGCTGCACCATCCCTATGATCCGACTGCCCAGTCGATGGCGGCGTACCCTGTAGTAGCTGAGTACAGTTTCATTCTGGCGCGTGTGCTCACGATTCTTTTCCCGATTCCGAAGCCACTCTTCACGATATGAAACCTTCAGTTGGTTATAGATTTCCCAAGCGATCAGATCGGAGCGATATGCTTTGTAGGCAATCATAGCGCGGCTCACCTTGAACTCGCTCGCGAGCGCACTGATTCGCTCTGTGATGTTGCCGATTTGGACACTACGGTTGAGAGCAAGTTGCTCCAAGTCCCTCGCAGGCAGCAGGAATTCTCCGGCAACATCGTTGCAGAACTGCTCTACCTCGTTCTCCGCATTGGATCCGCTGATCCCGGTATGACCGAGCAGCAGGTGCACGGTTTCGTGCAACAGGGTGAATGACCAGGCCGGTCTGGCGTCCCGGTCGTTGATTACGATAAAGGGAGCTACTTCGTCGGCGATAGAGAATCCTCGAAAGATGGTCGTATTAAGCTCGGTGACGTAGTTGCCCAAATCCCCTTTAAGCAGAACAAAAATACCCGCATCTTCGGCGCGTCTGCGCAACAGGGCAAAAGCGGCGGACGCGTCCCGCTGGGCGCGATAGGCCGCCGCATCAAGGCCCAGCAGCCCCTGCAATGACTCCAAGACCGCCGTGCGCCCATCCTCCATCCGGCGGGAGCCGACGAAAGGGAGCGGCGCCGCTTCATCCTCGTCCTCCATGATGACGCGCACCATGCTCTGGCGCGCTCTAATCTCCCGGATCAAAGCGTCCAACAGCGCTTCTTCAGGGGAATGGGCGCCTTCTGGCAGGGTGCGGAAGTCCACCCCCCGGTCGCTCTTCCGCGGCGGCTTGGAGAGGTAAAAGGTGAGCAGGGGCCGGCGGTACTGGCCCGCCATTTTGACCAGTTGGGGACGGGTCGGCTCCTTCTTCCCGCGTTCAATAGAGGCCAGCTTCTCCGCCGCAGTGGAACTGGAACTATCCTTAAAGCCCAGCTTCCTGGCCGCCTCCTTTTGGGAAAGACCGGCCGTCTCGCGGGCCCAGACCATGATTTCCGGGTTGACCTTGGGCATCGTGCCGCGCCCCTTCCTCTTGCCCCTTCGCAGCCGTCGCGGTTGGCAGGCGCGGCCCGTCCAGGCCAGGTAGCTACGCCACCTGGCGCACGCGGGCCCCGTCCTGCTTCGCGTCGGCCCTCATGTGGCAGACCTTATACTTCTTGCCGCTGCCGCACCAGCAGGGGTCGTTGCGTTTGGGCCGGTTGTTGGTGTTGCGGACGGTGCGCTGTTGCGGAGTGTCCTGTCGGTTTGTCTGGATATTGCGCGCAATCGGCGCCGGCAGCGTCGGCGCCTTCTGCACCTGCAAAGTCATGACCGTGGTCACAATATCGGAGCGGATGTCGTTCATCAGCTCCTGATACATGGCAAAGGCTTCGCGTTTGTAGGCGACCAGCGGATCTACCTGCGCGATCGCCTGCAGGCCGATCCCTTCGCGCAGCCTGTCCAGATCGGTCAGATGGCGGACCCAGCGGTGGTCCACCGCGCGCAGCATGATCTGGCGTTCGGCATCGCGCAGCATGCCGGCGTCGATCTCACGCTCCTTTTCGTCATAGGTTTCATGCGCGACAGCGGCTGCCTGATCTGTGATGGCGTCGGCGTCCCGCTCCTGCCATTGGGTCGCGTCGAAGTCCTGGGGAAAGGGGAAGACCGTGCGCAACGCCAGCAGCAGCTCTTCCGCGTTCCACTCCTCTTCAAAGCGATTGGCGGTGTGTCCCTGCACAACCGCGTCGATTTCGTCGGTGATCATCTCCTGGATGGCGGGCTTGAGCGACGGTTCGTTCAGCAGCCGCCTCCGCTGCATGTAGATTGTCTCCCGCTGCTCATTGACGACTTCGTCGTATTTGAGCACGTGCTTGCGGATGTCGAAGTTGTGGCCCTCCACCCGGGTCTGCGCGTTTTCGATCGCCTTGCTGATCATATTGTGCTTGATCGGCTGATCATCCTCCAGGCCGAGCCGGTCCATGACGCCGGTCACGCGGTCGCCGCCGAAGCGCCGCACCAGGTCGTCATCCAGGCTGAGGTAGAAGCGGCTGGCGCCCGGGTCGCCCAAACGGCCGGAGCGGCCGCGCAGCTGGTTATCGATGCGCCGCGCCTCGTGGCGTTCCGTGCCGACGACATACAGGCCGCCCCCAGCCTTCACCATATCCTGGTCCTTCTTCGTCTCGTCCCATCGTTCCTTGAGCGCCGCGGCCCAGGCCGTGTTATACGTCTCGGTGGGGTCCTGGCCGCCTTTGAGCAGCTCCAGGCAGTGGTTCCACGCCAGTTGGGGGATGCCCGTCAGGTCGACGCCGTCTTTGCGCAGCTGCTCTCTGGCGAGGCCCTCATAGTTGCCGCCCAGCAGAATATCGACCCCGCGGCCGGCCATGTTGGTGGCGATTGTGACCGCGCCGGGCCGCCCTGCCTGCGCGATGATCGTTGCCTCGCGCTCGTGGTTCTTGGCGTTCAGCACCTCATGCGGAATGCCGCGGCGCCGCAGCATCCGGCTGACCAGTTCGCTCGTCTCGATCGCGACCGTGCCGACCAGCACCGGTTGGCCCTCTTTGTGGGCGCGGTCGATCTCATCGATGACCGCCCCGAATTTGGCCTGTTGGTTCTTATAGATTACATCTTCAAGATCCTCGCGGATCGTCGGCAGATGAGTTGGAACCGCCACGACATCGAGATTGTAGATGCTCTGGAACTCCTCCTCTTCCGTCTTGGCGGTGCCGGTCATCCCGGCCAGCTTGTTGTACATGCGGAAGAAGTTCTGGAAGGTGATGGTCGCCAGGGTCATCGACTCCTTCTTGACGCGCACGCCTTCCTTGGCCTCGATGGCCTGGTGCAGGCCCTCGCCGTAGCGCCGCCCCTCCATCAGGCGCCCGGTGAACTCGTCAACGATGATCACCTCGTTGCTGCGGATGATGTAGTCCTTGTCGCGGTGATAGAGGGCGTGCCCCCGCAGCGCGTTGTCAAGATAGGGGAGCATCTCGAAATTGGCCGGATCGTAGAGATTCTCCAGGCCCAGCCTTTTCTCCACGGCCGCGATGCCCTCTTCGGTGAAGGTGGCGACCTTCTCCTTTTCGTTGATTTCGTAGTGCGCGCCGGCCTGCAGGCCGCGCACAAGCTGCGCGAACTGTCTGTAATAGTCGCTGCTCTCCTGCGCCTCGCCCGAGATGATCAGCGGAGTGCGCGCCTCGTCGATCAGGATGTTGTCGACCTCGTCCACAATGGCGTAATGCAGCTCCCGTTGGGACTGGCGCGCCTTGTCCAGCACCATGTTGTCGCGCAGGTAGTCGAAGCCGAACTCGTTGTTGGTGCCGTAGGTAATGTCCGCCTGGTAGGCCTCCTGCCGCGTGATCGGGCGCAGGTTCTGGAAGCGGTCGTCCTCTGCGGGGAATTCGGGGTCGTAGAGGAAGCTGCCCTTATCGGGGTTGCCGGCGCTGTTCTGAATGACCGCGGCCGAAAGCCCCAGCAGCTGGTAAACCGGCCCCATCAGCTGCAGACCGACCTTGGAAAGATAGTCGTTTGGCGTGACAAGATGCGCGCCGCGTCCGGCCAGCGCGTTCAGGTAGAGCGGCAGGGTCGCCACCAGCGTTTTGCCTTCGCCGGTCTTCATCTCCGCAATTTTGCCCGAGTGCAGGACACCGCCGCCGACCAGCTGCACGTCATAGTGGCGCAGGCCGATGGTGCGGCGGGCGGCTTCGCGCACTGCGGCGAACGCCTCCGGCATCATTTCGTCGAGAATCTCCTGCTCCTCGGCCAGCAGATCTTTGCGGATTCGCTCCACTTCGATGCGGGCAAAGCGCTGCTCATCGGTGCCCGCGACCGACGCGTACTCGGCTTCGGCGCCAGCCAGCGTGTCGCGCAGTTCGGTGGTTTCGCTGATGATCCGCTGGCGGAACGCCTTGGTCATCTCTTTGAATTCGTCGCTGGCCATCCGTTCGAAGCGCTCTTCGAGCCCGTTGATCTCTTCCACCAGCGGCTGCAGCCGCTTCAACTCCTTCTCGTTTGGATCACCGACAACCTTGGTCAGAATTTTCTTAAGCATTTTGCATCCTTCTGTTTGCCCATTGCATCCTGCAACGGTTCGGACATTCAGCGACGGGCAAATACGATGGGGCTTCCCGCCTCCTGTTACGCAATACGAAGCAAGGAGGGAGGCGGTTTGTCAAAGTGAAAGCGCATGCGTCCCGTCAGCCCCCCAATCACATGGATCGCAGCCCAAGCTGCCCCGCCTATTCTACCATGTACGGGCAAACCGCCAATAGCAGACGATCCTGCTTCAATTTCGGGGCATCCGCTTTCTCTTCGCGCGGCAACGCCCACAGGAGAAGAATAACAGTTCAGTACATACTTTCAGCGTTCTATGCTACAATGTTGCCGTGGCCAGTGGCGCGTGGTATCCACTGGCCATCGTTTCCCTGGCCACAGGCTATCGCGGTTAAATGAATCGCCGTCTTCTCATTTTTTTTATCCTTGTCAACGCATTTGTCAGTCTGGCGATTGCCATGACCGTTGTTTGGATAGCGGAGCAGCGGCGACCCAGGCCGGAGGAGTTGGTCGTGCCCGCCACACCGGCGCCGGCGGCCGTTCAGATCGCAACGCCAGCGTCCGGCAATGCGCAGGCGGCCCAGGAGGCGGGGCCTTCCGCGCCTGCCACCCCGACCGAGGTCGCGCCCTCGCCTGAACCGGGCGAGACCGAGATCTATACCGTCAAGGGAGGGGACAGTCTGTCAGCCATCGCGGCGCGTTTCGGTGTCTCTCCGGACCGGCTGATGGAGATAAACGATATCACGGATCCGAATCTGGTCTTTATCGGCCAGCGCCTGATCATTCCCGTCTCCCAGCAAGGAGGCGGCGCGCAAGGGAACAGCGCGGTCGGCCTGCCGCAGCGGGGCCTGCAACTGCATATTGACGATGCCGGCGAGCTGGCCACAGAGTCGGTGCAGGTCGCCAACGACAGCGACGCCGCCGTTGACCTGCAGGGCTGGTCCCTCAGCAGCGACGGGGGGCCGCTCTATACCTTCGGCAACGCCCTTCTGTTGCCCGGCAGTTGGATCTTTCTGCACACCGGCACAGGGGAGGACAACAGCGTCAACCGCTATTGGGGCCAGGATTCAGCGGTCTGGCAAGGCGGCGCCACCGTCGTTCTGCGCGACGCCAGCGGGGAGCTGATCGCCCAGCAAACGGTTGGCGGCAGCGAATGATCACAGGCTGTCGCGAAAGGAATTGACGTTCCATGGCAGAGAGTGAACAACCTGAAAAGCAGGGCAGAGGGAGGACCCGGAAGCGACGGTATTTTCGCCGCCGGCGGCGGAAAGGCGCCCAGAATGCGGCCTCCACTGCCGAGCAGGGGGCGGTGAACGAGGACGACCAACCGGCGCGGCCGGCCCGTTCCAGGAACCAGAACCGCCGCCGCGGCAACCGGCGCAGGTCTTCGCGGCGGCGCAGCCGCGCGGCGCGTGCGCAAGCGGAGCAGGCGCCCCCCGCCGAAGAGGAGAGCCAGCCCAAGGTCGATGTGTACATTTACACCCACGTAATCCGGCCTACGTACAAAGATGCGGGAGGCGGGGAGTACCAGGCCGATCATTCGTTGAACCTTTCCGGCGCCACCGCCAGCGCGCCGGTCGGCATGGACTACCTCCTGGAGAGTATCGGGCAGCAGCTGGACGCCTGGTTCGATCCGAGCGGCGACGGGGCAACGGAAGACAACGGCGAAGGGGAGGCAGACAGCCCGGGCGCGGACGCGGCCAGTGACGGCGGGTCCCAGGAGGAAGAGGCCGGCTTCTCTCAAGGCGCGGCGAATGGGGGCCGCGCCGATGCCGAAGAATCTCAGCGTGAATAGAACCCCCTGCGCTGGACAACAGAGGATAAATCCGTGGACAAAGTAATCACGATCCGGCAGATGTCCGCGCATGTGGGCGAGGCTGTCACCCTGGAGGGCTGGCTTTACAGCAAGACGGGCAAAGGCCGGCTCCAGTTTCTCCAGGTACGCGACGGCAGCGGCGTCTGCCAGGCGGTTGTGTTCAAAGGCAATGTCAGCGCAGAGACGTTCGAGCTCGCCCGCGCGCTTACCCAGGAAAGCAGCCTGCGCGTTACCGGTACCGTCAAAGCCGATGCACGCGCGCCCGGCATCCCCGGCGGCTATGAACTGGACGTGACTGCCCTGGACGCGGCGCAGATCGCGGATGAGTACCCCATCCAACCCAAAGAGCATGGCGTCGAGTTTCTCGTCAAGAACCGCCATTTGTGGATTCGCTCCAGCCGGCAGTGGGCGATATTGCGGGTACGGGCCACCGTCGTTCGCGCGATCCGCGACTGGTTGGACGACAACGGCTACCTCAACGTGGACACGCCGATCCTCACCCCCAACGCCGCCGAAGGCACTACGACCCTCTTCGAAATCGATTTCCACGGTGAGCCGGCCTATCTGGCCCAGACCGGTCAGCTCTACAGCGAAGCCACGATCCTGGCCTTTGGCAAAGTCTACTGCTTCGGCCCGACTTTCCGCGCGGAAAAGAGCAAGACGCGCCGCCATCTGCAAGAGTTTTGGATGGTGGAGCCCGAGATCGCTTTCTGCGACCTGAACGGGCTGATGGAGATCGAGGAGCAGTTCGTCAGCCATATCGTCCAGCGCTGCCTGGAGGAAAATGCCGAAGAGCTGAAGCTGCTGGAACGGGATACCTCGGCCCTGGAGCGGGTGACGCCCAGCTTTCCGCGCATCCATTACGACGAGGCCGTGGACATGGTCAACCGCGCCGCCGCCGCCGGCGAACTGGTGCCCGGCTATGAGGACAAGGTGCCGCATATCGAGTGGGGCGATGACTTTGGCAGCCCGCACGAGACCTACATTGCCGCCCAGTTCGAAAAGCCGGTCTTTGTTCATCACTATCCAACGCAGGTGAAGGCCTTCTACATGGAGCCCGAACCCGACCGGCCGGAGGTCTGCCGCAGCGTCGATCTGCTGGCGCCGGAAGGGTACGGCGAGATCACCGGCGGCAGTGAGCGTATGGCCGATGTAGACAAACTGGTCGCCGGCATTGAGGAGCACGGGCTGCCGATGGCCGCGTTTGACTGGTATGTTGATCTGCGCCGGTACGGCACGGTTGTGCATAGCGGTTTCGGCCTGGGCCTGGAGCGGACCGTCGCCTGGATCTGCGGCGTGACGCATCTGCGGGAGACGATCGCTTTCCCGCGCACGCTTGGCTCAATGCGCCCCTAGGCCCAGGGAGCGCCCGCTCCCAAGCCCTATCCGGTCACGACTGTGTTCTACCTCTCGATTCTTCTCGCCGGCCTGATCCTCTCCATCATCCTTACCCCTGTTTCCGTATGGCTAGGCGTCCGGCTCGGTCTGGTGGATCGTCCTGGCGAGCGGCGCAAACACACCGGTGTCGTGCCGCGCACCGGCGGTCTGGCCCTCTTCGCCGCCTTTACCCTGACCGTGATCGCGCTCCTTCTGCTCATGGCAGGAGCGCTGCCCCAGCTTGATGCCTCCTGGCTGCCGCCCCAGAACGACCCGAAGGAGAGCCGCCGCTTTATCGCTCTGCTGATCGGGGGCGCCTTCTGCGCGCTGGCCGGTTTTCTCGATGACCGCTACGAGTTCTCCTCGGGCCCCCAATACGTAATTCAGGCCGTTGCCGGCCTGATTGCCATCGCCGGCCTGATCTTTATCAAGCATGTCAACAATCCGTTCGCAAGCGGGTTTCTCTTCGGACCGGATGGATTCCCTTGGTGGCTGGTCGGCCCGTTGACGCTGTTCTGGTTTATGGGAATGATGAACACCGTCAATTTTCTCGACGGGCTGAACGGCCTGGTCGCCGGCGTCACCGTGATTTTCTGCGCGATTCTCAGCATTCATATGATCTTCATCATCAAGCCGCCCCAGCTGAGCGTGGCGGTTCTGCCGGTTGCGCTGCTCGGCGTCGGCGTGGGCTTTCTGTTCTTCAACTTTGCCCCGGCGCGGGTCTTCATGGGCAGCAGCGGCAGCTACTTTCTCGGTTTTATCCTGGCCGCGCTGGGGATCATCGGCGGGGCCAGGCTTGCGACGGTCCTTCTGATTCTCGGGCTGCCGATTCTGGACGTTGTGTGGCTGATCTACAGCCGCCTGCGGCGGGGCGTGTCTGTGGGCCAGGGGGGCCGCGATCATCTGCACCTGCGCCTGCGCGACAAAGGCCTGGAGGAGCGGACCATCGTGGTCGGCTATTGGGCCTTCTGCGCGCTTTTCGGCGGCCTGACCCTGTTGCTGGATGATCGCCTCTACAAATTGGTGGCGCTGATCGGACTGGCCATCGTCGGCCTGATCGTGTTGCTGTGGGCAGCGCGGCCGTCAACTTTGAGCGAAGACAGATGACCCCGGCGAACGCAGGCGTCTCGCCTGCATACCGAATCCTCGCGATCGAAACCAGTTGCGACGAGACCGCGGCTGCGGTCGTGGCCGACGGGCGCCGCATCCTCAGCAACCGGGTCGCCAGCCAGATTGAGCTCCACCGGCGTTTCGGCGGCGTCTACCCGGAAGTCGCCAGCCGCCAGCACGTTCTCGCGATCCAGACCGTGGTCGAGGGCGCCCTGGCGGATGCCTCGGTCGCGCATGCGCGCGAGCTGGACGCCATCGCCGTCACCCACGGCCCAGGCCTTGCCGGCAGTCTTCTGGTCGGCGTCAATCTTGCCAAGGGGCTGGCCTTCGCCAGCGGCCTGCCCCTGATTCCGGTGAATCACCTGGAAGGGCACATCTACAGCAACTGGCTCTATACGGACAGTTCGCCCGCTGCCGAGTCGGCAACCTCCGCAGAGAGCGGCGCAAGCGGATGCGGCACTGCGTCCGACGCCGCCCGCAGCCAGCGCGGCGGCAGCGCACCGGAACAGTTCCCGGCGCTGATTCTGATCGTTTCCGGCGGGCATACGGAGTTGGTGCTGATGGAGGGGCATGGCCGCTACCGGCTCTTGGGCGCGACCCTGGACGATGCAGCCGGGGAGGCATTCGACAAGGTGGCGCGGCTTCTGGAGTTGGGCTATCCCGGCGGCCCGGCCATTCAGGCGGCCGCGGAAGCCGGGGATGCCCTCCGTTTCGATCTCCCCCGCCCCCTGACGCGACCGGGGCGGCGGGCAGCGCGCCAGCCGGACTCGCAGGCGTCTTCTCTGCCGGCCGTCCTGCCCGTGCGCGGCGAACACCGTTTCAACTTCAGCTTTTCCGGCTTGAAGACTGCCGTCCTCAACCTGATGCGGCAGCTTGAACGGGAGGGAACGGAGGCGCGCCAGGCGCAGACAGCGGCCGATATCGCGGCCGCGTTTCAGATGGCTGTGGTGGATGTCCTGGTGGCAAAGGCGGCCGATGCCGCGGGCGAGTTTGGCGTGAAGCAGGTCTGTATCTGCGGCGGGGTCAGCGCCAATGGTCTGTTGCGCCGGACCGCCGAACAGCATTTCGCGACGATCGGCCTGCCGCTGCGCTGTCCGCCTCTCTTTCTGTGTACGGACAATGCCGCCATGATCGGCGCCGCGGCCTTCTTCAAACGGCCGCAAGTCTCTGCCCGGCAAGGTTCCTCAGAGGGGCGCGAGCCCCAGCAGGCTTCGGAAACGGCGGCGCGTTCATCGCTTCACGAGCAGCCGCATGCGCGCGATCCCCTCGCCCTTGACGTCTATGCAAGTCTGCCTCTGGTGGATTCTGTGCGGCTGTGAAGGATGAGCCGGGAGTGAACGGGAGACGCAGGCGCCGCGCCTGCGTTGCCTCTAGTCGCCTGCGGGTGAATTGGCGGCCTGGGAAGCGGGGCGGGCGTGGGCGTCTTCTTCCAATTCCAACTCAGGAACGGCGTCGGCATCCTCGGCATCCGAAACGACGACCCTGCGGTAGACACCGGCGCGCTGCGCCTGCGGGGCCTGGCGCCGTTCGCTGAAGGGTGGATAGTTGAGCAGTTTGGCGTGGGTATAGCTGCCGATCAGCCGCAAGCTGGCGATGACCGGCGCGGCCAGAAACGCGCCCAGGATGCCCCCTACGCTCGCGCCCACCACGACGCCGCACACGACCACGACCGGATGCAGATGAACGCTCGTGCCGATCACGCGCGGCACGAGAAGCTGATTTTCCAGTTGCTGAATAACGAAGTAGACGCCGATGACCAGGAGAGCGAAGTTCAGGTTGCTCAGTTCGAGCGTGGTGCTCCCCTGCGCCAGGGCGATGATCACGGCTGGAATCATCGCGAGAATCGGGCCGATATTGGGCAGGATTTCCAGTGTGCCGGCCAGAATCGCCAGGATCAGCGCGCCGCGCATCCCCATCAGGCTCAGCGAAAAATAGGTCGCCGCGCCGATCGTTAGGGAGAGGATGATCTGCCCGCGGAAGAAGGCGTTCCAGATGTTGCGCAGCCGGCGTATCAACTCCACGCCTTCCGAATAATACTCGGTTGGGAACAGCCCTTCCACATACCGCTGAATGCGGGGCGCGTCTTTGGTCAAGTACAGGCTGATGAAGAAGAGAAGCAGCAGGAAGACGACTATATTGACGATGCTGCCAACGACCGTCAAGCCGATCGTCGCGGTGCTGCTCACCACGTTTGTCGCCGTGCTCAGAAGCTGGTTGACATAGTCCAGAATCTGCTGCGCGCCGGGCAGGAAGCGTTCGACCGCGATCTCATCGGCCAGCGTCTGCTGAATCTGACCCACCACGCCTTCGAACGTGACATCAAGCCCGAGGATGGTCCCGCTGGTCGGCAGCTCCGCGACCGACTCTTGCAGGAAGCGGAGAAAGTTTCGCGCCGCTGTCGGCACATCAAAATAGAGCGCCGTAAGCTGGGACAGCAGAATCGGCACAAGCAGAATGGGGGCCAGCACTAACAGAACCAGGAAGAGCAGGTACAGGACGATGGTGCTTACGCTGCGGGGAATGCGCACCCGTTCACACAGGTCGACGATTGGGATCAGAAAGTAGGAGACAAGCCCTGCCATGATCAGAATCGGCAGGACCGGGCGGCTGATCCAGAAGATAAGCGCGCCGGCGACAAACAGGACGATCAGAACCGTTCTCTTGGTCGCGGTATCCCACGCGGTGTCCGGCGCCAAAACACTGGTTGATTCCTGGGATTCAGTCTCTTCCGCTGTGGATGGCGGTGTCATGGAATCCATTGCACGGGAGTGTGTTTCTCTGCTTATTTCCCGTCAGGCGTGAAAGCGGGGGAGCAGTCTCGCATGGTGAAGGAACGCAGGGTGAAAATTTCAGGATGTTCTACAAGAGAAAACACGGACGTCCCTCTAAAGTTGCGTTTCTGCGGCTTCGCGTCCTTAACGCAAACGGGTCCTTCTGTTCGCCGCCGCGCCAGCCCGGCGCCGTGCGTTCAATCCAGACCGAGCGAGGCGAATTCCCATTCGGCCGCCGGCGTAAACCGGGATGGGTCCGGAACGGTCTTTGGCCCGAATGGCGCGTCCGTGACGCTGCCTACAAGGACCGCGCCGTCTTCGACCGCCAGCGTCGGGAAACGTTGTCCGCTCGGGGTCGTGTGCGGCTTGTAGAGATCTCCGTGCGCAGCCAGGATCTGCGCCTGCATGTCGTCCGGCAGCATCGACAGGCCCGCGAAGTAGTGATGGCCGTTGCGCTCGGCGTGCTCGATGCCCAGCGTCGCCAGCACGGCCAGGTCCTCCAGCAGGGCCACCGGCCCCAGGTTGCACAGGTCCTCGGCGCTGATGATGTGCAGCGCATCCGGCTGCTGGCGCTGGCGGTTGCGGATGAGGCAGGTGTTGGCGATGCCTTTGAAGATGCCTTTGCAGTTCTTGTGGCTGGCGCCCGCGTAGCCGTTCTCCAGGGCTATGGGCGCGCTGGAAAGCTCGCCGTCGGATTCGTCAATGATGATCGGCGGCCGCTCGCGCCAGGCAAGCAGGGCCGTTCCCACCTCCGGGCTCAGAGCGATGTCGCGGTGGAAGGGCTGTTCGACGAAAAGCAGCCGCTGCAGAAAGCCGCGCAGAGACGGCTCGGCGGTCAGCCCTTCCCACAGGGCGCGGAAATCGTCGACGTTGTGATAGGTCTCGTTGCCGTCAAGCGTGTGCCGGTAATCGACGTTGCGCTCGTCCAGCAGCGCGGCGATGCGTTGCAGCCGCGCCCCGTCTTCGTCAATGTCGCCGCCGATCTTGATCTTGAAATGGGTCAACCCGTAGGCCTGGATCGACGCGTCCAGCGACTGAGGCAGTCCGTCATCGACCAGGTCCCCGGTCGGGATTTCGTCGTCGGTGAGGGGATCGATCAGGCCGACCGTGTGGCGCACGATGACACGGTCAAGGGGCTTGGCCGGCAGCAGGTCCGCCGGCGCCTGCCCGGCCAGCTCCGGGCGCAGGCTCTCCAGCTGCATGCCCAGGCTGTTTGCGCGCACGGCGCGGGCAAAGGTCGTGCCGGCAGCCCGGCAGAAGCCGTCGATGATCGCCCGCTCCACCAGCGAAACGCCGAACGCCCACAGCAGCGGCGGGTAGTCCGTATCCGCGGCCCACGTCTCCTGGGCCCGGTAGACGGCCTGCCACAGCGCAAAGACCGAGTCCGCCGCGCCGGCTTGCTGGGCGTGGCGGCAGGCCGCCTGGATAACATCGAGCATCTCGGCGATATCCTGGGCCGTGGATGAATCGGGCACCTTGGTGAACCATTTGGGCGCCAGACCCTCGGCCGCGATCCCGTCCGCCTGCTGGCCGTCCACGTCGACCCGCGCCTGCAAGAAGAGGTGCGGCAGGGCGGTCATGGTGACGATGCCGTAGCGGAAGGGCATGCGGTTGCGCATGTTGAGGATATGGAGATTGAAGTCGAGCAGGTGGATGGGCATCTGTCGTTCCCCCGGTGTCTGTGTTGGAACAGATTCAGGCGAACCGCCGCGCGCGAGCGGGGTTCCCAAGAGTGGAAATCTGAAGACAAGAAACTGACCAAACTACCGTTCAGCCAGCGCGCGTTCGTAGCTGCGCAGTGTCGCGATCTCGCGCGGCAGATGAACGTCCGGCGGCTCCCAGTTGATCCATTCGCCGCTGAGAAAACCGTCGTAGCCGCCGCCGCGCAGCAGCGCCAGCACCTGCTTGTGATCGATATCCCCCGTGCCGAAGGCCGTATAGTCCAGGCCTTCGGAGGCGATGAGCAGGTCATGCACATGGGCATGTCGGATCCAGCGCCGCAGTGTGCGATAGGAGTCTTCCAGCGTCCAACCCTCCCTGTTCACCGGATGGGCGGCATCCCAGTTTACGCCGATCGCCGGGTGGTCGACCCGTTCCATCACCGCGGCGACATCGGCGGGGCTGCACCAGTCGTCGTGTGTTTCCATGCAGACGACGACACCGCGGTCGCCGGCCCGCTCCGCCAGGCGGGAGAGGGCGTCGGCCACGCCGTCGATCGCCGAATCGCGGCTGACGCCGTCCGGGATCCGCCCGCCGAAGACGCGCAGCGCGGGCGCGCCGATGTCTGCGGCCAGGTCGAGGTACTGGAGCGTTTCTTCCACCTGCGCGTCCCGGTCTGCGGGGTCGGCAAAGCGGTTGCCTGAAGCCAGGCAGCAGATGGCGATGCCGGCGTCAGCCGCCTGTGTGCGGAAGGCCGCGCGCTGTTCCGCCGACGCTTCCAGCTCCACGCCGTGGCTATGGCCGCCGGCCGCGCGCGGCTCAACGCCGCCGTAGTCGTACTGCTTCGCCAGCGCCAGCATCTCCGCGAAGGTGGCCTGGGGGCAGGAAAAGCTCATAAATGCGTAGTTCATTTTGTGCCAGGTCCTTTCTGAAATCTGAGACATTCGAGGAAACGATACTGGATGCCAAAGCGTCGTATGAATCAGAACAAACTTTCAATAGAGGGTAGGATGCGTAGTATAATGACTGTGAACCCACGGATATGCAAAGATCCTGACTCACTGAGGACACCAGAATGATTCTGTATGTTCAAGGAGACCTGTTCCAATCACCGGCACAGGTGTTGGTCAATACAGTGAACACCGTTGGTGTCATGGGCAAAGGCGTGGCATTGCAGTTCAAGCGCCACTTCCCAGATATGTATGCGAAGTACCGTGAACTGTGTGAAAAGGGCGATTTCAATGTCGGGAGCTTATGGCTGTACAAGTCACCAAATAAGTGGGTATTGAATTTCCCAACCAAGAGACACTGGCGACAGCCTTCAAGAATGGAATATGTTGAAAGTGGGCTGAGGAAGTTCGTTGAGACATATTCAAGTCTGGGAATCCACAGCATTGCATTCCCGCCTTTGGGGTGCGGCAATGGGCAACTGGATTTCCCTTCGCAAGTTCAGCCGCTGATGGAGAAGTACCTTCAACCCTTGCCGATAGAGGTATTTGTCTACCCTGAGCGAGATAATGTCTTTGTGGAGCACCAGCAGCCTAAAGAGATGAGTGATTGGCTGCGTACAGAGCCACAGAGTTTGCCATTTAGCGAAGTGTGGGAGGATATCAGGTCAATACTGGAAGCCAAGAGTGAGTATAGAACGGTGGCTAAGAAGAGCCCATTTTCAGCGTATGTCTCTAATGAACCGCTGGGTATCCGGGTCGTAACAGCGAAACAGAAATACCTGCTGCCATACGAGACACTGTCAATGTTATGGCAGCAGTTGCGGACATATGGGTTTTCGATGCGTCACATCGCCCCGGGAATTGATAGCAAAATTTCCTATGTCCTTTCCATTTTTGCTGAACTTGGATACGTTACCCCAGTTTATCTGGCAGATGACTATAGCAAGTATGAATCCGCGTCAGCGATTGGTTTGCAGATTTTGCCGTCGGCTTTCGTGGGGCGTACCGCATTTGCAGAGGCATTTCAACCTTGAACTTCGATTAGACGGAAATCTGGTTTACCGAAATCGTCACATTGAAGTCGACGACATTCCGTTTTGAGACAGATTTAACAGTTCTGCGCGGGCGATTTTGCGCCTCTATTTCACTTCTACCGCCTCCCCCGTCTCCGCGGACCGGTACAGCGCATCGGTGATCTGTTGCACCAGCAGCGCCTGTGTCAGAGTTGTCTTGGGCGGACGGCCTGTGCGGATCGCGGTCGCGAAGTCCTCCAGAAGCGCGCGGTGGATGTCGCGATAGGAGTCGCTGCCCGCCCACAACGTCCGGGAGACTGTCCCCTCCGCCCGGCTCGCCTCGAAATGCAGGATCTCCTTCGCCTGCGCCGGTGTCATCTGCAGGCGCAGCGAGCCGGTCTCACCGATCACCTCCCAGGAAGTCTCCGCCTGCGCCGCGGCGTATTCGCCGCGCTCATAGGTGAGCGCGATGCCGTCGGCGCAGCGCACCAGCCCGGCGATGTGCGTCTCCCCATCGGACGCCGGCGCAACCGTATCGGCGAACGTGACCGGAACGCGCCAGCTTTGCGCCAGGGCCGTCTGCGGGCGCAGGCGCCAGCCGCTGATGCCGAGCAGATAGTCCAGGTCGTAGCAGCCCCAGTTGACAAGAATGCCGCCGCCGTTCAGCTCGCGGCTGAGCCGCCAGGCCGGCGGGGGCGTCTCCGGCGCCGGTGTCGCCGGGAAGATGGCGCGGCAGCGGAGCAGGCGCAGCGCGCCCAGTCTGCCCTGTACGATATAGTCGGTAACGGCCCGGGTCGATTCCAGGAAGTGAAAGCGGGAGGAGCAGCAGGCCGCGACCCGGTCCCCCTGGGCAGAGATGAGTTGACGCACTTCGCCGGCGCTGCGGGCCACCGGCTTTTCGGTCAGCAGATGTTTGCCTGCGCGCAGGGCCTGCAACCCCAGCTCAACGCGAAAAAGGGCCGGCAGCGCCAGGACCACGGCCTCAATCTGCGGATCGGCCAGCAGCTCTGCGCCGCTGTTGTAGACCTTCTCCACCCGATGGGCCGCGGCCGCCTTTTCGGCCGAGCCCCGGTCCACGTCGGCGACCGCGGCCAGCTCAATCTGTTCGGAGGCCGCGGCAGCCTGCGCGTGGACGGAGCCGATCGTGCCGCAACCGATGATGCCGAGTTGCAGGGGTGTCATAGGCGTAAATCCTTCATGATAGAATGACAGTTGACAGGACAGACACCCTCTCGCTTAGGAAAACGCAAATGGATGTCCCCTCCCGATCCTGGCAACGAATCTATGCCGACGAAAAGTTCAACTGGCTCTGGCCGCCCGCCTATGAGCCGAATTCGGACCCGCCTGAGCTGGAACAGATCCTTGCCCTGCTGGCGCCGCAACCAGGCGCGCGCATGCTTGACCTGGCTTGCGGGCTCGGGTGGCTGACGATCCCGCTGGCGCTGCGCGGCTTCCAGGTGACCGGCTACGACCTCAGCGACGCGATGCTGACACGCGCCCGGGAATCAGCGAAACAGGCAGATGCGCAGATCGAGTGGGTTCGCGGGGACATGCGCAGCCTGCCAGCCGGCTGGACCGCGACCTTCGATTCTGTCACCCTTACGCTCAGCGAGTTCGGTTGCTTTGATGACGAATCGGACAACCAGCAGGTGCTCGCCGAAGTGATGCGTGTCCTCAAGAGCGGCGGCCGCTTTCTCCTCGACATCGTTGTGAACCGTGACGAGTTGATCCTGAACGGCGATCGCAACAGCAGCTTTGACGGCGGCGGATTCTTCATCGTAGACAAGGGGAGCCTTGACATCCTGAGCGGCATCTTTTCCAGAGAATTTCAGTGGTATCGCCAGGGCCGGCGGCACGAAGAGACCTGGCAGATCCGGGCCTATACAGCGCCGGAGGTGACACGGATGTTGGAAAAGGCCGGGTTTCGGGAATCGACGGTCTACCGCAACTACGCCGGAGACAGCCTGACGCGGGACAGCGCCGGCATGGTGTTCCTGGCACAGAAGTAAACCGCTCTGCGAAGGCCAATGTCCATTCAGCCCCTCTTGTCCATTCAGCCCCTGTCGTAACGATGTGCATCCGCGTCCGCTTCCCGCTGCAACCCCAGTGCCGGGCCAAGCACCGCTGTCGTCATGCCGGCATGGTTTTCCCGCCCATGGCCGCGTGCGATCGCGCTGACCGAGCGCGCCGAGCAGCCGTGCTCGCGGCCGTCCGGAAAGGCGGCGCGCGCCAGGAGGAAGTAGGCGCGGGCCAGGTCTACGGCGCGGGCGTGCAGCGCGCTGTCCCCCTGGATCTCCGCGGCCGTCGCCAGCGTGATCGGATTGTGGCGCCGCGCGCGGCCGTCCTCCAGCCAGCGCGGCGCGTCGGAGCGTTTGCCCACGCCCGATGCGCGGCGGGCAGGGCGTTTGTACGCCGTGTCCAGGGCGACTTCGGTGATGTCGAAAGGATCGAGGCGGGCCACCGCCTCCAGCACCGCCTTGTCGAAGCGCGTGTCGCCCGTGCAGCGGCGATAGGACCGCACCGCGTCGGCGGCCGCGCCGGCGTCCGCGTCGGTCAGCTGCGCGGCCAGCGGCTCCAGCAGCCGCTCGGCCGCCTGTCGGAAGCGGGGCTGGCCGCTCTCCTTCCACAGGCGCAGGAATGTGTTGACGGCGTCGGAGCCGAGCAGATTCTCGGCCCGGTCGACCTCTGCCTGCAGGTCGGGGGCCTCGCCCATGAAGGCGTAGTAGAGCGCTTTGTCGTCGGCGCTGAACTCGTACAGAATGCCGCCGGGCGTCAGGGCAATCGGCAGCGCATCCCCCGCCAGGATGGCGTCCGCCCATTCGCCCGCGTAGACCGTCGCCAGCTCGATATAGCGCTTCCCGGCTGCCTCCGTCTCCGGGTTCGACGCCGCCAGCAGGCAGATGTTGACGCAACGCAGATGGTCCGGCGTATTGAGCGCCATGCCCGGCTCTGTGCGCAGCCCGTCCGCGCCGAAGAAGAGCGAGTGGAAGCGCCGCCGGTCCCAGTCGAACCAGTCCGGCGTCCCGGATGACCAGTTGCCAATGTGCTCGGCGGCGTCGTCCAGCTGCCTGGCCGTTTCGCGGTCGTCCGGCAGGGCCCGTTGCATGGCGCCCAGGAAGAGCTCGTAGTGTTCGGTGCCGTGGTGCGCCTCCTGCATGCGCCAGTACCCGTGCCGCCACTGCTGCGTACGGGTGAAATGATCGCGGATGCGGTCGCGTTTCTGTTGCAGAAAGCGCAGAATGCGTTCGTCCGGAGCGGCGCGCAGCAGCGGCTCCCAGCCGGTGGTGTAGGTGCCCTGATCATGGACATCGGTCGCCGGCGCGTCCGCGTAGCGGTCGATGGCTTCGTATGCCCACTGGCGCAGCGCATCCATGAACTGCTGGCAGGCGTGGGGCAGGTCGTGGGAGGGCTCGATTTGGCGCCTGTGCATGGCTATCCCTGCAGCGTAATCTTGAATGTATAGGCGTGATCGCACGGGCGCCGGCTGGGCGTGCTGACGGTCAGCGCGTTCTCGTCCTGCTTCCAGGCAATGGGCTCGTCGCTGCCGAGCATCGAGACGCCGCTGACGCGCCCGCCCACCGGCGACCCGCTGCCCAGCGAGGCGATGGCGGCTTCGCTGCCGGGCCAGCCCAGCGTTATGGCATAGAGGGCGCCGTCCTTCTGCGTGAAGCGCACGTCTTTGGCGGTGAAGGGCTGATTGCTGCGCTCGGTAAGATGGCCGACCACCACTTCCGTATCGCCCTCGCCGAACCGCTCCCAGTGGCGCGTGCCGTAGATCGCTTCCCCGTTCACATCCAGCCACGCGCCCAGGTCCAGCAGCAGCTGGGACGCCTCCGCCGGGATGACGCCGTCGGCGCGCGGGCCCACGTTGAGGAGCAGGTTTCCGTTCTTGCTGACGATGTCGATCAGATCGTGAATGATGGTTGCGGCGCTCTTGAACTCGTCGTTCTCGATGTAGCTCCAGGCCTTGTAGCTGACCGCGGTGTCGGTCTGCCAGTAGTGCGGGCGGATGTCGTCGAGCTTGCCCCGTTCCACATCGTAGACCGCGACGCCGTCGGGGAACTTGTCCTTATACTGAAGGACGGGCTCGCTGCCCCATTCCAGCGCGCGGTTATAGTAGTAGGCGGCGACCTGCGGGCGGTAGGGCGCGAACTCATCGAAATGCCAGCCGAAGTCGAACCAGAGCACATCCGGGCGGAAATAGTCGATCATCTCAAGCGTGCGCGCGTACCAGTTCTGTATGAAGTCCCAGCTGGCGGGCGCGTCTTCGGGGTGGGGCGGGTTGTAGAGGTCTTCCAGGCCGGGATCGGTTGTGTCGAAGTCCGGAGCGTAGGAGTAGTAGCGCCAGTTGAAGGCGCGGTGGCTGGAGACGCCGAACTTGAGGCCGGCGGCGCGGGTCTCCCGTTCCAGCTCCTTGCAGACATCCCGCTTGGGCCCCATCTGGGCCGCGTTCCAGCGGGTGTGCGTGCTGGCGTACATGGGAAAGCCGTCGTGGTGTTCGGCGACGGGCACGATGTACCGGGCGCCGGCCTTCCGGAACAGATCGATCCACTGGGCCGGGTCCCAGTTTTCCGCTTTGAACAGGGGGATGAAATCCTTGTATCCGAACTTGGAGGGGTGGCCCCAGGTCTCTGTATGGTGCTGGTGGTAGTTCGGCCCCTTGCGCGAGATCTCGTCCCGGTACATGAAGCGGGGATACCATTCGTTATCGAAGGCGGGAACGGAGTAGGGGCCCCAGTGGATGAAGATGCCCAGCTTATCGTTCATAAACCATTGGGGCACTTCGTAATTCTGCAGCGAGTCCCAGTTCGGTTCGTAGCGGAAATCCGTGGTCATTGCATGGCTCCATGGAGGGTGATTGCGCGCGGCAACCCGTTGCCTGCCGTTATCGTGATTGGAGTACTATCGAGGAGTGGTTCAATGCGCTGCTGCGTCACCCTATGACGGCTGATATTCCAGGGCAGTATAGAGGGGTACGCCCGTGGTGTCCAATCCATGCAAGCTGAAATCCCGCCTGCCGCAGAGGGCGATGCCGGCTCAATGGCCGGCGGATGAACCGCGTTTCAACAGCTTACACGATTTATGGTTTATGAAACTGGCCGGCGAGCAGGATACCGAGCGCGGCGCAAAGGAGGCTGATGCCGTTGTTGGCGAGGAGATTGACGAGGCCGGCCCAGATTCGGCCGTTCTGCCACAGGGCGACGCTCTCGAAGGCAAAGGTGGAGAAGGTGGTGAAGGAGCCGAGGAAGCCGACAAACAGCAGCAGCCGCAGCTGTGGCGACAGGGCCAGATATTGGGAGCCGGCCGCAACCAGGAAGCCGAGCAGCAGGCTGCCGGCGGCGTTGACGGTCAGCGTTCCATAGGGGAAGGCTGGCCCCAGCTTCGCTGTCAGCCACAGGCTGACAAGATAGCGTGCGTTTGCGCCCAGCACCGCGCCCAGGCCGATCCAAAGCATGTTCGTCATTTCTTCGCTCGCCTACGCGCCGTCACCGCCTGGGCCGTCTGCGCACGCGAAAGAACCGGCGGGCGGGCATACGGCAGCGGGAGAAAAGGCCCGGCTGCATGACGCTCACTCGGTCTCAGACGCTGCGCCTTGCGGCGGCTGGCTGGCCACCGGCCTGATCCATTCCGTGAAGAGCACGTCGGCGACCTCGGGATCGACCCCGCGCAACGCCGCCAGCATTTCCTCGGGCGTTATGATCTTGTACTGATAGTCGGCCAGGTAGTTCTGCAGAAACTGCTTGAATGCCCGCTCGCCCAGCGTGCGGCGGATGGCGGAGAAAAAGAGGGCGCCCTTGCCGTAGACGATGCCCTCGTAGATCCTTCCGTCTGCAAAGGCCGTCACCGGCTGCGCGAGCGCCGCGTCCTGTTCGCGGCTGATCAACCCGTCAACGACCGCCTGCCAGCGGCGGTATTCCAGAATGTCGGCCGCGTCCTGGCCATGCACCGCCTCGTAGTAGATGCGGCTGGAGTATTCGGCCAGCCCTTCATCAACCCAGGGCTGGTTGACCGGATCGTTGTGGACAAGCTGGTACCACCACTGATGCGCCACCTCATGGACCGCCCGGATCTCCAGCTGATCCCGGTAGCGGTCATACAGCTGTACGCCCAGCAGAAAGACCTGCGGGTATTCCATGCCCCGGAAGCTGATCGGCGCAGAGGCCACCCGCAGATCCGCGTAGGGATAGGGCCCGAACCAGTCGCTGTACACCCGCAGCGCGGCCGCGGTGTTCTGCAGAACAGCCCGCCCCGCCTCCTCGTGTTCCGGCAGCCAGTAGCTGGTGACGCGCGTGCCGTACGCGTCCAGGCTGTCGGATTGGAAGCGATGGCTCATATGGACGATGAACTCGCGCGACGGATCCGTCTCCCAGCGGTGTTGGACATGCCCCTCACCGACCACGGTGGAGGTGATCAACTGGCCGCTCGCCACGGGGATCTGATCGATCGGGATGGTGCCGGTGACGACGAATTGGGAGATGTAGTTGAAAGCTGCGTCCCCGCGGCTGGTGCCCTGTTCCAGCCACCAGCGCCCGCTCGCCGCGGTCGGCCCCGGCATGTAGACGGCAAGTGAGGGGTAAAAGAGCGGCAGGCTCAGAAACTCCTGGCTGAGGCCGAAGAGGCGATAGGCCCCCGTTGTATCCGCGCCCCAGTGGGGGACGCGCAGCTGCCAGCTCAGATAGACATTTGTTGACTGCCCGCGCAGCAGCGCCCGCGGCAGGTCCACGCGGATGGCCGTGTTCTGGGCCAGGTAGGTAAAGGGCACGGTGCTGCCCTCGACCGTCACGTTCTGAATGCTGAACTCGCCGCCGTAGTGGGGCAGCGCCGGGTAGAGGCGGAAGACCAGGTGCGTCCAGGGGTCGGCGCTGGTGTTGGGGACGCGGACATTGGCCGATCCTTGCAGGAAGATCAGGTCGTCGCTGAGGGAGAACTCAATCTCATACTGCGGCATCGGGTCGAACGCGGCCAGCGGGTCTTCCTCTTGCGCGGTTGAAGGGCGCAACCCGCCACAAGCGGCCAGCAGGACTGTCAACAGCAGAAAGCTGAGCCCCGCCGCGGCATACGCGGGGGAAACTCTTCTTTCTTCTCTTCTCTTCACGCTCTCCTCTGCGTTGCGTGGCGCCGTGGGCAAATGATGCGGCTGATTCATGGTGATGGTAACGAATGTTATGCACCAGACAACGAACTGTCTGGAATCAGATCAAGAGACGCAACAAAATTGAACGAACAGCGGCCAACCGACTCTGGCAAAGAGCGTCTGCCCTCCTATCGCGCTCAAATAACGAAGTGGCAGCGCATTGAACAAGCTATACTCGCCAGCCTCGAAAAATGCTCCGTAAACCTTCTACGAAACGTTGCAACGAATCGTCCACCTGTGCGGCGCGGTTGATGTCCATGTGTTGCACGATATCTTCGGCATACTCGATGCCGCCGAGAAGGGTTATGCCGCCCGCGGCGTGAATCTCGTCTATCAACTTTCGTTTGTACAGTTTACGGACGCACTTGCGATCCGGCGCCTGACAGCCGCGTCCGAAAACTGCTTTGAAAGCCGCGCCGTCGAGTAGCAGCCAACGCTCAACATGCGGATCTGGAATGGCAAGGAGAAGGGGCGCCGGGGCATCCGGGGGACCAAGCTCCCTGCTGCGTTCGTTCAGACCTTTGCAGTTGGCATCAGTGGCAACAACAATCAGGTCTGGCCAGGGCGTGCCCTGCCGCTCCAGATCGCGTACGTAAACCTTAAGCTCGGCGATGACTTTGCCGTGCCCGCCGACAGTGTTTCGCCAATCGAACTTTACACTGAAACCGAATTCGGCAGCGATCTTCGATACGAGTGCGCCAATGATTTTTTCGTGCGCGTCGTCTTCGACAAAGAGAGCGATATTACGCATCGAAGTCCCCCCGTATCATGCGTTCCGACACGGGGAGCTCTTTTTCATCACAGAAAGCCCTGTCGATATCACGGCCGCGCCCCAATGGCCCCCAACTGGCGGCAAAGGGCTCGATTTGGGTGCGCCGCTCCGGGCGGCGTACCACGTACAGACAATCATCTTCCAGCAGATCGGGAAGAAGCGGTGAGTGTGTTGTGATGATATGCTGGGTCTGATTGAGAACTTCCTGTGTCTTCAGAAGTTCCGCGATCAACCGGATCCGGCGCGGATGGACGCCATTCTCCGGTTCTTCGAATCCCACCAGCGCCGGGGCATCCTCAGCCCCTGTCAGCGCCAGCAGCCCAAGCAGCCGCAATGTGCCTTCAGAGAGGACGCGAGCCGGCATTGCGATGCCGCCTTCTCTTAGGCGCAGTTCGACCTCGCCCAGATCGCTTACATCGACTTCAATCCCATCGAAATTGGGCAATAGCGTATGCAGCGCCTTTTCGACCGCCCTGAAACGACTGGCGTCAAGCGCCTTCATCGTGTTGAGAAAGGCGGCGAGCTCCTCCCCCATCAGTCCCAGATGACGCACTTCCTTGACCGGATTGGCCGCGCGCATGCGTTCACGCGGCTCGAAGTAGAAGAACAGCCAGTTTTCCAGTTCGCGCCGCGCCGCCGCCAGGTGCGGATAGTGCGGTGGATAGTGCGGCATGGAGAGGATGCTGTGGTCCAGGTAACGATCATAGTAGGTGGGGTGCGCCTGCCCCTCCAATCTCAGGTGTATCTTCTCGCCCTGCCCTTCGATGAAAGGCTTGCGTTTGCCGGTCGGCTCGCCCTTCGCGTTCAAGGCGGCCAGATATTCGTCGGTCACGCGCAGAATGCCCGATTGGGGCAACATCTCCACCTCGATGCGGTAGCGCAGATCCCGTTCGCGCACGGGGGCAGGGCCCCTGTGTCCGTCGTGGAGTCCGTTTTCGCCGCTGGGTCGGCGCATCTCGCGAATCTGCCGGTTGACCGCGTCGATGACCGCGTCCGACAGGCTCAAATCAGCCTCGATGGAGAAGCGCAAACTCTCCTGCTCAAGCAACCTCTTGACGCCTCCTTCCCCGATGGTAAAGGACTCAAGCGGCTTGCCTCGATAGGGGGGATCAAAGGCCTCCTTGAGCGTACGGCTCGTTCCCAGTTTTGATAGCAGTTGCAGCGCGTCCAGAAAATTGCTCTTGCCGGCCGCATTCGGCCCGAACAAAACGACAAGCCGGGACAGATTCACCTCAACGTCTTCAAGAGACTTGTAACCACGAATATGTATGCGCTTTAGCATGGCGGCGTTTCCACGAACTGTTCATATTCTGTCCAACCCGGCCAGATTCCACACGGCGGGCGTCACCAGCGTACCTTACATAATAACATAGACGGTTTGCGCAATGTAAAATATGCACGAATGTGCTATACTGTCAAGGTTTGGAAGCTGCATTGATCAGTGGGTGGCGGGGCGCGTACGTGCCGCGGGGCGGGCGTATGGGGGGAGAGGGCAGAGTGGGGCGTGTTTCGGGCTATCGCTGGGAAATTCGACTGAATCCTGGAACCCGCTTCTCCTCACAGCCCCGAATTTGGCCTGCGCCCTACCGTCGCTATCCTTGCAAGGCTAACATCTGCTGGCAATGCGCAATGCAGCCGAGCCGGCGTTCAAATCGTGTTGAGGTGAACCTGAATGTTTGTGCGCAGCGCGGCGGCCGCCGCCCTGGAACGGAAAAAGGATCTGTTCTCCGTATACGACCGCGAGCGGCGGGAAGAACAGAAGCGCATGCAGGGCTGGCTGGCGGAGCTCAAGACCGACTCCACCGCTTCTCTGAATGACCGCCTGGACGACATCGACAATGACTGGCCCGGCGCGCTGCCCACGGCGGAGTTTGAACGCGCAGATGGACTGCGCATCCCTTTGGGCGCGAGCTGGCAGAACCGTGAGCAGGCGCGGCACTGGGCGCGAGAGACGCTCGCAGGCCGGCCCGTGCTGGCCGTGGACGGCAGCCAGATCATCCCGACCACCGACTACGCGCCCCCGGTGGGCGCGGTGCAGATCGGCTGGTTTTTCAATGACCGCGCGACCGAAACGGACGGCAGCGCCGGTGGCCGCTACGAAAAGGACATCGCTTTCGAGGTGCTGGCCCCGGATGAGCTGCTCGACTCGGGCGGCGACGATAGCGTGTTCCCCAACTGGCGCGTGAACCAGGAGCGCTTCATCCTTGAGTGCGCCAAACTGTGTGAGTTCATGGAGCGCTGCGCGGCGCGGCCGTTTGAACGCAGGCCGGTCTGTTTCCTGGACGGTTCGCTGATCATCTCCTTCGCCGGGCAGCTGCGCGCCGGCCGTGAGCACGGTTATATCCGGGCCGTGCAAGCGCTGCTGGCCTGCTCCGAGCGTACGCGTACGCCGCTGGTCGGCTATGTGGACAACACCTACAGCCGCGATCTCGTCACCCTGCTGGCGGCGCTGCACGGCCTGCCGGCGCCGGCGCACATCAACGACGCCTACCTGTTGCGAGAGACGCTGCCCGACTGGGGCGATCGCAGCCCGTTCTGGGTCTGCGCGCGGCCGGACCGGCTCAGCGATGCAGGCCGCGCCGATTTCTATAAGCAGGTCTGTTTCTGCCTGGCGCGGCTGAGCATGGAGAACGCGCCCGCCCGGCTGGAGATCCCGCGCTGGCTGCTGGAGTCCGGCCGGGCCGACGAGATCGTCGCAGTCGTCCTCGCCGAGGCGGTTGCCGGCAGCGGCTACCCCTACGCGCTGGAGGCGGCTGACGTCACCGCGGTCATTCAGCAGCAGGACCGCCAGCGCTTTTACCGGCTCTACCAGGATTTTCTGCAGGAGCAGGGCCTGGCCATGACGGTCACGCGCAAGCAGCGCAGTAAGCAGCTGCGCCGGTAACGGCAGTGGTAACTGCAGTGGTCAGTGGTCAGTGGCCAGTGAGGGAGCCGGTCATTGGCGCGCGGCAGGCCCGCATCATCGCAATTTCTTAATCGCAAAACTTACGGAGCAGATAATGTCGCAAGCGGTAATGAATTACGATTCTCCAATCGGACCGATCGAAGTATACGCTACGGATACGGCGGTAGGTAGAGTGGAGTTCGCCGGGGAACAGACGGGAGAGGGTGAAGAAGAGAAGAGCGAGCAAAGCCGGGCCCGCGACGCATCCTCGCTGCATGCGGGCGGGCATCCCTTGCTGGAGGAGGCGCGGCGTCAGCTGGACGCCTATTTCGCCGGCGAACTGCGCTGCTTCGACCTCCCCCTGGATCTGGAGGGCACGCCGTTCCAGCGCCAGGTCTGGCAGCAGCTTCTCAGTGTCGGCTACGGCCAGACCGCCAGCTACCAGGAGATCGCCGTAGCGATCGACAACCCCAAGGCGGTGCGCGCGGTCGGCGCGGCCAATGGCCGCAACCCTGTCGCCATCATCGTGCCCTGCCATCGCATCATCGGCAGCGGCGGGCGTCCGAAGCTGACGGGGTACGGAGGCGGGCTGTGGCGCAAAGAGTGGCTGTTAAGGCACGAGGGGGTGTTGTTGGTGTAGAGGGGGTGAAGCCAAGGTCGAGAAGCAACGCCGCCCTTGGATCTGCCTGCTCGTCTGCGACATCACCTCTTAGCCAGGGAACATAGTATGATAGGGAACATCCACCTTGCTATTTTTCTCGCGAAGGTAATCCGAAGTTCACTCTCATCCTCAAATACGCGTACAAGTCTGTCAAGGACCTTTATGTCGCGCTCGGCCGGGTCGTCGACTAGTACTACGTCAAAACCGACAGAAACGGCGGCATCGTCAACTACCATAACCACCCTGGCGAGCCCCAGTACATACCGCGCCTCATTGGCAAAGTAATCATCGTCAGCCTGGAGGCTGTGGAGATTGTGGAGAGCCTGCCAGGGTTGGGGAGGGGGTAGATGTAACGCTGGCCATACCATAGTCAAGGAGATGATCAGGACATGCACCAACTCTCCGCTCAAACTGCTTCCGTCCGCTATTTTCCAAAAAAGTCAAAGATGTCATTGCGGATAGAGGCTACGATTCCGATCCACTGCGAGAACTGCTCACAGCCAGACAGGTCGAGGTAGTCATCCCTTCTCGCCGCAGAGCCCTCAATTGGCGGTCGGCGATATAGCATTAGGGTGCATCCCAGAACTTTGGGCGACAGTTGTCTGAATCAGAAGTTTCAGGCTAGAAGGAGTGTTTGGACGACAGGTGCTGAGTCGATTCTCGTTTCGTGGATCATTTTCTGTCGGTTGAACGGGCAGCTCGCATCGGCCCAAACAATTGGAATGGATTCTCGCATGTTTGGGCAGTTGGTCGTTTTGGAATGTATGTTCTATAATGGGGTGAGCAAATTGATTTGGATGTCAAGGAAGATTGCCGACTGGGCGGTCCGTAACGAGAAAGGGAACTTGCTGCGGCCAACTGAACAGTGCATAGTCTGAATGCTGTTCGTGAGAAAAGAAAATGTCAAACACGAGAATTCCGTGTCCTATCTGGGGCCCTGATTACGGGGCGACAGAACTTGAAGATGAATGTCTGGTTGTTGAAGGCGCACCGAATCCTGCTACCGGAATAGTGCGGGTTGATTCCGATAGGGCAGGCGGCAAATATGAGATCACCTCGGAAGGGCAGTCCTTGGCGCGTGAGTTGGGGGCCCGCGAGAAAGCACGGCTTTCCAGCTGGCTTATCGAGGAACGGAATCGGGGAATAAGTACCCCCCGGGTTACAGAGGAGACTATCAGGTATACCAGCAACAGACGTTCTCTTATCGTGCAAGAGAGGGCCGAGAGGCTTCTTCGCTTCATAGCCAAGCAGGCGGATCTAGTTGGAGTCATGCTACGATTCCGTGAAAGCTCTGATTTGGCCGCTCTTGCCTGGACTGAGTCGATAGAATGGAGGGAGGTTGATTATTTCTTCGAGTTTTTGAAGGCAAGCGGTTGGTTGAACGGCGACGGCTTCTTAAATGGTGGTTTTACTGCCACAGTCACAGTCGCTGGCCATGCCCAAATCGCACAGCAAGTAACCAACTATGAATCTTCTCAAGCATTTGTTGCAATGTGGTTTGATGAGAGTATGACAAAAGTCTATACGGATGGCATAAGGCCCGCTATTGAGGCTACCGGCTATAAGCCTGTGCGAATCGACCAAAAGGAACACATCAACAAGATTGACGATGAGTTCATTGCTGAGATCCGTCGCTCGCGATTTCTCGTTGCCGACTTTACTCAAGGTTGCGACGGGGCAAGAGGAGGAGTCTATTACGAAGCGGGATTTGTGCATGCTCTCGGCATGCCGGTTATTTTCACGTGCCACCAGAAATCTATGGAATATCTGCATTTCGATACCGAGCACTACAATCACATTGTGTGGACTGACGAAAATGAATTGCACAAAAGACTGAAGAGTCGTATCCTTGCAGCAATAGGAGAAGGCCCGGAAACCTCAATTTAAGCTTGAGAAATGACGCAGCAAGTATCCGTAACCTCCAGCTAGTTGGGCTGCTTTCCTATATCCCCCACAAGGGCTGACCATTGGGCCGGCCACCATTGACTCCGCTATCGTGCCAACTTCGATGCACTACTTTGTAAACCTACGGTGGTCCGGGATCTTCAGACAAACAGTAACGGACGAGCGAAATGTACCGGAACACCATTAAAGAGCGCTTTTCTCTTGCTTTCATTGAAGCGGTCGCAACGAAAGCAGGATTCTATGTTGATGAACCAAGAGTGGACTACGACAGTGTGGACGGAACCCTAAAGGCAGACTTTGGAAGACGCCCCAGGATCGATTTTCAGGCCAAGGCTACATCGCAGGACATTGTGCGACAGAGAAACTTGCATTTTCGCTTACCGATCAATAACTATGACGATTTGAGAACAGACCCTATTAATCCACGTCTCTTAATTGTAGTTCTTATGCCGGAAGACGATTCAGAATGGCTATCTCAGTCAAGAGAAGAGCTTTGCTTACGCCATTGCGCATATTGGACTTCACTTCGAGGACGACCACCAACACGAAATCGGAGTACTGTAACGATTCAAATCCCTGTAGGCAACATTTTCAGTAGTGAGCAACTTTCTGAACTGATGAGAAAGGCTGAAAGGGGAGATTCACTGTGAAAGTGGAAATTCGAGACCGGGAGGCGTTGTCGTCGCTTTCACTCCTGAGCTTACGCACGTATTTGAAGTCTCGGGGATGGGTCAACGAGGGTGAGTGGGGTAAGCGCGCCACAATTTTCAGTACGGAAGATGGCAGTCGGAGGTGGGAGATCCTTTGCCCACACAGCGATACCGTCGCTGACTACGCAGAGTGCATGGCCGACAATGTTGCCGTCCTCGCGGCTGTTGAAGACAGGTCACAACTTGACGTGTTTCATGACCTAGCCAGCACCGGGGCGGATGTTATTCACATGCGATCACAAAATGGGCTTGCGAATGAAGCACTTTCTCTTCGCCAAAACACAGAAATGCTAAGCGCTGCTTACGATATGCTAGCCTCCGCCGCTCGGGCGGCGGAGAAACCCAGCGCGGTTTACCGTGGAAGAGTCAGCGACAAGGTAGTGGGCTACCTTGACGATGTACAGCCTTTACCAGGTTATCACGAAGGCTACGCTCTGACATTGCACTCACCGGTACCAGCGGGTTTCGGCGAGCAGCTAGATTTTGGCGACGCGTTTGCCGCCCCTTTCCCACGTCGGGCTACGTCTCAGCTAGCTAAAGCTCTTGACAAGACGACAATTGCAATCACCGCATCGGTTTCTGAAGATTCGTTGGAACCCTTCAGGCGAGAGGTGAATGAAGGTGTTAGTGCCAACCTTTGCGATTCGGTAGCGAAGCTTGCCAAAAGAGGTAAAGGGATCATAATCGACCTGTATTGGGCAGGTGTTCGGCCTTCCTCTCTTCCCGACAGCGACTTCCGGTTTACTGAGAATTCGGCGGACATTTTAACGGAGGCAGCTGATTTTCTCCGTCGAAATGATCCATCCTTTGATGAACATATAATCGCTCAGGTTGTAAAGCTAGAGAGAGAGCCCGACAATTTCGATGGGAAGGCAGTAATTCTGACCGTAAGGGACGAGAGATTATTCCGCATTCGGGTCGAATTTGAACAGCCCACTTATAACACGGTGATACAAGCATTTCGAGATCAGGAATTCGTCAGCTTGAATGGCGATATAATTCCAGCGGGCAATGGATATAGATTGCAAAACCCCAGGAACCTGACATTGATTAAGAACGATCAGTAATTCGCGATCAGGCCATTTTGGGGGTGAGCAATTCTGTAGTTGTCTGCAATAGTTGGCCTACAAAAGGGGAATGGGCGCGTAGTCGTTCCCCTTTGAATCACCTCTCACACGCCACCCCATCCCCGTCCGCATTCCGCATATATCCATACGCTGGATGACCCACTCCGCCGGCGTAATCCCGTGCTCACGCGCCACCACCCGTCCCGCGTACTAGCATCGGTTCCCCCCCGGTAGCCAATCACCCAGATCCAACGCCATCTTGCGATCCCAGTTCACAACCGCTTCCGCCAGCGTCAGGTTCAGCAGGTCCGCCGTAAACCCAGCGGCAACGCTAACGATCCCAACGCCAAGTTCGCCGCCGCACCTGCCGAGGTGGTGGCGAACCTCAACCCCTTAGTGTGTATCTGAGCGTGGAAACGGTGCGTATCGTGGGGGCCTGTTCCAGGCATTGGGGAACTGGAGACAGACGGCTTCGGGCGGCGCGCCTCTCCTAGCAGAAGCGCATCTCAATTCAGCTCCCGTTATCCCCTGCCAAGCCCCCTCCACCGCCTCAACCCGCGTTGCATCCCAGTCGCCGTTGGCGATCACCTGCCGGTAGCGCTGCGTAATCGTCTCTCCGGCCTCGAACTCGTACACCTCGTCGAACACGAAGGCGAAGCTGGCGCAGGCGTACGGCGTCTGCCGCACAAACCACTTGTTGAGATAGCGTTGATAGCCCAGCCCATCGCCTGTGAAGCCTGGTCGCTATCTCCTGGCAACACGCCCACCTGAGCCGTCCGGCGTCTCCTGCAGGACCGCGTAATCTTTCGCAATGATCTCCCTGAAACTCTGGGAGATTTCCTGCCAGTCAAGCACGTCTACCTGAATGGGCAGGTCGGAGTCCTCGAACGCTTCCTTCAGCCGTGCAAGCGTATGCCGGTCCAGTGCGGTGGCGCCGACGACTGCGAGGTCGAGGTCGGAGTATTTCTTCGCAGACTGTGTCACGCGGGAACCGAAGGCGCGCACTTCGCAAGCCGGCACGTGCTCGGCCAGAATCTGCCTCACCGTTTTGAGGTGGGTTGGGCTGAGGTCAATCATTGCGGGCTTCCAACTCCTGCCTCAACCCCGCCACGCTTCCGCTGCGGTTTCCACCTGCGCCGCGTCCCAGTCGCCGTTGGCGATCACCAGCCGGTACCGCTGCGTAACTGTCTCCCCCGCCGCGAACTCGTATACCTCGTCGAACATGAAGGCGAAGCTGGCGCAGGCGTAGGGCGTCTGGCGCACGAACCATTTGTTGGGGTAGCGCAGGTTGGCGGGATGGTCGAGGAAGGCGAGTGTCGAAGCATGGCCGTTGCCGTCGTGGTGGCCGGTGTAGGCCAGCCAGGGCGCGGCCTCGCCCATCGCCGCGGCGCCTTCGTGCCCCGCCGCGGTGATGACCTTCCCGTTGTCGAAGGAGCGCGGCCCGCGCCAGAAGAACCCGCCATAGCCGGCCAGCGGACGGCCCGCGGTCGTGGGTGAGCCGATGTGCAGCGTTTCGCCGCGCACATTGCGCAGGCTGGTCGTGAAGTCCAGCGCCCAGTAGCCGGCGTCCGGGTCGACGGTCTCCACGGCGATGCCCCGCGTCTCGTCGATCCAGTGCTCGCCGGCCAGCGTGATCCAGGAGAGCTTCTCCGCGGCCGCGAAGCGGTCGTCCGCCACCTCGATCGACTCCCAGCCGTCGTGCCGCTGCGTCCCGTTGTTGGGCAGGTCAACGTAGCCCTCGCCGTGGCGGTAGCTGCCCCCGCCCCAGAAGTTCTGGCCGTCCAGGTGCGCAATCGTCATCTGGAGCCCCTTGTGCCAGACGTGGTCGTACGGGCGATAGATGGTGACCACGTCGCCGGCCAGCGTGTTGACGGGGTGGAAGAACGGCTTGGGCGACTCGGACTGGGGCATGTCCGGATCATAGATGTAGCGGAAGAGGGTCACGGCCTCCCACTTCAGCTCAAGCGAGGCGAAGCCGGGCGTGCGGTGACTGTGCGGCGGGGTCTTTTCGTTGCGGGTATGGGTAAGTGAGAGAGCCATGGGACCTCAGTGGGCAGTGGTTAGTGGTCGGTGGTTAGTGGTCGGTGTTCAGTGAATAGTGGCTGGCGAACGGATCGCGAGCGTTTCGGGGGGACGTTATCAGGGCTCGTTGATATTTTCTTGAGCTCAGTACACGAGGGCAGCCACAAGGGTTGCCCCTACGAGCTGTCCAGCATCTCTTGCAGGCGCTGGCGGGCCGCCTGGGGATCGGCTTTGCCTTTTGTGGCCCGCATCATCTGGCCCATGAAGAAGCCGAACAGCTTCTTCTCGCCGCCGCGGTAGCGGGCCAGCTCGTCCGGGTTGCTGTCGAAGGCTTCCTGCACGGCCGCGTCGATGACGTCCGTGTTGCTGACCATCGCCAGCCCTTCCCGCTCGACGACGGCCTGGGGATCGTCGCCGCTTCTGTACATCGACTCCAGCACTTTCTTGCCAGTGTTGGCGTTGATTTCGCGGGCGTCCACCATCTGCACCAGCGCGGCCAGCTGCTGCGGCCGCACGCGCGTATCGGCGATCTGCCTCAGATCCTGGCCCTCGCCGTCGGCGTAGAGCAGGCGGAACAGCTCATCGGTGATCCAGTTGGCCATGCGCTGGGGTTTGCCGTCCTCCTGGCCGTAGGCGGTCACCGCAGCCTCGAAATAGTCGGCGACCGCTTTTTCGCTTGTGATGGCGCCGGCGTCGGCCGGGCGCAAGGACCACTCCTGCCGGTAGCGCCGCTCCTTGGCGTCCGGCAGCTCGGGCAGCGCGTGCGCCTCCTTCTCCACCCACTGGCGGTCGACCACAAGCGGCGGCAGGTCCGGTTCGGGGAAGTAGCGGTAGTCTTCGCTGCTCTCTTTTGAGCGCTGCAGAACGGTGCGCTGGCGGTTTTCGTCCCAGCCCATGTTCACCTGCTCGATCACGCCGCCGCTGTTCAGCACATTGGCCTGGCGCTCGGCCTCGTAGGCGATGGCGCTGCGCACCGCGCGCAGGCTGTTGAGGTTCTTCACCTCCACCTTCGTGCCGAACTCGCCGCGGGCGGCCTGCTCCGGCGTGCGCACGCTGATATTGGGCTCGCAGCGCAGCGCGCCCTCCTCCATGTTGCCGCTGTTGACGCCCAGGTAGCGCAGGATCGAGCGCAGCTTGGTCAGGAAGGCATAGGCCTCGTCCGCGCTGGCGATGTCGGCCTCCGTGACGATCTCCATCAGCGGCATGCCGGCCCGGTTCAGGTCGACCAGCGTATGCAGCCCCGCATGCGTGTTCTTGCCGGTATCCTCTTCCAGGTGGGCGCGGTGGATGCGGATGCGTTTGGCGCCGCCGTCGGGCAGTTCGATTTCAACCCAGCCGTTGCGGCACAGCGGCAGCTCGTATTGGGAGATCTGATAGCCCTTGGGCAGGTCCGGGTAGTGGTAGTTCTTGCGCGCGAAGACAGCTGTTTCCGCGATCTCGCAGTTGAGCGCCAGCCCGGTGCGGATCGTGGCTTCGACCGCGGCGCGGTTGCTCACCGGCAGCGCGCCGGGCAGCCCCAGGCAGACCGGGCAGGTGTGCGTATTGGGCGGCGCGCCCTGGTAGTCGGCGCTGCAGCGGCAGAACATCTTCGTCTTCGTCAGAAGCTGCGCGTGGACTTCCATGCCCACGACGACGTTGTATTCCTGTTTCAATTGCGGCGTCCTCTCGGTGAAACAGTGTGTCACGCGTTCGTATCTGTCAGTAGCTGCGGGGGATACGTTCTTTCCATTGCCAATACTCATCTAAGTTTCGATAAGAGACTTCCGAATCAATTGCGCGTGCCATATCCTTTGTCAGATAGTTCTGCCAATAGTCGTCAAAGACGGCTTCATCATAATCGACAAAGGGGCCGCGACCGGCGAGCAAGGCCTCAAGCGACTTCACTGAACCAATATTCTTGGTGTTGCCACTGCCAGGTCTATCTGAGGCGATTTTCCACTTTTCATGCACAAAAAACTTGAAATCTTGAATAACGGATGCAATCTGGTGTAAATCGTCTAAGCTGTAGATACGCTGCTCATCGACTGCGTTGTCGCTACGACTATATATGATTCCTAACACCAAGTGAGTCGAGTAACTATCGTAAGGAAAGCGGATGTTTCTGGTCGATTGCCGCTGACGGAAGTAGCCGGTGAAGGAGCCGAGTGTAAAACCATTTACTCGCTGATCACTGTTACGATAGGTGCTTTTCACATCGACAGCAATCCGATTGCCAGCCTCGCCAACAAATGTAATGTCCGGGTAGTGATTCTGATGGTCGCTCAAAATCAGGTCATAATTGTGTCTCTCAGCGAAGCGAGCAAGCACGGGAAAGAGAGTGAGTTCGATGATTTTTGAGATGACCTTCGTGTCTCTGGAAATCGTGTAGATATTACGATGAACATCAATGAAGCCTTTGACTATCCACTCCCCACTATCGACTGCGACCGCAGAGGCAAAGTGTTCAAATTCCTGTCTCAGGTCGTCGAGGATGCCTACGTTCATCGGTCTCTCTTACTGCATCAGGTCATGTACCGATCAGCAGGACTTCTTGTGATCGTGTATTTGTCGAGAGCGCATACTTGTAGTCTCCGAAGACTGCTACCCGCACGTGCGACTTGTAGCGGGCCATCAGCCCGTGAAGTTCATCAATGCTGGGGATTCCATCGCTTCGATAGGACACGACCAAAATGCTCTGCGCGAAACGTTCGAAACAGATGTCGAAAGCTGAACGAATGCGTGCCTTGTCAGTCCAGGGATTGGCGCATCGCATCATGCGCCGATGTTTCGATTGCCAGTCGATTCGGCCTTCCCAGTCGTCGTAGTCGCATAAGCCTTCGAGAAAATGATAAAAGTCGGCGTAATCTGTCGCTACGCCCTTTTGGGAAATATAGGGCGGATCAATGTAGACAAGATCATAATTTTCCTTCAGATCGATGATATCCCCACAGATGGCCCGGCAGTCGCCGGCGCCCTGAAAGACCGCCTGATTTGCTTCGTCAATGAAAAATCGAAACCAATCTTCGAAAGGCCTGTCCCATGAAGTCTTGTTGCCGAAGGAGCGCTCGACCTTAGCGAAACGAAGGTAAAGGTTCTTGCGGTGGAACAGGTTGTAGGGGCGTTTGATGAGGCAAGATTGGGCCAGAGCAAAGAAAAGCAATGCCCGGCGATAAGGATCTGTCACTGCGGCAATGTTGTGGATCGTCTGGTCAATCCACCGATTTTCGGTATCAGTGAAATAGATGTCTTGAAACGTATTCTGAACGAACGATGCGTAGTCGATATGTGAATGACGTTGTAATGCCCATTCACTATCTTCAGGATGTATCAGAACAGAACTGTTTTCAACCAATGCCAGACCGAACTGGTGATTGAAACGGAGAATGTCATTATATGTAACCGATTTGCCCTCCTGTTTCAATCGGTAGCCAACAACGCCTGTTCCACCAAAGGCATCCAGCGTCGTATTAAAGTCCAACTCTCGAATCTGCGCCCAAATCCAGTTGACCAGCTTGGCCTTGCTGCCCTGATACCGGGTGGAGGGGAAGCGCGTTCCGAGACGTTGAAACAGTCGTGGCTGATACATTGGGAGTATACCGTTCGCGTAATTTGCGTGAGTGCTGGCTTGCCTGGACGTGCCAAGGGCAGCCTTATCCCTTCTGCTCGTCATCATAGCATAGGGCAAAATCCGAAACCAAAGATAGTGGCAGACCGCCCCGTCGCCTCTGTGAGAAGCGCGACTTCCGGCCCTTTATTGACACAGGCCAACCCCCTTGATACCATTATTATATGATCGGCGACCCAACTGAAGTACGCACGCACAGAACGCCTCTCGCGGACTGAACTCACCCTGCAATGACCTTCCGCCGATCCCCTCAACGCGCCGCATCCTATGGATCGCAGCGAAGACTGACGCTCCCCTGCCTGGTTCTGGTTCTGTCCGCGCTGCTATTCGGCGGTTGCGGGAACAGACGCGCGGCCGGCACAGCTACGGCCATCGCCATCGCGACTGACGCCGCCCCTGGCGCTGTCGCGGCCGCCGCGGCAACCAGCCCGCCCGCGCCGACCAGGACGCCCGCGCCTGCCGCCAATGACACTGCGGCCGCCGCGCACGCGGCGTCGCCGACCCCTGACCCGCCGCAGCAGCGCAACGCAGCCCCCCGCCAGCGGGCGACGGTTGAGGTGTTCGCGCCGGCCTCCCCCTTGCAGCAGGCCGTCTGGCATCACGAGGTCGGCGACTACAGCGAGGAGCAGCGGCTGCTCAGGACGCTGCTGGCCGACCCCCAGATAACGCAGGCCGGGCGGCAGGAAGCGCGCTACCAGCTCGCGCTCTCCTATCTGGCCGACGAACAGCCGGCCTCCGCCGCGACCGTGCTGGAACAGTTCTCGCTGCAGGCCGGCTCGCTGCCGGAGGATGACTCTCTCCGCAGCCGCGCTGTCTTCCTGCGCGGGGAGGCGCTGGCCCGTTTGGGCCGCAACGCCGAAGCCGCCGCCGCCTACGAAGCGTTCCTGCAACAGCATCCACAGGTCGCCGGCGTCGTGGAAGAGCGCATCGCCGACGCCTGGCTCGCGGCCGGCGACTGGCCGCAGGCGGCCAACGCGCTGCGCCGGGCGGCCAACCATGCCGGCCGCGTCTGGGAAAAGGTTCGTCTTCTCGACCGGCTGGCCGGGGTCCTCGAAGGCCATGGCCGCTGGGGCGAGGCCGCGCCGGTCTACGATGAGATCCTCGCCGCAACCGAGCCTGCAGAGGAAGAGCGGAACCGGGACGAGGTCGAATTCGATGCGATCCTCGGCTACAGAGTGTGGAACATTCACCGGACCGGCTATCTGTACCGCGCCGGAACCGCCTACGCCACCGCCGGCGACGAGGAAACGGCCATCGCCCGCTGGCGGCTGGCTCTGGAGGAGGGGCCGGAAAGCAACTCCGCTTACCAGTCCCTCATCCAACTGGTGAACCGTGACGTTCCGGTGGACCTTTTCGTGCGCGGGCAGATCGACGTCTTTGCCGAAGCTTACTTCCCGGCCGTCAGCGCGTTTGAACGCTTTCTGCAGGAATCCCCCCAGGACGAACGCGCCGGGCATGCCTGGCTGGGCCTTGGCCGCGCCCACATGGGGCTGGGGCAGTGGGACGAGGCCATTCGCGCCCTGGAACAGGTGATGAACTGGTATCCCGCCTGCGACTGTTTCGGCGATGCCTGGCTGACCAGGGCCCGGCTGGCCAGTGCGCAGGGTTCGCCCGAGGCAGCGCGCCGCATCTACCGCACCTTCGCCAGAGATCACCCCGACGACCCGCTCGCGCCCGAAGCCCTCTGGCTGAGCGCGCTCTCCGCCATCAGAACCGACCGTACTCTGGACATCGACTCCGGGAGCCATTCAGAGGCCACAGTCGACTTCCTGGTAGAGGCCGTGGCCGACCTGCTGATGCTGGTGGATAGCTTCCCGGACAGCGCTCGCGCCCCGGATGCGCTGGCGGTGTTGGGGATTGGCGCCTTCACCTACGGCCAGTTCGGAGTGGCGATCAACGGTTTTGAGCGTCTTCTGGCGGACTATCCCGGTGTGCGGTCGGGCACAGCAACCTACTGGTTGGGCCGCGCCAAGTATACTCTGGGCGAGAAGGACGCGGCCCGCGCCCTGTGGCAGGCCCTCGCGGCCGAGGCGCCGGAAACTTACTACGGTGTGCTGGCCGGACTGGAGCTGGCGCGGCAAGGCCATCCGGGTCAGGACCTCATTCCCCGCATGGACGCTGTGGCCGCGGCCGCGCTGCCGGGCGATGACGGCAGCCGCGCCTTTGCCGAAAACTGGTTGAAGACGCGGCACGACGGTTTCGACACAGTTGATGCCGCCGGCAGCGGCAACATGGGCCTGCCGCCGGCCGTAGCCGACGACCCGGCCCTGGTCGGCGGCGCGCTGCTGCTGGAGCTGGGTCTGCGCGCCGAGGGCCTGAAGCTGCTCGAACTGGGCTACTGGCGCTACCGCGACGATCCCGCGGCCCTGTTTCCGCTCATGCAGCGCTTCGAGACAATGGGCGCAAACCGGCTCTCCATCAGCGCGGCCAACCGTCTGATTCAGCTCAGCCAGGCCCGGCATACCGCGGACGTGCCCCTCTTTATCCAGCAGTTCGCCTACCCCAGGCACTACTCCGCCCTTGTGGAAAAGGAAGCCGCGGACTTCGACATCGATTCGCTGCTCCTCTACAGCCTCATCCTCCAGGAGAGCCTGTTCGAGCCGCCGGCCCGCTCCTTTGCCGGCGCCCACGGCCTGACCCAGATCATCCCCACCACCGGCGCGGAGATCGCGCAGCGCCTCGGCTATCCCAACTACTCCACCGGTCTGCTCAACCGTCCCTTCGTCAACGTTCGCTTCGGCGCGTACTACCTGCGCTGGGTGCAGGATTACGCCCGTGAAAACCCGGTCGCCGCCCTGGCCGGTTACAACGCCGGCCCCGGCAACGCCAGAACCTGGTTCGACCGCTCGGCGCCTGACGAAGCCCTCTTCATCGAGCGCATCCCCTACAACGAGACCCGCCTCTACCTCCAGCGCATCCTGACGCACTATGCCCATTATCTGCGGATCTACGGGGGGTTTTAGCCAGGGGCGGGGCGCAGTGTGGTACAAACGTCAGGGCAGGTCAGTCGTCAACCCCTGATCCTTTTGACGCTTTCTCTTTCCTATCTGCAGTTTACCGGCCTTTGCGCGTCCATTCCGTTCTGGCGGTCTTCTGCCTCATGGCAGCGGGGCGCGCCTCCGCGACGATACAGCCTTCCAACTGCGTGCTGAGCGTCTCAACATCCAGGCCACCATGCGAGGCGATCATCACAATCTGCGTGCGGGGCGGCTCATCGCCCCATTCCGCGGCCAGCGTCAGGCTGGCGCGTTTGCCCACCATTTGCAGAATCATCCTGCTGTCCGGCATTTCATGGAGCTGGATTACACCTTTCGCGCGGTAGACGGTATCGGGCAGATCCTCGAACGTCCCGCGTAGCGCCTTCAGCGACAGCGGTTTATCCGTCGTCCAACTCCAGGTGCTGAAGACCAGCGTGTGGTCGGTATGTTCATGGTGGTGCTGTTCGGCCTCATCGCGGTCATGGCGATGCCCGTCATCATGATCGTGATCGTATTCCTCCTCCACGTCATGCACATGCACATCGAGCTCGGCGCGCTGATGCAGGCGTTCCGGCGCATACCCGCCCACACCCAGCACCAGTTCCAGCGGCGCCTGTCCGTAAGTCACTTCCAGAATGCGCGCGCCCGGCACAGTGTGTCGAATCAGATCGGTTCTGAAGTCCACTACGTTGAGAAACACCTTTCTCATTTTCATTCTCGGCGCAATGCGTCGATTCAGTTCGGTCTTGATGTCTTCCAGCTCCTCTGCCGTGACCAGATCGACCTTGTTCAGGACCACGATGTCCGCGACGGCGATCTGATCCAGCGCCAGCGCGGCGTTTTCTCCGTCCAGTGTCAGGACATTTGCGGCATCCACGACGACCAGAATGCTGTCGAGCCGCACCAACGGTTTAATGTCAGGGAGCAGGAAGGCATTGGCGACAGCGATCGGATCGGATACCCCGCTGGTCTCGATGATGATGTACTCTGGGGGCTCCTCCCGCCGCAGCAGTTTGAGGGTTTCCTTCAGCAAGTCGCCGCGAATCGTGCAGCAAATGCAGCCGTTCGACAGATTGACCGTTTCGCCTTCAACACCGACGACGAACTGGGCGTCAATGTTAATCGCGCCAAAATCGTTCACCAGCAACGCGATCCTCAGGCCGTGATCGCCGTGCAGGATGTGGTTAAGCAGGGTGGTTTTGCCTGCGCCGAGAAAGCCGCTGAGAATCGTCAATGGCACCGGGAAATGATGGCGCTCCATTGCAGGTGGTCCTCCTGAACTGTGATCCATGATAGGCCAGGCAGCCGCCGGCGCAGCCACGCAATCACGGCGCCCGTGCCATATGTCCGCTCGGACGTCGGGCACTGACTGCCAGACAGAGCTCCATGCGCCGGTTCACAGCATCCCCGTCTACACGCGCCGCTGTGCCAATGACGACGAGCTGCGAGTGCGGCGCTGCATCGTTCCCAACCATTCTGCGTTAAGGTCAGGTTGAAGCGTCTGCCTTCTCCCTGCGAAAGCCCCTTTTGGCCGGGGACATCAACGAGGCAATGGTCAGGCAGGTCATCTCCCACAGACATCACACCCTTCAGCCTGGAAGTAGACCAGAAGCAAAGAGTCCTCCCCCGCTTCTGTCGGAATCCTGGGCGCGCCATCGATAGATGCGTCATAGAGACCGACCGTCAGGCGCAGAGGGCCCTCCGGCAGGGTCGGTGGTATTGGCACTGCGACGCTTTTCAGGACCTGCGAGCTATCAAGAGCGAGCGCCGTGTCCCATCGGGCGGCCAGGCTGCCGGTTTCGTCGAGCAGGCGCAGGCGTATCTTTTCGCCGCCGGTCAATGCTGTCGGGTCTCCGCTCCATTCCATGTGGACGATCAGCATGCCGCCAACCATCTGGGGTGGGGGCAAAACGCGTTGGGCGGGGCGGACCTGCTGGTTTTGCGGCATAAAGGCGGCGGGGACTGGTGTCAGGGAGGCGTTGCGGGACCCATCCCCCGCGCAACTGCAGCACTCAGTGGTTAGGGGCCAGCGGCCAGCGGCTCATGAGAGATGCCTGCGCGCCTCTTTCGGGGCCGAGGATCCGGTGTTTCGAAGCGCGATCAGTCACTGAAAACTACAAACTGACGACTAAAAACTGCCGTCTAACGGCCGGCGAGCCCGGTGAACTGCGCGCCCTGGACGAACTGACGCTGGGCGAAGAAGAAGATGATGATGACCGGCAGGATGGTGATCATGGACGCGGCCATGACGAGGTGCCAGAAGTTGCCGAAGCGGCCTTTGAACCAGAGGAGCCCGAGGGGCAGGGTGTACATTTCGCTCTTGGAAATGTAGATGAGCGGCTCCATGAAGGCGTTGTAGTGCTGCAGGAAGGCGAAGATGGTGATGGTGGCGACGGCCGGGCCGCAGAGGGGCGCGATCACCTGCCAGAGGATACGGAAGTTGGAGGCGCCGTCGATCTTGGCGGCCTCGTCCAGTTCCAATGGCAAGGTCAACATGTATTGACGCATGAGGAATATGTAGAAGGCGGCCCCGAACCAGGCCGGCACCCACAGCGGGTAGAATGTCCCGACCCAGTTGATCTCTTTGAAGATGATGAAGACAGGGATCATCGTCACGACGGCGGGCAGCATCATCGTCGCCAGCAGAACGGTGAAGACGAAGTCGCGCCCCGGCCAGCGCAAGCGCGAGAGGCCGTATGCGACCGTGAGCGAACTCAGCACCATGCCGATCGTCCCCATGATAGAGACGAAAAAGGAGTTGCGGATGAAGAGATGGAAGGGGAGGCGTCTGAAAACCTCGAAGTAGTTATCCCATTTGGGCTCGGTCGGGATCCATTCGATCGGCGTGATGAAGACCTGGCCGGGCAGCTTGAGCGATGTGCTGACCACCCAGGCAAGCGGCATGAGGAAGGTGAGCCCCAGTGCGATCATCGCAATGTGCAGGATGAAATGACCGATCCTCGTCTGCCTCTTTCGGGATTGGAGCAGGGTTGTTCTTGCAGTCATAACGTAATTCGGCGGCCGGCGGCCGGTGTGAAGTGGTCAACGCTGTGCCCGGTCATTCGTCTCCTCTATAGCCTGCCTTCATAGTAGACCCAGCGATTGGCGAAAAAGAACTGGATCCCCGTGAAGATCATGATGATCAGGAACAGGATCCAGGCCAGCGAGGCGGCATAGCCCATGCGGAACAGCTCGAAGGCGTTGCGGTAAATGTAGAGCACCATGAAAAGGGTGGCGTTCTGCGGGCCGCCGTCGGTCATGATGAAGACGGTGGTGAAGACCTGAAAACTGCCGATTATGCCGATGATCATGTTGAAGAAGATGATCGGCGAGATGATGGGGATGGTTACGTTGATGAAGCGGCGCCAGGCGTTGGCGCCATCGATCTCGGCCGCCTCCTCCAACTCCTTGGGCACCCCCTGCAGACCGGCGAGGAAAATGATCATCTGGAAGCCGGTCAGCCACAGGCTCATGATGATGAGGGCGGGTTTGGCCCAGGCCGGTTCGAAGAGCCAGTTGATGGGCCCCAGCCCAAACCAGTGCAATACTTCGTTGAGCACGCCGAATTCAGGGTTGAGGATCTGGACCCAGACGACGGCAAAAGCGACAGCGGGTGTGATGGAGGGCAGATAATAGATGGTGCGATAGATGCTGAGCCCGCGGATCTGCTGATTGAGCATCACCGCCAGCGCGAATGCGACGACAAGCTGCAGCGGAACGCCGACGAAGGTGTAGTAGGCGGTATTGACGAGCGACTTGCCCACGAGCGGGTCGTTCAACATGCGCTCGAAATGGCCCGTCCCGATGAATCTGGGCGGCGCCAGCATGTTCCACCTGTGCAGGATCAGAAAAACGGAGTAGAGCATCGGCCCCACCCACAGCGCCAGGACGCCGAAGATGAAGGGGCTGGTGAAGAGCAGGCCGTCGCGCAGGTCGCGGCGTTGGGCCGCGGACATGCGGCGCCGGGTCTGCGGCTGGGTCTGGATTCCGGGCGTTGATGTGGTTGCAGTCAAAGAGGCGCACTCCCAGATTGACGAGGAACCGGCGGCCAGTAACCGGTTACCGGCCGCCGGGGACTTGTTATGCTCGGTCCGCCCAGTACTGGTCCAGGTGCGACTGGATTTCCGGCTGCGCGATCGCGAGCGCCTCTGCCGCCGACTCGGTCTGGCCCAGCAGTTTGTCCCACAGGACGGTGATCGGGCCGCCGCCGTAGGCCTGGAGCTGTGAGCCTTCGCCGAAGATCACGGAGATCGAGCTCTCGCGCATCGTGTTGGCGAACGCATCGGTGTTCTCGAAGCCATAGACACCGGAGGCGATTTCGCCCCAGATGTTGGCGATGTTGTCCGGTGTGCCGCACATGCGGCCGCCGTTGGCGATGATCGTCTGGCCCTCTTCGCCGAGAATGAACGAGATGAGGTCCCAGCCCTCATCCTTGTACATGGAGGGTGATGTGATCACATGGCCGTGGACGTGGCCGAAGGTGAAGTTTGTATCGGCTGTGCCCGTCGGCGCCTCGATCACGTCGAAATTGATGCCCTCTTCGGTTGTGGCCAGTTCGCCCTGCAGGCGGGGCATCACCCACGGTCCTTCGAGGTACATGGCGACGCGGCCGGTATCGACACCGACGCCGCCGCCCTCGACCACCTCCGGTCCGGGGCTCCAGTCGTTGGCAATCGCATCGTAGACCAGGTATTGGAGCGCGGAGGCGATGTCCTCGTTGTCCCAGTAGGCCTCGGTCGGCTCGGTAATGCGGTCCCACTCGATATGGCCGTTGCGGCGCATGAAGGTGGTGCTGCGGCCGTAGGCGCCGTTCCAGCCCTGCGCCTGTCCCCAACCGTAGAACTTGGTGCCGTCCTCTTCATAGGAGAGGTCCTGAATGATCTGCTGGAACTCTTCCCACTTCCAGCCCGGTTGTGGATGGGCGACGCCCTTCTTGTCGAAGAGGTCCTTGTTGTAGTAGATCACCAGCGAGCCGGTGTCGGTGGGGGTCATGTAGCGGCCGCCCTGCCACAGCGTCTGGTTGTCGTAGTTTTCGCCGCCGGGGAAGAAGGCATCGGCGCCGTCGCGAGCGATATAGTCGCTCATGTCATAGATGACCTGGTTTTCGGCGTAGGCCTGCCATATCCAGCCCTGGAAGTAGAGGACATCGGCGGAGTCATCCGCGGCGAAGTTGGCCTGGATCTTCTCGTAGTAGCCGCCGGGATACTGCTCGACGGAGACGCTGACGCCTTCGTTCTGTGCCATGTAGGCGTTGACCATGTTTTCATAGACGACCGCGTCCTGCACGTCGGCCCAGGCCGAGAGGCGCATCTCGATCATCTCCATGCTGGCGCCTGCTTCGCCGCCGCTGTCACCGGCTGGCGCCGCGGCCGGGGCCGCGCAGGCCGCCAGCAGGGCTCCGCCCGCCGCCATGGCGCTTGCCTTGAGGAACGAGCGCCGGCTGATGGCGTTCTGTTGCAAATTGGACATTGACTATGCTCCTTAAAGGTTTGTGAATCGTAAGGTTGATTTGGCTAGTCGTTGACGAAATGAACTGATCTATCCCGCAAATTTATCTCTTGATGCCGCGAACCTGTTCAGATGCCATGGCGCGATTTGCCTCCATGATCATCGCAATCGCCTCTTGCAGATTCGCTTTGGCCTCTTCGAGGGTTTCCCCTTGCGTGTTGGCTCCGGGCAGTTCCTCAACGAATCCGATGTAGCCCTCGGGCACTTTTTTGAAAACAGCGGTAAATTTCATGCCTGAAACCTCTCGTCCCTTTGCCTCAGTATGCGCATCCCATTGTCGCGCGCGATCAGCTACTCTTCCTCTCGCGTCGGCCACTGGCAGCCGCCTTCCCGGTCCGGGCGGATGTGCGAGAACGACAGGTCCTCCGTGCCCTTCCAGGCATAGGGGTCGCGGCCGGCGATCATGACGATGTCGCGGAAGTCGAAACTGCCTACCCCCAGGGGATCGTTGGCAGGATAGCGCCAGGGCAGCAGCGATTCGGCGCTCATGTAATGGTTGACCAGCGAGCGGCGGAACCCGCCGGCGGCCCGGTTGGGCATAGAGCGGTGCAGCAGATAGCCGTTGAAGAAGACGATGCTGCCGGCGGTCACTTCTACCGGCACGGCGTCGTCGTCGGTGTAGGGGAAATCGAACGCCTCCACCACGCAGTCGAAGCGCTCGTCATCGTGCTCCTTGGCGGGCCAGATCAGGCGATGCGCGTGCGAGCCGGGGATGACCCAGAGGCAGCCGTTCTCGACAGTGGCGTCATCGAGCGCGATCCAGGCGGCGTTCAGGGAGCAGTCGCGCGTGGGGATGAAGGCTTCGTCCTGGTGCCAGGCCTGGCCCGGCTTGCCAGCCGACTTGATAAAGAGCATCGACTGCATGCTCTTCACATTGGGGCCGATCACCCGCGTCAGAACATCGCGGATCGACGGATGCGCGAGCGTGTCGTACATCAGCTGCGAGAGTTTGTGCGGGAAATGGACGCAGAGCGTGCGCTGGATGACCTCGTCGTCGCTGTCGTCGGGGCCGACGGGCGGCAGGCCGGTGACCTCGCCCATCTCGCCGCGGCAGATGCGCACAGTCTCGTCGCGCAATGCCCGCACTTCATCCGGCGTCAGCGCGTCCGGCAGCGCCAGGAAACCGTTATCACGGAAGGAGGCGGCGTGTTCGGCGGTGACTTCGGGTCGTGTTACTGTCTGCGCAGGGGCGTCCATCGTTGCTGTCAGTGTCATGGGATTGTTCCTCAGTCTGAACGGCAGTGTTATGCGTTTGGTATTCGGTGAGGCCGCCGGGCGGGAATCTGGGCCGTCGCTAAGGGATTTGAAGAAGGGGTGGGTTGAATTATACGGGAAACTGTAAGAAGTGGTCAAGATTTCGCAGGAAGGAAGTTGCTCAGGAGTCGTGGTGGCGTGGTGGCGTGGTGTGAGAAGGGTGGGTCCTGGGGCGTCGAGTGTATAAGTTTCGGACTAAGCCGCTACAGAGTATGGATTTTCGGCCGGCGGGCGCCGGGGGCTGTGGTGTCCAGACAGTATTGATGCAGCGATGAAGATACGTTGTGCTGACGCATCATGAGAACTACCATCTCCCTTGACGACCAGCTCGCAAGGCAGGTGCGTCGCGCGGCCAAAGCCCGCGGCATCAGCGTCGGCGCCTTTATTGCCAGAACGCTGGCTGACGCCCTGAAGCGTCGCGAGCGGTCGGAGCCGCCGCCGTTCCGGTTGGTGACCGTGCGCGGCGTCCATGCCCGCCCGGGCGTCGATCTCGACCGGCAGAGGGCGCTCGACGCGCAGGATGCCGAGGTCCGGTTCGGGCACGGGCGCCGGTGACCGGGGACGCTGCTGCCCGACGTAAATGTCCTGATATATGCCCACGTCGAGGACTCCATTCCTGAACACCTCGAGTATGCGGCGTGGATCACACGTCTGGCGACAGGACCGGAACCTTTCGCTCTGTCCGTTCTCATTCTATCCGGCTTCCTGCGCGTGGTAACCAACCCGCGAGTCTTTGACCCCCCATCCACCCTTGATCAGTCGTTCGCGTTCATTGCCGCGCTCGTGGAACGCCCCACCGCGCGCATCGTCGGTCCCGATCACCTGGACATATTGGAACGACTTTGCCGTGAGTCCGGAGCCAGCGGTAAGTTGGTCGTCCACGCCCAGCACGCGGCGATTGCAGTCGAACACGGCTGTACCATGGTTTCGACCGACTCCGACTTCAGCCGATTTCCAGGACTTCGATGGCAGCATCCACTGCGTCCTGGCGGGCTGTAGCGTCTTTCCATCCCGATATTTTTTCATCCTCCCTACAGGACCGGTTCCTCGCTAAGCCAGTCGTCGCTGCGCGTCCGGTTGGAGCCAGCCGGCATCAGCCGCTTCGAGATTTTCTCTAGTCCTTTCTCGGGTTTCCTGCGCCAACTATTTCGCCGTCCGGCCCGTCAGCTCTGCGCCCTGGTTTGCCACATCAGCCTGCCAGAGTCGTGCGCGGCGGCGATCTTTCTGATCCGGTGGGCGATGTCCCGAAACCGGTGGATCCCGGCGGGACAAGGCGCGCCCGCGCAAGTTAGGCTATAGAGGAAGGATCATATCAATGACGCAGTTCCACGCGGGTGAATCCAGCGATGATAAGAACTTTCATGCTCGGTCTTCTACTTTTCCTCGCCGGAGCTGCCGCATTGAATCTCTCCCCTCTTGCGACGGAGCCTTCCCTTACCCCGTCTTCAGGATCCTCCCCGCCAGTAATCGGCGAAGAACCGGCTCTTAAACAACATATCAGCCAGGAAGAGATCGAGGCGGGCCGCTTCACTCTCGAAGAGCTGGTCAAACACGGACGCGCCGTCTTCACTGCCAGTTTCAACACACTTGACGGCGCAGGCCGTCCTGAGCTGACAGGCACAGGCCAGCCGCGCAAGAGGCGGATGATGCCGGACAACTTCAATCGCATCTCAGCGCCTGACGCGAATTCATGTGCGGGCTGCCACAATCTCCCGTCCATCGGCGGCGGCGGTGACAATGTGGCCAATGCGTTCGTACTGGGACAACGGAATCCTTTCGTCAATTTCGATGGCGACCTGGTAGAGAATGGTCCGAACCAGACCCTCAAGACTGTGGGCAACGAACGCAACACAGTCAGCCTTTTCGGCGCCGGCTTCATCGAGCTGCTGGCCCGCGAGATGACGGCCGATCTGCATGCTCTGCGCGCGTCGGCGCTCAGCCGGGCCAGCAGCACAGGCCGGGAGGCCACCGTCGAACTGGTGACCAAGGGGGTCCATTTCGGCGCGCTCACATGCTATCCCGACGGCAGCGTAGACACCTCCGGTGTCGGCGGCGTGGATGCCGACCTGATCATCCGACCCTTTCATCAGAAAGGCGCGGTTGTGTCCCTGCGCGAGTTTTCCAACAACGCCATGAATCATCACCACGGCATGTTATCGACCGAGCGGTTCGGCGAGGACAACGACCCGGACGCCGACGGCCGCGTAAATGAGTTGACCGTGGGTGATATCACCGCCCTGACCCTGTTCCAGGCGACGCTGCCTGCGCCAATACAGGCGGCGCCCGATACCCAAATCGAAAGAGAGGCCGCCGCGCGCGGGCGCATCATCTTCGACCGGATCGGCTGTTCCGAGTGCCACATTCCGGAGATGCCGCTCGCCAGCCTTGAGTTCGTCGAACCGGGCCCGTACAATCCGCAGGGCAATCTGCGGCCCGAGGATGTCAATGCGACCCACCAGGTCGACCTGTCGCCCTATATCAAGAACGTGAAACAGGACGAAGAAGGAAATTTCCTCATCCCTGTCTTTACCGACCTGAAAAGGCACGATATGGGTGCGTTTCTCGACACGGAAGCAGTTGTGCAGGCAGGGATCCCTACGCAGGTCTGGCTGACGAGAAAGCTGTGGGGCTTCGCCTCGGAGCCGCCCTACCTGCACCATGGGCGGGCCACGCTGATCTCCGAAGCCATCCTGGCGCACGGCGGCGAAGCGCTGGCGCAAAGCAACGCATTCGCCGGCCTGGCGCAGGCGCAGCAGGCGGCGCTGCTGGAGTTTCTTCTGACGCTTCGGATAGAGGTGGGCGAGCGGTAGGGGGCGGAAGGTTATTATGCGGGTTTCGCATGTGGCGCTGTGTGAGGGGTGAGCCAAAGGTGAACAGCTACATCGAGTTCTGCTCCTCGGCCAGAGAAGCTCCATAATCAAAACAAGCGAGGATATCTGCGCGCGATATGGAAGGATATTCCTGGAAAAGGTCTTCGACGCTATCGCCGCAGGCAAGCATCCGCAGGAGCTGATACACGGGGATGCGTGTCCCCTCGATGCAGGCCTGTCCGTGGCACACTTGGGGGTTAACGGTAATTCGAGTGTTCATTCCTTCGTTCGTCGGGGAATGCAGAGATTCCGGAGCGTTCACTTTTCTTTGGTCTTGAAGGCCTCGGCAATAAGATGGCCCAAATGGACCTTCTGTCGAGACCCCTTCAATCCGCCAATCCCTTTTTGCCCAGTTCAACCCGTTGAACCACTGTCTCATCGGGAAGAGGTAGGGCGCGTATCCGATACTCTACTCTTGGCGTGCAATTCTCTTCAATCTTCTCCATTGCCAGTCTTGACGAAGGCTTGGCTTGGCTGCCGCTATCTTCTCAAGGACAAGATTCAGGTCAAATAGCCCTTCGGGAGGGTTGTCAGGCACAAGCCTGTTGACGAGCACCAAGGTAGCCTCTGGAAACTCTGTTGCCAATTCAGTCTCCTCACTGCCGCCCCTGGACACTACGCGATACAGGAACCAACTATCCCCGTAAATCTGGACCAGCCGCGGCAGAATTGTTTGAACCGCCTCTGGGAAATTGTCTCCCGTGATCCCTGCGAGTCTTGCAAGGCTTAGGGAGGTATCCTCTGTTTGAAGACGGGTTTCTTTTGGCCAAGCCTCGTCCAGAAATGTTCTGCCAAACTGATGCCAACTGACTATATCCTTTTCAATGAGATCGGTGAGGAAGATGATACTGTGGTTGCGCCCGGCGTCGTCGGTCATCTGTAGCGCACGACGTGTCTCGTCGAAAGTGAGATAAACTTCATCCTTCCTGCCCCATAGGCATCCGCAAACTAGAAATTCATGCAACACTTTGAATCCTTCGTCACTCCATTTCCAAACTGACGCATGACCAAACACCTTCAGAAAATGAGGCCTCATCAGTGAAAAAAGCGCCGGCTCCGGCAGTCGTTCTCGTTTTAGAAAACCGTTCCATGCCGGTTCCGCGTTCGGATGGTCAGGATCGAACCAAGGTATGAGCGTGGTATATGCCCACTCTGGATCCAAGTAGTGGAGCCACCCAACCTGAAGGGCAATCAGGCACACTGTATGGCCGGATCCTTCGCCTGGCGCGGCAATGAGGCGCTCAAACCTCGACTTCAATTCCGAGGGAATGCCTGCCCCGTTTCCCAGGCGATGAGAACCCAAAATGGCGAAAAGAAACTGTACGGCGTTGCCGACTGGGCCAGTTATCGCATGATCCATCGTTCTGCGAGACCATCCCTGACTATCTCCGGCTACACGTTCACTAAGGATTGCACTGTTTGTTGTATCCGCCCCGCCTGCGAAGAGTTTGTCGAGAAGTGCATCGAGAATGCTCAACGCGCGCGCCTGGCCCATCGTAGCCAGTGTGGGCGAATTCCTTTTCAACCAGGAAAACAATTCATAACGAAGAACTATCACGACTTCTGCGGGCAGCCGCGCTAACCTTGCGCCGAGCAGGCATGTTAGGCGAGAGCGCGCATCATCTGGCCATTCTTGTAGTAAGGAACGCCAGAACTCTCTAGGAAACTCGCCACGTTTGCCTGCAAGTGTCAGCGCGGCAACCGCCCTGCTTGGGCGTTGCTGGACCAAGCCATTGAACGGCTTATAATCGACCAAGTGATCATGCGAACTCTTTGTATTTTCATGCGCCAAAGAAAATACCTGAGAAACGGGTGCGCGTAGAAGAACCGACGCGTCCGAGTCAGTTTTTACCCGACCTCCTTCTCTGATGCCATTATCGTCTGCATCTTCGTCCCATTCTGGGGTCCAATCTGGATGGGCACTGCGAAGCAGAGGGAGAGCAGCCTGCGTAGCATTGGTAAGTTCACAGCCCTGTATGGCAAGCCAGCCCAAGATTCTGGCTGATAGGATCGAGCTCCATCGGTTGTGGTGTTCGTCCGACTCCCCTTTGTACCTTTCGCGCCCATCTATTATGCGCTCCTCTATCAGTTTGCGCTTTTCGTCCGAGAGTCCCTGCCAACGATCCCGTAACAAGTGAAGCAACGCCCGCCTGTTTGAACTGTCCCAGAACGTTGTGTCCGAGAGGGACAGCAGTCCTTCACCCATCTCGTCTCCAGAAAAAAGTGTGTTGAAGGTCCAAGCATAAAGGCGGAGTCCACTAAAAAAGTATGGATCTTCTTCAGGCCACAGAACCATATCGGCCCGGACCCATTCAGGACGCGTTTCAATCATCTGGCTGAGTAAGTCTTGAAACCATTGGAGGTATATGTTCGGGTTGTCGCCGCGCATTGGTCCCGTACTGTTTCTCAGGTATAACTTCATCCTTTCCCGGGCTCTTTGGTCGAGTTCCCCTAACAATCCTGCGGCCACTTCTAACTGTCTACGACCGATACGATAAACCGCTGGCAGCACTTCATCGGGGATTTCAGGCCTTATGTCACGGATATGAGGAAAGGCAACTTCAAAGGTTGCGATATCGGAAGGTCGAAGATCTGCCCAATCCCTTTCCGGGGGACGACCAGGGCTACGGCCAAGACGTGACTCGGTCGTCAAACGAGGAGTTATGCTCCGTTCGAATTCTCGCAGAACACCATTGGTCCAGCCTTCAGTCTTGATGCGATCGTCCACTGCATAAAGGGACAAATCGATCTCATCGTGGGTAGTTCGAAATACCTCGGTCAAGAGGTTCCAAATCGATCTGGGTAGTCCTGAAAACTCCTGGTCACTCTTTCTAATACGCTGTTCGATCCGGACAATAAGAAATGGATGGAGGCTTTGATCTTTCGCCGCCCACCACAATGCCACCGGTTCGTGAGCAATCTTTACGATCCATAGGGCAAGTTGGAACAATCTTGGCGGTAATGGAATATTCTCAATGCTAGGCATTCCTGCAAGCCTTAGATATCTGTCTGCACGGGGATCCGCAGCCCTTATAGCTAAAAGATCGTCGCCAGGAGGCGTTTCGTCAGCCCTTTTGCCTATTGGGCGAGGCGGGTCGTCGTCCAGTCCGTATTCGATCAGGGGATCAAAGTCCGGTAATATTTCACGAAAATCATGATCAACTGGCCCATATCGTACAGTTCTGTCAAACACACACAGCCACTCTCCAGGCGGGGGAGGGTCAGCATCAGCGAACACTTTTGCGCCTTCGAAAGTTCTGACAAGGGACGCCACTTGCCCACGCTCGTGCCTTTTGAGATCTCGCGGCCCTGTCCCCGCGAGTTCGACAACTCTCTGTCGCCAGGCCGGAGGATCGTCCGCACGCTCCGCCCATGCCTCCAAAGTATCCCACAGGGCAGAGTGCGTATTGTCTGTTTCTGGATATGCAAGGACACTCACTTCGCTATCACGCCAGCGGGCCCGGACTCTCTCCTCGGCCCCTCTGTCGAACGCGTAGATCTTAGCGGTATTCCCACGTCTTGCTTTGCGCAGACCTTGAAGCAAGTATCTCACTGGCGGATCGCTTGCGGAGTACCCAAGCAGCACAACAGTGTATTGATCAAGTAGATCAAGCACGAATTGTGTAGCCCAACCCTCCGCCAAGTAAGCCTGCCCAAAGTCCGAACTACTCACTACCAGCCCTTGCAGGGCCTCCCCCCTTCTTACCCCGCTGTTTATCCGCCCATGAAGGTAGACAAGCCCGTTTAGCCCTTGTCCATACGCAAGATTAGGCAGATTTGGCGCGACATGCTGGGCAAGTCCACTGTCAGCATGTTCAAATAGCAGGTCGAAGTTTGTGGTGACAATCTGTGCTTCGCCGTCAGCGTTTCTGGAAAGTCTCAATACCGTTTTGTGCGTGGAGACATCTGGTCGCGGTCCTGTCTTTAGCCGTTTTGCGATCAGATGCTCAATTTCGCTCACCGTGTAATCCAATTGAAGTAGGTCAAATATTTGATCAAGCGAAGGGCGCGCGGCTTCTGGAACCTTACTATTGTCCCAAATTGACAACATTTCACGCGATGGCGCACCAGCCCGTGTCCCTAGTTCTTTGATTACATACTGTGCTAACTCTAGAAAATTGGGCATACCAGCAGGATAGGAAACGCCTGCACCGCAAAGGAACACCACTTCTCCTCTGTCACGGGCTTCAAGAAGATCGTCAGGGATGTCTGGTCCGTCTGCAAGAAATCTCATTGCGATTACAGTTCCTGTTAGCCTATCCTATTGCTCTACACATATCTAGCAAGACAGCTCTAATGACCTTGAACTTGAGGCGGGCTAGCGAGCTGGGGATCGGGAACAGTCGAACAGGAATCCCACCGGAATACCAGCCAATGTAGTATTATACTACAACTGAACTTGAGACCACCTGCGCGAACCCAACCAATACCATGCCCGCCCTCAACCTCAAACCCACGCACAAGCCCGTCAAATCCTACTACGCCGCCCTCGACCAGTTCGCCCAGCTCGGCATTACCCACGAAACCGCGGTGCGCGCCGCGTTCCAGTCCCTCCTCGAACACTGCGCCCGCCAGTGCGGCTGGACCCTCGTGCCCGAACACGCAATCAGCACGCGGCGTGCCAAGCGCATCGTTGTCGACGGCGCGCTGATCGACAATTTCCGCCTCATTCACGGCTACTGGGAGGCCAAGGATATCGACGACGACCTGCCCGCGGAGGTCGACCGCAAGTTCGCGGCCGGCTACCCGGACGACAACATCCTCTTCCAGACGCCCCAGCGCGCCATCCTGTGGCAGAACGGACGCATGACGCTCGACGCCGACCTGTCCGACGCCGCGCAGCTGATCGAGACCCTCCAGACATTCTTCGCCTACCGCCCCCAGGAGTACGCCGCCTGGGAGGAGGCCGTCGCCCAGTTCAAGGACAGGGTCGCCGACATCGGCCAGGGCCTGGCGCAGCTGATCCAGCAGGAGCGGCGGAACAACCGGGCCTTCACAACGGCCTTTGCCGGTTTTCTGGACAAGTGCCGCCAGTCGATCAACCCGAATCTGTCGGAGGAGGCGGTCGAAGAGATGCTGATCCAGCACCTGCTCACTGAGCGCCTCTTTCGCACCGTCTTCAACAACCCCGACTTCACCCACCGCAACGTGATCGCCAGCGAGATTGAGAGTGTCATTCACGCGCTCACGTCGCAGTCCTTCAGCCGCGCCGATTTCCTGGGTAGCCTGGACCGCTTTTACATCGCCATCGAGCGCACCGCCGCGACGATCCACGACTTTTCGCAGAAGCAGCACTTTCTCAACACGGTCTACGAGCAGTTTTTCCAGGGATTTTCGGTCAAGGTGGCGGATACCCACGGCATCGTCTACACGCCGCAGCCGATCGTTGACTTCATGGTGAAGAGCGTGGCCGCCATCCTGGAGCGGGAGTTTGGCCGTTCGCTGGCGGACGAGGGCGTGCATATCATCGACCCCTTCGTAGGCACGGGCAACTTCATCGTGCGCATGATGCGCGAGATCCCCCGCACCGCGCTGGAGCGCAAGTACAAAGGGGAGTTGCACTGCAACGAGGTCATGCTGCTGCCCTACTACATCGCCAGCATGAATATCGAGCACGAGTACTTCGACGCGACGGGGAAGTATGTGCCATTCGAGGGCATCTGCCTGGTCGACACCTTCGACCTGGCGGAGGACCGGCAGTTGCCGCTTTTTGCGCCGGCGAACACGCAACGTGTGGAAAGCCAGACGCAGACGCCGATGTTCGTAGTGATCGGCAATCCGCCCTACAACGTGGGGCAGGTCAATGAGAACGACAACAACAAGAACCGCAAGTATCCAACGATGGACAAACGGGTCGCGGAAACTTATGCAAAGGACTCAAAGGCAACCAACAAGAACGCGCTCTCTGATCCTTATGTGAAGGCGATTCGATGGGCGTCGGACCGCATCGGCGAGGAAGGGGTAGTCGCCTATGTGACCAACAGCGGCTTTATTGATGGGGTAGCTTCCGATGGAATGCGCAAACATTTGGCGGAAGATTTCGACTCCATCTACATCCTCGATCTGGGCGGGAATGTGCATAAGAATCCGAAGCTCTCAGGCACAACGCACAACGTTTTCGGCATACAGGTCGGCGTCAGTGTCAATTTTCTAGTCAAGAAGAGCGATAAGACAGATTCCTGCTCTCGAATCTTCTATGCTCACGTTGATAAATTCTGGCACAAGGAGGAAAAGTACCGCTTTCTCGATGAAAGGGAACAGTACGATTATGTCGAGTGGAAGACACTAATCCCGGACAAGCGGAACACTTGGTTGACAGAGGGACTCCATGCGGAATTTGAAGATTTTATGCCCATAGGAAGTAAGGAGGCAAAAGCGGCAAAAGGTGAACCGGAGGAAGTAATATTCAAATTGTATAGCCGCGGTGTCGCTACGTGTCGTGATGTATGGGCCTACAACTTTGAGTGCAACATCCTAAAGGAAAACATGAGGCGGATGATAGATACCTACAATAAGCAAGTGTTCATGTGGGAACAGCATTCTCTGAAAGGAACTAGCGTAGATGATTTTGTTGTCTATGATGATAAAGAGATCAGTTGGAGTCGAGACTTAAAATCCAAATTGAAGCAAGGCAGACTTGCGGAATACTCTGTAAACAAGGTTAGAACTTCGATTTATCGTCCCTTTTCCAAATTGAATCTTTACTTTGACCGAATGATGAACGACGTAGTGTATGTTTTTCCGTCTATCTTCCCTTCAATGGAAAGCGAGATAGAAAATCGGGTTATCTGTTTGACTGACAGAGGATCCGAAAAGCCATTCATGGTTCTTATGAGTTGTCACTTGGCAGATCTGCATGCCGTCGGGGCAGGTAGTAGTGCCCAATGCTTCCCCTTCTATACCTACGCCGAGGACGGTAGCGACCGCCGCGAGAACATCACCGACTGGACGCTGGCGCAGTTCCGCGTTCACTACGGCGACGACAGCATCACCAAGTGGGATATCTTCCACTACGTCTACGGCCTTCTGCACCACCCCGGCTACCGCGAACGCTACCAGGCCAACCTCAAGCGCGAGCTCCCGCGCATCCCCTTCGCCCCCGACTTCCGCGCCTTCGCCGCGGCCGGCGCCCGCCTCGCCCAGATCCACGTCGGCTATGAGGAGCAGCCGGAATACCCCCTTGCAAAGGTCGAAACGCCGGATATGCCGCTCGACTGGCGCGTCGAAAAGATGCGCCTCTCCAAGGATAAGACGCAGCTGCGCTACAACAGTTTCCTGACCCTGGACGGCATTCCCAGCGAAGTGTTCAACTACCGCCTGGGCAACCGTTCGGCGCTCGAATGGATCCTCGACCAGTACCGTGTCAAGACTGACAAGCGCAGCGGCATCGTCAACGACCCCAACCGCGCTGAGGATCAGCAGTACATCGTGCGCCTGATCGGCAAGGTCATCAGCGTAAGTTTGGAAACGGTGAAGGTAGTGGAGGGGCTGCCGGAGTTGGGGATTGATGAGGGTGTTTCGGAAAGGGAGGGCGTGTCATGATGGGACGAAACTGGCTAATCGTCTTGCTGCCTTCAGGCGCTTTCAGCGCAACCCGAAACTCGTAGGCATCCCAGTGTTGCCGACGTTTCTTCATCACCGTTCTGCCCCTCCACGGGCTTGGCAGTCCGCGCCACTATAAGCCTTAGTATGTGGTCCAGTTTTTGGGGCCGAGCTCAATAGCCGGTCGCATCCGTCTGGATGCACCTCATTCTCCCCTTTTCGTGGTCTAGCGATTGGGGCCAACCTTACTTCATTCTTTCTGGGAGAAAGCACAGCTATGGCAAACAGAAGCCTCGCTGAGGACAAAGAAACTCTTCTTGCAATCAAGGACAAATTAGCAGGTGAAAGTAAATTAAACTGGAGTCTCAAGTTGCCAATAGACGAATGGGAAGGAGTCAAAGTCGTCAGTAAGCGCGTAGCCGAGTTGACTCTCAAAAACAAAGATCTGGCGGGCACCATCCCTCCCGAGCTCGGGATGCTCTCCGGCTTGACCCACTTAACCCTTAGCGGTATTAACTTGTGTGGCGAGATCCCAACTGAGTTGGGTCTTCTTTCGAGTTTGAAAAAGTTGAATCTCAGAAACAACAAACTGGATGGATCAGTTCCTCCTGAACTCGGAAATCTCTCAAGCCTTGAATGGATTTCTCTCTACAACAACCGTCTGACAGGAACCATCCCTTCCACTCTGGGTAGCCTTACGAAAGTAAAGGTGCTGTCGCTGAAAATAAATAGATTGGAAGGACCCATTCCCGTTGAACTGGGAAATCTCCACGAGTTGAAAGAACTGCATCTCAGCACAAACCGGCTTACAGCCATTCCGGATGAGTTGAGCAAACTCTCCAGACTTCAAAGGTTACAGCTTCACGACAACCAACTTATGGGTGAGATTCCAGCATGGTTGGGCAGTCTCAGCGCGTTGCGGAGGTTATACCTGGGACAAAACCGGCTTAAGGGCACGATTCCACCGGAACTTGGTAAGCTCTCGAAACTAAGGCGACTGTCCCTCCACAACAACCGCTTAACCGGCCCTGTCCCGCCTGAACTCGGCAACTTGAAAAGGCTACAGCACGTGTCCCTTTACAACAATGATTTGGAATACAAAATCCGATTTTCCTTCTGACCTGCCCCCCAAAAACTGGTCCAGGTAATATGCTAAGATTGGGCCGTAGAAAGGGGGAAAGATGGCTAAAAGCAGACATACGCCGGAGCAGGTGATCAATAAGCTGAGAGAAGCTGAGGTGGCGATAGCCGAGGGCGGCACAGTGGCTGCGGCCGCCCGCCGAATAGGCGTGACCGAGCAGACCTTCTACCGCAGGCGCAACGAGAACGGGGGTTTCAGGATCGACCAGGTCAGATCGCGCAGCTCTCTGGGCTACCGGCCGCCGGCGCCTGAGGCCCTCTTGCCTGCCGATCCTGTTCCCGTGCTTGCCGGGACTAACATAACGGGTGGTACAAACATCGGGGGCAGGTCAAAAAGACGTGTATTCTCGGTCATCAAGAATGGGGGAAATCATGAAGCAATCTACCGATGACTTTATTAGAGGCCCTAAACTTGACAAGCTCGGAGGACATCAGGCCTTCATAAGTCGCCATTTGGAATTCGGAAGCGATTGGAAAGTCGCCAGAACTAGAGTGTCAAGGCTGTACTGCAAATGGTTAGGAGTGAAGAACTTTGCCCCTAAGGACGTTCATAACCTTTACGCACTCCTTGAAAAACAATATGGAGTGAAGAAAACGACCATTCATCTTAAAGGGGTAAGGATAAAAAGCGAATAATGTCCGCAACAATCTGTTCGCTTCAAGCATAGCCGCAAAACTACACGCGGGCGGCCTGCCCTTCCTTCACCACTTCAGTTGGATACTAGACCTCCGTGGCGTCAGTCTCGACAAGAGAAGTGGGATTCTGGACGGTTCGAACCGTCCCGTTGGGAGCCAAGATCGTCTATCAGCCGCGTGTACACCTCCACTCGCCGACTGTGTGGGCCTGCGCGATGTTGCCGGGGCCGAGTACCAGCGCGGCCATGTACTACTGATAGCACTCGGCCTCAGTGCCGTAGAGCACGGCGACTGCGCCTTCGGCGCCGGTCACGCGGTGGAATGAGCCGTATGAGTATATGCGGGAGTCGAAGAGGGTTGGAGTGGCAAATATGGACGCGGCTTCGAGCATATGGCGCAGACGGATTTCGTCATGCCTGCGCATATTGAACTTCTGCCTTGTCCAAAACCTCCTGCCGGAAGTATGGACTCAAATCCTCGGCTGTTCGCAGATCGACTTTACGCCCCGCGAAGAGTTCAGACAGTGACAATTCCATGCCGGCGACGCCCAGCAGCCCGGGAGTACGGTCCGGCTCAAACTCGACGAGCAGATCGATATCGCTGTCGGGTCCGAAATCATCGCGCAAGGCTGATCCGTAGATGGCCAGCCGTCTGATCCCGTGTTCCAGACAGAAGTTGGTCAGCGCTTTTTTTGATACCGATACCTGCGGGTTCATGATCCTGTTTCTTGCTCCGGCAAAGTACGCCGCCAGAGGGGACGAAACCAAACACCGGCCGCTATCCACACAACTCCTCGATCAGCCGCGTGTACACCTCCACCGCCCCGTGCAGCTGCTCGACCGCGATCCACTCGCCGACTGTATGGGCCTGGTCGATGTTGCCGGGGCCGAGGACGAGGGCGTCCATATAGGCCTGATAGCATGAGGCCTCGGTGCCGTAGGGTACCGTGACCGCGCGCGGTGCGCCGGTGGCGCGGCAGGCCGCTCGGGCGAGCGGGCCGTCCGCGTCGGCAAAAAATGGGCCGCCTTTTCTATGGGCCACGTCCAGGCCATGCGCTTCCGCTCTCTCCAAAACCATCTGCACCGCCTCGTCGAAGCAGGCGTCCGGCATGGCGCGGATGCTCATGCGGACCACGGTTCGCGCCGCGGTCACGTTGGTGGCGGTATCGCCGTCGCTGATCACCAGGTTGAAGCCGTTTGTCGGTGGGTCGAAAAGCGGGTTCTGGAAGCGTTCTTCCGTGCGGAAGGTCTGCGCCAGCTCGGCCATCTCGGCCAGGAACGGGGCGATTTTGAAGTTGGCTGACACACCCTTGTCGGTGCTGGTGTGCGCGGCAACGCCGTGCGCGGTGACGGTGATGCCGGCGCCGCCCTTGTGCGCGTAGACCGGCTGCAGCTGCGACGGTTCACAGACGATGCAGTACTGGGGCCAGCCGCTCGTCAAGGTCTGAGAACGCTTGACAATATCGTGGGCGCCCACATGCGCTCGCTCCTCATCCGCGGTGACGCCGATGACCAGTGGGCGCTCCAGATCAGCCGCGTTGACGCGGCAGCCCGCCGCAATCGACGCGGCCAGGGGGCCCTTCATGTCGGCCGAGCCGCGGCCCACCAGGCGCCCGTCTTCCAGCACCGGCGTGAACGGCTCCCAGCCGGCGTCGCCCGGCACCGTGTCCGAATGGCTGAACAGGCCCAGCCCGCCCGTCCCCGCGCCCTTTTTGGCGACCAGGCTGACCTTCTCCACGTCGAACTGGTCGATGTAGGCCAGCTCCTCGACCGCGAAGCCGCCCTCCTCCAGCACCCCGCGCAGGAAATCGGAGATCGCCCGGTTGCTCGTCGGCGTCTCCGAGGGCATTGCGATCAGTTCACTGGTAAGTTCGACAACGTCGATCTCCATGGCATTGCCCTTTCCCATCAGGTCGTCTTTTATGCAGGTCCGCAGGGCCATCGTGGTCAGGGCGGCTGGGGTGTGGTCCGGCGCATTCAGAGTTCTCGGAGCGTACCCTTTGCTTTTGCTTAGAGGGCCTCGGCAATGAGACGGTCCAGTGTCCCTTCTGCCGAGTCCTCTTCAATCCGCCGGTCCCACTTTTCCCAGTCCACTTCGCTGAACCACCGTTTGAAGCGAGCGTAATCGTCATCGGAAAGGGCCAGAACGGCCTCTTGGAGGGCGGTGATATCCGCCATTTTTCGCCTCACTGTCATTCCTGCCGGGGTCGCGCGCCTGTAACATGGGCACTGGCGTGGGTCTTCGACCAAGCCGCGCCACAGCGGATAACCGCAGCAGGCTCGTGAACGGTTCAAACCGTTCTGTCAGGCGCAAAGATCCTCGATCAGCCGCGAGTACACCTCCACCGCCCCGTGCAACTGATCGACCGCGATCCACTCGCCGACGGTGTGGGCCTGCGCGATGTTGCCGGGCCCGAGCACCAGCGCGTCGGCATAGTTCTGATAGCACTCGGCCTCGGTGCCGTAGGGCACGGTGACCGCCTTCGACGCGCCGGTCGCGCGGCAGGCCGCCTGCGCCAGCGGGCCGTCCGCCGCGGCGAAGAACGGGCTGATGCTCCAATGCTCCACCTCGAGGCCGTGCGCTTCCGCGCGCCCCACAACCATCTGCACCGCCTCCTCGAAACAAGCGTCCGGCATGGCGCGGATGCTGAGGCGGACAACGGTCCGCGCCGCGCTGACGTTGGTGGCGGTGTCGCCGTCGCTGATCACCATGTTGAAGCCGTTGGTCGGCGGGTCGAAGAGCCGGTTCTGGAAGCGCTTCTCGCGGCGGAACGTTTTTGCAAGGTCGGTCATTTCGGCGAAGAAGGGGGCGATCTTGAAGTTGGCCGATTCGCCCCTGTCGGTGCTGGTGTGCGCGGCGACCCCGCGCGCCGTGACGGTGATGCCGGCGGCGCCCTTGTGCGCGTAGACCGGCTGCAGCTCGGTCGGTTCGCAGACGATGCAGTATTGGGGCCAGCCGCTCGTCAATGTCTGCGAGCGGATGACGATATCGTGCGCGCCGATGTGGCCGCCCTCCTCGTCCGCGGTGACGACGACTACCAGCGGCTGCTTGAGGTCATCGTCGTTGAAGCGGCAGGCCGCGGCAATCGACGCGGCCAGGGGGCCCTTCATGTCGGCAGAGCCGCGACCCACCAGGCGGCCGTTTTCCAGCACGGGCGTGAACGGTTCCCAGCCGGCGTCGCCCGGCACCGTGTCCGAATGACTGAACAGGCCCAGCCCACCGGGCCCCGCGCCCCGCTTGGCGACCAGGCTGACCTTCTCCTCACCGGACGGGTCGATATAGGTGACTTCCTCGACGGTGAAGCCGCCCTCCTCCAGCACCCCGCGCAGGAAATCGGAGATCGGCCGGTTGCTCGTTGGCGTCTCCGAGGGCATGGCGATCAGTTCACTGGCAAGTTCGACAACGTCGATGTTCATGGCTGTCCTCTCTCGCGGCCAGTCTTTCGGCGCCGCGCCTCTTGGCTGTCAGGGACGGCGTCATTCATAAGAACAGTGCTTCGCTTTCGATTCGACGCATGCAGGGAGTATCGATTTTCTTGCTGAGGCGGCGGATGTCCACCTCTCTCCCCAGGACTAGCTCCATGTAGATGTATAGCCCAGCCAAGGCGTCGAATCTCGGCTCTTTGAGTTCCACGAGCAGGTCGATGTCGCTGGATTCGGTTTGCGTGCCGTGAGCATACGACCCGTAGAGGCCGATTCGACGCACGCCGAAGCGCCTTTCAAGCTCCGGTTTTGTATGATCCAGAATCGTGAGAATCTCTTCTCCTGATCTCATCGTCGCTTTTCAGGCAAACTCGTAGAGAGGCACTGTCATTGCCGGCTTGCGTTTTTCATCGAGCAGGCTCCCGATTCTGCGAACTGTGTCGGGTTTCAGCAGCGCGTCACCGCATACGGAGCAGACGTCAGCCGGAACATGGTCAATGACAATGACCTGGCCATCGTGCCGGACAGCATGCAAAGTTTTTTTGGCTTCGTATTCCCCTGGACAGCTTTCGAAACTGCATTTCATTTCGACCTGCTATCGCAACTTTCCCCGTCCGCTGATCGGCCAGACCGTTTCGACGATGCCGTTGCGCACACCGTACATCGCATCGTGCAGGAAGACGGTCGCGTCGCCGTAGCCGACGATGAAATCGAGCACGTCGCCCACCTGTACGCTCTTGTTCGGCTCGGAGAGCGTGATCACGCCGTGCTCTGCCGACGCGGAGATGTTGACAACATGATCCAGCCCCACCGCCTGCGGCTGTCTTTCTGTGCCGGGCAGCGTCTTGAAACCGGCGTCGGTGATGATGCGGTCGGGCGCGGGGCGGCTGGTGACCACGGCCTGGCCAAACAGCGCCGGGTCGGTCGGCGCGCCCCACATCTGATAGGTGGCGTCGCCGAAGATGGCGCCGCCGGCCTGGATCTCGGTCACGCCGGGCTGGCGCATCGTAACGTCCATCGTGCCGCTGCCGCCGCAGCTGACGATGTCGACCGGCAGCCCCGCGTCGCGGCAGGCCCGCGCCGACGCGGACAGCTGGCCGATACACTGCTGGATCGCCTGCGCGCGCTCGTCCGCATCCTGCACCGACAGCGTATGCCCTTCCCACGCCATCAGCCCGGCCAGCCGCAGGCCGTCCTGCTCTTGGACCGCGCCGGCCAGCGCCACGACCGCGCTGCCGGGCTCGACGCCGGCCCGGTTCATGCCGACATTGAGCTCGACGAGAACGGGGATTTCAACGCCGATAGCCTGGGCGGCCGCGCCGAGCTCGGCCAGCGTCGCGGTGTTGTCGACCGCGATCTTCACATCGGCGTGGCGCTGCAGCGCGGCGATGCGGGCGTACTTCTGCGCGCCTACAACCTGGTTGGCGATCAGAATGTCGCGCACACCGGCCGCGGCCATCACTTCGGCTTCGCCCGGCTTCGCGCAGGTGACGCCGAGCGCGCCGGCGTCGATCATCTTATGCGCGATCGCCGGTATCTTTATCCCTTTCGTGTGCGGCCGCCAGTCCACGCCGGCATCCCGGAAATTGTCCATCAGCAGCGCGATGTTGCGCTCCAGTATATCCAGATCCACCCATAGCGTCGGCGTATCCAGCATCTCTTTCGCACGTCCGATTTCAGTCATCAGATATCCTTATGCTCCCTCTTTTATCGTTCTCATTCGCTGTCATTTTTTCGCGGCGAGCGGCCATGTAAGGCTACTACCCGCTGACCACTATCCACTGATCACTGACCACTGCCCTTCTACCACGCGGTCCAGCCGCCGTCAACCAGGATATTCTGGCCGGTGATGTAGCTGCCGCCTTCGCTCGCCAACAGCACGACCAGCCCTTTCAACTCTTCCGGCTCACCCATCCGTTTCATCGGCACCCGGTCGGCCAGCCTGGCAACGAACTCCGGCTCGGATTCCCGCACGTTGGGGGACGGGAAGGGCCCCGGGCTGATGGCGTTGACGCGCACGCCGTCCTGCGCCCAGTAGACCGCCAGGTGGCGGGTCAGGTGGATGAGGCCGCCTTTCAGTCCGTGATAGTTGGGGGGGCTGTTGACGCCGAAGCCGGTGTAGGCCTCCGGGTAGCTGGCGACGACCCCGTACATGCTGGCGATGTTGATGATCGAGCCGGGCGCGTTCCGGCTGCGCAGATGGCGCACAACCTCGCGCGCCAGCAGGAAGTAGGCGGTCACGCCGGTGTGATAGGCCTGGTTGAAGTCTTCGGCGCTGGCGGTGTCGATGCTGGGCGCGCCGCCCCCGTAGGCGTTGTTGACCAGCACGTCCACCTGGCCCAGGCTCTGCGTTACCGCGTCTACGAAGCCGGGAATGGCGTCGCTGTCGTCCTGCGCCAGGCCGAAGCCGGCATGGCCGCTGCCCGGCAACGTCGCGGCAAACTCGGCCGCGCGCGCGCCATCGCGGCTGGTGACCGCAACGGTTGCGCCCGCCTCCGCCAGGCCGCGGCTCATCGCCGCGCCAAGCAGGCCGGCCGCGCCGGTGACAATCGCGACTTTTCCACTGAGATCCAATAGGTCGGAGATCGTCTGTTCAGTCATGGAACCCCTCTGGTCTGAACTGTGATGCGGGTGAATGGTTGAAGGATTGCGGCGCGTGCCGTGCGGCGGGAAGATTATAAACAAGATAGCCTACTTCGCCGTCTCGCGCTAAAATAGCGAAGCGGTAGCGCATCTTTTTCTTCCACTAGCCGAAAGGGGTTATCATTATTTAGTTTCAGTCTTACCTAAGCAAGCGCCATTCACTATTGGCCCTAGCCACTACCCGGAGGAACCTTCGATGTTGTTGTTCGCGCTACCGTTTCGCCACATGAGCGCAGGGATCGATACGCTCGGAACGCCGGCGATCACCTTTGCCTTGGTCATCGCCGTTCTGGGCCTGATCTACCTGGTCATTCAGACGCGCCGCGTCCTTGCCATGGAGAGCGGCAACCAGGTCATGCAGGAGATCGCCGCCGCCATTCAAGACGGCGCGGCTGCATTTCTCAACCGGGAGTATACCTTCCTGGGCGGGTTTGTCGTCGTCGTCGCCGTCATCATCGCCATCTTCCTGGCATGGCAGACCGCGCTCAGCTTCATTCTCGGCGCGATCGCGTCGGGCGCGGCCGGCTACCTGGGCATGTTCATCGCCGTGCGCGCCAATGTACGCACCGCCGCGGCCGCCAGCAAGAGCCTCGACGACGGCCTGCGCGTCGCCTTCAGCAGCGGCTCGATCATGGGCATGGCCGTGGTCAGCTTCAGCCTGCTGGGCATGACGATTCTCTATTTCCTTTTCAATGGAAACATACTCTACATCACAGGCTTCGGTTTCGGCGCCAGCTCGATCGCCCTCTTCGCCCGTGTCGGCGGCGGCATCTATACCAAGGCCGCCGACGTCGGCGCGGATCTTGTCGGCAAGGTCGAGCAGGGCATCCCTGAAGACGACCCGCGCAACCCTGCCGTCATCGCCGACAACGTGGGCGACAATGTCGGCGACGTGGCCGGCATGGGCGCCGACCTGTTCGAGAGCTACAGCGGCTCGATTATCGCCGCGGCCACGCTGGGCGCGGTGGTGGCGGACGGCGCCGGCATCGTGCTGCCCTTCCTCGTCGCCGGCGTGGGCGTGATCGCCGCGCTGATCGGCACCTTTCTCGTGCGGGCGCAGGAGGGCGCGTCGCAGGAGGATCTGCTGGGCGTGCTGCGCCGGGCGATCTACAGCGCATCCGCCCTCGTCCTGGTCCTGGCCGCCGGCGTAATCTTGTATACAGGCGTCGGCTGGAACTTCTTCGCCGTCATCCTGGTCGGGCTGGTCGCCGGCAACGGCATCGGCTGGTTCACCGAGTACTTCACCAGCTACACCGAAAAGCCCACCCAGGGCATCGCGGAAAAGGCCGAGACCGGCGCGGCAACCCTGCTCATCGAAGGGCTGGCCGTGGGCATGAACAGCACGATGCCGCCGGTCCTGATCGTCGCTGCGGCCATTATGCTGGCGCTGTGGCTGGGCGGCGACAACGGCCTCTTCGCGGTCGCGCTGGCCGGTGTCGGCATGCTCAGCACGCTGGGCATCACCCTGGCGACCGACGCCTACGGCCCCGTCGCCGACAACGCCGGCGGCATCGCCGAAATGAGCGACCTGCCCGACGAGGTGCGCGACCGCACCGACGCGCTCGACAGCCTTGGCAACACGACCGCGGCCACCGGCAAGGGCTTCGCCATCGGCTCGGCCGTTTTGACCGCGCTGGCGCTCATGGCCGCGTACGTGCAGGCCGCCAATATCGAAACGCTCGACCTGCTGAGCTCCACCATGATTCCCGGTATGCTGGTTGGCGCGATGCTGCCCTATCTCTTCGCCGCCCTGACCATGACCGCGGTCGGCAAGGCCGCCTATGAGATCGTGTTGGAGGTGCGCCGCCAGTTTGCCGAGATTCCCGGCATCATGGAGGGCACGACCAAGCCCGACTACAAGACCTGCGTCGCCATCAGCACCCAGAGCGCGCTGCGCGAGATGATCATTCCGGGCGCGCTGGCCGTGGTTGTGCCGCTGCTCATCGGCTTCCTGCTGGGCGCGCAGGCCCTGGCCGGCATGCTGATCGGCGCCATCGCCTCCGGCTTCATGCTGGCGGTGATGATGGCCAACTCCGGCGGCGCCTGGGACAACGCCAAGAAGTGGATCGAGACCGGCGTCATGGGCGGCAAAGGCTCGGACGCGCACAAAGCAGCGGTCGTCGGCGACACCGTCGGCGACCCGTTCAAGGACACCAGCGGCCCGTCCCTGAACATTCTGATTAAGCTGATGAGTATTGTCAGTCTCGTCTTCGCCAGCGAGTTCGGCGCGGGGCTGCTCAATATATTCTGAACGACGCAACGCGGCCGGTCACCGCGACCGGCCGCGGCAAGAGCCGGCCTTGGCGGCTGCAGGCGTCCCGTCTGCAGCCGTTCGTCATGGGATCAACTGGGCAAGCAACGCGAGGCCGAGCAGGAGCAGCCCCCCTGCCAGCAGCGCGATCCCGCTCCTGCGCAGCCGCTGCGCAAGAGCCGTCTGCCGCCCGTGGTCCGCGTGGGCCTGATCGCCCCAGTCCAGCTGCTGCGGTCTTTCGTGCGGCGCCTTCTGTACCTTGGCCAGCCACCAGGCGCGATGGCAGAAGTTCCACGCGCCGATGTCACTGGCGCGGACGTAAGAACGGTCTTTGGGCATGGGGCGTTTTCAGATTCTGACCTGGATTCCGTGTTCGGTGGCCCGCGTAACCACTCCGATTGTCGCCGCAACCGCCCCGATGCGCCAACTGCGAATCCACGACCGACAGCCACAGAAGAGAGCCATTGCCATGAAAGCGACTGATATCCGCGTTGAGACGGTGGAGGTCACCTTCGACGATGAGCGCTTAAGCGTTCCCTTGCATCTCAGCAAGGGCGTGATCGAGGCGATCACCTATGCCGCGGTCACTGTGCGGGCAAACACTCGCAGCGGCGCAGTCGTGCAGGGCACCGGCGCGATCCTGCTTTCGGACGTGTGGGCCTTCCCCGCGCCGGACCTTGACCATGATGAGAAGGACCGCCTCATGCGCCGCCTGTGCCGGGCCATCGCCGCCTGGCTGCAGGATGACCAGTACGAAGATCCGATCGAGAAGGGGATCCGGTTGGAGGAGGCCGCGGTCGGGCTGGCTGTGCAGCTGGCCGGGGAAGAGCCTCTTCTGCGGAGCGCGCCGATGCCGCGGCTGGCCGTGCTCAACTGCATGGCGCCGTTTGACGCCGCCCTCCACGACGCCTGGGGCGCGGCCCTGCCCGCGCCGCTCTACGCCGCCTACACGGCGGAGCACCTGAACCGGGACCTCAGCGCCGTGTTGGGCGCGGACTTTACAGGCCGCTACCCGGCGGATTACCTGGGGCCAAGGCGGCGCGGCCTGTTCGTGCAACATGTGGTCGGCTTCAACGACGCCCTGACCCCTGCCGATGCGGACCCGCAACAGCCTGCCGCGGCCGACCTCCCCGCCGACCTGACAAGCTGGATCGAGCGCGACCGCCTGCGCTATTTCAAGCTCAAGCTGCGCGGCCAGTCCCCGGCCGAGGACGCCGGACGCCTGATCGATGTGTACGCCGCGGCATCCCAGGCCATGGAGGCCGCCGGCGCTGCGGGCGGGCCGCGCCTGTCGGTGGACCCGAATGAGGCCTACCAAGAGGCCGCCATGATGCTGGAAGTGCTGGACCGGGTGGCCGCGGAGAAGCCGCAGGCGTTCGCCGCGCTGGACTATATCGAGCAGCCCACCCCTCGCGACCTGGGGGCCTATACCGACACGCTCCACGAGGTGGCCGCGCGCGTGCCGGTGGTCGTCGACGAGAGCCTGGATGACCTCGACAATCTCGACTGGATCCACCGTCTGGGCTGGTCCGGGCTGGCGGTGAAGACCTGCAAGGGCCATACGCACTCGCTGCTGGCCTACTGCTGGGGCCGCCATCACCGCCTCTATCTCACGCTGCAGGACCTCACCAACCCCGGCCTTGCGCTCGTCCACAGCGCCAACTTCTGCGCCCACCTGCGCCTGGACGCGGCCTGTTTCGAGGGCAACCACCGCCAGTTCATGCCCCTGTCGCGGCCGCAGGAACAGGCCGCCCACCCCTCCTACTTCCAGGTCACAGACGGCCAGCTGCGCCTGCCGCCCGACATGGGCCCGGGGCTTTACTAGAGCGACGGCAAGTGAAGTCGCTGATCACTGACCACCGGCCACTGGCCACTGCAGTTCACCGGTAGACGATGTCGAGAATGTTGTCGCTGCGGAAGCGCACGCGCTGCGCGTCTACCCGTTCGGCGCCCGCCTTGTTCATCTCCGCGTCGGCGGTGTCAGTGTGGAAGAAGCGCTTCTCCAGCACGTAGGGGGCGGGCCAGACCAGGGGCGCGATCGGGTCCTGGCGGTGTTTGGCTATGGCCGCGGCGATGCTCTCGCGGATGCGTTGCCGCGCCGCCTGCGCGGAGAGTGAGATGGCCGAACCGCGCCCCAGCCCCTCCTTCACCGCCGCCGTGATGATCTCCGGCGCCAGCGCCTCCGCCTCCTTGCAGGCGTCCTGTTCGCCGCTCAGGAAGAGCAGGGGCAGCCCCAGCCCGCCCATGAAGAGAGCAAGCTGTCCGATCTCGCCGATCGGTCTGCCGTTGAGCCGGTAGGCGTCCACGGTGCGGCTGTTCTGCGTGTGGTTCTGGTTGCTGGTGACGACGCCGGCCATGGCGTGCTGGCCGACGATGACGAAGGCGTCGTAGCGCCGGATCACCTCCTGCAACCGGCTCCACGGCGGCGAAGGCCGGCCATGCAGCAGCAGCGCGGCCGGATGCAGCGTGTCAAAGTCGATGCCGCCGGCGCCGTGTCCGTCCCAGACCAAGACCTCCTCCACCCCGGCGTCCAGCAGGCCGTCCACCGCGGCGTTGACCTCACCGGTGACCAGCTTCTTGCCGGCATCGTAGTAGCGGCCGTCGGGAAAGGACTGGTCCGCGAAGGAGACGACCCCGGCCACGCCCTCCATGTCGGTTACCATAAAGATTTTCACGATTGAGGCTCCATGGGGCGGTTATTGGTAAGGCCTTATGTCAGTTAGGAAAGCCAGTTTCTTGGATATCAAGTATCATGTGCGCCCAAGAATTGGGTTGATACAAATGCACTGCGGGTGGGCGGACATTTGGGTGTAGAGTCGGACGCACGATCACCCAAATGTGTGCGTATAGACGGCTTCCATGTTGTGCAAGAGTACGCGGCCGATAGCTCAAGTCAAAGGCACTTGTAGGTGCCGGTATGAAGTTGAGGATGAGCCCCCCACCAAGCGGGATCGGAGATATCTTTTTTCGCGGTCAGCCGGCTGGCAAAGCATTACCGCATTAGGACAACCATCCCCATTTCTCAATCGACACTAATTTGCTCTCAGAGCTTGTGGGCGTATTTGTTCGAATGCGATAGGGTACGGGCGGGCGGGTCGCCATGTGCGTGTATTGCCTCTCTTAGACTTTGTCCGCATGATCCAAACGAGCCGCTAGCCAGTCACGGTGTGGGATCCGCCCGGTTTATAGTAGGATCGACCCGTTATCCTGAAGTGCACCACGCCACTTTCTTTCCCTGCGAATTAACTGAGGGGTATGCATAACGTGGACTTGACATAATCGGCCAGTACGGTCTTTTCTATCGTTGCCAACGAATAGGAGTGACCAAGTGGCAGTGTTGCCACAACTGACCGACTATGTCCATCTCATTATTGAACTGTTTGACCGATTTCGACAAGAACGGGGTAGCGACCTGCCGCCGATGTTTGTACCTCCCGTTATGTTAGTCCGACAAGCACGGGGACAGGGTCGGCAGGCAAGAGGGCCTCAGGAGCCGGCGGCCGGTAGCCCAGAGAGTTGAGCGGTTTGACCTGGTTGTAAATCTGCCTGTAGCGCTCCGTCAGCACACGCACCTCCAGCAACGTATTGAAGGCCTCTCTGTTCAACAGTGCATCCCTCAACTTCCCGATGAAACTCGCAAGCCGTTCTCCCAAGACGACCCAGGTTCGATGTAGAGCGTCCTGGTTCCCACCCGCCCAAGCCACTCACGTACTGCCCGGGCCGTAAACTCCGGCCCGTTGTCCGAGCGAATATGGTCGGGCACGCCTCTGAACAACATCAACTCGGCCAGCGCCTCTATCACATCGGCAGACCGTATGCTGCGCGCAGCCCGGATCGCCAGACACGCCCTGCTGTATTCGTCAATGACGGTCAGCAATCGCACTTCTTTGCCGTCATGGAGTCTCAAGTACACGAAGTCATAGACCCACACGTGGTCCTTCCACGCAGGCCGCAGACGCACACACGAGCCGTCATCGGGCCACAGACGCCCTCTCTTCGGCTGCTTCACAGGCGCCTTCAGACCTTCACGTCGCCATATCCGCTCCACACGCTTGTGGTTCACATACCAGCCGCGATGCCTCAGAAGGGCGGTGATCCTCCGGTAACCGTACCTGCCGAACTGACTGGCCCGCGCCGCGATCTCCTCGGTCAGCGCCTTCTCATCGTCCACCGGACTCGGCTTGTACCGCTGTGTGGAGCGAGGATGACCCAGCGCCCTGCAGGCGCGTCGCTCCGAGACCCCAAAGCGCGCCTTCACGTGCTCGACACACTCGCGACGACGTGAAGGACTCAGAAGTTTCCCTCTGACGCCTCTCTCAGTATCTGGTTGTCCAGCGTCAGGTCCGCCACAGCTCTCTTCAGGCGTCTGGAGCTGGGCGATCCTGAGACCCCCGTACTCGCTGCGCCCGCGGTAGAAGGTCTGCTCGGTCACGCCGACCCGGCGCCGCCTCGATCCGCAGGCTGGACTCCCCGAGGTTGGAAGCCTTGTCATACCTGGTAAGAGTGAAAAACGCGCGGTCGGGCGCGTGTCCGGTCCTGGCTGCCTTGGTCTGCCGGCGTTCTACAGGAATAGACCATATATTTAACGTTGTTGACAGGGCAGGCGTGCGGTGGTATTTTATCAATATTTTCACGGCTTCCCTGCCGATCCATAGTGCAATTTTCGAACTGGCTAGCGACATCCGACTCGGCCGGCAAGGACTGTTTTTTGGGAATGGCTTCTTACGGTACCGGACTCAAACAGGCCACTAATCAGCGACGGCGAATGCGCGGGCGACTGCAGGTCAGCATAACCGGATTGGCGCTGCGGCTGTTCGTTGCGAGAGGGGGTGATGCCCTGGCAGAGATAGGGAGAAAGTCGGATCTCAATTCGAAGGCAGACAGCCGTTTCTGTACGACCGAGACTAGCAAAGGAGGGAGATGCTCATGAAGAGGACGAAACGATTCAATGTCTCGCGCCGTGAGTTTTTGAAATGGTCGGCGCTGGCAGGCACGAGCGTCATGATCGCCAGTTGCGCGCCGACGCCTGCGGCCGAACCGGCGGCGGCTGACTCGAGCGCGGCGGCTTCCGAAGCGACACCGATCCGGTTCAGCACTTGGTGGGGGACGTTCTGGAACGACTATGCCCCGATCATTGAAGAGAAGACCAACACGAAGGCGACGCTAGAGAGCACGCCCTGGAGCGAGTACCACGACAAGCTGAAACTGCAGCTGGCAGGCGGCACCGCAGCCGATGTTATCATGGTCGCCAACGTATTCCAGGGCGACTTCTGGACATCCAACCAACTGCATCCCTTTGACGACTACCTGGTGATCCACAATTTCGATGACAGCAAGTATTACTGGAATCCGGTTGAAGTGGGCGGCTACAGGGGCGAGATCCTGGGCCTGGACCAGTATGTGGCGCACCCGTGTATTTTCCACGTCAACAAGTCGCTGACCGACGAGATGGGTCTGACGGACACGCTGCCTGAGTTCGGCGATGACAATTTCGACGAGTGGCAGATTGACGACCTGGTCGCGTTTTGCGAGGCGGCGTCGGAGGCCGGCGCGGGAATGGAAGACCAGGTCTGGCCGATCGCCGGGCCTTTGATGAGTGGGTGGAGCTACTGCACTAAGCACTTTGTTTACGGCAACGGCGGCCAGCAGTTCGACACTTGGTGGTACGAGGGTGACGAGACGACCTGTCTGCTGGACTCGGAAGAGTCGCTCGAGGCGATTAGTAAGGTGATCGACCTCACGCTGCAAGGGCATACCTACCTGGAAGCGGTGGCGGGTCCAATTGAGGGCGGGACATACCGAGCGGGGCGGGCAGCGCTGGCGCTGGCGCCGGTGGGGCTGACGCTTTTCCCGTCGGCCTCGTTGGAGTTCGAGAAGACTTACATCCACGCTCCGTGGTTCAAGCAGCGGGCGATCCACACGACGGGAGACTTCCTGACGGTGAACAGGTCGTCGAAGGTGCTGGACGCGGCGATGGACTATGCCATCACGCAGATCATTGACGAGGACGTGGGACGCCAGTTCGTGCGCACGTCGGGGCTATCGCCGGCCTACAACAGCGGGCTGTACTACGGCGAGCTGGAGGAAGGCAGCGAGATTCAGGCGGTGGCGGGGATCCACCTCTCGCGCTGGGAGGGTTTCTCGGCCTATCCTGAGCAGGCCGAGGCGTCGATCCACTATCCGGGCCACGACGGCTTCAAGGCGGCGGCCTATCTGCGCGATACGCTGCGGACGGCGTTTGAGGCGGCCTTGATCGGCGAGAGGGATGCCGGAGAGGCGGTCACAGAGGCCGTAGCCGACATCAACGCCGAGTTGGAAGCCAAGAGCTAGGTCTTGACGTTTGCAATTACAGCGCAGAAATGCGGCAACTGCGTGATGTTTACCGCCTTCTTCGCCGCAAATGCATGGCAGAAACTGTTCGAATGTTCGCAGTTTTTGGCAAATCAGTGAACAGGTGCAGGCTTTTCAACGCCATTCTTGCTTCTGGCTGCACTGCAAATACTCGGCTCCGTGAAATGTCAACGACTCTTAGGAAAGTTTGGGAAGTGACGTGAGAGGGGCGGGGTGGGAGAGCCTCGCTCCTCTTTCCGAATGTAGAGGGAAGCCATGACGACTGCGGCGACGCCGCGAAAGCTGCCCTGGTGGCGGACGCTCAAAGGCCGGGAAGCGCTGGCCGGTTACATCGGCATCTCGCCTTGGCTGCTGGGATTTCTGATGTGGGGTGTGGGGCCGATGCTGCTTTCGGCCTATTATTCGCTGACAGAGTACAGCATACTGTCGGACCCGGTCTTCCGCGGGCTGGACAATTTCGAGAGGATGTTCACGCGCGACAAGCTTTTTGCGCAGGCGCTGCGTGTGACGGGTGTGTACGCGATCGTAACGGTCCCGCTAGGCGTAATCGTGGGCTACGGGCTGGCGCTGCTGCTCAATCAGAAGGCGCGGGGGCTTTCCTTCTGGCGCACCGGCTTCTATCTGCCCGCCGTAGTACCGGGCGTGGCTACGGCCTACCTTTTCGCCTATGTCTTCGCACACGAGTACGGGCTCGCGGACAGTGTATTGCAGACGATTGGCATCAGCGACCCGCCAAACTGGTTCGGTTCGACGAAGTGGTCGCTGCCATCGTTGATGGTGTTGAGTCTATGGGGCGCGGGCGGCGGCCTGATTCTCTATCTTGCCTCGCTGCAAGGTGTGCCCACCGCCCTTTACGACGCGGCCAAGGTCGACGGCGCAAACGCCTGGGGCCAGTTCTGGAACGTTACTATTCCCTTGACCTCACCGGTGATTCTATTCACCTTCATCATGGGCATTATCAATTCGTTTCAGGTTTTTACCAGCGCCTTTATCATCACCGACGGTGGTCCGGTCAACTCTACTCTTTTCTATGTCCTCTACTTATACCGCAAGGGCTGGCAGCAGCTTGAGATGGGCTACGCGGCCGGCCTGGCATGGATCCTTTTTATCATCATATTCGCCCTGACGATCCTGGTGTTGCGGACATCGTCGCGTTTTGTCCACTATGAGGGCGAATAACCGGCGGCTGACGGGAGCCGGCAACGACTGGGGGCGACCGGGATGGGAAACCCCGCGGTGGACGAGAGAGGCTCGGTGGCAGTGCAACGTACGTCGATTTTCGATCTGCAATCGCCTGTAGTCAGCCGCCTGTTTTGGCGGACGGTTCTGTACCTGCTGCTGGCGGTGGGGCTGGCGATGTTCCTGCTGCCGATGGTCTGGCTGGTGAGCGGATCGTTAAAGCCGGACGGTCAGGTGTTTACGATCCCGCCGACTTTTATCCCGCGCCCGGTGCTGTGGGCCAACTATCCGACCGCGCTGGCCAAGTTTCCGTTCTGGATCTCGTTGAAGAATACGATGACGATCGTTGTGGGCGTTCTGGTCGGGCGCGTGCTGACGGCCTCGCTGGTGGCCTACAGCTTTGCGCGTCTGCGTTTTCCGGGCCGCGGCGCGCTGTTCTTGATCGTATTGAGCACGATGATGATCCCGTACCACGTCGTATTGATCCCTCAGTACCTGATTTTCCGCGATTTGGGCTGGCTGGATACGCCGCTGCCGATCATCGTGCCCAATTGGTTCGGCGGGGGCGCGTTCTTCATCTTCATGATGCGGCAGTTCTTCATGAGCCTGAACAAGGAGATCGACGAGGCGGCGCGCATTGACGGGTGCGGCTTCTTCGGCACATTCTGGCGTGTGATCCTACCGCAGTCGTTGCCGGCATTGGGCGCGCTGTCGATCTTCACCTTCATGGGGGAATGGAACGACTTCTTCGCGCCGCTGATCTACTTGAACACCGAGGAGAAGATGACACTGGCGGTCGCGATCCGCACGTGGCAGTTCGACACGAATCTGACCTACCAGGCGGCCACCTGGCCGGAGCTGATGGTGATGTCCACCATCCTGACGATTCCGCCGGTACTCGTGTTTTTCTTCCTGCAGCGATACTTCATCCAGGGCGTGGTCGTCACCGGCGTGAAGGGTTGAGCCGGGCAGGAGGTCTGCCGCCTTCCTGCCGTGCTTGCCACAGTACGCGACTTCTCGTTCTGATTCGTTCAGTGGACCCCATTGTGACAATATAGGACACGGGTGGTTGTGAGCGGTCCGTGTCCCATGCGGGTCAGAGAGATCTGGCCGAAGATACCCTTTTCATTTGTTCGGTAGAGCAAGAGAAACCTGGAGGAAAGCAATGGAACAACATGGAATTACCGTGAGCGACGAACAGCGGCAACATTTTCGCACATTCGGCTATGTCGTCTTCCGGCAACTGTTCGACGCCGACGAGATCGAGTTCTACGCCCAGGCGCTCGTGCGGGCGCTGCGGCGCGTGCGCGGGGGCGTAGATTTTGACGGCAAGGAGCGACAGGAGGTGATGCCGATCATCGAGGAAGACCCGGAGTCGTTCTACCCTCTACTGGACGATGGGCGGCTGCTGGACATCGTGGATGGGCTGCTGGGCGAGGGCAGCCTCTACACCGGCGGCAACGACGGCAACCTCTACGTGGGCGACACGCGCTGGCACGCGGACGGCGGCGGGCTGCACACCTATGCGACAATGAAGACAGCCTTCTACTGTGACCCGGTCGGCGAAGGCGAGGGCTGCCTCAGTGTCATCCCCGGCAGCCACCATCCTGAGTATTCGCTGCAGCTCCACCAGGCTGTGGAGGAGGGTATCTTCGACATTCTCTCCCCGAACGTGCCGGGACGCATGCCGCTGGAGTCGTCGCCGGGCGATGTCGTCGCATTCGACCATCGCCTGTGGCACTCGTCCTGGGGCGGCGCGGTGGGCCGCCGCATGTTTACCTTCAACTGGGCGGCCTATCCGAAGCTGGGCTGGGAGGAGACCTGGCTGTACGGCTATCTGATGCGGGTCAACCAGCGGTACGGTAAGCGGACGTTCACCGACCGGCTGATGGAGACGGCGGGACCAAGGCGCAAGGAGAAGATCGCAAAGCTCTACGAGATGGGGCTGTAAGATCGACTGCATATCCAAAGGCCGACTGATGAAGGGGCCTGCCTTCAACAACGGACTGCTATGCCGAATATCTCCGAGGGAACAGGAGGCAGAGGCAACGGGTGCTGAGAGAAGCGTAGTTTGGTTGGTACGCTCGTGGCCGCCGGCTGGAAAAGGCGTTCGCCGAGCATACGTGTAGCGGGTGTGCCCCGGCCTACGGACGGTGACCGTCGCTTCTCACGCGTCCTTCCTGGCTATGTCAATGGGGCGACAATTCCTTTGGGGTTTGCGCTCATCTCATCTCTTAAGTCTTGGGCGTTTAACGGGCCAAGGCGCGTTCTGCAAGGGGGCCGGGAAGGCATCGAATTGCGGTTCACATCCGGGATCGTTCGATGCAGAAAGTCGCGGAGTCCGGTTACACAGGTTCCGCTGGGGCGGGCCGGAGGTAGCAGGGAATTCGTTCCCATCTGGGAAGACAGCATTGATATAATAACCTGAATTTGGAGTTAAATGGTGGCTGGCTATAGAGCCATCTCTTATCCAGAGAGATTGAGCGAGGGCTTCTTGGGTTGCCAAGTGTAAGCAATCAGACCGGCGATGAGATTGACGAGAAAGTTGGTCGGGCTGCGGTGGCGGGTGTGTTGAATCTGGGAGATATTTTTGAGTTGGTCAACGATGGTCTCAATGATGAAACGTTTACGCGTCAGTAACTTGTCTTCGAGAACGACCAGTCAGTTTTGCATGTTTTTGCGAATCAGCGTGATCAGCTGCATTCCCCGTGCGAAGAGTTGTTCAAAGAGCGCTTTGAAGAGATAGTCGCGGTCGCCGACCAGCTTCCCCCACAGTGCGTTGGTCATCTGTGGGACCGGTTTACGGGCATCGGTGTTGGCGGGTGTGAGGTGAACCGCCAGCAAGTCACCCTGGTCATTGACAATCAGATGGAGTTTGAAGCCATAGAACCACCCCATGCCGCTCTTGCCGCGCGCGGCTAACCCGGAGAAGACTTGGTGGCGACTGATGCGCCGATGATGGCAGACAGCCAACGGCGTCGAATCAATGAATGCCACCCCTGTCCCCTGACCAAAGCGCACATGCAGATAGAGATACATGGCTGGCAGGGAGGATGGAATTAACTCCACAGAGCGCGTGTAATTGACCAGAGCAGGGAATTCAATGCGCGTGCGCTCAATGACGTGCTGCATATCGTAATCGACATGACAGAACAGGTTGAGTATACGCATCCCAGAGCACCTTTCTTTGCTGGAGAATCTTGGTTGCAGACCTTCTATTCTACCAGCTTGGTAAGGTGCTTACTTACTCCGCATTCAGGTTGATAGGAACTTTCCCGAATCCGAATACTTACTGGGTCACTGCTGCAGCGCCATACAGCGAACTGACCGGCACCCGGCGTCCTTCACCGGCTGCCGAGCGGTAGGCCGCGTCGAGAAGCTCGACCGTGCGCCAGCCGACTTCCGGCGGGGACTGGTTGGGCGCGCCGCGGACGATGACGTCGACAAGGTTGTCCGCCGGCGCCGACGTCGTGTAACTCTGCTCAGCCGTTATCGGCGGCAGCTCCTCCACAGTGCCGTCTGCATAGTAAATTGCGCAACGCCTGTGGATAATGTCGGCGTTGATCCAGCCCTGATCACAGTAGATCTGCACCACCATCTCCTGCTCCGGGCCGCCGGCATGGAGCGTGCCGGAGCTGCCGATATTGGCCAGCGCGCCGTTGTCCATCTGTACGATCATCGCGTCGACGACGTCCACCCGTGTATCGAGGTTGTCCATCAGCGCCATCACACTGTCCGGCCTCAGCCCGGTCATATGCAGCATCAGCGCCACCGAGTGGGTCGCCTGCAGATGGCCCTGACCGCCGCCCGAGCGCTCCGGATCGCTGTAAACGTCGCCGGGTCCGGTAACCGTGTACTGGTACAGGTCGTCGTGGACGCTGTCATCACCCCGGTACAGCGAAATGACGCTGGAGGCGAACATGTTGTTGATATAGCGGATTCCGCCCAGCCGCCCCGAGCCGAGCGCCTCCTGTACCCGCAGCACATGGGGGTTGTAGTTCCAGGGGTAGCCGATGATCAACTGGCAGCCGCGCTCGCGGCTGAGTTCGGTCAGATGGCGGGCGTGCGCCGCGAGCAGCGTCATCGGCTTTTCGAGGACCACGTGCAGGCCCTGCTCCAGGCAGGCGCGCGCGGCCTCGTAATGGGCGGCATGCCAGACCGCGATCACGACGCCGTCCAGCCGCTCCTGCGCCAGCATCTCGCCCAGGTCGGTATAGGTCCCCTCCACACCGAAGTGCCGGGCCGCTTTGTCCAACACGTCGGCGCGGACGTCGGCCAGAGCGGCGAGGTCCGCGTTCGGATTGGCCTGCAGCGCGGGAATGTGGGCGGTCGTTGACCACCATCCGGTTCCGATGACGGCGATTCGGGCTGTTTCAGGCATGGAAGGCTCCAGTTTCCGGCGCTCAGTCTCTTATTGTCAAGTTCCATCTGAAATTACGAGTGAATCGCGGCGGCCGAACATCTAGCCACCGTGCCCATGCCGCCAGGAGGCGTCGGCCGGCAGCAGGCGTCTCATCTCATCCCGCATCTTGATCGTCTCGGTCATCACATCCACCTGGTCACAGTCCATCCACGGATCGTGTTCATACTCCAGTGTCAGGTAGGCGTTGTAGTCCGCGGCCTCAAGCACTTCGACCACGGCGTGAAGGTCAAGCTCCCCGTCATCCCAGCGCGCCTGCAGCTTGCCGTTGCAGGAATGCCGCAGATGGACATGGCCGGCATAGGGGCCGAGGGGATCCACGGTTCCCGGATCATAGCCCTGCGCCATGAAGTGGGAATAATCGAGCACGATTCTGAGCGCGGGATTCTGCTGCATAAATGTCAACGTTTCGAAGGGGCTTTCCAGCACCGACTCGACGTGCGGCTCGAACAGAAACAGCACATCCTCGGCGGCTGCCAGCGCGGCGAGGTCGTTCATCGCGGCTGCGGACAGCTTCACTGCCTCTTCGTGCGTGATGCCCGCCTGTTCTACGCCCGGCAGCACCAGCACCGACGAAATACGTGCGGCTTTGCAGAACCGGAGGACGCGCTTGAATGTTTCCCGGTTGGCCGCGCGTACGCTTTCATCGACAGAATTGACCGGCCTGTCGTCGAATCCATCCCCGAAGAAGTAGAGCAGATTGTTGAGCGGAAGGCCGGCCCCGGTTACGCGGCGGGCTTGCCCCTCTGGATCGCGTTCGATCTCGCGCGAATCGAGCAAGCCGCCGGGCACAGCCATCAGGTCCATCGCCTCTATTCCCAGCGCCTGCCATATCGCGGCCGATTCCGACAAACTGGCGCCCACGAAGGACCAGGCCGCGCCGGCGAGTCTAATGGTGGTCATGGCCATTCAACGAAGTTCCTTTCATCGTATCTCAAAGCGATATAGACAGCAGTTCAGAGGTTCCGCCAATGCTGGTGGGCCATTCATCCGGTGTAAACGCCCAGCCGATTTTGTCGCAGACGGTGCGCCAGCGTCCTTCCATATCCGGCATATACAGGAGAGGCGCCCAACCCAGCGTCAGATAGATTTTCAGCGCGGCCAGCCGCCAGTCCTCTGTGAAGAGATAGATGTTCCGGTAGCCGGCCTGGAGAAGGCGGCGCACAACCGCCGCGCTCACGGCCATGCCAAGCCCCTTGCCGGCATGATCGGGATGGCCGGCGAGCCAGCCCAGCGAGCCGGCAAAGGGATGATTCGCATCCGGCCTGTGGTGGGCCATTGCCGTGGCAACAAGCTCGTTGCTGGCGCGGTCCACGATGAAATACCAGCCGTCCGGCAAAATCATGGTGAACCAGGGACGCAAGACCTCATCGTCCCAATCTTTGAAACCGGCCAGGTCCATCAGCTTGTAGAAGGCGGCTTCGTCGCCGGGTTGGTAGGTCCGCAGCGTGTAGCCGATTGGCACGTGAACCTCAGGCGCCGAATTGAGGAGAGCCCTGGGCCAGACCATCTGCAGCCCTTCCTTCGTCCTTTCTTCGTTCATGCGCGCCATCCTTTGAGACTGTCATGGCAACTGACATTGTCCTCCGCCGTTTTCGACTCTGCAACTCCTTTGGCGATATCTCTTCTCAACGCCCGCCGCCGCCAGCCTGCCAGTGGAACACCTCCGGCAGCCCTTCAGGGTAGGCGTCATCGCTCACGCAAAGGGCCTGCTCTGGGGGATCGCGTTCGATCTCCTGCGCGTCAAGGCAGCTTGTCGGGCGCGGCGATCAGGACCATCGCCTGCAATATCGCGGCCACTTCCGATAAAGTGGCGTCCACGCAAGTCAGGCCGCGCAGGCGAGTTCCATGGCGGTCACTTCTTTCTCCAAATCGTATCCGGCGCTTAGTCTGGCAACACCCTATCACTGAGTTGGGTACAGCCACCGAAATCCTGGAACGAACCGGGTAGAATCGCCTATATCTTGAATCTTTTACTTAGTTTATGTCTAAATGCTTTACTTACGAGCCGAATTCTACCACGGATAAGTAAAAGATTTCTGGCAGAGAGTAACTGCTAAGCCATCGCCGTTTCGCGAATCTGAACGGGGTGAGCAAAGGTGTTTCTTACGCCTCTTTCCTCGCATTCGGATGTCAATGGAAATCCGCACACTGGATATGGCTTCGCGGCTAACCTGAAGCCTTTACTTGCAACTCTGAACAAACCAGAGAATAGTAAAGGATTAAGCGCAGTGTCAGCAATAAACAACCGCTATATGACTTGCTGCAGCATCCTCACTGTATTTTGCGAGCTTATCTGGAACGAATCTCATTGCTCAATCATCCAGAGCTTTCAAAAATATCCATTCTGGTTGCTTCCGCGTTCCTTGATTTGCGATACTGCCAGAGATGCGGAGCCTCTGGATTAGATTGCGGATTTTTGTCCGCTTTTGTTGCCGATTGAGTCGGTCAGGTAGTTTAGTCAACAACGTTTCATCAATATCCTTGCGGCTTACCGGCCCATGCTCACGCACCAGTTTCAGAATCAAGTCTCTATAATACAGATTGTCGAAACCGCTTTCGAGAACGTATTCGCCTATTTTCCCAGTCGCCTTAGCGACAACGTCCGCCACCATCAGGTTGGGATGGCGTCCTTCTATCAAGCCTGCATTTCTGAGTGAGCGGCGTTCGTTTTTCTCAATGGGTAGTCCTTTCTGCACTCGGTCGAGCAAAATTACCTGTTCAAGATCGAGATCAGTCCGCTCCAGAAGCAGCCGGGTGTAACGTTCATCCAGAATCCGCCCATCGAGTTTCACGATTACCGAACCCGGCTTAGTCAGATCATAGTCCGGCAAAGGGAACGACCGTTTACGCTGAGTTTCAAACATGCGTTTGATTCCACTGACCTGCCCCCGTTGTTTGTACCACCCGTTATGTTAGTCCGGCAAACACGGGGACAGGATCGGCAGACAAGAAGGCCTCAGGCGCCGGCGGCCGCCGTCGCCAGCGGGGAATGCGCCGCTGGGCAAGCATACAGGGAGAGAGCAAAATGAAGATGAATTTCCGGCTATGGTTGAGAAATTCCCCTGAGGCCCGGAACCAGCTCCTCAGGGCAGCCCCAAATCCGGTCTACACCCCCCAAAACTGACCTGTTGACTTGCCCGCGCCCTGTGCTATCATTCCCTCCAGGTGTGACCCGCACATTGAATTCATGACGCCAATCTCCTTCGCCTTCCCCGCAATGTCCCCAAGGCGGAACCGGGACAGGAAAGGTCCCACACTTTCTGTCAGGAGCTGCAGATGAGCAAATTAGCCCTACTCGGCGGCGAAAAGGCCGTCACCACCGAGCCGCAATCGGGCCCGCATATGCGGTCGCCGATGTGGGAGCGGGGTGACGCGCCAAGCTGGGAGGAGTTTTCGGAAGCGTTCGCCAGGAAGATGCAGGTCGAATACGCCCTGCCCGTCTCGTCCGGACAGGTGGCGCTGAACTCGGCCCTCACGGCCGCGCAGGCCGGCCCGGGGGATGAGGTGATCGTGCCCTCCTTTACCTGGATCGCCAGCGTAAGCTGCATCATGCACAACAACGCCGTGCCGATCTTCGCCGATGTCGATCCCAAAACCTTCACGCTCGACCCGGAGGACGTGCGCCGCAAGATCACCCACCGCACCAAGGCGATCATCGCGGTCGATCTCTACGGCCATCCGGTCGATCTGAAGGAGCTGCTCGCCATCGCCCGCGAACATGACATCGTGCTCATCGAAGACTCCGCGCAGGCCACCGGCGCCTACGTGGACGGCCAGATCATCGGCGGCATCGCCGACATCACCTGTTTCAGCTTCGCCGGCAAGCCGATCGCCGCCACCAGCGGCGGGGTGATGACGACCAACAGCCGCGAATACTACGAGCGCGGCGCGCTGGGCGGGCAGCATCCCTCTACGCTGTCCAAGATCCTCACCAACTCCGATCTGCTCAAGTACGCGTCAACCGGCGGTTACGGCGACAACCACCGCATCGACCGCTACGCGATGACCGTCGCTTACGAGGCGCTGGAGACCTTCGAGGAGGCCAACGACGCCCGCATCGCCAACTGCGAGCTCCTCACCCAGGAGCTGAGCAAGGTGAAGGGGATCACGCCGCCCTACGTCGCGCCCGGGAACAAGCACGTCTACCACATGTATTCCAGCCTCTACAACGAAGAGGAGTTGGGCGTGCCCAGGGAGACGTTCGTCAAGGCGATCAACGCTGAAGGCGTCACCGCTCTCACCTACGTCAACAGCGCCAACTTCCTCTTCCACCCCGGCGGCAAGCCGATGCCTTCCGGGCCGATTCACCACCGCGCCATCTTCCAGGAGAAGAACGTGTACGGGCACGGCTGCCCCTTCCAATGCCCCCACTATGACGGCGAAGCGGACTACTCGATCGGCTCGCTGCCGGTTACCGAAAAGTTGGTGGATCAGGAGTTCAACTTCCTGCAGCCGGATCTCTCCGCCCCCAACAGGCCCGACCAGATGGAGCAGTACCTGGACGCCGTGACCAAGGTGGTCGACAATATCGGCGACCTGGAAGGCTACCAGGTCGACTAACAGCTGGCCGCAGAGGCCAAGCGCAACCGCTGCGCAGTATGCGCGCACTGAGATTGGAGATATTGCAATGCTGGAAAAATTGAGCCATGCCCAGTGGCAACAATACGAGCGGGATGGCTACCTGCGCCTGGGGCGCTGCCTGACCGACGACGAACTGGCGGCGCTGCAGCAGCGCATGGACGGGATCATGCTCGGCACCGCGCCGGTCGACTACAGCCGCATGATGATGCAGCTGGACCGCATCCCCGGTAAGACCGATGCGCCCGGACGGGGCTCCAAAGGGCACAAAGGCGCCACCCTGCACTATCGCAAGATCCAGGATCTGGAGTTCGATCCGCTTTTCCTGCGCTATATGCAGAAGCCGCTCTTCCGCCACATCTGTAGCATGGTATACGGCGCGGACACGCCGGTCTCCTGCATGCGCGCCATGTTTATGAACAAGCCGGCGGCCGACCCGGCGGATGGCGATGGGGATGCGGGGCAGTCCGTCGGCGGCACCAACCTCGTCTGGCACCAGGATCGCTGGACCTACTTCGACCGCGATCCCCTGATCACGATCTGGACCGCGCTCGACCCGGCTACCGTCGCCAACGGCTGCGTCCACATCGCCCCCCGCCGCCATCACGCCCTGATCAACCCCAGCCACGTCTCCGGCTTCATGACCGACGAGCAGGCCCAGTCGCTGGTTGCGGAGGCCGAAACGATCCCGCTCGAAATGGAGGCCGGCGAAGCCGTGCTGCTCCACAACTATCTGCCGCACAGCTCAGGCGTCAACAGCACCTCCATCGCCCGCCGCGCTTTCAGCGTCTGTTACATGGATGCCGCCACCGTGGACTCCCACAACCATGCGTACTCGCTGATCTTCGGTGACGGCGCGCTCGACCCGGAGCGGTTGTAACGGCAGGAAGCGAGGCGTGCGAAAAGAGGAGCGTGAAGAGTATAAACGCTTTCCGCTCCTCGACTGCGGCGTTACCGTGACGAACTATCTGTAACCGGCTATCTGGCACCAACCACTGTAGGTTCAGGCAGGAGAATGCAATGCAACCCGAAATCGCGCTGGCCAAACGAGAACAGATGCTGAAGGACGGCTACTGCTTTGTTGACGACATCCTGACCGAAGAGTTCCTGCAGGAGCTGCGCGAAGAATCGGAGCGCCTCATCGCCGCTCACGTCCCTCCGCCCGACGTGCGATACCAGGGCCAGCACGTGAATGTACGCGGCGAGGAGAACGACGTCATCAGGAGGCTCCTGGAATGGCAGCCGGCGCGGCAGGCGCTCGAGGAGATGGGATTCGGCGACTTCGAAAGCACCGGCGGCATCATCATCCTCACCAAAGACCCGGGCGAACCGGCCCTATACTGGCACCAGGACTGGGCGAGCTGGGAGGACCCGATCAGCGTCACGCCCTGGCCGCAGCAGATCTTCGTCTCCTACTATCTGAGCGACACCAGCGTCGAGAACGGCTGTCTCAAGGTCATCCCCGGCACGCACCGCGAGCGAATTGAGTTGCACGATGAGCTTGTGCCCGCGCACGAACAGGGCGCGCGCTACATCGAAGAGGACCATCCGGTCATGTTCGGCGACCATCCCGACCAGGTCGACGTCTGCGTGCGCGCCCGGTCCTTTGTGCTGGCGGACGCCCGTGTGCTGCACTCGGCGCGGCAGAACCTGACCGATGAGCGCCGGACTCTGATCCTTGCCTGGCACCGGCGACGCGACGACGTCTGGCACGAACCGCCGGCTTACTGGAAGGGTGAGATTCCTGAAGTCCTTGCCAATCGCGACGCTGACCGGGAATACGCGCGCTCGCGCATCCCCGGCGAATTTCTTTCGGCGTAGTCCAATATTGGGACGATGTTCTGACCATCTCCTGGTTTCCAGCTAGTGGACACCAGGAGGATTTTCCGCGCATTATGAATTAAAAAGTATATATTATTATTTATCGGCACTCTTGCCGTCGGGTCTGGTCACCAGCACACCCAACCCAGCGGCGCCGCATCACAGCCCATCCCCCAAATCATCCGAGAATCACTTTCAGCCAAACCCACGTCAACGCGCATCCAACGCTCATGAACACACGCAAACGCTCGTCAAACTCTCGTAAACGCTCACACCACACGAATCCAAACGCACCCGCGTTTTCTGACGGCCCCCACTCCAGAAAATCCAATTTCACCGCGCCGTTTGACATTCTTAACCTCCGCTATGTATACTCACCTGCGCGTCGCCGCCAACTCGCCGCAGGACGCATAACCCCTGGGTTGCTTGGCGCGCGTTCGGCTGGATCCGCTTCACAGTTCCCAATGTCTCGAATTCAGTGGCCCCCGGCGACCGGATACCGAATTGATGCGATTTGCCCTCTTTGGCGCCGGCCGCGCCGGCACGATCCACGCCCGCAACATCGCCAGCCACCCCCGCGCCGAGCTCGGTTACATCTTCGACGTCGACCAGGCCGCGGCGCAGCGGCTTGCGGACGCCCGCGGAGGGCAGACGCCCCGCAGCGCGCAGCAGATCTGGGAGGCGGACGACGTCGATGCCGTCCTGATCGCCTCGTCAACCGATACGCACGTCGACCTGCTTCGCCAGGCATTGCGGGCCGGCAAACCGACCTATTGCGAAAAGCCGATCGATCTCGACATCGAAAAAGTAGGCGCGTTCGTGGAGGAAGCATCCGCGTCCGACCTGCCGATATTCATCGGATTCCGCCGCCGCTTCCAACCTGAATTCCAATCCATGCACCGGCAGATCCGGGACGGCGCGATCGGCCAGATCGAGTCCATTCGCGTCACGGCCCGCGACTTTGCGCTGGCTCCTCTCGCCTTTCTGCAGCGGTCCGGCGGCCTGCTGCGCGACAAGATGATCCACTACTTCGACCTGGCCCCATGGCTCGCCGCGGAGAGGCCGACCGAGGTCTACGCAACCGGCTCCTGCCTTATCGATCCCGTTGTCGGCCAGATGGGCGACGTCGACACCGCGGTGGCGGTCCTGCGCTTCCCCAGCGGCGCGCTGTGTACGATAGAGAACGGCCGGCGCGCGGCCTACGGCTTTGACGACCGGGTTGAAGTTTTCGGCGCCAAAGGGATGCTGCAAGGTGGCTCCGGCCCCGCCGAGAATCTGGTCCGGTTCAGCGCCGCGGGCATTATGCAGAGCCGGTTTCCCGACTACTACGGCGAGGAGAGCTTCGCCTACGCGCTCGACGGCTTCATCACCGCGCTCGAAAGCGGCGCGGCCGTCTCGCCCTCGCTGCAGGACGGCTACCAGGCCCAGTTGCTCGCCGAGGCCGCGATCGACTCCATGCGCGCCAACCGGCCGGTGAAACTCCAATGGCCATAACAGGCGCGGACATCGCAGATGCGCCGCCGTTTCGCCCATCGCGCCGGAAGCATATCCAATCGGTCCCTGCCCGCCTATGAACACAGCCCCTGATCTTACCGCCAATGCCTATCCACTCCGCGGCGGAGAGAGCGTCCTCCTCCTCGACGAAGCCCTGATCCAGGAGGAAGAGGGCATCACCCGCGAAGTCCAGCCCTGCGCCAAGATCCCATTCGTCATGGAGCCCGACGCCGACAAGCCCTGGGAAGCCTGCGGGCCCGGCATGAGCAAACGCATCCACCTCTACGGCACGGCTCTCTACGACGATCTGGCAGGCAAGTACCGCATGTGGTACTTCGGCCGCATGGGCCCCCACTGGCGCGTGCCGGACGGCAACTACCAGATTCCCGGCCTCTATATCCCCCGCACCGACGAGAGACCCTTCCACTGCAACGGCGTTACCGCCGACCGCTACGGCCGCGCCTTTGTCGACAACGACCGCGGCGACCTCACCCTCTACGCGGAGAGCGACGACGGCATCCACTGGACCAAGCCGGAGCTGGGCATCTTCACATTCAACGGCAGCTCCGCCAACAATATCATCTGGGACCTCCATGGCGCCTCCGTCTTCATCGACCGCGACGAAGCGGACCCGGACAAACGCTACAAGGCGATCGGCTTCTGCCGCCGCTACCGCAGCATCTTCCTGCTCACCTCTCCCGACGGCATCCATTGGGACGACAACGTTACCGTGACCCTGCCCGAGCAGGGGCGCGTCCATAACTGTCTCGATCCGGTGGTGAAGCGCAGCAACGAGGGCACGTTCAACGTAACCTGGGATCCGGTCGATTCCCTCTACCGCGCCTATTCGCTCCAGCGTTTCGATGACATCCACAAACGGCGCGTCATCTGCTACTCGGAAAGCCCCTCTCTGGCCGGCCCCTGGAAGGACGCCTACCCGATCCTGGAGCCGAGCAGCTGGGATGATGAGATCGCCCGGCGCAGGTACGGCGCGCGGCGCGCCGAGTTCCACAACATGTCCGCCTTTCGTTATGGGGGCCTCCATATCGGTCTGCTGGGCGTCCTCTACGTGACCGCCGAACAGATTCCGGGCGAAAAGAACCAGATCCCCTGCGACGGCCCCATCGACGGTCAGTTTGTTTACAGCCGCGATGGCATCAGCTGGCAGCATGCCGACCGCGCCCGCTCCGTTGCGCTCCCGCGCGGCGCCGGCGACGCCTTTGACAGGGGCATGATCATCGGCACGGCCAAAGAGCCGATCATCGAAGGCGACGAAGTTCACTGGTACTACACCGGCTGCGAACACACGCACGGCGAGGTGGACATGGAGAAGCGCGTCAAGCGGCTGGGTCGCGCCACCTGGCAGCGCGACCGCTTCGTCGCCCTCGCCGCGGCCGGCGAGGCGACGGTCGTGACGAAGCCCCTGCTGCTGCCTGCTGGCGCCGGCGCGCTCGAGGTGAACGCCGATGCCGCCGGCGGGCAGCTGCGCGTCGAACTGTGCCGCCCGGACGGACGCGTTCTCGACGGTTTCTCTCGCGCCGACTGCCTCCCTCTGCAAAGCGACGACATCCACTGGCAGGTCAGGTGGCAGAATGGGGAGCCAACGATCGAAGGCGCCGTCCAGATCCGCTTTTTCCTCAATCGGAGCAAGCTGTACAGTTTCACATTTCGAACCCGCTGACGACCGGCTACAGAACACGAACCAACAGATCGAGGTGTCCAATGAGTCTTACAGTCCAAGAGAAAGAATCTTTCGAAGCCAACGGCTATCTGCTCAAGAAAGGCCTCGTCTCCCGGCAGGAGATCGAGCAGATACGACAGGAGTTGCCAGACATTCACCGCCGCATGGTGACCGATCCCCCGCCCGAAGTCCACGTCGCCTGGGAGGACGAGGACGCGCCCGACGAGAGCAAGATCATCCGCCAGCTGATGCACAGCGAACTGGTCAGCCCCACTCTCAACCGCATCCTGCGCAGCGACGCGCTCGTCGACATCGTGGCCGAGCTGATGCATCCGCAGGTCGCCCTCTACCACAGCAAGCTCCTGCCCAAAGAGGCCGGCATCGGCGCGGCGACGCCGTGGCATCAGGATTACGCCTACTGGAAGACCGACGAGAACCAGCCGATGATGCTCAACTGCCAGCTTGCCATCGATCCAATGACCCTCGCAAACGGCTGCCTGGAGTTCATCCCCGGCAGCCACCGCTGGGGCTTGCAGGACCATGAGCGGCACCAGGAGACCTTTGGCATGTTCCTGCCGGGCCGCTACTACAAGCGGGAGGAGGGCGTGACCGTCCCGATGGAGCCGGGGGACGGCATCTTCTTCACATCCCTCGTCATCCACGGCTCCGCGCCCAACAAGTCGGCCCACCCCCGCTGGGCCAACACCTTCGCCTACAACGTGCCCGGCAACGGCGAGCACCAGATCCGCGAAGTCTTGCGCTGAATGTCCAGGCCGAATGCGAGAGCCGAATGCGGGCGCCGCGTCCTCTGGTTCACAGGGGATCCACAATCCGCTGCGGTTGTTCGCGCAGTGTCTCAGTAGATTTGCCTTAATCTTTCGTTGTGTATAGAATGTCGTACCGGCCAATGCGGCTGACGCCGGATATCGCGATTCCCGAACCCTTCCCCCTTTTTCGGCGCCTTCTCCGGCTGCTTGGCTTGTGAAAGCCTGATCCCAAGTTTTAGGTCTTTAACGTAGTTTTGCCCCGATGCAGTTGGCGCCCGCTCCCGAGCCGCCGGCTATGGATTCCTGTCTTTACCACTCAGTTCCTGGTTTTGCGTTACCCCGTTCGACGTATGCGAGAGCGGCGCAATGAAAAGACCAGGCGTTGAGAACGAAGCACAGCAGTTTTCGGCATACAACCAGACCATTGGAGGAAAATCCATGACCCAGAGGCACATTTCACGACGAAGGTTTTTGCAGGTATCCGCCTTTGCCACCGCGGGCGCGGTGCTGGCTGCCTGCGGCGGCGGCGACGCGCCTGCCGCTGCTGAAGCGCCCGCTGCCGAAGAGCCGGCCGCAGCCGACAGCGGCGACGCGATGCCCGCATCTCAGTACAATGAAGCGCCAATGCTGGCCGATATGGTCGCCAACGGCGAAATTCCCCCCGTGGACGAGCGGCTGCCTTCCAACCCGATGGTGATCGAGCCCTTGAATGAAGTCGGCGAGTACGGCGGCACCTGGCGCCGCATCGGCGTCGGCCCCGGCGATGCCGGCATCTTCCGATATCGCCTCATGTACCCGCAGCTGGTGCGCTACAACATTGACGGCTCCGACATGGGCCCCAATCTGGCCGAATCCTGGGAAGTCTCCGATGACGGCACGACCTACACCTTCCACCTGCGTGAAGGCGTCAAGTGGTCGGACGGCACGCCCCATTCCTCCGCGGACTTCATGTTCTGGTATGAGGACGTGTTGGGCGATGAGGACCTGGCCCCCAGCTTCCCCGTCTGGCTGACCGTGGGCGGCGAGCCGGTCGTCATGGACGCGCCGGATGATGTCACCATCCGCTTCACCTTCCCTGGCGCGCACGGCATTTTCATGACCTTGATGGCCGGGGCCAACGGCGCTTCGATGACCTGGTATCCCAAGCACTACCTGACCCAGTTCCATCGCAACTACGCCGACGAAGAGGAGTTGAACGCGCAGGCGCAGGAGAACGAGTTCGAGTTCTGGCATCAGTACTTCAACAACCGGCTCACCCCGCGCCTCAACACCGACGTGCCGGTCCTGTTCGCGTGGCGCTTTACCAAGATTACGCCCGAAGTCCCCGTTGTGCTGGAGCGCAACCCCTACTACTGGAAGGTGGACACCGCCGGCAACCAGCTGCCCTACATCGACCGGGTCTCCACCGACATTGTAGAGGACTCCGAGGTTCTGAATCTGCGCGCCGTCGCCGGCGATATCGACATGCAGCACCGCCACATCCTGATGGAGAACTTCTCGCTCTTCAAAGAGAACGAAGAGGTCGGCAACTACGAGATCCTTCTCTGGAAGTACGGCGAAACGAGCGATGCCGTCATTTCCTTCAATCTCTGCCATCCGGACCCGGTCCTGCACGAAATCTTCAACGACAAGCGCTTCCGCTTCGCCATGTCCCACGCGATGAATCGCGATGAGGTCATCGAGGCCGTCTACCTCGGCCAGGGTGAGCCGGGGCAGCCGTCGCCGCTTGCCACCTCCCCCTTCTACGATGAGGTGCAAGCCAAGAACGCCCTTGAGTACAATCCGGACCTGGCCAACTCTATGCTCGACGAGATGGGCCTGACCGAGACGAACTCCGACGGTGTTCGCCTGCGCCCGGACGGCGATCCGCTCAGCATTATCTTCAACTACGCGCCCGTATTCGGCTCCTGGCGCAGCATTGGCGAGCTGATGCAGAAGTATATGGCCGATGTTGGCGTTCAGTTGACGTTGAAAGAGGAAGCCCGCCCGCTTTGGAGCCAGCGCGTCCAGGCCTCCGAGCACGATATGACCGTCTGGACCGGCTCGGCCGAGTTCAACCCGCTGATCGACCCGCGGCACTTCCTGCCCTTTGCCCAGGGCAGCTCCCACCACGTCGCCTGCCATGCCCTCTGGTACAATTCCGGCGGCGCCAACGGCGTAGAGCCGACAGGCGACCTGCGCACCACCATCGACCTCTACGAGGCGATCAAGGGCACGCCGGACGTGGAAGAGCATAAGCGCCTCTTCCAGCAGATCCTCGATCTCAACACGGAGAATCTGTGGACGTTCAGCATGGCGGTCGGCCTGCCTGCGCCTGTCGTCGTCAGCAAGAACATGGGCAACGTCCCGCGCGAGGGGGTCTCCTCCTGGCATCTGCAGACGCCTGGCAGCACCGTGCCCGAGCAGTACTACTTGAAGAGCTCTTAACTTCAGCGGCCAGTTGTCAGTGGTCGGTCGCCAGTAACTTCACTGGTGACCGGCCACAGGCCGCTGGCGTTTCACTGATCACTAACCACTAGCCACTGACCACTGGGGTTCAATGTCCTCATTCATCTTTCGCCGCCTCATCCTGATGGTGCCGACGCTGTTCATGATCTCTTTGATCTCCTTCATCATCATCGAACTGCCCCCCGGCGACTATATGACCTCCTATATCGCCAATCGCATGGCGATGGGTGACGATGTGCGCCAGGACGAGATCGACGCGCTCGTCAAACAGTACGGTCTCGACCAGCCGGCGCCGGTACGCTACACCAAGTGGCTGGGCAACGTCATGCAGGGCAATTTCGGCTTCTCCTTTGAGTGGCAGCTTCCTGTGAGCGACCTGATCTGGGAACGGCTCGGCCTGACGGTGGTGGTCGCCTTCGCCGCGTTGATATTCTCATGGATCGTCGGCCTTGTGATCGGTATATTCTCCGCTGTCTACCAATATTCGATCGGAGACTATATCTTCACGGCCCTCAGTTTCGTCGGGCTTGGCACACCCAACTTCATGCTCGCCCTGATCATGATGTGGGTCGCCCTTGCCTATTTCGGCACCAATATCTCAGGCCTCTTTTCGCCGGAGTTTATCGACCAACCCTGGAGCTTTGCCAAGTTTGGCGACATGCTCAAGCATCTTTGGGCGCCCGCCATCATCGTGGGGACGGCCGGCTCGGCCGGTCTTGTGCGCACCATGCGCGCCAATCTGCTCGACGAGTTGAGCAAACCCTATGTGGAGACCGGACGAGCCAAGGGCCTCAACGAGATGAGGCTGGTGTTCAAATATCCCACCCGCGTGGCCCTCAACCCCTTCGTCAGCACCATGGGCTGGGCCTTGCCGCAACTCGTATCCGGCTCCATCATCGTCTCGGTGGTGCTCAGCCTGCCCACCACCGGCCCGCTGCTGTTGCGTGCGTTGCTGACCCAGGATATGTACCTGGCCTCCAGCTTTCTGCTCATGCTTAGCACCTTGACCATCATCGGCACGCTGATTTCGGACATAATGCTGGCGCTGCTTGATCCCCGCATCCGGATGGGAGGGTAAAATGAGCGCTGACCAATCTCTCAGCGGCCAAACGCAGACAACCACCGAGCCTTCTGCCGCCGCGACGGGCGATCTTCTGGGCGCTGACGTCGAGGATACCGACACCTATCTCTCTGTCGAGGAAGACGAAGAACGCATCTACATCGCTACGCCGCTGCAGATGATGTGGTGGCGCTTCATCAAGCACAAGATGGCCATCGCGGGCGGTATCGTCGTTATCCTCCTCTACCTGATCGCTATCTTCGCCGAGTTTCTGGCCCCCTACAATCCCGAAACCTACGAGGTCGCCCTCACCTACGCGCCGCCGCAGCGGCTCCATTTCTTCCACAACGGCGAGTTCCAGGGGACACCGTTCGTTTATGGCCTCACCCAGGCCCGCAACCCCGACACCCTGCGCATGGAGTTCCAGATTGACGAAACCGTGCGCTACCCCATCCGCTTCTGGGTCGAAGGAGATTCCTATAAGCTCTGGGGGGTCATTCCGAACAGCCGCCACCTCTTCGGCATCGGCGAACCGATATACGACGCCTCTGCCGGGGAGGCCGCAGAGACGTCCTTCTCCACCATATTTCTGCTCGGCGCCGATAAGCTCGGCCGCGACATGTTCACCCGCATCATCTACGGATCCCGCATCTCTCTTTCGATCGGCCTGATCGGTGTCGCGCTCAGCTTCGTCTTTGGTGTCGTCCTCGGCGGCATCTCCGGCTTCTACGGCGGCGTAATCGACGTGCTGATCCAGCGCATCATCGAGTTCATCCGTTCGGTGCCCTCCATCCCGCTCTGGATGGCCCTCAGCGCCTCCCTGCCGCAGGACTGGTCCAACATCAGGGTCTATTTCGGCATCACCATCATCCTCTCGCTGATCGGCTGGACGTTCCTGGCGCGCGCCGTGCGCGGACGCTTCCTTTCCATGCGCGAGGAGGAGTTCATCCTCGCGGCCCGCTTCGCCGGCGCCGGCGAGATGCGCATCATTCTGCGCCACATGGTGCCCTCATTCTTCAGCCACCTGATCGCCTCGGCCACGCTGGCCGTCCCGGCGATGATCCTCAGTGAAACCTCGCTCAGCTTCCTGGGCCTGGGGCTGCGGCCTCCGACGATCAGTTGGGGCGTCCTCCTGCAGGAATCCCAGAATCTGCGCTCGGTCGCGCTGGCGCCGTGGCTGCTGCTGCCCGGCGTCTTCGTCATCATCACCGTCCTGGCGCTCAACTTCTTCGGCGACGGTTTGCGCGACGCGGCAGACCCGTACCATTAACGGCTCTTTGCCTGCAGTTTCAGTTGTCAGCAGATTCCATTTGGCCCCCGCCGGAGTACAGTGGGGGGTACCGAGCGCTGCCTGGATGGCGAGGCGAGGTGTCCTGCGAGGGAGTAACGCGCCCTCTTCGTCTACTGTTGGCTGCAGCCGGTAAGGCGCCCGCCGCGATGGGTCGAAGTCACCCCTCTTCCGCATGGGTCATGAGTTCGTCCAGTACGGCCTCTCTCACCTGCTCCTGGGGTTCCTGGGCCAGCTCCTCCGCTGCCCCGATCGCGGCCTCCGTCGCATACTTGACGATCTCCTGCTCGGAAAGGCCCAGCTCAGCGGCAGATTCCCGTACCGCGTCAAGTGATTCGGCGACCACCTGCCCCACCTCCAGATTGGCGTCGTTCGCCCCGTGAATCGCTCCGGAAACGGCGCCTCTCACCGCGTCCGCTGGATGGCCCCCCGCCCTGCTCACCGCCGTCAGGGCGCCTCGCACTGAGCTTCTGACCAACCGTCCCGTTCCGAGGCCGCTCTTGGCGATGGCCCGCATCGACCCCTGCGTCGCGCCGAACGCGATCGCGGCGCCCTGCCGAGAAATATCCCGCGACTCCTGGCCCGCGCGTGCGACGACCTGGTTGATGCGGCTCTGGGCCTGCCTTGCCGTTCCCGCCCCAAACGCGATCCCCTCCACTGTGTAGCGGATTGAAGAAGCGATCTGATAGGCTGTGACATTAGCGGCGACATTCAGCCCGGGAATCGGCGGGAGATAGCGCAGACCCGCGAGGGGCAACCGGGTGACAAAGCTCAAACCCGGCACAAAGTTGAGCGCACGCAGGTTCTCCCTCGTCTGCGACATCAGCTCCTCAAGCACAACCTCGCTCTCCGCCTCGCCCTCCTCCTTGATTCGGGCAAGAGTTCCCAACGTGAACAGACCCAGAACGAATGCAACGGTGAACAGAAAGTCGTATCCGGTCAAAAACATCGCCGGGAAGCTCACCACCCGTTCCGGGTCGACCCACTCCACCGCCACCTTCAGGTGCCGCACACTGAAAAAGTCGACAAATGCGCCGCCGAGGAGGGGGCTGATCGCGGCGCCCAGATTGGCGGCCAGGGATGACATGGTCAGGAATACGGTCGCCTGCGCCTGCGGCGCCATCTTCATCCGAATCGTCGTTGATGCCACGTTAATGCCCGCGCTGGCGATTCCAATCAAAAAGTGCAAAAACAGCAGGAGCGGCATTGTCAACGCGTGCTTTTCCGGCAACGTGGTAAAGGTCCATCCCAGGATTACCAGGAAATAAAGGGAAGAACAGACCGAAAGAACCGCCTTGCAGCCATAGCGATCGACCTGCGGGCCCCACACGCGCAGAAACAGCACGTTCGCCGCCTGGCTCAACACGCCCAGCCCGACCACGATCGACAGCGACAGTTCCAGCTTCGTCAGCATGTAGACGGTGAAAAACGGCGCCGCCAGATGCGCGACAAAGTTCCACATTGTCAAAAAACTGACCAGCTGTCGGTAGTTGACGTCCCGCAGCGGCGCCGCCAGCGTGCGCAAGATCGAAGACCGAACCTCTTCGGGGGCTGCCATGCGCGGCTCAGGCGTGCGCGCCATCATGAAAACCGCACCCATACCAAGCCCGATGCTTCCAAACAACATCGCGTACGAGTAGCCAAAGACGACACTCTCCTCGGCCGCGATACCCTTCCACCAATCGATATAGAATGCGCCTGCCAGACTGCTCGCCGCCGCGGCGAGCGTCGCAACACGCAACCGCTGGGCGAAGAAATCCCCCATCGCCCCCGCCGAAGCCATCTCTCGCAGCCAGCTGGTCCAGCTTGTATTCACCAGCGCGCTTCCCACCCCGCGAATCCCCGTAAAAAACAGCAGCAACAGGACGGCACGCGAATCGGGCACCCCGACGATAAAGGGAATCAGGGCAATCGGCGCCCACGAAATATAGACGGTAAAGTAGGACGGCACCGCGATCAACTTCCGCATGCGCAATCGCTCGACCATGACGACCGCCATAATCTGGATTGTCTGCATCAGGAACGGCAGGGCCGTAAGGATGCCGATGTGGAAGTTGGACGCGCCCAGCAGCAAGGCGAATGCGGCCAGAAATCCCCCAGACATCAGGCCATCGGCCCCCGAAGCCGCGATCGCCTGGAACGTCAACGCCTTGAGGCCGCGTTGACGCGCTTCTTCGGTCAGCTCTGCGCTGGGTTGGAGAAAACCGGGAATCGCCATCTGTGATCAATCTGTTGTGGTAAAATTCATGTTACCATATGCCAAGGGCTGAAATCAATCAGCGCCACAATTAAGATCTCTCTACCGGTGTCTGCGGAGCCGGAGGAACCAACCATCGCCACCGACCGGCTGGGCTATCCTGCCTGGCTGCAATGCAAGTCGAGATCATTCGGAGCGAGCCAAAACGGCTGATTTAGAATACCCTTCTGTGCCTTTCTTATCCCTGTTTCAACCCGAAGATCTGCAATCCAATGAGCTGCCCCGGCGCGGCATGAGGGCCCTGACCACGCGTACCATTGCCGCCTCCGCCATCGATGGCCTGGTCTCAGGGGGGTTTCTGGCCGCGTACGCTCTGGCTCTCGGCGCATCCAACTTTCACATCGGCATCCTGATCGCGATTCCGTTTATCATGCAGCCGCTCCAGATCGCGGCCGTCGTCATGATCGAACGCATCCGCATGCGCAAAGTCGTTACGATTCCGGCCTCGGTCGCGGTCGATTTCTCCTGGCTGCTGATAGGGCTGATCCCGTTCGCGATCGTCTCGCCGAGCCCGGTCGCGGTCACGCTCCTGTTGCTCTTGACTGCAATTCGCGGCGCGGGCAACGCCATCGAAATTACCGGATGGACCAGCTGGCTGCGCGACCTGGCTCCCTCCGGCGCTATCGGCGGGTTTTTTGCGCAGCGATTGCGGACCGCAACGGCTTCCGCGGCGTTGGCCGGTCTGGCGGCCGCGCTCTTTATCGACTGGTGGGCAGCAAACGCGCTTTCTCCAAACCTCATCTTCGGCTACTCCTACGCGATCCTCTTCGGAAGCGTCGTCTTCGGCCTCTGTTCCGACGCCGTGACCACGGCGATCCCGGAACCGCGTATGGCGAAACCGGAAGGCGCAAGGCCGTCGATTCTGCAGATGCTTGCCGGGCCTTTGCAGGATGACAATTTCAGAAGGCTGCTCTTCTTCCTCTTTATCTGGAATTTCGTAGCGCAGCTCGCCGTTCCGTTCTTCGCCGTCTACATGCTGATCCGGCTGGAGCTGCCTCTTGCGCTCGTCGTCGGCCTCGGTGTGCTGAGCCAGCTCTCCAATGTCCTCTTTCTGCGCGTCTGGGGGGCTTACGCCGACCGTTTCGGCTGCAAGGCGATTCTTTCGATCTGCGCCCCCCTCTTTCTTCTGGTTATCCTGGGGTGGACCTTCGCCACGAATCCTGACAGCCACGCGCTCACCATGCCCCTCCTTTTCTTCTTTCATTTCCTGCTCGGCGTTGCCACCGCCGGCATCGAGGTTGCCTCCACTGCGATCCGCATGAAGATGGCTCCGCCGGCCAGAGCGACGGCGTTCCTGACCGCGTCCTCGCTGGCCATCAATCTGGGCGCCGGCATCAGCCCCCTGCTGGGAGGGGCGCTGGTGGACTTTCTCAATGCCCGTCAACTGGAGATCATTTTCAGGTGGATCGACCCCGCCCGCATCGTGAGCTTTCCCGCCGTCTTTCTGACAGGGTATGACTTTCTGTTCATTGTCGCTTTCTTTCTCGGTCTCCTTACGCTGGGCGCGCTGGGACGGATACAGGAGGAAGGAGAGGCAAAGAACGAGGTTGTCATGAACGAGCTGATGGCGCAGACGCGCGAAAACCTGCGCGCGCTCAGCTTCGTGCCGGGCCTGAGCTCGATCTCCCAGTTTCCGCTGGCCGGCCTTCGCTACCTGCCAGCCATCCCCGGCCTGAATTTCGCCGCCGGCGTCACCGCTTACCAAATCGCCTCTTCCATCCGCTATGCTGTTGACAGCATCACCCTCGGCAGCGCTACCGCAAGGCAGGTCAGCACACAGGTCGGCCAGGCTGTGGCCCGCGCCGGTCACGGGTCGCGGCACGTCACCCGCCACGGCGTCGAAATCGCTTTCGGCGCCACAGAAGGAGCCGTCCGTTCCATCGCAGGCAGAGGGTCCCACGGCAACCGCTTTGTCGGGGCCGCCGTGAGCGGCACGCTCACCGCGATGCGTTCGGCCGGCGCCCGTCCCGTGGACGCGGTCAAGGGCGTCGTTTACGGCGTTATCCACGGGGCGAATGAAGGTGATATGGAGTTGGACGACGTGGTCGCCAGTTCGCTTGACGCAGTACGCGAATCCGCCGATCAACTCGGCCTTTCAGAGCGGGAGGCCGTCATGTACGCGGTGGAAGCTGCCTTCGAAGTCGCGGAAGGGATGGCCGAAGAGCCCCAATCCCAGATCAGGGAAGCCCTGCTGGATGAGCTGATGGAAGAGATGACCATACAGATGCCAACACCGGCCAACGAAAACACCGACGTGAAGAATGACGAACCGCCAGAGGCGAACACTCCGCAAACGCCCCTTTGATTACCGTTAAAGGGGCTGTCCTGCAGTGCTGAAGTCCCCAAAGCTCACCCGCTTCGCCTTAAGACAGGACGCCGGCGGGACGGCAGGCGGCCTTGTGACCGGCTGGTAAAACTGGAGCGATGCAGGAAGCCGTTCTATTCAGACAAAGCTGCGGACAGGACAACGGTTGCTCTCGAACATTCAATCACCCTGAGACCAGCCTCCATCAGAAAGGACTGAACGCTTGACGGTTGCTGAACGGAACTTCTATCGAACCCTGATAACGGTCCTTGTGATCTTTCTGGCGCTGCTGACCTTCGGCAGTCTTGGCTATATGTTGCTCGAAGGCTGGTCCTGGACCGACAGTCTCTATATGACCGTAATCACGCTCAGCACCGTCGGTTTCGGCGAAGTGCGCCAACTTTCACCGACAGGACGCGTATTTACAGGCGTCATGATCGTGATGGGCGTCAGCGCCACCGCCTATACATTCAGCACGGTCGCGGAGTTTTTCGTGACCGGTGAATTTCGCCGGCATATACGGAGAAGACGCATGCAGAACCGCATCAGGAAGTTAAACGCGCACTTCATCATCTGCGGATACGGCCGCCTGGGGGGGCAGGTGGTCAAGGAGTTTCTTCAGGCTGACTCGGAGCTGGTTGCGATCGATGTCCAGACAAGCCTGCGCACCGAGTTGGAGAACCTGGGGGCGACCTTTGTCGAAGGAGACGCGACCGACGACGACATCCTGTTACAGGCGGGAATCGAGAAGGCAATAGGAATCTGCTGCTGCCTGCCCAACGACTCCGACAATGTCTACGTTGCGCTGGCGGCCCGCGGGTTGAACCCGAATCTGACAATCAGCGCGCGCGCCAACAGTCACGGCAGCGAGCGCAAATTGAAGAGCGCAGGCGTGGATCACATCATCAACCCCTACGTGGCCAGCGGTCATCGCATGGCGCGCCAGATGCTCTCGCCCAATATCGTCGAGTTCATGGATGTGGTGATGCCACCGGATACCGTGAATAGCGAAGAGCCGGGCATTCTGATTGGCGACATCCTTGTCAGCGAACGTTCGCCGCTTGTCGGACAGACCTTGGCCGCAGCCGAAATCCGCAAATCGACAGGCGCCAGCATCCTGGCGGTCCGCCGGCAGACAGGGCAGATCGCGGTAAATCCGAATTTGGACTTCACTCTGGAAGCCGAAGATAAGTTGATTGCTCTCGGCACCTATGACCAGTTGGACCTCCTGGCCACAACTTCCGACGACGAGCGCCGCATTTACACCCGCGTTCACCCCAGCCTATCCAGACGGTAGTGGAGAGATCACGCCACAGCTTGCAAAGCCCCGTCCCTGCGGGTCATCGGGCGCTCGACTTCCTCGGCGGGCGTTGAGTAGACCGCCAGCCGTTTGCCTTATCCACCACCTGACACTCAGCCACACTATTCTGCGAGGCAGCTTCCATGAGTGAGCAGCAACCGAACATCCTCGTATTCATCTGCCACGACCTGGGCCGCTAT
>JAJEBF010000025.1 GCA_022824025.1 Caldilineaceae bacterium
GTCGATACTGCCCGCGGTTGGAAGCTGGCGACGCCCGATGTGAATGGCATTAACCACCAGACGCATACAGGCTGCGGGGCCGTCCGCCCGGTCTGGCCGCGGGAATCAGATGCTGGGCAATGAACCACTGGCCGTCAGCCAGATCTGTTAGGTATCTATTTGTTTTCACAGAGACTACGTATACCACAATTGGGCCTGCAGCCTTTATTTTTCAAACAGCCTCTTAGGAAAGAAGCCAAACTAATGTGCAAACCAGACCTCAACCTGCGCTGCCGATTGAAGAGATGGATGAAAGCGCATCATCTGGAAATCCAGATTCTGAGTAAGAAGAATCTGGGTTATACGATAGTGCGCGGCTATATGGAGCGATACTGGGACGAAGACCCGGTCGCCTTTGGGGCCAGTCACGGGCACTGCCTGTTTGAGAACAGCCCGGCCCACTAAGCTTGAAATAACGATGCGTGGGTGAAAGAGGAGGCTTCCGACATGACCCCGTCGATCTATATCCGGCTCAATTTTCTGAGCGAAGATGTGGGGGGACATGGGCCCACCTCGCTCTTGCCCGGCGCCCATGGCACCCATGTCAACTCGCCGCCCTGGTTCACAGCACCCGATGGACAGCCGCGTCAAGTGCCTGCGATGGTCCTGGCCAGCGGCAAAGCGGGGACTGCCTGATCGAGGCGAATCTGGGCGCCTCTGATGATCCGGTGATGGTGGCGCTGTTTGGGAACCTGCCGAAGGATTGATGCAGCGCGGGCAAACATGCCGCGCTTGTCGCCGCGGTTCGCGGCGTGCAATGCAGCTATGCCTTTAATCCGGTCATGGCAAGGCCGCGAATGAAGTACTTGGATGCGAAGATATAGATGACCATGACCGGCACGACGGTCAACATGGAGCCGGCCGCCCACATCTCGTAGCGGGTCCAATAGAGACTGCGCAGCCCGGCCAGCACAAGCGGCAGCGTCTGTTTTTCCGGGCTATTGAGAACAACCAGCGGCCACAGGAAGTTGTCCCAGTTGAAGAGAAAGATGAAGACGATCAGGGCCGCCAACGCCGAGGTGGCCATGGGCAGGACGAGGGTGAAAAAGATGCGCCATTCCGACGCGCCGTCTATGCGGGCTGCATCGAGCAACTCAGACGGAATCGACTCCATGAACTGGCGCATAAGGAACAGCCCAAATGAAGACCACAGCCCGGTGACGATGATGCCGCTCAGATGGTTGGACATCTTCAAGTCGGCGATGGTGATGTAAAGGGGCACAAGAACCACTGCAAAGGGGATCATCATCGTAGAGAGCAGCAGGGTGAAGAGCTTCTCCTTCCCCCAGAAACGGTACTTGGCGAAGATGAAGCCGAGAGCGGCCGAGGTCAGTGCGCTGCACAAGGTTACGGAGGTCGCCTGTAAAGTGCTGTTGGAGAAGGCCGCGGGGAAGTTGACACGCCCGATGATTTCGATGTAGTTCTCCAGCGTCCAAACCTGGGGCAAGAGCGCGGTCGAGCGGACAAGCTCCTGGAAATGTTTGAACGACGCGAAAACCATCCACACGAATGGCGTTACCGACACAAAGGACATCGCCAAGAGGATCAGGTGCAAAATAGCCTGCCCTACCAGCCGCCGCGGCGAAGGGCGATATTTGGAACCTTGCAAGGGGCTGACCAGTTCGATCTCTTCCGAAGCTGCCATTCGTTTAGTTCGCCTCTTCAGTGGAAAGTGGATCTTCACACTCGCTGTCAGCGATGCCAGGACGCCGGATCGCGAACAGCCCTTAATATGACCATCGTGGACGCAGTAACCTGATCTGCACTAAGCTAATGAACAGAATCAGGCCGAATTGGAGCAGCGCGGCCGCGGTCGCCGTGCCGAATCGCAGATCTTCGAAGGCCTCTGAATAGATCAGCATGTTGTAGACATAGGTGGCGTCGCCCGGCCCGCCTCGGGTCATCACAAAGGGAAACGTGAACTCCTGCAGCGTGCCGATGGCCAGCAAAACCGTAACCAAGAGTAGTGTATGTCCCAGCAACGGCAGGGTAATACGCCAAAATCGCTGCCACTCGCTGGCGCCGTCCACCAGCGCCGCATCGTACAGTTCTTCGGGAATATGAAGGATGCCCGCCGTGAGGATCACGACGTAGAAGCCCAGCCCTTTCCAGCTGCCAACTGCTACGATTGTAGGGAGCGCAGATGAGGTACCGGCCAGCCACCGCGACTCGGGCAGGTGCAGCGCGCGCAGAATCTGGTTGAACATACCCACTTCGGGATCCATCAACATGCGAAATAGCAGGGAGACCGCGACCAGCGAGACCACCACCGGCACGAAGATGATCGCCTGGTAGGTGTTGCGCCCGCGCCGAACATTCGCCAGGCAGGTAGCGATGAAAATACTCAGCGGCAAGATAAAGACAAAGGCGAGCGCCGCCCAGAGCAGCGTGTTACGCACAGAGATAAAGAAGAGCGGGTGCTCGAAGAGCTGGAGGAAGTTATCCATCCCGACGAACTTGCTGGCTGCCGGATTCAAGACCCGATACTGCACCACAGCCAGGCGCAACGCGTTGAGAATGGGCCGAAACGAGAACATCCAATACCAGATTAGAGTTGGCAGGATGATGCTGGCTCCGAACCAGAACTGGGGCTTGCGAGAAGCCCAGCGCACTGCGGCAACGGCGCCGCGAAGCCGAGAACCGGACTGCCCTTGGCTGCCGGTCGTGTTAGCGGTTGTCATCTGAGGCTCCCTCTGCCGGGAAGGGGAGGCTGGAACAGCGCAGGGCACGGAAAGCGCTGCGCTGTTCCAAGGGCAATTCAGCCGCTATGCGCGCTTCATTCGAGCAGAAGCGCCTGGAACAATGTCAGGAGAGTGCTGCGATGTCATCAAGGTAGACCTTGTACTGCTCCTCACAACGTTCCTGGTACGCCTTGACCGCTTCCTCAGCGGTCAGCGTGCCAAGTCGAACTTCAGAACAGACCGAGGCTCCGATCCCGTCGACCTCTGACGGGTAACCGAACGCTTCGCCGTAGTAGCGGGTGATGGGGCCGAGATTCTCCATAACCTTGGCCGCCTGTACCTGCGGCCCTTCCGGATTCGGATCCGAATAGTGGTCGTACTTGCCGATCAGTCCTTTCCAGGCCGGCGCGCCGATGCCACCGTAGATCTTGGCATATTCCCGCTGCCCTTCATGGGTACACATCGTCTGCAAATAGGCGATGGAAAAGTCGCGATTGCCGGTATTGCTGGGCGCCGCGAACCCCCAGCCCGCCTCACCTACGAACGTAGGCAGTTCGTCAGGCAGAACCTTGGGGGCTGAGGTAAGCTCGTAATAGACGCCCTCATCCCTCCCTTGTTGCAGCGCCGGGTTGGAAATCCCCCTGGCGATGCCAATCTTGCCCGCCAGGGCCGTGTTGAACTGGTTCTCGTCCAGTTCCGTCTCAATGCCCATCTGCACCGGCGTCTCGGCGAAAAGGCGCATCGCTTCCACGCCTGCCTCGCTGTCGATGTTGAACTGTCTGTTCTCAAGGTCCCACCAGTCAGTGCCCTCGCCGGCGAGCAGAGTGCGCACAATGCCCAGGTAGCTCTGATTGTCCCACCCCTTGCTGCTTAGTCCCCATTTCACTACGCGGCCATCCTCTTCAACATGCAGCGCCTCGGCCAACTCCCACATCTGCTGGTAGCTGTCGAAGATCCAGTCCCCATTGGTCGGTGGATAGAGGTCCGCCAGCCCGAGAGCATCGACATCCTGGGTGGGTACGCAAACCATTGAGCCGACCAGGTTGGCCTCTGTGGGCACGCCGTAGATCTCGCCTCCCCACGAGTAGGCTTCGATCGACTCCTCCTGGAACGCCTCTGTGGGCACGACTCCTACCGCATCGAATACAGCATCGCTCAACGGAAGCAGTCCCTGCTGGATGTAGAGAGGAATCGAGACCTTGCCCATCATGCAGATGACATCGGGTTGGGTGCCCGCGGACATGGCAGCGATCAATTTCGTCTGCAGCGGCCACGCCTGTGGCTCAATGCGCACGCTGTAACCTGTCTCGCGCTGCATAAGTTCGGCAAGGCGCTCATAGGTGGCGACATGCGGGTCGTACTGCAAGCCCCACTGAACGCCCTCCTGATCTTCGGGGGCAGCAGCTGGAGCCGACGCTTCTCCGCCCGATTCTGAAGAGGAAGGCTGGCCCGTCGGAGCAGCGCAGGCGGCGAGCAGGCCGCCTGCGGCCCCTAACGCGCCCACACGCAGGAATTCACGACGCGAAACATTTTCATTCTTTGCCATTTCTCTTTCTCCCTGTGTGGTCGAATCCTGACTCTCCCCATCCGTAAAGACACCGGTAGGATTGTCCGTCTCGGATAGGGAACTTTGTCAAGATGCCGGTACCGGTCCGCCCTGCGATGCACGCAACCTCATCTCACGCTGCAACAAGGACTTTGCCGGGGAATTGACATTTCAGATGGCAAGCAATATAGTTGCTAATGGATGCAACTATATCACGTATTGTCGTTGTGTCAAACGGTCTTTTCGATCCCCGATTCAGACCAGAAATCCGTCCAGCCTATCATTCGGGTCACGCGCCCGGGCCTCGACTCCACACGACGGTCTCGCGGCCCGGGGGACTCCACACGTCAGGGAGGAAGGGAAGATGGAGTTGACATGCAAGCAGAAACAGTTTTTCGAAACATTTGGATACCTTGCTCTGCCCGGTCTGCTGGACGATGAAATCGGCTGGATCACCGAGGAATTCGAGGCGGTCTTCCGAGGACGAAACGTTGTCCATGACGGCAGCAAACGCTCCTGCATCGTTCCCTTTATCGACCAGCGCGAACGGCTCAGCACACTCCTGGATAATCCCAAGTTGGTGGGGTTGATTTCCGGCGTCCTGGGTGGGGATTTCAACTACCTGGGCGGCGATGGCAACTTCTACACCGGCGACACCCGCTGGCACAGCGACGGCTTCCATCAGGTGGGCAAGTTTCTCAAAGTCGCGCTCTATCTGGATGAGGTCGACCAGGATAGCGGCTGCCTGCGCGTCATCCCCGGCACGCACCGGCAGGACATGTTCACAGGCTGGGAGGCCCGCCACGCGAGCGAGTCCCTGGAGCGCTGGGGGATTGAGCAAAGTGATGTGCCGGCGATGGCTCTGGAGACGCGGCCGGGCGATGTGGTCGCCTTCAACCACAATCTGATGCACGCCTCCTTTGGCGGCAGCACACGGCGTCGCATGTTCACCCTCAACTGTTGTGCCCACTGCAGGACTGATCGGGAGATTGAAGAGCTGAAGCAATATATCGCCAACCATCACCGATATTGGATCGACCAGATGCACTCGGACATCATGCGCCGGACCGCGTCGCCCGCCCGTATGCGCCACCTGCAGCAGGTGATCGACAACGAGGGACATCTCCCTGCACTGTCCGCCAAGGCGCGCATGGAGATGTCCGAACCTTCGCGTGGATAGTCCGTTCTGACGCAATCGATTCCTCTCGCATGTTGGATGAGGGGGAATCGCTTCGGATCTCGCTCAAGCAATCAACTTACGATCAGAACTTTGTGGGTAAGATGGCGGTCAGGCAGGTCAGCAGCGGTGACCAGGACAGCCGATATGAGTCCCATCGTATCGACGAGGATGCCGTTTCCGTCCTGTGATGCGTCTGCCACAGCGTAGTAGCTTCGCACATGTGCCGGTGTATGGCCAGTCTTGGCTGCCTGGTTGTCGATACTGCCCGCGGTTGGAAGCTGGCGACGCCCGATGTGAATGGCATTAACCACCAGACGCATACAGGCTGCGGGGCCGTCCGCCCGGTCTGGCCGCGGGAATCAGATGCTGGGCAATGAACCACTGG
>JAJEBF010000036.1 GCA_022824025.1 Caldilineaceae bacterium
GAGTTCGAGCAGGATCTCGCGTATGTTGCCCATGCCGATGCGGCGGAAGAGATCGATCTGGTCGCTCATGGCGAGGGCGTGCTCGACCTTGGCGAAGCCGGTGGCGAAAACGTGGTGCCAGAAGAGAGCCATCTTCTCTTCCAGCTGGCGCGGGTTGTTGAGCATGCGGTAGATCCAGGTGCCGGAGCGGATGTCCAGCCCCTCACCGCCGAAGTAGCGCTTCACAATATCCTCGTCGATCGGCGGGCAGCGCTCAATGTCCACCAGGTCATCGACGACTTCGTCGTACCCTTTTACTACATAGGCCTCAAGCTCTTCACGGCTGGCGCCGAACCCCGCCCGGCGCAGCAGATGGGCCATCAGGCCCAGATCCTCATCTGCCATTTCTACCTCCTCCTTACTGCAGTGGTCAGTGGGAGTTCTGACCACGATTTCAATTCTCGCGGAGAAAGCTTTCCATTTCGGTGACGAACCAGATCGATAGGGCGCCGCCGCGCTCGTCGGGGCCGAATATGGCGGGCCGGTCGTAGTAGTCGCGGTGGCTTTGTTGGACGCCGGTTCCGGTGCAGACGTCGACGAGGCCGCCGTGGTCGTCAATGCGGGCGGCCACGCCTTGCCAGGCGCGCATGAGCATTTCACGGTAGCCGGCGTCGAGCCAGCCGCGGCGGAGTCCGCGGGCGAGTGCGTAGCCGACCATGCAGGTGACGGTCATTTCGGGGTAGGAGCCGGGTTTGTCGATGAGCTGGCGCCACATGCCGCTGCGATGCTGATAGCCGCGTAGGGCCTGTAGATGGCGGCGGTGTAAGGCGAGTACAGCGTCCCGGTCGGAGTGGCTGTCGGGAAGGTAGGTCAGCGTTTCGGCGTAGCTGAGGGCGGCGAAACCGTTGCCGCGACCCCAGTAGAAGGGGGTCTCGCGGTCGTGCCAGAAGAGGCCGTCCTCCTGCTGCACGTTGGCGTCGAGGAGGAAGCGGGTCAGGATGTCGAGATAGGCGCCGTCGCCGGTGAGTTTGAAGGCGCGGCCGAGGACGGCGGCGGTGAAGAACATGTCCTCGACCTGGTAGCTGGGGTTGGACGGGATGGGCACGCCGTTGTCGTGGGCGGCGCGGTAGCGGTCGGCGGTGCGCACGAGAAGGTCGGCGTAGCGGCTGTCGCCGGTGGTAGCGGCGAGTTCATCGGCCCAGACGAGGCCGGCCAGGTTGGCGCCGCCGTCGCCGCCGGTGGGGAACCACTCTTTTGCGCCGGACATGTAGGGCGCGACCATGGCTGCGATGGCGGGGGAGGGATCGGGCGTTTCGGCGTCCAATTGGGCGAGCCGGAGGCGTCCGCTGACGGCAACGCCCTGGGTATAGATGACGGGATCGAGTTCATGGCCGTAGACGCCGGCGAGGATGCGGGCGGCGTCCAGGGGCGAGCGGGCTACGCGGGTTTGCAGGGCGCTGCGAGTGGGGGAACGGGCGTGGTCGGGGACCTGGGTGAGAACGGTCCACAGCTTGGTGAGTTCGTCCTCCAGGTCGGCGGCGGCGCAAGTGAGGCGCAGGCTGTAGATGGGCGGCAGCAGGTTGGGCTCGCCGGTGGACATCGCGCCGAGGAGCGAGCTATCGGCCGGCAGCGTGGTCGCGTTGAGCACGGAACGGAACTGCGACAGCAGCTCGAGGCAGTGGGCAGATCCCTCCCAGGCCGTGCCTTCGCCGAGGCGGATTTCGAGGACCAGGTCGGGCCCCTGAAAGCTGATCCAGCGCCAAAGGTAGTGTGCTTCCGGATTGGCGTCGTAGTAGCTGTCACCCGGCGGGGGGTAGCCGGCGCCAGGGTTGCCGCCGGCGCCGTTTTCGGGCGCGCTACCCAAGGCGAGGCCGTCGGGATTGCCGCAGGGGACGGCGCTGAGGGCGTACTTCTGGGAGAGACCGGGCGCGGCGCGGTAGGCGTTCAGCGCGGCCAGGGCGGCATCGGCGTCTTCCTGCTTGCCGGAGAGACCGCCGACGAGGACGAGTTGCAGGCGCTCGCCTGCGGGGGGCTGGTCGACGCCGTGCAGGAGCGCTGGGATCTGCCGCTCGGTGCGGGTGACGCCGCAGGCGTCGAGATGCCAGAAGCCGGGTGCCTGTGAAAGGAGAGAGTCGATCTGTTGGTCGAGTGTCATGGGACGGCAGTGGTTAGTGGTTGGTGGTTAGTGGTTGGTGGTCAGTGGTTAGTATTGCTGCTGGCGGGCTCGCATTTTCTGTAGGGAGAAGGTGTCGGATTCGTAGAAATCGAAGAGGTCGGCTTCCCGTGTGCGCACTTCTTCGGCGAGGCGCAAGACGTCGTCCACGTGTTCGGTTGGGATACGGACGACGCCGTCGGAGTCGGCGAGGAGAAGGTCGCCGGAATGGATGCGCAGACGGCCGGCTGTGACGGGCGCGCCGAAGCGGTTCATGTTGAAGACGCCGTGGCCGGGGACGGTGCCCCAGGCCCAGACTGGCAGCCCGACCTGGCGGATGCCGACCAGGTCGCGTACGGTGCCTTCGGCGATGAAGCCTACGACGCCGAGCCGCTTGTGGACACGAGCCATGCCGTCGCCGATGCAGGCGCCGCGGCCGGGGTTGGTGTCCAGGTCCTGGAAGACGGCGATGAGCGGGCCTTGCTGGCTGCCGAGGTAGTCGTAGTAGTCGATCCACTCGAGGGCGGTGGAGTCTTCGTCGTTGGTGGTGACTTCGGCGGTGACGGCGAATCCGGCGACGAGGCCCATGTCGGGCATGAGGCAGCGGATGGTGTGGTCGGTGTAGTCGAGGTTGGGCAGGCCGAGCTTGAGGGCGAGGGCGTTGAAGATTGTGGCTGAGTCGTAGCGCTTCAGTGCAGCGATCTGCTCGGACAGCATTCAGAAACTCCTGATTCAGTGTATCGCAGACGGGCTTGGGGCGCCTGTTTCTGGGCGGTCGATATTTGGTTTGGTAAAGCGGTTTTGGTCTGCGCCTGTAATGATATAAACAATTGTTTCAGACTGCAACCTGTTTTTTTCCTGTCAGGGGGAGCGGATTATGGTTTTTCGCGCCCATTGGGGTGGAATTGACCCCTGGTAGGAAGTGGAGTTATACTTCTGGTATAACTTTGGGTTGTACCATATTCACTTGAGGAGGAGAAGCATGGCAGTTAAGACAGCAATCTCTTTGAACGAGTCACTCTTTGAAAAGGTGGAAACACTTACACAAGAGTTGAATATCTCTAGAAGTCGACTCTTTGCGATCGCGGTTCAGGAGTTTATTGAACGGCATGAAACGAGAAGAATGTTAGCAGCAATAAACGAGGCATATGATGGTTTCCCTGACGAGGAAGAACAGGCGACCCTAAGAGAAATGAAAGAACACCATCGAAAGTACATGAGGGATGAGCCGTGGTAGATGATGTTCCTGCATATCGAAATTATATTGAACAGGGTGACATTTTCTGGGTTGACATGGAAGATCCATCCGGGTCCGAGCCGGGGGGAAGACGCCCCTACGTCGTAGTTCAGAACAACTTGTACAACTTCAGTCGAATTAGTACGGTTGTCGCCTGCGCGATCACCGAGAATCTAAGAAGAGAGTCAGCCCCCGGAAATGTGCTGCTGAACAGAGGGGAAGGCAACTTGCCCAGACAGAGTGTTGTGAACATTTCACAAGTGATTACATTGGATAAGCAGGTCCTCAGCGAGAGAATCGGCACACTTTCTTCAAGAAGAATACAGGAGGTCATTTCCGGCTTGCAGTTGCTTCTGGAACCGCGCGAAGCTTAGTTCGCCCCAAGTGAATTCCTAATCGGTTTTCCTCCACCTGTTCCGTATCTTTGACCGACGCGTCGGGCCAACCCAATGCCTCCCCGCGCAAAGCGATGGCCAGGCCGGGCCTTTGCGGCAGCGGGAGGACAGGAGGCAGGGCATCGAGCGAAGCGCGCTCTCTATGGGGACCTTCGCCGGATGGCGCGCCGGCGCCGGGCGTGACAGCGTCTGCGCTGCCGTCGGCGAACTCGACGTTCAGCTGCAGGCGGAGGCGCGGGGAGTCGCCGTAGCGGTGCTCCCAGCCGGGTTCGCAGTACCAGCCGTTGCCGAGCATGACGCCGACTGCGTTGGCGCCGGTTTGCAGCATATCGGTCACATCGTAGGTGACGTAGAGGATGCGCCGTGTGTAGTCGGTTGTGACGGGGTCGAGTACGTGGTCGCCGACGCGCTGGCCGTTGAGGTAGAGCTCGTACCAGCCGAGGCCGGAGATATGGAGGCGGGCGCGGCTGACCGGCTTGGCCAGGTCGAATTCACTGCGCAGGAGGGGGGAGGCGACGTCGGTCTGTGCGCCGATCCATGAGCCGGTCCAGTCGTTTTCGTTGAGCAGGCCCATGGTGAAAGAGGCCGGTTCGCTGTAGGCGCTGGCGCGGTCGTCCTGGTCCCAGACGCGCAGCTGCCAGTAGCAGATTTCGTCGCTGGAGAGGCCGCCGCCGGCGTAGGGGACGTTGACGGAGCGGTCCGAGGACACCTTGCCGCTGTCCCAATTGTCGGCGCTGCCGGTTTGGAGGCGCTCGGGGCTGGTGGCGACGCGGATCTGGTAGGCGGACTGGGATTGGGCGCGGCGGTCTGAATGGAGGAGCCAGCCGAAGCGGGGCTGGGGAGTGTCGATGTTGAGCGGGTTGGGGGCGTACTCGGTTGTGAGGTCGGTTGGGGTGATCATGGCTTTGGCTGGTGAGTTCCTTGCTTTTTGGCAGACTCAGGATTGTGAAGGAGGATTGGTAGGGAATTCAGGCCAGTCCAACTGGTCAAGACTTTCCCGCGAAACCTTGCCGTGGGAGTCGAATGCCTCCTGAAGCCGCTCGCTCAGCCACGAGAGACCCTCAGCAGAGAGCCTCACATGTGGCTGTCGTCTGAACGCAGTTCTTGGATTCGTATTTCCTTCACCGAGTGCCTTATGTTCTTGTGTGGTCGCGAATGAATCGGCTTCGAGCGTGTCCATCAGTTCGTTAAGCGAGACGCCATTTCCCATCGCGCCATCAACGAATTCGGCATGATGGACACGGATGTAATGTGGCCACCTTTTCTTCCAGGGTCGCTGGACGATTTCGTCCTCTGTGGCGTCATCCCTTTCCTCCCTGTATGCCATTCCGATGGCTCGGCCAAAGATACGGATGTCATTTGGACTGTGGGTAAGACGCCCCACAAATACTATAGCGTCATCGAGCACGCTCGTTGGCCGCCTTTGTCGGGGATAGCCGACTGCCCAATGGCATCCCGATCTCTTGAGCTCCTCAATTGTCAAGTCCGACAGTTGGCTGCGATTGTCGGCCGATCCCAAGAATTTTACGAATGCCTGCGACGTTTCGTATGTAGAGACAGGTGCCTGCGCTTGTGGCGTTTCGACAATCCCGATTCTGGCCCCAAGGTCGTCGAGACCACCTCTCTCGTGGGGACGCCCACCCTCCAATAAGTAGCTTGTAACCGTTCTTTCCCACTCTTCGACTTTGTCGATCACAAGGTCGTCGCCAGCATCACACCACAGATCTTCGAAGTATTCCAGACACTTCTCGATGATTGTCATATCAGTGGTTACCATGCCGAGTTCGTGGTTTCGGCTGAGTGCAGCCTCGGTAAGATTACATGAGGTGATGATCGCTCGTTTCTTGCCAAACAGGTACAACTTGGCGTGAAGATTGCGCACTCCGCGAACACGGGCGTCGGCCTCAAGCAACTCCCGAAGCGCGGCAACATCGCTGACCCGATCTGCAAAGTCGCCGAGGTTGAACCGGGTGATGACCTGAACGTGACTCGGGGAATGACGCAGCAGCCTCTGAAGGGCACTCACTTTTATGAACGGACAGATAATTCGAAGCTCGCTGGCATCGTCGCAAAGAGCCTCACTGAATTCCTCATTCCATTTTCTATCAACCAGCCGAAAAGTCATCTCGCTGATGATCTCCTTACGTTGTACGGCGGCATACCTCTATTCGAGATATTTTGGCGGTTGTTTCCCGCTGCCACGTGCTTAGGCAATTACTATATGACTTACTTCTGCTCAAGTTCCAGCTGATCGGACCAAGCTGAAGCAACCTTTTCTTAGCATTGTTAGATCAGTCTTTCGCCGCTGCCACACTTCAGGCTGATTGGCGGTACTGCCATTTGACTCTACCGGCATGCTAACAACAACGGCGCAATGGTTACTGGGAGGTTATGAGGGTGTGGGCGACAGACCCGACCGCCCAGTTTATCCTCCAACCGTAGGCGTCGGTCAGATGCAAGAATAGAAAATGAACCACAGACCATTAGCAGACCACCTTGAGTTCGAGGTTGGCGATGCTGGCGAATTTTTCGATTTTGGGCAGGATGTGGCCGACGCCGAGGGCGAAGTGGTGGGTCGGGCCCTCTTTGCACCAGGCGTTGATGAAGTCGGCGGGGCCGAGCGAGAATTTGAGGCGGCTGTCGGTGTTGCCGATCTGGAGGACGGGGCCGGGGATGCTTTCGGCCTCGGCTGCCAGGAGCTTGAGATTGCCCTGGCGGGTCTGGGTCATGGAGAGCACGGTGACGGGGCCGTGCTTGACCTGGGTCTCGACGCCGACGCCTTCGCCTTGCTTGCCGTGGTAGAGGGCGAGGCCGCGCAGCAGGGGCCGCCCTTCGGCGATGTCGATGTGGAAGGGGCCGTCGTGGCCGGCGAGGATGAACTCTTCGCGGAAGTCCATGGCGGTAACCTCGGAGTAGCTGCCGCCGGCGCCGAAGGTGTCGACGATTTTCATCACCTGGCAGTTCTTTAGGTCGCCTTCGCCGCTGCAGGGCACGCCGCGTGCGGTGAGCAGGGAGCAGCCGAGCGCGAATCCGGCCGCTATCTGTGTATATTCGTTGCCGTCGAGGCCGCGATAGTAGTAGGTGAGGCCGTCGAGATCGAACGCTTCGACGAGGCGGTCAAGGCCGACGGCGACGCGGTAGGCCCAGTCGAGCGCTTCAGGGGAGGGCCGCGTCGCGAGCGGGTCGGAGGGAGAGTCTTCGGCCAGGTCGAAGATGGCGAGCGCCTCCTCTTCCTTGGCCTTGATGTCAGCCGGGCTGACGCCGTTGACCATTTGGGCCAGGTCGCACATCTCCAGGACCTCGATATGTGTGCCGAGTTGACCGTGATGCTGGGTGAAGTCGCTGTACATGTCGAGCATGCCGGGGTAGGTGTGGCCGAGGAAGCCCATGCGGCTGCGGCGCAGGGTACGCAGGGCGCCGGCGGCCTGGGTCCAGTCCTGGATTTCGGCCCAGGCGCGGCGGGCGGGCTCTTCGCAGCCCTCTACCTCAGCCAACATGCCGGATACGACGTGGAAATCGATGTCGCAGCGGTGGAAAACGGCACTGAGCTCGGGAACGCAGCATGCGCAGCAGTTGGCCAGCCACTCCTTGGTGTCGGTGTTGGCGTAGTCGAGCGCGGCGGAGGGCTGGAGATTGAGGACGAGGACGGGGACTTTGGGAATCTGCACGGCGGGGAGGACGGTTGAGCTGGTGGCGTAGGTGCCGACGTAGCAGTAGACCATGTCGACCTGCTCGCGCTGGAAGAGGTCTCCGGCGGCGCGTCCAAGTGGGGCGGAGTCGACGAGGCCGGCGCTGACGACATCGGCCCACTGGCCGACGCGATTCTCGACGCGGGCCTGGTAGCCTTCGAGCTGCTCCTTGAGGCCGGGGAACTGCGGCCAGTACTCGCCGAGGCCGATGCCAAAGATTCCGATTCGGGGACGAACTGTTTTTCGCTGGCTGCTCATGTTGTTTTTCCTTTGTCAGTGAAACCAGGGCTCGTTGTCGTTTGAATGAATTGGCAGTTGGCGGACCTGTGAGGTAAGCCACAAAGAGCTTCTTGAACACATTAACCGCCAATGAGCCACAAAGGGCCGCGAAAGGGCGCGAGGAATACTCTCGCTGCACTTGAACTTTTGAGAGCCGCGGGGCTCTAGGGTTGGGCTTGCTGCTGCACGTGGATTTGGGATATGGGAAGCCGGAGGGAATGGGACCTTTTCAAGATTCGAAACATGGCTCCATATCTGCCAGAAAATCATCTACGGCCACTTGCCGAAATGACTGATGGCGCTGGGTTTCTGCGAGAGGGGAAACTGTTTCGAGTGATTGACGCACCGCTTGGGGCAGGCGTACCATGCTCGCTTGGGCGAGGTCGACGGCAGGCTGGGCGGGGAGGATTTCGACGGTGGGGGTGTGTGAATTGTAGTAGTAGACTGATTTCAGGCGCGTGCGTAGCATTCGGCGCGCGTAGCTCCGCAGCAACGTGTCTGGGCTCTCTTCACTGACAGAATTGCGGTCTTTCTGGTGTCTGGGTATGAAGTCCTGAGGCCAGAAGAGGCGGTTTATGTGAAGGTCGAAGGCCTTCCTGAGCATGGCTACCGGCGTAACGGGGGCGGTGAACCAATTTGAGGCGGGCCAAACGTCGAGCCAGGACCAGGCGCCGCCGATGCCGGCCTCGTCCAGCGTCAGATCGAGGGGGCCGGCGCCGGTGGCGATGCCGATTTTGTCGTCGAGGCTGTTTGGGTGGCGTGCGGGGACTGCGCCAGGCGGGTGCTCGCCGATGATAGCGAAGTGTTGGGGGTAGATGAAGAAGTCGCCGCCGTTTGCGCGCTGCACGTCATAGAAGGCGGTAGTTAAGGCCAGCAGCGCATAGGCTGTGTGCAGGATGCCATCTTCCAGGCAAGGCGAGACGACGGCGACACGATCCTGGTCGTGGTAGTCCGCGCAGAAGGCGGAGAAGGCGACGCGCCCGTCTGCTCCTGGACGGCGGTATTCGAAATGTGACGAGCGGAGTGCCTGGCTTGTGTGCATGGGAACACCGGTGGTCAGTGGCTTGTGGTCAGTTAATTTTCTGGTAATTGCATCTTAACTCTTGTTGCATGGCGGAACGAATGCGCTCGATGTAGCGCACGCCTTCATTGTCGGGGCACAGGTTTTGGGTCAGGCCGATGTGTTCCAGGTGTTTTTTAGCGAGGGCGCCAACGAGGTAGAGGCCTGGGCGCTGGCAGGATTCGAAGGTCTCTTCATCGAATTCCAGGTTCCCGTTCAGAAGGCGGGTGTACAGGTCCTGGTCGGGTCTGTGGCCGATGAGCATGTAACAGAGATCATAGTTCCAGGTTATGTTGCCGTCGGGCGTTTGGACCACCGCGGTGTTGTTTTCCAGGGAGATGACCCGGCTTTCGGTCAGGATTTCGGTATTGACGAGGCGGGCGTCGTGTTGGCCCCATTTGGTCTTCTGGAGGTGCAGCATATTTTCGACTGCTTCGCTTGATTTGCGCACGACCCAGAGGATGGTGTTGCGGGGGCAGAGAGCGACGATGCCATCGGCGGAAGAGAAGCCGCCGCCGATAAAGAGAACTCTCTGATCGCTTATATGTTCCCATTCATGGAAATAGTGCTGAACTGAGCCGTTCAGCTCGCCGGGGATACCTGCCAGATTGGGCTCATCGTAGGAACCGGTTGCCAGCACGACACGCTTTGCCGTCAGGCGGACGGCGCGGCCCTCGCCGTCGCGCACGGTCAGCGCAAAGTCATCCTTGACGCCTTCGATGTCGACAAGCTGGTGGTGGGTTTTGATGGGGAGATCGAACTTGACGGCAAAGTCGCTGTAGCTCTGGATCAGCTCTTCGATGCGCGGGTGGTATTCGTTCCCTTCCCGGGCCAGGATGGCATCCTCCGGATCGAGAACCATGTAGGAAAGAAACGAATGCATCATCATGTTCTTCATGTAGTTCCGGAGATTGTGACAAATCTCTTTGCGCTCGATGCCGAGGACGCGGAGACCCATGTCGGTGAGCACTTTGAGCACGGCAAGCCCCCATCCCCCGCATCCGACCACGACTACATCATACCGGGTTGTATCACTGCGATCATCACTGGATGCGCTTTGCGCTTCGGACATTCTCTTTCCTTCTTGCGTTAAGGAGCACTTTCTGAAACTGATTCGGGAATGCGTTGTCTTGTCTCATCAGGGCGGAATCTTCTCGTCGCTTCCGCCTCCAGGCGCTGTTTCAGTTCTCTATTGCGCCGGCGGCAATCTCGGCGACGAAGAGAAGGGCATATGTGGAGAGACGCATCAGGAGAATTAGAACAGAACCGGGACAAAAGGCCGTTGCGATTTTCATGGTAGCAGTGGTAGGGTCTATAGACAAACATGGATTCGGATTCAGAGGCAGGGCTGCGCGGGGCCGGCTTGAACGGGCAGGGGGGAACAGGCGGAGCCCGGCGGCGTAAACCAGGAGGCCTGGGATGACGTTTCAGTTCGAAGATTGGATGGTGCATGCATACCATCAGCAGGGATTTCTGATCTTTCGGGGGATCGTGCCGCCGTCTCTCCTGACGGATTTGCGGCGCGAGGCGGACAGGGCGCGTGCGCTGGCGCATGAGCTGAATGGGCCGCAGACGCAGCGGATACAGCCGTTGGACCAGTACGGGGAATACATCGATCTGCAGCCGTTTCAAGACTATGCGGAGTTGGACGAGCTGCGGGTTTCGGTGGAGCGGCTGCTAGGGCCGGGATATACGCACGCGCATCTGGACATTATGGGGTTGCTGGTGGAGCCGCAGGAGCGGCCGTGGCACTGCGGCTGGCACCGCGATGGGGTGGTGGAGGTGCCGCAGGAGGCCCGCGATGAAGAGATGGCATCGTTCATGGCGACGGTATGGCACGATTTGCGCTATTTCAACCAGGTCAACTGCGCGATCTATGCGGACGCGTGTACCTGGTATGTGCCCGGCAGCCATTTGCGGCAGCAGGATCTTCCGGACGAGATTGAGTCGACGGGCGATCCGATGATGAAGGAGGCGCCGGCGGAGTGGAGCGACGCGGAGGCGGAACAGTTTTATTTCGAGCACTGCCGCTCGATGCCGGGTGCGGTGCAGGTCTATCTGGGGCCGGGCGACTTCATGGTCTACCGCAACCTGGCGTGGCATTGCGGGCTGTATCTGCCCTATCAGCCGCGGGCGACGATTCATGATATTGTCCGCCATTCGGGCAGGAACGCGTGGATGGAGAGGTGGAATAAGGCGAAGCAGGCGGCGGGGAGGCGGGTGACGGCGCGGATCTCGGAGGGGAGTCGATAGTTTCGTAATATGGGGACTGTTTACGGATGTTGGGGAGGGGTTGAGCCGCGAAGGGACGCGAAGTTTCGCGGAGAAAGCCCTTCTTGCCTTGGGCGCACACTAAGGCGCGCGCCATCCTAAGGCCACCCACATGGGGTGCCCCTACGGGAAGATTGGGCGATATTCGGGAGGGGGCAACCACAGGAGTTGCCCTTTCGTGATTCAGGGATTGGTGGAGCGCGTTTGGCCAGACACGTTTCGCCAATGTCCACGCATGGTCGGTGGGGCATGTTGTTGTCGGGGGCGTTGCGGGGGGTGTTCTCCCGCACAAGGGCGGGCCGAAAGCCCGACCGCCCTAAGAGGACAGCCGCCAGCCCTGAGCTGCCTTCACAGGCCGGAGCAGATGGAGGGCGTCTTCGCCCATAGGCTTCTCCTTGTGTCATACGCTTCAGTAAGAATTTAGACGACTGCGGTAACAAAGTTATTCCGAATGGCGGCCCTTTTTTTGAATTTCCAAACAACGACTTAGAAAAACAGCCAATGGATATTAATCGAGATGACGAAAAACAGTTATTTGACTCTGTTACTGCTGACGCTCCTGTCGATGCTCGTGGCCGGGTTTGGCAATGGCGCGCAGGCTCGGCAGGATCCCACATCCACGCCTGAAGCGACCGCCACCGAGGTCCCACCTTTCCAGCGCGGCTTACCCATTGCCGATGCCTGGCAGAGTTTTGAGGTTGAGGCCTACGGGTTGACAATCTTCTACCCTCCGGGCTGGCTGTTTGTCGAACCGACCGCAGAGGGGTCGTCGGCGTTCCCGGCCGGGACGGATCTACCGTTCCTGGAAGAAGCCTTGGGTGAGATTCTGCCGGTACCGTTGGTGAGAGTTGACGCCGGTTTGGCCGGTCTTGGTTTTCAACTGCATCCAAGAGAGTCTGCTGAGTTGGCGGCGGCCAACAGTTTCTCGGTGGACATCGTTCCGGCGGACGGCGTGAGCGTGCACAGGCGTTTACAGAGTATCGCATCCCAACTGAGATGGGTCGAACGGATTGAATTGGACCGCGTCGGGGTGGTAACGGGCTTGCGCCCGATAGGCGAAATTGCCGGTTCGATTCGTTTTCGCGACAGCGGCGATGGTGCGGCCGGGATGGAGACCATTGTCTGGATTGTGGTTGTGGAGTCGGCGGACTCGGAAGTGCATCTTGTGTTCAGATTCGAGGCGCTCGCCGACGAGTTCAATGGCCTGGAGCCGCTGCTGACGGAGATCGTGAACCGGGTGCGCTGGGATGGACAAACAACGATTTCCCATCCCGGCGATGCGCGGCATTCTTCGCTCGCGGCTGAAGTTGAACGGACGACGGGAATGCGGAGCGGTCCGGACGAGGGATTTCCCGTTATTGGCTGGGTCACGGGGGGTCAGCGGATTGCGCTTGTCCGCCCGGACCCGACCGGGGATTGGTGGTTGGCCGCTTACATGCCTGCTGTTGCGAATCAAGATGCGGGAGCCGTCGTGGACTTGGCGGGGCGGTTGGGGTGGGTGTCGGCGCAGGCGGTGACCATTAATTCCACACAGGATAGGACGGTTGACAAGGGTTCCCCTGCTCCGCAGTCGACGCCCGCGGTACCGGTGTTGAAGTTGGCCAACCCTTTCGCATTGCCGGCAGAAATGGTACCGGAAGACGAATCGGAGGCTGATACAGCGTGGACGGTCTTCGAAGAAAGAGGCCGGCGGCTGTCGATTTTCTACCCACAGGGCTGGCTCTTCTTTGAAGCCAACCAGCCCGCGCCAGCTGACCTGGCTACACTGTCAGCCGCGTTGGGTGAACGGGTCACGGCGGCAGATATCGGCGGACTGGTTCCTGTGCTGGTCGATCAGAGTTGGACAGGAACAGAGGGAGATTCTCCCGCTACTGAACGAACCGTCTGGATTAGCTTTCAGCGGGCCGCCATACCTGATAGCGGATTTCTGGCCGCCTACACCTCCGCCGACGATCTGACTCTGGAGCAGATCGCACAGCGAGTCTTAGTCAACCTTTATACCAATCCCAATCATGCCGCTTTCGAGATCGAGAGCGCGGGGATCGTTTCCGGTTTGCGGCCGGGAGACGAGGAGGTAATTTGGCTTCGCTATCGCGCTGATGGCCTTTCTGACGAGAAGGAATCGGTCGCGGTCTGGCAGGTGCTACTACTGTCGCCGGATTCTGAATCTATACTTACATTCGATTTTTTCGTTCCCGGCGAAGTGTTCCCGGATTTGGAGCCGCTGCTGCGCGAGATTGTGTGGCGGATGCGGTGGGAGGAGCAGTTGCGGCCGGATTCGCTGGCGGGTCCTGCGGTTTCGGTGGGGCGACCGATGAACGTACGGGGCGGGCCAGGTACCGACAATCCCGTCATCGGCACGGCGTTTGCCGGAGAGCGTTTTCCGATCGTTGGTCGAAATGCCGCCGGTGACTGGTGGCAGATCTATCTTGACGAGGGCCTGGGGTGGATCTACGGCGGCCTGGCGGCGGCCATTGGCGACACGCAGGAGGTACGGCGCGCGGACCCTTCCGGCTGGCTGGAGTTTGACGACAGCGAGGCCAGGCTGGCCCTCTCGTATCCTGCCGGATGGTTTTTCTTCGATCCCGCGAAGCCGGCGCCGGCTGAACTGGCGCCATTTCCGCTGAAGTTGGGGCGCGCGTTGATGCCGCGGGGATAGCGGCACTGGTCTCGCGGATGACCGGCGAGCAGGGGGAGGCAGTGGTCGGTCTGGGCCTTCAGGTTGGCCAGAGTTCCAGCAATTTCATTTTGGCGCTGGCGTACGAAGTAGGGGACATGACGTTGGAGCAGTATGCTCGACTGGTTGCCGCCACGTTGGAAGAAGAGAATGGGATCGAATCTTGGGGCGAAGGTGTATTGGAAAGAGCGATCGCGCCTATTGAACTTGTCACGGATCTGCGGGAGGGTGAGGAGGTCGTAGCCATTCGATTACGCGAAGATGAAAGCATGTACGGGAGCTTGCAGTACTGGCTTCTCTCCCCGGATGGCGAGACCCTGTTCGCATTGGCGTCCAGCATTCACGAACAGGAAATGCCTGATCTGGAGCTGGTACTCGAAGAGATGGTGCGCCGCCTGCGCTGGACCGAGCCTGCCGTAGAAGAGCCGCCTGTCGTTTCTCTGTTGACGGTTGACCGGGCGCTGGCAGTGCGCCGCGGGCCGTCGAAAATCTATGCTGTGATAGGCGGGCCTGAGACCGGACAACAGTTTGCCGTCATCGGACGGAACTTCGACGGCAGTTGGTGGCAGATCGACTATCAGGGGGAGACCGGGTGGGTCTCTGGCCAGGATTTGGACATATCGGATGTCGAAAGTGTACCTGTAGCGGCAGGCGTGCCTATACTGACACCAGCGCCCACGACAACACCCGCACCTGAGTTGACCAAGATGGTCAAAACACCGGAACACATGGCCTACCTCAGGTGGGAATGGGGGCAGGACAGGGATTTTGCGGGTGACAGACGAGAGGGACTTCAAGAGTTGACGTTTGAATTCACGATTCATAACGATCCAGGCGACTTTTCGGACGTGTACGGGTTGTATCTGATGCTGTGCAGTGATGAAATCGGCGATGTTGAATTCTACTTCGGGCTGCAGACGGATGTGATTGGTCACCCGGACGGCGCGAGGGGGAAGGGCTTCATATTCTCAAGGTGGGAAACAAGAGACCTGGCCTATGCAAGGGTGGCCGATGCGGAGGGAGGGTGGGCTGAAACAGCGGGGCATGAGGGGGACTTTATTGGTGTCAGGCGTAGTTACAACTGGGGCTCAGGGGAATACCGCGTCATGTTTGCGTCGGATGGCGCCGACTCGGACGGGAAATGGTACGGTGTCTGGATTACGGACAATGCCACCTATGAGACGACCTGGATAGGGTCGCTGAAGTTTCCCTATGAGAATGGCAGGTCAGCGATTGGACCGTCAGTTTACACCATTATGGAGATCTACGGTGGGACGGCGATTCAGGCGTTCAGGATACCCGAGTGGCATGTCAGCCTCAGGAGGCCCTTGGGAGACGGCCTGGAAAGCGAATGGTTCGAGAGCGGGTATGCTTCCTTTGGGAGCGGGATGGTGAACGCAGACGTCAGATATGACGTTAAGGATGGGGAAGTCCATATTCTGGCGGGGGGGCTGTCGAACGGACGACACCGGCACAGAGAGTGGAATTTGAATAAGAGGGCTCGCGGGAGGGGAACCGCAGGGGTGTTCGTGCGGTTGGTGGGGGAATATTCGGAAGAGGGGGCAACCACTGTGGTTGCCCCTTTGTGATTCAGGCTTTGGTTAAACCCGTTTGGCCAGTATTCACACACTGTCGGCGGGGTATGTTGTTGTAATGGGGCGTTGCGGGGGGACACCCCCCGCAAAACTGCAGTGGTCAGTGGCCAGTGATGGCGGCGCGGTCAGTTGTCGGCGGGGGAGGAGCCTTTGTTGAGCCAGCGTTCGCGTTGGACGGGGTCGGAGATGGCGCGCAGGGAGGCGGCGAGGAGGTTGAGGCTGAGCGTGGTGAGGAAGATGGCAAGGCCGGGGAAGGCGACGATCCACCAGGCGGTGGCGATGTACTGGCGGCCGCCGGCGATCATGAGGCCCCATGAGGGCTCGGGGGGTTGGATGCCGAAGCCGAGGAAGCTGAGGCCGGCCTCACTCAGAATCAGGGTTGCCACTTCGAGAGTGCCGAGGATGACGAGTGGTGAGGAGACGTTGGGGATGATGTGGCGGAAGATAATGCGGGTGTTGGTGCTGCCGATGGCGATGGCGGCGTCGATAAAAGGCGAGTTGCGGTAGGCGAGGGTCTGGCCGCGGGCGAGGCGGGCGTAGGCCATCCATCGGACGATGGCCAGGACGACGACGAGGTTCCAGAAACCGGGGCCGAGGGAGAAGAGGACGAGAAGGGCGAGCAGGATGACGGGGATGCTCATCTGGATATCGACGAGGCGCATGATGATGTCGTCGACGGGGCCGCGGTAGTAGCCGGCGATCATGCCGAGGAGGCTGCCGATGATACCGGAGACGAGGGCGCTGCTGAGGCCGACGGTGAGGGAGACGCGTGCGCCGAAGATGATGCGGCTGAGCATGTCGCGGCCGAGGGGATCGGTGCCGAGGAGGTGGCGGGGGGCGTTTTCTTCGGCGGCTGGTGAGAATGGGGGCATGTTGCGCATGCGCAGATTCTGATCGAGCGGATCGTGGGGCGCGATCAGTTCGGCGGCCACGGCTGCGAAGAGGATCAGGGTGAAGATCGCGAGCGCGATGAAGGTTACAGGGTCGCGAAGAAGCGCGCGCGGGATCAGCCAGCGGGATGCGTGCCGGGTCCGTTCTGCCTCATCCTGGAGCGTCAATTTGGTCTGAGCGGTCATTGTTGTGTCGCGGCGGGCGCGGCTCTGGCAGGGAGGCGCCGGGGGCTACTGGAAGCGGATCCTTGGGTTCAGGTAGACGTAGCTGAGGTCGACGAGCAGGTTGACGATGATCACCATGCAGGCGACGACGAATACGGTGGCTTCGACGAGGGGAAGGTCGCGGCGCTGGAGGGCCTGCAGGGTGAGGAGGCCGATGCCGGGCCAGGCGAAAACGGTTTCGACCAGGATGGCGCCGTTGAGCATGGAAGAGAGCATGTCGCCGCTGATGGTGACAACGGGAATGGCGGCGTTTTTGAGTGCATGGACGAAGACGATGCGCCGCTCGGCGAGACCCTTGGCGCGGGCGACGGTGATATGGGGCTGGTTCATCTCGTCGAGCATGGCGCTGCGGGTGATTTGGGAGATGCGGCCCAATGGGGAATAGCAGAGCGTCAGCGCGGGCAGAGCCATGTAGGCGAAGCCGCCGTAGCCGGAGGTTTTGAACCAGCCGAATTGGACGGCGAAGACGAGGATCAGCATGAGGGCCATCCAGAAGTCGACCATGGAGACGCCGCCGAGAGAGAGGATGTTGATGATCCTGTCGAGGAAGGTATGGGGGCGCAGCGCGGCGGCGGCGCCGAGGAGGATGCCGAGCGGGGCGGCGAGGAGGAAGGCGGCGGCGGTAAGGCGGAAGGTGGCGGGGAGGCGGTCAAGGACGAGGGGGAGGGTGGGCGTCTTCTGCCAGAAGGAGTCTCCGAAGTCGAGGCGCACGGCGCGCACGGCGAACCTGGCATACTGGACCGGGAGGGGATCGTTGAGACCCAGCTGGTCTCGCACCTGCTGGACGCGTTCCTCGGAGGCTTCGACGCCGACCATGATGCGGACCGGATCGCCGAGGATGCGTCCGGTTATGAAGACGATCGTGAGAACGGCGAAGGCGACGCCAACCGAGTGGATGAAGCGTCTGCGCAGATAGAAGAGAATCGGAGCGCCCTTTAGTGTGGGGGAGGCGTGATGATCCCCCGGGAAGGTAGCGCATCACGCATTGCGCAGTCTCCGTATTCTTGGGACAGGACGCAATGCGTGACGCGCATTCGATTCAGAAAACCGGTGGGCAGTGCCCGTTCAACCGGTTACTTGGGTGACATCTCCTTGGCCTGCAGGCGGTGATCCAGTTTGACATTCCAGTTCAGATCTTCGCTGATGAGGTAGGCCAGGTCCAGGTGGGCGATAAGGCCGTAGGCGTAGTCGTCGTAGGCGACCTGCGCGGCCTCCTGCAACTTCATGTCACGGGCCTCGCCCGACATGTTGCGGGCCTCTTCCCAGAGGGCGTCGACTTCAGCGTTGCAGTAGAGCGAGACGACGCCGCCGCAGGTGAAGTAGTTCACGTAGGAGAACCAGAGGTCGAGGATCTCGTTGCCGTGGAGATGGACGGCGACCCAGTTGGGCTGGCCTTCCAAGTCGGCCCAGTTATGGCTGAACTGCGGGTTGAACGTATCCGGGGGCATGACACTGACCTGCGCGTTGAAGCCGACTTCGTTGAGCATGCCGCCGATGGCTTCGATGACTTCGACATGACCGGCGTGCAGGCCCTGGCGGGAGGCAAGGGTGAATTCCTGGCCTACGTCAACGCCATCGGCCGCTGCTTCCTCGAGGAGGGCGCGGGCCATGTCGGGATCGTAGGGGTACGGGGCAAGGTCTGCGTTGTGCCCGGTAGCCGTTGCATTGACGATCTGGCCGGTGATGGTAGCCGCACCGCCTAGCAAGGTTTCGACGATCAGCTCTTTGTCGATAGCGAGGTTGAGGGCTTTGCGAACGCGAAGGTCCTCAAACAGCTTTTGGTTGCCCATGCGTGCGAACATTGTCTCGACGCTGGCTACAGAGGCGCAGCGCAGGCCGTCATCGCCGGTGGCCGCGTTGCACTGGTCAGGCGTCACGAACTGGGCGATGTCGACTTCGCCGGCCTGGGCGGCTGCGGCGCGGACGGTGTCCTCGGGCAGGAAGCGCCAGACGAGGCGGTCGAAGGAGACCCTGCCGCCGGCTTCATCGGGGTTGTCGTGGCCCCACCAGTCGGGGTTGACGACGTAGATGATCGATTCGCCGCGGTTCCACTCGTCAAGCATGTAAGGGCCGGTGCCTACCAGTTTATTGGCGTAGGTATCCGGCTCTTCGTTGATCTGCTGGGCGGAGGTGATGGCGACGAAGTACATCTTTTCGAGCAGGATTGGGTCAGGGTTTTCGGCCGTGACGTTTACGGAGTACTCGTCGACCGCTTCGGCGCTGAGCTCGCCGCCAATGAAGCCGCGGAGGTCGCTGACGAGTTCGGCCTCAAACATGTAGTTGATGCTGGTGGCCACCGCTTCAGCGTTCAGGGGCGACCCGTCGTGGAAGGTGACGCCCTGGCGCAGCTGGAACTGGATCGTGCTGTCATCGATCCGCTCCCATTCGGTTGCCAGCAGGGGGATGATCTCTCCTGTGGAGAAGTTGCGGGTGACCAGAGTTTCCACAACGTTCAGACAGCCGTTACAGTTGGTCTCAGCTGCAGCCAGCGGCGCTTCCAGGGAGGTCATTTCCTGGGCAACGGCGACGACGAGTTCGCTCGTAGTCTCCATCATGTCGCCGTCGCCTGTGTCTGCCGGCGCGGCAGCGGGGGCGACACATCCGGCGGCGAGCAGCAGGAGCAACAGGGCTGCGAGGGGCACAGCTGTACGGAATACTACTTTACGGAGCGCCATCGTTCAGAATCTCCTTTTCAAGGTCTGATGATTTACGGGAAGCGGATGAGGAGCGGCAGAGTTGCGCCGTTGGATGGTTTTGGGGGCTGCGGGCTCTCTGCCATGTCCGTTAAGTTCTCCCCTTGTGGGGGGAGGGTAACAGTTGGAACGCCTCCATTCTACGGCTTTATCTCTATGTGTCAAACATCGTTTTTTTGTGGGAGGGAAGATGACCGGGCAGACGTGAGGACGGGGGAGGCGGCCCACAGGGGGCCCCTCTACAGGGGCGCGGACGGAGTTTTCGGGGGCGGCGCCGCGCAGATTGGGCTAGGCGTTTGTGATTACGTTGAGGTAGGCGAGGCTTTCGCGGGCGGTGCGTTCGGGGCCGGGGGTGAAGTCGAAGACTTCGACTGAGAGCCAGCGGTCGTAGTTGAGGTCGTCGAGCATCTGCAGGATGGGGCGGAAGTCGAGATCGCCCATGCCGGGGCCGCGCAGGTTGGGGTCGTTGAGGTGGACGTGGTGGAAGAGGGGATGGACGGCGCGGATCTGGTCGGGGATGGGGCGGGGGTCGTTGCTCATGGCCTTGGTATCGACCATCATCCGCAGGCCGGGATGATCGACCTGGCGCACGAGCTCGGCGGCTTCGTCGACGTTGACGATGAAGTTGGTCTCGTTGGCGCTCAGCGGCTCGACGCAGAATAGGACGCCCTGCCGCTGGGCTCGCACGCCGCAAGCATGCAAGATTTCGGCGGTCGTTTTCCAGGCCTCGGATTTGGAACGGCCGGGCGGAATGTCGCGTTGTTGGGGCGAACCGAAGATGAGCGCCTCGCCGCCGAGGTCGGCGCAGCAGTCGATCAGGTCGAGCAGATACTGGGCGGTGCGGGCGCGAACGTCCGGGTCGGAGTCATTGAGCTGGAAGCCTTCGGTCTGCGCCAGCAGCCAGTGGAGGCCGACGACCGCGAGGCCGGCGTCTTCGACGGCGCGCCGGATACGGAGGCGGTCGGCGGCGGAGAGATCGGTGACAAGGTTGCAGAGGGTGAAGGGCGCCAACTCGAGGCCATGATAGCCCAGTTCGGCGACGAAGGCGGCGGTCTTTTCCAGGGTCCAGCCTTCGAAGAGCTCGTTGCAGATGGCGTAGGGCATGGCGTTTTCATCCTCGTTCCATGGCGTTTCGCGTTGTGTTGGGAGACGCGGGCCGTCCCGCGTGCTGCGGGCGCTAGTTCCGATCGATCAGTTTGCGCAGGAAGGCCCCTTCGGTCTTGACGATCTCGTCGTCGTTTCCGGGTTCGAAGTTTTCGGGGATGAAAAGTTCGAGGGAGAGCGCGCCCTGGTAGCCAAAGGTTTTGAGGTCGTCAATGAGCTGGGGGATGTCGGCGACGCCTTCGGCGAGACTGGCGCCGCGCCAGCGCCAGGTCGTGTTGCCATCGGGGCCCTGGCCGGCGGGCTCGGGCAGGCGGTTGCCGACGTGGCAGTGGGCGACGTAGGGGCCGAGGAGTTCCAGGCCCATGCGGGTATCTTCGATGCCGACTTCGATCATGTTCTGCACGTCGTAGATGGCGCCGATGTGGTTGGGGTCCAGGTCTCGCAGGGTAACTACTCAGGCTAAGGATAAGAAGAACGAGAGCAAAGGCAAGGCAAACAGAAAGCTATTGCGAATTTTATGTTGGGTGCGATAGAGTAGGGAATATGAGCGAAGCCACGGAAAGAGGGCGAGAGAATTTTGAGAA
>JAJEBF010000040.1 GCA_022824025.1 Caldilineaceae bacterium
CGAAGCAGTAGCCGTCAAACTGTTCGAGGCCGTGGCCATGGCAGGGCGCGCCGTCGCGCTTTACGCTTTTGCAGGGTGATTTACATTGGGGCTTGGTGGGGGCGTGCGCGTGCGCGCAGGAGTCGTTGATGGGGGGGTATCCGTGTTACGGGGTGCTGCCCGAGAGCCGGCCGGTTTGCTGGCGCGGGCGGGGCGGGTGGTTGGTGTCGGGGGAGATCACACAAACGCGAGGATTTGTATGAACAGCATGGAACAAGTGTACTTGATCATGCGCGCCGTGTCAAGGGGTAAATTCAGGACGACGGCGGTTCAGGCTCGCCGCCGTGCACGGGCTGAAAACGCCGGCGCGCTGCCATCTTGCCTGCGCGCGCCTATGCTGCGCCGATGCCATCCTGATGTATAATGGCAGAACCTCAGTGGTTAGTGGACAATGGCTCGCGGATAACAGCCCCACTAACCACTTTTCACGACAGCGTTCAGACCAACGATGGAGAGCACAATGAAAGTTCTGATAACAGGTCAGTGGGTCATGAGATTTGTGGATGGCTTCCGCGAGGATTTTCCGCAGGTGGAGTTCGTGTTTGCCGACACGGCCGAGGATATCGCGGCGAAGGCCGCCGACGCCGAGGCCGCCTTCGGCCCGATGAACAGCAGCCAGTTGCAGGCTGCGCCCAACCTGCGCTGGATCCAGTCTCCCAGCGCAGGCGTGGAATGGATGCGCAATGCGCCTGAGCTGGCCGGGCGGGGGATAACCGTGTGCAATACGCGGGGCGCGCACGCCACCACGATTGCAGAGCATACGATGGGGATGCTGGTGTTCCTCACGCGCGGGTTCGGTCCCCTCTATAAGGCGCAACAGCGGCACGAGTGGGGGGTGCCCGAGGGCACGCGGCTGTTCGGTCTTGTCGGTTTGCAGATGGGCATCATCGGCCTGGGGAATATCGGCCGGCAAATCGCCAAACGGGCGGCGGGCTTCGAGATGGATGTCATCGCGGTCGACGTCAATCCCATGGAGAAGCCGGACTATGTCTCCGATCTGCAGCTGATGGACGGGATGCCGGCGCTGTTGCGGGGGTCGGACGTAGTGGTTGTGACGGTTCCCATCACGGCCGAGACGCGGGGCATGATCGGGCCGGAGGAACTGGCCCTTCTGAAACAGGATGCCTTTTTCCTCGTCATTTCGCGCGGGGGCATCATCCATGAGCCGACTCTGATCCGGATGCTGGAGGAGGGCAGGCTGGCTGGCGCGGCGCTGGACGTGGCGGCCACGGAACCGCTGCCGGCGGACGATCCGCTGTGGGACGCGCCGAACCTGTTGATCACGCCGCACAGCTCACCTTCATCGGTCCAGACTTCGGCCAATGTCGCGCGTATTTTGAGCGGCAACCTGAGGCGCTTTCTGAATGACGAACCGCTACACAACACGGTGGTAATCGAACGCGGCTATTGATGCGCGTTTACCTGTAAAACGCGCTTTCCCCGAACCGTATTGTGTCCAAGAGCGGGAGAAGAGCCCGTGAAGCAAGGGCGGGGCTTTTGCGAAACATCCTGGTATCAGAATGCATTCACAAGTAAGGAGATCGCTGTATGCAAGTCGTTGACGTAATCGCCCACTGCTTGAAAGAGGAAGGCACAGAGATCCTTTTCGCCTATCCGGTAAACTATCTGATCGAGTCGGCTGCCAAATTGGATATCCGCACAGTGATTGTGCGCCAGGAGCGCATCGGTCTGCACATGGCGGACGCCATCAGCCGCCTGAGTTCGGGCGAAAAGATCGGTGTTTTCTGCATGCAGTCCGGCCCCGGCTCCGAGAACGCATTTGGCGGCGTTGCGCAGGCATTCGGCGATTCCGCCCCGATCGTCGTTCTGCCCGGCGGCTATCCGCGGCCGATCAACCAGGTGCAGCCCAACTTCAATTCGGCCCAGAGCTATGCTTCGGTCACCAAGTCGAGCGAGCAGCTGACAACGCCGGAGATGACGGCGGACGCGATGCGGCGGGCGTTCGCGGCGGTGCGCAACGGGCGGCCGCGCCCGGCCCTGGTGGAGATTCCTGCCGATATCTCCTCTGCCGAAGTTGAAGAGTTCGACTACAAACCCGTGAAACGGCTGCGCTATGGGCCGGATCCGGCCGATGTGCAAAGGGCGGCGGATATGCTGGCGGCGGCGGAACGCCCGGTGCTCTATGCCGGCCAGGGCGTCCACTATGCCAAGGCGTGGGACGCCCTGAAAGAGCTGGCCGAGCTGCTGGAAGCGCCGGTGACAACTACGCTCAACGGCAAGAGCGCATTCCCCGAGACACATCCTCTGAGCCTCGGCTCGGCCAACCGCTCCCACACGCGGGCCGTGGGCGAGTTCCTGAATAACGCCGACGTTATTTTCGGCATCGGCTGCAGTTTCAGCTTCACCAACTTCGGTGTGCGCATGCCGGCCGGCAAGACGATCATCCACGCCACCCTGGATCCGGCCGACATCAACAAAGATGTCGCGTCCCAGCATGCCCTCATTGGCGACGCCGATCTGACGCTGCGCGCGCTGATCGAGGCTGTGTCGGAACGGCTGGGCGGGCAGCCGCGCGGCCGCGGGGCCGGTGTCGCCGCCCAAATTGCAGAGATCAATGGCAAATGGGAGGCTGAGTGGGCGACCAAGCTCAACAGCGACAGCGCTCCGCTCTCCCCCTACCGGGTAATTCGCGATCTCTACGACACCGTTGATGTGGCCAATACCATCATCACGCATGACGCCGGCAGCCCGCGCGATCAGCTTTCGCCCTTCTGGAAGTCGATCACGCCGCTCTCCTATATCGGCTGGGGCAAGACGACACAGCTGGGCTACGGCCTGGGCCTGGCGATGGGCGCCAAGCTGGCCTGCCCGGACAAGCTCTGCATCAACGTGTGGGGCGACGCCGCAATCGGCTTCACCGGCATGGACTTTGAAACCGCGGTGCGGGAGCGCATCCCCATCCTGTCGGTCCTGTTCAACAACTTCTCGATGGCGATCGAGATTCCGATCATGCCGGTCTCTCAGGAGAAGTACGGTTCCACCGACATCTCCGGCAACTACGCCAAGATGGCCGAGGCGTTCGGCGGCTACGGCGAGAGAATCGAGACGCCGGACCAGATCATCCCCGCGATTGAGCGCGGCATCCGGAAGACAGAGGAAGGCGTGCCGGCGCTGCTGGAGTTCATCACCGCGAAGGAGACGGAGATCCCGAAACATATGTAACGGCAGTGAATCGTGGATAGGTACAAATGGACACTGGCCGGTTGCGCGTAACCGGCCGGCGCAGGCAAGGACGGACCGATGAGCCAGAACAGTGAACGAGTTCCCATCTGTGTCGTGGGTTGCGGCGGCATGGGCCATCGCCACACGATCGCGTACCATACGCTGGAAGAGACCGGCATGTCGAACGTGGAGTTGATGGCGGTCTGCGACATCAACCGCGCCAATGCCGAGCGCATCGCGGGCGAGGTGGAGCGCCTGTTTGATCGCAAGCCGCTGATCTTCACCGACCTGGACCGGATGCTGGCCCACCCGGACATTGCCGCCGTTGATGTTGTGACCGACGGCTCCAGCCACCATGAGATTGCATCGGCCGCGCTGGAGGCCGGCAAACACGCGCTGGTGGAGAAACCCCTGGGCATCACCATCCGGGCCTGTCAGCGCATTATCGACGCGGCCGAACGGAGCGGCGCAGTGCTGGCGACAGCGGAAAACTACCGTCGAGATCCGGTCAACCGGATGGCGCGCGCGGTCATTGACGCCGGACTGCTGGGCGACCCTCTGCTGATGATTCAGACATCGCTCGGCGGCAACGACGTGATGGCTGCCACCCCCTGGCGGCATCTGAAGGAGAAGGGGGCGATCGGCCTGGACATGGGCGTTCATTACGCCGACATCATCCGCTACTATTTGGGGGAATACGAGCGTATCTTCGGGCGGGGGCTGATCGTGGAGCCGGTCCGGCGCCGTCCCGCCGCCGAGAATCACCCACTGATCTCTTACCGGGAACAGACCCCCACCTACCCGGAGGAGGTTGAGGCCACGGGCGAGGACTCAATCCTCGCCCAGTACGCGATGCAGTCCGGCGCGACCGTGCAGTTCTCGCACCTGGGCGGGGGCCGGGGGAGCAGCCGTTTCGAGCGCAGTGTTCACGGGCGCCGGGGCGCGCTGGACGTGCCCCGGGACCGGACCGGCAAGGCGGCGCGGCTGCGGCTCGAGGAGCGGACATTGGAGGGCAAGGAGATCCTGAGTCTGCTGCCCGACTTCTCTCTGAACGACATCACCGCTCGATTGTTCGGCGCGGACGGCGTTGTCTATGATTTGCCCGACGTAGCCCATGCCGAGATGGCGCTGGACGCCCGCCTGCTGGCGATCGAGTACCACGACTTCGCTGAGGCGGTTCTGCAAGGGCGTGCGCCGGAGGTCGACGGCCGCGACGGCATGATCGCGGTGGCGGCGATTCTGGGCGCCTACGAGTCCGCAGCCGTCGGGCGCGCCGTTGCGCTTGAGGAGGTGTTGTCGGGCGCGGCGCGCGTTTACCAGGAAGAGATCGACGACGCGTTGGGGCTGTAGGGCGGCGGGCCAGGCCGCTGCCGTTTTGGAAGAAACGCGCGAGGGTCTTGTCTCTGTCCTCGACCGCTATTCTCTCTGCGTCGCGAGCGGGTTGGGGGATACGACGTCGAGAAGCATTGGATCTCCGGGGACATCAACCAGCCAGCCGGCCACCCAGCCCTGCTCTTCTTCGATCGAGACACTGGCGGTCTTCGCGACATAGAACCAGCCGCTGTCGACGGTACGGCCGAGCAGGCGCAGTTGTTCTCCGGGCGGAATCAGGCCGAGCGATTCGTAGTTTTCGCCGGGGCCCCGGCGAAGATTCAACACGACAGCTGAGCGGGCGTAGAGAGGTGCGGCGGGGGGCGCCGCGGCGGTGTCGGCGGTCAGGCCCACAGTCGGTTCCCCCGCAGACGACGCGATCGCCGGTGATTGCTGCGCCCGGACGGTCCGTTCTTCGGCCAGGCGCATCGCGACCCGCGCCTCCACGGTTGCCTCCAACGCGGCGGTGGCGGCGTATTGGGGGTGGTCCTTGGCCCGCTCTTCCGCCAGACGCATGGCAACGCGCGCCTCCACGGTTGCCTCTTGCGCCGTGACGGTGGACGTGTTCTGGGACCGAATCGCCAGCGCGGAAAGCGCGATTAGCGTGATGATCAGAGGGGTGATCGCTGCGCCCAACCAGACATAACGCCGGGTCTTGTTGACAGGCGGAGGAATCTCGATAATGACTTCCGGTCTCAGAACGGGTGTCTGGCGCCGGTGAATTGTGAGCGCGTTTGATTGATGCCCTGCCGCACCGCTCTCGGCGCGCGGGTGTGTACCGCCGCCCGGTCCGGCGGCATTTCGCTCGGAGGCGGAGGGCGTTTCAGGGACCCAGCCGCCATCGTCATCGGGATTTGTCGAGTGCGCTCCCGGTTGGGAAGAGCGCGGTGAACTGTGGTCTATCACTTTGCAGAAGAGATTCGCTCTACAAGATAGCGGACTGCCGGCGGTCGTTGACGCCAACGCGCCCTGGACGCAATCGCAGGCAATAAGAGACAATGCAAACCGGTATTTGAGTGTATCACATGCCCTTTCGCATCGCTATATGGATGCTGGGAACACACACGCAGGGATCGCGAGCGGGAAAAAGGGCTCATGTCGGGACAGTCTGAAGCAGGGAAGCGCATCAGCGCCGGCGCCCTTGCACCGCTCTGGCAAGATGGATCGCGCAACATCATTCTGACGACGGGACCGCTCGTCTTAAAGGAGGCCCCATGCACATCTCAATACAGGAAAACCTGCTGCCGGGCGAAACGCTGAACGAGAAGCTCGACTGCGCCGAGGCGCTGCAGATCGACGGTGTCGAGGTCCAGGGCCGGTCGCGCCTTTATGACCGTATCAGCGAATACGAGGCCGCGTTCCGCAATCGCACGGTGCGCATATCGTCCATTTGCGGCCAGTCCACCTTCGACTGGCTCGACCCGGACCCGGGCAAGCGCCAGGCCAGCATCGACGAATCCAAGCGCAATCTGGAAGCCTGCGGCCATTTCGACGCGGCCGGGCAGATTGTGCCTCCTATCTTTGGCCCACCCCGGCTGCCCGATCTCTCGCCGCTCAAGGATGCAGTGGCACTGGAAAAAGAGCTGCTGGTCGAGATCACGCGGGAACTGGCCGCGTTCGCCCACAGTCATGGCACACTGCTTTTGTTAGAGCCTCTCAACCGCTATGAGCAACATTTGCTGCGGCGACAGGAGGACGGGGTGGAGATAATCCAGAAGGCAGGGGATCCTCCTGGGGTGGCCCTGCTGACCGATTTCTTCCACATGCACATCGAGGAAGTCGACACGCCGGCCACGATCCGCAGGATTGGCCCATACATCGGCCATGTCCACGTGGCAGACAATACGCGCATCCAACCGGGCATCGGTGACATCGACTGGCGGGCGGGCATTCAGGCCCTGGCCGATATCGGATTCAAAGGCTATCTGACCTACGAATGCCGGGTGGCGGGCGAGCCGAAAGCGGCGCTGGCTCAGTCGGTCGCTTTTCTGCGAGAGACGGTCGCGAGCGTGCAAAACGGCTGATCGGCGGCGCGGCGCATCGAAACAGCAGACCCTCACAGAAAAATCATATCCCAGCGATTTCCGGTTGGTCAATCGCCGCGCTGTGCGGGATTCGTCCTGAAACGGGTGCGATCCACTGAAGGGGCAGCGGTCAAATACACTGGTGGAGGGGCTGTTTTTGCGCCTGGAATGCGCTGAAAATCGCAGCAAAGTCTGTTCCGGGCAATATCCGTACGATCCGTCTACGTATAGCTGGCAGCGCTGATCCGCCGCAGGCGCGACGCGACGCGGAGGGCACGGCGCAACGTCCAAGCGACAGTCCACCGGCAGCCCTCCGCGCCCAGAGCGAAAGACTCTCTCACCACGCGTCGGTGGCAACCAGGAGTTGCCGCTGGAAAATGGCGGACCGGGCCCGCTTCATACGGTCCATCAGCGCCGGCACCTCATCTTCTGGCCTCTGAGTCCGGCGCATTGCCGCAGCTTCGCGTCACGGTCGCGTCACCGCAAAAACATCCTCCCCAATTCCTCTGTTTCATCTCCAGAATTCTTCCAGATTTCAGCGTTATCCTGTAGAGAGTCAAGACAGCCGCCGGGTTGCGGCCCATGGTCGCACCCGTTCCGCAATCTTTCGCGTTTCTGCTACAGGAGGCAGAGATATGCCCGGTCCGTCAGCGCTGATCGACATGCAGGAGGTAACGAAAGTCTATCAGATGGGGGAGACGAAGGTCCTGGCATTGGACGGTGTCTCCCTTTCAATAGAGGAGGGGGAATACGTAGCGATCGTGGGGACCAGCGGCTCCGGCAAGAGCACGCTGATGAACATTGTCGGCCTATTGGACCGCCCCACCGACGGGGTTTATCGGATTCGCGGCCATAGCGCCGGCGACCTGACCGGCAGGCAGCTGGCGGATCTGCGCAACAGGGAAATTGGATTCGTGTTCCAGCAGTTTAACCTGCTGGCGCGTGCGCCCGCCTGGCGGCAGGTGGAGCTGCCGCTATTCTACGCGGGAATCGCTCGCAGCGCCTCTCGCCGGCGCGCGTTGGAAACGCTGGCGCAGGTGGGCCTGGCCGAACGAGCAGACCACAAGCCGGAGGAACTCTCGGGCGGCCAGCAGCAGCGGGTGGCCATCGCCCGCGCGCTCGTGAACCGGCCCAGCCTGCTGCTGGCGGACGAACCGACCGGCGCGCTCGACACCCGCACCGGCGAAGAGGTGATGGCGCTCTTTGAGAAGCTGCACGCGGAAGGACTGACCCTGATCATCATTACACACGACCAGGAGGTCGCCGACCGGGCCCGGCGCGTAATCACAATGCGGGACGGCGCCATCATCTCCGATTTGCGCGGCGCGGCGGCAACTACTGCGTCTGGAGGAACCAACGGGCTAAGGGAGCCCGCGCTTGCGCCGCTGCCGCGGCCCGCCGTGATTGAGCAAATTGAGGAGAAGGTCTATGAAGCTGGTTAGATATTTTCCGGTCGCTTTCGACAGCATCGCTTCCAACAAGATGCGGGCCAGCCTGACGATGCTGGGCATCATTATCGGCGTGGCCGCGGTCCTCACAATACTGGGTATCGGTCGCGGCGCGTCAGAGAGCATTCTGGGCGAAGTCGCCAGCCAGGGCACAACACGGTTGACGATCAGCCCGGTCACAGAGACCGATGGGGAGGGCGCCGGCAGCCCCGTTCAGACATTGACCATGGGCGACGTAAAGGCGCTTGCCGACCCCGCATTCCATCCGGATGTGGTTGAGGTCGTGCCCCAATATGCGGGCAACCTCCAACTGGTCGCCGGCAGCAACAACTCGCAGGTCCGGGTGACAGGGACGACTGCGGCCTACGCCGATGTTCTCAGATTGGAGATGGCCGAGGGCCGTTTTCTGACGGAGGACGAGATCACGCAGATGAGCAATGTGATCGTCATCGGGACGACCGTGGCGTCCGATCTTTTCGAGCGCACGCAGGTCGTAGGCGAGAGCGTGCGCATCGATGGGGAGCCGTACACGGTCGTCGGTGTGCTGGAAGAGAGCGGCAATGCGGGTTTCGGCAGCAATGACGAGAGCGGGTTCATCCCTATTGGCGCGGCCCACGGGCGCGTCTTCAACGTGCCCCGCTATCGGGGCGAATATGTTGTTACATCGATATCGGCCGATGCGTTGAGTGAAGAGCGGGTGGAGGCAGCCGAACTGCAGATCGAACAGACCTTGCGTCTGCGCCATGGACTGAATGCGGAGGACGACAATGACTTCAGCATCAGCACACAGGCCAGCCTGCTGGAAACGATCGACACCGTCACCGGCACGCTTACTCTGCTGCTGAGCAGCATCGCTGCCATCAGTCTGGTGGTGGGCGGCATCGGCATCATGAACATCATGCTTGTATCGGTCACGGAGCGCACCAAGGAGATCGGTCTGCGCAAGGCGCTGGGCGCGCACACCAGCGACGTGCTGCTGCAGTTTCTGATCGAGTCGCTGGTGCTGACGCTGCTGGGGGGGCTGATAGGAATCGCGATCAGCTACGGGGCGGCCCTGCTGGTGTCAAGAATCCCCAACTTCTCTTTCGACCTTTTGATAGGGGTCGACGCAGTGCTCATGGCTGTGGGTGTCAGCGCCGGCTGCGGGTTGGTCTTCGGGCTGTATCCGGCGATGCGCGCGACCCAGCTGGATCCGATTGAGGCGTTGCGATACGAGTGATGCACGTGCTTGGGGAGAAGACGAAGAGGCAGTTGTCGTACCTCCTGGCTGAAGGCAGCCGGAGTCCCCATCCGGAATCCCTTGCGGCCGCGCATCGAATAAGGCGAAAAGTGCGACAGACGGCAGATGATTTTATCGATGGGAAGGAGCTTTCATATGAAGAGTAGAACTCTCCTGTTCATTCTGGGCGCCGTGGTGATCGGCGTTGGGCTGGGCGTTGGCGCGGCAGGTTTCCTCGGCATCGCTGCGCCGGAACGGACGGCAGCCGGAAGGGAGACGGCAGCCATCGCGGAGCCGGCATCCGGAACGGAGGCGGAGGCGGCGGCCAGCATCAGGACCACGGTCATCCGGCCGGCGGATACGGCGGTCGACCGGGTTACTGCGGCCGGAAATATCGAGCTTGTGGATACAGAGCAGGTGGTGGCCCAGGTGAACGGCTACGTGGAAGATGTGTTGGTGGAGGTGGGCGACGAGGTCGGCAGCGGCGATCTGCTGGTGGCGCTGGAGCGGGGAGACCTGCGCAGGGCCGTGGACCAGGCACGCCTCAATCTGACTTCAGCTGAGCTACAGCTCGAAAGTCTGTTGGCGGACGCTGATGGGGTAGAGCTTGCCGCGGCGGAGGCGGAGCTGAAGTCGGCGGAGGCGGAGCTGAAGTCGGCGGAGGAAAATCTGGCCGATGTGCAGAACGGAGCCAGCGAAGGGGCGCTGGCCGCGGCGCGCAGCAGCGCGGCCTCGGCATGGGCGAAATACAATGACCTACGGGATGGGGCCAGCGAGAATGAACGGATCCAGCTGGCGGCCGCGGTGGATAACGCCCGCGTCTCCATGCAGGAGGCCCAGACCGAGTATGACAAGGTAGCCTGGCGCGAGGATGTGGGCATGACGCGGCAGGCGGCCCAGTTGCAGCAGTCGACCATCTCCTACGAGTCGGCGCTGGCCGCCTATGAGGAGGCGGTCGCGCCGTCTTCACAGGCGGATTTGCAGGCGGCGCTGAGCCAGGCCCAGACTGCGCAGCAGCAGTTGGATGATCTGTTGGCCGGACCGACGGCCGTGAACATCGCGGCGGCGCAGGCGCAGGTCGCTGCGGCCCAGTCCAAGCTGGACACACTGCTGCGCGGCGCGGATGAGACAGATGTCGAACTGGCGCGGTTGTCGATCGAGCAGGCCCAGCTGGCCCTGCTGGAGGCAAGGCTTGACCTGGTGAAAGCGGATCTGAACGCCCCGGCCGCCGGCACTGTTCTGCAGGTCAACGTAGATGAAAGCGACCGGATATCAGCGGGCACTGTCGCGATTACGGTAGCGGACCTGGGCCAGCTTCAGCTGACGATCGATGTCGCCGAAGTCGACATTCCCAAGATCAGCGTCGGTCAGCTGGCGGACGTCACGATCGATGCCTTCCCCAAGAGGGTTTTTGCCGGGATGATCAGCGGCATCGAACCCACAAGCAATGCGAGAGAGGGCGTGATCGACTACCCGGTGACGGTGCGGCTGATCGATGAAGCCCTGGCAGGGGTGCGACCGGGCATGACGGCTGTTGCCACCCTGCGCAGCGAAATGGCGGATGCCCGCTGGCTGGTGCCCACGACCGCAGTGCAGGCGTATGACGGCGAGACGGTTGTGCTCAAGGCGAGCGACGACCAGATGCTGCCGGTCGCGGTCGTCGTGGAGGGTGTCCAGGGTGAGTGGACCGTTGTCCGTTCAACACAGTTGCAGGGCGGCGATGCAGTGCTGGGCGCCACCACCTTCGTCAAGCAGGAGGACGAATGGGTTCCCTTCTCCGGGGGGCCGCCCCCGGGCGCGCCAGGCGCGGGCGGCGGGCGTCCGTAGAATACGAGCGCGCGCAGTTGTGAGCGGCGCAGGCTGCGGGAGCGGATCGCGCTGGATCAACAGGGGTTCAGATTCTGGAAATCCGGGCCCGGCAGACTTGAGGGAGCCCGAGCCCATGCCGGTCGAGCAACTTGCCCTTGCAGGAGGAACAGGCTATAACGGGCCTATGGCCGAGGTACGCATACTGATTGTAGACGATGACCGAGAAATCGTTCGCCTGCTGCGCAGCTACCTGGAGCGGGAGCGGTACGCGGTGTCCGTCGCCTACGACGGCGAGAGCGCGCTGCATGCGCTGCGGCGGGAGTCGCCTGCACTGGTGTTGCTGGATCTGATGCTGCCGGACAGGGACGGCTGGGAAGTCACGCGCACGGTCCGCGGGGATGGGAAGCTGGCGAACACGCTGATCATCATGCTGACAGCACGGGTCGAGGATACGGACAAGATCGTCGGCCTGGAGCTGGGCGCGGACGACTATGTGACCAAGCCGTTCAATCCGCGCGAGGTGGTGGCCCGCGTGCGGGCGCTGCTGCGGCGCGCACAGAGGGCGGCGCCGCGGGCGCCGGCGCTGGCTGCCGGCGCTCTGCAGATGGATGTGGAGAGGCGCAACGTGCGGGTGCGGGGGACAGCCGTAGAATTGACGCCTACGGAGTTCAGCCTGCTGCAGACGCTCATGGAAAGCCCCGGCTATGTCTTCACGCGTTCGGAGCTGATGGAAAGGGCATTGGGGTATGACTACGACGGCATCGATCGGGTGTTAGACAGCCACGTCAGAAACCTGCGCCGCAAAATCGAGAGCGATCCTCGCAAGCCGAAGCTCATCCAAACGGTTTACGGAGTCGGATACCGGCTGGCGGGAGAGCGGGAATGAACCGGCTTTGGGTGCGGCTCAGCCTGGCATTCGCGGCAATCGTTATCATCAGCTTTGGAACCATTTCGTACACAGCGCGCGTGTACCTCGCCGACAACAATCTGCGCTCGCTGGCCCTCCTCTATTTTTCCAGACCGGCTGGCCTGATTGATCATCTGGAGGCGTACTATGCCGGCGGCGGAAGTTGGCAGGGCGTGTCTCCACTTCTGGAAGGGGTTGATTCCGCGCTCTTTTTCAACGCCGCCGCCAGGAGGGTTCTTATTCTGGCGGACCCGGAGGGCCAGGTTCTTTACACAACCGCGGGCGCGGACAGGCCGAGCCGCCTGGGGGCGTCCCAGCTGCAGGAGGCCCTGCCCATCAGCGTCGATGGGCGCGTCGTCGGCTTCCTCGATCTGATCCAGAGGGAAGGCCCGTCCGGACGTCCATTTGATTTTGGGCCGCCGGATGACATCCCGCCAGGTTTTGCCGAACGGACAAGGGAATTCATGCTGCAGGTTTTTCTCCTCGGCGCGGTGCTGGCGATCGTCTTTGGCATGCTGGTCAGTCGCTGGCTTTCTGCGCCCCTCATTCATCTTGTGAACGGGACGCAGGCCATCGCCCGGCGCGATCTCAGCTTTCGCGTGGCCGAACAGGGGAGTGCCGAGATGCGAGATGTGTCGAATTCCTTCAACAGAATGGCTGCAGCGTTAGAAGAAGCGGAGACGCTGCGCCGCAGCATGTTGAACGACATTGCCCACGAGCTACGCACCCCCCTGACTGTTCTGCAAGGCAATCTGCGGGCGATTCTGGACGATGTCTACCCTTTGGAAAAGAGGGAGATTGCCCGCCTGTATGACCAGACCCGCCATCTGCACCAATTGGTGGACGACCTGCGGCTGTTGGCCCAGGCGGAGGCCCGCCAGTTGCCGCTGCACCGCACGCCCGGAGATCTGGCGGGCCTGTTGGAAGAGATTGCAGAGCTCTTTGCCCCATTGGCGGGAGAAAAGAATATCGCCCTCGATACCGGGTTGCCTGACGCACCCGTTTTTGCCGCCGTTGACCGCATACGGTTCGCCCAGACATTGCAGAATCTGCTGGCAAACGCGTTGCAGCACACGCCGGCCGGCGGGGTCATCAGACTGTCCTTGCGGGCGGAAGACGGGACAGCCGCGATAGATGTGTCCGATAGCGGCGACGGCATCGCGCCAGCGGAGATTTCACGCGTCTTTGACCGCTTCTACCGGGTCGACAGGAATCGAACGCGAGACACCGGCGGCGTTGGGCTGGGGTTGGCCATCGCGCAGGCGCTTGTCAGGGCCCACGACGGCGAGATAGAGGTGACCAGCGCAGGCGTGGGGCAGGGCAGCACATTTTCCATTCGGCTGCCGCTTGCGCAGGCCGGACCTCCTCAGGCTCCAGTCCCAAAACAGGATGGATCAGACCCCGAAAGCAGCGCCGCGAACCAGGTCTCGTAATGGAGCGGTTCCTCCGGTCCGCCTGCCCCCCCTCTGAAAGCACACGGCATATCCATCGTACGCCATCCCATACTGTCTAACGCAGCCGCCGGCAGGCGTCTCTGTGTAACGCGGCGCGCAGAAGCTGCATTGACTTTTATGGCGCCGATTCTTATAATCATTGGACCGCATCCGCTGATCGACAGTTGATTTGCGTTCGGACACCGAAGCCGAAAATGACAGGTCACCACGCCCATTTGGCCGCCGACGACAACTCGCCCCAACCCGCAACCAATCTGGCTGTCGTTGCCATCGGCGGCAACTCCCTCATCGCCGACAGCAGCCGGCCTGAGATCGTCCACCAGTGGGATGCCGTGCATGAGACGACCGGGCAGATTGCCGAGATGATTGAGAACGGCTGGCAGGGCGTCGTGGTCACGCACGGCAACGGGCCGCAGGTAGGGTTCATCCTGCGGCGGAACGAGCTGGCCCTTGGCGAAGTCCACACGATTCCCCTCACGCTGGTCGTCGCGGACACGCAGGGCAGCATCGGCTTTATGCTGCAGCAGGCGCTCAACAACGACTTCCACGCGCGCCAGATCCAGCGCGAGACCACGACGATCATCACGCAGACGCGTGTGGACGAGGACGACCCCGCCTTCGACAGTCCATCCAAGCCGATCGGCAGCTTTCTGGATGAAGAGACGGCCCGCAGTTTTGAGAGCAGGGGCTGGCACGTTGTCGAGGATGCCGGGCGCGGCTGGCGGCGGGTTGTTTCCAGCCCGAGGCCGGTGGAGATCGTCGAAATCGAGGCGGTTCGCCAGGCGCTCGAGATGGGCTGGGTGGTCGTGGCCTGCGGCGGCGGCGGCATACCGGTTGTGCGCGACGCCGGCGGCCAACTGCGGGGCGTCTCCGCGGTGATCGACAAGGATATGGCGAGCGGCCTGCTGGCGGTCGATTTGGAGGCCGACCTGTTTCTGATCAGCACCGGCGTGGAAAAGGTGGCCCTGAACTTTGGCAAGCCCGAACAGGTCGATCTGGGTCATCTCACCGTTGCCGAAGCCAAACGGTACCGGGAGGAGGGGCACTTTGCCGCCGGCAGTATGCAGCCCAAGATCGAGGCCTGCATCGAATTTCTGGAAAGCAGCGCCAATCCCCGCGCCCGCTGCCTGATCACCAATCCGCAGAATCTGGGACGAGCGCTGGCAGGAGAGACTGGAACGCGGATCAGTTTATAGTTTTTGCCGTCAGCTTTTCGTTATTGGTCCCGCCGCGCATGGATGGCGGCGCGCGCAGTGTGAACGAGTGGAGTTGCAGTTACTGAAAACCGGGTACGAAATCTCTAACATACAGTCAGGAGCAGGATCGAATGCAAACCGATTTGCGCGGTCGCAGTTTTGTCAGTGACATGGACTTCTCGAAGGAGGAGATCGAGACGGTCCTGGACGTTGCCCTAACGCTCAAACGGGAGCGTGCGCTGGGGATCGGCCACCCGCTTTTGCGCGACAAAGCGCTGGCCATGCTCTTCTTCTTCACCAGCACGCGCACCCGCTCCAGCTTTGAGGCCGGGATGGCGCAGCTGGGGGGGCACGCGGCATTCATCGACCACGAAACAACGCAGATCAGCCATGGCGACACCGGCAAGGAGATCGGTGAGATCTTTGGGCGGTACTATGACGGCATCGCCATCCGGCAGTGCGATTGGGGCATCGGCAACAGCTACATCAACAGCGTGGCGGACGCCAGCCGGGCGCCGGTGCTGAACATGCAGTGCGACATCTACCATCCGTTCCAGATCCTGGCCGATCTGATGACGATCATTGAAAAGGTCGGCGATCCGCGGGGCAAGACGATCAACGTCAGCTGGGCCTATGCAAGCAGCTACCAGAAGCCGATTTCGGTGCCGCAGAGCTTGATTCTGCAGATGACCCGTTTCGGCATGAACGTGCGGCTGACCCATCCGCCCGAATACAAGCTGATGCCGGACATCATCCAACAGGCCCAGGACAATGTCGGACAGCACGGGGGCAGTTTCGAGATTCTCGACGATTTCGACGCCGGGTTCAAGGGCGCCGACATCCTTTACCCCAAGAGTTGGGGCGCGCTGCTGACGACCGATGACGACGAGGAGAGCGCCCGGATCGGCAGCCAGTACACCGACTGGATCACCGACGCCCGCCGCATGGCCCTGGCCAACGAAAACGCGCTGTATATGCACTGCCTGCCGGCCGACCGCAACATCGAAGTCACCGATGAGGTCATCGACGGGCCCCAGTCGATCGTATACGATGAGGCGGAGAACCGCATGCACGCGCAGAAGGCGGTTATGGCGCTGACAATGCGGTGACGGCAGTGGTCAGTGGTCAGTGGTCAGTGGTCAGTGGTCAGTGATTAGTGAGCAGTGGTCAGTGGTCAGTGGTCAGTGATTAGTGAGCAGTGGTCAGAAACACCATGGACGACCAATTCGCGGCTTTCGCGGAAGAAGAACGAGAAACTTTGCGATGAATGGAAATGAGACGGGATCCGGCCGGCGTATCGTCGTTACCGGAATCGGGATGGTGACGCCTCTGGGCCATGATTTGGAAAGCTCGTGGGCCGGGCTGATCGCCGGCAAATCCGGCACCGGACCGATCACCCACTGGGACGCGACCGGATTTCCAACGCAGATCACCGCCCGTGTCAACGACTGGGACCCGCGCGCCTATATGGACCGCAAGGACGTGCGCCGCACCAGCCGCGGCACGCAGCTGGCGTGGAAGGCGACACAGGAGGCGCTGACCCGCTCTGGTCTCGACCTAACGCAGGAGGACCGTTCCCGCGTCGGTGTGGAGATGGGGCTGGCTTTCGGCGGCTGGGACATTGTCGAGGAGGAGGGCCGAAAGCTGGAGGAAAACGGGCCCAGGCGTTTCAACCCGGCCAGCGCCACGGCCGCGCTGATCAGCGGCGCGCCGACATTTATCGCCATCAAGTGCGGCATCACCGGGCCCACCAACAGCCAGGTGACGGCCTGCGCCACGGGGATCACGAGCATCGGCGAAGCCGCACGGCGCATCCAGCGCGGCGAGGCGGATGTGATGCTGACCGGGGGGGCCGAGGGGTATCTGACCAAGATGGCGATCTCCACTTTCAGCCGTCTGGGGGCGGCCAGCACGCGCAACGACGAGCCGGAAACCGCCTGCCGCCCTTTCAGCGGCGACAGGGACGGCATGGTTGTGGGCGAAGGCGCGGCCGCGTTCGTGCTGGAATCGCTGGAACATGCCCAGGCGCGCGGCGCGCAGATCCTGGCCGAGTTCGCCGGCTATGGGCTGAGCGAAGACGCTTTCGATATGGTCGCGCCGGACCCGGGCGGGCATGGGGCAACCGAATGTATGCGCATCGCGCTGCGCGAAAGCGGCCTTGGCACCGATGAAATCGATTGGATCGTGGCCCACGGCACCGGCACAATTCTGAACGACAAATCGGAGACCGCGGCCATCAAACGGATCTTCGGCGAGGACGCCTATACGATTCCTGTCACGAGCCTCAAGAGCAGCATAGGGCACGCCATGGGCGCAGCCGGGGCGCAGAGCGCGGCCGCGCTGGTGCAGGCGATGCAGACGCAGCGCATCGCGCCGACGATCAACTACAACGAACTGGACCCGGACTGCGACCTTGACTACGTGCCCAATGTCAGCCGCTCCTGCCGGGTCGACGCAGGCCTCTGCAACGGCTTTGGGCTCGGCGGCCAGAACGCCTCCCTGATTCTCAAACGATATAAAGCGGTGGATGGTGATTAGTGGCTCGTGCTGAGCGACTGCAACTGCGGCAGAGTGGGACGGGGTTCACTTTCACTGTCCGCGATATGGAGATAAACAATGCGTATTGAAAATCCCTTTCGCAAAGTTGAACGGCTGAAGCGGGTCAAGAATCTGCCAACCAATCCCCGCGAAGAGCGGGTGCCGCCGGGCCAGTTTGTAACCAAAAAGTTTCCGGTGTTGACCTACGGGCCGACCTTTCATTACGCCTCGCTGGATGGTTGGGACCTGTCGATCTCCGGGCTTGCCCAGGAGAAGCGCTTCTCCTGGGATGAGTTGATGGCGCTGCCGACCAAAACCCAGACCGTTGACATCCACTGCGTTACCCGCTGGAGCAAACTGGACACGACCTGGACGGGTGTGCCGTGGCGGGCGTTTTTGCGTCACATCGAAGTCGACCCGGCAGCCACACACGTGATGGCCCATTGCGACGGCGGCTATACGACAAATATCGCCCTGGATGTGCTCGACGACGATGACACGATGCTCGCCTATCTCTATCAGGGCAAGGCGATCGAACCGGACCACGGCTATCCTCTGCGGCTGCTGGTGCCGAAGAAATATTTCTGGAAGAGCGCCAAATGGCTGCGGGGATTGGAGTTTTTGCGCGGCGACCAGCCCGGCTTTTGGGAACGCTACGGTTACCACATGGAGGGGGACCCCTGGCTGGAGGAACGGTTCAGCTAGCGCCAGTCGCCACAAGCAAATGTCGGATACAACCGTTGCCGGGCGCCCTCCGGGCTCCTCTGAATCGAAGAATGGCCCGCCTTGCCGCCCGCGGATGGCGGTGAAACGTACGGTCACGGCCCGCATCCCGACTGCGGACGGCGCTTTCTACCTGCATCACTTTTACAGCGCGTGGGACGAAAAGAATCACTTGGCCCTGGTGCTCGGGGACGCCGAGGGCGAGGATCTGCTTGTCCGCATCCATTCGGAATGTTTCACCGGGGACGTGCTGGGCTCGCAACGCTGCGACTGCGGCGAGCAGTTGACGCGGGCGATAGAGGCGATCGCCGCGGAAGGACGGGGCGCGCTCATCTATCTGCGGCAGGAGGGGCGGGGCATCGGCCTGGAGGAGAAGCTGCGCGCCTACAATCTGCAGGATGAAGGCTATGACACGGTTGACGCCAACCTGCTTTTGGGCCACCAGGCCGACGAGCGGGACTATACGGCCGCCGCCCTGATCCTGCAGGAGTTGGACGTTCGGTCGGTGCGGTTGTTGACGAACAACCCGGCCAAGATCGAAGGGCTGGCGGGGCTGGGTATCGACGTGCGAGAACGGATCCCCCTGCAGATGCGGTCGAATCCGGAAAACCGCGCCTATCTGGAGACGAAGGTCGCCCGGATGCGCCACGTCATCAGGCTGAACGGGCAGGGCGAGCCGGAGACAGTCGAAGAGGGCGAAGAGAAGCGTGGCGAGAGTGAACAGCTCACGCATGGCCAGGCGGAAGCGTATCGGCCGCAACTCGATGGCTTGCGTACCCGCATCCAGAGCCATGTCCGCGGTGAGGAAAGAGAAAAAGGGAGAAAGAATGCATCACCTCTCTCTCCCTGGCCGTTTGTCACCCTGAGTTATGCCCAAAGCCTGGACGGTTGCCTCACCACCGATCAGGGAACGGCCTTCCCTATCAGCGGCCCCGCCTCTCTGACGATGACCCACGCGCTGCGGGCCGTACACAGCGCGATTCTGGTCGGCATCGAAACGGTGCTGGCCGACAATCCCGCATTGACGGTGCGGCTGGTTTCCGGTGACAGCCCCCAGCCGGTGATCGTCGATTCCCTGCTGCGCATGCCGCCGGATGCCCGTCTTCTGCACGGCCGCGCCTGGATCGCGACCACGCCCGAGGGCGCGCGGTCATCTCGCCGTAGACACCTGGAAGAGGCCGGCGCACGTATCCTGACTCTGCCCGCAGACAGTGAAGGCCGCGTGGATTTGGCCGCGCTCCTCACCCAACTCGGCGCCGGGGGCATCGGTTCGCTGATGGTCGAAGGGGGCGCCCGCGTTCTGACGAGTTTCCTGGAAAACGGTTTGGCGGACTATGCCGTGATCACGATCGCGCCGGTCTTTCTGGGCGGATACCAGGTGATCCAGCCAGCGCGCGCGGGAGACGAATCCGGCGCCGTGATGCCGCGGCTGCAGAATGTCCAGCAGGTGCAGCTGGCGACCGATACGGTACTATGGGGGGAGTTCGGGGAGAGAACTGCCCGGAACGGCAGGTCCGGCGCGTGATGCATCCTTCCAATCGTGTCGAGCGGCGTGCAGTGCTGTTCACAGCGCCGGGCGCGGTCGAGGTATGCGGGGAAGAGATGGCGCCGCCTCAGGACGGCGAGCTGCTGATCGAAACGGTCGTCTCCGCCATCAGCGCCGGCACGGAGATGCTCTTTTACCGCGGGCAGGTCCCCGCCGGCATGGCCGTTGACAGTTCGATTGCCGGGCTGACCGGCGAAGTAAGCTATCCGCTCAAGTACGGCTATGCTTGCGTAGGGCGCATCTGTGAAGGCGCCGGCCCGCTAGCTCGGCAGGTAGAGACAACGGAAGCAGATGGATCAGTAGACGCAGCAGGCACAAAGGACAGCCGTTACTACTTCGCCTTCCATCCCCACGAGAGCCACTTCTGCGCCAGCCCGCAGGCGCTCCTGCCGGTGCCCGAAGGGATGCCGCCGGCGCAGGCCGCGCTGCTGCCCAATGCCGAGACGGCCGTCAACCTGGTGATGGACGGCGCGCCGCTGGTGGGCGAGCGGGTCGCGGTGATGGGGCTGGGTGTCGTCGGGCTGCTGACGACCGCTCTGCTGGCACAGTTTCCGCTGGATGCGCTGATCGCGGTGGACCCACTGCCGCGCCGGCGGCGTCTGGCCCTGCGGCTAGGCGCGAGCGAAGCCATCGACCCCAGCGGCGCCGGCGGCCCTGACCTGCTGCAGGAGGCGCTGGCAGATGCGGGAGAACGGCGCGGCGTCGATCTGCTCTATGAACTCTCGGGCCAGCCCACTGCTTTGGATGCGGCGGTCTCGGCAGCCGGTTTCGACAGCCGCATCGTGGTCGGCTCCTGGTACGGGACCAAGGCGGCCGCGCTCCAGTTGGGCGGCTCCTTTCACCGCAACCGCGTCCGCCTGATCAGCAGCCAGGTGAGCACAGTCGCTCCCCACCTGCGCGGCCGCTGGACGAAGGCCCGCCGCATGGAGAGCGCTTGGCAGCTGCTGGCAAAGTTGCCGGCAGAGGAGCTGATCTCGCACCGGTTCCCGCTGGAGCAGGCCGCTGAAGCCTACAAGCTGATCGACAGCCGCCCGGAGCAGACTTTGCAGGTCATTCTCGACTACAACTTCTAGCAAACAGTTCTTCGTTTTCAGTGAACATCGCGACCGCGCTGCTGAAGACGGAAAGCCAGAAGCCAAGACGCCGGACGAAAGGATCGATTCGATGTACAGATTGGCAGTGCAGCGGGACTTTGTCGCCCAGCATTTTCTCATCGGCGGCGACTGGGGGCCGGAAAATCACAAGCATTCCCATCACTACCGGCTGGAGTTTCTTTTGGAAGGCGTGGAACTGAACCAGCACGGCTACCTGGTGGATATCGATCATGTAGAGGAGCTGTTGGAAGAGTTGGCGGCCCGCTATCGCGACAAGACGCTCAATGAACTGCCGGAATTCGACGGCCTCAATCCGAGCATCGAGCACTTCTGCCGCATCGTCGGCAACAGCTTTTCCGATGGCCTGAACGCCGCCAATATCCGTGCGATCACCGCCCGCATCTGGGAAAACGAAATCGCCTGGGCCTCCTACCGGGTGGAGCGCAACGGCGGCCGCTGACCACGAGCTCCCGCGGCCCATGCGCATCGGCCTGTTGATTTACGGCTCCCTGGATACTCTCTCGGGCGGCTTTCTGTATGATCGCCAGTTGGTCGAGCATCTGCGCCAGGCCGGCGATGCGGTCGAGATCGTGTCGCTCCCCTGGCGCAGCTATCCGGCGCATCTGGCCGACAACCTCTCATTGCGCCTGCACCGGCGTTTGCGCGCCCTGCGCGTGGACATTCTCTTGCAGGACGAGTTGAACCATCCATCGCTGGCGCTGGTCAACCGGAGGCTGCGGCGGCGCCAACCCCGCTATCCCCTGATCAGCATCGTGCATCACCTGCGCAGCAGTGAACAGCACCCGCGTCGTCTGCTGCCGCTTTATCGTGCGGTCGAACGCGCCTATCTGCGCTCGGTGGACGGCTTCATCTTCAACAGCCGGACGACCCGGCAGGCGGTGGCCGGACTGCGAGGAGAGAGTGATAACCTGGCTCCGTTGAGCGGCGTGATCGCGTACCCGGCCGCGGACCATCTGCCGGCGCCGGACGAGCGCGCGGCGGCCGAGTTGATCCGCGCCAGGCAGAGCGACGCTGGCCCGCTGCGCGTCCTGTTCGTCGGCAATCTGATCCCGCGCAAGGGGCTGCACAATCTGATCGCCGCGCTCACCCGTCTGCCGCGGACAGACTGGCGGCTGGACGTCATCGGCGACAGTGCGGTTGATGGCGCTTATGCCGCCGGGGTGCGCAAACAGATCAACGCAGCCGGACTGGATGGGAACATCCGCCTGCACGGACGCGTATCGGACGGCGAGCTGACGCGGCAGTACAGCGCCGCGCACCTGCTGGCGGCGCCGTCTTACGAGGGGTTCGGGATTGTATACCTGGAGGCGATGGCCTTCGGCCTGCCGGCGCTGGCCGGTGTTCACGGCGGCGGCGGCGAGATCGTCAGCCACGGCGTCAACGGATTTACGCTTGAGCCAGCGGACGCGGACGGCATCGCCGCGCATCTGTCCGGCCTGGCCAAGGACAGGGAGCAGCTGGCCAAACTGGGCCGCAACGCCCGGCAGCGCTTCGATTCCCACCCGCGCTGGGCGGACTCCGCGGCGAAGATACGCGAGTTCCTGGCAGCCTGCGTCCGGTGACCAACAGAGCCTGACATGACAGACGCCTTCGATTTCGCCCGCTACCTGGCCTCCAAGCGCACCGTAGACGACCGCGCGCTCAACCGGCACGTCTGGCAGACGCTGGCCGACGCTGTGGCTGGCGCACTGCCGCCGGACCGGCCTTTGCGCGTGCTTGAAGTGGGCGCGGGCATCGGCACGATGGTCGAACGCGTTGTCGAGTGGGGGTTGTTTTCTGACTCAAGCTATGAGGTTGCCTACACTGCGATCGATAGCGAAGAGGGAAATATCGAGGCGGCCCGGCGGCGGTTGGCGCACCTGATTTCGAGCAAGGAGGCGGGGCTGCAGGTACGATTGCAGACGGCCGACCTCTACGCATTCGCGGCCCGGAGGGAAAACCGGCAGCGCTTCGATCTGATCATCGCGCACGCGCTGCTGGACCTGCTCCACCTGCCGACCGCGTTGCCCATCTTGTTGCAGATGGCGCGTCCGGCTGGTCTGTTCTATTTCAGCATCAACTTCGACGGCGCAACGCTCTTTCTGCCCGAAGTCGACCCGGCGCTGGATAGCCGGATCGAAGCGCTCTATCACCACTCAATGGACACGCGCATCACCGACGGGCAACCCTCCGGCGACAGCCGCACGGGGCGCAGGCTGTTCCACGCCTTGCGGGCGTGCGGTGCGGAGGTGCTGGCGGCCGGCAGCTCCGATTGGGTCGTGCATGCTTTGGATGGGGCCTATCCCCACGACGAAGCCTACTTTCTCAGTTGCATCCTGCACTTCGTGGAGTCGACGCTGCGGGGGCATCCGGAATTGGATGCGGGCGAGTTCGGAGAGTGGCTCGCCACGCGCCGGCGGCAGGTCGCCCGCGGGGAGTTGATGTATGTGGCGCACCAGTTGGATTATTGCGGACGTGTGGGTGGGGTTGAGGGCCCTCAACACTGAGCGAAAGGCACCCCCCGTAAGCGCTCTCGTAAGTATCTATGATGCTTTTGAAGACTGATATTCTTAGTATATTATTGACCATATCGTGGCGATGGACTCTCTGCTCCCGCCGCTTGTTTTGTGACCACGACCAACTACCAATGTGATCTTATCTTTCAAGCACCGGGGCCTCAAGGCATTCTACGATGGCCGTGGATCGCGACGAGTGGCACCAAGCCACGTTCGAAAACTGAGACGCATCCTTGCTATGCTCGACCAAAGTCGGACGCCCCGCGATATGGATATACCGGGATTCCGGCTGCATGCACTAGCGGGAGGGCTTCGGGGTTACTATGCAGTGACGGTGTCGGGCAACTGGCGGGTAACCTTCCGTTTCGAGGATGGTCATGCTGCTGACGTTGATTACGTCGACTATCATTAAAGAGGTGAAATTATGCCCATGCACAACCCGCCCCATCCAGGAGAGATCGTAAGGTGGGACTGCCTTGAACCGTTGGGACTGACGGTGACGCGGGCAGCGCAAGGGCTGGGCGTAAGCCGGCAGGCATTGTCAAGCCTGGTAAACGGGAAAGCCGACCTGTCAGTCGACATGGCCCTGCGTTTGTCCCAAGCGTTCGGCTCTTCTCCAGAGACTTGGCTAGGCTTGCAGACGGCTTATGACTTGTGGCAGGTACGCGAACGTACCAAAGAGATCAAGGTTGAGCAGTTCGCGTTGCCCAGTTCATTGTAGACGTCTACGAATTCCGCCTTCCCAGACGCAACCCGTCAGTCTCTATTCATCTTCAAAACAGGCGGCGCCGATTCGTCTCATTTCGCAGACAGCCTCTGATGAAACCCCAACGTAGATATTTATGTCCCACCTTGCAGTCCATTTTGTTAGTTCCATTCCAACATCTCGCTAGGTCTCGTTGACGTTTGATGTGTTCTGTCACTTCAGCGACGATAGTAGGGTGTCTACATATGGAATAGCCAACTATCAGTGGCAGAAATTGTACGTGTTTCTGCAAGGACACCCTCGTGCCTACGCAGGGCAAGAGGAACAGTGTCGCCGTTTCGTTGAGGCAGTTTGCTGGATACTGCGCACCGGCGCCCAGTGGCGTGCATTACCGGACAGCTATGGCAAGTGGAACAGTGTCTTCAAGCGTTTTGCCCGCTGGGAAGAGAACGGTGTCTGGGCCGACATGTTCAAGCATTTCGCTCAGGACCCAGATATGGCTGCTGTCATGCCGGACAGTACAGTTGTGCGTGCCCATATGTGCGCAGCGGGCGGCTCAAAAAAGGGGGCCCACAGCAAGAACAGTGCCTGGGGCGAAGCCGGGGTGGATTCAGCAGCAAAATCCATCTCCTCGTCGATGCCCTTGGCCTACCCTTAAAGTTCATATTGACGGGAGGTGAACGCAATGACATAACCCAGGCTGAGTCGTTGCTTGCCTCCTTTGAGTTTGACGCTGTCATCGCCGACGAAGGCTACGACTCTGACCCTCTGCGAGACCTGCTCGCAGCCCAACAGATTGAGGCGGTCATCCCTCCCCGAGGCCGCCGCAAGCAACCACGGGACTGTGACCGCATCCGCTACAAAGAGCGTAACTACGTCGAACGTTTCATCAACAAAATCAAGTGGCGCCGGCGCATCTTCACTCGCTACGAAAAACTCGCACGACATTACATGGCTTTCTTACACTTTGCTTCTACACTCATCTGGCTCAACCGAAATGACAACGGTCCCTGGTAAAGGGGTTCAATCGCTACGGCACGGCAGATGCTCCAGAAAAGTGGCAGTAGAAGGGGAAGCCCTCAATCAGCCGAGGGTTAAGGTTACAATCAGCCGGGGAGTAAGGTTGCAATCAGCCGAAGCCAAAGGTTACAATCAGCCGATGGCAGAGGACATTCTTTACCCACGTTTCGCCGAACGGCGGTTAGTTGAGGCGCTGGAGGACTCCCCGGTCGTTTTGATCCAGGGCCCGCGGCAGTGTGGCAAGACCACCCTTGCCCAGCTAGTCTGCACTTCAGAATACTCGCCCGAGGGGAAAGGCCGGTTGGGCCGTCGATCCGGCATACACGAAGACTACATATACTTCTCCTTTGATGATGAGGTTGTCCGCGCGGGCGCTGAGGCCGATCCGCTGGGCTTTGTTGCCGAACTGCCCGGTCGGGTTATCCTCGACGAAGTACAGCGGGTACCTGCGCTCTTTGCCGCCTTGAAACTGGAAGTGGACCGCAGGCGGTTGCCCGGACGTTTCTTACTGACGGGTTCGAGCAACGTATTGCAGACTCCGGCACTGTCAGACTCTTTGGCCGGACGGATGGAAACGGTCAGACTGCATCCGCTGGCACAGTGTGAGTTGCAGGGAGGACCGGATTCAACCCGCGGCGCGGACTGGTCCCCAGGCTTTCTTGATTCCCTGTTCGGTCGTGGATTCGAGAGCGGACGCACCGAGCCGCCTGGGGAGCGCGCTCATCGAGCGGGTCGTGTCGGGGGGGTATCCCGCGGCTCTGGCGCGGCCGGCTGGCCGGCGTCGCGCCAACTGGTATCGCAACTTTCTCGATGCCCAGATGGAGCGGGACGTACCTGAGATCGCCCGCATCCGTTCCCTTGACGTGCTGCCGCGACTGATGAGGCACGCGGCTGTGCAGACAGCGACTCTCTTTAACCTCTCCGAGTTGGCCGCTCCGTTCCAAGTCAGCCGCACCACAGTTCGAGATTACGTCACCTTGCTAGAGCGAGTGTTTTTGCTGGAGCAGCTACCGCCCTGGCACAGCAATCGTCTGAAGCGGCTCATCAAGACGCCCAAACTCCACCTTGGTGATACCGGTCTGGCCTGAACTCTGCTCGGTGTAGGCGCTGCCGATCTCACGGTAGACCGCACCTTGTTGGGACAGATGCTGGAGACCTTTGCTTATCAGGAACTGCGGCGTCAAGCCAGTTGGCATACCGACCCTGTCTCCTTCTATCACTTTCGGGACAGAGACGGCGCCGAAGTGGATATTGTCCTCGAGCGAGGGGCACGCGCGCTGGCTGGCGTAGAGATAAAGGCCGGCGCAACTGTGAAAGCAGCCGATTTCCGCGCCTTGCGTAAACTCAAGGCAGCCGCAGGCAATCGTTTCTCAAGTGGGGTGGTTCTCTACGATGGGGAAACGAGCGTTCGCTTCGACGAAGGCCTTTACGCGATTCCTCTGCGCCTGCTCTGGGAAATGTCCTAAGTGTTTCGTTGACGGGTATTGGAGTTGGGCCGGCGTATCAGCGCAATTTGCAGCCAAATCTTGATCAATTGCCCCCTGTTCGGCTTCTGCCGTGCTCGAAGATAGACGGACGCACAGCGATATGGATATTCCGGGATTCCGGCTGCATGCACGAGCGGGTGGGCTTCGGGGGTCCTATGCCGTTACGGTGTCGGGCGACTAGCGGGTAACCTTCCGTTTCGAGGCCGGTCATGCTGTTGACGTTGATTACGTCGACTGTCAATATAGAGGTCAAATGATGCCCATGCACAACCCGCCCCATCCAGGAGAGATCATAAGGTGGGACTGCCTTGAACCGTTGGGACTGACGGTGACGCGGGCAGCGCAAAGGCTGGGCGTAAGCCGGCAGGCATTGTCAAGCCTGGTAAACGGGAAAGCCGACCTGTCAGTCGACATGGCCCTGCGTTTGTCCCACCCGACATTGCAAAGGGCAAGATCAGTTGGACTTTGAAGTTACTCCTCACACTCCAAAACTTTGATTTTACGCCGCGTGTCATGCTATTGTCATCGCATGGCTAACCTACAGATCAGAAACATGCCGGATACTCTCCACGAGCGGCTGCGCCGCTATGCGCGTGAAAACGACTGCTCCATGCGCGCAGTGGTGATCACCGTTTTAGAAAGAGAGTTGGCGCATTGGGAATGGCGGAAACTTATGGCCCAACGCCCCGAGACCGACCTTGGCGTAGAGGCAGCAGCGCTACTCATGGAAGAACGCGCTCGTCGCGATAGCGAGATAGGATGACATTGGTATCGAGAACGACCCTCATGCCCGCGAGGAACCGATGTCTGCCCGGTACTCTTCCACCAGGGGACTGACATCCTCTGGATTGATCTTCAGGTCACGTGTCCGTTGTTCGCCGTAGCGAAGGAGTTTTCGCCACTCATTCTCTTCCATGTAACGGGACAGAGCTTCACGCAGAAGCGCACTCAGGGAACGGCCTTCTTCCTTCACCATCTCTTCTACCCGGTCCGCCATTTCACGTGGCAGAGAGCAAGTGATTGTCCTGGTTGTACGCGGCATATGTACCTTTCATGATCCTCTGTCAACTGTCCTCTGCCTCGGCGATTTCCCCGTCCACAAGCGCCACGATCTCATCGACAATATCATACGCGGCGCGGGGACGGCCGAGCTTGCGGGCGCGAGTTGCCATTTGCGCCAGATCATTGCCGCCGACCCAGCCGCTGACGATAGCGGCGATGCCGTCGGGCGAATCGCAATAGGCGCCGACGCCGTTCTCCACCACATACGACACGTTGCCCGACTCCTGCCCGGGAATAAATCCACTCAGGAGGATCGGCAGCCCGCAGATCAGCGCCTCGGCGATCGTGCCCGGCCCGGCCTTGGTGATCACGCAGTCGCTGGCGGCCATCCATTCCTCCATATTGTCCACAAAGCCGCACACCCGCGCCGGAAGCGGCCAATCCGACCGTTGCAGCGCCTGGCGCAGCCGCTCGTTGCGGCCGCAGATGACGACCAGTTGCGCATCTTTCCCCTCCGCTCCCAGCCGGCGGGCCACCGCATGCGCGATGGCCGCGACCGGGCCCATGCCCTCGCCGCCGCCGAGCAGCAGCGCCGTAAAGCCGCCCTCTGCCAGTCCTAACCGGGCGCGCGCCGTCACCTTATCTGGCAGCAGTTGGGAGAAGGCGGCACGGACCGGCAGGCCGAGCAGGCGGGCGCGAAGGCCATACCGGCCGGCTGCCGCGGCCGCGGCCTCGCTGGCGACAAAACAGCGCACGGCACGCGCATGGAACCAACCGTGGTGAAAGGACGCCAGATCGGTGACAACCGTCGCGAAGGGAATCGCGGCGCCCTCCTGCTCCAGCATCCACATAACGAGGTGCTGCATCAGCGGGTGGACGGAGATGATCAGATGCGGACGATGCGCTTGCAGGACCTTGCGCAGCCGTTTGCGGCAGAGCAGGTAGACCAGGCGCAGCGCGGCAGAGTGCCCCCGCTCGTTTTCGAAGACGAGCCAGAGCAGCTTCCAGAGCCAGAGAGCGCGACCAATGATCGGGCTGTACAGGCGGGGGAAACGGTTGATGGGCCAGGGGGTGTAATCGGTCCACAGATCGACGATCTCCACCTCAAACCGGCCGGGATAGCGGGCGGCGAAGGCGGCCTGCAGGGCCTGGGCGCTGGCGCGATGGCCGCCCCCGGTATCACTCATCAGAATCAGAATTCGGCTGCGGTTCATGTGATGGGGAAATGATGCCCGGCACTGAAAACCGGGTCGCGGGGGAACGTGTTTGCGATATGGATTGGGACTCTGTTCCCTGGCGGCATGAATAGGTCGCCGCGTATGGGGATCGATTATACTGTAGAGGGTGCCACAGAGCCATGTCACCTGCTTTCAGGGGCGCGATGAAATCCAAGCTGGCGGTTCTCATTTCGGGCAACGGATCGAATCTGCAGGCCATCATCGACGCGGTGGCGGCGGGCAGCCTGGACGCGCGGATAGAGGTCGTCGTCTCCAATCGCAAGGCCGCTTACGGGCTGGAGCGGGCGCGGCGGGCGCATGTCCCCGACCGGTACTTTCCGCTGAAACCATACCGGGACGCGCAGCGCAGTCGCGCCGAATACGACGCGGAACTGGCCGCGCTGGTGAACGGGTACACGCCGGACTGGGTGGTGCTGGCCGGGTGGATGCACATCCTCAGCGAGGCGTTTCTGGGCCGCTTTCCCAACCGGGTTGTGAATCTGCACCCGGCGCTGCCCGGGCAGTTCCCCGGCGCGCACGCGATTGACGACGCGCTGGCGGCCTTTGCCCGCGGCGAAGTCGAACAGACCGGCGTGATGGTCCACCTGGTGCCGGATGCGCGCGTGGACGAGGGGCCTGTGCTGGCGGAGCAGGCCGTGCCGATTCGTGCTGGCGACACCCACGAAACCCTGGCCGAACGCATCCACGCGGTGGAGCACCGCCTGCTGGTGGAGACCCTGCAAAAGCTGGTCGGATAGCGTATGTGCCCGGCAGCGGCAACGGCAACGGCGACAACGAAAACCGGCAGGACTACCTTTCTGACAGACGACGGCCCGGTCTGTACACCTGGCCTTCGGAGGCGATGATGCGATTGGGACTCAACACTGGTTACTCGGGCGGGAAGATCGCGCTGCCGCTGGAGCTGATCCGCGAGGCGGACCGGCTGGGCTACGACGCGGTGTGGACGGCTGAGGCGTACGGCTCGGACGCGGTATCGCCGCTGGCGTGGATCGGCGCGCAGACCGAACGGATCCATCTGGGCACGGCGATCCTGCAGATGGCGGCTCGGACGCCGGCGATGACGGCCATGACCGCGATGACGCTGGACCAGTTGTCGGGTGGGCGCATGCTGCTGGGGTTGGGTGTCTCCGGCCCGCAGGTGGTGGAGGGCTGGCACGGCGTCGGCTATGCCGGCCCGCTGGCCCGCACGCGCGAATATATTGAAATCGTGCGCCGCATTTTCGCGCGTGAGGAGCCGCTCACATTTGAGGGAGAGTTCTACCAGTTGCCCTACCACGGACCCGGCTCGGTGGGGGTGGGCATACCGCTGAAAAGCATCCTGCACGGGCGGGCGGACCTGCCGATCTACCTGGCCGCGATTGGCCCGCGGAATGTGCAACTGGCCGCCGAACTGGCCGACGGCTGGCTGCCGATCTTCTTCGCGCCGGAACATTACGACGCGACGTTTGCCGGGGCTGTGACTGCCGGACGGGCGCTGGCCGGGCAGCAGGGCAGGCCGGCCGCGTTCGACATCGCGCCGGCCGCGGCCGTGGTGGTGGGGGACGATTTGGCGAGTTGCTGGATACGGCTCAAGCCGATGCTGGCCCTGTACATCGGCGGGATGGGGAGCAGGGGCAGGAACTTCTACTACAATCTGGCCTGCCGCTACGGCTTTGAGGAGGCGGCTGACCGGATCCAGACAAGCTATCTGGCCGGAGACCGGGCCGGCGCGGTCGCGGCTGTGCCGGATGCGCTGGTCGACGCGATCTCCCTGTGCGGCAGCCGCGCCCGCATCGCCGACCGTCTGCAGCTGTGGCAGGCGGCGCCGATCACGACGCTGACGGTGATGACCGACAGCATCGAAACCGTGCGCATGATGGCGGAACTGGCGCTGTAAGGACAAAGGCGCGGGAATAGCTGCGCACAGCGCGCGCACCGCTTGCCTCTCTTTTCGTAAAGTCTAAGGAGTTACTGAACCGCGCCCCGGGCTGCAACCATCTGCGCCGGCCGCTTCAACATGCCCCACATGATGGTGGCGCCGAAAAGGGAGAGGATCACGCCCAGGGTAAAGAGACTGGTATAGCCCCACCTGTCGATGATCTGGCCGCCCCCGAAGCTCACCAGTCCGAAGCTGAGACCCATTGCCGTGGATACGGCGCCGTAGGCCAGCGCACGCCAGCGCTTCTCAATCATCTCCATCTGATAGACCTGCAGAGCGGGCATGCGCACCGCCGAGAGGGCCATGGAGGCAAATTGGCCGATGGCCGCGGCGAACCACTGTGGGATGAGGATGAGCGGGACCATACTGACGGCGCCGGCGAACGTGGTTGTCATGAGCGTCCAGCCGTTGCCGCGGCGGCGGGCGAGCACCGGCAGCAGCATTGGCGCGAAGATCGACGCAAACTGCCCCGCGCTGGAGATGAGCCCGATCATAAAGGTGGACAGGTGCAACTCCACGTCCATATAGGCGTTGCAGAAGGAGTAGCAGGTGGCGCCGGCGGCCTGGCTGAAACAGACAAACAGAATCAACAGGCTGACGGGGGCGATGGGAAAGGAGCCCGGCAGAGTGGGCTTCTCTTTGTGTTTGCCGCTTAGTTCGGCATCTCCGATGCGCAGCAAAGGGAGAAGGGCGAGCGCCAAAACCGCAGGACTCAGCCACAGCGCCAGCCGATAGGGTGCGGGATTGTCGAGTCCGACGCCGAGCATGGCAGCGAAAAGGCCCGGCAGCAGGCCGGCAAAAGGCGTTCCGACGAAAGCGCCGAGGCCGCGCAGGACGCCGGTCATTCCGAAAGCGCTGTTGCGGTTTTCATCAGAGGTCAACCCCATAAGCGCCGGCACCATGTTGATGCTGAAGAGGGCGTAGCCGCCGGAGACAACCATCATCGAGAAGACGGGCCAGTAGTAGCGGAAGAGCGGCGGCGCCGATTCGGTCAGCGGCAGCATCGCCATACCCAAAACGGTCACGACGATGCCGAGGCGCATTGTGCGCGTCAGCCCGAGCCGGCTTCCCAACGCGCCGGCGGGCAGGCTCATCACCATGTAGCTCAGTGCGCTGGCTGAGTTGAATATGCCGAAGAAGACCATGCTGTAGCCCAGGCGCAGAACGTAAAAGGTCTTCAGAAAGGTCTGGATGCCGAAAAAGCTGACCGCCACAAGCCCGACGACGATCAGGAGCATATTGACATCATGATGGAAGCGGGGGCGGTTTGTCCAGAGAGACAGGAGTTTCTTCATGGGCGCACGGTTTCGGCTGGAAATCTGAATCGGTTTAGAAGTCTGTGTCAGACCAGTATCTTACACCAGGAACGGGCTACAGGAAAACCGCGAATTCGCCCGCGCCAAGCGCCGAAATGGAACGCGATTCAGACGAGTCTGTGGGGAGACAAACTGGTGTTTGAGGGCCTTCTCTCCCGTGGATGCGCGTGCGTTTGCTTTGCGTAGTGACGCGGGCAATGTGGGTACGATCCGTCTACGTTCTGGCGAATTGCGCGTTTGGCGGCGCAAAGGGGTTTCCTGTTGCGCTCAGCCTTCGATTGGCTTGGAGGTGTAGGGCTCCTGGCTGATGAGTTGGGCGGTCATGCCGCCGTCGGCGTAGATGTTGGCGCCGGTGATGGAGGCGCTGCGATCGCTGAGCAGGAAGGCCGCCAGCTCGCCGATCTCTTCCGGGGCGATCACGCGGCCGATGGGGATGTTGGTACGCCAGAATGCCAGGCACTCCTCCGGGCTGGGCGCGGCGTCCTGCAGGTCCTGCCAGATCTGGGTATCGAGCAGGCCGGGGGAGATGGCGTTTACGCGAATGTTGTGCGGGGCCATTTCGAGGGCGAAGCTCTTGCCCATCATCACGACGCCGGCTTTGGCTGCGTCGTAGGGGCCGGCGCCGGGCAGGGCCGCGTGGGCGTGGACGCTGGCGATGTTGACGACACTGCCGCCGCCGGGAGACTGAGCGAGCATCTGCCGGCAGGCCTTTTGGGTCAGGAAGAAGACGGCGCGCAGGTCGACGCGGATGATCTGCTCCCAGTCATCCGCGGTCGTATCCAGGAACGGTTTGGCAAAGTTGATGCCGGCGTTGTTGACGAGGCCATCGACGCGGCCGAATTCGGCGACGGCCTTCTGCACCAGTTCGGCCTGGGCCTCGTCATCGCCGACGTCGCAGTGGACGGCCAGGGCATGGCCGGGCAGGCTGTCGGCAACGGCGCGCGCGGCCTGCCCGCGGATGTCGGCCGCGACAACGTTGGCGCCCTCGCGGCTGCAGACCGCGGCGATGCCGGCGCCCAGGCCGCCGCCGGCGCCAGTAACAATGACGGTTTTATCTGTCAATAGCATCAGACTCTCTCTCCGTCCTGCGCGCCTGTCTGGCCGTTGGCATAGACCGGTTCGGCTGCCGAGGCCAGCGCGGCTTTGCGGTCGCGGCGCACGCGTGCAAGGTAGTCGCGCATCGTCTCGAGGCCGAACTCCTCGATCAGCTGATCACTGGAGACGCCCGGCAGCTGCGAGCCGAAGATCAGGTGACAGTCCTCCTTCAGCCACTCGGCGAAGGCCGCGGTCGGCCCATGGCGTTTGAAAAGAGTCTGCAGGTTTTCGAGGTTGAAGTCAGGATGCAGCAGACGGCGGTCGAGGTCGATTCGGGCGGTGACAACGGGCGAGCGGCCGGAGCGGTCGCTGACCTCGCGTCTGACGGCGAGGAGCTCGCGGCCGGCCACGTCGACAAAGGTGGACTGCTCCTTCCAGACCGCGGCCATATTGAAGCCGAACTCCATCGCCCATTTGCTCAACATGCGCCCGCCGGCCCACATCGAGGGCCAGATCACCAACTCAGCGTGGTTCTGGCAGAGGCCGGCGCCGACCTCCCAATAGTTCAGATCGAAGCAGATGCACAGCCCCACGCGGCCGAAGTCGGTTTCAAAGACGGGCGTTTCCACACCGGGTGTGATGCCGTTGTCCAGCTCTGAGTGGGTGGGGAAGTTCTTGCGGTAGATGCCGACGATTTCGCCTTGGCGGCCGATGAGCACGGCGCAGTTGAAACGGCGGCCGGCATCGTCGAGCAGGAGCGGGGCGACAACGTAGAGCTCGCTCTGACGGGCGGCCTCGGAAAGCGCGGTGATGGTGGGCCCGTCAAGCGGCTCGGCCGCCTTCCATGGTTCGGAGGCGCCGAGGCAGTTGCAGATTTCCGGGAAGGCGACGAGGTCGCTCTGCTCCTGGGCGGCATCGGCGATGAAGCCGCGCATGCGGTCCAGTGTTTTCTGCAGCCGTCCCGGCTCCTTTGCGGGCAGGATGGGGAAGTTGACCAGGCTGATGTTGGCAAAGCGGCCCATGGGGCGCCTCCTGTCGGTTGCGGCTCAGGGTTCAGGTTTCTTTCTCTGCGACTATTTTCGCCGGGAGGAGCGGCTGTGTCAACCGCGTGGGAAGGGTGGGGGAAGGGCAGGGGAGTGGGACGGCGGGCGCGGGCAGGAACTGGCGGCAGGCATACCCGTAAGGGTGGAGACACTCTGACGGCGGGGCATGTTTTTGCGGGGGGCGTTGCGGGGGGTGTCCCCCCGCACAAGGGAAGCCGCTTGCGGCTGACCGCCCCAGATAAGGAGAGAGGGGAGAGAATTGAGGAGAGAGAAACGGCCTCCGCGGGCGGCGATTGCAGCATTGCGCGGGTTCAATGTAAGATGCGGAGAACGGCTCCCTCACGATTCAACGCGCCACTGAAAGGCCGCTCCATGTCGAACTCGCAATCGCGTCCCAATATCATCTTCGTGCTGACGGATGACCAGGGCTACGGGGACCTTTCCTGCCTGGGCAATCCAATTTTGAAGACGCCTGCGCTGGACCGCATCCACGCCGACAGCGTGCGTCTGACCGATTTTCACGTGGCGCCCATGTGCACGCCGACGCGCGGCGAGCTGATGACGGGACAGGATGCGTTGCGCAACGGGGCGACGTTCGTCTGCATGGGGCGTTCGCTGCTGCGCGCCGACCTGCCGACGATGGCCGATATCCTGGCGGACAACGGCTATCACACCGGTCATTTCGGCAAGTGGCACCTGGGCGACAACTACCCCTACCGGCCCCAGGACCGCGGTTTCCATGAAACGATCCACCATCCCGCCTTCGGCATCACTTCCGCGGCTGACTACTATGGGAACGACTATTTTGACGACCACTACCGCCATCGGGATGAGATCAAGCAGTACCGGGGCTACTGCACCGATGTCTGGTTCGAGGAGGCGATGCGATGGATGGAGGGCTGCCACAGGCGCGATGAGCCGTTTTTCGCCTACATTGCGACGAATGCGCCGCACGGCCCGTATTGGGTTCCTGACGAATACCGGCAGCCCTATCTGGACGGCATCAAGCGGGATGAGGCCAGCTTTTTCGGCATGATCGCCAACATTGACGAGAATATGGCGCAACTGGAGAAGTTCCTGCTGGATAACGAAATCCGCGATAACACGATCCTGATCTTCATGACCGACAACGGGACGGCCATGGGCGAGGGGATCTTTAACGCGGGGATGCGTGGCAGGAAGACTTCGCTATACGAGGGCGGTCACCGGGTGCCCTGCTTTATTCGCTGGCCGGAGGGCGGGCTTGAGGGCGGCCGCGATGTGGGCGGCGTGACGCGCGGGGTCGACATCCTGCCAACACTGATCGATCTCTGTGATCTGCAGGCGCCGGACGGTTGGACGTGCGACGGCCTGTCGCTGGCTGCGCACATGCGGCGGCCAGACAAGACGGTGGCGGATCGCACGTCGGTGGTGCAGTACGGGCACGCCAACGAAGGGACCCGATTTGGCTTTACGGGCAGGGAACGGGCCGCGGTGATGTGGGGACAGTGGCGGCTGATCGATGGGCGGGCGCTCTACAACATCGGTGAGGACCCGGGCCAGCAGCGGGACGCGGCCGCGGCCAATCCGGAGCTGGTCAAGCAGCTGCGAGACCAATACGGCGCCTGGTGGGATGGCGTAAGCGATACGATAACGACGTATCAGCCGATTACAGTCGGCTCTGACGCCGAGAACCCGGCCCGGCTGTGCAGCTGCGACTGGGCGTGGGTCTATGCCGATAACCAGCGGGGCATTCGCGGGCCGGTGATGGACAGCGGCACGTGGCACGTTGACGCGGCGCGCGCCGGGCTCTACAGCTTTACGCTGCGCCGCTGGCCGGAGGAGTCCGGCCTGGGTATCTCTGACCCGGCGCCGGTGATGCAGGGCGTGGACGGCAGCTGGCCGGAAGGGAAGGCGCTGCCGGTCGCCTCAGCCTGGCTGCAGGTGGGCCGCAGCGAGCAGACGCTGCCGGCGCCGCCGGACGCCGCGGAACAGACCTTTGAAATGGCGTTGGAACGCGGGCCGACCACGGTGAGGAGCTGGTGGCATGACGAGCAGGGGGAGCCGCTGGCCGGGGCGTACTATCTGACCGCAGAACGGCTGCGGGAATGAAACTGCAGTGGTCAGTGGTCAGTGGTCAGTGGTCAGTGGTGAGTGGTCAGTAACGGCGTTGTGTCTTTGCTGTGCGCGGGGCCGCTGGCTATTGGGATGAAGGCAGGTCGCGGCCATTGGTGAAGCCGGGGCCGCCGGCGGCCATGTGGCCGTAGCTGGCGCCGTTGGGGTCATCCGTCACCCAGAAAGAGAAGAGCTGCCCCGACTGCAGGTGGAAACGCAGCCTGCAGGGCTGACCGGCCCGCGCGGAGAGATCGGCGCCGGACGACCATTTCACCTCGGCGCAGGCGCTGTCTACACTGAGCGCGGCGCACGCATCGGCGCCCAACCCTTCCACAGTTTCCCCGTTACCGTCCAGCACGGACACTCTCAGTTCCCCCTGCGGCGCATTGACGTTGACGAAGAGGCGGTCCCCGTTGAAGGTGACCGGTCGCGTCGTCAGCGTGCCGCCACCCGCGCCGGCCTCCATGCTTGCGAAGCCGTCGCGGCGGAGGGTGGCCAGCCCGGTGCTGGCGCCGGCGTACATGATGCGCCGTGACAGGCCGCTATCCCCGACGTCGTTGGGCCCCAGGTTGGGCGACAGGCCGGAAAATCCGGCGAAGTAGAAAAAGATGCGGTCGTGGACGACCAGGCAGAGGCCGCCGCAGGCATGGAGGTAGGCCCGGTTCCAGTCGCCTATTTTGCGGCTGGATGCCAGGAAGGGGGTACGGTCCGGGCGGCTGAAATGGAAGCCGTCGCGGCTGTAGGCCAGCTCCAGGTCCATGGTTTTGGGAACGCCCTCGGCGGCGCAGATGTCGTTCTCCGGGCCGCGGAAGATGGCGAACATCCCCAACATGAGGCTTTCGTAGGGCGTCACGTTCACGTCGTAGAGGGCGACGCGATGGTTGGGACGGGCGGGGTCGGGCTGGTCGTGGTGGTCGATGCGCTGCCAGAAGACCTCATCGGTCTCCATATCCCACTGCGCGCCTTGCAGGAAGTCGTCCGATTCTTTGTAGAAGCGGGCGCGCAGCCTGGTGGTTTCGTCGATGCGGGCGGCGCGTCGGATGCTCATGCACCATTTGCGGCGGAAGGGGTTGTAGAAAAAGGATGTGTTGTCGCCGACCTGCGTGGTGATGACGGGGTCGCTCCAGTGGATGCCGTCGGGCGAGACCTGCGCCCAGCCTTCGGAGACCATCTCCCCCTTGGCCATTTGCGCCGGCCAGTTTCGTGGTGGGATGGGGGGCTGCCCCGGCTTGGGCTTGTAGTGGCGGTAGTACTGGAACATCTTGAAGCGTTGCGCGGGGTCCGGTGTGTCGTTGTCGAGCCAGACGAGACAGCCGTCGCGGTCGGACCCATCGTTGTTCGGCCACACCAGGTTGGCGCCCGGCGTGACATCGAGTTGGGGGCGCTCCCAGTGGATGCCGTCAGCGCTGGTGGCCAGGGCGGTGCTGTGGAACCAGCCGGGCATATACCAGAGTTTGAACAGGTTGTCCTGCGGGTCGTACCAGGCGCCGTCGTTGAAAGGCGCGGCCATCGGGCAGTTGCCGGAATCCATCTCTTCGTCGGTTTCGGGTCTGAGAACCGGGCTTTGCGGGTGGATTTCCGGTTTGCCATAGACACGTGTGAGGGATGTCTCTGCGATCAGGAAGTCGTCCACGAAAAGCTGGCGGCCCAGGTCGATGGGTATCACCTGCGGGGGATGGGAGAGATAGGGCACGGGGATCGGCTCGCGCGAGCCCTCGATCACATTACGCGGCGGCCAGGTCTGCGGGAGGGTGATGCCGTTGTGGAGTGTTTCGTTGGTCATTGCCTTATCTCCGAGAAGGTCTGGGCTGCAGTTGGGTTGGCGCCGCGGGTTACAGAATAAGCCAGAATTGGCCATGAATTGGCCAGAATAAGCCATGAATAAGCCAGAATAAGCCAGAATAAGCCACGAATTGGCCAGAAGCAACCTTATACGAGGCTCCAGCGCGCACCGCGCCCATGTCCCGCGGACACGATAAGCTCCAGAGTGCGCAGGATGGCGAGATCCTCCCGTACCTGCCGCTGGGTGGCTTTGGGTTCAAGCTTTGCAATTATCTCGCGCAGGGCCAGACCGCAACCGGCTTGGTCGAGAAGGGCCAGAATCGCCTGCTGCCGTTCGGTCAGATTTCGTCCTACCCGCTGGGGCGGCACATAACGGCTGGGGCGAAAGCGCACGGTTACGTAACCGCCTGCATCCTCAATTTCAGGCGGGGGCAGGCCGGCCGATGTAGTTAACTCTACCATCTTGATCGTACCCCGTCCCCATTGCTCAATGATGCCGCGGCGGTAAAACACGTTCGCGATCAGGGGATTCCAGGGTAGCGACTCATGCGGGAGGAACAGCTGCTCCGCAGTCAGCCCAAAGTGCAGCGTCCCGGACGAAGTTACCTCCAGCCGATCATCGTATATGGCGACAGCAACCGACCCGCCGCCGATCGTGTAGTCGCGATGGCAGAAGGCGTTTGCCAGCGCCTCGCGCAGAGCCTCCGGCGGGTAGAGCGGCTCATCCACCCGTTCAAGACGATCCGGTACGATGCGGCCCGCTACGGGCAGATTTTCGCGCATGAAGCGTTCTGCCTTTAGGAGAAGCCCGAACGCGTTGTCACGAAACTGTCGGTTGTCAAGGAACTCCGCGCGGTCAATGCCGCGAAACCGAGCGACCCGTAGCAGACACTGCGGCATCTCGAGCTCAACCCGCTCGGTTTTTCCGAACAGTACGACTGCGGCCCTTAATAACACGCCATCCTTAACAAGCCCGAGTCCTCGCAGCAGCTCCTCTGGATCGCGCGTACCGGGGTCGCTGACGCGACCGCGACGGATCGATTCCTCAACCGTGAGAAGAATCTCAGATAGATCAAGGTCATCAACCGACCATCCGGTGGCGGGTTGGTTCTCCCAGCGCTGATCGCTATGCACGCGTTCGATCAACACCTGGTCTTGCGCGTCACGCGACATTTCCAAGGTGGTATTTCCGACGCGGCGGTATGCGGTTCCCTTATAGGTATACGGCTTCATATGACCCTGAGTTACCTGGACCACGAGCACTTCACGACTTGACCCCACGGAAACACGCTCGATCGCTGGAAATACCGGTGGTTCGATTCGTTGAATTTCCGCGCTAACCTCTTCGATAGTCTGATCGCTTACCTGCTGGCCGTGTACATTGCCTTCCGGGGTGACGCCGAAGAGTACGCGCCCGCCGCGATGGTTGAGCATCGCGCACATGGTTTGCGTGGCCTCACGGCGAGTTCTTGTGTTGAGTTTGAGCTCCAACGTCTCGGATTCACCGACTGCTACCCATTCTGCAATTTGCTCAGGTGTCGTCATAAACGGTCCTTCGCAGGCCCTCGGAACTGCTGGTGTCTCGTCCCATGCGCCGGTGGCCGGCTTAACATCGACTACGATCTCAGCGGGCGCAAAGTGTCGGACCTGCCGGCGCCCACTTCGAAGATGACGACACCATTATACCTTTCCGCACCTGCTTCCCGGACATCCTGCGATCATTGGTTCTGATCGTTCCAGAGAAGACGACACGGCCTATGAAGGCGCACTACGAATTTGGTATCGTACGGACGCCAACAGGGGTCAGGTGTGGCACTACTGAGAAACGACATCACATCATCTGAGGTCGCTGGCGTAGACAAGCTCGATGTCGCCGTGGATGGCGTAGAGACGGGCATGGTAGAGGCGCACGTCGATCCGGAGCGGTGTGCCGACGTGCTCGGCCAGGCCCGCCTGATCTTGCCAGCTGGGCTGCCAGGCGGTCGCGTCGCCGCGGAACGGTTCGCATTGATCGAAGGTGTAGCCGGGCAACGGTTTGCCCTCGAGGTCCGACAGCTGGACGCGCGCCTCGCCGTAGGGGGCCTGCACATTGAGCTGCAGTTGCTCGTCGTGGATTCGCACCCACCGCGTCGTCAGGTAGCCGGCGCCGGCCTGTGACTCCAGATAGACGAAGCCGTCCTGCCGCAGCCTGTGCAGGAGGATGGCGGCGTAGTCCGGTTCGTCGCGGCTGAGCGTGCGCGCCTGGAAATGCTCCCCCTTGGTGCCGCCGGAGTAGATGCGGACCTGCCCCTCATGGTCGACCGCCATCGAACAGGGGTAGATGCCGCCGCCGCCATATTCGCCCAGCTCGTTGAGGCCGATAAACGGTTGGCGCAGGGAGCGCTGGAAGCGCAGCCCGTCGTAGCTGTAGACGAGCTCGCCGTAGATCTTCCCTTCCAGCTTCTGCCGCCACTGGTCAAGCGGGTCGGTCTCGAACATCCAGAGGATGCCCACGTAGAGTCCCTTGTAGGGGAGGACAACGATCCCGTAGAACTGACACATGGGGGGATCGAGGGGATCGGGATGGAAGATGACCTCCGGTTCGCTCCAGGTGCGCCAGTCCTGCGTCTCCATCAGGGCGATGCGGCGGTCGCCGTGGCTGGGTCGGGCCAGGGTGATATGGCTGTCGCGCTCAGCGTGGCGATAGGTGAAGAAGCCGGGGTCGGGCGTGCCGGGATGCCAGCGCGAGGCGTGATCGATCTGCCAGTTGTAGCCGTCGGCGGACCAGGCCAGACGCGAAGCGCGCCGGCCGTCCTCTTCGATGGCGAGGATGGGCCACTTGAAGCGGCGTTCGGGCGAACTCTCATCGAGAAAGACCGAGCCGCCGGTGGACATCTGCTGCCGGTCGAAGATCTCGTGAGGACGCATACGCGACGGCAGCGGAACGGTTTCCGTCAGGTCAGGGCGTTCCCAGTGGATGCCGTCCTCGCTTTCGGCCGTCAGAAACCACTCGTCCTTGCGATAGACCGCCCCTGGCATCGTCTCGCGTCCCAGGTAGAACATGCGCCACAGCTTGCGCTGGTCGTCGTAGAGCACGGTCGGATAGCTGAACGGGTTTTCGGTGGGGTCGGCGTATGTGGCTTCCCGCACCCATTCGGGCTGCCCCAGGCGGCGGGCGATGTTGTCGCGGCGGGCCAGACACCAGTCGTCAAAAAAGAAGAGGGAGCGCAGGGTCACGTGAACGATCCTTGATGATGGAAGAGTTGATCGGTTGCCAGCGGTTGGCGCAGTTGCGGGCGATCAGGGACTGGCAGGCAGCGTATCAAATTGCGGGGCAAAGATCTCTTCGCTCAGGTCCAACTCTTCGGCGAAGTGACAGCGAACCCAGTGCCCGCCTCCCATATCGCGCAGGTCCGGTTCTTCGGCTGAACACTGTTCCTGCGCGAAGGGGCAACGGGTGGAGAAGTGGCAGCCGCTGGGCGGGTTGAGCGGGCTGGGCACCTCGCCTTCGAGCACGAAGCTCTGCTCGCGGTGCGTGGGGTCGGGGATGAGGACGGAGGCGAGCAGGGCCTTGGTATACGGGTGCTTGCACTCCTCGAAGACCTGCTGCGTGGTGCCGAGTTCGACAAGCCGCCCCAGGTACATGACGGCAATGCGATGGCTGATATGCTTGACGATGCTCAGGTCGTGGGCGATGAAGACGTAGGTCAGATTCATCTGACTTTGCAGGTCAAGCAGGAGGTTGATGATCTGGGAGCGGACGGACACGTCGAGGGCCGAGACGGGTTCGTCGGCGACGACGAGCGGCGGAGAGACGACGAGGGCGCGGGCGATGCTGACGCGCTGGCGTTCACCGCCGCTCAGTTCATGGGGGAAACGGTCGGCAAAGTGTGCGCCGAGCCCCACGGTCGGCAGGATGTCGAGCACACGTCTCGCGGCCTCGGAACGGCCGACTTTCTGGGCGATCAACGGTTCCGCGACCACATCTGTGACGCGCCAGCGCGGGTCGAGGGAGGAGAACGGGTCCTGGAAGATGATCTGCATCTGCCGCCGCACATCCAACATCTCTTTGCGCGAGGCCGAGGCGATGTCAAAGGTCTGTTGTTCGCCGTGCAGCAGGATGCGGCCCTGATCCGGCTCGACCAGACGGAGGAGGCAGCGGGCGACGGTGGTTTTGCCGCAACCGCTCTCGCCGACAAGGCCCACGCATTCACCTTTGTTGACGGTGAAGGATACATCGTTGACAGCCTTGACGTGGCCCACAGTGCGGCGCAGGAGGCCGCGCTGGACGGGGAAGAATTTGCTCAGGTTTTCGACCTGCAGGATAGGTGTGTCAAGCATTGAACACCAGTGGTCAGTGGTTCGTGAACAGTGGCCAGGAGCTGTCTTGGGCGCTAATCGTCGACGTAGAGCCAGCAGGTTGCGGTATGCTGCGGCCCGAATTCAACGACCGGCGGGTCCTCGACGCAGCGGTCATGGACGGATGGGCAGCGATTGCGGAAGCGGCAGCCGCTGGGCGCGTTGCGCGGGTCGGGCACGGAGCCGCTGATCGAGTGGAGCTGCTCGCGCGGCGGCGTATCCGGCCGCACGATGGAACGGAGCAACGCCTGGGTGTAGGGATGCTTGGGATCCTGAAACAGCTCAACGACGGGGGCCTTTTCCGCCATCTGGCCCAGGTACATGACGATGACGAAGTCGGCCAGTTGGGCGATGACGGCCAGATCATGGGTGATCATGATCACGCTCATGTCCAGGTCCTGTTGCAGGCTGCGGATCAGGCGCAGGATCTGGGCTTGGATGGTCACGTCGAGGGCGGTGGTCGGTTCGTCGGCGATCAGCACGCGCGGCTCGCAGCAAAGGGCGATGGCGATCATGACGCGCTGACGCATGCCGCCGCTCATCTGGTGAGGATAGTCGCCTAATCGGCGTTCGGCATCGGGAATGCCCACCTTGTTGAGCATGGAAATTGCCAGATCCCGGGCCTCCTCTTCGGACAGGTCCTGGTGCTGGCGGATGCTTTCCATGATCTGTTCGCCGATGGTATAGACCGGGGTCAGGGATGTCATCGGCTCCTGGAAGATCATGGCGATATCTTTGCCGCGAATGGCGCGGATGGCATCGCCCTTCGCGTCCAGACTCACCAGATCGATAGGCTGATCGCTGCCATTGGGATGGTAGAGGATCTGACCGGTGGTCTCGCTGGAGGGGAGCAAGCGCAGAATTGAGCGCGCGGTGACGCTCTTGCCGCAGCCGCTCTCGCCGACGATGCCCAGGCAGCGCCCGCGTTCGACGGTAAAATCGACGCCGTCCACGGCGCGCACGACGCCGGCCAGCATCTTGAAATGTACGTGCAGATCGAGGACTTCGAGAATCGGTTGCGAATCGGGCATGGTCAGATACCGGTTGCCGGTGGTGAGTGGTCGGTGGCCGGCAAAAAGTGGAAAGTTGCCACTATCTGATCTCGGAGTACGGGTCGAGCGCATCCCTCAGCGCGTCGCCGAGAAAGTTGACGGCCAGCACTGTCAGAACCATGAAGACGCCCGGGGCCAGCAGCCACGGATGCTTGGTCAGAACCTGGACCGACTGTGCGTCTTTGAGCAGGGTGCCCCAGCTGACGAGCGGGGGCGTGATGCCGATGCCAAGGAAACTGAGCGAGCTTTCAGCCAGGATCAGACCGGGAATCGAGAGGGTGGCGACAACGACAATATGGCTGAAGCAGTTGGGAATGAGGTGGCGGAACAGAATGGTGGGCGTGCTGGAGCCGGCCGCGCGCCCGGCCATGATAAAGTCGGACTCCTTGAGCGCCAGTGTTTTGCCGCGGATCTGGCGGCAGAGGCCGGCCCAGCCAATCAGCGCGAGTACGATGGTGACGCCCAGATAGCGGTGCAGCGACGAGAGCTCCGGCGGCAAGGTGGCGGCCAAGGCCATCCACAGGGGGATGCGCGGGAAGGACATCAGCACCTCGGTCAGGCGTTGGATGAGAATGTCGGCCACACCGCCCCAGTAGCCGGATGCCACGCCGATGGTTGAGCCGAGGATGACGCTGATGAGCATGCCGATGATTGGCACTGAGAGCGAGATACGGGTGGCTGTCAGGACGCGCGAGAAGACGTCGCGGCCCAGCCTGCCGGTGCCGAAGAGAGCGACCATGCCGCCTTCTTCGACGCCGAATAGACGCCGGTTGCTCGATATCAGGCCCCAGAGCTTATAGGGCTCCGCCTGGACGAAAAAGTGGATAGGGTAGACCAGTTCCGGGTCTTCGGTGTAGGTGGTGAGAAAGGTGCGAGTGTCTCGTTCGCTCTTGAAGCCGTAGACGAAGGGCCTGGTGAGCTTCCCATCGCGGAAAATATGCACACGCTGCGGCGGGGCGCGCAACGCGTCTTCGTGGACGTGATCGACGCTATAGGGCGCGAAAAAGTCAGCGAAGAGCGCAATCATCACCGTGATCACAAGCCAGACGATACCGATGATGCCGAGGCGATTGGCCATGATACGCGCGCCGAGAATTCGGCCGCGCGAGGCAACCTGCTCGGAGGAGGCGACATCGATATCGGCAGCGGGAGGACGCGGCGCGCCCGGTTGCAGTGGGGTCTGTGCCTGTTCTGAAACGACGCTCATAGGAGACCCTTATCGTATCGCCGGCCGTCCTGGAGACCACCGGCTGCCGGCTGATTCAGTCTAATCAAAGCGGACGCGCGGGTCGACCCAGGCCAGCAGCAGGTCGGCGACCAGGTTGCCGAGCACGAGCAGGACGCTGAGAAGCATCAGGATGGCGGAGGCGACGTAGACATCCTGGGCCTGGAGGGCGGAGTTGAGCGTGGGGCCGATGGTGCGCAGCCCCAGCACGATTGCGGTGATGACGCCGCCGGAGACGATCTCCGGGAACTGCATGCCCAGCAGGCTGATCAGCGGGTTGATGGCGACGCGCACGGCGTGCTTGATGACCACCACCTTTTCGGCCATCCCCTTGGCGCGGGCGGTCTCAACGTATTGACGGCCCAGCTCATCGAGCAGATTGCCGCGCATGATGCGCATCAGGGAGGCGATGCCGGGAATGCCGCCCACGAACACCGGCAGCCAGATATGGGCGGCAAGGTCCTTGACCCGTCCAAAGCTCCAAGGCGCGTCGGCGTACTCTGGCGAGTAGAGCCCTGTCAGCAGTGGCAGGTCGAGAACGAATGTCATGTAGACCAGAATCGCCAGCGCCAGCAGGAAGCCGGGCATCGAAAGACCAATGAAACTCAAGACGGTAAACACATTGTCCGACACTGAATACTGACGCGTGGCGGAATAGATGCCGACCGGCAGGCCCACGGCCCACGAAAGCCCGAGAGAGAGCGATGCGATCAGCATCGTATAGCCCAGATTGGTCCAGATCACTTCGGACGCGACGCGGTCGTACGTGACGAGGGAGACGCCGAAGTCGCCTTGCAAGAAAGCGAATAACCAGTAGAAATACTGAACCGGTATCGGACGATCCAGCCCGTATTCGCGGCGGATATTGTCGCCCTCTATTCTCGCTTCCTCTTCACCCCAGCCGAGATTGCCTACGAGGTTTTGCTCATAGGTGGTGATCACATCTCCGGCGGGGAGGTTGATGACGATAAAGCAGATGAAAGAGATGAGCAGGAGTGTAGGAATCGCTATCAACACTCTGCGTATGACGTAATCCAGCATCTGGACCCCGGGACTGTCGTGGTGCGCGGCCAGTGGCCGTTAGAGGAGAGAGTGAAGAGGAGTGAGAAGAGAGTGAATACCTCTCCCCACTCCTTCGCCTTTACGACTTGATGTAGAACTGCTCCGGATAGGCGTAGGTGAAGTCCTGCAGGCCGTTGCCGACTTCGGGGCAATTGCCGACACGGTTGTTGACCAGAACCATGAGCGGCACGTCAGCGACAATATGGATGTCGAACTGCCAGTCAACGTGGTACTTGAATAGCTCCTTGTGCAGGCGTTTGCTCTCAACAGGATCAATCTCTTTCTTGATCTCATTTTGCAGTGCGAACATCGCGTCGCCGCCGTCGGGCGGTCCGAGTTCTTGCAGCCACTCGGGGTCGTCATCATAGTGCACCGGCAACATGTCAAGCGCGTGCCCCTTCGGGGTGAAGATCGGCTGGAAGGGCCGCATCAGGGGTATTTCGTTGGCATCCGTGCCCCACATGTAGGTATGGGACTCGCCGGCGCGCCAGCGGGAGAACAGGACCGAGCGCTGGATTGCGTTGAGGCGGGCGTCGATGCCGGCGTCGCGCCAGTCGGCCACCACCATTTCCGCGACCTGCTGATGCACCGTGATCTCGGTGGCGGCATCGAGGATAATCGTCACCGGCGCGCCGCTGGGGAATGTACGCATCCCATCTGTGCCCTTCTCCAGACCCAGTTCATCGAAGATGCTGTCAACCTGGGCCAGGTCGAACTGGCCGTTGGTCATGGTAATCGCATCCATGTCATTATCCCAGTAGGGAGATGAGGAGGCGAGGGCGTAGCTTGCTGGCCGGCCTGCGCCAAAGTAAAGCGTTTCGTTGATCTCGTCGCGGTTGATAGCCATCGAGAGGGCATTGCGAAAAGACTTGTTGCGGAAGAACTCAGCGAGCTCGCTGTCTTTTTCGTTTTGGAGGCGGTAGTTGATGGTGATGTGGTTGCCGGTGGTGAATGAGGTGCCCGGCCAGAACAGCAGCCGATAGTCGCCGCGCTCCTCGTTCTCGCGCAATGTCGGCAGGCTCTCGAACAACTGCATGTTGCGAATGCCGACATCGATCTGGCCTGCGATCGCCATTAGAACCGCGTTCTCCTGGGTGCCGGCGAAGGGGAAGACGTAGTTGTCACAGTAGGGAAGCTGGTTGCCGGCGGTATCCACCGCGCAGTAGTAGGGATTGCGTTCCAGCCGCAGCCCCGATTCGTCATAGCCCTTTGACAGCCAAGGGGTGACGACGGGGAAATCGGGATCGAGATAGTCGTCATTCTCTCGCAAATCCGTGTATGCGGCCCCATCCGTGTACTTGGGATGCCACTGCATGAGGTGGTGCTTCGGCTTGGTGGCGAGTGTGCGGCCGCGGAACAGGAAGGGGAAGGTGGGATAAGGGGCCGGGAACTTGAAGACCAGTGTGTAATCGTCCGGCGTCTCCAAGACCACCGGCTGGCCATCTACAAAGCAACGGGTAGGCGCTATGGGCGTGTATTCTTCGTCGAACCACATGTCCTCCCACAGGAAGCGAACATCCTCGGATGTAAATGGTTCGCCGTCCGACCACTTCATGCCCGCGCGCATATTGATCGTGAGCTGGGTGGCATCGTCGTTCCACTCGAAGCTCTCCGCCAGGTATGGTTCCCAGCCGCCCGTCGGCAACCCGGCGCCGAATCCCTCCAGGTCGGTGGGGATGTCGATGAATCCGCGGTTGACGATGTAGCCGGGCGCGGCGCGGTCGGTTTCGTTGAGGGTGAAGCCGCGAATTGAATCGCTGTAGTGCCCGACCTCATGGATGGGGGTGACGATGCGCGGGTTGACGGGCAGGCGATCATCCACCGGTGGCAGGTCACCGGCGTCCACCATGGCCTTGAGCATCGGGGCTTCATTGTACTGGGATGTGGACTCTGCAGCCGGCGCCTCTGATTCGGCGGGCGCCTCCGCGGCCGGTTGATCCGCGGCCGGCTCTTCAGCATCGCCTGCGCCGCAGGCTGCCAGCACCGTACCTGCCGTTGCGGCCGCCGAAAGCTGTATAAACCTTCGCCGGGTGATCGTGCGTCTTGCCATGACCTTTCTCCTTTGACTTGATGCGGGGAACTGTTTGTCCCTCTACATAATGAAAAGGTGGACTGCTCGCTGTTTGAAGCACGACACTGCGTCTGGCGCTGCGGGGAACGTTCAAAAAGGTTGATCGGAGGCGAATGTACTCGGATGAGTCGCATTGTACTGTGGCGAAGATGGACTGTCAACCAAAGAAAATTTACTTGACATTGGCGCCCGGCCAGCTCGATTGCGAACCGAACCGGGGACGAGTATGATCCGTACAAGCCCGCCCGCCTTGCGTTGCCGGCACAGGCTGTGACAGCGCCCTCACCCCACGCACGCTTCACCAAGCGAACAGGAGGTGTCCCGATGACCGATTCCCGATTTCTTCTGCAGACACATGTGGACGCCGTCTACGAGGCGGCGGCGAGAAAGCTTGCCTTCCGCGCGCGGACGCCGGCCGAGTTCCATGCCTGGCAGGCGGCGCTGCGCGGCAAGACGCTGGAGTTGCTTGGCCTGGCGGGCCGCACGCCGCCGGAAGCGGTGGCCGCGGAGAAGCTGCAGGCGGTGGAGCGGGACGGCTACGTGGAAGAGAAGTACATTCTGGACGCGGGCGAGGACGTGAGCATTCCCGCCTATCTGCTGGTCCCCAAGGCGAAGCCGCCGTACCGGCCGGTGCTCGTCTTCCACGGGCACAACCCGTCGGTCCAGTGGATCCTGGGCAACTATCCCAGCGCGGAGGAGCGGGAGAGCAGGCTCAAGGTGGACAACAACTACGCGCAGGCACTGGCGCAGGCGGGTTATCTGGTCTGCGCGGTGGAGCAGCGCGGCTTCGGCGAACGACAGACCGAGGACGGGCGCGGCAGCGTACACGAGAACTCCTGCCGCCACCTGGCCTTCGCCTACCAGATGGCCGGCCGCAACCTGGTCGGCGAACGCTGCTGGGACGGCATGTGCGCGATCGCGTTTCTGCAGAGCCGGCCGGATGTTGCGCCGGGCGTTCTGGGCTGTACGGGCAATTCGGGCGGGGGCACGACCGCGCTGTGGCTGTCGGCAGTCGACGAGCGCATCACCGTCTCGGCGCCGGGCTGCTATCTCTGCTCGTTTCGGGCATCGATTTACAACCTGCGCCACTGCGAGTGCAACTACGTGCCCGGCATCCTGGAGTGGGCGGAGATGGGAGACCTGGCGGCTCTGATCGCGCCGCGGCCGCTGCGGGCGATCGCGGGGGAACAGGATGACATCTTCCCCATTGACGGCGTGCGCGAGCAGTTCGCCGTCGCGGCGCGGGCATACGAGCTGCTGGGGGTGGCAGAGCGCTGCTCGCTGGGCGTGCATCCCGGTCCGCACGGGTACAATCACCGCTTGAGCCACGAGTGGTTCGGGGCGTGGCTGGGGACGGAATAGGGCGTGGTGGGGGCGTGGTGGGGGCGCGACAGGGCTGCCATACGACAGGGCCTGCTTCGTGAGACGCCCTCAGATGCTCCTGAACGCCCGCATTCGAGCGGTGTACGCGGCCTGGGGAATGGGTCCTTCGAGCAGGGGATCGCCGGTCTCCTCCATCCAGTCGCGCAGGCGCCGCGCCAGATCATCTCTTATGCCGGCGTAGTCCGGGTTTTCGGCCAGGTTGTTCTTTTCCAATGGGTCCTTCTCCAGGTCGAACAGCTCGAAAGGCGGGTGATACATCTCGGTGTAGGGCATGTCCAGGGCCACGCTGGTCTCAGGATACCCCTTGGCGTTGCTGAGGTAGTCGGGCGGTGTCTCAATCGTCGGCGCGAACTCGAAATTGGCGATCAGTTTCCAGCGCTCCGTGCGGATGGCGCGCATGGGATCGTAGTAGGTGTGATAGGTCTTTTCAGCGAAGACGCAATCGCTCTCAGTATAGGGTTCTCCGCATAACAGATTCCAGTAGCTGCGCCCCTGCAGATTCTCCGGTGTATCAATCCCCAACATTTCAAGCACGGTGGGCACAAAGTCCACGTGCGTGACAAACTCCGGATAGCGCCGGCCCCCCGCCAACCCCGGGATGCGCATGAGCAGCGGAACCTCGATGCCGGCGTCGTAGAGGCTCATCTTGGCCAGCGGGAAGGGGATGCCGTGGTCGGCGGTGAAGACAACGACCGTGTCGTCCGCGACGCCCGCTGTTTCCAGCGCTTCGAGCACCCTGCCAAACGCCTTGTCGATCGAGGCAACCGAAGCCTCCATGTCGACCATATCCTCGCGCACCTCGGGAATGTCCGGCAGGTAAGGCGGCATGGCGACCGCATCAGCGTCGATCTTCTGCACGTCATGCGGGAAGGGACGGTGCGGCTCGGTAAAGCCGATCTGGGCGAAGAAGGGGGCCGCATCCGGCGCGCGCTGCGCCAGGAAACTGCAACACGCGGTTGCCAGCTCGGCGCAGCTTCCTCTGGGATGGACATGCTGATAGCCGCAGCGTTCCGGACTGTTGGCTTCATGTTGGGTACCGAAGAGACGGGTCTCGTATCCGTTCGCGGCGAGAAGCTGGGCGAGATGGCGCTCGTCCGGCTTCAGGTCATTTGCGAAGCCGGAATGGGCCAGCCCGACCACACCGTTGGCGTGCGGGTAGCGGCCGGTCCAAAGCGCCGCCCGCGACGGGCTGCACTGGGGCGCTACGCAGAAGCTGTTTTCGAATTGGAGCGCGGATGCGGCGAAGGCGTCGATATGCGGTGTGCGGACGCCCGGAACGCCGTAGCAGCCCAGATAGCGGCCCAGGTCGTGGCAGATGAATACGAGGATGTTCGGTTGCTGCTCACTCATGGAAGCTGCCTCGCAGAATAGTGTGGCTGAGTGTCAGGTGGTGGATAAGGCAAACGGCTGGCGGTCTACTCAACGCCCGCCGAG
>JAJEBF010000023.1 GCA_022824025.1 Caldilineaceae bacterium
GCTGCCCCTGGAGAGGCCGTTCGCAATCACCCTCCCCGCCCAAATGAACGTGCGTAACGGGCCCGGCCTGGAATGTGACATTGTCACAACCGTGCCGGCAGGGACGCAAGCCTTTATCATCGGACTCGACCCCGAAGATGATTGGTACCAGGTGGAAATCGAAGGCGTGGTCGGGCAGGCCTGGATCTACCAGGACCTCACTGTACTGGTCGGTTCGCTTGCCGGCGTCAAACGCTACACCCCCGCAGAAATTGCGCGGATAACCGGAGCCCCCGCCGCCGACGGTTCAGTGCCGCTCGCCATCACTGTGCCCGTCACCATGAATGTCCGCACCGGGCCCGGCCTGACCTACGACGTCGTCAGCATCGTCCCCAAAGGCACGCAGGGACGTATTTTCGGTATCGATCCCAATGACGACTGGTTCCAGATCGAGTTGGTCAGTCTGGATACCCTGGTCTGGGTCTACCAGGACATCACCTCCGTCGTCGGCTCGCTGGCCGGTGTCCATAGGGTAACCGAGGAGCAGATCGCACTCCTTCCGGCCGCCATCATCCAACCTGCCCTCCTCAACGCCCGCGCCGGACCCGGCCTTGCCTACGACATCCTCGCCACCATTCCCCAGGGAACATGGGTCAAAATCACCGGCATCAACACGCAAGGGGACTGGTTCCGTGTGGAATTGGCCGATTTGGACCAACCGGCCTGGATTTTCCGTGACTTCACCAAAGTTGCCGGCGGCTCCCTCACAGGGTTGGAACAGATCACAGTGGTTGCTCTCCCGCCGCCAATGGCATCGCAATTGCTCAGTTCGATCACGGTCGCACTGTCGTTTCCGCAAGCCGGCGGCGTCGAACTTGACGTCAGCTGGGTCGATGCCAGCCCTTGCGTCCAACTGTACAATCTCTATCACCGTTCCAGCGCCGACTCGACCGTCTACATATCGCTGGACCAGGCGGTAACAGGCGCCGCGGCCGCCTCCAGGAACCTTAGTTTCAGCGTCCTCAGCGGGGACAGCTTCATCTCGGTCTGGTGCGGGACGTACGCAGCCGGCCGCGAGGTCGCCGAAGTCGCGATCGATCCCGGCGCGGCAGGCATCTACAGTTCGACGACGCCGACGAGAGGAGAACTCGCCACTATGCCTTTACACTCGCAGGACAGGCCGGGCTACAGTGCCCCTGCACCCGCAGGACAGGCCGCGTTCAGCGAGTAGCTCGCCCCGACAGAAGAAATTCCTATCGCAATGCTGCCTGCGCCCATCTTTATCGCCTCTGCCACCGGGCCAGCAGTGACTGGGCCCCTGCATCTCGTTGGAGCAGGCCGCGACCGCCTCGACAGTGAACTCGAAAAGCCTCAGTTTCAGCACGCGAACCGGTAGCAGCTACATCTCGGCCTGGTGCGGCGCCATGGCCGGGGGACGCGCAGTTGCCGAAGTCGAGTGCGTTCCCGGCGTGGCCGGCGACGACAGCTCCACCACCCTCAGCAGTATGCACGTCGCGGTACCCAACACCGACGACAGCTAACCCCGAGCCAGCACGTCAATTGGAAAAACATCTCCGCCCGCAAAGAGGCCGGCGCTTCCCAAAGGCCCCGCCGTCACCACTGACAGCGGGGGCCTATTCTATTCAAAGGAAGCATACTCCAACATTGCGCCCGCCTCTTCCCTCCCCCGCCCTACACTCTGGAACCAGAATTGGTCCAGTATCCGACGTCCTGAATCGAACAGATTCAAGGCATTCTTACCAAGGATCAACGATGCATCTACGTTCTACCGATGATGTAGCGGGATGCCTTTCCGTGTGCGAACCACCCTGTCAGCCATCGTGAAGGAGGTCGGCGCCCTTCCCACGGCTTTCCGGCCAACTACACGGGGAAACGGCTCTCAACAGACCTAAATCAGTCCTCTGATCTCTCCGGATTTATTCGAAATATCTACGTTATGAGAAATGTCCAAAAATTGACAGTGCTCAGCTCCCGTTCTACGATTTTTCCCACACCGCGTATTGTGAGGTGCGGGTTCTTTCTCTGCATTCATGGTCTTTGTGCATCGTCTCTGTAGGCGGGAGGACACCCCCCTCCCCCGCAACAAATCTTCGTGACATATGGCCCTCTCGGTCTTGTCTTTGGCTCGTCGGTGTCCCGATAGGAGCGTAGTAAGGTAGAATCGAATGCGTCGCAAAAGCCCTGCTTTCATTCTGGTCTCACTGCTGATTGTCCTTCTGGCTGTAGCCTTCATCGCACGCGCTCGGCTAACACACGCCGCATATAGAACCCTGATAGGTGTATCTCTTGTCGATTTCACTGTGCTGCCGGGCGACGACTTGAGAGCTGTCGTCAGGCTCGGGTTTTTTCCCTGCATCGATGAAGACAACGACAATGACTGTGACGAAAGTGACAGCTTCACCGCCATAACATATCGCTTCGACGTGCGGACCCGCGGCCCCGGCGCAACTGACGCAAACAGCTGCGAAGGGCAGGGGCTGTCTAGCGTCCGCAATTACTCCTCATCCTCTTACAGTCCCACTAGGTCATTCGGTCCTGTCTCTCTTCCCATAAGCAATAACTGTCAATCTGACCATTACACGCTTCTCCTTACCGTTACCTACGCCGAGCCCAACACAAACCGAACCCATACACTCACCGATACTGTCAATTTCACTGTCGGTGACCCACCTTCGCCTAGCCCAACCCCGACTACCGATCCAAACGCGCCTCTGACCGCCACCCCGACCGCAACCACGCGTCCCATCGTACCTCCGACCCCAACCGCGACCCCAACGCCAACAATAACGCCGACCCTCGACCCGCAGGCGCCGACCCCAACCGCGACCCCAACGCCAACAATAACGCCGACCCTCGACCCGCAGGCGCCGACCCCAACCGCGACCCCGACGCCAACGATAACGCCGACCCTCGACCCGCAGGCGCCGACCCCAACCGCGACCCCGACGCCAACGATAACGCCGACCCTCGACCCGCAGGCGCCGACCCCAACCGCGACCCCGACGCCCACTCAGGGCGGCGGCAACGGCGGCAACGGCGGCAATGGCGGCAATGGCGGCGGCAACGGCGGCAATGGCGGCAACGGCGGCAATGGCGGCAACGGCGGCAACGGCGGCAACGGCGGCAACGGCGGCAACGGCGGCAACGGCGGCAATGGCGGCAACGGCGGCCGCAACGGTGGCGAAGGTCAGACTCCCCACAACAGAAAGAGCCCGTCGACACCGACTCTGACTCCGACTCCGCAAAGGCCGGTTGCGATCTTCCAGCCCGACCGCACCAATGTGCGCCTGGGGCCTGGCACCCAGTACGAAGCGGTCACCTCTGTGCCGCACGGTACCCGCGCCCCTATCATCTGCATCGGCCCTTGGGCTGACTGGTATGAAGTGAAAATCGAAGGCGTCTACGGAACCGTCTGGGTTCAGAGCGGGCTGACCCGCGTGGTCGGTCCGCTGGACGAGGCCTGCCAGTACCACCCGGGAGCGTTCCTTGTCCAAGCCTTCACCCTGCCCGTAATCTCTCATCTGCGAGTGGGGCCAGGTATCGACTACGACGTCATCACCACTGTGCCTCAGGGGACGTGTGTCAAAGTCATCGGCATCGGCCCTCAGGAAGACTGGCTCCTGATCGAGCTGCCTGGTCTCGAGGAGCCCGCCTGGCTCCATCAGGATCTGGTTGAACTGTCCGGCTCCATCTGGGGTTTCAGACCTCTAACGACACAAGAGATTTCGCTGCTCCCCAGACCGGGACAAAATGTCGGCGTCCGACCCTACCTCATCACCCTGCCCGATATCATGAACGTGCGCCTCGGACCAGACTTGGATTACGACGTTATCACCACCGTGCCCCAAGGCACTCTGGCCACAATCTACGGCATGGACCCAGATAAGGAATGGTTCCAGGTCGAAATGGAGGGGCTGGACACTCTGGCGTGGGTTAGACGCGACCTGACCAGCGTGTTCGGTTCGCTGGTGAATGTCAGACGGATCACGGCGCGGGAGATTGGCGCGCTGCCCGCGCTGATCACCCAGCCACGGAGCCTGAACGCCCGCTTGGGGCCGGGCGCTGACCATCAGGCCGTCACCATTCTGTCCAAAGGAACCTGGGCCGCAATCACCGGCATCGGCCCGCACGATAACTGGCTTCAGATCGAGGTCGCCGGCTTGAAATCGCCCCTCTGGGTTGCCCGCAGTCGGACAAAAGTCGCCGGCGGTCTTCTGGGAACGTTCCGACCGCAGTCGGCCGGCGAGTATACGATGCAGCCGGCTTCGCTAAGTGACAGACCGCTGGCTATCGCGCAGTCGGAAAGCATGAAGGTGCGCGCAGGACCGGGTCTGCACTACAAAGTGATCACGACCGTGCCGCAGGGCGTATCGGGCAAAATCTACGGCATCGATCCCACGAAGAACTGGCTTCAGATCGAAATCGAAGGGCTGGGCACGCTCGCCTGGGTGCTTCGCGACATGACCTGGGTCGACGGTTTACTCGTCAGCGTAAGACGGGTTACCGCCCGCGAGATCGCGACCTGGCCCGCTCTGATCACCCAGCCGCGCATCCTCCGCGCCCGCTCGGGGCCTGGCCTGGAATACGGTGTAGTCGCCAGACTGCCAAAAGGAACATGGGCCAGAATCGTCGCCATTGGCCCCCGCGCTGAATGGCTCCAGGTCAGGATCGAAGTCAACGTTCCCGGCCTCGACGCGCCCGTCTGGATTGCCCGCCGCCACGCAAAGATCGCCGCTGGCTCGCTCTCAGATATCCCTCAAACCATGCCCGAAGAGAGCCCGCCCCCGTCATCAACAGCGTCCGACCAGAACTGAACGGCCCACCTCCCATCTGAAATAACCCCACGCGCCTTGCGCGCCCCCTCTCACCGTCACCAAAGTTTCGCTGTGAAGGTCTCGACCCAAGGCTCTGCCGGGTGAAAGCCGGCAGAGCTTTTCTGTTGTCCAACCCCCCGCCTTCAGCGCGGCGAACGACTCGACATCCAGCCTGACTTCGTCCCAATGCGGCATCTCCACACTGGCAAAAGCCTGTCCCCAAAAATAGTTCAACTTGCGTGGAACATTCCGTGCCAACGGCACGTCCGATCAGCAGGCGGCAATGCCGCCTCAAGAGGAAACCAAGCCCGGAACGGAAGGAATGGGCAGACGCGACAACCCTTTTCGGGCCATCGTAAACGCCAATTGCTCCAACTGTGAGTGCCGGCCAAGTGGAAAGGCTGATCTGACATGCACACACATGCACGATTCAGAGGAATTGAATCGAAGGGAATGAAATCGAAACAGTCGATGATTACACTGGTCGGCGTCGGCGTTCTGACCCTTCTTGCCCTGACCCTCATCTCTTTCGTGCCCCGCACGCCGGCGATCGAGGCCTTGGCCGCGCCGGATGGCGACTTTGACCCGATGGTCGGTTTTGACACGGTCGAATACACCATGACGGCAGGACAATACGTGCAGGCCGGCCTCCTCTTCGCCTACTTCCCTTGTATCGACAATAATGACGACGGCAAATGCACCTATGCAGATGACTTCACCACCGTCACCTACCGTTTTGACATACTGCAAAACGGCGCAAACGCAAACAACTGTGAAGGACAGGGCTGGGGATCCAATCGCAGATTTTCTCCTTCATTCTATAATCACTGGAGAACGTTATCGCCTATCCCTCTCAAGGTCAGCAGCAGCTGTCCGGAAGGCGACTACACCATGAAGTGTACGGTCACCTATACGGAGCCCGGCTCGAATGAGGCCATTCCACTCACCTGCAACGGTGACCTCACGGTCGGCGCCGTGCAGCCACCGACCGCCACGCCCACACACACCGCTACGCCCACCAACACGCACACCGCCACGCCCACGAACACCAGCACACCCACCCACACGCACACCGCCACGCCCACCAACACCAGCACACCCACCCACACAGCGACTCCAACCGCCACAGCCACAGTCGACGATTCCATACAGAACGAACTGCCGCAGAACCCAACGGCAACGCCGACACCGACCGAAATGCCGCCGCCCATGGCACGGATCCAGAATCTGCCCGCCACCTTCAACCAGGGCCAGCAGCCAGACTTCAAGATGATTTTTGAAAACCTGGATGAATCCGACCAATACGGCTACCGCGCCGACGTGGTCAAAATGACCGACGATTCAGCCGCTGACAACTGTGAAGGAGCCGGCCTCGGCGGAAGTGGTCAATACACCGACCATCTCACCGGCATGATCAAGAATCAGGTCTCTGTGCCCGGCCAGATCGACCCCTCCTGCCAGGCCAGCAAATACGCTGTGACCGTCAAACTCATGGCCGACAGCGGATATGAATATTCCACAAGCCAGGAGTTTCAGGTCGTCGAAGTGGAAATCCCCACCGCGACCTCCACGGCCACCGCAACCGCCGCGCCGGCCTTGACAGCCACACCGACAGCCACCCCGGTTGCCCCGCCCTCCGTACGCATCGACGGGCTGGCCTCCACGTTCGACCAGGGCCAGCAGAGTACATTCAGGCTGATCTTCGTAGGCCTCGACCAATGGGATCAGTACAGCTACCGCGCCGACGTCACCTCGGCAAACAACAGTGACGCCGACGCCTGTGAAGGGACAGGGATCGGCGGCGCCAACCAGCACACGGCCCAACTCAGCGGCGCGGTGAACGGAACCCTTACCCTCCCCGGCGCAATCGACGCCAACTGCCCGTCCGGCACACATACATTGACCGTAACGCTGACGGGCGCCGGCGGCTACGCCTACACCACCGCCCAGACCTTCCAGGTTATCGGTCTGTCACTGGCCCCAATCGCAACCGACACGCCCACGCCGACCGCGACCAGCACGCCGGCGCCCGCGCCAACAGCAACCGCCACAAATCCGCCGCGGCAACAGCAGCCGCCGCAACAAAAGGCTACCGCCACCAGCACACCCAGGCCCGCGCCGACCGCGACCAACACCGTCACGCCGACACACACGCCGACAGCGAAAGTCTCGTATTCGCCGCCCCCGCAGCGGAAACAGCCCGCACCCACCGCGACACACACGCCGACCGCGACACCGACGGTTACCCCAACAGATGATCTGAGCCCCGATTTCCCGGACAGCTTCACATCTGTTGACGATGATGAGGAGGCCGATTCGGACGCCGGCAACTTCGACACCGCCGACATCGCCGCGGCGCCCCAAACGACAAGCGCGGACGCCGACGGCTCCGGCAGCGCATGGCCCGGCCACTACGCCGCCGGCAGATCCGTCTGGAGCTGTCAGGATGCCAGCGCCATCATGGACTCGCTCGCCGCCATCCGCCGCACAATGACGCCCGGCGCCTATCCCCAGGCCGTTACCCGGCCGGACATCATGAACGCCCGCCTCGGGCCCGGCCTGGCCTATGACGTCATCATCACCCTGCCGCAGGGAACGCGCGCCAACATCATCGGCGTCGACCCCCGCAACGAATGGTATCAGCTCGAACTCAGCCAGCTCGACATCCCCGTTTGGATCCACGAGGGCCTGGCCAGCGTCGAAGGCGCCCTCGCCGGCGTGCCCCAGGTCTCCGCCGCCCAACTTGCCCAGCTCCCGATCTCCGGCGCGCCCGGCAGCAGACCGGTCGCCATCACGCAGCCGGACGTCATGAACGTGCGCCTCGGCCCAGGCTTTGATTATGAAGTCCTCACCACGCTGCCCCAGGGCACAATGGTCGCGGTCGTCGGCATCGAGCCTGGCGGCGAATGGCTGCAAGTCGAGCTGGATGGGTTGACCTCCCTCGGCTGGCTCTACCGCGACCTGGTCCAGGTCGACTGCCCGCTGGTCAACGTACGCCGCATCACCGAACGTGAAATCCTACTCGTGCCCGCCTCCATCACCCAGCCCTTCGCGCTGCATGCCTTTTCCGGGCCGGGTCTCGCCTACGACCAGGTCGCCATTCTCCCCCGGGGAACCTGGGCCCAGATCATCGCCATCGGCGACTGCCCGCCAAACGTCTGGTACCAGATCATCGTACCAGGTCTCGATAAGCCGGTCTGGGTGATCCGCGACTTCGTCAAGGTAGCCATAGGCTCCCTCGCCGGCCTGCCCCGCTACGGCGTCAACGACTTCACGCCGCCCGCCCCCGACCAGCGCCCCATCGCCTTCGTCCAGTCCGAAACACTCAACGTGCGCACCGGCCCGGGCCTGGAATACGATGTCGTCGCAGAAGCGCGGCAGGGCGCCCAGGTCCGCATCTACGGCATCGACCCGAGCCAGAGCTGGCTCCTGGTCGAGATCGAGGGCCTCAACTCACTGCTCTGGATCTACCGCCACATGGCACAGGTGAAGAGTTCCCTGGTCGGCGTTAGGCGGGTCACCGCGCCGGAGATTTCGGCGCAGCCGGCCGCCCTCATCCAGCCGCAAGCCGTCTTCGGCAGGTCAGGCCCCGGTGCCCACTACACCGCCCTCACCATCCTGCCCAAGGGAACCTGGGCAAAGATCATCGGCATCGGCCCACGGTCCCAATGGATCCTTATCCAGGTGGCCGGCATGGACGAACCGGTCTGGATCCTCTGCGACCTGGTCAAGATAATCGGCTCGCTCGCAGGGGTCCCCCAACTTTCGCCGTAGCCCCGCCGGTCCGATTGAACCACCTTCTTGATTCGCTTACGCAAATACGCATAGCAAAGGCCCCGCTCTCGAATGCGGGGCCTCAATTTTCTCTGTGACCCGCTCCGCCCGATCACCAGATTCGGCACAAACACCCCACTTCAACAACCCGCCTGGGCGCGGAACATTCCCCGCCCACTTCTCGTCCGATCAGCAGGAGCGGTTCCAATTCTGCACTAGAGCCAGGATCGGAATAGAAAGATAGAAGCCGGCACAGACAGATACGTTCGTACCGCTGAAATAGAGAAACCAAAGATGCAAGCGAAACAGTCTGTTACTACCTTGGTCGGAGCGGTCGTATTGTTACTTTTCACCCTGACGGTGATCTCTTTCGTGCCCGGGGGCCCTACCGTCCAATCCCTGGCCGCCCGGCTGCAGCAGGATCTCGAGCCCCGAGCCGGTTACGATCAGATTGACGGCTCAGTTTCGGCCGGTGAAGATCTGAATATCAGCATCTTTTTCGCCAATTTCCCCTGCGATGACAAGAACGGCGACGGCAACTGTGACTCGGACGACACCTTCACGACCGTCACCTACCGCTTCGACCTTCTGCAAGGAAGCTACGACGGCCCCGACGCCGATAACTGTGAAGGGGAAGGCTTTGAAACTGTCCGCACTTTCAGCCCTGCGCAGTACAGCCATTGGAGCACCACAGGCGCAATACCTCTCAGCATCACCAAAGACTGCACACCCGGCTCCTACGTGGTCAAGTGCACAATCACCTACACAGACGACGGCTCAACCGAGGAGATCCCGCTCGCCTGTAACTGCGGCATTGCCATCGATCCCCCGTTGACCGCAACGCCTACCCCCACCGAAACGCATACGCCCACAGCCACCGCCACTCCGACTGAAACGCATACGCCCACCACGACGCCTACCCCTGCCAACACGGCCACGCCAACGCACACACCCGAACCGCTGCCTCCTCCCTCCGTCAAAGTCGACGGCGTGCCTTCGATATTCAATGAAGGTACCCAAATCCCCTTCACCATGACCTTCGATTGGCTGGATAACTGGGACCAGTACAGCTACCGCGCCGACATCACCAATTCCGACGACGAAGACATGGACATCTGTGAAGGGGCCGGCGTCGGCGGCAGCGGCGCCCGCACCGGCGATCTCGATGCCAATAGCAACGGCCAGGACACCGAACCAGGCGAGATCACCTCCGCCTGCCCGGCCGGCTCCTATACCCTGACCGTCACGCTCATCGCCGACGGAGGCTTTACCTTTCCCGTATCCAGAGATTTCGAAATCACCGGCCTGTCTCTCCTCCCCATCGAAACAGACACGCCCACGGCCACCAGTACGCCCGCGCCAACCGCCACCCCCACCAATACACCGGACCAAAATGACCGGCCAGACGGGGACCAGCCGCCGCCGCAACAACAACCAACCGCTACCGCCACCAATACAAATACATCCACACCCACGGCGACCCATACGTCCGAACCGACCGCAACCCCCACCAACACGCCCGATCAGAATCAGCCGCCAGGCGGAAACCCGCCCGAGCAGACCGCAACCCCTACCAGCACGCCCGAACAGAATCAGCCGCCGGGCGGAAACCAGCCCGAGCAGACCGCAACCCCGACCAACACGCCCGAACAGAATCAGCCGCCAGGCGGAAACCCGCCCGCGCAGACCCCGACCGCCACCGCCACAGATCCCCCGCGGCAAAAACAGCCGCCGGCGCAAAACCCCCCAGTGGTAAAGCAGCCCAATACCGCGACCCCGACAGTCACCGCGACAACCGCGCCCGCGCCTACGCCCACGCCCACAGCCCGAATCTCTTTCGCCCCGCCCCCGAATCAGACCAACCCTACGCTGACGCCGACATCCACGCCCACCGCGACCGCGTTGCCAACGCCAACCTACACGCCTACCTCAACGCCTACAAGCGAGCCCACCGTCCCGCCCAAGAGTGACCTGCCCGACGACCTCTGGGAAATTATCATCACGATCGATATAGATAACCCGAACTATCCGGACAAAATCCCCGACCTGAGGGACGACACCGGCGACGACATCATCGATGTGATCGATACCGACGGCGACGGCACCGACGTGATCGACACCGACGGCGATGACACTGACGGCGACATCACCAACGTGATCGACACCGACGGCGATGGCGCCGACGAGGACATCACCGACCTCGACGATACTGGTGGCAGTACGCCCGACCACTACGCCGGCGACCGTACCGTCTGGAGCTGCCAGGAACACAGCGAACTGGTCAACTGGCTCGCCGCCCTCCGCCAGACCATGACCGACGGCAACTATCCCAAGGCCGTCACCCAGCCCGCAAGCATGAACGCCCGCCTCGGCCCCGGCCTGGCCTACGACGTCATCACCACCCTGCCGCAGGGAACGCGCGCAAACATCATCGGCGTCGACCCGCGCGGCCAGTGGTTCCAGGTGGAAATCACCGGCCTCGACATCCCCGTCTGGATCTACCAGAGCCTGGCCGCAGTCGAGGGCGCGCTCGATACCGTCCCGGTGGTCTCAGCAGAAGAGCTCGCCAAGCTCCCAATCTCCGGCGCCGCCGGCAGTAGATCGATCGCAACCATCCTGCCGGAAATCATGAACGTGCGCATCGGCCCCGGCATCGATTACGACGTCCTCACCACCCTGCCCCAGGGCACACAGGTCGAAATCGTCGGCATCGACCCCAGCGGCGAATGGCTGCAGGTCGAGCTGGATGGGTTCAGCTCCCTCGGCTGGGTCTACCGCGAACTCGTCCAGGTTGACTGTCCGCTGGTCAACGTCCGCCGCATCACCGATAGCGAAATCTCGCATCGGCCCGCCGCCCTGACCCAGACCTACGCCCTCTTCGCCTATTCCGGCCCCGGCCTCGCCTACGACATCGTAGCCACCATCCCGAAAGGGACCTGGGCCCAAATCATCGCCGTCGGCGACTGCCCGCCCAACGTCTGGTACCAGATCATTGTCCCGGGCTTCGACGAGCCTGTCTGGGTCATCCGCGATTTCGTCAAAGTCGCGGTGGGCTCCCTCGCCGGCGTCCCCCGCTACGCCGTCAACGATTTCTACCCGCCCGCCGCGGACGACCGTCCCATCGCCGTCACCAAGCCCATCACCATGAACGTGCGCTCCGGCCCCGGCCTGCACTATGACGTGGTCGCCGTCGTGCCCCAGGGCACGCAGGCCCGCATCTACGGCATCGACCCCACCGGAGACTGGATTCTGGTTGAACTGGATGGACACGGCCCGCTGGTCTGGATCTACTGCCACATGACCGAGGTGCGGGGCTCCGTGGAGGGCGTCAGACGGGTCACCGCAGCAGAAGTCGCAGCACAACCGGCCGTGCTCGTCCAGCCGGGAGCAGCCTTCGCCAGGTCCGGTCCGGGCGCGGAGTACCGTTCGACCGCCATCCTGCCCAGGGGCACGTGGGCCAGCATCACCGGCATCAGCCCAGATTCCCAGTGGCTCCGCATCGCAGTCCCCAGCCTCAACGCCCCCGTCTGGATTCACAGAGACGCTGTCAAGCTGATCGGCTCGCTCGCAAACGTCCCCCGCGTCACACAGTAAACCGGACTCTCCCACAAAAGGGCACTTGAAAAAACGAAGAGGGCCCCGCCTTCAGCAGCGGGGCCCTTTTTCTATCGCAGGACTAGATTCGTCAGAAATGGTAGCGAATGAGAAGCGCTCTGTTCCTCATAGACCACCTCATACAACCTGTTTCTTCACATCCGCATCTGGCTATCAATCCCTGGCATCCAACCTGCTCAACGGACCCGGCCAACTTAAGATTTTCCCGTCAGCGGTCACCAACTGGTGGCCCTCCATAGCAGTGCCGACGATGATACGGTCGGCTGGGTCGCCGTGCATATCTGGCAGCAGGCCCGCACGCGCCGCGATACCGCCATCAACAGGGATCTCGATCAACCCCTGGTCCAGCAGATCGCGGCGCCAGGCATCCAAGTCAAGGAGAAGGTCAAGTCGACCCTTCTGAACCCGCATTCCAACTTCCCAGAACGACATGGCAGAGACAGCCGCATCGCCTTCTGGCAGCGCGCGTGCAATGACGCGACGGGTCTGCGGCCCCAGCCTGAGGTCGCCCTGTTCGTGCCAGATCAGGACATGCGTATCGAGAAGTATCAAAACAGTTCCTCGTCGGAACTGTCCGTAGCTTCGAACCACTCTGCGGGCATCGGCTCCACGATGTCGCCCAGGATTCGGATATTGTCTCGATTGCGTCCAAAAGCCAATCTCGTCTTTTCCCGGTACGGCAGCAGACGCGAAACCGGTTGTCCGTTCTTGGTGATAACGATCTCTTCGCCGCTCTCAGCCACCTCATCCATCAGCCTCAGACACTTGGCCTTAAACTCGGATGCCTTTATTGTGCGAGGGCCTGTCGCTGCATTGCTAGCCGTGGGCATCTTAAGCTCCCTCTGTAGTTTGACGACTAAAGTCTCGACCTGTCACGGCGTCCCACTCCGCATCGATCGGTTCATCAAGGTCCCCGTGAATCCGAAGAATGTCCCGATCTCGACCGAACGGACTCCGTGGCTTCTCCCGGTAAGGCAGCAGTCGCGAAACCGGCCGTCCGTCTTTAGTGATCACAAACTCTTCGCCGCTCTCTGCCACCTCGTCCATCAGCCTCAGACATTTGGCCTTGAACTCAGACGCCTTGATAGTGCGAGGACCCTTCGCTTGAGCGCTGTTGATCGGCATGATGCACCCTCCCTATCGTCTGATGACCACAATTGTACCATGGTTATGACCATAGTCACATTTGCTTGGCTATACGCGGTAAGCGCTCAACCTGTCCGCTCCGCAAGCCGCCAGTCGGCGCAGGACATCCCCGCCCCCTACCCCCGCAACGCCTTTATTACGCCATAAGCGCCCCGCGAAAACACCGCCAGCGCACCCCCGCTCAAGAGCCCCGCCGGCGCAGGCACACACGCCGCCCCGTCCAAATCCTCTATCATCGCCAGCCCGCGCTGCAGGCCGACCTCCACCGCCTGCCGGCCCCGCTCGTCGTTCAGGTTTAGCCCGCCGCTCGCAAAAACCATCACCAATAGGTTGGCAAGCGAGTGCTCGCGATAAAGCCGCCAACTCTCCTCGAACGTGAACCCCCGCGCCCCCATCTCAACCACCATGCCCGTGTACTCTTCCAGCACCTCGCGCTCGATTTCGCGGCGCACCTCAGTCGTCACACTGCTCCCCATAAAATACGCCACATCATACAACGGACTCCTCAGTCCGCTGACCTGCCAGTCGATTACCCCAATGTCGCCCTCATCCTCCCCACCGAAAAAAATATTGTTCAACCGGAAGTCGCCGTGACTAAGCGTCTTCGGGCCTCCTTCCACACGTTCGATCTGGGCGGCAATGCCCCCAACAAGGGTCTCAGCCAGGCCGCGCATATCGTCTGAAAAAAAATGGCCAAACCTCTCAAGCGCAGGCGCAAGATTCGCAAGATAGACAAGCTGCACCAACCTTCTGCGCTTCGGAGCAAAAGAGTCCGGAAATCCGCTTACAGGCGGCTGATCTACCCTGTTCCAGTAGGTCCCGTGCAACTTGGCGATCGCGCCAATGGCCTGCCTCACCTGCTCCGCGCTGGCCCCGTCAAAATGGCTCACCGTCTCCAACTGCCCCAAATCCTCCAGCAGCAGCACAACACGGTCCGACCTGGCTTCATAATCGCCGTAGTATAGCGCCGGCGACCGCAACGGGCTTTCCGGCGCAATCAGCCTGTAATAGTCATATTCCCGCTTGTGCAGACTCAGCCAGCGGCCCAAACGCCGGTTCTTGGCATGCGGACTCGGCAGCTTCACAATCACCGTTTCGGGTGCCGTGGAACTCTGGCCAGACGGCGCTCTCGCCTCTTCGTATCGGAGATGGCAGCGCAGGATCGTACCCATAAAGCCAACGCTTGCCCCAATCTCCTCCAGAACGACCTCCCGGATATGAGGAAGAGCAGACCCTCCGCCCGCAGTCAATGCTTCCTGAATCCACTGGGCGGTGACGTCCCCTGCGTGTCTGGGAATCGGCGGCCTGCTCATGGCCCTGCTTCGCTCTTGGTGTCAGCGCGCGCAGACGATCCGCGTCTTGTCAACGCGTCCGGTTACCTGCGCAACGCAATTGGTGAGGAGTAAACGATTGCGTGGGTAACGTGACCGCCGCGGCCCGACCAGCCCCACGCTGCAAAAACTGTCGAAACGAGTAAATTTCGCCGCCCCTACGATCCCGCGTCAAAGAGCGATGGAGCCGGCCCTCGCTCCGTCCGTTCATACTGCTCATCAACCGGCAAATCGGGCCGGGCCAGCGCCGCGGTCGAGAGCGCGTCGCAGCGCTCGTTCTCCACATCCCCCGCATGGCCCTTCACCCACCGGTACTGCATCTCGTGCCTGTCACACAGCTCCAGAAGCCGCGCCCACAGGTCCGGGTTCACCGCCGGCTCGCCCTTCCGGTTGCGCCGCCAGCCATTCGCCCGCCATCGGCGCGCCCAGCCCTTCGTCAGCGCATCCACCACATACTTGGAGTCGCTGTAAAGAGTCACGCTGCACCGCTCCTTCAAAGCCTCCAGTCCCCTGATCACCGCCAGAAGCTCCATCCGGTTGTTCGTCGTCCTGCGATATCCGCCGCACAACTCCTTGCGCCGCCCTCCGCAGAGCAGCACAACCCCGAATCCACCCGGCCCCGGATTCCCGCTGCACGCACCGTCCGTATAGAGCGCAACCTCTTTCATCGACCGCGTCCACCCATCTCATCAACCTCGATTCGTGACCGCCCGGCAACGCCTGATTCGCCGTCCTCATTCATGGCCGTGAGGCGCCACGCCCTTTCCCAGCGCCGCGCACGAGCGTCGTTCACCAATAGCCAAAAACTGTACCTCCCACCAACTCCTGCCGTTCTGGGCCTCCCCCAACCCCCACCCATCCACCTGGTCGCCTTGCCCTGTGTCGGCGGCCCCTCCGCGCCCCGCCCTTCTCGCGCCCCAACCGCACGCCAGTGCCAGCAAACGCCGCCAGCCGCCAAGTCCCGTGCCCCACGGGGCGGGGCAGTGCCAGGACCGGGTGTCCCCCGGACCCCCACTATCCACTATCCACTGACCACTGACCACTGACCACTGACCACTGACCACTACCGACGTTCATGCTACTCTTGCAAGTGATAGTAAACGATCTCCAGCTCCGCCGCGTCCGTGATCGTGGAATCAGTATGATGCACGATGTGCAGTTGGCCCGTGCCGCAGTCGCCAAACTCGTCACACGTGAGCTCGCCAATGACGCCGCTGAACCCCGCCGTGCCCGTCAACGCCTCCCGCAGCCGCGCCCTGTCGATAAAGAGCGTATCCCCCTGCGCAACCGCAACCTCCTCGATGGCGCGCAGCAGCAGCGTCGTCGCGTCATACGCATGCGCCAAATACACCGAGCCCGGCGCCTCATTGTACGCCTCCTCATAAGCCGCCAACAGCGCCCCGCCATCCTTGCCCGTTGCCTCGTTCACACTGCTCTCGAAATTCAGTTCCGGGCTGGCCAAATACATCCCTTCCGTCTCCGGTATCGCCAGGAACTCGAAATCCACCAACGCCGCGCTGCCGATCACGACAACTTCCTCCAAACCCGCCGCATGTCCCAGCTGGCGTACAATCTCGCCGGCCTCGTCCGGAAATAACGGCAGAAACAAACCGTCCGGGCCCGCCGCCGCAATCTCGTTCAGCGTCGCGACCATATCCGTCTGCCCTTTGCTCACCGTTGCAACCGTGGCCGTGCCGCCCCCCGCCTCGAACGCAGCCGCAAACGCGTTGGCCAGGCCTGAAGTATACGGATCACCGTCATGAATGACAGCCATGTTGCGCAGGCTGAGGTCGTGGCGGGCGAACGCCGCGACCGCCTGGGCCTCGTATAGGTCGTTGTTGGCCGTGCGGTAATAGCCCGCATGGTTCTCGGCTCCCGCATTGCCCCGCAGGTCCGATGTCAGCGAGGGCGCCGTATTCGTAGCCGAGATCAGAACCAGCCCCGCCTCGCTCAGAATCGGCGCCGCCTCCACTGCCGCCGCCGAACACGAAGTGCCGATCACGCCCACCACGCGCCGGTCGCCCACAACCGTGCGCGCCGCCGCCGCGCCGCCCTCCGGCGTGCACAGCGAATCCAATCCCGCCCCCATCGTCACCTCGCGCCCCCTGATCGGACCGTAGTCCGCCAGCGCCAGCGCCACCGCACGCTGTGTCGAAGACCCAAGATCGCCTATGCTCGAAAGCACCGCCGCCGAACGGATATGAATCTTCTCACCCGGGCCCACCACAACCGTTCCCAGCGGGCTCAACACCATATTCTCAGGAACGCACGCGCTGCTCAGCAAAAGCGCAAGCAGCACAACAGGCCAGCGCAATAGCCCTCTGCCGGGGCGGTCTATCTTGGTCATATCTTCACTCCTTGGTCTGAATTTCCTTTTCTGAATTTCTTTTTTGGCATGTCGCGCTCACGGCGCATAACGATAAACAACCGGCAAACTCTCAACCTCGGTCATCGTCGCATCAGTGTGGTGTGATATCTGCACGCGGCCCGTGCCGCAGTCACCGAACTCGTCACACGAAATTGCCCCGATAATCCCCTCGAAACCACTCGTCCCACCAACCGCATCCCGCAGCCCCGCCCTGTCAATATACAGCGCATCCCCATGCGCAACCGCAACCTCCTCGATCGCCCGCAACAGTATCGTCGTCGCGTCATACGCATGCGCCAGATAGGCCGACGTGGAATGCTCGCCGTACCGCTCCATATAGGCCGCGTTCAACGCCTCTCCGTCCCTTCCCGTCGCCCCATTCACATTGCCGCCAAAGTCCAGCTCCGGCCCCGCAAAATAGAAACCCTCCGACTCCGGCAACGCCAGAAACTCGGATACCAGCAAGCCTCCGCCGCCGATGCGCGTCAACCCATCCAACCCTTCGACCTGCACGCTCTGACGCACGATCGGCCCAGCCTCCTCAGGAAAAATCGGCATGAACAGCCCCTCGGGGCTGCCGGCCGCAACCTCCGTCAACACAGGAATCATATCCGTGTCGCCCTTGTTCACCATCGCCGCCGACACCGTGCCGCCCAACGCCTCAAACGCCGCCTTGAACGCCTCCGTCAGGCCCGCCGAATACGGGTCCCCGTCATGGATTACCGCCATTCTGCGCAGCCCCAGCTCGTTGTAGACAAAATCGGCCACCGCCTCCGCCTGGTAAAGATCGTTGCTCGCGGTCCGATGATAGCCAGGATGATAATTCGACCCCGCGACACCCCGCAGGTCCGATGTCAACGACGGCGAAGTCGTCGAAGGAGCCACCATCACCAGGCCGGCTTCGCTCAAAACCGGAGACGCCGCCGCCGCCGCCACCGAGCAGGAGGTCCCAATTACGCCGACCACCCGCCCGTCGCCAACGACCGTCTCAGCTGCCGCCGCGCCCCCTTCCGCGCTGCATAGCGAATCCAACCCCGCCCCCATACTGACCTGATGCCCCTTGATCGGCCCATAGTCCGCGATCGCCAAAGCCACCCCCCGCTGGCTCGGCACGCCCAATTCACCCGCACGCGTCAGCGCCCCCAACACCCGTATCTGAATCTCCTCGCCTCCGCCAACCACCACCGTGCCCAATGGCGACGGCGCAGCGTCCGCCGGCACACACGCGCCGCCCAAAATTACGAACAAAAACAGGCTGAACCAGTGCCTGAATCCCTTGCGGAAATCCCGTTTCGCTTTCATCATCTTCTGTCCCTTTTCTTTAGCTTCGTGCTTCATGGACCCTCAATCCTGTACGGATAATCGCGCCCGCGGTCAGACACACGCCCCGGTATGTCTCGTGCGCCGCATTCGTCCCAGTCATCCTGTGTTGCTTTCCGGCCGAATCCCTGTACGTCTCCTGCGCCATTCGCGTGCCTCCCGCCTGCGCGCAGCCACCTCAACAGTTAAGCAACGATCCTGCAACGCGGCGCAATGCCTCCGATCCACAGCATTCCCGGATGGGATCGCTTTCGGAGCGGGTTCAAGTGCGCGTCTCTTCAATGGGGGTAACGCTTCTGCGGAGCCGCCGCCATCCTGACCGGTTCACGCCAGACGCCCGCCGGCAGCGGTTTAAGAAGATTGAAGGCTTTTCGACCAGATCGGTCAAAGCCGAATTGCGGGCTTGCCTGGGGGAATCAGGGAAGAAAACGAACCGGTGCAGCGGGCTGTCAACAAGACCCTTATGCGCAAGAAGCGCCGCGGATCGCTCTATCGATCAGACAGATCGACGGGCAAAAAGAAACCATGGAGAGAAGATCATGCGGAGGGGGACTCCCCCTTTGGGGGCAATTGCATTGAGGCATATGCCTCCTGGACCTTATTTTCTGCCCAGTGAATCAACTCCAGTCCCTTCACCACAGTCTCCAACTGATCATCATCCATCAAATCCACCAGGATATCGAGCCGCTCATGCCCAATGTCCCAGAACCGCCCGATCGCCTTCTCACCTGCATCAGTCAGCTGGCAGATCACGACTCGCCGGTCATCCGGATCGGCAACCCGGTCCACCAGCCCTTTCTCCACCAAGCGGTCCATCACTGTCGTCGTTGCCGAAAGCGCCCGACCCAGGTAGACGGCAATGCTGCCCATCCGCAGGGGCCCCACACGATCCAGCAACTGCAGCGTCTTGATCTGGGGAATCGTCATGTCCAGACCTTCCCACTCGTCAAGACGGCCCGTGTGTAACTGACGGTTCAAATGTTCCGCCAAATGCTTGAACCGGTCTGTCAACTCTTGTCGGCGGTTGTCTTCCACGAACTATCACCCCAATTCAAAATGGTTCATCCGCAACTGTTAACAACGACCAATTTAACTCTTCAGCGTATCAAACCCGTCCCAGCCAGGTATCGCCGCAGCCTGCCTGACCCACTCCGCCATCTGCTCTTCGTCAAATTCACCTTCGTATATGTCGTACCAACGTGAATCCCTGTCCTTGCCCGAACCGGGCGGAACAGGCTCCAACTGCGCGCCTTGAAAAAAAGTCACTTTGACGTAGCGAGTAAATACATGATAACTCAGGAACCAGCCCCGTCCCTCGATGCCATAAAACGGCGAGTTCCACCGCACCGCCTTGCGCACCCCGGGCGCATTGCGCACAATCACCTCGTCAAGACGCCGCCCCAGCTCGCTCTTCCATCCCGGCATCGCCGCTATATAGGCCTGAACCGGCGCGTCGCCATCCGCCTTGGCAATCTGCGGATTGCCGCCCGACAATAGGACCGGCTTATCACCGGTCCCCTTGGCGGCTGCCTTCCCCGCAACCTTCTCTGTTCCTCTTGACCGCGTACCGGCCACCTTGCTCCCTCCTACACTCTACAAAAAAAGTACAGCGGAAAGTGCCTGGCCGCCGCCCATCTCTGGTGGAGCTAAAGGGACTTGAACCCTTGACCTCTACAATGCCATTGTAGCGCTCTCCCAACTGAGCTATAGCCCCAATATTCAATTCCTTCCAACTGCCCGGCCCGGGCCCGATGTTTCACAAAACCCGCCTGCCGTGTGGAGCTGAGGGGACTCGAACCCCTGGCCTCTACAGTGCGATTGTAGCGCTCTCCCAACTGAGCTACAGCCCCGTAACCAACACCATCTCTACTGATCCAATTTGCGTGTCACGCCTGCAACCTAGAAGAATCAGTTTACCAAACGAAACCGGTAACGGTCAAATCGCCGCCATCCGCAGCTCCCCAATCTGGACTTCGCCCCTCCGATTGCGCCCTTCTGCCTTGCACTCTGGTGGAGCTAAAGGGACTTGAACCCTTGACCTCTACAATGCCATTGTAGCGCTCTCCCAACTGAGCTATAGCCCCAACTTGAATCGCTCCGGCGCGCCTCAAACGCGCCCGCGATCCTCTACACGATATAAACATCCGCCCCGAAAGTCAAATAATAACGACGCCATGAGCGCATCCCGCGTCGACTTTCCCCGCGCAGTCTACGCCTAGTCTGCGCTCCCGTCCAGCGCCAAATACCCCGCCCAACAGTCAACGCGCCTTCATCTGCAATCCCGCAAATCCTCCTCCAACGCCGCATTTCGCTACTTCCAGCGCCTTCCCTTCTTTCACATTGGCCAGCATGATGTTGTATCATGATTAGCCTACACCGCGAAATACATGTTTTGCACAAGCAAAGGAAAAAGAGCCGCAATGAAAACGGCTAAGCGTATTTTCGTAAATCTGCCGGTCAGCGATCTCAACAACTCGGTCGATTTCTTCACCGAACTCGGATTTGCCTTCGACGACCAATTCACCGGCGACCACGCCTCCTGCATGATCATCGGCGAAAACATGTTCGCCATGCTGCTGCGGGAGGAGTACTTCCAAAAATTCATCCCCGGCAAAGAGATCGCCGACAGCGAGCGCAGCGCCGAAGTCGTCGTCGCTCTCTCCGTCGACTGCCGCGAAGAAGTCGACAACACCATGGCCAAAGCCCTCGCCGCCGGCGGCTGTGAATGCAGGACCGCCACCGATGCCGGCTGGATGTATGGCCGCGCCTTCCAGGACCTGGACGGCCACGTATGGGAAATCTTCTCCGTCGACGCCAAACGCATGGAAAAAACCATGAACGGCCACAAAGAGTAGACCGTACCCCGTGTCACCGTGCCCAAAGCCGCGCCTCGTTCACCACACACAGATGTGTATCACCAAACAACTGAATATAAGGAATAAGCGATGCTAAACGTCCAGCAGGCATTCTACAATCTGCCCGTTCGTGATCTTGACCGCGCCAAAGACTTCTTCGCGCACATCGGGTTCGAACTCTTCCCCCAATACACAAGCGAAGTGGCCGCCTGTCTGAACATTCGTGACACCACTTTCGTCATGTTAGTAACAGAGGACTTTTTCAAGAGCGGCCTGCCCGGTAAACAGATCGTCGACAACAAGCAAAACGTCGAATCGATCATCGCCTTGGCGCTCGACAGCCGTGAGGAAGTCGACCGCGCCGCCGAGCGCGCCTTCGCCGCCGGCGCAACGCCCGTCAGCGAACCCAGCGACTCCGGCTTCATCTACAGCCGCAACTTCCAGGACCTCGACGGCCACGTCTGGGTGTTCAACCACCTCGACTTTGCAAACGCCGACGCAGACGCAGACCAGGAAGGAGCTTGACACCCATGGCCGCCATCAGCAAAATCAGACCCAACCTCTGGTTCGACGGCCAGGCCGAAGCCGCCGCCAACTTCTACGTCTCCGTCTTCAAAAACGCCCGCATCCTCTCCGTAGACGACATCTCTGCCGGCCCCGCCGAGGGCAACAAGATCGTCACCTTCGAGTTGGAAGGCCTCAGCTTCACCGCCTTCGACGCCGGCCCAAACTTTAAATTCTCACTCGCCGTCTCCTTCGAAATCTCCTGCGATTCGCAGGAAGAGATCGACTACTTCTGGCGCAAACTCGGCCAGGGCGGCCAAACACAGCAGTGCGGATGGCTCCAGGACCAGTTCGGCCTCTCCTGGCAAATCGCCCCCGCCGAGCTGCCACAGCTCATGGCCAAAAATCCCAAAGCCGTCATGGAGGCCTACCTCGCCATGACCAAAATCGACATCGCCCAACTCCGGGCCGCCGCCCAACCGGGTTGACACCGGCCCCCTTAAACACTTACCCAGGCAGCAGCGGAGACGCGTCCACGCGCCGCGCCGCCGCAATACAACGCCAACCATCGAGGAGAAAAGTATGACGCTCAGCATCTATCTCAACTTCAACGGCAACTGCCGCGAAGCCTTCGAATTCTACCGCTCCGTCTTCGGCGGCGACTTCATCCACATCTCCGCCTTCTCCGAAGGCCCCGACGACATGCCGGTCTCCGAAGAAGAAAAAGACCGCATCATGCACGTCAGCCTGCCCGTCGGCGACAGCGTCCTCATGGGCAGCGACACCTCTCTCACCTTCAGCCCGCCCCACCAGCCCGGCAACAACTTCTCCGTCTCCTGCCACCCGGAATCCCGTGAAGAGACCGAACGCCTCTTCAACGCCATCTCCGCCGGCGGCACAGTCACCATGCCCCTCGACGACATGTTCTGGGGCTCCTACTTCGGCGCCTGTGTCGACAAATTCGGCATCCCCTGGCAGTTCAACCACGACATCCAGAACGAATAACCCCACAACCGCGCCCAACAAAAAAGCCCTGCGTCTTCGCATGCAGGGCTCCTTCCGCGCCCCCTCACCCCCTGTAGGGGCGCCCCTTGTGGGCGCCCAATCCCCTCCGCACAGAAACCCTCCTCAAATCAGAGACGCCAACACATCACTCGCGCCCTTCCCCCGCAGTTCCTCCGCAGTTCCCCCCTTCCCTCCAGACCCCGCCGCTCACCCCCAAATCCTCGTCCAACCAACAATCCATCCCCCAAATCCCTTTAATCCCCCCAAATCCCCGTTCAGACCACTGACCACTGCCCTCCCACATACCGCCCGCGAAAAAAATCTTGGTATAATGATGACTCCACCGCAAGACCAACTTCCCGCTGAGATTCGCTGCTGAAATGACACGTCCCGCAGATCTACCCGGCGAAAAAGGCCCCGCATCAGAGCCATGGCTCTGCGCCGCGTGCGACTACTCGAATCGCGCCATCGCCCAATTCTGCGGGCGCTGCGGCCGGCCTGTAAACACCGTCTGCGCCCAGTGCCATGCGCACAACCCCGGCGGCTATCAGTATTGCGACGCCTGCGGCGCGCCGCTCCACGATAGACCCTCCCCCGACAACAATCCGCCCAGTCTCATGGGCCGCCTCGGATGGCGCCTGCCCGATCCCCGAAAAATCACCCCGCGCCAGGGCCTTGTCTGGCTCACGCCCCACCCCAACTGGCAGTGGTCGCGCCAATACCTGAAAGCATGGACATCCCGCAACCGCTGGGAGCTGCTCGCTCTCCTTCTCCTCACCGCTCTCGCAGCATACCTGCGCGTAGTCCGCCTGGCAGAGATCCCGGCCGGCTTCCATGGCGACGAAGCCTGGACTGGAATCGAAGGCCTGCGCATCCTGCAAGAAGGTTGGATCGGGCCCTACACCACCTCCGCCATGGGCCAGGCCACCGGGCCCTTCTACCTGACCGCCCTCCTCATCGGCCTCCTCGACGTCTCCAGATTCTCCGTCCGGCTCTCCATGGCCCTCTTCGGCATCGCAACAGTTCCCGCCGCCCATCTGCTCCTCAGGCTGGGGTTCGGCCGCTGGGTCGCGCTCTTCGGCACGACCGCCCTCACCGTCAGCTACTGGCACCTGCACTTCAGCCGCCTGGGCTTCGGGCTCATCTCCCTCGCCTTCATCGGGACACTGGCCGCCACCGCGCTGCTGTGGGCCATGAGATCAAAATGGCGCTGGCCCTGGCTCGCGGCCGGCGCCTGCCTGGGGCTGATGCCCTACACCTACTTCGCCTACCCATTCTTCATCGCTGCCGAAGCCGCCGCGCTCGCAGCCTATTTCCTGCTGCGTAAAGAGGCCCTTCGCGGAAAACTGACCTCTCTGGCTCTCTTTACCGCCGGTTCCCTGATCGTCGCCTGGCCCGTCGTCTCCCTGATTCTCGACTCTCCCGACAGCTACTTCGTCCGCATGTTGGGCGGATCAGTCGGAAACGACCAGGAGGTCTCCGAGGCGGACGGGACGCTGGAAAAGGTGGAGTTCCTGGCGCGGCGCGCATGGTACGCGTTGAGGTTCCTCTACCAAAACACAAGACTTGACCATGTGGACGGTTCCGGGGGCAAGGGCGCGCTCGATCTGGGAACCGCGGCGCTGGCCTACCTCGGCCTGATCGTCTCCATCAAGAGATGGCGCAGTCCCCCGCACCTGTTTGCCGTCCTCGCCCTCTTCTTCGCGCTCCTCACCCTGGTCGTAACCGAACCGGCAAGCGGAGCCATGCGACGAACCATCGTCGCCATCCCCTGGGTCTTCGGCCTCGCCGGCATCGGCGCCGTATCCATCGCCGATGCCCTGCGCCGCCGCCTCGGAAACTGGGGCCGCGGCATCGCGACCGCCGCGGCCGCCGCCCTCCTCCTTCTCGGCGGCGCCTGGAATCTGCGCTATTACTTTGTCGAGCTACCCCAAAGCCCGGCCTTCCAGTTCACATTCCCCCATTACTATCTGGATGCGCTCGACGCAGCCAGCTCCTTCGACGACCCAGGCCCCATCTACTACTACTCCGCCCGCCGCACCTTCAGCTTCGAGACCATTCGCTTCCTGTACCCGAATAACCGCGGCATCGACCGCTCCCATGAATTCGGCGCCTTCAGCCTCGAAAAAACCGACCCCGGCCCAGTGACATACCTGCTCGAAGGCGAGTACATGCAAGAAATCGACACCATCATGGAGATGTACCCGGGCGGCCAGCTCATCGTCGATGACAGAACCCACCCCCTCTACATCATCTACCACCTCACAGGCTAGCGCCCCAATAGGACCGCGCTATCCCCCTGGCCTCCGCAGTTCGGGGCCTCCCCCAACCCCCGCCCTGCTACCTTATCGCCTTGCCATGTGTCGGCGGCCCCTCCGCGCCCCGCCCTTCTCGCGCTCCGCCTCCCGCAGCCGCGCCCGGTCGATGTACAGCGTATCCCCATCCGACACCGCAACCGCCTCGATCGCCCGCAACAGCAGCGTCGTCGCATCATACGCATGCACGAACGATGCCGCCGTCGGCGCCTCCCCGTACCGCGCCGCATATTCAGCCGCCACCTGCTCCCCGCTCTTGCCCGTCGCTTCGTTCACATTGCCCCCAAATCGAAGCTCCGGCGCCACCACGTAAAAGCCCGCGACCTCCCGCGCCGCCAGCAACAGCGAATCGCTCCCAATCAGGGCCGCGCCCTCCAGCCCCTCCACCGCGCCCGCCTGACGCGCAACCGCCGCCGCTTCGCCCGGAAATAGCGGGAAGAACAACCCTTCCGGGCCCTCCGCCGCAATCCGGCTCAACGTCGGCATCATATCGCTCTCGCCCCTGTCCACCTCGCCTGCCGCAACCACCGCGCCGCCCAGCGCCTCAAACGCCGCCGCAAACGCGCCCGTGAACCCCGTCGTATACGGATCGCCGTCATCGATCGTCGCCATCCTGCGCAGCCCGAGCTCGCGGTAGACAAACTCAGCCACCGCCTGCCCCTGGTACAGATCGTTGCTCGCCGTCCGGAAATAGCCCGCATGGTTGTGCTCGCCTGCATTGCCCCGCAAATCCGACGTCAGCGAAGGCGCCGTATTCGACGCCGAAACGACTGCCAACCCCGCCTCGCTCAGAATCGGCGCCGCCCCGACCGCCCCCACCGAACAAGAAGTGCCGATCACGCCTACCACCCGCCTGTCATTCACCACCATATCCGCCGCGGCCGCGCCCCCTTCCGCCGTACACAGCGTATCCAAGCCCGCGCCCATCGTCACCCCATGCCCCTTTATCGGCCCATAATCCGCCACCGCCATCGCCGCCGCCCGCTGCCTCGGAATCCCCCGTTTGCCAGCAGCCGTCAACGCCTCCAGCGACCGTAGTTGAATCTCCTCCCCCGGCCCCACCACCACCGTCCCCAAAGGGCTCACCGGCACACACGCCCCGCCCCATAGAATCGCCAAAACCACCACCATCCAGCCCAGCCGCGCAGCGCTCCTTGTCTTTCTCGTCTTCATCGATTCCTGCTCCAAGGCCCCCTTGCCCGTCGAATCGTACCCCACAAATGTCGTTGTCATCTTTTCGTGCCCCTCCGTGGGCCAAAAAGCCATTGCCGTTCTTCGCGCCCCTTCACGCCCCTTCGCGGATCAAACGGTGTTACCAAATGCCAAAAAACTGACCACTGATCACTGCCTTTCCGGCTCATACCGATACACCACCGGCAGCTCCGCCACATCACTGACCGACGGGTCCGTATAATGCGAAATATGAATCCGCCTCGTCCCGCAGTCACCGAACGCATCACACGAAATCGTACCGATAACCCCATCAAAATCAGCCGTATTCGTCAGCGCCTCTCGCAACCGCGCCCGGTCAATGTACAAGCTCTCGCCAACCGCTACCGACGCCGCCTCGATTGCCCGCAACAGCACAACTGTCGCATCGTAGGCCAGCGCCACATACGCCGGGTTCGCGCTGCTGCCGTACCGTTCCTGGTACGCCGCGTAGACCTCATCCGCGCGCCTGCCCGTCACCCCGTTCACATTGCCTTCAAAATTGAACTCCAGCCCCGACAGATACACGTCCACCGCGTCCAGCTCCGTAAACATCAGCGACACGCCCGTGATCAGCGCCGCCCCCTCAAGCCCCTCCACCTCGCCGGCTTGGCGGACCACCTGACCCGCCTCCTCCGGGAACAGAATGAAGAAGATTCCCTCCGGGCCATCCGCGGCAATGCCGGTCAGGGCCGGCGTCATGTCGGTCTCGCCCCTGCTCACCTCCGCCACAGCCGTGACCGCGCCGCCCAGCGCCGCAAACGCCGCCGCGAACGCGTCCGAAAGCCCGGATGAGTACGGGTCTCCGTCGTGCATCGTCGCCATCCTGCGCAGACCCAGCTCAGCGTAAGCAAACTCCGCCACAGCCTGGGCCTGGTGCAGATCGTTGCTCGACACCCGGTAGAAGCCCGCATGATAATTCGCCCCTGCGTTTCCCCGCAGGTCCGACGTCAGTGAAGGAGCCGTATTCGAAGAAGAGATCATCACCAGCCCCGCCTCGCTCACAATCGGCGCCGCCTCCACCGCCGCCACCGAGCACGACGTGCCCAGCACGCCCACCACGCGGGGGTCGCCCACCACCGTTTCCGCCGCGGCCGCGCCCCCTTCCGCCGTGCATTGCGAATCAACGCCCGCGCCCATGCTCACCCTGTGCCCCTTAATCGGCCCGTAATCCGCAATCGCCATCGCCGCCGCCCGCTGCCTCGGAATTCCCAGCTCCCCAATCCCCGTCAACGCCTCCATCGACCGTAGTTGAATCTCCTCCTCCGGCCCCACCACCACCGTCCCCAGCGGGCTCACCGGCACACACGCCCCGCCCAACAGGACCGGCGCCACCAGCGCCAGCCATCGCAGCAGCGCAAAACGCGTGAAACAGATTGCCTTCATAACCTTTGCTCCTTCGCCCGGCGTGCCCGCCGGCAGTGGCAACGGCGCTCCCGCGCAGCCTGGCTGGAATACTTCACCCTCTGTACACCCATCACCTACCCTCCAGTCACCGCTATCCCAAATTATGGCAATGCCGGGCAAGCCGGTCAAATTACTTCCTGACAAAGCCGGGCATACATCCACACCGCACACGCCCCGCCACCCACTGACCACTGATCACCGACCACTGACCCCCGCAGTTCCCCCGCCCTTCTCCGTGGCCCTCCGTGGACGAAAGCCGTTGCCGTTGCCGTCCTTCGCGCCCCTTCGCGGACAAAAGGTGTTCGGACCCCACCCAACAAAGTCCTGCTCACCATGCCGCTCCCCGCCCCATCCAGCCCCGAGCCCGTCTCCAACCCTGAGCCCAGCCCCCCGGAAGAAGCCTCCCTCCAACACCTGCACACCCTCGGCCGCGCCGTCCACGGAGCCAAATGGCCCCAAATCGGTCCCCAGCTCGTCCACACCTACACCAACGGCCGCACCAACACATCCTCCCAAATGGAACCCTCCGAAATCGCCGATCTCATCAACGCCCTGCAACAAAAAACCTGACCGACCTAGGCGCTGTGATCAAAAGAACCCCCTACCTCTTGACACCCTTATTGCCATCTTGTATAATTTTCTTTATTGGGGACACTTATCCAACGTGATTGTAAGAGTACACTGGATCGGCTTTGCGCGTTCTGTTCAAGAGTGAACTCATCAAATTCTGGCAGAAACATCCCGACGCCCGCGGCGCTTTACAGGCCTGGCTCAGCGAAGTCGAACGCGCGCAATGGCAAATGCCGAGACAAGTAACCGAACGCTACCCGTCGGCAAGTGCAGTTCCCGGCAACCGTATCGTCTTCAGAATCAGAGGAAACCGCTACCGCATGGTCGTGGAAATCGACTATCAGCGAAAGGAACTCTATATACTCTTTCTGGGCACACACGCGGAGTACAACCGCATAGACGCCACAAAGGTATAGCCATGTACACCATCAGACCAATCAGGAGCGAGGAGGACTACGAAGCGGCCTGCGCCCGCATTCGCGAGCTGATGGGCGCGCAACTGAACACCCCCGAAGGCGATGAACTCGACGTGCTGGCCGACCTTGTCGAGCATTACGAGGACAAGCACTACCCGATCGGCATGCCCACCGCCGTCGACGCCATCGAATTCCGCATGGAACAGGCCGGACTGACCCGCCGCGACCTGATCCCCTTGATCGGCAGCAGACAGAAAGTCTCCGAAATCCTCACAGGCAAGCGTGATGTCACCATCTCCATGGCCCGCGCGTTGCATAAACACCTGGGCATACCCGCCGACGTGCTCCTGCAGGAACCCGGCGCGGCCTTCGATTCGACCTATGACGAAATCGACCCGCGCCGCTTCCCACTCAAGGAGATGGCCAAGCGCAATTGGATTCCCCAGTTGCCCGATCTGCGCGACCGCGCTGAAGAGGTGATCAACACCTTGGTCGAAAGAGCGGGTGGTCCCCAAGCCGCCGCCCTTACCCTCTACCGCAAGAACAGCCACCGCCGCATCAACGCCAAGACCGATCCTTACGCGCTGAGGGCCTGGTGCTGGCGCGTCCTCGCCCTTGCCAACCAGAACCCGCCCCAGGCCCGCTACCGGCCAGGCGCCGTAACGGAGCCCTTCATGCGCGAAGTCGCCCAGCTGAGCGTCTACGAGGACGGCCCGCGGCGCGCCCAGCAGCGCCTGGCCGAACACGGCATCGCCCTCGTCATCGAGCGCCACCTCCCCCGCACCCATCTCGACGGCGCGGCGCTATGTCTCCTGGACGGCCGCCCGGTCATCGGCCTCACCCTGCGCTACGACCGCATTGACAACTTCTGGTTCAGCCTCATGCACGAACTGGCCCACGTCAGCCTCCATCTCGACTGCCACGAAAACGAACTCTTCATCGACGACCTCTCCCTGACCGGAGACGACCCCCTCGAAGAAGAAGCCGACACGCTGGCCCAGGACGCCCTCATCCCCCCACAGCTCTGGCAGACCAGCCCAGTCCGTGAAAGAGCGACCATACTCGCCGTCTACGACTTCGCCCGCGAAGTCGGCGTCCACCCCGCGGTGATCGCCGGCCGCGTGCGCCACGAGCGGAGCAACTACCGGCTGCTGTCGCAGCTCGTCGGCAGCGGCAAGGTCCGGCGGTTATTTGAGAGGTGAACTGTCTTTAGAGGTACTGACTGATACATATGGTCAAGCTAAGCCAACCGTGTCTGACTTTATATTGAACAACGGACAGCGTCGCACTGGCAGCACTCGATTGCTGTGAGCTCAAACCATCGTCGCCGCAAATGTGTCTATAAGTGTGATTGAGAAGTGCCAAGAGGACTAAACCTCTGCACCTGAAGTGAAGGTCTTTAGGCTCTAGGAGATTCTTCGCCAGTACGCGTCTTTGAATCGGGAAGTAGGTTGTCCCATAGTATCTATCGGATAAGGATCATGGTAAGAAGAGAAGCACTCAAAAGAAGGTTATTGGAAAGAGATGGTCATCGATGCGGGGTCCATGTGGGCGGATGTGGAAGGAAGTTGACTCTAGCGACAACAACAATAGACCACATAGTCCCCCAAAATATCCTGAGAGTCATGAGGTGTGAGCTTGGTCCCAAAAACTGGACCACAAGGTAAGGTGTGAAATGGAGCAATTCACCAGGCCTGCGAATGGGCAGAACGATGGATACCTGGTCTGTTCGCTGCGCTGCACACAGTATTGACGATCATCATTGGCCTTGAAATCTCTGGTGTATCGGACTAGGCGAGATGACCATCCTCAACGACTCCCACGTAGAGCAAGTTGACCTCGCTTTTTTGAAAGATAGCTGCTGAGCGATTCCAATCTGCCCAAGCGTATCTCCGGCGACATGTGATTGGGTTGGAGAAAGTATCAAGTAGAGGACGAGACTTAATGTCGGTAGAGAAAAATATAGCGACGAGACGTTCCATTATCGAGCTTTCAAACGACGAGGCGAAAGCATTTTTTCTCAAGCATGAAAGTTACTCCCCCTTTGAGTTGCCGCCTTATTTCAGATTTGAGTGTCTGCTTGATGAAGTCAATCAAAAGCTCAGGAGGAACTTTTCGTTCAAAAAACATTGCCGTGAGGCAAGTAAATTAGATAAAGTCAACTATCTCATTCTCAACAGCAAAGATGGCAAATACTCTTGGCGCCCCTATGAACTCATTCATCCAGTCCTGTATGTTTCGCTCGCCGATCAGATGACGAGAAAGGACTCTTGGCACAAAATCGTGAAACGATTTCGTGCATTCGCTTCCAACCCAAAAATTCGTTGCCTAAGTTTACCTGTTCAGTCATTGACGCCTGAGAAGGACAAAGCTGAGCAAATCAAGCAGTGGTGGGAAAAAGTTGAGCAAAAGTCAATAGAGTTGTCCCTGGACTTTGAACATATCGTTCACACGGACCTTGTGGACTGTTATGCCGCCCTATACACACATTCAATTCCATGGGCTCTCCACACAAAGGAGAAGGCCAAAGTTCATAGAAACGGGACGGGCTTGATAGGTAACGTTATCGATCTTCACATTCGAGCTATGAGACACGGCCAGACTAACGGCATTCCTCAAGGGTCTGTTCTAATGGATTTCATCGCAGAAATGGTGCTCGGCTATGGGGATTCCCTGCTTTCAACCAAGATTTGTAAAGAGCGTATAGAGGAGTATCAGATTCTTCGTTATCGAGATGACTATCGCATTTTCGTCAACAATCCCCAGGACGGGGAGAAAATTCTAAAGTGTCTTACAGAGGTGATGATTGACTTAGGTCTGAAACTCAAACCCGAGAAAACCAGGGCCAGCAGCGAAGTGATACGCTCGTCCATAAAGAAGGACAAACTCGACTGGTTATATCGCAAAACTGTTGACAAGGTGCTTCACAAGCAACTGTTGATCATTCACGATCAGAACACTAAGCATCCCAACAGCGGAAGTATCAGTCGAGGCTTGCAAGAATTCGACGAAAAACTTGAAACTGTGAGCAAAGTCGACTTTCCAATGCCATTGATCAGCATTGTCGTAGATGTCGCGTTACGCAGCCCACGGACCTATCCAATGGCGGCAGCAGTATTGAGCAAGTTAATTGATTTTCTCGACAGTGAATACGAAAAGAGGATTGTAGTTGAAAAGATCAGGAAAAGATTTTCTGCCTTGCCGAACACTGGTCATATGGAGATCTGGCTTCAGCGCTTTAGCATCAAGTGTGCTCCCGACATTAAGTATACCGAACCTCTATGTCGTCTAGTGGGTCAAGAATCAACATCGATCTGGAACAACGACTGGATTGGCCTATCTACATTGGAAAATGTAATCGATCCAACAAAGATGATCGATGAGGAGGAACTTGAGAAAGTCGGACCTGTCATCCCGAACAAGGAGGTTCGACTATTTGACGTGCCCTATCCCTGGTAGTTTCCCACTGGGTTTACATTCGAGAAACTTTGGCAGACTATTCGCCCTGATGTCCCTTTGGAACAAAATTAGGAGCCGTTGACATTTCAATGAGGCAAGCGAGATCCGCGCAATCGAAAGCGGGGAAGTGGGGGATCAGACGACCTGTGGCCGTGCGCCGGGGGCCCAGCGCCCTGTCACTTCTCATGTAGATCCCAAATGGGTCCACGAGATCGCGAGTATCAATGGAGCGAGTGAGACGCCTGCGATGCCTGGCCACAGCCCATGCGAAAACTCTTGGTCTCAAATTGAACACACGTGATTTTCTTTTTGCAAATAATTATCACATCATTGTTGGTGAACGCTGTTCTGCCTCTTGAATTTTTTTTTCTCGCAAACGCTCGTAGACTCTCGTGGATCTCTCGCAAACGCTCGTACGAGCGCCCGACCTGTGTTCAGTTAGCGCCCAGCCCAGCTTTTCCTGCAATTACGCTGAAACAGTGTCTCTTCAGTCCGTTGTGAAACCCTGCCTTTTCACCGCACGCAGCTGGCAGAGCTTGCCTTCTCGACGCACCTTGAAAATGTCAACGTGCCCGACCCACCCTTGAAGTCGTCCGGTGGTCCCATCCGGCTGAATTTGAGAGCCTGCTTTTCGCTGCATGACCATCCTCACCGAAGCCGCCGTCGAACAGGCCGCTCTTTCCTGTTTATTCCCCGACCGAAAGACCGTGTACGACTGCGCCCGCCCAGACCGGTTGGAGCGGGCCGTCTCCATCGGCTATGATGGACTGCGAGAAACCAGCATAGTGAAGGCGAAATGGGGCCGGGCAAGACCGGCTGGACCTGGGCCGCTTCCGTGCAGAATCGCCGGAGTGATGAGACGAAAGTGAGGCGCATTCATGCAATTCAAAGCGAACAAAGACATTGCGCTGGGGGAAACGCGCATCAGATTGGACGTCAACGGCCAGTGTGTGGACAGGCCGGCCGAGGCTATCCTGCGCATGTTGCCCAGCCCGCGTCTCGTCATCAAGTGCGATTTGGATTTGCACGATTCGAATGCCGGGCTGGCTGATTTCCAGCGATGCTACGTAACCGCAACCATTCATGATTACACGACGGAGTTCATTGTCGGGCAGTTTACTTTCCCTTTGGGTCCGGAGAATTTCCTAGCAGATATGTCTCTCCTTCCAAAAAGAGAACCGATTTCGATTCACCACACCGGAGATAGTCTCGCGTGTGTAGAGTTCGGCGTTCTTAATTTCCCTGAATTTTGGGGGGAACAGGACAAGACGATTCAATCCAACGGCCATTCATATCGTCGGGTTGGCGCTATGCAACTCCAGGCCGACCCCTGGATCGTCGATATCAGCGCAGCGCCTAATCTGTCCGATGTCAAGAAGGAACTGGCTGCGACCGGCGGCTATGGCGTTACCCATTCGGGAACAGTCAGACGCGCCGACGGCAATGAGTTCAGGGTTTCGGAAGTTGAACAGCTCCTAAGCGGCTTGAGCCTTTTCTTGTCATTTGCCCGTGGAGCTTACTGCGGACTGACCCTGATTGAAGGAAAGAGTCGGAACGGGCAGGTGGCGTGGGAGTGCTGGGGGGCACAAAGTGTGACAGGGTGGTTCAGTCCACCATCCTGGTTCGACAGACACCATGGTCACCTGCTTGCAGAGGTCTTTCCGGGCTTCTGGCAACGGTACAAGAGACAGGAAAAAGACCTGCGAGTTATTGTTACCTTTTATCTGGACAGCAACTTGGGAAGTAGCCACGGCGTCGGCCTGGACGGGGGGCTCATCCTGACCCAGGCCGCACTCGAACGAATGGCGCTTGGGATTGGCGGCAAGAAAATCGGCAAGCGCATTGCAAAGACGCTCGTGGAGCATGGGATTTCCCAGAAGGCGCTCCCCATCCCGCCGGACTCCTGCCCCGAACTGGCAATGCTGGCGGCAGAGCATAACTGGAAACATGGCCCCCATGCCTTGGTCGAGATTCGTAACAACGTCGTTCACCCCAAACAGAAGTACGGCAAGATTTCCGCTAGAGCCTACTATGAGGCTTGGAATCTGGGGCAGTGGTATCTCGAACTGATGCTGTTACGCCTTTTCGGCGCCAGCAGTGACTTCGACTACGGCAACCGCCTGAAGAAGAAGTGGGTGGGTGAAGTAGAGCATCTCGGCCAGTGGCTGGTAGAGAACATGCCGCGCGGAATCGACCTTGCACTCCCCAACCGCGACGACCCCGAACGTCAAATCCCATTCAGCGCTCAAGAGAACGAATGAGCGGCTACCTCCTTGACGCGAATGTCATTTCGGAGTTGACCAAGGCCGCTCCAGCCCCGCAGGTAGTCACATTTCTCACCCAACAGTACGACCTCTGGCTGTCGGTGATTGTGATACATGAATTGGAGTTTGGCGTGCAAGGGATGCCGGACGGTCAGCGCCGTGACAGAGTGAGCGCAGTATATCGAACTCTCTTTGACAGTCTCTCAAGCCGGGTCCTCCTCGTGGACCTCACGATCGCAGAACGGGCCGCTCAGTTGCGGGCACAAGCACGCCGCGCAGGCCATACCTTGCACCTGGCCGATGCACTGATTGCCGGTACAGCGCTTGTTCATGAGCTCATACTGGCAACGCATAATGCTAAAGACTTTACCGCTTTGGACATCGAATTCGTCGACCCGTGGGAATCGCCATGACCACCCTCACCGAAGCCGACGTCGAGCAGGCCGCCCTCGCCGCCCAGCCCATCTCCCCAGACGACCCATCCACCCTCCTGTCCGCCTGAACCCCGCCGCGCGCCCGCCTCCCTGTCCCCCATCACACCCCATCCCCCGCAACAACAAAATCCACCCCTCAAAATCGTTGCAAATGTCGAGCCGGTGCTGTACCCTCTCCATCAGACCGAACAGACACCCACTGACCCTCATCTACAACCGGCACAGGCCATACCGCGATGAGCCCAAAAAAAGTGCAAGTCGACTGGAAAATCGGCGTCAAACACTGCCCCTGCGGTCAGCCCAACCACCTTGACGAAACCCACTGCGTCAACTGTGGCTTTGGCTTCGGCGGCGCCCGGCCCCGCCAGCCCCGCCAGCGCAGCAGGCCCTTCAAAATGAGACGGGTATACAGATTCCTGCTCCTGACAACACTGGCCCTCTATCTGACCCTATACCTGTCCAGCCCAGGAATCCCTGCACAACAGTCCATCACCCTCTCCCAAAGCACGCAGACAAACATCGAAACTGTCCAGAACCGGCTCCTGTCTCTGACCAGTGCCGTCGACTGGCAAAAGCTATGGCAAACCATAGACACAAGCTCACAAGATTGGGTTCTCACCCTCGCAACCCAAATTCAGACACTGGAGCAACAGTTCACCAGTTGGAACGAAAGACTACGCCAGTTCGAACAAGCATCGGTCCAGAAAGAAGCGCAAGCCCAGCGCGACCAAAAGCAGACCGCCGGCACGACCCCTACACCTTTCCCGCCCACCCCGACGCCCACATCTGTCCCAACCGCCGCCAGGACCAACCTCGACCTCGTCCTGGATGTCCAGGTTCAGCTGGGAAACGTCCGCACCGGACCCGGAATGAACTACGAAATTATCGGCAAGGTTCAGGAAGGGGACCGGCTGGACGATGTCGTGGAAGAGTCCGGCGGATGGTACAGATTCTGCTGTGTCAACGGAGACAAACTTGGGTGGCTGCACAGCAGCCTGGTAACGGCATCCCATGCCGGCGCGCTGCCCTCGCACCTCAATGCCGACCCCTACTACCAGAAATACCTGGACGCCGGCGGCGTGCCGATCCTGGCCCCCGCGTCAGTCTCGGACGAGGAACTGTGGCGCGCGCAGGCCATCACGCTCGCTATGGTCGCCGACCGTCCTGACCTGCTCGATGTGCTGGCAGCGCAGAACACCAGGATACTGCTGTACGACAAAGAAAAGGGCGGGCTTACGCAGTTGCCGGAATTCGCCGATGAGTCATATTCCGGTTATGCGGGCGTGTTCGGTGAAACATCCTACGGAGGAGCCGTGGCCGCGCCCGCAATGACAACCTATCACTGCAACGACATACTGATTCATGAAATAGCCCACGCTCTGGACCACGCGATTCGTGTACAGGAATGGGAGGCCAATCGTGCGCCCGCATTCAAGCAGGCCCGCAACCAAACCTACCTGAGTGCGATGAAAGAAGGACTGTGGGCTGGTAGGTACGAGTCCACCGTTAGCCACGAATATTGGGCCGAATTGGTTGTACACTGGCTTCGACCAGATATGTTTCGCACGCAACTCGGATTGCGTAACCTATCGGAATACGACAGCAAAGCGGCCCGCTTGATTCAACAATATTTGGGCAACCCGACCCTACCTGACTTCTGTAAGACCAGGCAATTCGCCATCAGGGGCAGGGTGTTGGATGCGAGCGGCAATCCACTGCCCGAAGTTTGGGTCACGTTGTCAGCTTGGCGGCGTGTCGGTGACGGCTTTAGGGCGCTACGCCATTCCTCGGATGTGGTGGAGAAACGGACCGGGCTGGACGGCAGATTCTGGATCGTGGAAGCTGTCGACCCCGGCCTTCTGGAAGCAGCCGACTTCTTCACGTTAGGGATATGGCGAGGCGCCCCTTCCGAATGGTCGCCTGCCTGTTCAATAGCAGGATTTGCCGGCGACAATAACACGGTAGAGAAGCATCTCGGTCAGGAGCGCCGCATCGAAGTGACCGGCCATGATTTGAGCGGATTTACAATAACCATCCCAAATGACTTTGACTGGTCCCCCGTGATAGATTGTCAGTAATCAACAAGGAGACCGTCTAAATGGCAAGCCACGATTACGCACGGCTGCAGTGACACTCTGCGAAGCAACGCCTGCCCCGCATCTCTCGCCCACCACATCCTCATCCTCCACGCCGCGCAAAACAGCATAACCGGAACCCTTACCCACAATCCCAAATTCAGGCCGTCTTCCCCACCAGGCCAATTCAGTTTAGCCCCGTTCGCTTGCGATAGAGCATGTTGTTCTCCTCAAAAAAGGCCCGCAAGAGATCCCCAAGAGAGAGATCTGTGTTTCTTGGCGCCAATGCACTATAATGCAAATTGAACGTTTGTTCGCTTTGCAAAAGAGAGGCCAATGCCTCGTAAACCTTGACACGCGGCTCGCATCATGAGACTGCTGCACAACAACGAAAGAACAGCGCAGAGACTTGCGAATGACCGACTCCTTACTGGCTTCAACAGACATTGAAGAAGCGCTTTCCCGCGTCTACGTTCAGGCCGTGGCGGCCCGAGCCGGATACACGACTGCTGACTACTCGCAGGACCGAGATGGTATTGATATACTCATTCGGGCTGGCGGAAAAATGCGTCCGGCCATAGACATACAACTGAAGGCGACGATTAACCTGGGCAACCCTTCGAACGGTCTTTTTCACTATCCGCTCAGGTCTGAGAACCATAATCTTCTGTGTGGGCCGAGCCAAACGCCCCGCCTGCTCGTTGTTCTCGGTCTGCCAAGAGACCACACAAGGTGGTTGACAGTCACAGCCGGGGAACTTATCTTGCGGCACAGCGCCTATTGGCTTAATCTTAGGGGCCATGATGAGACGGAGAACAAGTCGTCCATCACCGTTCATATCCCTGAACAGAATCTGTTCAACGTTGACAATCTGCGCATGTTAATGGAACAGTCTCGGAAAGGGAACATCCAATGAAAACCAGTATGCAGGACAGAGACGCGTTGCTGGCGGTGTCTCCTGTTGCGCTTTCGGCCTATGCCCGCGCCGAAGGATGGTCAAAAGAGGAAGCCTACGGTGACTTCTCTGACATTTACGTGGCCGATGGGCTGCCGGAAATCATCCTGCCTCGAACGGAAAATATCGCTGATTATGCAGACGTGGTGTCAACACTGATCGGGATCTTCGCGCGCGTCGCCGATGTGGACGAGGTCACCCTTTATCGCGACTTGGTTACAGCTGATCGAGACGTGATCCGGATGCGGGCCGCCGACAGCGATGACGGGACAGTGTCGATGCTCGAAGGGGTCGACTTCGTGCGTGGCGCGAGCGATATTGTGCTCGCAGCCGCCTGCTCCTTTTTCAAACCACAACCGCTCTTTCGCGCAAGGGCGAACAGAGAGGCGCGGGAATATCTGCGCCAGATGCGCTTGGGGCAGACCGAACAGGGCAGCTATGTTGTCACGCTACTTTCACCGGTTGTGCCCCCGCCGATGCAACTCACCCTTGATCTCGGCCCGGAAGAGCTTCCTGACGACGCCCTTGAGCGCAGAATAACCAAACATTTGGCCAGTACTCTGAAAGCTGCCCGCAAGGCCATTGAAGGTACGGTTGGCGGAGAATCTGACGCCTTTGCAGAAGTTGTGGACAAAGGTGTAAGCGCCAACCTCTGCGAAGCTCTCGACAGAATGATCATGCCTTTCTCAACCATGAACGTCAGTTTTGTCTGGGCGCGCACGCGCCCTATGCCAAAAGCGCGCGAAATCATCCGCTTTTCTAACGACGATGCGCCTATTTTGCGGGAAGCGGCACGCGCCTTTCGACAACGGGGCCCGCGCCACGACGAAAGTCTCGTTGGCTTCGTGAATATCCTGAATCGCACCGAGGATCAGGAAGAAGGAAAAATAAGACTGAAAGCGGAAATCGACGGGCAAATGCACTCAGTGAATGCCGTTCTCGACCAGTCCGAATACGCACGCGCCATTCAGGCCCACGCCGATCAGGCCACAGTCATCGCCGAGGGTGATCTCGAACGCGTCGGGCAGCGCTGGAATCTGCTCAATGCCCGCATTAAGACAATCATCTCGAATGAGGAACCCCCCCCTGATTGCCGTCCCAACCCGCCCCGCGATTAATGCGTCGCGTGCGTTTTGTGGCGTCCGTCGAGCAGTAGCGCCCCATTTTGTCGTTAATGAAACCTCGATTCTTTGACAACATAGGCGTTTAATGAGGGAAGACGATACATGAACGATGTCTTGCCATTCTCCCCCGTCTGCAACGACCATACTTCGCGTAGCTGAATTTGAGCAGATCGCCCTCGACTGGGCTGCATGGACTTGGTTGTACCGTAAGACACGGGCCGGACATCATCCCCTGGAAACCAACCGCTGAACGCTCCCTCTCGTTCTTTCTGAAGCAACGCCTGCCCCGCCGCCCTCGCCCACCGCATCCTCATCATCCACGCCGCGCAAAACAGCATAAGCGAAGCCCTGCCGACAGCCCCTCGCCGCCGCCAAGCCCGTCTACACCCTCCCCGCCCTCATCCACGCCCCCAACGACCCCACCCCCCAAATCGATCCGGCTGCCATGAGCCGGAACATCCGCAATCCTGTCCATCCCCCCAATCCCCCCAAATCCCCGTCCGGACAACCGGCCCCAATCTCCCAAAAATCCTCCAAAGCCCCGCTCCAGACAGAACCGCGCGCGTAACCGCGCAGATCAGACCGCGCGCCCCATCTACATAAACCACAAAGCCTTCCCTTCGCATATCTTCACGCCCCCTTCGCCGATCAACCCCCACCTCCCAAAAAAAGCGGCCCAAATTGCCGAAAAGTGACCAATATCGGTTAATATGACCGGAATAGGTCTCTTCGGGGCGCGCTCCTGCCCGAGTCCGGACCACCCACCTCTCAGGGAGACAACATGAATCGCAAGCCAGGCATCGCAATCGCCGCGCTGTTCGCAGCCGCTCTCGTCTTCGGCGCCTCCGGCCTGCAGGCCCAGGGCGTCCTCACCCTCGAAGACCTGGCCGAAAGGCTCGCCGCACTCACCTCCGGCCACGATGAAACCCTGGAACGCCTGGCCGCGCTCGAAGCCGCAGCCGCCTCGGCAAACTGGCTGGCCGGCATCCCCATCCGCGACGAAGACCGCTGCGCACCCTACGAGTCCGACGACTACCGCTATCCCCAGGCCCTGGAAGCCCAGATCATGGCCGAAATGGACGGCGCCTTCTACAGCCCCTACACCGGCGAAACCTTCGACTGGGCCGACGAAGTCGACATCGAGCACATCGTCGCCCGCAGCGAAGCCCACGACAGCGGCCTCTGCGCCGCCGACATCTTCACCCGCCTCGCCTTCGCCAGCGACCCGCTCAACCTCACCTTCGCCTCCCCCGAACTGAACCGCGACGAGAAAGTGGCCAAAGATGTCGCCGAATGGCTGCCCGACATGAACCGCTGCTGGTTCGTCAACCGCGTCGTCGCCGTCAAGCGCCGCTACGGCCTCTCAATGGACCCCCGCGAGGCCCAAGCCGCCCTCGCCGTGCTCGAATCCTGCCCCTCCTTCGCCATGGTCTACCAGGCCCCCCCGGAATCCGGGACGACCTCCACTTCCGAAAACACCGCCCCGCCCGCGGCCGAAAATTCGCAGGGTTCGGATTCACAGACCCAAGTCGACGCTCTGAGCCTCTACGACGACAACAACAACGGCCGCATCACCTGCGCCGAAGCCCGCGCACACGGCATAGCCCCCGTCCGCAACGGCCATCCCGCCTATGAATACATGAACGATCCGGACAAGGACGGTGTGGTATGCGAATAGGCAGGCCCCGCCCTGAGAAGAGGAGCCTCAACCGGCCCTCACCTTGCCCAATGTCTTCATAGCCCCGTTATCACCTGGCGCCTGTGCCGCGCAGAGCTGGCCCCGCTGCCGCACAGCGCCCGTCAGCCGCGTCAGATAACCCGACCGCATCACGCCATAAAGCAGACCATCCATGAAACGATTTTTCCGATTCCTTGCCTTTCTCATCGCGCTCCTCGCCTTCGTCGCACTCATCGTGATGGTTGGGGCCACGTCATCGCAGATCAACGAGCTTTCGACACAGGTCGCCGAGCTCTCGCACCGCGTACAAGAGCTCGAAGAGTCCAACGGGGGCGGGTCCGCGCCCGAGCCTGCACCCGATGGGCATTCCATTAGGCTTACGCCCACGCCCACCCCGACCACACCCACGCCGTCGCCTGCGCCGACCCGGACACCCACCCGCACACCCACCGCGTCCGGACCGACCGCAACGCCGACCAAAACCAACAGGCCCGGGCCCGCGCCGACAAGCTCGCCCACCCGCACATTGACGGCGACCAGAGTCCCCACCGCGACCCGCACACCCACGCCGACTCGAACGCCCACCATAGCGCCCACGGCCACCCCCACCCCGGCGCCCGCCCCCCACTTCACCGTAAACACCGCGCTGGCCAACGTGCGCACAGGGCCCGGAGACAACTACCCGGTCATCGGCACCGCGGCCCAGGGCGAGCGCTACGACATCACCGCCCGCAACCCCGCCAACAGCCTCAGAGCCGCCTGGCTGCAGTTCTGCTGCGTAAACGAGCAGAGCGGCTGGATCTACGCGCCGCTCCTGATCGTAAGCCATGACCTGTCCGCGATTCCGATCGCCTCCGCCATACCGCAGCCGCCCACCTTCACACCCACGCCTACACGCACACCGCAGCCGCCCACGTTCACGCCCACGCCTACACGCACACCGCAGCCGCCCACCCCCACGCCCACCGCATCATCGTCAGGCGGAGACAGGGGAGGCTACCTGGACGGCATCAGAATCGTGTCCGAAAACCGCTGCTCACACTACGACTCGGACGACTATTCCTATTCGCAGAGTGTCGAACCCCGGATCGTCGCCCAGCAGGGCAACCGCATCTACGGCCCCTATACCGGCGCCTACTTCGCCAGCATCAGGGAAACCGACATTGAGCATATCGTTGCCCGCAGCGAGGCGCACGACAGCGGCCTGTGCGCCGCCGACAGCGCCGCCAAACGCGCCTTCGCCAACGATCTGCTCAACCTCACCCTGGCCAGCCCCAGCGTGAACAGACACCAGAAGGTCGACAAGGACGTAGCCCAGTGGCTGCCAGCCATGAACCAGTGCTGGTACGTGAACCAGGTCGTTCAGGTCAAACGCAAGTACAACCTGACGATGGACCGGGCCGAGGCCGCCGCCGCAGAACGGGTGCTTGCCGGATGCAACAGCACGGCCATGCAGTTCACCGACCCAGGCTCGGCGTCAGCGCCGCCTCCTACGGCAACGCCTCTGCCGGCGACCGGTGCGGGGGGAAATTGCGATAGCAACCCACTTGGCTGCTACGACGACAACGGGAACGGCCGCATCACCTGCGCCGAAGCCCGCGCACACGGCATCGCACCCGTGCCGCGCAGCCATCCCGCATATCAATACATGAGAGACGGCGACAACGACGGCGTCGTGTGCGAGTAACCAGCCGCCGCGGCAGCCGCCAGCCGCCCCGCACTGTCCACTAACCACCCACCACTGACCACTGACTACTGTCCACTGACCACCGACTACTCACCACTGCCCACTGCCGTCCAGACCCCGCCCCTCGCCCACAAATCAAATCCCATCCCCCCTAATCCCTTTAATCCCCCCAAATCCCCGTTCAGACAACTCACCAAATCCCCGTCCAGACAAATCCCCGTCCCCGTCGAAAACCAGCCTTTGCAACGCCATCCGCAATCAGGTAAAATACCCCCAGCACGTCCTTATCCGTTCAGGAGAACGCCCATTTGTCGTTCCGCCCCTTCTATCTAGGCGATGCCCTGCTTCTGCAGCGTCTGCGCAACGTTTCCTCGCCTCTCCAGATTGAGCGCATCCTGCTGGAATCGGTTTCACCTGTGCGTACCGCGCTCCGCTCCTGCTTCCCCTGGTACCGCCACAGCTCCTTCACCTACGTCCTCCGCCAGGAAGAAAACGGCCTCGCCCGCGAAGGTCTCATCCAGCTCCGCATCCGCCCCCACAGCCGCGAAGCCGACGTGACCCTGCTCTCCCCCGCCCTCGACGCGCCCCAGGGCCATCCCGCCATCTGGCAAAAACTGCTCGCCTACAGCGCCCAGCATATCTTCCGCCAAAACGTCTGCCGCCTTTTCAGCGACCTGCCCGACCAGCCGCTCCTCGTCAATACCTTCCGCCAGGCCGGCTTCGCGCCGCTCACTCAGGTCACCGTCTGGCGCCTCGACAGCGCCCAGCTCGCCCCGTCCGCCCCAACCGTGCGCCCCCAAACCGCCGCCGACGAGCACGACCTCCAGCAGCTCTACCAGCGCATCACCCCCCTGCCCGTCCAGCAGCTGGAGACCGGCCTCGCGTCCGACCATCCCGAAGAGGAACGCATCCCGCCCATCCTCTCCAACCCGCACCAGGTCTCCATGTCCAGCTTCGTGCTCGACGACGACCGCGGCCCCGGGCTCGCCGGCTCCGTCCAGATCCTGTGGGGCAAACGCGGCGCCTGGATCCGCCTCTGGGTCAATACAAACGATCCCGACCCGCACAGCGCCCACCTTCTGCTCGACTTCGCCCTGCAGCGCATCCACGAAGCCCCGCACGTCCACCGCGCCTACATCGGCGTGCGCGCCTACCAGACCGGCATCAACGCGCTTCTCAGCGATTTCGGCTTCGCGCCCATCACCGACAGAATGCTCATGGTGCGCAACATCCTCCAGTGGCAGCGCCGCCCTGTCGACCACCGCATGCCCGCCCTTGAATCCGTGCGCGACGCCGTGCCCGGCTCCCTCGCCATCCCGGAATTCAGAGGCCGCCGACCCCGTCCGCCGGACACCCGTCAACAACCAGTTGCCTGGCGGCAGCCAAACCCAGCCGGCCTGCGCTTCGCCGCGGCCTGCGCTGCGGCGAAGCCTGCGCCCACCGGCGCTGTCGCCCAACATCCTCCCGCCCCGCAACGGCCCAACGCACCCGCGGGAAACCCTGACATCGCCGTGATCCAAGAGGCGCAAACAACCCGCCAACCCAGCCGCCTCGCCAAACCGGCGTCACGAAAAACTGGAAACTGAAAACAAGAAACTAAAATGACCCTACGCATCGCAGATGACCTCGACCTCCTCCTCGCCGTTCTCCCGGAGCGCATCCGCGCCTCCCTGCAACAGCTCGGCCGCGCCGGAGACCTCATCGAAATCGTCATGGACCTCGGCCGCCTGCCCGAAGCGCGCTTCCCCGACGGCGAAGTCTGCCTCAGCCAGGAAGAAACCTCCCGCGATGACCTCCAACACGTCATCGACAACATCGGCGACTTCGGAGCCGACAACCGCGCCGGCATCGAACGCACCCTCCACCGCATCTCCGCCATCCGCAACCGCAAGGGCGTCGTCATCGGCCTCACCTGCCGCGTCGGGCGCGCCGTCTACGGCGTCATCGACATCATCCAGGACATCATCACCAGCGGCAGCAGCCTCCTCCTTCTCGGCCGGCCAGGCGTCGGCAAAACGACCCTCCTGCGCGAAGCCTCCCGCGTCCTCAGCGACAATAAACGCGTCGTCATCGTCGACACCAGCAACGAAATCGCCGGCGACGGCGACATCCCCCATCCCTCCATCGGCCGCGCCCGCCGCATGCAGGTCGCGACCCCCACCCTGCAGCACGAAGTCATGATCGAAGCCGTCGAAAACCACATGCCCGAAGCCATCATCATCGACGAAATCGGCCGCGAACTCGAAGCCGTCGCCGCCCGCACCATCGCCGAACGCGGCGTCCAGCTCATCGGCACCGCCCACGGCAATACCCTCGAAAACCTCCTCATGAACCCCACCCTCTCCGACCTCGTCGGCGGCATCGATACCGTCACCCTGTCCGACGAAGAAGCCCGCCGCCGCGGCACCCAGAAAACCGTGCTCGAACGCAAAGCCCCGCCCACCTTCGACGTGCTCATCGAAATCCAGGAACGCCAGCGCATGATCGTCCACCACAAGGTCGCCGACGCCGTGGACTCGCTCCTGCGCGGCTGGACCCTCTCCCCCGAAATCCGCTACGTCAACAGCGACAACCAGGTCCACGTCGAATCCGTCGAAAGCCAGGAACGGCCCGGCCGCATCGGGCGGAGCCGCCAGGGCCCCGAAAGCGGCGGCCGCCGCCGTCAGCGCGGCAAACGCGGCGAAGATCGCGCCAACCAGCTCGCCCAGAACTTCGCCGACCCCGCCGCCCAACCCAACGGCGACGGCAAACGCAAGCCCGTACGCGTCTTCCCCTACGGCATCGGCCAGAACCGCCTGCGCACCGCCGCCCAGAACCTCAAAGTCCCCATCGAAGTCGTCAAAGAGCTGCATGACGCCGATATCGTCATGACCCTCAAAAACTACTTCCGCCAAAAACCCCAACCCATCGCCGACGCCGAACGCCAGAACGTGCCCGTCTACGTCCTCCGCAGCAATACCGTCACCCAGATGGAGCAATACCTGCTCGACGTCTTCCAGCTCCGCCGCGACGACCCCGAACTCGTCTTCGACTCCGCCATGCGCGAAACCCAACTCGCGATTCAACGCCTCCTCAAAGGCGAAAAATCGGTCGAGCTCAGCCCGCAGGCCGCCTCCATCCGCAGCCAGCAACACCAGCTCGCCCGCACCGCCAACCTCATCAGCCACAGCTACGGCCGCGAACCACACCGCTGCGTCCGCATCTTCAGCCCGTCCTGAACGCCGCCAGCATATCCTGCCTCCACCATGTTCATCTCCTTCGAAGGCTCCGACGGCAGCGGCAAAACCACCCAAATCCGGCTGCTCGCCGACCACCTGCGCGCAGCCGGCCGCTCCGTGCTCACCACCCGCGAACCCGGCGGCACACGCATCGGCGACGGCATCCGCCAGCTCCTCCTCGACCTCGCCCACACCGAAATGCACGCCCGCGCCGAAACCCTGCTCTTCAACGCCGCCCGCGCCCAGATCGTCGCAGAGGTCATCCGTCCCGCGCTCGCCGCCCACATAACCGTCCTCTGCGACCGCTTCGCCGACAGCACCCTCGCCTACCAGGGCTACGGTCATCAGCAGGAGACCGCCGAGCTCGAGCGCCTCATCGCCTACGCCACCGGCGGCCTCCGCCCACACCTCACCATCTATCTCGATATCCCGCCCGCCGAAGGCATCCGCCGCAACCGCGGCCGCGCCGACGGCGACTGGAACCGCCTCGACGCCCAGGAACTGTCCTTCTATCAGCGGGTCGAAACCGGCTACCGTCACCTCATCGCGCAAGAGCCTGAACGCTGGGCCGTCATTGACGCCGCCCGCCCGCGCGAGGAAGTCCATCAGGACATCGTCAACGCCGTGCAGCGCAAACTGCCAGCCCTCGCCCCCAGCCCCTGAAACCGGCTCTTCGACATGGCAAACCGCTAAATGACAGCCCGCTATCCCCCACCCCGCTCTGCGGTTAGACGCGCCTCAAAATCCGGTTCCGCGTGCATCCGCCTTCGCCGCCCTGCCGCAAACAGATGAAGCGCCCGCTTCAGCCGCCTGCTTTTCCTGTCGCCCTGGCCTACGGCGCCTTTGTCCTCCTCTTCTTCGCGCCCCATCTCCTGGGCCTCGCCGCCTTCCCCGACAGCGACTTCACCCGGCACTTCCTGCCCTTCAGCCTCTTCCAACAGTCCGCAATTCTCGAACTGCGGCTGCCCCTGTGGGACCCGCACACCTTCGCCGGCCACCCCTTCCTCGCCGACGCCCAATCCGCCGTCTTCTACCCGATCAACAATGCCCTCCTTATCCTGACCAGCTTCGACCGCAGCCCCGCAGGCAGGCTCTACTGGCTCCAGGCCGAGGCCGCCCTCCACATCTTTCTCGCCTGCCTTTTCACCTACCTGCTCGTCCGCCGCCTGACCGGGAGGAAAATGGCCGCCTTCACAGCCGGCGCGATATTCGGATTCTCCGGCTATCTCACCGGCTATGCGCCGCTTCAACTCGGCATTCTGCGCGTCGCTGTCTGGCTGCCCGCCATCCTCCTCCTGCTGCTGCCGAACGCGGAGTGCCCCGAACGCGGCGCCGATGAAGAACACGCGCCGCGCCCGGCAGCATCTCTCAGCCGTCTATTCCCGCAATGGAAACGCTGGCTGGCCGCGGCGGGTGTGCATGCGGTCGCCTTTTTCGGCGGCCATCCCCAGACCTTCATGTTCCTCTCCTACGCCGTTGCGGGTTGGATGCTGATGCTCTTCGTCAGCGATCTACGCAGGCAACGAGGATGGGGCGGCCCAGGCAAGTCCGCAGTTCAAGCCATCGCAGTGAGAATGCTGCTGTACGCGGGCATGGCTGCGGCGTATGCCGCGGTGCTGGCGCTCTTGACATTGGCGCAGCTTTGGCCGGTCTATGAGTTTACGCAACACACCCTGCGCTCTTCGCTTACCTTCCAGGAGGCGAGCGGCGGCTTCCCGTTGAGGGATACGTTGCAGTTTCTGCTCCCCGGCCTCTACACGCTGTATTCCCCGCAATACGTCGGCGTGGCGGGCCTCGGCCTGGCCTTTGTCGCCGTCGCCACGCTGCTTTCATTCGGCTTCTCGCTGCCGAAGGGCGATCCGCACACCCGCGCCGCCGCCTTCTACTTCGTGATCTGCGCGGCTGTCGCTCTGCTGCTCTCCTACGGCGGCAGGCTCCCCCTCTACAGCCTCTTCTATCGAGTCGCGCCCGGCGGCGATCTCTTTCGCGGCCAGGAGCGGGCGATCTTCCTGGTTGCCTTCTCGCTAAGCGTCCTCAGCGGCTATGGCATGGCGCTGCTGCCCGCGCTGTCCGCGCCGCGAAGGCGTGCTCTGTGCTACGGATTTGCCGCGGCCGTCACCGCCGGCCTGACGCTCTTCTGGGTATGGCGGCAGCTGCCCGCACGCGCCGATCTCTCGACCTCGGCCCTGCTCTGGCCCAGCGGTATGGCGCTGCTCATCGCCCTGGCCTTCGCCATACTGGGCGGCTCTCAACTTGGGCGCGGCAGACCGCCCGGCGCGGCGCTGGCGCGCACGCCCCTCATCGCGCTGATCCCGCTGGCGCTCGTCGACCTGTTTGTCGTCAACTTTACGACCAATCTTGACTTCGGTCCCGCCGTAAGGGATGGCCTTGTGCCCCCCGAAGCCGCGGCCGTGCTCCAGGTAGCCCAGTCTCAAGCCGAGCAGGCCGGTTCCCTCCCGCCGCGCGTCTACAACGAGCATCGAGTGCCCCGCAACAGCGGTCTCCTCCTCGGCTGGGAGGATCTCCTCGGCAAAAGTCCGCTGCGCCACGCCAAATACAACGAACTCCTGCAGGAGTTTCCTCTCGACCGACTGTGGCAGCTGACCGGAACCGGCGCCGTCCTCACCTGGCAACGCGAACTGCCCGCCCCAAGCCGGTTGCTGGCCGAATTCCCCCAGCCGCAGAGCTCGACAACCTATCTCCATGCGCTGAACGAAATCTCCCCCCGGCTCTGGTGGACCCAGCGGGCACGCGCCGTGACCGACGGCGAAGCCCTTGCCCTCCTCGCCGACCCCGCCTTCAACATGCGCGACGAACTCCTCATCGCCGCCTCCGATGCCCACGCCCTGGGCAACAGCTGGCAGGATGGGCGGATCACGCTCGGCGACGGCGGCGGGGCCGCCCTGCAGGTTGAGCGCATCGCGCCTGGGCATCTGCAGATCCAAATCGAGAGCGCGCAACGCGGCCTCCTCTTCCTCAGCCAGAAATGGCTGCCCGGCTGGCAGGCCAAGTGGCAGGGCGAACAGTCTCTCCCTGTAGCCCGCGCCAACCAGGCCTTCCTCGCCATACCCGTGCCCGCCGGTTCCGGCACACTCGAACTCGTCTATCGACCCCGCAGCGCAGTCTGGGGTCTGGCTGCCAGCGGGATAGGCTGGCTCGGGCTGCTTGTCGCCCTTCGCGTTCAGCTCCTGGCCGCCGCGCGAACCGTCTGGCAGCGCGCACACGGTGTAGTTGACCAACTCAGGGGCAAGCCCGCGCAACGCCATGCCGGCCCCGTCGCTCCCGCCTTCGCCCGCGAGCATCTGCAGCGCGGCGTTCTGGCCAACACGCATCTCCAGCGCGGCGCGCTGCTGGCCGTGATCCTGCTCGGCTTTCTGCTCAGGCTATTCCGCCTCGGCTTCCGCGAACTCCGCGGGGACGAGAGCTTCGGCTTCTTCTTCAGCCTGAACGCACCCGCCCGGATCGTGGCCCAGACTCTGACCATGCGCGAACCCCACCCCGTTGGCAGCTACTTCCTGCAGCACGCCTGGCTCCAAATCGCCGGAACCCATGAATTCGCGTTGCGGTTTCTCTCCGTCCTCGCGGGGACGGCCGCCATCCCGCTCGTCTTCCATCTCGCCAGACAGCTTCGCCTCGGCGCGTCAACCGCCCTGACAGCCAGCCTGCTCCTGGCCGTAAACACCTACGCCATCTGGCATAGCCAGGACGCCCGCATGTACTCGCTGAGCCTGGCGCTCACCGCGGCCGCCACACTCCTGGCCCTGCGCGTGATCCGGCAGCCCGGGCTCTGGCCCGCGCCCGCAGCCTACGCCCTCTGCGCAGCCGTCGCGTTGCACGTCCACTACTACGCCGCCTTTGTCATCTTGGCCCACAACTTCCATGTCCTCTTCCTGTTGCTGCGCAACATCTGGACGCGCCGTTCCCACCCCCCCCGCCGACCTGTTCCTGAAAACATGGCGTTCAGACGATGGCGGGCTGTTCATCCGTTGGAGTATCGGGCAGCTCTTGACCCTTGCTCTTGTCGCGCCCTGGTTCTTCAGCGCTTGGCAGACCCTGATCGGCTACGGCGGCAACGGCGATTCGCCCGCCTTTGGCGCAATGCTGTGGCGTTCTCTCAGCGTCTTTGCCCTGAGCGAAATGGTCCCCCATCCCGTCTGGCGGTTCGCCGCAGGCCTGCTGGCCGGATCGGTCATCATCGCAGGGCTCGCCTTCGGCCTCCGCAACACAACCAGGGGACAGCGCAGCGCCGAACGCAGCGCCGAACACAGCGCCGAACATAGCGCCGAACATAGCGCCGAAGCCGCGCCCGCCGACCCCAGGAGCCACACCGGCGCAATCCCCCCCAATCGCGCAGATGACCCGCACGGGACTCCGCCCAGACCGGCAGGCGCGACCGTCCTCCTGCTCCTCTACCTGTTCACCCCGCTTCTGGCAACGTGGCTCGGCGCCCGCCAGCGTCCCATATTCGATGAACGCTATCTCGTCGCCGCGCTGCCGCCCTTCCTGCTGCTGATCACCGTCAGCGCGGCCAGAATGAGCCATTGGGTTGATACCCACCTGGGTTGGCGATGGCGCGCCTGGGTCGACGGCGTAGCCGATCCGCGCAACGCGCCGGATGCCGCCGCCCATCCGCCCAGCCTTCTCGCACGGTTGCCGCTCGGCCGCATTGCCGCCGCCGCCCTGATCATCCTCGTTTTGGCCGCCAACGCCTACACCCTGCGCATCCACTACTTTGATAGCAGGTCTCTGGGATGGCGCGCGCTGGCCGAAACCCTGGATCGCTGGAGCGCCGGCCTCCCCCCGCAAGATGTGCGTATCGCCGAAAACTTCCCCGACCCAACCCTCTCCTACTACTACAAGGGCGATGTCCAGCAGTTCATGATTCCGCCCAGGCCCCATGACGCCGACGGCGCCGCGCAGGTCGTCGACTCCCTCATCCAGGGCAACGTATACAGGGTCATTCTGCCCGCCGCGCCCGCTCCCAATTGGGACGCCGACGGCATTGCCCCGGATGCCCTCGCCGCCGGCTTCAGCAAGGTCTTGCAGGAGCAGGTCGGCATCTTCCCCGTGCACCTCTACGCGAGACCCGACCCGCAAGGCTGGCAAGAGCTGGACGCGCCATTTGAAAACGGGATGACCCTGGCGCGGGCCCAGCTGCGCCCGCAAACAGTTGCCGACGGCGGCATTCTGGTCATTCACATGGACTGGAGAGGAGCTCAGGCAACGCCTACAGGCGGGGAAAAGATCTTCATCCACCTGCTCAACGAATCCGGCGGCATTCTTGCCCAGGCAGACCCAATCCTGCAGTTGAATGCGCCCGGAGAATTCAGCAGCGTCGGCCTCCGGCTGCCCGAAACCCTGCCGCCCGGCCCCCTCCGTCTGATCGCCGGCCTCTACGACGCATCCCTGGAGGGCGCGCCCAAAATCATGACCGAATTCGGCGCGGACTCGATCCTCCTGTCCCAATTTGAGTAAGCGGCGTCAATGCCGCCAGTCCATCCATCGCCTGCCCAGACCTTCCCTGCCGCCGCCCGGCCCCAATCTGAGAAACCACCACCCTCCCTCCCCTCCCCAGCAGTTCCCCGAAGTTCCCCTGCCCTTCTCCGTGCCCCTCCGTGGATCATAGAGGTGTTGCCGTTCGCCGTTGCCCTCCTCCCCGCCGCTTCGCCAATGGACAGAATCAGCCAAAATGAGATATGATTCAAATGCCCCTCCTGTGAGCCAGCCGGGAAATATACGCAGTCGAGCGCTCGAACAGGAGGCCAATCCGTAGCGGCCTGCCCAGCAGGCAAAAGCCCGCCGCCTGCAATTGGGATTACCAATAACCAGAAACGCAGAAAATGAAACTGATCATCGCCATCGTCAACGAAGAAGACAGCCCCAACCTCCTCGACCGTCTCGGACGCCGCGGCTACGCCGCCACCATTACAGGCACGCGCGGCGGCTTCCTCCGCATCAGCAACGCAACCATCTTCTGCGGCGTCCAGGACGAGCAGGTCGAGGACGTCCTCACCGTCTTCCGCGAAAGCTGCACCAGCCGCGTCCAATACGTAACACCCCTTCCCCCCGTCATGGAACCCGGCGAAATGCACATCCCCACCCCCGTCGAAAAACAGGTCGGTGGAGCCACCATCTTCGTCGTCCCCGTTGACCACTTCGAAAAAATCTAACCCCCCCCCGCCCAACCCGCCCCAATCAAAAAAACCCTCCTAATTCAAAGAGGATTTTCATCGCCGCCCCAAATGGCCATCCGTGAAAAAATGGCAAAAAGATGTTAAAGGTGTTCTCTGTGGCCCTTCGCGGTTCAAAATGTGCTGAGGTGTTCCGCCGTTCGCCGTTCACTGACCACTGACCACCGACCACTGACCGCCGACCACTGCCTACTCACCACTGCCGTCAGGCATCGAAGACTCAATCGACTCCGGGCTCTCCCCGGACTCCAGCCTTCCCACCACCTCATCCATCTCCTCATCCAGCGGCTCGCCCGTGCCATCGCTCATCTTGCGCATAAAATGCGCCAGCGCCCGCGGATCCTCCTGCTCCAACCCCGCCAGCAGCGCAGAATCCTCCGCCATCGACTCGATGCTGTCCTCCTCCGAACGCAGCACACGCAGCCGGCTCATCAACCGCCGCAGCCGCGCCCCCGCGCACTCAGGGCAAACCTCAGCCCCCTCCTCCGCCTCTGCCATCGTGCGAAACAGCACACTCACCCGCTTCCTGCAATCGAAACAGAAATACTCGTATATCGGCATAAGCCCCCGCCCTTCCCCCTCAATCCATACGCGCCAGAATTTTTCGCCCGCCTTTAATCTGCACTATACTGATTTCATACACCGTTCCGGCGCAGACCGCTTGATTGTCCATCATTATATCCAGCCCAATCCCCCACCCAAAGCAACTGCAAAATAGCCGTAGCCAACAACGAACTTCCGACCACTGATCACTGACCACTGATCACTGACCACTGCAGTTCAGACATACCTCCCATGATAGATATCCAGGACGATGTGGCCCCAATCTACGACCGGCAGAACGAACCCCACCCCATTCTGGTGGTCATATCCGGCCCCAGCGGCGTCGGCAAAGATACCACCCTTTCGCTGATGAAGAAGCGCAACCACCCCTTCCACTTCGTTGTCACCGCCACCACCCGCCCACGCCGCCCCAATGAAATCGACGGCGCCGACTACCACTTCGTCTCTGTCGGCGAATTCGCTGAAATGATCGACGCCGATGAACTGCTGGAATATGCCGTCGTCTATGGCGACTACAAAGGCATCCCCAAAACCCACGTCCGCAAAGCCCTCGCCAGCGGCAAAGACGTGATCCTCCGCATCGACGTGCAGGGCGCCGCCACCATCCGCCGCCTCATCCCCGAAGCAGTCACCATCTTCCTCGTCGCCGAAAACGAAGAGGAACAGCTGCGGCGGCTGCGCGAGCGCAAAACCGAAACCCCCGACAGACTGAAAATGCGCATCGCCACCGCACGCAAAGAACTGCAGCATCTGCACGAATTCCAGTACGTCGTCGTCAATCGCGACGACTGCCAGGAGGATACCGTCGACAAAGTGATCAGCATCATTCAGGCCGAAAAGTGCCGCGTGGACTGGTCGCCCATCGACCTCTGAACGGGCTGCCATGAACCTCTTCGGCAACCCGCCCCGCCCCGCCGGGCCCCCGCCCGCGCCCACCTTCTATATCCCCCTCGTACGCCCCCGCGTCAGCCGCGCCCTCATCGCCGTCAACCTCCTCGTCTTCGCCGCCACCTTCCTCTACGGCCTGTTCGAATACGGCGTCTGGAACGGCCCCACCAACCTGCAGGTCCTCTTCGACCTCGGCATGAAATCCAACTTCCATATCCTCCAGGGCCAGAGCTGGCGCCTCTTTACCGCCATGTTCCTCCACATCGGCCCCATCCATCTCATCTCCAACCTCATCGGCCTCTTCTGGCTCGGCCCCATCATCGAAGGCCACTTCGGCCACGTCCGCTTCACCGTCATCTACCTGCTCGGCGGCCTCCTCGGCAGCATCGCCAGCTACGCCTTCTCACCCGCCCTTTCCGCCGGCGCTTCCGGCGCCGTCTTCGCCCTCCTCGGCGCAACCATCGTCTACTTCTACCGCTTCCGCGACAACATGGGCCGCCAGGGCCAATCCATGCTCCAGTCCGCCCTCGCCATCCTCGTCATCAACCTCGTTCTCGGCTTCTCAGTCACCAACGTCGACAACTGGGGCCACCTCGGCGGCCTCGCCGGCGGCGTCATCATCGCCACCGGCCTCCTGCCCCGCTACCGCCCGCCCTCCATCCTCAACTTCGGCCGCCAGCCCCTCATCCGCGAACCGCGCATCCTCCGCACACTCGCCTGGACCCTCCTCTGCGCACTCCTCTTCTACGCCGCATTCCAAACCGCCACCCTCGCCGGCCCACCCCTCCGCTAACCCCTGCACCTATCCCCTGCCTGCACTGCCCTTACTGACCACTGACCACTAGCCACTGACCACTGCAGTTACTCTCCACTGCCCTCCAGCCCCTCCGCAATCAACTCCACCACGTCCTTCACCACTACACCGTCATCCGCCGCACTGGCCGCATCCGACATCATCGTCAAACAGAATGGACAGCCCACCGCCACCGTCTCCGCGCCCGTCGCCCGCGCCTCCGCATAGCGCTCCGCGCTCACCGCCCGCTCGCCCGGCTCCTCCTCCTTCCAGAACTGCGCGCCGCCCGCGCCGCAACAGAAGCTCTGCTGTCCATGCCGCGGCATCTCCTCCAGCTCAATGTTCCCCGCCTCCAACAGCGTCCGCGGCGCGTCAACAATCCCGTTCTGCCGCCCCAGGTAACACGGATCGTGGAACGTAACCACGCCCTCCCGCGCGACGTTGTACGCCAGCTTCCCAGCCGCCACCAGCTCCGACAGCAGCTGCGTATGGTGAATCACCTCCCACTGCGGCGCCTCGCTTCCGCTGTACTGGTGATACTCCTTGCCAATGCTGTGCAGACAGTGCGGGCACGTCGTCACGATCCGCCGCGCCCCAACCTCCCTCAGAACCTCGCTGTTGCTCTCCGCCATCCCCCAGAACAGGTCCTCGCGCCCCGAACGCCGCGCCGCGTCGCCCGTACAGTTCTCCATCTCACCCAACACCGCGTAACTGACCCCCGCATGGTTCAGAACCTTCGCAAACGCCCGCGCCGTCTCCCGCGCCCGCGGATCATAGCTCGGCGCGCAACCCACCCACCACAGCACATCGGCATCCGGCGCCTCCTCCACCGTCGGTACGCCCAGACCCTCCGCCCACGCCAGCCGCTCGCGCGCGCTCTGGTTCCACGGATTGCCCTGCCGCTCGATCCCCCGGTACGCCTGCTGCAGCGTATCGGGAAAACGGTTCTCCGTCAGCGCCTGGTAGCGCCGCATATGCATGATGTCGAACATCGGCTCATTGCCCACCGGGCAGATGTCCACGCACGCGCCGCACGCCGTGCACGCCCACACCGCCGACTCGCTGATCGCGTATTCCAGCAGCGGCGGCGTCTCCTCCCCCGCCGCCATCGCCGCCGCCCGCTCGTTGATCACATACCGCTTGTTCACCTCCAACGCAGCCGGCGACAGCTCCTTCCCCGTCACATAGGCCGGGCACACATCCTGGCAGCGGTTGCACATGATGCACGCGTACGCATCCACCAGATGCGGCCAGGGCAGCTGCTCCAACCGCGCCGCGCCGAACTCCTCAATCGTCTCATCCTCAAAATCCAGCGGCGGCAGCTCGCCCAACGAGCGCCGGGGCGGCCGCGCCAAAAAGTTGACGCCCGACATGATCAGATGCAGATGCTTCGTGCGCGGAAAATACGGCACAAACGCCAGTACCAGCCCCAGCGCCACCCACCAGCCCACATGCTGCCCCACCGTCAGCGCCCCCGCGTCCATCCCGCCCCACAACAAACTCACCCCATTCGCGAACGGCTGCGCCCCATCCCCATGACCCGTCGCCAGACGCTCCAGCGCGATTCCAAAACTCTCGCCTACCAGCCGGAACCCCACGTGCAGCAAAATGAACAGCCCAACCAGCAGCGAGTCCCGAGAAACGCCCCCCGACTTCACCCCCTCCACCAGCATCACATTCTCGCGGTAACCCAGCGCCGGCGACCGGTACACAAACCGCCGCGCCAGAAAATAGACCATGCCAACCAAAATGCCCACCGTCACCACATCCGCCGCAAACCGGTACGCGGCCCCAAACGCACCATCCCCCAGAAAACGGATCGCAAAAAATCCCTGCACCACATCACCCAGGTTCACCAGCAAATAAAACACGAACCCCCACGCAATCAGCGCGTGAAACACACCCGCCCGGCCCCGGATCTTCCACAGATTCCCGAATGTCAGCCACCTGCCCGCCGCAGACCAAAGCCGCCCCGCCAGCTCACCCCGCGCCGGCAGCTCCCCTTCCCCCCGCCGCACCACCTCATAAACGCGCCGGAACTGCACAAAGCTCAGATAGATCGACACCCCAACCGCAACCACAAAAAGCAGCTTCTCAATCATCGTCAACATATCAGTTCTCACCCGCTCCCCTTCTTCGCGTAGAAATCGGCGCCGCCACCCGCCTGCGGCCCCACCGTCCAGCAGAACTCAGCACAATTATACACATCCACCCAAAGTAGCGCAGGACACCAAACCACCTTATACTTCACCGACCACTGACCACTGACCACTGACCACTGACCACTGACCACTGACCACTGACCACTGACCACTGACCACTGCCGTTCAGGACGCCCCGATGCTCGGAACCATAATCCCCGCCCGCCGGTTCGCCATCGCCATGGTGCGGCGCATGTTGCAGGTCGATCTGCCCGCCTCTGTCCGCACCGATGAAGATGTCGAAGCCGAAATGTGGCGCAACTACAACTGGAACTTCAGCGTTAACGTCATCGACGGCTCCCTCTTCCTCCTTGCCCAGAGCCTCATGTCGCCGACCACCATCCTCCCTTTCTTCGTCAGCCGGCTCACCGACAACCCCTTCTACTTCGGGCTCCTCGCAGTCATCGCCAATGGCGGCTGGTTCTTCCCCCAGCTCTTCACCGCCGGACCCATCGAACGCACCGCCCGCAAAAAGCCCTGGCTCATCAACCTCGGCTTCTTCCTCGAACGCATGCCGCTCATCCTCCTCACCGCGACAACCTTCCTCGCCGTCCACTCGCCCGCCTGGGCCTTGGCACTCTTCCTGCTCTCTTTCGCAATCTACAACCTCGGCGCCGGCGTCATCGCCCCCGCCTGGCAGGACCTGCTCGCAGTCTGCTTCCCCGCCACCCGCCGCGGTCGCCTCATGGGCGTAACCATGTTCGTCGGCGGCATCGCCGGCGCGCTCGGCGCCGTCGGCAGCAGCCGCATCCTCGATAACATCGCCTTTCCCCGCAACTTCCTCATCCTCTTCGCCCTCGCCACCATCCTCATGTTCCTCGGCTGGGCCGTGCTCGCCCTCACCCGCGAACCCGTCCGTCAGCTCCCCCGCAACGCCGAAAACCGCCTCCGCCTCTGGACCCGCCTCGGCCGCATCCTGCGCCGCGATCAGAACTTCCGCCGCTTCCTCATCGCCCGCGGCCTCCTCGCCGTCGGCGGCATGGGCGTGGCCTTCGTCACCGTCGCCGCCGTCAGCAAATGGGACGTCTCCGGCGGCACAGTCGGCAACTACACTGTCGCCTTCCTCGTCGGCCAGTCCGCCAGTAACCTCCTCTTCGGCCTGCTCGCCGACCGCAAAGGACACAAGGTCTCACTCCTGCTCGGCGGCCTCGCCGCCTCCATCGGCTACGTCATCGCCGGGACGGCCGCCCTGCCGCTCCTCTACTACCTCGTCTTCGTGCTCCTCGGCGTCTACTTCAGCGCCACCTTCGTCTCCGGCCTCATGATCGTCCTCGAGTTCGTCGGCCCCGAACAACGCCCCACCTACGTCGGCATCACCAACTCCATCATCGGCGCCATCAACGTCGTCATTCCCCTGGCCGGCAGCTGGCTCGCCACCGTCAGCTACACCTATCTCTTCGCCCTCAGCGCCGCCGCCAGCCTGCTCGGCGTCCTTCTCATGGCCTTCTGGGTCGCCGACCCCCGCCACACCCCTGCCCCCTGACCCCTGACCCCTGGCCCCTATCCCCTGTATTTCTCCTCGCAGTTCCCCTGCCGTTCCCCCGTCCATCCCCCAAATCCCCAAAATCCCCGTCCGGAAAACTGACTTGCGTCCTCCGCCCGTTCGTGGTAGAAATTCAAAAAAGCGTCTACCCTACGGAGACAAACAATGACCCTGGGCCACATCTGCTCACAGCTTTCACAGACCGCCGGCGAAGCCATCTACGGTACTGCCGGCAACGGCACCGACGTCTGGTTTGTGCTCGAATACCCCGGCGTCTGGGGCGCAAAGGCCATGGAAGAGAGCAAGCTCGACGACGCGCTCAAAACACACCTCCAGCAGGCCGTCGCCGCCACGCCCGGCGCACGACTCCAACTCATAAAGCGCCGCGAATCCCGTAACGGCTCCGCCATCAAATTCTTCATCGGCCTCTCCCAGGAGGACGTCGCCGCCCTCTATCGCTTCGAATTGCAGGACTTCAACGACCTCGCCGCCATGGACCTGCCCGCCATGGTGTCCGAAATGCGCGCCAACCCCGAGCGCTACGCCGCCCACAAACACGACGAGCCCCTCTTCCTCGTCTGCACCAACGGCAGCCGCGACCGCTGCTGCGCCACTCTCGGCGTGCCCGTCTACCTCACCATGGCCGCCTACGCCGGCGACCAGGTCTGGCAGACCACCCACACCGGCGGCCACCGCTTCGCCGCCACCATGATCGTCCTCCCCCACGGCCTCTACTACGGCCGCCTTGGCGCAGAAGACGCCACCGCCATCGTCGACTCCTACAACGCCGGCGATGTCTACGCGCTCGACCGCTACCGCGGCCGCTCCTGTTACAAGGCCCCCGTCCAGGCCGCCGAATACTACCTGCGCGAAGAAACCAAACTGCAGTCCCTCGACGCCTTCTCCCTCCTCGACGCCGACCAGGACAACGACGTCTGGACCTGCCGCTTCCGCTCCAACAGCGAAGACCTCGTCCATGAGCTCTTCGTCCTCGCCGAAGAATCCGAGTTCATTATCCCGCTAAGCTGCCGCAAACCCGACACCGAACGCGTCCCCCAATACCGCCTCCTCTCCCACTCCGTCCACGCCCCCACCCCCGCCTGACGCGCCCCGCGCCCACACTGACCACTGCAGTCCCCCTGCAGTCCTCCCCCGCTGTTCCCCCCAGCAACCGACCACCGATAATTGACCACCGACCACTGACCACTGCGGCTCCCACCGCCCCCCTTGGCAATCCGCCCAGCCAACCATGCCCCGCCATCACCACAAAGCGCTCACTGACCACTAACCACTGCAGTTCGCAACGGCAGTTAACGCCTCTGTAAACCATGCTTTAACGCCTCAGTGAACCTTACTTAACGCCCACGTTTACGACTGCCGCAAAAAACTGCCGCTATTTTCGCCAAAATTCCGCCTTCTGTTGTGCTACACTTCTGTGGCGCGCGGCACTGCAAAACGCAATGCGGGCGCGCAGCTGTTGACGGGCCTGACTCCGATCCGGACGGAGACCAGCCCGGTTTTGTATCAGATCTTTATCTGCAAAGCCGTATCGAAAACTGCTCACACATAAACAAACACAGCCAGAAGGGGAGTACTGCATGTCTGCGAAGAGACTGAAGAGGTTTGCGCCGTCACTTCTGATCGCGCTGGTCGCACTCCTGATCGCCGCCTGCGTGCCGATTCAGGCGCCGGCCGATGAAATGGGCAGCGCCGGCGCTGCCACCGAGTTGACCATCTACTCAGGCCGCAACGAAAACCTGGTCGGCCCGCTCCTCGAGCGCTACCAGGAAATCAGCGGCGTCACCGTCAACGTGCGCTACGGCGGCACAGCCGAGCTGGCCGCCACCATCTTGGAAGAAGGACAGAACTCCCCCGCCGACATCTTCTTCGGCCAGGATGCCGGCGCGCTCGGCGCCCTCTCCCTGGCAGGCCGCTTCACAGCTCTGCCGGCCGCAATCCTGGACAGAGTTGATCCCCGCTTCCAGAGCGGCAGCGGCGACTGGGTCGGCGCCAGCGGCCGCGCCCGCGTCTTCGTCTACAACTCCGAAATGCTCAGCGAAGACGACCTGCCCAACGACATCTGGGCGCTGACAGAGCCACAGTGGCAAGGCAAAGTCGGCTGGGCCCCCACCAACGGCAGCTTCCAGGCCTTCGTCACCGCCGTCCGCGTCCTTGAAGGCGAGGACCGCGCCCGCGCATGGCTCGAAGCCATGATCGCCAATGACGTCCAGGTCTACGCCAAAAACACGCCCATCGTCGAAGCCACCGGCCGCGGCGAGATCGAGCTGGGCCTCGTCAACCACTACTATCTCTACCGCTTCCTCGCCGAAGATCCCGACTTCCAGGCCAGGAACCACCACCCGGCCGCCGGTGACGCCGGCGCCATGATCAACGTCGCAGGCGTCGGCATCCTCGACACCGCTAAAGACCGGGCCGCAGCCGAGGCATTCGTCGCCTTCCTCCTCTCAGACGAAGCCCAGACCTACTTCTCCGCAGAAACGAACGAATACCCGCTCGTTCCCGGCGTGCCCACCACCGCCGCAGGCCTCCTGCCCTTAGCCGAAGTCAACACACCCGACATCGACCTCACCGACCTCGACGACCTGCAAGGAACCCTCCAGCTCCTCCAGGAGGTGAACGCCCTCCAGTAAGAGCAGCGTCTCCCTCTTTCCCTCATCCGCGCCCGGCAGACGTCACCTCCTCGGCGTCCGCCGGGCGTTTTTCTCTCTCCACCCACTCCCCCAACCCGCAGAGGCGCCCCTGTGAGCGCCCTTGCCCGGCGGGCGCACCCCAAACGTCGCAGTGCCGTCTTCAACGAAATCTCAACGACCCCCAAAACCAAAAAACCGCCCATCCTCCTTCAGATGAACGGTCGTCTCCAATAGGTGTTCACTTAAACTGACTACGAAAAAATGTAGCCTCAAACAATTTTCAACTGCGGCTGACTCCCCCCGGACACCGCCCGCAGCTGCGCCACCACCTTCCCGGCCAGCTCGCCAAACGTGCGCGCCGCCGCCCCCGCGGGGTTGGCCGCAACGATCGGCCTGCCCCGGTCGCCCGACGCGCTGATCTCGGCCTCCAGCGCGACAACGCCCAGCAGGTCCGTGCCCAGCTCGCGGGCCGCGGTCTCGCCGCCCCCGCTGCCAAACACCTCCCCGCTCATGTTCTCGATCACGCCCAGAATCGGCACCTCCAGCTGCTCAAACGCCGCCGCGCCCCGCCGCGCATCCGCCACCGACACCATCTGCGGCATCGTCACGATGAGCCCGCCGGTCAACGGCGCAATCTGCGCCAGCGAAAGCTGCGCATCCCCCGTCCCCGGCGGCAGATCCACGATCAGATAATCCAGCTCCCCCCAGCGCACATCCGAAAACAGCTGCTGAATCGCCTTATGCAGCATCGGCCCCCGCCAGATCAGCGCCTGCTCCGGCGGCAGCAGAAATCCCATGCTCATGAACCGCACCCCATGCGCCTCCGCCGGAATCAACTTGCCCCCCTCCACCGGCGGCATCGCATCCACGCCCATCATGATCGGAATGTTCGGCCCATAAATATCCGCATCCAGCAGACCCACCGCCGCGCCCGTCTGCGCCAGGCTCACCGCCAGGTTCACGCTCACCGTGCTCTTCCCCACGCCCCCCTTGCCGCTTGCAACCGCCGCGATATTCTTGACCGGTATCCCCAGCTTCGCCTCAATCCGCGGGTCCAAAGGGGGCGCTTCCCGCTGGTTGCCATTGCCACTCGCCATTTTCATTTCCTGTCAGTAGAATCCCGGCGGCAACCCGCCGGAACATCGAATGCCTGCCGCTACCTTACTCTGCCGCCCTGCCCCTGTCAAAAAGTCGTCCTTATATGCGCTAAGGTGAGTTCACTTTTATGCCAAGAGTTTTCCCCATTCAGGGTCGAGTTCAGATTTGGGCCGTAGGCGCGTAACGACCTCATCTGGTTGGGCTTTGAGACGGTTGACGAGAGCCTGCAAGCATCCAAGCTCAGAAGTGAAGTACGGTTCCGCTTTCTCCCAATCCCGTCAGAAGCGTGTCGATGTCTAACATGGCGGCCTCGCGCTCTGCCGCCCGCTGTAAGCCGCTTTCGAAATGCCTCAAACAGTTTGAGGCTGCCTGAAGGGTTGGAACCGGCGGCCGGCTCATGCTACAGGCTGGATATGTGAAATCAAAAGAGTACCCGCTGTTTTCGTCGCGCGCGTCAGTCCGGACTGTGATTGGGGCCGACCATGGGCAGGACGAGGCCCGGCAGCCATATGAGGGAGCGGCGGGTAGGGTGATGGGGCGTGGTTGCGGATCTGAGATGGCGGCGGATTTTCTCCGACTTGCCTATGTGGATGTATAGTGGGATTCATGTGAGGGTGCGCCATGCCACCGCCGTCGTGTGGTCCTTCGCGCAGCAGAAGATATGCGAAGGGCGCGGCGCTGACAGCCGCGCGCCCGGGCTGGACGATTGAGATGATTGGACTGAGCAGCAGGGGGCGAGGGCATTTTGACGGTATATACTCGACTGCACTGGGGAAAGGCGGACAAGCAGGACCCGCCGCGGATTCATCTGTTGGAGCACCATCTTGCCGATGTGGCGGCCTGCTTTGAGGCGCTGCTGGCGCAGCCGACGATCCGCAAGCGTCTGGCGCGGGCGGGTGGCCTGTGCGACCTGGACGGGACGACCGTGGCCCGGCTGTGCGTTCTGGTGGCGCTGCATGACATCGGCAAAGTGAACGTTGGCTTTCAGACGCAAATTTGGCGGACGGAGGATTTGAAAAACAGGCGCAAGATCCGTCGGGCCGGGCACACCCTGGATCTGGCTCCCGTCTTGACGGGCGCGGACGGGCAGACGGCGCAGTGGTTCTTCCCCGCATTGGGCTGGGATGAACTGTTAGGCTGGGACGACTGCGGCGGAGTGAGTGTCAGCGCGCTTTTCGTTGCGGCGCTCTCGCACCACGGGCTGCCGCTTGACTTGGGGTTGCGTCAGCCCAACCCGGTGATCTGGCGTCCGTTTGGCGGGCTGGACCCACAGCGGTGTGTGGAGAGGGTAGGCCGGCAGGTGCGAGAGTGGTTTCCCGCAGCGTTTTCGCCGGATGGTCCGCCTCTGCCCTCGGCAGCCGAGTTTCAGCACACGTTTCTGGGGTTATGCACACTAGCCGACTGGATCGGCTCTGATGAGAACCGGTTTCCGTTCCATGAGGAGCCGCGGGACGACTACATCAGCGTGGCGCGCGCCAGCGCGGGAGAGGCGGTCAGGGAGATTGGCCTCGACATTGGCAGACAGCGGAAGGCGTTCCGTGGCGCGCCTGAGTTCGGGCGGCTATTTGAATTGGCGGGCGCGCCGCCGCCAAACTCAGTGCAGAAGCAGGCCGCGCTGGAGACGCCGCTGAACGAACGTCTGGCAATTGTCGAATCCGAGACGGGATCCGGAAAGACTGAAGCCGCACTGTGGCGTTTTGCCCGCATGTATGAAGCCGGGCTGGTAGACGGAATCTACTTTGCTTTGCCCACCCGTTCCGCGGCCAGACAGATATACGAACGGGTCAGGGATTTTGCAGCTCGTCTGTTTTCCGCCAGTCTGGGGCCAGAGCCGCTACTGGCGGTGCCGGGCTATCTGCAGGTCGGCGACGCCGGCGGCCAGCTTCTGCACAACTATGAAGTCTGGTGGGATGACCACCCGGACGATGCGACCCGCGCGCGCCGCTGGGCCGCGGAGCGCGCGAAGCGGTTCCTGGCCGCGCAGATCGCCGTCGGGACTGTGGATCAGGCGATGATGGCGGCGTTGAAAGTGAAGCACTCTCACATGCGCGCCGTTTGCCTGTCTCGAAACCTGCTGGTGGTGGACGAAGTCCATGCGTCTGACCCGTATATGGGGGCGATACTGGCGGATCTGCTGGACGCGCATGGCAAGGTGGGGGGCTATGCGCTGCTGATGTCGGCGACCTTGGGCTCGGCCGCACGGCGTCGCTGGCTGTTGGGCAGAAAGGGAGCCAGCGCCGGGGCGTGTTCGCTGCAGAGCGCCATTGAGACGCCCTATCCCGCCGTCAGCACAGTGTCCCATGGAGGCGAAGAGATTGTCGGCGTAGCGGGAACGGGAAGAGCTAAGACGGTCCGGATTGTATCGACTCCCGACATGACTGAATTTGCCCAGGTCGCGGACCGTGCCCTGCAAGCGGCGCGAGCCGGCGCGAAGGTCTTGGTCATTCGAAACACCGTCGACTTCGCGATTCGCACACAGCAGGCGCTGGAGGAGGCGGCGGAGGCGACCGAAGCGCAACATCTACTGTTTTCGCTCGACGGCAGGTTGACGCTGCATCACGGAAGGTTTGCCGCCGGAGACCGTCAGAAACTGGATCGACGGATTGAAGCGATTCTGGGCAAGGACCGCGAGACGGGCGGCCGCGTTGTCGTTGGAACACAGACGTTGGAGCAATCTCTGGACATCGATGCCGACCTGTTGATCACCGATCTTTGCCCTATGGATGTCCTGCTGCAGCGGATTGGCCGTCTCCATCGTCATGCGCGCGAAGACCGTCCGACTGACTTTCGCAGACCGGTCTCCATCGTCCTGATGCCCGCGGACGCTGATCTTTCGCCCTGGTTGACGCGCAGAAAGGAAACCAACGGTCTGGGTCCGAACGGGTTCGTCTATGAAGATTTGCGGATACTGGAGGCAACTCGGCGTCTGGCCGCGCATCAGGGTGTCTGGCGGATTCCGGAGATGAACCGGGAGCTGGTGGAAAGATGCACACATCCGGACGCTTTGACAGCCATCGAGAAGGAGTTGGGCGACGACTGGGTCGGACACGGCGGTGACATGGCGGGAATTGAAATTGCTGACGGCCTGACCGCCCAGAGCGCGGTTGTGCGCAGAAGCAGTTCATTTTTGCATGGCAACAACGACATCCTCTTTGGAAAGACGGAGGAGAGGATTCGAACGCGGTTGGGTGATGAGGGAATCGAGGTGGAGTTCGAGCCGACGCCGCCCAGCCCTTTTTCCGCTGAAAGTCGCATAGCCCGGATGACGATTCCCGCTCACTTGGGCTATGGAGATGCGGGGGAAGAAACAGTCGAGCCGGAGCGGTTCGATGGTGGGTTCAGGTTTTGGACTGGCGGACGCGGGTATCGTTATGACCGGTTGGGGCTGCGACTGGTGAGAGAGTAGGGTGGAAGCGGCTCACATCCTTGCCCGGAATTCATAAGTTGCGGTGAAAGCAATATCCCACAGAGGAGGCCAGAGCGCATATGGTTTACAACATTTTGAAAGACCCTGTGATACGAGTTTCGATGTCCGACGGAGCCAGGGCGCGCGCATCGTTGCCCGAAATCTTTGCTGCGTTGGCGCGGGACGAGGTTGACACATTTCCGGCGCTGCGCCCGCATCAGCGGCATGCATGGCATGCCTTCCTGGCGCAGCTGGGGGCAATGGCCTTGCACCGCGCCGGGTTGGAAGAGCCGCCGGAGGAAGAGGGAGCGTGGAGCGGGATCCTGCGCGAGCTTACGCCGGAGTTTCCTGACGATGGCCCCTGGCATCTTGTCGTCAACGACATGACAAGGCCCGGATTCATGCAGCCTCCTGCGTCTTCGGCAGGCGTGCTAAAGGACTATAAGAACCGGGTTGGGACACCCGATGCGCTTGATATGCTTGTGACCGGAAAGAACCATGATATCAAGATGACGGTCGCTGTGAACGCAGACCTCGATGACTGGATTTTTGCGCTCCTGACTTTGCAGACCATGGAGGGGTTCATGGGGCGGGGCAACTATGGCATCGCCCGCATGAACGGAGGGGCAAGCAGCAGACCGGCCTTCAGCCTCACGCCCTCGGTGCGCTGGGGGGCGCATGTGCGGCGGGATTTGGTTGCGCTGCTCGCGCAGATGGAGGAGATAGCCTACCGCTATGGAATGGACATTGAGGGGTTGGGGCTTCTCTGGACTGTCCCCTGGGACGGTGCGAAAGCCGAAGCGCTCAGGATCGACGCGCTCTCTCCATATTTTGTCGAAGTTTGCCGTCGCGTCCGATTGCACACAACCGCATCGGGCCGCGTGTATGCGACGAGCGCGAATTCCAAGGGGGAGCGTATCCACGCAAAGCAGTTGAACGGTCAGACGGGGGATCCGTGGACGCCTGTCAATGGGAAGGAAGGGAAGGCATTGACACTGGCGAAGGGAGGATTCACATACAGACGGACGCTGGACTATATCTCGTCTCCTGACTGGGAACGGCCTCCGTTGCTGAAGCTTGCGGGCGAGGAAAACCGGTCGGCAGGAGAGATGATGCTTGTGGCGCGCGGCATGGTGCGCGGAATGGGCAAGACCGAAGGATACTATGAGCGCACAATTCCACTTAAGGAAAAGACCTATACAGCCGTTTTTGGGACGGCTGGGGGCTCGCAAGAGCTGAGTGATATCGGTTACGCGCGCGTCGAGCAGGTCGCGTTGCTGCAGACGATTCTGCGCCACGCGGTTTCTGTGTTCGCGGCGGGAGGCGACACCCAGAATATCAGCCCGGACCAGCGGGCGCGGGCCATCCCCTGGGGAAATCGGCTAAGCGATTACGTGGATGAACGCTTCTTTGAGGCGTTGCAGCGTGAATTCGAAGCTGACCCGGGTGAACGGGACGGGATTCGCAGAGACTGGATGATGAACGGGAAGGACGGCGTGATTGATCAGGCGCGCGTTATTTTGCGCGCGGCGATGGATGGCATGTCGTGCCCGGCGATTCAACGATACCGGGCCCGCGTGCGCGCCGAAAACGTGTTTGAGGGGCGCATTCGCGGTCCCAATGGGTTTCCATTCTTATTCGACAGTGAGGGAGATGAGGGATGAGTAATGTACCAGAGACTGAAAGGTCTCCGACGGCCGCACACCAGGGTCCGGCTCGAAGTTGGGGCGAGATTGCCGCGCGCTTTGCCGCCGCGATGGCGCGAGACGACTTTCCACGCGGCGACCTGGCCGAGTTGCGCCGCATGGACCCCGATGCCCCGAATGCGGCGGCCTTCTGGCGCCTGTTGGCGGAACAGAACCTGCTGGGCAATGCAGACATTGAAAGCAAGTGGGCGTTGATCCTGCACGGCATCGCGCTGATGACCAACACCGCCGAGAGTCGAACTGGTCATGCCGGCAACATGCCGGTTGGCCGGGCGCTGTTCTTGGGAGGGGAAGATAGCCGTGACACCGCCTTTTTCAGTGAAACGCGGCTGAACCGTCTGCTCACTGCGCGCGGGCCGATGATGCGAACCCTGCTGGCGCGGATGTTTCGCATGATGGGCGCAGGCCGGCCCTTTGACTGGCGGGAAATGGCGCGGCTGATTCTATACGATGGGTCCCGGGAAGACCGGGCGGAGAATGTACGCCGCAACATCGCTCGCAGCTACTACGAAGCGGAACGACGATCACAGTATGCAGGTTCTCAGTAAAAATTCAGATTCACAGCAGCACAAATACAAGGAGACGAAAATGAGTTCCCCAAGATTCCTTCAGATTCACACATTGCATTCCTATCCGGCAGCGCTTTTGAACCGGGACGACAGCGGCTTGGCCAAGCGTATGCCGTTTGGCGGCGCGGTGCGCACGCGCATCTCTTCACAGTGTCTTAAGCGGCACTGGCGGGTAGCCGAGGACGAGTTTGCGCTGCGCAACATTGACAATGTAGCGGAGGCCGTTCGCTCCCGGGACATTGTTTCGCGCCGGGTGATAGACCCGATACGAAATGGGAGCGATGTGAACGCAGACGTACTTGAAGCGGTTGAAGAGGCTTTTCAGAAGGGCGTGTACGGCGACAGCGGGACAGAGCGGAGCGGCCGGCAACCTCTGTTGCTTGGTATACCTGAGGTTGACTTTCTGCGAAAAGAGGCACAGTCCATCTACGCCGAACATGCCGGCGACGTGAAGGCCGCGCGCGATGCAGCGACGGCGTTGTTCAAAACACAGCGCAGCAATTTCCGCGTATTTCGCGAAAATGCGCGGCTGCCCGGCGGTCTGGAAGGCGCCCTTTTTGGGCGCATGGTGACGTCGGACCCGGCCGCGAATATCGATGCCGCGATTCACGTTGCGCACGCCTTTACAGTCCATGCGGAAGAAAGTGAGAGCGATTATTTCTCGGTGGTGGACGACTTGCAAGGAGAAGAGGACGACCCGGGCGCGGCCCATATCGGTGATATGGAGTTGACCGCCGGGCTCTTTTACGGGTATGTCGTCGTGGATTTGCCCGGACTGGTGTCCAACCTGGAAGGGTGTGAAGCCCAAAAGTGGGATAGCGCGGACAAGGGTCTCGCTGGGAAGGTAGTCGAGCATCTGGTGCATCTGATCGCCACGGTTTCGCCCGGCGCGAAGCTTGGGTCTACCGCTCCTTATGCCTATGCCGACCTGATGTTGGTTGAGGCGGGTTCACGCCAGCCCCGCAGTTTGGCGAACGCGTTCCGGGATCCCGTCAAGGCCCAGACGTCCGCAGCCGCACATGCGCTGGCGGACTATCTGGCGAAGTTGGATAGCGCCTATGGAGTGCGGGAGGCGCGTCGAGTCATGTCTGTGGAGGAAGCGCAGCTCGCGGGCGCAGACCGTGTCTCTTTGGATAGCCTGGCGGCCTGGGCTTCGAATGTCTTTCGCGTCGACCATGGGGGTAACTGATCTTGGGCACTGATAGAGCTAGAATCAGGCGGCAATGATTGGAGACCATATGAGACATCTCATTCTACGTTTGGAGGCCCCGCTGATGTCCTGCGGCGGCGAGATTATCGACAACAATGGCGTGATCCGTTCCTTTCCCGCCGCTTCGATGCTTACCGGCCTGCTGGGCAACGCGCTCGGCTGGCGTCGGGTCGAGGGAGAACGGCACCAGCGGCTGCAGGACCGGCTGATCTTCGCCGTCCGGATCGATAGGGAACCGGCGGGAAACACCCGGATCCAGGATTACCAGACGGCGCAGCTGACCAGCGCCAAGCGCTGGACAACTCGTGGGGAACCGGAAGGCAGGGCCGGCGGCGGCGGGGCTTCATTCACGCACCTCCGGTTTCGCGACTATTTCGCGGACATGCGCTTCACAGTCGCGATGAGAATGGACGCGCCAGACGCCGCGCCCACCCTTGATGACCTGGCGCATGCGCTCGAGCGGCCGTTTCGCCCGCTGTTCATCGGGCGCAAGCCATGCTTGCCGTCCGGGCCGATTTTCCACAGCTTCAGTGAAGGGGAGACGGCCTTGACAGCCCTGTTGGGCGTGCCTCTGTCTGAGCCCGAAGAAGGGGCGGACAGCATACGGTTGATGTGGCCGCAGAACGATTCGCCCCAGGAAAGTACGGCGGTCCTTCATACCCGGAGCTACATGCTGACCGACGAACGAAATTGGATATCCGGCTTGCACGGCGGAGGCCGTATGGTCTGCGAGGGATCCATCGAAAGGGCCCGGTTGCCGGCGCACGACGCAGCGGCTTCCCCGGCTGGGAAGGAGGGAGGAGAATGACTCGCCTGACCAGAGCGGACGAGCGAACGGAGACAGGCGCACCCTCTTTACAGATGATACGCGCGGATATAGATAGCGCATCCTTTCACCGTTGGGCGGGTTCCAGACGGATGATGGGTCGTCACGCCTTTGATGAAGGCTATGCCATGCACTGCCTGCTGACGGAGAGCTTTGGCGAAAGGGCGCCGAAGCCCTTTCGCCTGATCTTGCCGCGTGGCAGGGCCAGCGGGGGAGGCGTGTTCTATGGCTATGGCCGGGCCGATGCGGAGGCGCTGCAAGAGGCCGCCGGGCAGTATGCCGACCCCTTGCAATGCGCTGCGCTGCAGGTGGACGGGTTGCAGAGCAAGCCTATGCCTGTTGCGTGGAAGCCGGGGCAGCGGCTTGGCTTCGAGGTACTGGTCCGCCCGACGATTCGCCGGTCCAAAAGGGCGCAAAGGCATGCGGGAACGGAGTGGGATGCGTTCCTGTGGGAAGCGATTCAGCATCCGAAAGGAGGCATGGAACGCAGCCGGGAGGAGGTGTATCGCGACTGGCTGCGGGCGCAGTTTCGGCGGCGCGGGGGCGCTCGGCTGGAGGAGGCGCGCCTGAAGTCGTTTCAACGAACGCGGGTGATCCGCCGGCGGGGCGCGCAGCCGATTGAGGGACCCGACGCGGTGATGACGGGAACGCTTTCGGTTACGGATGCGGAGGGATTCGCGAACGTTCTGGCCGGGGGCATAGGCCGTCATCGCGCCTATGGTTATGGAATGCTGCTCCTGCGCCCGCCGCGTCAATCGTAAAGAGATTGCGGCGTTCGCGGGTGTATTGAACCTTAACAACTGAATCGTACTTTCCAGCCATATCCGCTGTGCGGATTTCCACTGACATCTGAAACTAGAGTATTCAGCGGTCGGTGGTGAATGGTAGGAAGGGCTTCTGACCGGGGGGCGTTGCGGGACCCATCCCCTGCGCAAGCGAAGCCGCTTGCGGCTGACCGCCCCGAAACAAGAAGAAAGGGGAGAGAGGCGTGAGGAGACAGAAACACCTTTGTTCGGCACGTTCAGGTTCACGAATCGGCGGTGGCTTCGCCGTTGCGCTGAACAGCTTTACTGTGTATGGGAGCCGCTGGAGCAGCCAGCGGCACACAAACCCGGAAAGGAGGAGGAATGCTTCCTGGAAGACTTGGACTTGAGACGGCCCGCATTCCACATGCCGACCGGCATGGTCTGCTATGGTTGTCGCGGGGGGCTCTGACCGTTCGGGATGGGACGCTTCGTTTCGAGCGGGAAAATCCTGCGGATGCGCAGAGCCCGCTGGAGAGCGGACAGTATGGGATCCCGTTTCAGACGCTTTCAATGATTCTGTTGGGGCCTGGGTCGACGGTGAGCCATGATGCTCTGCGCCTGATGGCGCGTCATGGGACGGCGCTGGTTGCGGTCGGGGAGGATGGCGTGAGGTGTTACACTGCGCCGCCGCTGCTGCCGGACAGCTCAGAGACGGCGCGCCGGCAGATGCGGGCCTGGGGCGATGCGGGCGGCAGCAGGATCACGATCGCGCGAAGGATGTATGCGATGCGTCTGGGTGAACTGGTGCCCCATGCGGATATCGACATTCTGCGGGGGATAGAGGGTGCGCGCATGCGGCAGACATACAAGAATCTGGCGCAGCGGTATGACATTCCGTGGCGGGGCCGCCGCTATGATCGCAACCGGCCCTTGACGGCGGACATTCCGAACCAGGCGATCAACCATGCATCGGTTGCGGTGACGTCGGCGGCGGTCATCGCGGTGACGTCCGTGGGCGCGATTCCGCAGTTGGGATTCATACACGAGCACAGCGGCGACGCCTTTGCGCTGGATATTGCGGATCTGTACCGCGACACGATATTGCTGCCTGCTGCGTTCCAGGCTGCGAAGGAGGTGATGGCGAACCCGAAATTGGATATTGAGAGGCAGGCGCGGAGGACGACGGGAGGAATGCTTCGAAGTCAGCGGGTGATTTCGAAGATGATCGACAGCATAAAGAAGCTGTTTGAGGACGTGAGGTTGGACGGGGCGTCTCCGGTGGTTTTCAGCGGCGAGGAAGAGGGAGGTGTCAGCTGATGACGGTCGTGGTAACGATCAATGTCGCGGCGCGGTATCGAGGGTTTCTTGCTTCGGCGATGTTGGAGATCGCGCCGGGCGTATATACCTCGCCAAACATGACGCGCGGAATACGGGAGAGGGTGTGGAAAGTACTGGAGGGATGGTATGAGGAGTTGCAGCAGGGGTCGATCGTGATGACATGGCGTGAGCCGTCCGCGGTGGGCGGCCAGCGGATTCAGGTATTGGGAGAGGCTCCCAAGGAGATAGTTGATGCTGACGGGGTCTACCTGGTGAAGTACAATTAGGTTAGGGCCTTGAGGCGTAGTTGTCAAGAAAAGAACGCTTAGGGGTTCCCCCGCACACGCGGGGATAGACCGTGCTCCTCGCCAAAGACTTCGGCCACCCGATGGGTTCCCCCGCACACGCGGGGATAGACCGTTACGGGGGCTACGTCGTACGAGATCCAGACGGGTTCCCCCGCACACGCGGGGATAGACCGTGCCCGCCAGCTGGCGGGTATTCACAATCTCGGGTTCCCCCGCACACGCGGGGATAGACCCCTCACGGCGAACCGCATGGCAGCCAACCTCACGGTTCCCCCGCACACGCGGGGATAGACCCGGCCATTGAAACGCTTAGAACGCCTTAGAATCGGTTCCCCCGCACACGCGGGGATAGACCGGTGGTTGAGCGGGTGTCGGTTGCGTTTACCCAGGTTCCCCCGCACACGCGGGGATAGACCCGAGTGGTTTCGCTGCCAAACTGACTATCATAGGGTTCCCCCGCACACGCGGGGATAGACCTTTGATAAGGGACTTCCTTATGTCCCACCCGCCGGTTCCCCCGCACACGCGGGGATAGACCTCGCCTGCCGCTTTTCGCATACGGATAATGTACGGTTCCCCCGCACACGCGGGGATAGACCTCTGTGGCAGAGCGCCGTGGCAGAGCGCCGTGGGGTTCCCCCGCACCCGCGGGGATAGACCTATTGCACAATGCCCCAAATGTAATACTATTTTGGTTCCCCCGCACACGCGGGGATAGACCCTCACTGGAGGCGACTGATGGAGACTGCCCAAGGGTTCCCCCGCACACGCGGGGATAGACCGCATGGACAAGGGCATTTTCGCGGCGTGGTGCGGGTTCCCCCGCACACGCGGGGATAGACCGTAGACGCTGTTTCCTACGGAACGCTCAAACTCGGTTCCCCCGCACACGCGGGGATAGACCCTACGCCGCGATCTGGTGTCGCGATCAGTGATAGGTTCCCCCGCACACGCGGGGATAGACCGCTTGTCATTCCGGTATTGTCCTTTGTGTCTGGGGTTCCCCCGCACACGCGGGGATAGACCTCGGGCGAGTTTGTTCATTCTCTAGTCAACGATGGTTCCCCCGCACACGCGGGGATAGACCTGTGCAGGGTAAGGACGACTGATCGGGGATGGAGGTTCCCCCGCACACGCGGGGATAGACCTTCCCAACCGTCTACCTTGGTCAGAATCTCATCGGTTCCCCCGCACACGCGGGGATAGACCCTATGTCTGCCAACAATGGCAACCAAAACCCGAGGTTCCCCCGCACACGCGGGGATAGACCCCTGAGACAGTTTTGGCGGGACAAGACGAGCGCGGTTCCCCCGCACACGCGGGGATAGACCCTGTAGTCACCGCAATGGTAGGCGGAAAGAGAAGGTTCCCCCGCACACGCGGGGATAGACCCGCCCGCCGCCTCCCACTCCAGCGCCCAGCTCAGGTTCCCCCGCACACGCGGGGATAGACCCTCTGCTACGAAGCCTGGCGGCGAACCAAGGAGGGTTCCCCCGCACACGCGGGGATAGACCTCTGGCCCTCACTCGCGCCCGTTGGCAGCAAGCGGTTCCCCCGCACACGCGGGGATAGACCTGGCAAGGATCTCCTCACGGTGTGTCTTTATCGGGTTCCCCCGCACACGCGGGGATAGACCTCCATCGGGGAACGGCGACCGGCCAAGTTGTCGGGTTCCCCCGCACACGCGGGGATAGACCTTTGGTTAATCGCACCCGGGGAAATCTCTTTCCGGTTCCCCCGCACACGCGGGGATAGACCGCACTGCCACGGCGCACTGCCACGGCGCACTGCGGTTCCCCCGCACACGCGGGGATAGACCCTAAACAAAACGGGCCGCTCCCTGTGCACGAGGGGTTCCCCCGCACACGCGGGGATAGACCTTTCCGTGCAAATCTTAGGCACGCCGGGATTCAGGTTCCCCCGCACACGCGGGGATAGACCTCTCAAAGAACGAGCCCGATCCGCCAAGCGTGTGGTTCCCCCGCACACGCGGGGATAGACCCCGTATTCCATAAGCAGTGAAGACAGTTTGGACGGTTCCCCCGCACACGCGGGGATAGACCCTATCGGCACTGTACGCGATGCGGAAAGAAGAAGGTTCCCCCGCACACGCGGGGATAGACCTCTTCAGCCGCTGTGTGCCAGCTGTCACGCCATGGTTCCCCCGCACACGCGGGGATAGACCCGCCACCGCCACCTGTCTAGCCATCGCTTGTCCGGTTCCCCCGCACACGCGGGGATAGACCCCAGGCGGCCTTCGAGCGGGAAAAAGAGGAGCTGGTTCCCCCGCACACGCGGGGATAGACCCACATGATCAGCATCCAGATCATACCAGATTCAGGTTCCCCCGCACACGCGGGGATAGACCCAGACACAAAAAAGGAGCAGGGAAAAGTGAGCGGGTTCCCCCGCACACGCGGGGATAGACCGCTCCGGGTTCGATTCCGATCCGTTGTTATTCTGGTTCCCCCGCACACGCGGGGATAGACCCTCAACATCCACTGCGGGGCATTCCACCAACTCGGTTCCCCCGCACACGCGGGGATAGACCTGCGAGCGTCAACCTCGGCTTGCGATAGGCCGCGGTTCCCCCGCACACGCGGGGATAGACCGCGACTGTCTGCCCTTCACTTGCCCCCGCAGGCGGTTCCCCCGCACACGCGGGGATAGACCCACTGGACATCGATTTTCTATGACGTATCAATTGGTTCCCCCGCACACGCGGGGATAGACCCCTGCCGGACCCGCTGCCCGTCTCCATTTTGCCGGTTCCCCCGCACACGCGGGGATAGACCCTCGGCATTCGGATCATGACGCGTATGCACCTCGGTTCCCCCGCACACGCGGGGATAGACCGTGAGGAGGCCACAGCGGAGCCTGATCAAGACCGGTTCCCCCGCACACGCGGGGATAGACCGTATTCCCCAAGGCTGACCAGCATGTCGATTTTGGTTCCCCCGCACACGCGGGGATAGACCGCTGGGACTTCTCTTTATGGCCACCGTGATCGGGGTTCCCCCGCACACGCGGGGATAGACCCATCGAAGAG
>JAJEBF010000022.1 GCA_022824025.1 Caldilineaceae bacterium
GAGGAAGGTTCCCCCGCACACGCGGGGATAGACCCGTGTGCCATGATAGTAGTCTCGGACGCCGAGCGGTTCCCCCGCACACGCGGGGATAGACCTTGACTACCTTTTTGGTGCCCAAAAATGCCCAAGGTTCCCCCGCACACGCGGGGATAGACCGTAGTTTGCCATCCGGGGGATCAGTTCGATATGGGTTCCCCCGCACACGCGGGGATAGACCGGAAGGCGAACAGGCCGCCCCGAGAACCCTCTAGGTTCCCCCGCACACGCGGGGATAGACCTCGGGGCCAACAGTCCGTTCCTGACCGCTTCCTGGTTCCCCCGCACACGCGGGGATAGACCTTTGCCTATTCTCTCGAGCTCGTCGTTGATTCCGGTTCCCCCGCACACGCGGGGCTAGACCGCGCCAGCAGGGGGTCAGGTGGTCGAAGCTGGGGGTTCCCCCGCACACGCGGGGATAGACCCCGCTGCCGGTCCTGCCGCTGCCGGTCCTGCCGGGTTCCCCCGCACACGCGGGGATAGACCTGCTGCGCAGATCGGGGCGGGAGTATTCACGCTGGTTCCCCCGCACACGCGGGGATAGACCTTTGAGTCCAGGTGTTGCCGTCACTTCTCCATAGGTTCCCCCGCACACGCGGGGATAGACCCCAGTAGGACTTTTGGGTCCGCCGGCGAGCGCAGGGTTCCCCCGCACACGCGGGGATAGACCGCCTGCCGAGGCCGACACCTCCGAAGATTGGGCCGGTTCCCCCGCACACGCGGGGATAGACCGTTTGGACTGTTTGGGGCGCGTCTTAGTGGCGCGGTTCCCCCGCACACGCGGGGATAGACCATCTCCATCAACTCCATCTTGTGCATTCGCTTAGGTTCCCCCGCACACGCGGGGATAGACCGCGCGGTATCCACCTGCTCAATCACGTCAACCAGGTTCCCCCGCACACGCGGGGATAGACCGGTAGAATGGCCGAATGGCCCTTACAGTAGCGCGGTTCCCCCGCACACGCGGGGATAGACCGTTACCTACGAACGCAAGGCCATGACCACTTGGGGTTCCCCCGCACACGCGGGGATAGACCGTGGTAGTACTCAACAAAAGAAAGAGCCCCGCGGGTTCCCCCGCACACGCGGGGATAGACCTTAGGCGGTATGCCGCTTCAGTGGGCGCTGCAAGGTTCCCCCGCACACGCGGGGATAGACCTCAGCGACAAGCTCGACATGCTCGCGCTCATTGGGTTCCCCCGCACACGCGGGGATAGACCCCACACACTCGACGGGATCCAGATGCCCTCAACGGTTCCCCCGCACACGCGGGGATAGACCTCACCCACGGAACGCCAATATGACGCGCCGCCGGGTTCCCCCGCACACGCGGGGATAGACCCCCACCATCAGGCCCGCGGGCACCCGCCCGCGGGGTTCCCCCGCACACGCGGGGATAGACCTTCAGCCATCGTCTTCGCGTCCATTTTCGTTTCGGTTCCCCCGCACACGCGGGGATAGACCCCCGCGTTACAGACTGTATCGGGCGAATGTTCAGGTTCCCCCGCACACGCGGGGATAGACCCCGGCTGGCAAGGTCAATTGTGCGGCGCGTCAAGGTTCCCCCGCACACGCGGGGATAGACCGGCGCGGTCCTGGCTCAGCTGACGGAAGCGCCGGGTTCCCCCGCACACGCGGGGATAGACCTGGCCATATGTTGCAGCAGTGGAAGCCGTGTTGGGTTCCCCCGCACACGCGGGGATAGACCGCGCATTGACACGGACCGGCTGCCTGGCGATCCGGTTCCCCCGCACACGCGGGGATAGACCGGTATTGCGCCTTCTCTGCTTCGTCGAACTGCTGGTTCCCCCGCACACGCGGGGATAGACCGCGAGACGACCACGCGCCGGACGCGTTCAGGTAGGTTCCCCCGCACACGCGGGGATAGACCTCGCTATCCGCCATGATGATGTGTCCTGCATCAGGTTCCCCCGCACACGCGGGAATAGACCCCGCCCTCCCCCCCTCGCGCCCGGTTTGACGAAGAGGAGAGAAGCTGCTACCATGCCCGCAGCAGTATATTTCATTTGCTGCGCCGAAAGGCCGACCAGCGACAGGAGGGAGCTATGCAGAAGTACAAGGTCAGTATCGAATACTGTGTACAGTGAAACTACACACCCCGAGCCGTCCGTGCGGCGGCCGATCTGTTGGAGAACTTCACGCCGGCAATTGAAAGCCTCAAGATGATCCCGGCGGGTGGCGGACTGTTTGAAGTGATGGCAGGCGATACACTTGTGTACAGCAAAAAGGCCGAGGGCCGCCATGCAGAAGAGGGCGAGGTGCTCAATCTCTTCTCAGAGGCAGTTGGCCTGGAGCCGGCCCCGCGTGCGTAGCACGATTTCGGTGAACTGAACTAAGGCGCCAGCCGTCAGGTGAGCGCTCTACCCGCTGCAAGATTGCTTGCAGCGGGTTTTTTTTGTTGGGCAGGTTTGAATCAGAGGGAACGCGAGGCGGGGCCCCCCGGCAGTGAACTGAAGCCGGTTCAGAGGCCGGTTGGCAGGTCGACGAACTCGAATGCAATGCCAAAACGCTGGGCCAGGTGCTCGCCGAGAGCCTGGACGCCGACCGTCTCGGAGGTGTAGTGGCCGCCGTAGAGGAGGTTTATCCCGGTGTTGGCGGCGTCGTAGAACTGGGCATGGCTGGTTTCGCCGGTGACGTAGGCGTCGCAGCCGAGGCTGGCGGCGGCCGCGATCTTGTCGGCGCCAAACCCGCTGAGGATGCCCACTGTGCGCACGACCGGCGGCCCTTCCGCTTGAACAAGCCGGGGCCGGCCCACCTGTTCTTCGAAGCGCGCGACCAGCTCCTGAAAGGCGAGCGGTTCGTCGTACTCTGCCAGGACCGCGAGGGGCGTGCCTTTGACATTGGCCCACCAGTCCACGACTGACAGACCGAGACGGCGGGCGAGCTCGGCGTTATTGCCCCACTGCGGGTGGGCGTCGAGCGGCAGATGGGCGGCGTAGAGGTTGAGATCGTTCTCGATGAAGGTGCGTATGAGGCGGCCGTAACTGCCGGCCAGGCGCTTGGCGTCACCCCACAGAATGCCGTGATGCACCAGCATGAGATGGCCGCCGCGTTCGAGTGCGGCCTCAACACAGGGTTGGTGCGCATCCACCATGCCGACGATTTTGTCGACCTGGGCCCGCCCTTCGATTTGCAGCCCTTGCGGGCCGTAGTCGGCGATCTCGCTGATGCGCAGCGTGTCGTCAAGATAGCTGACCAGCGTCTCCCTTTGCATCAGGAAACTCCTTCCGAGAAGAAAATTGAGTGAGCGGCGTAAAACACGTTCCCGGCCGCGTTGACTTTGGTCTGCCTCGTGCGCGGCGCTGGCCGCGGGCATTCTAGCCCGGACCATCCAGTTCCTTCAGGGCTTGTGGACTGCGGCGAAGAAACCGCCTGGCGCCGCGGGCGAATTTGCGTCGGGGCAGGAGGACGCGGCGCCCACAGGTTTCGCACAAGAGCCCGATGTCCGCCCCCACGCGCACGATCTCCCAGCGGTCGCCCCCGCAAGGATGGGGTTTGCGCATTTGAACCAGGTCGCCCGGAAAGAGCTTTTCATTGATGGCAAGCATAGGCCGTGAGCTCCAGAGATTGGGCAGGCGCCGTGCGTGACCGGATGCCCACGGGACAGCGGCCACCCCGAGTCTCAGGGCGCCGCGGCGGCTTCTGGCTCGGTTGCCTCCACCGCGCCGCTCCCGCTGCGCAGGATTCCGCCGAGGGCCAGGACAAAGCTTAACAGATAGACCAGCCAGCCGAGAAAGGGAATCCGTCCTAGCACGACGATCAGCAGGGCCCCCAACAGCAGCAGGTGAAGGGGGCTGTGTCGTCCGCCCAGGCGTTCTCCGATCCGCTCTCCCAGCCAGAGGCCTGTCAGCAGGGGGCTGAGGAACCAGACGAGCGCCGAGGCGGCGGCCAGAAAGACAAACATGGCGATGCCAGGGATGGCGCCCCAGAATGTCCAGGTAAAGGCCACAAGGATGATGGTGGCGATTGGGATGAAGATAAGCAGCGCCGCGGCCAGGAGACCGTACAGCCCTGTTTCGACAGGCCTCGATTGAATCGCGGCGGCAGGGCGGACCAGGATGCTGGGTCTGAAGCGCATCAGCAGCCAGCCGAGGATGGCGATGCCGATGGCAATGGCGACGGTCCGGAAAATCCAGCCGAAAAAGGCGCCGACAATGGTGCCGCCGGCGGTCTCGGAACCGGGCGGCGCCTCAAATTGGATGTCGCGGGCAACGCCGGCGGGAAACTGGCGCGGCTCGGGGGCGGAATAGCTGAGCCCGCCGTCGAAGCGGGCGGCGCTGGAGACGATGAACTCTCCGACCTGAATGTCGGTATCGCCCGTGACGGCGCCTGAAAACTCAAGGATCCCCATCGCGCCGCGGAAGTCACCGCCGATTCTACCTGGGACATCGGCGCTGCCGGCGGCGACGTAGGTATCACCGCCAATCCTTCCTGTGACGCTCAACCCCGCGGGAACCGCTTGCGTTCCCATGCCGGTCGGAATGTCGGCCTGCCCGCCCCCTGCGCCGAGAAAGGCGTCATCGGCGACGGAGCCCGATATTTCGAGGCCGCCAGCGACAGCGCGCAGGTCATCCAGGACCATACCGTGAATCTCAACGCCGGCGGCCATCGCCCAGAGATCGCCTTCGACGACGCCGGTCGGACCGATCTCTATGTAGGAGGCGACTGCGATCAGGTCTCCTTGGACGATGCCATCGATATAGATCTCTGAAGCGGCAATATAGAGGTCATCGTCCACGATTTCGCCCTCGGCAAGCCGGAAGGTTTCTTCGCCGGTGAGTTCAGCGGACAGAGCGGCGCTGGACAACGTCACGCTCAGAATGGCCGCGATCGCCGCGACGAGCCAGCGAAGCCGCTTCTTTGGCTGATTCATTTCTCGTCTCCTGGGAGTAACCCGCGCTCGTATCTTTTCCTGACGACTCCACTTCACCATTCCGAGGGTGGGCTGCGTCCACCTTGCAGTCCGGCGAGTGCCAGCCTGATCGTACACCACGCCCTTGACGGTTTCCAAGTTTCGCGTGCGGACAGGAACCTCGAGTGGAGGGAGAAGGCAGGCGCGACAAGCGGGATCGCCGCGCAGCGATCTGCGGAGGCCCGGGGAGAAGAGTTCAGCTATCTTCAGTCGCGCCGCTCATTTCTGCCAGACGACGTTGTGGAACAGATCCGGTTCCTGGTAGGCGTTGGGGGCCGGGAAGGCGCGTGTGTAGTTTTCATAGCGGGACAGCCGGCGGCGGACAGGACGCGGCAGCGCGCGCAGCGTGGAAGGGCCGCCGCTATACTGGCTGGCATGGGCGCGGCTGGCGCGTTCCTTGCGTTCGAGATAGTCGCCCACATCGATGCGGGCGTGGATCGGAGTCTCCCAGGAGGCGATTTCGACCAGATCGACGTCCTGGTTGCGGCCGACCTTGCGGGGATTGCGGCCTGTCAACTGCATGAACTTGACGACCCAGCGGAGAATGCGTTTGTCAAAGCAGGAGTAATAGAGTTTCTGTGTCGTGTGGGGAGGCAGTCCGCGGCCGTTGCTGCGATCCGCGTTGGAGGCATCGGTCTGCGCGGCGGCATAAAAGGCAGCGGTTACGGCTTCGCAGCAGCGGATGTGATCGGGGTGGCCGTAGCCGCCATAGGGATCGTGGGTGACGGCGACCTGCGGTTTCAGACGGCGAAAGTAGCCTGTCAGCTCGGCCACAAGTTGCGGCAGCGGCTGTTGCACGAGGGCCCGGGGGTGATCATTGTCGGGCGATCCGCGCATGCCGCTGTCCCGGTAGGGCAGATTCCAGATGCTGGTGATGCCCAACTGGACGGCGGCTCGCGCAAGCTCCTCGCTGCGCACCTGGGCCAGGGTGCGTTCAGTCTGGTTGCGGTGGCTCTCGGTCACGGAGCCGGCATCGCCGTCCGTGGCGATAATGACATGGACCTGCACGCCTTCGGAGGCATAGCGGGCCAGCGTGCCTCCGGGGCCAAAGCTCTCGTCATCGGGATGGGCAAAGACGCCCAGGAGAGTGCGTGATTCACTCATGTTGAATTGCTCGCTATCTGTGGCCGGTGGTTGACGGACATCATTCAGTAGAGTATGCCGGCGGCTGCGGTTCGGTTCTGCCGCGAAGGAAGCTCCAGATTATACCATGCACCAGTTGCTCGACGGGAGCGCGATCATCGGTAAGGACGGGGGCGCCTGCGGGTGGATTGGCCGCTCGCACGCGGGAAAGAGCGCGATCACAAGAGGTAACGCCCGCGCAACCGGCAACCTCGAGCGCGAAGCGACGGAACTCGTGCGGCAGCGAGGGGGCAAGAGCCGCGGCATTGGCGGCAAACGCTTCCGGCGTGATGGGCAGATTGGCGGCGATGACGAGTGAGTTGCCCAGGTTATCGGGCGGGCCGGGCTCGTCCACGATCAGAACGGAGGGGAAGACCGCAGCCAGGGTGGCGGCGAGGGCGTCGACAAGCGCAAAGTCGGTGGCGGAACGGCCGACATTGATCATGAGGATTCCCGGCTCGCTCATATGCCGGCGCGCCAGCTGGAAGAACTCCATGGTCGTGAGGTGGAAGGGAATATAGGGAGGCCGGTAGGCATCGACGAGGATGATATCGAAGCGTGCGCCTTCAGGTTGGTCCTGCAGCCAGCGGCGTCCATCGGCGGCCACTGCAGTCAGATTGGGTTGGGTCATATCAAAATAGCGCCGGCCGACCTCGATGATCTGGGGGTCCAGCTCGACGCCGACGATCTCCACCGGGCCATAGATTCGGGTATACAGACTGGAAGCGGTGCCGGCGGCGAGCCCGATGACGAGAATGCGCTCGTGGGGATCAAGGCCGGCATGGGCGCGAAAGAGGGGGGCGAGCAGGAAGTAGTCCCAGATGCCCTGGCTGAGCAAGCTGTCGGGATGGTAGACGCTGTGGATGCCGACGCCTTCATTGAGCTGAAGATGGCGCTCGCTGCCCCAGGCCCGAACGAGAATGTAGTTGTAGAGAGATTCGTCTTCGTATAGAATTGGGCTGTCATCCTGGTTGTCCCAGTGGGCGCGCACGCTGCCGGGATCGATGAGAGCCAGGGCCAGTGTTGCGCCGAGCGCCAGAAGCGCGATGCCGTGGCCGCGGCGGCTGCGTCCGTGAAGCAGCGAAGCCAGCAGGGCGACGGCCAGGAGCCAGAGAGCCAGCAGGTAGAAGCTCCAGCGGGTGCCGTAGGATGGTATCAGCCAGAGGACGGGCAGGAAGGTGCCGATGATGCTGCCGCAGGCGCCGATGGCATAGAGTTGTCCGGCTACGCGGCCCGTCTGCTGCAGGTCGGTGACCGCCAGACGCACGGCCCACGGGCTGACCGCCCCCAACAGGATGACGGGCAGGCTGAAGAGAAGGAGGACGACAAGAAGCGTGCCCGCAAGCAGCCCCGGAAGATAGTCGTTCAGCCCAACAGCCGCCAAGCGCAGAATTGGGGGACTGACCGCCGGCGTCAGGGCGACGCCCAGCCCGGCAACGGTCACCAACGTCAACAGCCCGCCGAGGCTGGGGAAGCGGTCGGCCAGCTTCCCCCCCAGCCAGGCGCCCACGGCCAGGTAGGAAAGGATGAGGCCTATGAGGGCGGCCCATACGATCTGGCTGTTGCCGAACCAGGGTTCCAGCAGGCGGGCGGCGCTCAACTCTACGCCCAGGGTAACTGCGCCCGCCGTGAAGACGAGCATGCGAAAGACAAAGGATTGCATAGAGGAGTGACACGGTCCCGATTGCTGCGCTTGCGCCCACGGAAATGCCGTTTCAGTATAGCACATTGGACACGGGCAGGGAGAGAATTCAAAGGGGACGGGAAGGCGGCTGGCGCAGAAGCGGTGTGAGGCGTGCCTGCTGCTGGAACTGGGATTCTGCCCCAGCATTGTGTCGACAAAGGCGTCCGGCATGGGCGGCGATGCGGGGGCGACAGGGGGAATGCAATGAGTGAAATTGGTCCAATCGCGCTCTTTGGGTCTGGGGAGACGGCGCCGGGGGCCCACCGGATTCACGCGCGCGTGATGCGTCAGCTGGATGCGCCGGTTTCGGTTGCCATCCTGGAGACACCGGCCGGTTTTGAACTGAATTCGCCCGCCGTGGCCGGAAAGGTGGGCGCGTATCTGGAACATCATCTGCGCAACTATTCGCCCCGGATTTCGATTGTGCCGGCGCGCAAGCGGGGCACGGAGTTTGATCCGGACGACCCGGATGTGGCGGCGCCGATATTTGACAGCGACTATCTGTTCATGGGGCCGGGCAGCCCTTCCTATACGGTGCGCCAGCTGCGCGACAGCTATGCATGGCACGCGTTGCGGGCTCGTCACCGGCTGGGCGCGGCGATCTGCTTCTCGAGCGCGACCACTGTGGCGTCGGGCCGCTACACGCTGCCGGTCTATGAGATATACAAGGTGGGCCAGGATCTCCACTGGATCGAAGGACTGGCCTTTTTCAGTGATTTTGGGCTGCGGTTGAGCGTGATACCCCATTGGAACAACAATGATGGCGGGGACGAGTTGGATACCAGCCGCTGTTATATGGGGCGGCCGCGTTTCGATGAGCTGCTGGCGCTGTTGCCCCGCGGCATCACGGCGCTGGGCATTGACGAAAACACCGGTGTGGTGATCGAGCCGGCGACGGGTGAATGTGAGCTGGTGGGCCAGGGCGGCGCGACGGTGCTGACCGCGGCGGGCGAGCAGGTGTTTGACAGCGGCGCGCGGTTTCCCGCTTCGGCGCTGGGGGACTGGCGGCTGCCGCCGACGCCGCAGGACGGCATCCCGGGAGAGATATGGCAGCGGGCTTGCGCGGCGAGAGACGCAACGAAACAGCCGGCTGAGGAGCCGGCCCCGCAGGCGGTGTTGGACCTGGCGGAGAAGCGCCACGCCGCGCGCGCGCAGCGCAACTGGGGCGAAGCCGATTCGCTGCGGGATGAGATTGCTGCGCTGGGGTGGCAGGTGCGCGACACGCCGGACGGGTCGCGGCTGGAGAAGGCCAGCCCGCAGTGACCGCAACGGTCAATAGAAACCACCCGACTTAGGATTCTGCACGCACGGCAGAGGAGACATAAGATGGCAACGAACGAGTTGACCAGCTTGAATGACCTGTTGCAGGCAAAGTATGACGCATACGCGCACCACACGCTCTCGTATCACATCCTGGTTAATAATGAAGGACAGGACCGTGAACGGAGTGTCGACGTGTGGGCCTCGCGTGATGAGATAAAGGCGTTCGCCAGAGACGGTTACCTGGTTCGGAAGGCTTTGATCGAGGGGGAGCCGTTGGAACGGCTGCGGCGGGCGTTGGACGAGGTGGAAGAGGCAGAGTTCGAGACAGCGGATGGGAGCCGTTTACAGGGAAGGGACTGGATTCCCCGCTATCTTTTTGAGAAACACGCCGGTTTCCATATGCTGATCAAGTTTGAGCCGCTGCTGTCGGTTGCGCGCGCGGTTCTCGGCCCGTTTGTGCGCATTCGCCAGCTGGCGGCGCGCGTCAGCTATCCCGGACAGGAGGTGCAGTTCACGCGCTGGCATCACCATCAGCCGGGCATGACGGAGCCGACGCCGCCCTTTTTCGCCTTTCCACACAAGTTGGACTGCCTGATCTACCTGGACGAGTTGAACGACGCCAACGGGTTGCTGGCTGTAGCCCCCGGCACGCACCTGGATGCCGGTGAGGAGCTGCCGCTGGAGGAGCATGGCGCCTTGGCGGGCCAGGAGGAGATTCGGGCCCCGGCGGGCACCTGCGTCATGCTGCACGGCAACTTGTGGCATCGCGCGATGCCGACGGGCGCGGAAGGCAAGAAGCGCCGCGTCCTGATCCTGAGCTATGGGCCGACGTGGATGCGCAGTTCGCCGTTTGGCGAGAAGCCGGAGAACGGGCTGATGGCGAAGGTGATTGAGGAGGCCGACCCGGCGACGCAGGAGCTGTTGGGTGTTGGGGGTTATCAGTAATTGCGAGACCAGCCCAGAGCAGACGCCCGCCCCTTCACCCGGAAGAACTCCTCTATCAGGCGTTCCTCCTGCCGCTAGCGATCACTCCATACAGGCGGCCAGATCGCTCAGCGTCGAGGCGCGACGGACTCATGGAAGCGCCCGTGCGCCGCGTTCGACCGCGCCCGCAGTCATCTGCCGGAGCGTTCGAACATTGGCTCAACGCGGCGGGTGCATGGGCATGACGACATGCAAGAACTCCTCGTCTCCGAGGCCGAGGGGCCGGATGGTGCCGGGGCGGTTGGACTGGGTCGTCTCAAGGACGACCTGTTCCTCGTCGATCTGGCTTAGCACGGCGATCAGATAGCGGACGTCGAAGTCGATCTCCAGATCGTCTCCTTCCACCATTGCATCCAGCTCGTTCTTGCTGTTTCCCATCTCCGCGCTGCTGGCGGTGAGGTGGAGGTTGCCCACACCGCTGTCGCCGTTGGGCTCGATCTTGAGACGGACGATGTTGGCGTTGTCGCGGGCGAAAAGCTGGGCCACGCGCACCGCCTGGAGGAAGGCATCGGTGCCGATTACAGTGCGGGTGTTGTGGCTCTTGGGGATGATGGCCCGGTAGTCGGGGAAACGGTCCGCGATCAACTGGCTGACCAGATCGACCTGGTGAAAGGCCCCGCGAGTCTCGGCGCCCTTGCCCCAGACGCGGAAGAGAATTTGGTTGCGGGCCTGGGTCACGGTGACCTGGACGGAACGTTCTTCGTCGGCGTCGCCGATGACGCGGCCCAGTTCGCCGAGATGGCGGGCGGGCACGACGACGGACAGATCGTCGGTAAAGGCCTCCTCGACTTCGATGCTGCGCACGCTGAGCCGGTAACCGTCGGTGGCGGCCAGTGAGAGGCGCTCTTTGGAGAAGGTTACCTCGACACCGGTAAGGGTCGGCCGGCTTTCATCGGTGGCCGCGGCGAAGACGACCTGGTCGATCATTTTGGTCAGGCCGGCGGTTTCGAGGGCGATCGTGCGTCCTTCGAGCGTTTCCGCGGTCTCTTCGGGCCCGTCGCCGTCGTCGACGGTGGGAATGACGGGGAACTCCTGCGCGTCAATGCCCTTTATGTTGACGTCAAAGTTGGCGCAGCGCAGATGGAGCGTCTGGGTGCGGACGGAAAGCTCCATCTCGATCTTGTCGGGCGGAAGGCTGTTGACGAACTCGGTCAGCAGGCGGGCGGGCACTGTGATGGCGCCTTCATCTTCGACGCGCGCGCCGATCCAGCAGTTGACGCCGATCTCCAGATTGGTGGCAGCCAGCCGCAACTGATCATCCTTGGCCTCGACCAGGATATTGCCGAGCACCGGCAGTGTACTGCGGGTCGATACCGCGCGCCCGACGATTGACAGACCCTTCGACAGGTTCTCCTGAAAGCAGCTTACGCGCACTTTTGCCTCCCGTCCTCCAGGAAATTGTTCCGATTATGAAGTATTTTCCGTTGCTTCGCGTTCGAGTCGCGCAGCGGTGGGGCATTGATCAAATATAGCATAGCGAATATGGCAGGCCAAACTATGCGTCCATGGATCAGGCGGTCGCGGCGGCCGCAGCCGCGATGGGTTTGCGGAGACGGAAGACCAGCCAGAGAGGCAGCAGCGCGGCGAGCGTAATCGCCAGCTCGGTAAGGAGCAAACCGGTAAGCTGGAGCATCGTGACTGCGATCGCGTTGAAACCGATATGGAGAACCATCGCGGCCAGCAGAAGCCGCCTGTCACGGCGCAGCAGGCCCAGCAGTACGAGCAGCGTTGCGCCGACATGGAAGACCATTGCGGGGACCCGCTCCCACGCGCCCAAAAGAGGCTCCCACCAGCGCAAGGCAGTGATGGCGTCCAGTTGAGTTTGGACGGCCGCGGCCTGCTCCGGAGGGATCTGTTCCAGCTGGGCCAGCACGGTGGGCGCGGACTGTGACAAGACCAGCGCGGAGAGAACGCTGCCGCCAACGAACAGGAGCGCCTCGATGCCGCCGTGGCCGATGCCGAACATTACGCCTTCGCGCCAGGCGCGAATATTCCTGGCAAACCGGCCGATCATAAGCCAGCGCGCGCCCTCTTCAAACAGTCCGGACGTAACAACCAGGAGGGCGCTGTTGATCCAGGCCAGAAGGGCGGGGTCCCAGGAGCGGGCGTAGGGATTGAGGAGCAGCGAGAGGCCCTGAAGCATCGAAAGGCGTGCCGCTTGCGCGATCGCGAATGTGACTGCGCCGAAGATCAGGCTGCTCCGGAGAGCGGCGCTGCGCCGCCGCCAGAAAAATGCCGCGACTAGGGGAAGGCCGATCACCAGCGCCAACTCTACGATGAGCATAGTGAGGACGATGGGACTGTCGATCAAGAGTGCGTCTCCTTGGGTGTTTCCCCTCCTTTGCCGCGCTGCGCACGGCGTATTCGGCAGATAGCGGCCCGGCCTGGGGGAAGAAATGCGTGCCGACGGCAAGCGTTAATCTTAATACAGATCACTGCGAAGAGAATACCTGAGAGCACGGCGGGGGTGCAGTCCAAAATGGGGGCGAGTTTCAGGCTACCTCTGGGAATTAACACTGAAATCTGCCACACGCTTCTCCTGATAACCCCAAATCCGGACTGCACCCCACGGCGGAAGTAACGGAACTGCGGGGCGAAGGGCAGGTGTCATGGTCCCGCAGATACTGGTTGAGAGGACGAAAGATGGCCGGGCTTGGCTTGCGGGCAGGTTGGGTGAATGAAATCGGCTGGGTTTGGCGTGGGGCTATCTGATTCTCTATAATGGTTGCCAGCGCAGCCGCGCCGCTTTTTGCGGCAGTGGGGCGCGCAGAGGGAGGCCCGAGCAGGTTTTCGATTCAGCCGCTGTGAGGGACGATGGGTCTGGATGGAGCGGCGCGAAAGCCTCCGCCAGCATCTGTTCCGCAACGATTTCAGCCACATCGTGTTATAGATTATGAATGGAAACGCTCTGAGCGAAGCGGAAAAGAGCGCCAACGGGAGCCGGCCCCGCGGGACTGGGGCTGAGCCGCAAGAGGACGAACGGGCCATCGAATCGGCCCTGGTGGCGAAGGCGAAGAAGGATGCGCAGGCGTTCGGCGAGTTGTACGAGCGCTATATCGATCGCATCTACGCATACGTCTACAGCCGTGTTCAGAACGTTCAGGACGCTGAGGACCTGACCGCCCGCATCTTTTACCGTGCGCTGGACCGGCTGGATCGGTACGAGGACAGGGGATTGCCCTTTGGCGCGTGGCTGTTTCGCATAGCACACAATCTGGTCGCCAACTGGCACCGTGACCAGAGCCGGCGCACCTTCGTTCCGATCGACGGGCTGGTCTTTCCGTCGGAGAGGCGGGATGAGCCGGAGGCGGCCGCGGAGCGGCGGGAGGGCGAAGACGCGCTGTGGGCAGCGATTGAACGTCTGCCGGAGGAGCGGCGCCGGCTCTTGTTTCACAAGTTCGGTGATCAACTGACCAACATCGAGATCGGCGAGTTGATGCAGAAGAGCGAAGGCGCGATCAAGTCGTTATATTTCCGTACGCTGGCGGCGCTGCGCAAGGATCTGGGCGAACAGTTCGACGGCGAAGAGGCGCAGACCGCTGTCGAACGGGAGGCAAAATAGATCGAAATGGTCACTGTCAAGAGTCATCTTCTGGTCTGGTGGCAGCAGGCAGGAAGCGTGTTCGCTGCCGCCACAGGACTATACAGGTACACGGTGGATGCGTTTGGGAGAATGGTCGGCGTCTTCCGCGGAAAGGCGCCGAGAACGGTTACGGATGGTGAAGAGGAATCCGTCGAGATGACGCGGGAAGAAGAGGAGCAGTACGCGCGGATTGCGACATCTCTGGGCCGACTTTTCCCCTTTGTGCGGCCGTCCCCCGAATTTCGGGCGCAGTTAAAGGAGGCGCTGCTGGCGGAGCACCGGCAACGGCTCGCGTACCGGGCCGCGGCGCCGGCGCCGCAGGAGGGCGGCATCTCCTGGCGCTGGTCTCTGGCCGCGACGGTGCCCCTGTTGATCGGCGTGCTGGCCACGATTTTGTGGCGGCGCAGCCACCGTTCGGATGAGCAGCTCATTTCACCGATTGGGGGGCGATAGGGCCGCTTCCCTACCGCAACGGCATAGATTGCGAGGCAATGCCTCCCGGCTCCTGCGCGGGCCGGGAGTTTTTTTTATCCGGTTACTTTTTCTTTTGGCGGCCGCTGGTGACGCTCTTCACACGCGCCAGTTTGCCGGCCGCGTTCCGGCCAGACCGCGGGCTCTTTTTGGCGGCAGGCGGTGGGGGCTTTGCCGCCGGTTCTTCAAGCAGGCTCCCTTGCACGGACTGATTGACAGCGGCGTCGGCAGCGCGGGCGTTTTTGGGCTGGGCATTGTTGCCGGCGCGCTTCGTCTTCGCCGCGCTGCGAGAGGTTGACGGACGCTTGGAGGCGGGCTCGGATGCTTTCGTTTCGGCGGGCTTTCGGCTCGAGGCGGGCGCGCTGTCGGAGCGGGATTTGCGACGGGATTTTGTGCCGCTGTCGACGACTTCGCCGTTGGACGGTTCGGCTGGGGCCGATTTCCGGGCGGACTGTTTTCTGGTGGTGGATTTGCGAGTTCCGGGGGCTTCGCTGGCGAGCTTGCGCGAGTTGGGCTGGGCGCGCGCTTTGCCGGACTTTGCCGTCGCGGCGGGGCGATCCTTCTTTGCAGACCTTTTCTTCGGGCGCGCCTCCGTACTCTTCGCCGACGCGGCCGTCGCGGCGCGACCCGTGCCGTTCGGCTGGGAGGCGGAGAGAGGGGGCGGGCCGCCCATGGCCGCAACGACGGGTGAGACCGCCTGCGCCGCCGCCACTGCGTCGCTGCGGGCCAACTCCACTTTGCGCGAGCCCAATGCGCTGCGTCCGCTGGACGGGATTTCGTCGAGTTCGAGCGGTTTTGCCACGCCCTTTTGGGTGACGAAGGCCGCGAAGTCATGTTCGGGCGTCAAGGCGGCTGCCCCGACCAGGTCACCGGTGCGGTCGTCGAGCTTGTGGGCGATGATCCCGCCGCCGCCTCGGCCCTGCGAGCTGAACTCTTCCATCCGGGTGCGTTTGACGTAGCCGGCAGATGTCACGGTAAGCAGATCACCGCTGGAGGCGGCCGGGAACGCGGCGATCACCTCATCGCCGCGTTTGAGGTTCATGCCGGCGACGCCGCGCGCGGCCAGCCCCATGGCCCGCACCATTTCCTCAGAGAAGCGAATCGAGCGGCCTTTGCGGGTGACGAGCAGGACCTCGGCGTTGCCGGGCGTCATGAAGGCGCAGGCCAACCTGTCTTTGGCATTCACGCTGATGACGTCGAGGGGGGCCGCTGCGGCCTGCAGGAAGTCGGCGAGAGCGATGCGTTTGACGGTGCCCTGGCGGGTGACCAGAAAGAGAAAGCCCTCGGTTGCGGACTGGGGCAGAGCCAGCATGGCGGCGATCGTATCCCGGCGGCTGAAATCGGTCAGGGCGGCCAGATTTGTGCGCCCCTCTTGCGGGAGCTCGTGGACCCCGATGCGGTGGCAGCGCCCGTTTGCGGCGAAAAAGAAGAGATGGTCGCGGGTGTTGGCGGTGAGCAAGGCAGCGGTCGCGTTTTGCGCTGCCTGGCGCAGGCTGGCGCGGGTGATTCCGGCGAAGTCCTGGCGCCTGAGGGCGCCCTTGGCGCCCAGGGCGACCCAGACGCGACGGTCGGGAAGCAGATCGGCGGGTGTAAGCGTGCCCTGGGCGCGTTCGACGATCTCGGTGCGGCGGCGATCGGCGTGCTGCTGGCGCAAAGCAAGCAGTTCTTCGCGGATGACGCCGAGGATTTTGCCGGCGTCGGCCAGCAGATCTTCGAGGTAAGCAATGCGTTGCCGCAGCTCCTTATGTTCATCCTGAAGCTGCCTGCGCTCAAGAGCGGTGAGGCGTCTCAGGGGCATATCCAGAATCGCCTGCGCCTGCGCTTCGGTGAAGCCGAAGGCGCGCATCAGGTTGGCGCGGGCGGTATCGACACGCTGGCTGCGGCGGATGGTCTGGATCACCTGGTCGAGGATGTCGAGTGCCTTGAGAAGCCCTTCAACGATGTGTGATCTCGCCTTTGCCCTGGCCAGGTCGAACTGTGAGCGGCGGCGGATAATCTCCTGGCGGTGCTCGATGAAAAGGCGCAGAAGGCGCTTCAGGTTCAGGGTGACGGGCTCGCCGTTGACGAGGGCGAGGAGAGACATGCCGAAAGTCTGTTGCATCGGCGTCAGGCGGAGCAAGCGGGCGAGGGCCGTATCCGGATCGACGTTGCGGGTCAGCTCGATGACGATGCGCATGCCGGTCCGGTCGCTTTCGTCGCGGAGGTCGGTGATGCCATCGATCTTGCCGTCCCGCACGAGGAGCGCGATGCGCTCGAGCAGGTTGGTCTTGTTGGTCTGGTAGGGCAGGTCGGTCACGACGATCCGACTGCGGTTGCGGCTCATCTCTTCAAAGTGGGCTTTGGCCTGCATGATCAGCCGGGCCCTGCCGGTGGCGTAGCCCTGGGAGATTGCGTCGGTTTCCTCATCGCCTCTGGCGGCGCGGCGGTAACGAAAGAGGATGCCGCCGGTGGGGAAGTCCGGCCCCTTAATGAACTGCAGGAGGTCATCAATGCCGACGTCGTCAATCCTGTCGAAATGATCGATCAGGTAGACGGTGGCGTCAACGACTTCGGCCAGATTGTGGGGTGGAATGTTGGTGGCCATGCCCACGGCGATGCCATTGGCCCCGTTGATGAGAAGGTTGGGCAGTGCGGCCGGCAGAATGCCCGGCTCCTTGAGCGTGGTGTCGAAGTTGTCGATCCAGTCGATGGTATCCTTCTGGATATCGTCCAGCATGAGGTCGCTGATGGCAGCGAGGCGCGCCTCGGTATAGCGCATGGCCGCGGCGTTGTCGCCGTCGATGGAGCCGAAGTTGCCCTGGCCGTCGACCAGGGGGTAGCGGAGGCTGAACTCCTGCGCCATGCGCACCATGGCGTCGTAGACGGAGGAATCGTTGTGGGGATGGTACTTGCCCAGCACTTCGCCGACAATGCGGGCGCTCTTCTTGTAGGGCTTGTTGTTGGTGAGGCCCATATCGTGCATGGCGTAGAGGATGCGCCGGTGCACTGGCTTGAGGCCGTCGCGCACGTCCGGCAGGGCGCGCGCGACGATGACGCTCATGGCATAGTCGAGATATGAGGCGTGCATCTCGGTGGTGATGTCGATCTCGCGGACGTTTCCTATCATTTTTCTCGTTTTATTCGCTAATCAGAGTGTCAATAGTCGTGTTGAGCGCGGCGGCGATACGGGCCAAGGCGGATGTGGAGCCGTGTTCTTGTCTCTGCGCGAGTCTTGTTTTCTCGCCTCCATTCAAAAATGTTCGCACATGGCGAAAATCCCGTCAAGGGAGGTGCTGGGGACTGTTGCCATCGTGAAGGAACTTGTGGGGCAACTGTTTCCGCAAGTCGCAAGGCAGTTCCAGGGCTGTGTTTCCACATTGGGACACGCGCCTTCGGACAGCCGAAGCTACGGCAATTGCAGTCGTTCCAGCGGTAGTTCGTCGTAAGTTCTTCCATGCAAAAGCCGACCTGTACGACTTTTTTTGGGGCCGCCCCACTGCTTGAAGAAAAAAGATACATCCTGTTCTTTGCACTGGTGCAGTATCGACTCTACCCAGTCGGTCTGCATGGGACGCGCGCCGGGGCCGGACTCGCCACCCACGATCACCCAGTGGATTTCATCTAAATTCAGTTTGTTGATCGGGCCGAGGAGTGGCTCGCAAGACAGAAAACGCACGTGTGCCGATACCTGCCGCAGGTGCTCCATTCGATGCAGAACCTGGTCATCTTCTACGCTGACGCCCATCCAGATATTCTCCGGCCAAGGCAACTGCTCTGCAAGAGCGCAGAGTCTCTCGCTGCGTTTGGTAAGCACTTGGAAAGTATGTCGCGGGCACTCAACCATTACATTGAAGACACGCTGGATGAACTCGACCGGCACATCTTCGTGGAACAGATCACTCATTGAATTCACAAACACAACTCTGGGCTTAACCCATCTGTACGGTTTTTCGAGGATGTCTTCATGCAGGGCAAGGTCAAAGCCATTTGCGTAGCGCGCCACTCCCATCGCTTTCAACCTCTTGGCCATTCGTTCCGCGTAACAGAACTTGCAGCCCTGGCTGACTTTGGTGCAGCCCGTGACGGGGTTCCATGTCATCTCGGTCCATTCGATATGTGACTTTGCGGCCATGCCTACCCCCTGAGAATGTGATTTGCAATTTTCACCGCTGTGGGCGCGCCTCTAGGGTTGGCAGCGGCGAAAAAGAGTTGATAGAGGGGCACATTCTTGGAATTGAATAGGACCAGTGAGCTTTCGGCCACCTCTTCGAATACGGTGCTCAAACGCTCCGAAAAGAAGCTTCCAATACTCTCGAAAGTGGCTGTCTTTTCAAAGCCCATTTGAGCATCATCTGTGGGAAGCAAAGAAAGTTGCTGCTGTGATTGCTGATTAGCGCGATAGAAAGACCCTTTCCACGCGTCGGTGCCAAAGAAACGAGTGAGCTTATCAGGCCATGCCCCATCTGGGATCCTCTGGCGTGTCAGCATTCGATTTATCGCCTGTCCTACCGGCAGCAAAACCCAGAGATCAATTGCCTTGGTGGCGGCCAGGGCTTCAATTGTTTCCCAATCCACGGCCATTCCATATGGATCCAAAAAGACAACGGCTCGACTATGTTGCCAGTTCATGCTATGGCACCATGCTTGAAGGAATCTGTTTGAATCCTGCGGTACTATCTGAACGTTCCTGTCCTCAAAACGCGCCTTCAGATTCCTCAGTTCCTCTGTAAACTGAGGGTTACTTTCGATGAAGACGTAACGTTCGAAAGGCGGGTCCAATTCAAGGGCAATTTGGGCACTCCCATCATAGAACCGCTTGACCTCCTTCATATCCTCTTGATCTGCAAACAAAGACAATGTGGAAGCCGGCGAGCTGTCAGGTGAAGTTCTGGAGCCTGTCCCGGCAAAGGCATCTACGTAGTATGTTGTGTAACGCCTTGCCCACGGATTTGCCGTGAATATGCTCATGTAGGCACGAAGATACTTCTGTAATCGTTCCAGCTTCTCCTGCGTCCAGTTGCCGCCGAACTGATGTATCGTATGCATTCACGTTCTTTCCAAAGTGACGAGTTCAAGCGCAGCTTGCGTGTTTACACCCTCTCCAGCTTCAGCGCGTTGCGCAGCTCGATGACCTGGTCGCGGAGGGAGGCGGCGCGCTCGAACTCAAGCTGCTGGGCGGCTTCGTGCATCTCCTCTTCGAGGTCGGCGATCCGTTTGACCAGTTCATCCGGCGAGAGGGCTGAAAGATCGCGCGTCGCAGTTGTTTCGCCTTCGTCAACGCTGTAGTCTGCCTGCTCCTCGGCAAGGACCTTCATACGGTCGGTCAGGTCGCGGATCCCCTTGACGATGCTGCGAGGCTCGATGCCGTGGGCCAGGTTGTGCGCTTCCTGGATCTGGCGGCGGCGATTGGTCTCGCGCATTGCGTTGTCCATGGCTTCGGTCATTCTGTCGGCGTAGAGGATGGCGCGGCCCTCGATATGGCGGGCGGCCCGGCCGATTGTCTGGATCAGCGATGATTCGCTGCGCAGGAAGCCCTGCTTGTCGGCGTCCAGAATTGCGACCAGCGTGACTTCGGGCAGGTCCAGCCCTTCGCGCAGCAGGTTGATTCCGACGACCACGTCGTAGACGCCGAGGCGCAGGTCCCGCAGGATTTCGACCCGTTCCAGCGTGTCGATTTCGCTGTGGAGGTACTGAACTTTCACGCCCAGGTCGGCGAGGTATTCGGCCAGGTCTTCAGCCATCCGTTTGGTGAGCGTGGTGATGAGGGCCCTTTGCCCGACGGCGACGCGGCGATGCACTTCGTGGAGCAGATCTTCGATCTGCCCTTCGGTGGGCCGCACCTCGACGATGGGGTCCAGGAGGCCGGTCGGGCGAATGAGCTGTTCCACGACCTGGTCGGCGCTGCGGAATTCGTACTCGCCCGGGGTGGCGCTGACGTAGATCGCCTGTTTCGCGACTTCGGCAAACTCATCGAAGGTAAGCGGGCGGTTGTCCAAAGCGCTTGGCAGGCGGAAGCCGTGATCAACCAGAACTTCCTTGCGTGAGCGGTCGCCGGCGTACATGCCCCGGATCTGGGGGATGGTCATGTGGCTTTCGTCGATAATCACCAGCCAGTCGGCCGGGAAATAGTCGAGCAGGGTCCACGGACGGCTTCCGGGAGGACGGCGCGCCAGGTGCCGGCTGTAGTTTTCGACACCGTTGCAGTAGCCGATCTCTTGCAGCATCTCGATGTCGTAGCGGGTACGCTGGCCGATGCGCTGGGCTTCCAGCAGTTTGCCCTGGCGCTCCAGGTGCGCAACCTGATGTTTGAGCTCCTCTTCGATGTCGACGATGGCTTCCCGGACCTGCTCCTGATGCGTAATGAAGTGCTTGGCCGGGAAGATCTCAACTTCGGGGAATTCGTCCAGGATCTCGCCGGTGAGCGTGTCGATTTCGCTGATTCGTTCGATCTCATCACCCCAGAAGCTGACGCGTAATGCGTTGTCGCTGTAGGCCGGTTGGACCTCGAGGACATCGCCCCGCACGCGGAATTTCGCCCGCTGCAGCGCCGTGTCGTTGCGCTCGTAAAAGATGTCGACGAGGTGGCGCAAAACCTGGTTGCGGCGCACCATTTCGCCAACGGTCAACTTCAAGGCAACCTGACCGTAGTCCTGGGGACTGCCCAGGCCGTAGATACAGGAGACGGAGGCGATGATGACGACATCGCGACGGCTGAAAAGGGCGCTGGTCGCAGCCAGCCGGAGGCGCTCGATCTCCTCGTTGACCTGGGCATCTTTTTCGATGTAGGTATCGCTGCGGGGGATATAGGCTTCCGGCTGGTAGTAATCGTAGTAGGAGACGAAGTATTCGACCATATTGTTGGGGAGAAACTCGCGAAACTCGCTGTAGAGCTGCGCGGCCAGCGTCTTGTTGTGGGCGATGACCAGGGTCGGCTTCTGGATCTTTTCAACCACTTTGGCCATCGTGTAGGTCTTGCCGCTGCCGGTAACCCCGAGGAGAACCTGGTGCTCCATTCCCTCTTGAACGCCGGCGGCAAGTTTGGCAAGAGCCTGTGGCTGATCGCCCATCGGCTGGAAGTCGCTGATTACCTGAAATTGCGGCATTTCGGGCTCCATTGAAGTGATACACAGGCAGTTCGCAGAGCAGCCTGGCCGTCTTGCCAGCAGAAGGAGAGACAGCTGGCCCAGCCCTCGCGCCCCAGGGAACGGGCCGTAGGCATGGGTCCGGCATGTAAGGACGCTGACGTCATGGGGTCTTCACATCTGTGATGCCGGCCGGGCAACAGGCTACAGGTGATCGCGGGACGATTGCAGTTCAGCCGAGGGAACCTTTTCGGAACCGAACTTTTGTTCGTGTCCGGGTGTTATTATACCTGCTTTGGCCAAATCTGTCCAACACTTCGATCACGGGGAAGGGAGGGAGAGCGGCGAAAGAACCGCCGGTGAACGGCAAAAAAAGGGGTATCCAATCGCTCCATATCAAAGGGCAGAAGGGCCAACCGACCACTCCGGCAGGTGTGGGGAATGGCGCCTGGCGTTCGTCTTTGCGGAAGGGGGCGAGGGCCAGACAACGGCGCACTTCCGGGGCAGGTGATGGGAAATGAAGCTGGCGGCGTCGTTGTAAGGCAGGCAAAAAGCGGTGGGGAGATGACAGGAATTGTCATTCCGACAGACGCTCTGATCGTGTATAATCGGATCTTATGAGATTTCTTCATTGCCTGCGCCGAAGCGTTCGAATGAATAACCGGCGGAGCGGCGCCGCCCGTCTGCGCGCCGTTGCACTGGCCTTGGCGCTGCTGGCAGCGGGGCTGGCAGGCATCAACTTCGGCGGCGGAATAACGGGCGTGAACTACGCTGCCGCGCAGGGGGAGGCGACGGGCACGGCGACCCGTACGGCCCAGGAGTTGCTGGAGTCGATTCGCGCCACGGCGACGGCCGGCGCGCGGCTGACTCTGACCGCGGAGGCGGAGGCCACCAGCCTGGCGCTTACGCCGTCCGTCACGCCGACGCCCGTCCCCACGCAAACGCCGACGCTGACTGCTACGCCCACGCCCTCATCGACGCCAACGCCTGGCCCGGATGAAATCCTGGAGGCCCGGATTGACAGCCTGATCGCCGGGATGAGCGTTGCCGATCGCGTCGGCCAGCTGTTTGTCGTTACCTTTCAGGGCAATGACATCGGGCCGCGAAGCGACGTAGCCGAGCTGATAGAGGAGTACCGGGTTGGCGGCGTGGTGATCAGCCCCCAAAATCGCAATTTCAGCAATTACAGCGGTACGACTCCGGAGGACGTAGCGCGCCTCACGAATCAGTTGCAGGCGCTGGCTTATGGAATCTATCTGGCCCCGACGGAGGCTCTGAACGTGAAAGGGGGCGGGCCAGCCATCCCTGGCATTTTGCAATCTGGCCTGGAACAGAGAACGCCGTTGGAGATTCCGTTGTTGATCGGCGTGGATCAGGGGGGAGACGGTCTGCCGGCGACGGCCCTGCGTTCCGGCTTCACCGCCATTCCGCCTCAGATGGCGCTGGGGGCGACCTGGAATCCTGGTCTGGTCGAGGAGGTCGGCGCCGTTCATGGCCGCGAGATGCGCAGCGTAGGCGTAAATCTGCTGCTGGGGCCGGCGCTGGACGTGATCGAACAGCCGCGGTCGGATCTGGTGACCGGATTGGGACTGCACACGTTTGGCGGCGAACCGTTCTGGGTCGGGCGAATGGGGCAGGCCTATGTTACGGGAATTCACCGGGGCAGCGCCGGTCGCGTCGCCACCGTGGCCGGACATTTCCCCGGCCTGGGCGGTACGGACCGCCGGCCGGATGAGGAGATCGCCACAATACAGAAGAGCTTACAGGAGTTGCAGCGAGTTGAACTGCCGCCCTTTGCCGCGGTGACGGAGCGGCCTTCCTCAATTCTGCGGTTAGATGGGTCGTCGGCCGCGACCGAAGCGCTGATGTCCGGTCACATTCGTTTCAGCAGCTTTCAAGGCAGCCGGGAACGCACGCCGCCCATCAGCCTGGCGCAGGAGTTGGGCATTCTCCTGGAATTGGGGGAGTTTGCGCCCTGGCGCGAGCAGGGCGGCATCTTGATGAGCGACGCGTTGGGCGTGATGGCGGTACGACGCTACTATGACCCGCAGTTGCAGGAGTTCCCGCGGCGGCGCATTGCCCTGGATGCGTTTACAGCCGGTAACGACCTCCTCTATCTGGCGGATTTCTCTCTGACGGACAGCTGGCTGGATGAGAGGGCCAATATCAAAGAGACGATCATCTTTTTCCGCGAGCGATATACAAACGATGCCGAGTTCGCGGCGCGGGTGGATGCCTCGTTACGACGGATTTTGCGCCTGAAGCTGCGGCTATACGGTTCGGTCGATACGTTTGAGAGGACGGCCACCGATCTGCCGGCCCCCAACGAACCGCTGGAGATCGATATTGCAGATGTGGTGGTGGGGCCGGAAGACCTGGAGGATGTGTTCAGCCCCGAACATCAGCGACAAGCGCAGGTACTGCTTGACCAGGTGGCCAGCGAGGCGCTGACAATCTTTTTCCCGGACTCGCCGGGGCTGGCCGACCCTTTGCCTGCGCCCCCGGGGGAAGACGAGCGTATTCTGATCTTCACGGATAGCCGTCTTCTGCATGAGTGCGACGGCTGTCTGGCCGAGCCGGTCGTAGAGCCGACCGCGCTGGAAGAGATAATGTTGAGGCTTTACGGGCCGAATGCGACCAACCAGTTGCGCAGGGAGCGGATTCGCAGCCGCACCTTTGCCGAATTGAATTCTCTGCTGAATGGCACAGCCAATGCCGCGGTGGCCGAGGCATTGGAGGAGGAAATTGTTAACGCCAATTGGCTGATTTTCGCCATGCTGGACGTAGACGTTGCCAACTACGACAGCAGCGACGCGGTCAAGCGGTTTCTGCGTCAGCGGAGCGACCGGCTGCCGGGGAGCAAGCTGGTGGTGCTGGCCCTTAACGAACCCTACTATTTTGATTCGACCGAGATCGGCAAGATGACCGCATTCCTGGGCGTCTATTCCAAGACGCAACCGTTCCTGGAGGCGGCGGTCCGGGCTCTTTTCCGGGCGCAAACCGTGACCGGCGCGCCCCCGGTCAGTGTTCCGGGCACCCGGTTCAGCAATCTGGTGGAGCGGCTGGAACCGGACCCGAACCAGCGCATCGGTCTTGCTCTTCTGAACGAGGAGCTTGTCATTCAGGAAGCGGAAGGGGACGAGGTGGTCGTGATCCAGACCGATCTGTCCATCGGGGACAGCCTGGAGCTGCAGGCCGGTCCGATTCTGGATCGCAATGGGAACGCGGTGCCTGACGGCACCCCTGTCAACTTCCGCCTGATTTATGAGGGTGAAGAGCTTGCCATCCAGTCAAGCCCGGTGGCGACGCGCGGGGGGCTCGCCCGCAAGTCAGTGCTTCTGGAGAGAACGGGCGCCCTGCTGATCGCGGTGAACAGCGTCGAAGCAACATCCAGCACAGAGATTCGGGTCCGCATTGCAGACCCGAATGTTGCAACCGACAGGACTCAGATTGTGGTGACAAACCCGGAGCGCGTGATCACGCGGACGGCTCCGCAAGCGGGACCGGCGACAGATGTGCCCACGCCGGCAGCCGTCCCGACATCGAGCGGCGGAGATCCCTTGGAGACGGTGGAGGTCGACATCGCCTCTTTGACGATTGCCATCGTCACACAGCTGGTTGTGCTGGCTCTGCTGCTGGCCGCGCTGGTGCAGGTGATGCCGCGTCAGCTGCTGGTGCAACGTTTGCTGTGGGCGATGCTGGCGGGCTGGGGCGCGTACATCCTGTATGGTGTCGATGTTCTCCCCGGCGGCGCCTGGATCCAGGTCAATCTCGCTCCATGGGACAGCGTTCCGATCGTGGTGATCGGAATGTTGATTCCCCTGCTATGGTTGCAGATTCGAGCGGAGTAGGAATGCAAAAGCAGGGCGAAGCGGCGCCGTCGCTCCCTTAACCTGCTGGCGGCTGCTTCTCCTCAAGCGGCAAACCCGGAACGTACACCTACAGGTCCGGGAGGTCTGCTTCCATTCGGCTGTACGGGAAGATCTTCCTGGCGGCGGAACTGGTTCATGTAGAGTTCGTAATAGAATCCCTGCTGGGCCAGCAGAGATTCGTGCGTGCCCCGTTCGATAATTTCACCATCTCGCAATACCAAAACCTGGTCGGCGTTGCGGATCGTGCTGAGGCGATGCGCAATCACGAAGCTGGTGCGCCCAATGAGCAGGTCGTTGAGGGCCGCCTGGATCTTCTGTTCGGTGCGGGTGTCGACACTGCTGGTGGCCTCGTCAAGGATGAGGATACGGGGGTCGGCCAGCGCGGCGCGGGCGATGGCCAGCAGCTGACGCTGCCCCTGGCTCAGACCGGAGCCGCGTTCGCCCAGAATGGTTTCGTAGCCTTCGGGCAGCCGTTCGATAAAGTCGTGCGCCTGGGCCAGCTTGGCCGCGGCGATCACCTCTTCGTCGGAGGCGTCGGCCCGGCTGAAACGGATGTTGTCCATCACCGAACTGCTGAAGAGGTAGGTATCCTGGAGGACGATGCCGATCTGTTCGCGCAGGCTGTACAGCTGCACGTCGCGCACGTCAACGCCGTCGATGCGGACGGAGCCGCCGGTTACATCCCAGAAGCGGGGCAGCAGATTGATGATGGTCGTTTTGCCGGCGCCGGTCGGCCCGACGATGGCAACGGTTTCGCCCGGCCGCGCCGTCAGATTAACTTTCTTGAGGACGGGTTCGCCGGGCACATATTCGGCCTCCACGTTGTCGAGGGTGACGGTTCCCCTGATCGCGTGCATCGGCGGGGAGCCGAACTTCTCCTGTACGTCTGGGACTTCGTCCATCAGCTCAAAGATGCGTTCCACGCCGGCGATCGCGCTCTGGATGTTTGTCCACATGACGCTGATCTGGGAGATTGGCATGTTGAACCGCTGGGCATAGCCCAGGAAAGTTACGATGAGGCCGAGCGAGATGGCCGATCCGGCCAATGTCTGGCCGCGGAGCAGCAGCACGCCGCCGACGCCGACGACGACAGCGATGCCGAGAAAGCCGAGGGCTTCCAGCGCCGGCGCCAGGGCGGAAGTGTAGGCGACCGCTTTTACATTGGCGTCGCGGTTGAGGGCATTGCTCTGCCGAAACTGTTCGATATTGGTTTCCTCGCGGCTGAATGCCTGGACTTCGCGAACGCCGGAGATACCCTCTTCCAGTTCAGCGTTGACATCGCCGATGCTCTGGCGCGTGACGCGAAAAGCTTTGCGCGCCTGGTTGCTGAACCACACGGTTGCCAGGACCATGAGCGGCACGACGCTGAGGCTGATGAGCGCGTAGGCCCAGTTGAGGACGAGCATCTGCCAGATGATCCAGAGGATCAGGAGGGCGCTGCTCAGCACCTGCACGAGCGCAAAGCTGACAACCTGTTGGATGGTGTTGGAATCGTTCGTGATACGACTCATCAGGTCGCCGGTCTCGTTGCGGGAATAGAAGCCGAGAGAGAGGCGGTGAAGATGGCTGAACAGGCGCACGCGCAGGACCCGCAGGACGTTGTGGCCGGTCCAGCTCATGCTGAAGAACATCAGGCCGCCGGTGACTGAGCCGATCAGATAGTATCCGGTAATGACAAGGGTAATGTTGAGCAGGCCGCGCAGCAGGTCCGCGCGGACAGGTTGCCCCAAGGCGACCTCAGGGGCCCACCAGCAGTTGGCCTGACTGTCGGATTCCGTCTGCAGCTCGTTGGAGGCGGGCAGCTGGAGCCCTCTGCCGGAATCACCGTCGCTGCCGAACGCGGCGGGGGCCAGGAAGCAGTCCACCGCTTGTCCGATCAGGATGGGGCCAATCACCTGCGTGTAGGCGTTGACAGCCATGAGGAGGGCGACAAGGATCAGGCCAAACCAGTAGGGCCGAAAATATCTGCTGAAGCGGGACAGGGTGGCGCCGACGCTCTTGGGCTTCAGCGTTTCCTGTCGCAACATGCGGTCACCGAACATCGGTTACGCTCCTGGGGAAAATGGTGCAACAAAAGGTCAGTGCTGCCGGCGCGTTACGCTTGCGCGGTCAGCGGCTCTTGCTGCTCGATCGCGGCGTCTTCCACGAGCTGGCTGTGGTAGATTTCGGTGTAGATCTCGCTGGTGCGCATCAGGTCTTCATGGTTGCCCCGATCGACGATACGGCCTCCGTCCAGAATAAGGATCTGGTCGGCGTTTACGACGGTGCTGATGCGCTGGGCGATGACGAAGCTGGTGCGGCCGAGCATGAGCCGGTCGAGCGCGTTTTGGATGAGCACCTCGGTGGCCACATCCACGCTGCTGGTGGAATCGTCGAGGATGAGGATGCGCGGATCGGTGAGGAGGGCGCGGGCGATAGCGACGCGTTGTTTCTGGCCGCCGGAAAGGGTCGTGCCGCGTTCGCCCACCGCCGTCTGGTAGCCGTCGGGGAAGCTGACGATAAAGTCGTGGGCGGCCGCGGCCATTGCCGCCGCCTCCACTTCGTCATCGGTGGCGTCCGGGCGGCCGAAGGCGATGTTGTCGCGAATCGAGCCGGTAAACAGGTTGGTTTCTTGCAGGACGATACCGATCTGCCGTCTCAGGCTGTCCATCGTTACATCGCGTACATCCCAGTCATCGAGCAACACGTTCCCGTCGCTGACATCGTAGAACCGGGGGATCAGATTGATGATCGTGGTCTTGCCGCTGCCGGTTCCTCCCAGGAGGGCGACTGTCTCACCGGGCTGCGCTTCAAACGTGATGTCCTGGAGGACCGGGTCGGTGCTGTTGAAGTAGCGGAAGGTAACGTCATCGAAACGCACGCGGCCGTGGACCTGGGGCAGCTGCCGGGCGTCGGGCTTGTCTGTAACCTCGTTTTCTGCGTTTAGGATTTCGAAGATGCGTTTGGCGCTGGCGCTGGCCTGACTCATCTGGGCGACGATGAAGCCGAGCTGGCCGACAGGGAAAAAGACATAGATCAAGTAGAGGCTGAACTTCTGCCATTCGCCCAGTGTCAGCGTATCAAAGAGAATCTGGCGACCGCCGAAGTAGACGACGGCGGCCTGCCCGAGGTTGGAGATCAGGAAGATAAAGGGGAAGAGGAAGCTGAAAATCTTAGAGACCCGGATATGCTGCTCCATGAGACGCTGGGCCGAACTGTCGAACCTGTCCTGTTCCTCTCGCTCGCGCACAAAGGCTTTGATGACGCGTATCCCTGCCAGGTTTTCCTGCAGAATCTCATTGAGTGTTGACAATCTGCGTTGGATTTCGCCGAACAGGGACTGGGCGACGGAGCCGAAGACCATGAAGAGAATCAGGGCCACGGGCAGCACCGGCAGAACGATAAGAGTCAGCGAGAGATTGGTAAAAGCCAGGACTGCCAGCGAACCGATGAGAAGGACGATCGATTGTACGGCCAGCAACATGCCCTGGCCGATAAACATTCTCAGTTTTTCGACGTCGTCGGTGGCGCGAATCATCAGCTGGCCGGTCCGGTTGCGGTCGTGGTAGCTGAAGGAGAGCCGCTGAATCTTTTCGAACAGTTCGTTGCGAAAATCGAAGGCCAGGTCCTGGCTTACTTTCTGGGCCAGGAAGGCCTGCGAGAAGGCGAAGAGCCCGCGCGCCACGGAGAAAACAACGATAAAGACCATCGCCCAGAAGATTGGCCCTTCGGTGTTTACGGCCCGTTCGGTCAACTGTTCCACCGAGAAGGGAAGCTGTTCGAGCGCAGCGGTCCGCTCGGCTTCGGGCAGGGCGAGAATCTGACGAGCGAACACGCTGTCGGTCACCGCGTCCAGGACGTTTTGCACCAGCTGAGGGACGACAAGCTGCGCGCCGATGCTTATGAACAGGGAGGCATAGGCCAGCGATGTGGTGAGCTTGTAGCGGCCCAGGTAGCGGATGGAGAGGCCCAGATCTTTCATGCCGCCGCCTTCCGGTCGGCCGCGTCCACCACCTCCGCCAGGTCTACGGAATCCTCTTCGTTGGTTCACATGCTGCTCCTTGGGCAGAGGGATAGGGCGCAACAGATCGAATGCGAGGGCCTTGCCTTGGCCGCTCGAATGGCAGCCGCACTTTGCCAGCGGTCGGTTGAAGAGCCGGCGGAGTTATAGGGTACTGTTTTCTTCCTGTTTTCGCTGTAACGATTCTACCAGTTTCAGCAGCAATTCCTGCAACATTTCGCACTCTTCGGGCGAAAGTCCCCCCACCAGTCCATTTAGGAATTCAAAGTGACCGGGGGTAGATGAGCGGACCAGGTCCCTGCCGCCGGTCGTCAGGCGGATGCGGAAAGCCCGCAGGTCGTCGGGATGCTGTCTGCGGTTTATGAAGCGCAATTTCTCCAGGGCGCGCAGGTGGGCGCTGATTGTGTTTTTGCTCAGACGCTGCCTGCGGGCCAGGTCCGTCGGCGAGAGCGTGTCCTGACCATTGAGCTCTTCCAGGTAGAGCTGGTTCAGGATTCGCCACTGGGGCAGAGAGATTGCTTCATTCCGCATGCGCTCGCCCAGGATGCGATCGTACGCGCCGGCGCACATCTTGGTCAACCGCATGATCAGGATTCCGTGAAGGTGATCCACGCCGGACTCGGCCAAGAGCTGACGAAAGCCGAAATGCTCATAGACGACCGGGCGCGAACCTTCAGAGTCGGGCGCGTCGATCAGGAGATTCGCTGCATCGGCCAGTTTTTGCTCGGGTTGGATTGTAGGGGTGATTTTTGTCATAGGGTAAATTGTGCGGCATAGAACTTGATTTTGCAAACGTCTTGCCCTGCAGACGCACGGGAGCGCTTCTTTTGCCGCCCGAATTGACACTTATTCCCAGATCAGAGAAAAACGCAACGATTGACCAGTAATTGTGTTATAGTAGAATACACAGACAGTTTTAGAATCTCCCGACTAAAGGTGGACGGACGACGAGGGCGAGGAATCACAGCCTGTCCGAGTCGGGATGTCCACATGGAAAATGCGCGCATGTACAGCAATAATGGCCAACCGCGGCGTGTCGTAATCACCGGCATTGGCGCGGTGACCCCCCTTGGCCTGACAATCGAAGAAACGTGGGATGCCCTGCTTGCCGGTCGATCGGGCATCGACACCGTCACCAAGTTTGACACCAGCGAATTGACAACCCGTTTTGCGGGCGAGTTGAAGGGTTTCGAAGCCAAGAACTATATGGATCGCAAGGAGGCCCGCCGCCTGGATCCATATATCCAATATGCGCTCGTGGCAACGGAGCAGGCGCTGACGGACAGCGGGCTTGATCTGAGCAAGGAGACGCCAACAGACATAGGAGTGTTGATCGCCAGCGGGACAGGGGGTCTTACCTCTCTGCTCGACAATTTCAGGTTGACAGAGAAGCGCGGCCTGCGCAGAGTGAGCCCCTTTCTGATTCCAAATATGCTGGTGGACAGCGCGGCGGGAAAGATTGCGATCATCTATGACCTGCGCGGGCCGAATTTTTCGGTAGTCAACGCCTGTGCCAGCGGGACTGCCGCGACGGGGGAGGCCTATGAGTTGATCCGGCGCGGCGACGCGCAGGTGATGGTCACGGGAGGCGCGGAGGCTGCTCTGCTGCCGATCATCATGGCCGGTTTCGACATTATGGGCGCCATGAGCAAACGCAACGACGAACCGGCCGCGGCCTGCCGCCCCTTCGACAGTGACCGGGATGGCTTTGTGATGAGCGAGGGCAGCGCAATTCTGATTTTGGAGTCGCTGGAGCATGCGCTGGCTCGGGATGCGCAGATCTATGCCGAAGTAATCGGCTATGGAAACAGCGCGGATGCGTATCACATGGCCGCGCCCCATTTCAACGGTCAGGGCGCAGAGGATGCGATGAACATGGCGCTGCGCAAAGCTGAGCGCTATGGCGTGAAGCGCACCGATGTTGACTACGTCAACGCGCATGGAACGAGCACTGAGCTCAACGACCCGGGCGAAACAAAAGCGATCAAACGTGTGTTTGGCGAGCACGCTTACAATTTGAACATCAGCAGCACGAAGTCGATGCTTGGGCACCTGTTGGGAGCGGCCGGCGCCATCGAGGCGATAGTGTGCCTGAAGACGATTGAAGGGGGCGTGATTCCGCCGACGATCAATCTGGATAACCCCGATTCATCTTGTGATCTGAACTACACGCCGTTGCGGTCTGTGCAGGCAGACGTCGCAGTGACATTGAGCAACAGTTTCGGTTTTGGCGGCCACAACTCATGTCTGATGCTGCGGCGGTTTGAGGAGAATGGGGCATGACAGCGCAAACGCACGAGGGAAATGGGACTGGGAGCGACTACGAAGCCCCGCATTTGAACGGGCACTTTCCGGCAGAAGAAGAGGAAAAGCAAGAGCGGTTGCAGGACAGGGTACAACCCCCGCGTTATGCCCAGATCATCGGCTGGGGCTACCAGGTTCCCGAACGCGTGGTCACAAACCATGATCTTGAACAGGTTGTCGATACACAGGACGATTGGATTCGCACACGAACAGGGATTCAGGAGCGAAGAGTCGTGGCCGCGCCCCAGGAGACCAGCGCCACGCTGGGAACGGAGGCGGCGCGCAGAGCGCTTGAGGTGGCCGACCTCCATCCGGGCCGAGTGGATCTGATCATCTGCGCAACCAGTTCGCCCGAGCATTTCTTCCCATCCACAGCCAGCATCATCCAGGACAATTTGGGCATCATCAATGCCGGCGCCTTTGATCTGAGCGCGGCCTGTTCCGGTTTTGTGTATGCTCTCAGCATCGCCCGCGGGCAGATTCTGGCGGGAGACGCCGAGTACGTATTGGTCATTGGCGCGGAAACGCTGAGCCGGATGGTGGATTGGACCGATCGTACGACCTGCGTCCTGTTTGGGGATGGCGCCGGCGCGGTGCTCCTGGCTGCCAGCGACGTGCCGGGCGGTGTCACAGCTTCGGTGCTTGGCAGCGACGGTTCGGGCGCGGAGCTGTTGACAATTCCTGCCGGCGGAAGCGCGGCTCCCGCCAGCCTGGAGACGGTCAGCAGCGGCTCGCATTACATCCAGATGGACGGGCGGGCCGTCTTCCGTTTTGCGACGCGGATTATGGCCGCGGCGACGCGCCAGGTCCTCGACAAAGCCGGCATTCCTGTGAGCGAAGTCGACCTTGTTGTCCCCCACCAGGCGAACAAGCGTATCATCCAACACAGTGTGCTGCGGCAATTGAAGATACCGGAAGACAAAGTGTATATAAACGTCCACAAATACGGCAACACCAGCGCGGCAAGCATTCCAATTGCCCTGTGCGAAGCGATTGAAGAGGGCAAGGTGGCCCCGGGCGACAATCTTGTGTTTGTCGGTTTTGGGGCCGGCCTGACATGGGGGGCATGCGCGGTCAAGTGGAGTGTGCCGGTAGAAAAGCCGGAAACAACCTGGTGGACGAATACGCAACGTCAGGCCACGTATCAGGCCGCCGCGGCGCGTTCGATGTGGAAACGGGCCATTCGCCGCATTTACAGCCAGGTAGAGCCTCGCGCCATGGCACGACGCCCGGCTCGCAAACCGGAAGAGGAACAGCCGACACCGTAGCCTCCTGCCCCTCCGCCCGCGTATTTTCAACCGCAGATTCTGTCAATCTGTTCCAGACAGTGCGCTGGGCGGCGATCCGCGTTTGGACCGCATGGGGGGTAACCCTTGCCCAGCAACGCATTCCGGCCGCAGCTCTGATATCGGTAGACATCATGGCGGAGTCCGGTGGCGGAAACCGAGCAACTACCCGAATCAGCCGCAGGAGTGTTTCTTGTGATCCAGGCAGCGATTACCGGTGAACGGCAGGTAACATTTCACGAGTTTCCCGATCCGCGGGCGAAGGCGGATTGGGCGGTCGTAAGCGTTCAGGCTTCCGCGCTCTGCACTGAGTATAAGGCATGGCTGACCGGCGAGAATCAGGCGGTCATCGGCCATGAGGGTGTGGGGGAGGTGGTGGAAGTCGCCAAGCGGGGCCCGGTCAGCGTCGGTGACCGGGTCGTTGTGCTGCCCCAGTTTTCCTGCGGCCGCTGTCACCTTTGCATGAGCGGAGATTATATCTATTGTGAGGACAGCCATGATTTCGCGTCGGTGCATGGTACGACCGCGGGGGCGGGCACATTCGCCCATTATACGCTCAAACCGGCGTGGCTTCTGCCCAGGCTGCCCGACGATGTGAGCTATGCGCAGGCGACGATGGCCATTGACGGAATCGGCGCCTCTTTCGGCGCGTTCGAAGCCATCAGCGTCACCGCACAGGACACGGTGCTGGTCACCGGCCTGGGGCCGGTTGGGCTGGGCGCGGTCGTCAATGCCCGTTTTCGAAACGCACGGGTGATCGGAGTTGAACCGGCGCCGTGGCGGGCCAACCGGGCGCTGGAGATGGGAGCGGAAGCCGTGCTGGACCCCAACGATCCGGACATTCTGCACCGGATTCGGAGTCTTACCGAAGGCAGAGGCGTGGACTGCGCGGTCGACTGCTCCGGACGCGTCTCATCGGAGCGGCTTTGCATTGACGCGGCCCGACGGCGCGGTCGCGTGGCATTCGTCGGTGAATGCCGCGACGATCTGACAGTTCAGGTCAGTCCGGATATGATCCGCAAAGGGTTGACCGTGGTCGGTTCCTGGCTCTACAATATGGGCGATTATGCCAAGGTCATGAAGGTCATCCGGCAGTCGCCGCTGATTGACCTGCTGATCAGCCACCAGTTGCCCATGAGCCAGATTCAGACGGGATTCAACCTGCTGGCACAGGGCGAGGCCGCCAAGATCGTGGTCGATCCCTGGGCGTAGCGACAGCAGAACAGTATTTTGCAGTCCACACAGTTTCACACAGTTAAACGGAGTACAGGAACGATGGATCTCTCAATTGCGCCCAGTTTCCAAGGCAGTCTGCTCGATACGTCACCGGAGGCGTTCGGCCCGTTGCGGGCTTCGGGCGATGCGCTGTCCGACATGAAGGAGCTGCGCTGGCGGTTTGAGCAGGATGGCTATCTGTATCTGCCCGGTCTTCTGGATCGAAGCCAGGTTCTGGAGGCCCGGCTCGAGATGTTGAGGAAACTCGAGGCCGCGGGCTGTCTGGACCCGGACCACCCACTGGAGGATGGTGTCGCCCACGCAGAGTTTGAGAATGCGTTCATGTTGGAGTTGACCAAGGACAACCCGCCCCTTCTCAGTGTGCTTTATGACGGGCCGATGATGGATCTTTACAGGCAGTTTCTGGGCGGGGAGGTGCGTCATTTCGACTATACGTGGTGCCGCTCGAAGCCGCCGGGCGAGACAACTGCGACGCCGCCCCACTATGACATTGTCTTCATGGGGCGCGGCACGCAGCGGCTGTATACAAGCTGGACGCCCTTGGGCGATATGCCGATAGAGATGGGCGGCCTGATGATCCTGGAGAACTCGCATCGCTTCGAAGAGATCAAGGCGGACTACGGGTCTCTGGACGTTGACGCCTACTGCACAAACTATCCTGATGCCGCCGAGATCGAGTCGGGAGAGAAACTGTGGCAGAACGCCAATGGCGGCGCCTATTCTCTGGATGCCGTCGCGACGCAGGCCGAACTGGGCAGCCGCTGGTTGACCACCGAATACGCGATGGGTGATCTGCTGATGTTCAGCATGTACACGATGCATGCCAGCATGGACAACCAGACCAACCGGATACGCCTCTCCACCGACACGCGTTACCAGCTGGCCTCTGAACCGGTGGACGAACGGTGGATTGGGGACAATCCGATTGCGCACGGATTGGAATCCAAGCGGGGCATGATCTGTTGACCCTCTGACCGCAACTGAAGGGATCATCACACAGGAAGACGGCCGGATGAAAGCATTGCAGCAGGCGTTCTGGGAGATGGATGTTTACGGCTTCACGCTGTTGGAAGAGGTGTTGAGCGGGGCGGAGGTGGAGGCGCTGCGGGCCTCGCTGGCAGAGTGGGCCGCGAAGCTCGGCGGGGAGCAGCGGTTTCTGGGTCAGGCCGGCCATGTCAGCAACCTGCCCGTTCTTGACCCGCTTTACCACCCGCTTATCGATCACCCCCGCACGCTGCCTGTCATCGAGTATGTGCTGGGCAAGCAGATCATTCTGGGCAGCCTGAACGCGCGCATCGTGCGGCCCGGCGATCCTGTGCAGGGCCTGCACAGCGATATTCGCGCCGACCTGCTGAACATGGGATCCCCGGTGATGGTCAATACGGTGTGGCTGCTGGACAGTTTCACGTCTGAGAACGGCGGCACGCGCATTGTGCCCGGCTCGCACCGGAGCGGCATGGCCGGGCCGCCGGAAGGGATGGATGTGAAGCATGTACACCAGTTGGTTGCGCCGGCTGGCAGCGTCCTTGTTTTCAACGGTCAGTGCTGGCACGGCGGCGGCGCCAATCGGACCGAAACCGACCGCCACGCGCTTTTCGGCCACTACCGCAAGAGCGCGCTGATCTTTCAGGTCGATCCGCACGACGGCTTCCAAGAGGACTGGCTGGACGGCCTGACGCCCCGCCAGCGCGAGTTGCTGCGCATGGATAACGGTCTGGCCGCGCCCCACGCGGCCGACAGCCACCTGCGCATCTCATTTTCGCGCGGCAAGAAGATGGACTGATGTATGTGGCAACGGGGATTGCCTGCGGAACTTCAGGGAATGCGAAGCCTGCGCCGGGATTCCTGTCTGCGCCGCGGCATCGGTTGGCGCTCTGACGCGGCGTCCTGATCCTCTCTGCTCATCTCTGCATAAGACATTCAATCCACGGCTGGCATCTTCACTTCGCGCCAGGCGCCCTGCTCTTCGGGCTCGAACCGTTCCAAGGCCGCTCCGTCGGAGACCAGTTGACGGCCCTCGTCGAGGTTGGCCAGCTCTCCCAGGCTGATCAGCTGGACGAGCGCGTTGCCGATTACGGTGGCTTCGCCCGGCCCTGCCAGCACAGGGATACCGGCGGCATCGGCGGTGAGCTGGTTCAGCAGACGGTTGCGAGAGCCGCCGCCGACGACGTGGATGACCTCGATTTGGCGTCCTGTCAGCGTTTGCAGTTCCTGGAGCACATCGCGGTAGGCCAGGGCAAGGCTGTCGAAGACGCACCGAGCGACGGCGGCATCGCTCTGCGGGCGAGGTTGGCCGCTCTGCTGGCAGAAGGTCTGAATATGGGCGGGGTGATCGCCGGGAGGGAGAAAGCGGTCGTCGTTGGGGTCAACAAAGGAGCGCAGCGGTTCGGCTGACTCCGCCAGCGAGACCAATTCCGGGTAGGTGTAAGCCCGCCCCGCCTTTTCCCAGGTGGACCGGCACTGCTGCAGCAGCCATAGTCCCATCACGTTTTTGAGCAGCCGGAATGAGCCATAGACGCCGCCTTCGTTGGTGGCATTGACGGCGAGCGCGGCTTCGTTGACGACGGGTTGCGCCACCTCGAGGCCGACGAGACTCCAGGTGCCGCTGCTGATATAGGCGAACTTTTCGGTCTGGGCGGGGACCCCGGCGACTGCGCTGCCGGTATCGTGACAGGCGGGGGCAATGACCGGTATGTCTTCGAAGGCCCCCAGGCGCGTTCCCGGCTCCACAACCTCTGGGAAGAGGGCGAGAGGAATGCCGAGCGCGTCCAGCAGCCCGCCGGCCCAGGAGCGTGTAAAGGGGTTGAGCATCTGGGTGGTGGTGGCGTTGCTGAATTCGCAAACCTGGGCCCCGCTCAACCAGAAGTTGAGCAGATCGGGAACGGTCAGGAAGCGCTTTGCGATCTGCAGCTGGGGGGAGTCGCTTTCCACCAGGCTCATCATCTGGTAGAGCGAATTGATGGCCATGAACTGGATGCCGGTCTGGGCGAACACCTCTTCTTTGGGGACGCGCGCAAAGACTTCCTCCAGCATCCCCTCGGTGCGGCTGTCGCGGTAGCAGACCGGGTTGCCGATGAGATTGTCGTTGCGGTCGAGGAGGCCGAAGTCTACGCCCCAGGTATCAACGGCCAGGCTGGCGGGGCGGGCGCCCGCCCGCGCTTTGCTGCGGTCGATGCCGTTCAGCACTTCGCGCCAGAGGTGTAGAATGTCCCATTGCAGGACGCCGTTGACGGTCAGCGCGTAGTTGGGAAAGCGATGCGCCTCTTCCAGGCGCAGGCTGGCGCCGTCAAAGTGCGCAGCCATAACCCGGCCGGACTCCGCGCCGATATCGATGGCCAGAACGGTGGCTCGTTTGCTCATCATGGGGCGTCCTGTTCAGTATTCTCCCGTGGCGCGGCGGGGGTACGCATCCGCAGTCAGGGCCGGGCCAGTTAGGCGCGCAGGGAAAGCACATCCTTCTCGTACTGCCGAATCTCCTCAAGAAAGGCCATGCCCACCGGAACATCCTGCTGCAGGCAGTAGTAATCCCATACGGCCGCGTGCGGCATCGCCTTCAACTCTTCCATCAGCGCGAGCCGGGTTGTGAAATCCGCATTGCGTTCGATCTCCTGCATGGTTTCCCTTGGCTCAAGCAAAGCCAGCAGCAGCGCTCGCAGCGAATTGCGTGTGCCAATTGCCCAGGCGGCCACGCGGTTGATGCTGGCGTCGAAGAAGTCGAGGCCAATGTGGACCCGGTCCAGGTGGTCGCCGCGCACGATCTCCTGCATGATTGCCTGGAGCTCGTCGCTGAACGTGACGACATGGTCGCTGTCCCAGCGGACGCCGCGGCTCACATGCAGGACCAGCTCCGGTACGAAGAGCAGGCAGGCTGAAATTTTGTCGGAGATCACTTCGGTGGGGTGAAAGTGGCCGGCGTCGAGGCAGAGGGCCTGGCCGTTCTGCGCCGCATAGCCCAGGTAGAACTCGTGGGAGCCGACAACGTAGCTCTCTGAGCCGAGACCGAAAAGTTTGCATTCAATGGCGTCGCGGTTGTGATTGGGATCGATTTCCTGCTCAAATATCTGGTCCAGGGCGTCTTTCAGCAGCCGGCGGGGCGTTGTCCGGTCGCCTGGCGTATCTTTAAGGCCGTCGGGAATCCAGATATTTGTCATCGCCGGCGTACCCAACTCCTTTCCGAAGAAGCTCCCAATTTCCCGGCAGGCGATGCAGTGCTGGATCCAGAACTGGCGGATGTCATTATCGTATGAGGCCAGGGTGAAACCATCCTCCGCCAGGGGGTGGGAGAACAGAGTCGGATTGAAATCAATGCCGTAGCCGTTTTCTTTGGCCCAGTCGGCCCAGCCCTGAAAGTGGCGGGGTTCAATCTCATTGCGGGCCGGCTTTTCGTCGGTATCCAGGTACATGGCGTGGAGGTTCAGGCGGTGACTGCCGGGAATGATGGTGTAAGCCATATCCAGGTCGCTGCGCAGTTCCGCGACGGTGCGGGCGCGGCCGGGGTAGTTGCCGGTCGCCATGAGACCGCCGCCAAGGCCCCGGCCCGGCTCCTCAAAGCCGAGGACATCGTCTCCCTGCCAACAGTGCAGGCTGATGGGGACGCCGCGCAGTGTCGCAAGGGCCTCTTCTGTATTGACACCGATGGCAGCGTAACGTTCCTGGGCCAGGGCATAGGCGTCTTCGATCTGTTTCGATGTGGTAGCAAAGTTCATCAGGTCACTCCAAATTGACGGAAACGGTTTTGACGCAAGTTTCGCGCTGCTGCGGTCTGCCGCCGCGGCAAGACGCGCTGTGTCCCGGAAAGCTCATCGCGCGCTCCGGGGCCCGAGTTGGGTTGCGTCACTCCTGGTAACGGTTCAGGTTCATGCGCCCACATAATAACGGGCTCTTCACTCAGGACGCGGCGGTGGGTTGTCGCTGAACTGTGAGCCCTGGCCAGTACGGTTTGCGCAAGAGGAGATATTGCGACGCGAATGGCAGTGGCGCCACCCTGCAGTCGCTCCATCCAGCGGTCGGTATTTTCTCGAGGTCCTCGGCAGAAATGGCTTCACGGGCAGTGAACGATTTGGCTGCGGAAGGGGACGCCGGAGCCGGCCGTACAGAGGGAATTCGAACAATTCTGCAATGTAAAGGAGGCTGTTGCGCAAAAGACGCCTGCTCAAGAGGGTCCTGAAACCCCGCTTCGCTCTTCGTTCCTAATGTTGGTCTTCCACCTTCACGTCAACTTTGAAGTCGTTGCGCAACTCATTGAGCAGGCGCTTGCTGACATTACAGTATTCGTTGGGGAAGGAAAGCTGATGACGAGAGCCATTTGTCTCCACCACAACGACAAATTGGTCGCGCCCTTTTGGATCGCGCACGGCGTCGAAAATTTCCCGCAGGCGGTATTTGTCGCGCTTGAATTGACCGGAACGGCTGAAGGTGATGCGCAAAAGCAGGCGGCCGTTTTCGCCTTGGGAGGATGCGCCTCCGTTGAACATTGAGGCCTGTTCATCGGACGGCGGCTGATTCTCTTTCGGGGGATATTGGGCGCGGTCTTCGCCCGCCGCCGACTTCTCGAAATCACTGTCTTCGCGCCCGGGCGCTTGCGCCGCAGCGGGCGAGGGCGCGCGGGAAGCATCTCCGGTGTTCTCCACCGGAATGCCAGGAGCGGGAATTGGGGGCATAGGGGCAGGATCGGACTGCTTGGCGCTTTCCGTCATTTCAGTCATCATTTTCTTGTCTACTGCGTCTGTTGGTTCCGCCGCCGGTCCGTCTGGGAATCCGGTCTCGAATGGAGGTTCAGGCATCGTGATGGGCGGCGCGCTGTCGAGCATATCATCGGGGGGCGGCACGAGCCTGGTATCGCTGCCATTGGCGCCGGCGCCTGGCGCGAGCGACCATCCTCCCCCGATCTCGGGCAGGGCCTCCTCGGCTTTGGCCAGCCCGAACTCGACCGAGGTTTGCAGGGTATCGACCAGGACGCTGGTACGGCCGGAGCGGGTCTGGGCCTTTCCCTTGACAAGCACGACCCGTTCCTCCTGCAGTTTTTCCTTAAACTCTTCGTATACCTTGGGGAAGAAGACAGCTTCGCACTGGCCCTGCATATCCTCGAGCTGGACGAAGGCCATTTTGTCACCCTTCTTGGTTACCGTCGTGCGGATCGAGGCCAGCATTCCGGCCAGGGTTACATTTCTGCCATCGTGCCGCTCGCTCAATTCCGGGCAAGGACAGGTGGTGAAGCGGCTCAGGTCCACATTCAGCTGCTGCACCGGATGGCTGCCGACGTAAACGCCGAGCAGCTCTTTCTCCCACTCGAAACGTTCCCGGTCGCTCGACTTCGATTGCGCGGCCGCGGCCGTCTCTGGAAGGCGAATCGGGAACTGTTCCGGTTGCGCTGCGCCATCGGCATCGCTGAGCAGATCGAACATCGACAACTGGCCTGTCTCTCTGGCGGTGTGGGTGGCGGCGGAACGGGCGATGCACTGATCGATCACAGCGAGAAGCTGGCGTCGGAGTTCCCCTTTGCCCTGTTCGGTCTGGCGGCCAAAGCGGTCGAATGCGCCCACCTTGATCAGACACTCAAGCGAGCGTTTGTTCACTTGCCGGAGATCGACGCGATCGCACAGCTCTTCGAGGTTGCGGAATGGGCCGTCTTCACTGCGTGCGGCCAGGATCGTCTGCACCGGGCCGACGCCCACATTTTTTACGGCGGCCATGCCAAAGCGGATGGCCGCCCCTGGGGATACGGGGAAGTCGAATGCAAGGGCGCTGTCCTTAGGCAGCGCATCCTGCTCCGCGTCGGCGGGCAGGTCCTGAATCGCGAAGTCCAGGCCGCTATGGTTGACGTCGGGCGGGAGCACGTGAATGCCCATACGCCGGCATTCCTGGATGAAGTTGATCACCTTCTCAGTCTTGTCCCGCTCGACCAGCAGGAGCGCCGCCATATACTCAACCGGGTACTTTGCCTTCAAATAGGCGGTCTGCACAGTGATAATGGCGTAGTCGGCAGCGTGGGCCTTGTTGAAGCCATAGCGGGCGAAAAACTCAATGTCTTCGTAGATGGCCTGCGCCTCGCTGGCGGAGATACCGTTCTTGCCGCAGCCTCCGATGAACAGCGCTTTGTGATACTCGATCTTCGAGGCGTCCTTTTTGCTGATGGCCTGCCGCACCAGATCAGCCTCGGAAAGGGTATAGTCGGCCAGCTGGTTGAGGATCTGAAAGATCTGTTCCTGGTAGACGATAATCCCATACGTTTCCGCCAGGATCGGCTCCAGAGCGGGATGCTTAACCTCTATCTCCTCTTCGCCATGCATCCGTCTGATGTAGTTGGGAATGTACTCCATCGGGCCCGGTCGGTAGAGCGAGATTGTGGCAACGATATGCTCAAAGGCGGTGGGTTTCATGTCGGTCAGGATGCGCCTCATGCCCGGGGATTCCACCTGAAAGACGCCGCTCACTTCGCCGCTGGACAGGAGGTTGAAGGCAGGCTCGGCCTCCGGGCCCTTGATCGGGATGGAGTCCAGACTGTATTCAATGCCGCGGCTTTCTTTGATGAGACGACAGGCTTCCCGCATCACGGTGAGCGTGCTGAGGCCGAGAAAGTCGATTTTGAGGAGGCCCAGCGACTCCAGGACCGGAAACTCGAACTGGGTAACCCGCTCGGTAATCGACCCTTTTGAGCCTCGCATCAGGGGCGTGTAATTCGTCAGGTCCTTATCGGCGACGATCACGGCGGCCGCGTGAATGCCGGCATGCCGCGCAACCCCTTCGAGCTGCATCGATGTATCCAGCAGTGTCCGCTCCCAGCCACCTTTCTTGTAGAGCTCCTCCAGTTCCGGGTCGTAGAACTCGTTGCCTTCGGTCAGTACATCCTGAATCTTCGCCGGTTTACCAGGCGTAGCCGGGATCATCTTGGCGATGCGGTCGACATCATCGAGCGAAATATCCTGGGCGCGGCCCACGTCGCGAATGGCGGCGCGAGCCTTCATGCGGCCAAAGGTAGCGATTTGGGCAACCTGATCGGCGCCGTATTTTTCGACCGTGTAGCGAATCATCTCTTCGCGCTGGTCGTCCGGGTAGTCGAGGTCGAAGTCGGGCATTGTCACCCGGCCCGGGTTCAGAAAGCGTTCGAAGATGAGATTGTGCTGGATAGGGTCAAGACCGGTGATGCCGGTACAGTATGCGACCAGCGAACCTGCGCCGGAGCCGCGCACGTTCCACCAGATATTGCGGCTGCGGGCAAAGTCGCACAGATCGGCCACGATCAGAAAATAGACGTCGAATCCCATTTCGTGGATGATGCGCAGTTCCCGCTCTTTGCGCTCCTGCACTTCTTCGTCGTTGGCCCGGTCGCCGTACAGGCGCTGCAGGCCCTGGTCGGTCAGGTGGCGCAGATAGGTCTCGTACGTAAAACCTTCTGGGATGTCCATGTCCGGAAGGTGATAGTTTTCGTCTTCCAGATCGACATCACACATTTCGGCGACAAGGAGCGTATTGTCAAAGGCGGAGGCGGGGAGATCGATCAGGGGGCGGAAGGTGTCTTCCATCTGTTGACGGCTTTTGAGGAAATAGCTCTGATCACTCAGCCGCATCCGTTTTTCATCGTTCAGCTTGGCATTGGTCTGCACGCAAAGCAGCACTTCATGGGGGGAGGCGTCGTTTTCGCTCACATAGTGAACATCGTTCGTCACCAGTAATCCGAGGCCGAACTTATCGGCCCAAGGAATGAGCGTGCGATTCACCTCCTGCAGCTCGGGGATGTTGTGTTCCTGGATCTCAATGAAAAAGTTCTCCTTGCCGAAAACATCCGCATACCATCCCAGGCGTTCGTAAGCCTCTTTCTCTTTGCCCTGGGATAGCAAGGCGGGCACCTCTGCGCCGAGGCATCCGGTCGTACTCAGGATTCCCTTGGCGTGCGCGGCGAGGAAGTCATGGTCGACTCGGGGCCTGTAATAGAATCCATCGGTATGGCTATGGCTGAGGATCTTCAGGATATTCCGGTAGCCTGGCATATTCCGGGCGAGGAGAAGGAGGTGATAGTTTTCCCGATCCAGCTGTGGATCGCGGCCGCCCATCGGCCGCTGCCAGAGGGTCTGGTAGGCCTCCACACCGATGATTGGTTTGATGTCGGCGCTGCGGCAGGCCCGGTAGAAATCGATGACGCCGTGCATTGCGCCGTGATCGGTCAGGGCAAGCGCCGAATGTCCCAGACGCGCGGCCTCGTTGACGAGATCGTCGATGCGGCCTAGTCCGTCGAGGAGGGAATACTCGGAATGGGTATGAAGGTGGACAAAATCGTTTGACATAGGAGGGTTGGGAGGTCAGGCCGATGAAGGCCGAGTTGGGCGCCGGCGCGGCAATGAAAGACTCTTCCTCATCATACATCAAATCCGCTGCGTCAAACAACGGGCTGGCAGGGTGAAGCGTTGGCAGACGCTGAGATCAATCCGCAGCCAGCCGCTCCGGCGTCAGTTGATGCCAGAGCGCACCGGAGGGTCCGATGCTGTCCCGGATTCGGTCATCCATATGGAGCCCCGGAAGGACGGCGCCGCGCCTGACTGCTTTCAGGGGCGCACACGTGTTCGTGCCTCTTATGATACCCCAGTCGCCCATCGCCGACAAAGCTATCCTGCCAAGGAAGATGAGCGACTGGGCGCTTATTCACTACATACGGGGCACTTATGGTTCTCTAACTTTGCGTTGACCTCGATCTAATGTTGGGCCGTTATCCTGGTAGTTGCATGTGGCGGTCAGGAGGCCGCATAGGAAAAGTGCGCAGAAGAGTGTTTTCATTGCGTTCCTGATCTGAAATGCAGACGTGATGAAGAAAGTTCAGGAGGCTTAAAATGAGTAGAATTGTACGATGGGATCCGTTTCGTGAGATGATGTCGGTTCGCAATCAGATGGATCGACTCGTGGGCGATGTCTATCGGGGACCGGCTGGGTGGCAAAGCAACGGCGATGGCGGCCACATTCGCTTGCCGCTGGATGTCACCGAAGATGATGACGGCTACACAGTGAAGGCGTCTTTGCCCGGAATCGACCCGGCCGACCTTGAGATCAGCTTCTCGGAGAATACGCTCACGGTGCAGGGCGAGACCCAGGGAGAGAGTGTGGAGGAAAATGCCAGGTGGCATCTGCGCGAACGAAGTTTCGGCAGGTTTGCGCGCAGCATCACGATGCCGGCGGCGGTAAACGCCGATGACATCAGCGCCAACTACGAAGAGGGTGTTCTTACCCTGACGCTGCCGAAAGCCGACGAGGTGAAGCCCCGGATCATTGCAATAGCCGGCGCGGAGGAAGGGGCGGTCGCCGCTTAGACGGCATCCGGCAACACCCGAAGGAAATCCGATCAGAAGCAGCGCCGGCTGACCCACAGCCGGCGCTTTTCTTTGTATTTGTCCTATCAACTGAAAGGGGGAGGAGGGGCCCCGACACATGACACCGCCGGGGCCCCCAAAGGAGGAAGGAAGGGGAATGGTCGCAGTGGAAGCCACTTCGAAGCCGACCCCACTCGGCTCAGACTTCCACCACTTGAGACAACTATACCTCGGTTCGCGGCGAATTTCACTGTGCAATTTGCATAAAGAATCGTCGGCCTTGCTGGATAGTCTGTCCGCCAGCGTAGACGGTCCGCGAGATTTCCCTTCCTGGAGCGTGCAATCTGCACAGGGCCAGCCCCGGTCCCGGTCGTGCGCCGATCGGCGCCGGCCTGTGATAGAATTGTGCAGCAGGTTCAAAACCATTCAGGACAGGTAAACATGACAGAGTCCAACGTACCCTTGACAGCCCGCGTCGCGTGCGCTGGTTGAGCCTCTAAGCTCCCGCCGGGGGCGTTGTCGCAGGTCGTGCGGCAGATGGCAGCGGTTTTTCCTCAAAGTGAATACCCGGACGTGCTAATCGGTTTGGGCAAACCGGACGATGCGGCGGTGTATCGTCTGGATGATGAACGCGTACTCATTCAGACGACCGACTTTTTTACGCCGATCGTTGATGACCCCTGGCTGTACGGCGCGATTGCCGCCGCGAACTCGATGAGCGACGTGTACGCAATGGGCGGGGAGGCGCGCGTCTGTCTCAATATAGCCGGATTTCCCGAAGACCTGGCGGCCGGGGTGATTGCGGAGGTGCTGGCGGGCGGCGCCGCCAAGGTGCAGGAGGCGGAGGCGGCCATTGCCGGCGGGCATACGGTGACCAATCCTGAGCCATTCTATGGGCTGAGCGTGACCGGCATCGCCGCGCCCGGGTCGCTATTCCGCAAGGGAAGCGCGACGGCGGGAGATCGCCTTGTCCTGACCAAGCCGCTCGGCACCGGCATCATCACGACGGCCGCCAAGCTCACGGGTCCCGGCGAAAATGCGGCCTCCCGCGCAGCCCGGCGCGCCCAGGGCAAGCCGGACCTGGAACCTTCCCATCTGGACAGCGCGATCGAATCAATGACCCGCTTGAACCGTGCAGCGGCCCAGGCAGGCCGCGCCGCGGGCGTAGGCAGCGGTACGGATATCACCGGATACGGCCTGTTGGGGCACGCGGTCGAACTCGCTACGGCGTCTGCTGCTGACGCGCCGGTCCAGCTCCGGATTGAGGCGGAGCGCGTCCCGACCCTTGCGGGTGTTTTCGGCTATATTGAGGCCGGCTATCTGACTCGAGGAAGTACCCGCAATCCGGAGCATTTCGGCGCCCATGTTTCCGCGGCCGCGAACGTGACCACGGCCCACCAGACACTGCTATGGGAAGCTGAAACGAGCGGGGGCCTTCTGCTTGCCGTTCCGCCTGCGGGTCTCAAGCGATTCCGCGAGGTATGTGAAGGTGAGGAGCAGCCTTTCTGGGAAATCGGAGAGGTCTGTCCGGCAGAGAGGGGCGCTCCGGTCATCAGCCTGATTTAGTGTATCCGGGAAGTGAAGCAACGCCAGCCGCGCAAAGGTGGCCGCCGCGATCACGCGGGCGCCAAGCCGCATAACAATCTCATACAGGGAAACCTCGGCGCGCCAAGCGCGCCGCTGAAGCGAACTGCATTGCGCTGCGACAGAGGGAATCCCTACCGGCGCGGCGCTGAGCCCAAAGTCTCATCGCCGCCACTTCGATCGCGCTGATCCGCCTCCCCATCGTCCTCTTCCTCATCAGGCAGGAGGGAGGAAGTCTGGGGCCGCGCCCACTGCTCACTGCTCCAGTCGGTCCGCTCGTCACCGCTATTCGTTTCAGGTTCCTGGCCGGCGGCTGAAGAGAATTCGGCGAAGTCGTAGTATTCGTCGTTGTCTTCGGGGTTTGTGACGGGCAAGGGGCGGGCAGGCGGCTCTCCTACAGGGTCGGGGAAGGGGGCCGGCGCATCTTCTGGGAAGGAGGTCCCGCGCTCCTGGGGAGCGGTGTCGACGGTTTCGGAGAAGGGCGGGGGCGCGCCGGTCAATGCGCCGGTCGGTGTTGACATCACGGACATTGGCGACCGCGAAGGCACCGGCGCCGTCAGGAGTGTTCGATTCACCTCCCAGCTGCGAAAGCGGATTGTGGCCAGCCCCAAGAGACCCAGACCCACCAACGCGTAGACGCCGAGGGCAACGACGATCAGCAGAACGTTGACCAGATCCATGATGGGAAGGCCGCCGCCACCGTTTCCGATTTGCTCCGTGAGCGGGCCGGCGTTCAGAACGGCGCGGCGCAGGAAGAAACCCAGCGCGGCGTAGAGGACAAGTGCGACAACCGTCATCACCCAGTTACTCAAAACGGCAAGAAAATACTCCCCTGGGGTACTGCCCAACTGCATCGGCTGGTCGCTCAGGGAAACGTGAGTCAGAATCTGACGGCGCAGCCGGTTGCGGCCCCAGTAGTAGTAGAGCCCCAATGTCAGCGGCGTCAAAAGTATGAGCAGGAACCATTCCCAGAATATATCCAGCGACCTGCCCTCATACTCCATGCGCAGGCCATTGGGTGTGAGGGTGTGAGCGTATTGCCAGCGCAGCATCCTGGTTGCGGAAAACCCAAGAATGACATACAGACCCAAAGTAATCAGGGTATAGAACCCGATAACAATAAACTGTACAAAGGCCCCCGCGCCGGATCCGTCAAACTCCAACTGCTCGTCCTCGAAATAGGTGTTTTCGGTGATTATTCGTTGCCAGCGGGCATATCCCCAGGGCAAGTAGATGCCCGCCGTGATTCCTGAAAGGATTGCGATCAGGATCAGATTTCCGTATATATTCAGCCAGCGGCCGCGAAACTCCAGGGTGGTAGGCATGGCAGAATCCTTCCGCGTAGGTAGAGATCGTATAGAGCGTTGGGGGATCGAACAAGGTTGTTAAACCAGTATATCCCAGGCCCGTCCGCATGACAAAGCAGCGCCTTTTTTCCGAAGGGCCCGCCCGCGATGGCGGCTTAGACGACGCCGTTGCGCCGTAACCCCTCGATCTCCGCCGGGGTCAGGCCCAGCTTTTCGCGCAGTAGCTCCTCTGTGTGCTCGCCCAGCAGCGGAGGCGGCCGGAAAACCTGCGGCGGCGTCCTATCCAGCTTGGGTACCGGGCCGACCAGCGGGATCCTGTCGCCGTTGCCGTCTGTGACAGTCTGCAGCATCTGGCGGCGCCCGGCCTGGGGTGACGCCAACGCGGTCGGAATGTCATTAACCGGGCCGCACGGGACGCCGGCCGCGCGCAGCCGCCTTATCCACACATCGGTCGTGTCCCGGCGAAAATGGTCAGCCAGCGCTGGAATGAGATCACCTCGAAATTTCACCCGTGCCGGATTTGTGGAGAATCTGTCGTCGGCTGCCCACGATGGCTCGCCCACAGCGTCCGCTAGTGAAGCGAACTGGCCGTCGTTGCCCACCGCCAGCATGAGATGGCCGTCGGCGGTGGCAAAGGTCTGATAGGGTACGACTGTGCCATGGGCATTGCCATAACGGCGGGGCGGTTCGCCGGACAGAAGATAGCCGCTGGCGACGTTTGCCAGCCAGCTCAACTGTGTGTCGTAAAGCGCAATGTCAATGTACTGGCCCTCCCCCGTCTGGTCACGATGCTGCAGAGCCGCAAGGATCGCCACGGCCGCCTGGAGACCGGCGGTTATGTCAACGATGGCCACGCCAACTTTGTAGGGCTCGCCGTCGGTTCCATCGCCTGTTGGCCCGGTAATACTCATGATGCCGCCCTGGGCCTGGATCACCGTGTCGTAACCGGGCAGACTCCGGTCGGGCCCGGTCTGACCATACCCGGTAATGGCGCAATAGATCAGGCTGGGATTGTCGGCGCGCAGGCTTTCATAGCCCAGGTCCATCCTCTCCATCCCACCCGCCTTGAAGTTTTCGACAACGACATCGGCCTGCGCGGCGAGCCGCCTGAAGATAGTCTGACCGGCCGTCGATTTCAGGTTCAGGGTGAGGCTTCGTTTATTGCGATTGGCGCACAAGAAATAGGCGCTCTGCCCGCCCTCGGTGAAAGGGGGGCCCCAGTGGCGGGAGTCGTCGCCCCGGCCTGGCTGTTCGATCTTTATTACCTCGGCGCCGTAGTCTCCCAGCGCCATCGTGGCGTAGGGTCCGGCCAGGACGCGCGAAAGGTCGAGAACGGAGATATGGGTCAGAGCGTGGCGCATTGGTGAGGAGCGGGGCGGTTGGCGTGAAGCGATTGGCGGGCAAACAATAACTCAGAAAGCGAAGAGCTTGGACATGGAAAGCGTGAAGCCGGTCAGCGTGCCGCCGCTGCGCAGAGCGGCGCGCGTGGGCCGCGCGGCAGTTTTGCACTTGACCAGAAGGCTGGAGCAGCGCCCCGAAAACGAGCCGCGCCGCGGCGGATGTAGACACCAACTTCCCCAACCAGGCGCCAGCCTGAATTCGCGTTTTCTACAAACATGCCCAAACGGCGATTCGGCTTTGATTTGAGCAACCGGCGCACACCGCCGGTTGGGCCCGCTCTTACAACTGCTCCGTCGATGCGTTCGCAAGGGCCGATGTCACCCATCGCCAGCAGTTCGGCGCCGGCTATGAATCTGGCTGTTGGATGCCCGCGTTGCGCCGTCTTCAATCAGGTCTTAACAATCATCTGTGGCGTGACTGCTGGCCTGCGCGCCAAAACCGCCAGAAAATGAACCGTCAGTCTACATCATTCAGTATAGCACACCAGCCGGGACAGACAGCGCCAGCGCGCATCCGGGAACATGCCTTTACGCACCCGGCAGTGGACGCGAGGCAGCGAATCTGACAATCTGCGGCGAAGAGGCTGGGCGTCCCAACGGCACGCGCTGTTCGCGCCGATTGTGTTCCAGTGTGGAAAGAGCACTATAATGCAGACAGATGCTGGGCTCGCATCCCTTACGCCGGTAAAGCGGCGCAAGCTCGACCCATTCCACTTGGACTTATGCGCCAGATGGAAAGGAAGAGCCATCTTACTCATTCCAACACCGAAAGGAATTACTTGTGACGCAGTATTCATCGCCTCCGGCCATGCAACTCGATCCGAAGAAGGCCTATACGGCCAAGATCCAGACAAACCGGGGTGAAATTGTCATTGATCTTCACGCCGATAAAGTTCCGAATACGGTGAATAACTTTGTTTCGCTTGCCCGAGACGGGTTTTACGACGGCATCAGCTTTCACCGCGTGATCGCCGATTTCATGGTCCAGGGCGGCGATCCGACCGGAAGCGGCCGGGGTGGCCCCGGCTACAGATTCAACGACGAATTTCATCCGGAACTGGTGCATGACGGACCCGGCGTACTCAGCATGGCCAACGCCGGGCCGAACACCAATGGCAGCCAGTTTTTCATCACCCATGTGGCCACCAACTGGCTCGACAACAAGCACTCCGTCTTTGGCAGAGTGCGCAGCGGCCAGGATGTCGTCGATTCGATTCAGCAGGGCGACGTGATGGAGCGGGTCGAAATCGAGGAAAGTTAAGAACGGGACGTGAAGAGTGAGGGCTTTTCCAGCCCTCACTCTTCTCCCTTGCACGATCAGTTTAGAACGTAGTTTTTGGATCGGGGGTCGCTCTCCACCGCCCACTGCATCGTGTAGAGCTGGTGGTAGCGGCCTTTGCGCGTCAACAGTTCCTCGTGGCTGCCCTCCTCCAGAACGCGCCCCTGGTCCAGGACAACAATTCTGTCAGAATTGACAATTGTATTAAGCCGGTGGGCGATGACAAAGCTGGTACGGCCCTTGAGCAGCTTTTCCAGTCCGGCCTGGATCTGGCGTTCCGTGGTCGTGTCGATGGAGCTGGTGGCCTCATCAAGAATGAGAATACGGGGGTCTGCCAACAGAGCGCGAGCGAACGAGACGATCTGCCGCTGTCCGACACTGAGGTTGACACCGTTTTCCCCCACCTGGGTATTGTAGCCGTCCGGCAGTTTGCGGATGAACTCATCGGCGCCGACGGCGACGGTCGCAGCTTCGACCTCGTCGTTGGTCGCGTCCAACCGCCCGTAGCGGATGTTTTCGCGAATTGTGCCATCGAATAAAAATGTGTCCTGCAGGACGATGCCCAACTGGGCCCGCAGACTGGCCTGGGTGACATCGCGAACGTCGTGGCCATCGATCAGGACGGCGCCGCCGGACACGTCGAAGAAGCGGGCGATGAGACGAATCACGGTGCTCTTGCCGGCTCCTGTCTCGCCGACCAGCGCGATGCGCTCCCCCGGCTCGGCGCTGATGTTCACACCCCGCAGGACGGGTTCGTCCTCCTTGTAGTGGAAGGAAACGTTTTCCAGTTCCACCCGGCCGGCAATCGGCGGCAGTGGAAAGGCCTCGTGTGCGTCCTGCAGATCGGGTTCGGTGTCGAGCAGAGCGAAGAGGCGTTCGCTGGCTGCCATGGCCGCCTGAAATGTGTAGTAGCGACGCGACAGCTCACGAATTGGATCGAAAAAGCGCTCCACCCAGATCACGAATGCCGCCAGCACGCCTGCCGTCAGCTGGTCCCCCAGAATGAGCCATCCCCCGACGCCCACCACAAGGGCAGTCGCCAGCGAGCCGATAAAGTCGACTCCGGGGAAGAAGAAGGCAGCCAGCTGGGTGGTACGCACATTGGCGTCAAAGTAAGAGCGGTTGAGATCGTCGAAATGGCGCGAATTGGCTTGCTCGCGCGAGAAGCTCTTCGTTACGCGGATGCCGGTGATCGACTCATTGAGAAAGCCGTTGATCAGCGACAAGCGCTGCCGCGCGGCGCGATAGGCCTGGCGAACATAACGGCGGAAATAGTTGGTGAGCGCGATCATTGCCGGCGTAACGGCAAAAGCCACGAGCGCCAGCTGCCAGTTCAGAAACAACATCGCCGCGATAATCCCGATCAGGATGAACGCCGATCGGGCCAGGCCGGTAATCGACCAGGTAACGAAATCCTGAAGCACACTGACATCACTGATGAGCCGGCTCATCAGGCGGCCTACGCTGTAGTCATTGAAGAAGCCCATAGACAGCGTATGCAGATGGCGGAAGAGCTGACTGCGGATATCGGTTACAATGCGGGTGCCGGCATAGGCCATCACTGTGAGGCGGGCCCGGCTTGCCACCCATTCAAGCGCGATTGCGGCCAGGAAGAGGAAGGTCCAGAAGCGCAGTGTACCCAGATTGCCGGCGCGAATGCCTTCGTCAATCGCCCGCTGGATAACCCAGGGCGTTCCCACGCTCATGACAGAAGTCAGCACGATCAGAATGAGAGAGATTACAAACTCCCGCTTGTAGACGGCTACATATACCATCAGCCGCTTTACCAAACGGCTGTCGTAGGTCTTCTCCTGCGCCTCCTCTTCATCCGGCAACAGGTCCTGGATCTTGCGCTCCCGGCGGAGCCATTCCTTTTCAACGGCCGACAAGCTGCTGTTCGGCGTGGACGGAGTCTCATGTTCGCGTCCGAACGCATCCCTCTGACGCGGGAGTTTTTCGATTACCATGTCTGTCACCCTTGGCGGGGAGGAATCGTGTCCATTCCCTCGATATGTGTGAGCAACGCCTCCGCTGCCATTTACGTTGCTCATCTCAGTTTCCCCTCTTTTCCGCGGCCCCGGCAAGCACCGGGGCCTGAACTGAAGATTCGTCCGAGTCCGCTCTTTCTGACCCGATCTGTTCACGCAACTGCGCTTCCAGTGCCGCGAACTCCTCCTGATCGCGCAGTTGCATGTCGTAGATGCTGCGATAGAGCCCGCCGGCGGCCAGCAGTTCATCGTGGCGCCCTCTTTCCACGATGCGGCCGCCATCCAGGACGAAGATCTGATCGGCGTTCTTGAGGGTGAGAAGGCGCTGCGCGATGATGAAGGTTGTTCTTCCTTCCATCAGCACGTCAAGCGCCTGCTGGATCAGGTGCTCTGTTTCCGTGTCCACACTGCTGGTGGAGTCGTCCAGGATCAGGATACGAGGTTCATAGAGCAGCGCGCGTGCGATTGCCACCCGCTGCTTCTGTCCGCCGCTCAAGGTCACGCCCCGCTCGCCAACCACCGTCTCGTAGCCGGCAGGGAACTCCATAATGAAATCGTGCGCCCGCGCCGCTTTGGCCGCGGTGACAATTGCGTCCGGCGTAGCGGCCGGCGCGCCATATGCTATGTTCTCTGCGATCGTAACGCCGAACAGGAACGGGTCCTGCAGGACGATTCCGATATGTTTGCGCAGACTTTCCAATGTCAGGCCGCGCACGTCATGACCATCGATCCGGACGGTGCCGCTGGCCGGGTCATAGAAGCGGGGGATGAGATTGGTTATCGTCGATTTGCCGCTGCCGGTCGGCCCGATCAGAGCGACAGTGTGGCCTGCTTCCACCTGAAAGCTAATGTCATCCAGGGCGCGCGGCCCGCCTTCGTAACCGAAACTCACCTGCGCAAAGGTGACCGCGCCCTTCACGTTTTGCAGGACGACAGGGTTTTCCTCTTCCTCCACTTCGATCGGGGTGTCGATAATCTCAAACAGGCGCGTCGCGCTGGCTCCGGACGTTGCCGCCATGTTGACCAGGAAGCCGAGACGTTGCACAGGGCCGTTGAGCATCATCACATAAGCCAACATTGCGAAGAGAGAGCCGATTGTGACCGTGCCTTCGATGGCCAGAGGGCCGCCAACCAGGAGAAGCAGAAAGATGCTGCTCAACAGGATGAAGGTGAACGTAGGCCAGTTATTGGCCCAGATCTTGATGATGCCGAAGCGCTTGGCGAACCAGTCCTCATTGGCTGCGTTGAACTTTCGCAGTTCGTCCGTTTCGCGGGCAAAGGCCTTGACCACCTGAATGCCGGTCATGCTCTCCTGCATCGTGGAGGAGAGCTGGCCCATCTGCTCCTGAACGCGTTTGAAGCGAGGCCTGATGACCATGCCGAAGCGCAGCGTCAGCGCCAGCAACAGGGAAAGTGGAACCAGCGCGTACAGAGCGAGATATGGACTCTCCAGCACCATGGCGACGATTACGCCTCCAAGCAGCAGAAGCGAGGCCGTCAGGTCCATCAGCCCCATGCCGACAAAACGCTCCGTTTCGGTGATGTCACTGGTTGCCCGGCTCATCAGGTCGCCGGTCTGTGAGCGATCGTGGAAGGCAAAGGGGAGGCGCTGTGTCGCGTTGTAGAATCGATTGCGCAGGTCATAGGCGACGCGATGGGTGAGCCATTCACCGTAATAGCGCTGACCATAGGCGGCGAAACCGCGCACGACGGCGATGCCGAGGATCCACCCGGCCGCAGTGAAGAGGGCGCCGGCGCGCTGTCCCTCGATGCCGAGGTCGATGGCATCCTTCAAGATCTGCGGTATGTACAGATTGAGCAGCGATGCAAACAACACCGAGACATAGGCAAAGGCGACCTGTTTCCAATAGGGGCGCAGGTAACCGATCAACCGTCGGTAGACATCGGCGCGGGCCTTGGGTCTTTTGGGAGTTTCCATCTTCATTTTTTGTCAACTAGCCCCTTCAGGACAGACAAGCACTAAACCGCTACAGCAAAACAATAATATAGTTTAGCAGATCATGCTGATGTTGTAAACCCGTTTGGGTGACTTTGACAGGAGAGAGAGGCGCTTACGCGGCCAGGGAGTAGAAGGGGCGTATGGGGGCCGTATGGAATTCGAATGGCAGCCGTGTGAGGCCCCATCTGTACCCGTCGCCAGCAGCCTGAACTGGGGATGCCGAGTCGGCATGAATGTACGGTATAATAGGGCGCGCGCAAGGCGGTTTCTGTGGGGTTGCTCCATGAGCGGCAGTGACGTTCGCTGGGTCCAGCGATCCAATCAATTTGACAAGGCGTTTTCCCAATTGCAGGAGGCTGTCGAGCTGGCGCGGCGGCGGCAGCTCTCCCTGTTGGAAAGTCAGGGGTTGATACAAGGCTTCGAATACACGCATGAACTGGCGTGGAAGACGCTCAAGGACTTTCTTGAAGCGCGCGGCGTTCGTGACCTTTACGGTTCGAGAGACTCGACCCGCGCCGCCTTCAAAGCCAGTTTGATTGACAACGGCCAAACGTGGATGGAGATGATCCAGAGCCGAAATCTGACGACGTATACATATAATGAAGCCACTGCCGCCCAGATCGTCGCCGCGATTCTCGACAGATACTTCACGGAATTTCAGGAACTGCAGGCAAGGCTGGCACGCCTGAAGCAAGAGGAAGCGTCATGAAACCTGCTACGCAATCTTGCCAGGAAAGCGGCCTTTCAAACTCGGACATCCGGAAGATTTGCGGCGTCCTGACCCGTTACCCGCAGGTGGAAAGAGCGGTTCTGTATGGTTCGCGCGCCAAGGGCTCCCACAGGAAGGGCTCTGACATCGACTTGACTCTCTGCGGCGGAGCAGACCTGACACTGCGTGTGCGCCACACAATCGCTACGGAGTTGGATGACCTGTATCTTCCCTATATGATCGATCTGTCCATCTTGCGCGACATCGGCGACCCAGACCTGATTGAGCATATTGCGCGCGTCGGGACAGTTCTCTATGAGAGGCAACAGCGGATGATTGACGAGGGAAGTTCTGGAGGAGCGGCGTCAGGCTCGGGGCAGCGATAACCAGGAAGCGGCCTGTCGATCACCCGGTCCGGTCCTGTCGGACAAACGGCGGCAGCGCAGCGACTGCATCGATGCCGAAACAACCGCTTTCGCCTGCGCGCCCCATCCTGTGCGGCCTCACTGTTTCTCGTTCAGACAGCGGCGCGAGGAACCAACGCAACGGAGGAATCATGACTCAGCGAGTCGCCATTATCGGACACACCGGTCGCGGGAACTACGGCCACTATGTTGACGAGGCTTTTGTCGGGGTCGAGGGGGCCGAGATCGCAGCCCTGGCTGACCCGGACGACGCCGGCCGCCAGCAGGCGCTTCAACGCACCGGCGCCCAAAGAGGATATGCCGACTACAGACAGATGCTGGCTGAAGAACGGCCCGACATCACTGTGATCGCCACTCGCGAGATCGGGGATCACCATGAACTGGCCATGGCCGCGGCGGCCGCGGAGACGCACATTTACATCGAGAAGCCGGTGGCGGCCTCGCCCGCGCAGGTCGATGAGATGGCGGCGGCTTGCGAAAAGAATGGCAAGCTGTTGATTGTGGCATGCCCGTGGCGGGGCCACCCTCCCATCCAGCACGTTGCCATCCCCCTGATAAAGGGAGGCAAGATCGGCGAGCCTCGTCTCGCCCGCATCCACGGCATGAACGGCCATGAAGGGGGCAACCAGCTGTTTCTCGACCTCTACCCCCACTTCTTTGATTTTCTGTGGCAGATCTGGGGTGAGCCGCTGTGGTGTCACGCCCACATCACCCACGATGGCCGCGACGCGACGCCGGATGATCTGATGGAGGGCGCCGAGGGAATGGGGCTTGTGGCCGGCAACGGCATACGCGCCTACTATGTCTTCAATGATGGTTTTGCCGCTGACTTCGAATCCTACGAAGGCGATCACAAGGAGCGGCCCTATCGAATCGATATTCACGGCACAGCCGGCACGCTTTCGCTTCCCGGCCCGATGAGCAACCAGCCCGACATCTACTACCATCCACTGGTCAGCCCTGGCCTGTTCAATGATGACCGCTGGCAGGTAATTCCATCGGATCCGCCCCCTGATGAGCGCAAGTGGGTCAAGGCGCATCATCGTATGGCCCGCTCGATGCTCGACATCCTCGCCGGACGCGAACCGGCGTTCCCGCTGCTGGATGGACGTACAGCCCGCCGCCACCTCTCGTGGGCGATGGCTGCGCACGCTTCTCATATCGCCGGCGCACGCGTGGCGCTGCCTCTGACCGACCCGCGCAACCCGTTTGATTCCTGGCGTTGACGCGGTGATTTGACTGCGTAGGCTGGACGAATCAGTAGAGTGCGCCCTGTTGGAACGGGGCGGCACAGGAGGAAATTCAATGCAACCCTTTCTTGATTCAACAGATGTCGTGCAGGATGCAGCCGAACTGCGCGGGCGGATGGACCGGGACGGCTACCTGTTTATCCGCGGTCTACTTCCTGCCGCTGTCATCGAGGCGCTGCGCATGCAGTTTCTGGGCATCGCGCGGGCTGCCGGTTGGGTCCAGCTGGATACGCCGCTTGGCGACGGCGTGGCCGATCTGAGCGGCTTCTGCGTCGAGCCGGAGCCCGAATATATGCAGAAGTATCACGCCATGTACAAGCTGCCCGAGTTTCACGCCATTCAGCATCATCCCAACCTGGTCGGGCTCGTCGAGCGCATGTTGGGCGAACCCGTGCTGCCCCACCCCCGCATCATCGGCCGCACAATCTTCCCCCAGCGCGAGACCTTCACCACGCCCCCGCACCAGGACTTTATCCCGATTCAGGGTACGGCCGACACCTTTACGGCTTGGATTCCACTGGGGGATCTGCCAACTGAACTGGGCGGGCTGCAGGTCGCGGCGGGGTCGCATCAGCGGGGCGTCTATGATTTTCGACCGGCAATGGGGGCAGGGGGCCTGGAGGTACTCGATCCACTTGAAGGCGCCTGGGCCTACAGTCCATTTCAGCAAGGGGATGTTCTCATATTCCACAGCATGGCCGTTCACAAAGGTCTGCCCAACAGTTCGGACCGGCTGCGCATGTCGATAGACGCCCGCTACCAGAAGGTCAGCGACCCGATCGCGCCTGGCAGCCTGCAGCCGCACAGCCAACCCAGCACCTGGGAGGAGATCTATGCGGACTGGCCCGACCTGGAGCTGAAGTACTACTGGCGGAAATGGAACCTGGAGGTACGGGACTATGACAACAGCTACCACGACAGGCGCGACGAGATGGCGATAGAGATGGCGAGGAAAGGAGATACGCGGGCGATTTCGACGCTGCAGCGTATCATCGCCCGAAACGAGGACCCGGCAAAACGGCAGGAAGCCGAAGCGCTGCTGGCCGCGCTGGAGCAGCCAGCCGACGCATAGCGCCGGGGCGGGCCGGGAAAATGCGGGGCCTGCCCCGAACTACGGCCTGGCAACCGATCGATTCCAACTGCGAATGGGGGCAACGACTCAGCAAACGATGGTTGGACATCAGCCCGTTTCCGGCTGAAGTTCTGGGCCAATGCGACAGTATCCCGGCGTTTGTTCCAGAACCAGGTGGGGACGCCTCCCCATCTGTTTTTCTGCCCCGCACTATTTTGTTCAGCGGGATTTTGTACTATCCTTGAAAATGCGTTATACTTTTGCACACTTTCGGGGAGTAGCGCAGCTCGGTAGCGCGCTTCGTTCGGGACGAAGAGGTCGGAGGTTCAAATCCTCTCTCCCCGACCAGCACGCAGCATAGCAGAGCCGTCATGAAGCGGTCTGACCATGGTGGTCCGACTACTCTGCCAATCAATGTACGTCTTGCACCTTGCCGTCGAAACAGGATCTGTGTGCGACGGCATTTTTTGTCCCGCGGCAGTTCCCGAAGGCGAATTCGGCAACGAAGCCGTTTTGAAGGGTAGCGTGGCGCGCGAGAACAGTAATGGATAGCCGGGTCAACTCCTGTTCATCTTTGACCGAGCGCGACATTGCGCTGTTGTACCGGATCGAAGCCGGTCTGGCTATTATGGCTGACGTTAGCCGCTCCGACGTAATGCTCTGCTGTTTGATGGATCCCCCGGAAAGCGCTTCACCAGATATAGAGATTATCGGCGCGCCTGCAAGGCAACGCGGCGCGGTTGGGCAGATCCTTGTTGCCCGGCACGCGGCGCCCCAATCGCTTTCCTCGATCTATCGGGATGACATGACTGGGCGCACATACCCGCTGGCTGCCCAGCCAACCGTCCATCGAGCATTGATGGAGGACCGCAGAGACCGAAGGGCAGAGAAGAAAATTCCCCCTGAACGCACCAGCAGCGGCGCCCCGGTCATCCAACAGGTGTATACAGTACACAATGCCGTTAATCAGGCGATTGCTGCTCTGCTCATTGAAACAAGCATGATTGAGTACGAACGGCACCGGAGCCGCGGGCGGCCATTCCGCCAGGCGGTGCGCTGGTTGCAAAGGATGGCGGTGCGCGGAGAGATTGAAACGGCCGGTATCGCGGGCGGCTTTGGCAGTCTGGACGGTATCTACCTGGTTGATGAGGAGCTATGCATCAGGTACATGAACGGTATCGCCATGAACCTGTTTCGCTCGATTGGCCTTGTCGCGGACATGCAAGCGACGCAGGTTGCTGATCTGGAGGCCGAGGACGAGGAGGTGGTCGGCCAGGCGGTGCAGGCAAACTGCTGCGTACAGACTCGTCATGAGAACGAGGACGGGCGGGTTTGGGTCCGGACAGCGATACCGTTGCGGGCGCCGCGGGGAAGATTGTATAAGATGCGCCGCCGAATTCGCGGCCGGTTGCCGTGGACGACTTCAATGGCGGCGAAGGGTCTGCCGCAGGTCGATGGCGTTCTGGTGCTGATGCATAATGCCACTGAGACTGTACGCCGCGAGCGCGAGCTGAAGGTCAAATCGGCGATGATCCAGGAAGTGCATCACCGGGTCAAGAACAATTTGCAGACAATCGCCGCGATTCTGCGGCTTCAGAGCCGGCGGTGCCAGGGTCCGGAAGCCAAACAGCAGTTGACCGACGCTGTCAACCGCATTCTGAGCATCTCGGTGATTCACGAATTTCTAAGCCAGGATGAACATCGTCCAATTAACATTCGCGACATCTGCCAGCGCATTCTGGGACAGGCCCAGGAGGTAACGGTCAACCCGGGGCAACGAGTCGAAATCGCAATGGAGGGACCGAACATCCGCCTTCCCGCCAACCAGGCCACTGCCTCCGCGCTCGTGGTCAATGAACTGCTGATGAATGCGGTGGAACACGGATTGCGCGACCGGAACAACGGTGAAATTCGAATCGCTCTTGAAGACCTGGGGGATGAGGTGCGCATTACCCTGCTGGACAACGGGTTGGGGCTGCCGTCCGACTTCGATCCGGACGATGGCGGCAGCCTTGGATTACAGATCGTCCATACGCTTGTAACGGATGACTTGAAGGGCGAACTGCTTTTTGAGCAGGTGACAGGTGATGCGAATGGCGCCGCTCAAGCGGCGCAAAGTGGAACGCGGGCGATTATCACCTTCCCAAAACGGTCAATCAACGTAGAATCACTCGGTGTATAGCACATTCGGCCGGTGACAACAATCAGAGAAACCAGCAGTTACCTGCAAGCTCTCCTTTGCCGGAGCCGAAAGCATAGGATTCGGCAAAGGAAAGGAAGGTTCAGCAACTGGGAAAGGGAGAGACAGTGGAGCGGACGCGCGTAATCATTGCCGACGATGAGTCCCTGATTCGGTTGGACCTGCGGGAGATGCTCACCAATCTGGGCTATCTGGTGGTGGGCGAAGTGGGTGACGGTCAGAGCGCCATCAACCTGGCCTGGGAGCTTCGCCCCGACATCGTGATCATGGACATCAAGATGCCCGATATGGACGGGATCGAGGCGGCAAGTATGCTGACGCAGGAACGATTGGCGCCGGTTCTGCTATTGAGCGCGTATAGCCAGCAGGAACTGGTGCATCGCGCCAAAGAGGCCGGCGTGGCCAGCTACCTGGTCAAACCGTTCCGCGAAAGCGATCTTGGGCCCGCGATCGAGGTGGCGTTGGCGCGCTTCGGCGAATTTCGATCTTTGGAAAAGGAGATCGATGATCTGAAGGAGACGCTTGAGACGCGCAAGGCGGTTGAGCGCGCCAAAGGCATCCTGATGCAACTGCAAAACATGAATGAATCCGAAGCGTTCCGACGTATCCAGAAGATGAGTATGAACAACCGCAAGCCGATGAAGGCTGTGGCCGAGGCGATCATTCTGGCCCATCAGGCTGGAGAATAGCCAGACAAGCGGGACCGGTTCAGATTAGCGGCATTTTAAGCCACGAATGACTGCCTCACTATGAAACTTCCGGATGGCGCGCCGCCAGAAGGGCGACTCTCAATCATCATGCCGGTCTACAATGAGATCGGCACGCTGGAAGAGATAATCCGCCGCGTGCGTGCAGTGGACCTGACGATCACAGCGGAAGACGCGGCGGGGCCGAATGACCCCCCCTGCCAACTTGAGAAGGAGATCATCATCGTAGATGACGGCTCTACTGACGGCACACGGGAAATCCTGGCCCGTTTGCAGGCGGAGGAGCCGGAAGATCTGCGAATCATCTATCATGAACGCAACGGCGGCAAGGGCGCCGCGCTGCGCACCGGTTTCGAAGCCGCGACCGGCGCGATCTTCGTGGTGCAGGACGCCGACCTGGAATATAATCCCGGGGACTATGTCAATCTGCTCGCTCCCATCCTGGCTGGGCGCACCGATGTCGTCTACGGCAGCCGCTTTCTCGGTGGGCCGCGTGCCGCCATGAGTCTCATGCACACCATTGGCAATAAAGGCGTCACCTGGTTTACCAATCTGCTTTACGGCACAGTCCTGACTGATATGGAGACCTGTTACAAGTGCTTTCGGCGGGACGTGATCCAGGGAATGACTCTCCACAGCCAGAGATTCGAGATCGAAGCCGAACTGACGGCCAAAATCCTGAAGCGCAACTATCCAATCTTTGAGACGCCCATCAGCTACAACGGGCGCCAGTTCCATGAAGGCAAGAAGCTTACCTGGCGGGACGGATTCACGGCCATTGCCACCCTCATCAAGTATCGATTCAGCGACTGAACACCGGTGGACCTTTGTTTGCGGTGTTTCTGACAGCTAACCGCGGCCGGACGATGGGCCGAACCCTACCGGCCCTTTCAGCCGCAGCAGCGCTGGCCCTCTTCGTCCTGCTGCTCTTTTTCCGCCTCCTGTTCACGGACCGGGTCCTGGCCAGCGGCGACATACTCCACTACTTTTATCCCTATCGCGACTACGCAGCCGCCGCCCTGCGCGCCGGGCGCGTCCCTCTCTGGAACCCCTACATATTCATGGGCGCGCCCTTTCTGGCCAATCCGCAGGCCGCGGCGCTATACCCCCTGCACTGGCCCCTGAGCTGGCTGCCCGTCACGCGGCAACTCTACTGGAGCGGTGCTCTCCACGCCTGGATCCTGGCTTTGGGCGGTTATGCGCTGATGCGGCGCTGGGGAATGGGGTGGTTGGCGGCAGTCGGCGCCGGCCTGGCGCTGGCGGGGAGCGGATTCTACGGGGGGCTGCTGGGGCACATCAATCAGATGAATGGGGCAGCCTGGCTGCCCTGGCTGCTGTGGGCGTTGGAAGGGCGGTGGTCTACCGGAAAGACGGCGCAAGAGAGAGCGGAAGGGCGGACGGCTCTGCGTTCCTTCATGCCGTCCACCCACGATTGGGGGTACGGGTTACACCTGCTGCTGTTTTCCCTGTTCGCCGCGTTGACGCTGCTGGCCGGGCACACACAGACGACCTATATCAATCTATTTGGTGTGGGGGCATGGCTGCTTGCGACCAGTCTGCGAGCGTATTCGCACGGTTTCCGTCACCTCGCCGCCTCGTATCTCATCTATGTCGGGGGTGTCCTGCTGGGGGCATTGCTCGCCGCCGCGCAGTTGTTTCCCACACTGGAGCTGAGCCGGCTGGGGCTGCGGAGCGGGGGGCTCAGCTATGTGGATGTGACCAGCTTCAGCCTGCAGCCGCTTCTGCTCCACTGGACGTTGCTGCCCTCCTATGGCCTGCGCGACCTCGGCGTTGTCTTTTCTACCCTCGGATACACTGAGTTTGTCGCGTACGTGGGCGCGACAGGGCTGCTGCTGGCCCTGGTCGCAGTGGTCCCCGGCGCCGGGTCGACGACAGGCGGTCTGCGCTGGAGAACGGAGCGCTGGCCGCCAGCAGCGCTGTGCGGAATCTTTTTCGCGGGTCTGGGACTGTTCCTGGCGTTGGGGCGCTGGAATCCATTCTCGCTTCTTTTCTACTCTCTGATCCCAGGCTTCGACCTGTTTCGCACGCCGGCCCGCTGGATGATGCTGTATACGCTGGGCATGGCTGTGCTGGCAGGCGTCGGCACGGAGCGGATCTTTGGCCGCTTGGCAGCCGCCCGCGCCGCGAAACCGGGCACGCGCCGATTGGCAAGCGCGGTTGGCGCGGCGCTTGTCACGGCGCTGGCGCTGGACCTGCTGCTGGCCGCGCGCGCCTTGCCGCACACACAGCCGACCGCGCCCCAGGCTGTGTACGACGTGCGGACCGCGTCGGCCCATCTGCTGACAGAGCCGCAGCGGACGCTCCACCCGGCGGCTGCGGGGCGGCTGCTGAGCCTCAGCGATATCACGTTCGACCCGGGCGATATGCCCGACTGGCGGCGCATCCTGCGAGGGGGCGCTCGCCCCCAGCTGAGCGAGGCCGCCTTCACCGAGTTTATCATCGCGCTCAAATCCCAGGAGATCCTGGCGCCGAACCTCTCGCTTCTGCGGCGCATTCCCACGGTGGACGGATTCGACGGCGGGGTGCTTCCTCTGCAGCGGTACAACGCGTTTCTGTCGCTGCTGATTCCGCCGGAGGAACTGGTGCCGGACGGCCGCGTGCGCGAGCAGCTGCAGACAGTGCCGCCCGCCAATATCCTCGAACTGATGGACGTTCGCTTTGTAATCACCGACAAAGTGCGCGATGTGTGGTTCAACGGTGTCTACTACGACCGCCAGTTCGGGGCGTTGCTGGCCGCAGATGGACAGGGCAACGCGGCCGGGGGCGGGGCGGGGCTGGTTGTTGACGCGTGGCAGGATTTCGAGGCGACGGCAGTGGCAATCGTTGGGTTCGCGACATCCGGCGCGGAGGCTTCCCGGGCGGATGCGCCCAATCGTCCCCTGGCCGAAGTGACGGCAGCGGCAAACGGGGACCGTTTCGCCATCGGCCGTTTGCTGACGGGCAGCCGGGCAGGCGCTCTCGTTGTGGAGGGGCCGGATCCGGTTGCATACACGGGCGCTGACGCGCCTGCCGTTTACCGCGAAGGGGAAGCAGGGCCAGTGGAGTATCTGGCCATTTTTGCGCTGCCGGAGGCTACCCGCCTGGACGCGCTGGAGATCACGCTGGCCGGGCGTTCCGATTCCGCCGGGTTGGCGGTGCAGGCGGTGACACTCATTGACGAACGCACCCAAACGTTTGTGCCGCTGCTTCCCAGCGACCGCGGCCGCTTTCGGCGAGTGCACAGCGGCGACGTAAAGATTTACGAGCGGCTCGGAGGCGCTGGGCGGGCCCAACTGGTCTGGTCGGCGCAGCCGGCGTCATCGGTTGACGAGGCGGCAAGATTGTTGCGCGCCCCCGATGCGACGGGGTCCCTTCGGGATACGGCAGTAGTGGAGGCCAGCGCCGGGACGGTGGCGGGCTGGGGGCTTGCAAGCCAGGACGACGCGCCTGGCGGCAGGGGGGCGGCGGAGATCGTTTCGTACGCGCCCGAACGGGTGGTCATCCGCGCGCGCGCTGAACGGCCGGCTTTGCTTGTTCTCAAGGATGCCTACTATCCCGGCTGGCAGGCCGAGGTCAACGGCGCGCCGGTCGAGATCGTTGCGACCAACGCGCTTTTTCGCGGGGTGCCTGTGCCGGCCGGGGAGAGCGAGACAGTATTTTCGTACGAGCCGGCGACGTGGCGGAACGGTCTGCGACTCAGCCTCGCGGGGGGCATTTTGTGGCTTCTGCTGGCCTGGTGGACGTTCGGCTCTTTAAGGGCAAGGAGACGTTGAGCATTTTGCTTCGCGGGGCTATGCGCTGTGATGTATAATCGAAGGACGGGAATCTCCATTGCAGCGCTTGAATTCGGGAGATGGCTGACGCTCATCCGTTGACGGCAATCCGGTAAACGGACGGATGGGAACCAGAAGCGGGGTTTCAGGCTCGAGAGCGGACGTGATAAACGTATTCAATCGCATCGTCGTTGTAGCGCTTTGGCTGATATTGCTGGCAGCCGTAGGCTATACGACGGTCTATCCGGATAGGGCTCTCACTGCGGTCTTGGGAAGTTTGTCAATGGCCCGGGATTTTTTGCGCGTGCAGCAGCAGGCAAACAGCATGAATTTCCTGATCGGCCAGGTGGCGGCGGGCACGGTCGCGGTGCTCATTTTTGGCAGTCTGCTGTGGTTGGAACTGTGGCCTCACCGGCAGCGCGGGGTGCGTATGAAGACGATGAAGGGCAGCTCGGTGGAGTTGGATACTGACAGTATCGCGCGCCGGCTGTCGTGGCACCTGGACCAGCTTGCCGATGTGATTACGGTGCTGCCGGATGTGAAGTCCCGCGGCAATGCGGTAGACATCGAACTGGAGGTCGAGACCGCGCCCGACATCGACGTGCCGATGAAGACGGACGAGGTGGTGGAGTCGACTCGGCACATCATAGAAGAGGATATGGGGCTGCGGCTTGGCAAGCTGGATGTGCGAATGCGTCATCTGCCTTTTGAGGATGAGTGGGAAGCGTGAAGTTGAGCGCCCTTTTGGAGAGCCTGCTATTCGTAGCGGGAGAGCCGGTGTCGCCGGCGCAGCTTGCCCAGGCGTCGGGCTTCCCTGAGGTTGAGGTGACCAAGGCGCTGGCCGCCTTGCAGGAGGACTATGAGGAGGAGAATCGGGGGCTGCGCCTGCAGCGCCGAGACGGGCGCGTGCTCCTCGTAACCAACCCCGCGGCCTCTCAGGTGGTGGAGGCGTTCCTCGAACTGGATCTGAGGGTTCAGTTCAGCGCGCCGGCACTTGAGACACTGGCTATCATCGCCTACCTCCATCCGGTGACGCGGGCGCAGGTGGAAGCGGTGCGCGGGGTCGATTGTTCAGGCGTGCTGCGCACCCTTGTTCAACAGGGCCTGGTGGAGGAGTTCGACCGCCTTGAAGGGCCAGGCCGGCCAATCCGTTACGCGATCACCGATCAGTTCATGCAGCATTTCGGCCTGACCAGTCTGGACGAGTTGCCGCCCCTGGAGACTGACGGGGAGGGGGCTCCGGCGGAGCTGGCCGATGCGTAGAGCCCCTGTTGACCGGCCAGGCGCGGGCCCTTCGCGGGGTCTGTAGAGCCCCGGCGCGGCGTGGTCCAACGAGTTCGCAGACACTTCACCCGCTTGCGATTCCCATAAGTCGATCCGCAATCCAGTTTGGCACGCGCGTCATGCGGCCGTCGTCGTCGATGCAGGTGTGCCGCGTGCGGCCGTCGGCGTAGATGGCGCCGGTGCGCGGGTCGCGTATTTCGTACACGAACTCGAGCTGTCGGCTGCGCAGCCACGCCAGCCGCGTGAGGACCCGGACGGCGTCGCCGAAGCGGATTGCGTTGCGGTAGCGGCACTGGAGGTCGGTTACGGCGAAGTTGTAGCCGGCGCCGGCGATCTCGGTATAGGGCATCCCGGCCGCTTCCATCCACGCGATGCGCCCGGCTTCGAACCAGACGACATACTCGCTGTGGTGGACGACGCCCATCTGATCCGTTTCAGCGAAGCGGACGGTAATGTCGAGGGGAACAACGGGGTGTTCAGTCTTGTCCATCGGCATCTGTCAGGGGATGGTCGATCCTGTGCGGGTTGGCCCGGATCCAACGCTGAAAGGCCGAGCGCATGGACGCCAGATCGCCCAAATCTTCGACGCAGACTTGATAAAGTTCTGCCGGGCAGACTTCATGGTAGAGGTGGGTCAACCGGTCTCGGTAGCCTGCCATCTGCGCTAAGGTTTTTCCTTCGTCTTTGTCAAGGATGTCCCGTTCCGCCAGTCGGGCAGCGGTTTCTCTGTAGGATGCTGAAGGGATGCCAAACGCCTTGGCCAGAATATGGCGTCCGACATCAAATAGCGCTTCCAGAGCGCGGCGCAGACAGGACTCGGCTGTGTGGACATTGCGGTTGTCGGCAAAGAAGGCGCCTTCGTCGTGCAGGGGCAACTGCTCGATCTGTCTGATCATCTGATCGAGCAATGCCAGCCGCTCGACAATGACGCGCCGGGAGAGAGTGGACGGGGTCATTTGGGCAGACCGAGGATCAGGCGGGCGCGCGCCTCCTCAAGAAAAGCAAGATCGCCCTCCTGCCGCAGGATGTAGAGGTCATAGTTATCGGCCGCGTACTGATTTTCGGCGTAGAGCCGTTCGCCGTGAACGGCTTCGGCGGCCAGAAAGGGGCCGGCGTTGTCAAGGTTGACAAGGTCGACGCGGTTCACGCCGAGCAGATCTTCCAGAGCGTGCCCCAGCGCCACCTCAGTTTTCCAGTTGAAGTCGGCAGCCGGCAGCGGTTTCGCGCCCAGATCCACATCGGAGGGCCCGGGGACAAGGACGGCCTCCGGATCGTCCAACCATGCCAGCGTCTCCCTGGCGAGGCTGCCGAAACTGTAGAGGATGGCGACGCCGTGCCGCCGGCAGATCTCGGCCAGCGCGGCCCGTTTTCGATTCGGGACTGTCGCAAGCGGCGTGTGTTGATCGGATCGGTTACACATCTGCCATTACATATGAATGGGCTGCCCCTCAACGCCGTGGGCAGCCTCCATGACCACTTCGGCCAGCGTCGGGTGGGCATGCACGTTGTGCGCGATCTCGGTGGGCGTAAGCTCCATCATCTGCGCCAGGGAGAGTTCGGGCAGCAGCTCGGTCGCGTTGGGGCCGACGATGTGCGCGCCGAGGATTTCGCCGTATCGCTGGTCGGCGATGATCTTGACAAAGCCGCTGCGCACGCCCTGCGCCTGCGCGGCGCCGTTGGGCATGAAGGGAAACTTGCCCACATTGACGGGGTAACCGGCCTTCTCGGCCTGGGCTTCGGTCATGCCGAGGCTGGCGACCTGGGGTTCGCAGAATGTGCAGCGGGGCATGAAGATGTACCGTTCGGCCGGGATCGGCGCGGCGGCGTGCCCGGCGGCGTGTTCGGCGGCGACGATCGCCTGCGCGCTGGCCACGTGCGCCAGCGGCATTTTGCCGGTGCAGTCGCCGATGGCGTAGATGTTTTGGCGGCTGGTGCGCATGTACTCGTCGATCTCGAGGTAGCCCTCCTGATCGCGGGCGGCGCCGGCGGCGTCGAGACCGACGTCCTCGGTATTGGGCGAGATTCCTATTGCCAGCAGCGCTTTTTCGACTTCAATTTTCTGGTCGCTGCCGTCGTTCAGGTTTCTAACCGTTACCGTGACCGACCGTTCGCCGATGTCAAAGCCCTCGGTGCGGCTCGATGTCAGCACTTTGATGCCCCGTTTCTGGAAGGCCCGCGCCACCTCCTGCGCCACGTCGGCATCCTCCAGAGGCAGGGCCTGGTCCAGCATTTCAACGATGGTGACCTGTGCGCCGTAGGTGGCGTAGATGTGGCTCAGCTCCATGCCAATGGGCCCGGCGCCCACGACCAGCAGCGATGCGGGGACCTCGTCCAGTCGAATGGCGTGGCGGTATTGCAGGATGCGTTGGCCGTCCGCTTCGACGCCGGGCAGGTCCTTGGCGCGGGCGCCGGTGGCGACCACAAAGCTGGCGGCCGTCACGGCGCGCGGTTCGGCGTCAGGGTTGAGCGGCCCGGCGCCGACCTGTACGGTGTGGGCGTCGGTGAAGCGGGCATGCCCTTCGATGACATCAATGTTGTTCTTTCTCATCAGGAACCCGACGCCCTTTGTCTGCCGGTTGACGATCTGCAGAGAGCGGTCCACGGCCGCGCCATAATCCACCTGCAAGTTGTCAAAGGTGAGACCGAAATCCTGCGCGTGCTGCAATGTGTCGAGCACTTCGGCGCTTTTGATCAGCGCCTTTTTGGGGATGCAGCCCCAGTTCAGGCAGACGCCGCCCAGATGCTCACGCTCGATGAGGGCGGTTTTCAGGTTCAACTGCGCGGCGCGGATTGCAGCGACATAGCCGCCCGGTCCGGAGCCGATGACGATCAGATCATAGTCGTAGTTGCTTGCCACGAATTCCTCCGCTTAAGCCAGCAGCCAGTGGCTGGGGAACACTGGTCACTGCAGATTGCTGAATGGTTGACTGAATGCTGTTATGCGCCCCAGTTATGCGCCCCAGTTTTGCAGCCGGTCCACGATATCGGACAGGAAGGTGTCCGCGGCGAGCCCATCCAGGATACGATGGTCGAAGGCCAGGCTCAGGTAGCACATGGGGCGGATGGAGATCGAGTCGTCCGGGCTGGGCAGAAGCGGGTCGGCGGGCGCGCCGTCAGTTCTGGCGCCGCTGTTGACGACTGCGCGTTTGCTGATTTTGCCGACACCCAGGATGGCGGCCTGCGGCTGGTTGATGATCGGCGTGCCAAGGAGGCTGCCGCTCGTCCCATGGTTGGTGATGGTAAAGGTGCCGCCGCGCACTTCATCGGGTGACAGTTCGCCGCGGCGGGCCCGCTCGGCCAGATCGTTGACCGCGCGCGCCAGCCCAAGCAGATTGAGTTCGTCGGCATCGCGGATGACGGGCACGACCAGCCCGTCGGGCACGGCTGCGGCGATGCCGATGTGGATACGCCGGCTCAGCATCAGACCCGCGTCGGTCCAGCGGCTGTTTACTGTGGGGCTGTCGCGCAGAGCGGCTGCGACCGCGGCCACGAAGTAGGGGGTGAAGGAGAGGCCGATTCCCTTCTGCGCGAGCGCCGCTTTGCGGGCCGCCCTGTGGCGCACGACAGCGGTCATATCAGCCTCGAAGATGGTCACCACGTGGGGGCTGGCGCGCACGCTGCGGCTCATATGTTCGGCGATCATGCGCCGCATGTTGGAGAGGGGTTGGAGAATCTCGTCCTCATCGGCAGCGTCGCCGGAAGCGGGACGCGCTGCCGGCGGCTGTCGATTGCGGGCGTCGATAAAGGCCAGCAAGTCCTTCTTGGTGACGCGGCCCTGGCGGCCGCTGCCCTGAACGTCGGCGAGGTCGATGTTGTGTTCGGCGCTGATGCGGGCGACGACAGGGCTGACGAAGGCGCGGCCTTCAGGCCTTGGGGCAGGCGCTGCGTCGGTTGGGGCAGAGGCGGCGGGTTCAGGCGAGACTGCTTCACGACTCTGCGCGTTTTCCAAAGTCTCGTCAGCATCCTGGGGGAACGCCTGAATGTCTTTCTCTTCTCCCTGATCGCCAATGTAAGCGATGACGGAGCCAACCTGAACCGTTGTTCCTTCTGCCGCCAGGACTTTCAGCAGGACTCCGGCGGCAGGGGCGGGCACTTCAGTGTCGATTTTGTCGGTGGTGATGTCCAGCAGGGGTTCCTGCCTCTCCACCGTTTCGCCGGGCTGCTTGAGCCAGCGGGCGACCGTCCCTTCGAACACGGTTTCGCCCAGTTGGGGCATCTTGACTGGGGTTGGCATCTTTGGGGCTCCAGCTGCGGGGGCCAGCGGCCGGCGGCGCGCCGCCGGTTGCCGACACTGGCCACAGGTTGCTGTCTAGACCATGGGTGTTTGGCGCTGGACGAGCTGCACGGTTACCTGCCAGGGATCGCGCAGGAAGCAAAGCTTGTCACCGGAGGGGGTATCGTTGATCTCGCCGTCGGGCGCGGCGCCGGCCTGGATCAGGCGCTCGCGTTCGGACTCTATATCGTCCACGCTGAAGGCAAAGTGAAGGTTGAAGGCGTTGACCTGGGCGAAGTCGATGTGCTCGAATTCCTCATTGCTGTACAGTTCCACCATGCTGCCGTTGTCGTCGTATACAAAGTTCATGTATGGAGGTACATCGCCGGAGGAGACGATACGCATTCCGAGGTGCTCCTGCCACCACTGCGCCTGTTCGCGGACGTTGGGTACGTTGATTGCAACGTGTTCAAGGTTCATTTTTTACTCCGTAAATTGGTGTTTGAGGCGATGGATATGGGTATGATTGTAACGTAAGTTGCGCCTGGCATTCGCAGGGTTCAGGCGCCGGCGATACGTTCGAAACGGGTTGGCTCCCTCTCCATCTCAGCCTGCGCAAAACGGTGCAGGAGTCTTGCTTTGATGTGGGCGCATGCGGGGTCATCCCATCGGTTGCAACGCTCCTCCGGATCGTCCTGCAGGTCGAACAGCTCGCCGTATGAGTGCCCCCGGTAGAGGGTCAGTTTGTAGCGGTCATCGACCAAGGTGCGCAGGTGCAACGCGGTGGGCTGATGGCGGTTCTCGACCAGAACATGGTCGCGCACGCTGTCTGCCTCACCGGTCCAGACGGGGAGCTGGTCGGCGCCCTGCATCTGGCCGGGGATGTCGATGCCGGCCGCATGAAGAAAGGTGGGCGCGAGGTCGACAAGAGATTGGAGCGAGTTGTTGACCGCGCCGGCGGCGACGCGACCGGGCCAGCGCACGAGAAATGGCAGGCGGATCAGATCTTCGTAGTGGAAGGCCCCCTTGGCAATCAGCCCGTGCTGGCCGAGAAAATGGCCGTGGTCCGTGCTGAAGACGATGAGTGTATTGTCGGCGATGCCCAGCTGGTCCAATCTGTCGAGAATGCGTCCGATCTCGCGGTCCATCAGGCTGACCATGCCGTAGTAGACGGCCATGTTTTTGCGCAAGGCATCCGGCTCGATCAGATGGCTGTTGAAGCCATGATTGCCGTAGCCCGACTCCTGCCAGGCGGAGAAGTCCGGATTGCGTTGCTGCGTTTTGGCGAAGTGGGGCGGCATCGAGTCGAGCTCGCCCGGTTCGAGGCTGCCCGGCTGCATGGCAGCGGGATCGTACATGGAGGCCCACGGTTCCGGCACGAGGTAGGGCGGATGTGGATCGTGGAAGCTGCTCCAGAGAAAGAAGGGCTTGCCGTTCTCGACGCTGCGCTCGATTGCTGCGATAGTGCGTTCAGCGGTCCAGACGGAGTAGTGGCACGCCTCGGGCAGGTCCCAGGCATGTTCGCGCTTGGGCGCGCTGGGGTCAGGCGGCCAGGTCTGGAAGTAATCCTGCCAGTTGGGCAGGCCGTTTTCCTCCATCCAGATGCCGTAGTGCTGGCCGGCGTGGGCTTCGTCGGCGTGGTTGCGGGCGACTTCGACATGTTGAAAGCCGTACCACGGGCCGTGAAATTCTCGCCAGAAGTCGAGGTCGCGCAGGGTGGGCTGGCATTCGAGGGAGGTTTGCTCCGGGCGCGAGGCAAGAGGCTGGAAGTGGGCCTTGCCGATCAGCGCGGTATCGTAGCCATTGGCGTGCAGCACGTCGCCGACGGTGGGGACATCTTCCGCCAGCTTGACGCCGATGGTCCAGCAGCCATGCCAGGCTGGGTATTGGCCGGTAATGATCGATGCGCGCGAGGGCGAGCAAACGGGATTGTTGCAGTAGGCGCGGTCGAAGCGGGCGCCTTCGCGGGCGAGACGGTCCAGGGCGGGCGTCCGGATCTGGGGATTGGTCGCGCCGAGGGTTGAGAAATGCTGCTGGTCGCTGGTGATCAGCAGAATGTTTGGATGTGCATTCTCTTCGCTGGTCGAGTTCGATTGGCGTGAAGTAGACACGTGCATCCACCTTGGAAATGGCTATCGCCTTTTGCTGGGAATCCTATCATAGGCTCCCCACGCGCGCTAGTCAGAGGTGTGTGTGCGTCCACCATGTCGTTGGGCGCAAAGTCGGTAGATCCGCGGCGCAAACAGTTCTGAAAACCGGGACGCGCCGGTCTGGAGGCCAGTTGCAGCAGGCGCCGCTGTGCTATACTGGTTGAGGTTGACCCCCGTGACCGGCGACGAATGTTTCTGGGGCCACCGGGTTGTTGCTCCTGGTTCACGCTCGTTTTTCAACCTAACTCTTGACCATATAGACAGAACGATATGGAGCGAGGCGAAGATGACACAGACCATTTTGGAAAGTGTGCAAATCCACTGGCAGGATCTGCGCGGGCGCACCTATGATCTGATGGATGTTCTGACCGACGCTGATCTGAACGCCCGGCTTCCCTTTTCCGAATCCCAGAATATCCTTTACCAGTTTTACTGTATGCTGGGGACCCAGGAGAGCTGGCCGCCTGTGCTGTTGGAAGGACGGATGAGGGGTTGGGAGTGCAGCCTGGAACCTGCGCCCGCCGGCGAGGTGCTGCCGGTTGAACGCGTCCGGCTGAAGATGGAGGCGGCGGACACGGCCTTGCAGGAAGCTTTCGAGCAGGTGGAGTGGTTACGCGTTTTTGAGGATGGCGCGACGCCCCTGGCCGGTTACTACCGGCTGGTCGAACATGAGGCGCATCACCACGGCCAGCTGATCAACCTGATTTACGCCAACAACCTGCCCATCCCCGAAAGTTGGGCGGATTCGTGGGCGCTTACGCGTGACGAATAGATTTTTGAGAGCGGCGGTTTCAATCGGAAACCGCCGCTCTTTTTTTGTGCGCAGCCTTTGTGCGGCGCCGCCTGTGAGCGCATCGTCGCAGTGGGCGCCAGAGATTCGCTACTCGAACAGCAGGAACTCGATTGAGGCCCAGGTGGCGCCCTCCGACCCCGTACCGACCAGAAGGGCCCATTCACCGTCCTCGCTGAAGCCGAGGGAGTTGTAGGTTTCGCCGTCCGGGACGAATCCGACGATGGGGGCCTCCAGGGAGGGCCCGCCGCGCAGCCGCAGGCGGCCGCCCTGGCCTGTTTCGATGGTCACCCGGCCCATCTGCACGCTCAACGACGCGATGTCTTGCAACTCCACCAGCGAGGCCGCGATCCAGACGGGTTCATCGATATTGGGGAAGAAGATGGCCACCCAGTGTTCATCGGAGCTGAAACCGGCCACTGGGTAGGCTTCACCGACAGCGACGCCGGCGAGGACTTCGGCGATGGTTTCGGGCTTGCTGCGCACGCGCAGGGCGCGGGTTGTGACGATGGCCAGGTGTTCGGTGACGTCGCCCAGAGTAAGGAGCGGCTCATCGGTGGGCGTCGTCTCGGGAACCTCCTCCCGGGCGGCCGCCGCATCCTCGGAGACGGACATTTCGCCGATGGTTACGGTAAACGCGGGGCTGATCGGTTCGCCGTCCTCCAGAATCGGCATATCGGTGCCGGGGAACTCGAAGACATCAAAGACGCCGCCGTCGGTATGGAGCATGGCATAGAGCGTTTCGGTGGCGGCATCGACATCGATTGCCACAGCCAGGTCGGTCGTGGTCCCGGCCTCCAGGTGCGCCTGTCCGATGATCGGTCCAAAAGATCCGGCGTCATCGGCGTGGATGACGACCCAGCCTTCTACAGGGACGACAGCTTCCGCGATCGTGACCTGTCCTCGGATAACATCTTGCGAATGGACGGTGACGCTCGGCTCCAGGTCAGCGAAAGCCGACGCATCTTCTTCGGCTGTTTCCTCGCCGGCGGTTTCGGCAGCTTCCTCGCCGGTCTCTCCTACGGCGGCTATCGCATCTTCGGTCGCAGTGGCGGTCTGCTCGCCTTCGGCCACTGCAAGTGCGGCGGCGTCGCCATCCACGGCTACATCTTCAGCCCAAATCCAGCCGGCGGTGCCCACATCGGGCACTTCTACTTTCAGCCAGTTGCCGTCCGCGGTCCTGGCGACCACCGGAATGACATCGTCCTTGAGAAGACCGGCAATAATCGGACTTTCTGCATTGGGTTCCTGGCGCACTCGCAGCGCATTGACAGTTACCGTTGCTTCCAGGGTCACCATCTCCGGTTCGGCCGGCTCCGCCATTTCTTCTTCAGCAGGGGGCGCGGCGGGAGTCAGGATCATCGTAATGTCTCCCTGGAAGGGATAACAACTGCTAATCAACAGGGACAGAATCAGGAGTGCCCCAAACATCGGGACGCGAAAGCGATTAGGCATAATTCCTCCCATGCTGACAAAGGTCCGCCGCCCGCTGTCGTGGGTGGAGGCTTCGGGGGCAAAGTTGGGAACAGGCGCATTTTCGACGGCGGAAGAGAAGGTTTGGGGCCGAAGTATTGCGCGTGAGTCAGGCGCTGAAGCCGCTCCCTTTCAGGCCGCGGCCGGTTAGATAATTATGGCACGGCGAAAGATCGGCTGTCAAATGATTTCGGCCTTTTCCGTGTCCGAAAACATGCCGGAAAAGGGATGAACGCGCGGCGCGATTGCTACGCTTGGCGCGGTAGCGGCCGTGGCGGGGCAGTGTGTGGTGATGTGAGAATTTCTTTCAATAATATGTTATTTGACAGACAACGAGCAGTTTTCTATACTTACTGTATTCGCTTCAGCAAGCTTGTTGACGACAGGCATTCTATGTTTGAGGCAGCGGAGAGGAAAACAGTGAAGTTTTCGACGGTCGACGTCCACAATTATCACGTTAGAGTGCAAATTGGTGACTTGTATCAATCGAGCGAGTCCTTCCAGAGGTAAGTTCTCCGATGAGCGGCCATCGCTTCAGACCCTGGGAGGGTTAATTCAGTCCATGAACTTCCAGTATGTCGAGAGTAATGCGTATCTTCTTCAATCCAGTGCGATACCTGATCGCCGTAACAGGGATTGAACTGGCACGCTCGTATCGCGTTTTTCGGTCTAAGAAAGGAGGAATACGAAGCTGTGCAGTCATCCCCGACAAACATGGGGAATGGCAACTGCTGAGACCGACGACTGTGCAGGAGCAGGCTCCCGCTGAGGAGGCGACAGACGGACTACATGAAAAGTCTTTGTCGGACCTGACGCGCGGGGAGCTTGGTCTGGAGTTCTATACGGCGATAGCTTATAGAAAAAAGGAGAGCAGCCATGATGTTAGTGAAACGATTTCGGGTCATAGGCATTCTTCTGGCGCTTGCGCTGGCGGCAACGGCGTGCGTCGCCGCCCCGGCCGCAGAAACCGGTCAGGACATGACGGCCGACGAGACGATGGATGACGGAGAGTCAGGCGCCCTGACAGGCATGCTCACCGTCAACCCTGGATCATACTATCCTTCCGAAAGTATGGAATGGAGTGAAACCAACCCCAATCCTCACAATATGATCCTTACCCTGATCGACGAGTATCAGGCGTTACATCCCGGCGTGGAGATTGAATTGGTTCAGCCGCCACCCGGTGATGTCAGCAGTCGCGAGTACATTGTCACAAACATGACTGCCGGCACAATACCCCACGTTGTCTATACGTTGACTCGGGACCAAGTAGAGGAGATCGGTAAGGATTGGTGGGTCAACCTTGATTCCTACCTCGATACGCCAAATCATTACGTCGAAGCGGGCGAGCCTGGGAGCGACCGCTGGTTGGATCTCTTCTACGAAGTGCCGTTCCAGGCGAACCGTATTCTGGGTTCGCATTACACACTCAACTACTCAATTGTGACCTCGATGATGTTTTACAACAAAGACATTTTTGAGGAAGTCGGGGTTGAGGTCCCAACGACGTTAGCGGAGTTACTCGATGTCTTTCAGGCGTTGGAAGACGCTGGGTTCATTCCTTACGGAGGCATCGGTTCCTGGTTCATGTATGAGACGCTGGGTCAGCTGGGGGGCAGCATTATGGCGGAGTTAACGCCCCAGGTGAATCCTGACGGCGGTCCGGCCAACTTTGAGGAGGTAGCCTGCGCTATCGACAGGGGCATATTCAGAGCCGAAACACCTGAGTACCGAGAATGGATGCGCCTGATGAAGGAGGTTGCCGCCTATCGTACGCCTGAGTGGACGGACAAGAACGCTAATGCGATCACGAGGTGGCTGCAGGGCGATATCGTTGTGGTCGAAGATGGGAGTTGGCGGGTGAAGCAGAACAAACTGAACCCAAACATTGAATTTGAATGGGGGATGTTTTATGCGCCCAAGTGCACGGCGGAGAGTTCACAGGTTTGCACAGGGACACCTGCGCCCCCTATAGGTGGAGCGCCGGGGGGGTTTGCGATCACAAAGACCGCTGTTGAGGACGGAGTTGTCGATATTGCGGCCGATTTTCTAATGTATCTGAGCGCGCCACAGAACGCGGAGCGTCTGATCAACGATCTGGGCAACGTACTGCCGCTACAGAAAGGCGCGACACCTGCCGATCCAGATCTGATCTCGATTCTGGAGAATCTCCAGGACCATGAGGGCGAAGCGGCCATGTGGACCTATTACGACAAGACCAACCTGGAGTCTCGTCTGGAGATCTGGGATCTCAAGAACGCATATATTCTTGACCAAGTGTCGCTCGACGACGCAGTCGCACAGATTGATGAAGTCATGACCTTGTACGCGTCGGATTTCATCAGCGACAATGAAGTGGATTGCGTTGCACTTGGTTTTGAGTAGGTAGTCCCCACTCAGTATGGGTCTATTGAAATCTTGGCTTGTTGGCCGGTTCGGAGGTGTAGGGACCGGCCAGCAGGTCGCTAGGCAAAGCGTTGGGGCAAGGAGCGGTCTAAGAACGCGCATACGTCATGCTTTGCCCTATTATGCCGTGCTGTTGCCCACGCTGCTCGGTCTATTTGTATTTGACTATTACCCCGCGTTTCTGGCCATCTACCACTCCTTCTTCGAATGGGACATCGGCTTGCCTGCCACATGGGTTGGTGTGGACAACTTTGTGCGCATGTTTACGCAGGACAGGACCTTTCTGCGCTCGCTGCGCAATGTGGGCATTATTACGGTTTGGATTGTGTTTCAGGCCACCGTGATCCCATTGGTCGTGGCCGAACTGATCTTTGCAATCAAGAGCATACGGTGGAAGTACTGGTTTCGCATCGGTATGATTTTGCCGGCCATCATTCCAGGCATTGTTGTCTTTCTGCTCTGGCGATTTATCTATGACGGCTCTGTCGGTTTGCTAAATGCCCTATTGACCGGCATTGGCTTGGAAAGCTGGACACGTGTGTGGCTGGGTGACCCAAGGGTCGCGATTTGGGCGCTCACCTTTTCTGGGTTTCCATGGGTAAACGGGGTGAACACGCTGATCACGCTGGCCGGGCTGCAGAATATCAATGCTGAGATACTGGAATCGTCGGAGTTGGACGGCGCCAGCAGGTTGCAGAGAATCTGGCGTCTGGACATTCCCCTTGTTTTTGGCCAGATCAAGCTTAATCTCGTACGTGCAATCATCGCCAGTATCCAAATCTTCGAGGTTGTATTCGTGATGACCGAAGGCGGGCCTATCAAGTCTACGATGGTGCCGGGGCTCTGGCTTTACTACAACGCTTTCAACTATCATCGGATGGGATATGCCTCTGCGATCGGTGTGTTTATCTTCGTCACGATATTGCTTCTGACCCTGATCAGTATGCGAATTTTTCGAGAGGAACGCGCCTAAGAGACTGCCCGTCTTGACCGATCATTCGGATCTTTCTAGCCAGGGTATAACTGGGGAAGACAATCCAGGAACGCGCCGCGATATTTGCAACCAGGAGAAACTGTTGTGAGGATAGCCCAGACAGCAGGATATGCGCCAGATGGAGGCAGCAGATGGCGCCGTCTCGGCAGGCATATGAGGCGTCATTGGCCGATCCCGGTTATTTTGACGCTTATCGTGTTGATGATGGTGCCGATGCTGCTGGCTCTGTTTATCGCAGGCAAGTCGCGAGCGCAGTTTGACTTTGACCCGTGGGGGCTCACCTTCCCGATATATTATCACCAGACATTTCCGGCCGCTTGGCGCGTTGTCTCGCAGTCGATTCTGAACAGTGTGATCGTGAGCGCTGTTTCCTGTATAGGCGTGCTCTTCTTCGGCTCGTTGTCAGCGTATGTCTTTGCGCGCTTTGACTTTCTGGGCAAGAACACAGTGTTTGTAATCATCCTATCTCTGCTGATGATTCCAGCTATCCTTACGCTGGTGCCGCGCTTTGTGGTGGTACACAAGCTGGGCCTGTTTCAGACGATGTGGGCGCTGCTGCTGCCATACATCGCGGCGGGACAGGTGATGGCAGTTTTTCTGATGCGTACATTTTTTGCGTCGATACCGTCCGAGTATTTCGAGTCGGCCCGTATCGATGGCGCCAGTGAATTCAGGTGCTTCTGGAATATCGCGCTCCCGCTCTCCAAGCACATCGCGGGGGTGGTTGCGATCTTGCAGGTGCTGGGCACGTGGAACGATATCTTCTGGCCCTATCTGACCATCGGGACGAAGAAAGAGCTGTTTACGATTCCGGTTGCGCTACTGATTTTCAACGATCAGCTTGGACAGCAGATAGGAACACAGATGGCGGGTTATATAATTGCTTCGATGCCGCTGGTGCTCCTGTTTGCTTTTGCCAGCCGTCTGTTCGTGGAAGGTCTGACTGCAGGCGGTCTTAAACTATAGCTCATCCCTTAACTCTGTTAGGAGAAACGATACCATGGAAACAGTACGCGACAGGATGTGGCTTTGGGCCCATGAGGCAGGCAGTCACGACACAGGATGGGATATCATTCGCACATCGCGTATCACGCCGGTGGAGGCTGCGTTCTATATGGACGTGCCCAATCTGATCATGGTGCGCTACCATGACAAGCCGGAGATGCCCTTTGACCAGTATGCGATCCCTTTCCGGCGGCTGAAGAAGGTCTTCTGGTCGGTGGTTGGCGGCGCGGGGCGTTCTTCGGAAGAGGAGCGCAGGCACGTGTTGGAGTTGGCGGCGAGTAATCCGAACATCGTTGGCGTCTTTATGGATGATTTCTTCAGACGAGCGCAGGACGAAGGCGCTCTGGGCGTCTTGTCCGTAGAGGAACTTCAATCGCTGCGCAGCCAGTTCGAGGTTGCCGGGCGTAGGCTGGGGCTCGGTGTTACTCTCTACACGCATCAACTCGGAATGCCTCTGGCGGCCCATCTTGAACTGTGCGATTGGGTCTCTCTGTGGACGTGGGAAGCGCCCGACCTTCAGGATTTGGAGGAGAACCTCGCCCGGTGCGAGCAGCTTGCCCCCCGTAGCCGCAAGCTGCTAGGGCTGTACATGTATGACTATGGTCTACACATCCCCATGCCCTTAGAGGCAATGCAGATGCAGTGCGAAACGGCTCTGCGCTGGCTTCGCGAGGGGCGCATCGAGGGCATGATCTTCCTGGCAACCTGTATCTGTGATCTCGAATTTGAGGCTGTGGAATGGAGTCGGGATTGGATTGCCAGGGTGGGAGACGAGGAGCTCGAAGGGAGTGGGTAGTGGTTTGTAGCCCGCCACTGGGACGGCCTGGGAACGGATTCGCCTGTAGCTGTTCTCAGGATTTTGACGTTCGGTAACGCGTGAATCGTCTCATCTCCGCACGGGCGTGATATAGTTACACCGTCTGGAAAACTAACGAGCAGTTTCTCTCCGGGATGACGCCTGGAGGGCTGCGCCATGCCCAAGAACGCCCGCCCGACGTCAGATGCGCAACGGCTTCACCATCTGCGCACAGTCTGGGACCGAAAGTCAATAATGGAGATAGAAGATGACCACAACAGCTGAATTCCAGGAACACAATGCACTGCTCGATGATCCGCAGGCGATGCGGCAGCAGATGGAAAAGGACGGCTTTCTGTTTTTTCGGGGGCTGCTGCCTGCGGAAGAGATTGTGGCTCTGCGGCGCAAGATTTTGCAGATCTGCGACAACTACGGCTGGATTGCGCCGGGCACAGAGCTGATGGACGGCATCGCCGACCCTTCGGCGGACGGGATGGAGCCATTCTGCGGCGTGGGCGTGCCGCCGGCAGCCTACGGCGACGTGCAGTGCCTGGAGTCTTTCCATCGCCTCGCGCATAATCCGGCCGTGGTCGATATGTTGGGGAAGCTGTTTGACGAGACAGTGCTGGTACACGCCCTCAAGATCGCGCGCTTGATGATTCCGGCGAAGGGAAACGCGCCAACGCCGGCGCATCAGGATCACATTTTCATTCAAGGTTCGAAGACGGTCTATACCTGCTGGATGCCGCTGGGGGATTGCCCGAGGGAACTGGGCGGGTTGAGCGTGCTGCGCGGTTCGCACAAGCTGGGCATCCTGCCGGTGCGGGAGGCTGAGGGGGCAGGAGGCCGACACGTTATCTTTGAAGACGGGATGGAGCAGGAGTGGTTCGAGACAGACTTCCGGGTCGGAGACGTATTGGTATTCCACAGCCTGACTGTTCACAAGTCGATTCCGAATCGGACGGAGAACCAGATCCGGCTATCGACAGATTACCGCTATCAACCGCCCTCACTGCCGATTGAAGTGAAGTCGATCACACCCCACTGCAACGTGCTCCCCTGGGAAGAGATCTATGCCGGCTGGGAGTCGGAGGATTTGAAGTACTATTGGGAGCAGTATGAACTCGACTTCCAGGAGCATGATCCCTCTCTGGTGGCGGTCCAGGAAGGATGAAGGTTTGTAGGCGATAATTGAGAGGTAGGAGATAGAGCATGTCGACACCGATCAGGCTGCATCCTGAGAATCCTCGCTATTTTCTCTACCGTGACAAGCCGCTGGCGCTGATCACGGCGACGGAGCATTACGGCGCGGTGATTAACCGCAACTTCGACTACATCACCTATCTGGACGACGCGGCGGCGAAGCGGCAAACGCTGAGCCGCTGCTTTCTGCTCTTCCGCGAGCTGCAGGTGTTCGACCCGGCTACGCAGGTGAAGCCGATCAACCCGCATTCGCCGTGCAAGCCGTTGCCGGGCGAATACGTTTCGCCCTGGCTGCGCAGCGGGCCGGGCTTTGCCACTGACGGTTACCCCAAATTTGACCTGGACCGGTGGAACCCGGAGTACTTCGAGCGGTTGCACGGTTTCCTGACGGCGGCGCAGGAGCGGGAAGTGATGGTGGAGCTTACGCTCTTCAGCAGCACGTACACCGATGCGGTGTGGGGGCTGAATCCGCTGAACATTCAGAACAACATCAACGGGGTGGGTGACATCCCGTGGCAGGACTATATTTCGGGCCGCGATGCGGCGCTGACGGAGCGGCAGATGGCCTACGTCAGCAAGGTGGTGGAGGAGGTGAACGGCTACGACTGCTTCTACTTCGAGGTCTGCAATGAGCCGTTCACGACAAGGGCGGGGATGCTGCCCGAGACCGAGTTTGCCACGCAGGCGGAGGTGGACGGCTGGCAGGAGGCGGTGCGCGACCAGATCCGGGGGACGGAGGCAGATTTGCCCAAGCGGCATCTGATCTTCCAGGTTCCGGTTGAGAACTGGCGCACGGACACGGCGCTGGAACAGATCCTGGGAGAGGAGTCGGTCGACGCGGTGAACCTGCACGACTATCAGCAGCTGACTTACAAGGGCGCGATCCTGGCGCCGTTGTCGCGGTTTATGCAGCGCGATTTGCGGCTGGCGCGCATCCAGCAGGTGTGGACGGCGGTTCACGATGCGGGCAAACCGTTTGTTTTCGATGAGGACAACGCGGCGACGAGCTCGCTGGATGAGGAGTCGTGGATTGTGCATCGCAAGCGGGCGTGGGCGACGGTCTGCAGCGGCGGCCATTACAACATGATCGATTTTTCGATCCAGGCCGGTGGGCAGGAGGCGGGCACGCCGGCCTCGCAGGCGATGATCCGCAGCTGGATGAAGCATCTGTCGGCCTTTATCCACGAGGTCGATTTTGTGCAGATGGCGCCGCAGCCGGACTTCGCCGGCGGGACGCCGGAGAACACGATTGCGATCACGCTGGCGCAGCCGGGGCGGGCCTACGTCGTCTATGTGGCCGATCAGCGGGAGGTGGATGATCCCACGCTGGGCCAGCCCTGCCAGGGTCGGCTGGCGTTCGCGCTGCCGGCGGGCAGATACTCGGCGCGGCTCTATTCGCCGGCGGAGGGAAGGTACACGGGCGACCGGCAGGCGCTTGCCGGCGGCGAGACGGGAATCGACCTGGGCCCGTTCAGCCACGACATCGTCGTTCACATCGAGGCAGCCGGCTAGCGGCCGGCGCGGTTCGCGCCAAGCGCAAAAGGAGTTGCGATATGGAACTTAAGCTTTCGTGCCCGGATTTCACCTTTCCGCTGTTGCCGCACGACGACGTACTGAGCCTGATCGCGATGCTGGGGTTTCAGGGGGTGGATATCGGCCTGTTTGAGGACCGTTCCCATATCTATCCCAGCCACGTTGTGGGCAATCTGGCGGCTTCGGCGCGTGATCTGACCAGGCGTGTCGAGGACAAGGGGTTGGAGATTGCCGATGTCTATTTCCAGGCGTCGGGACCGGGGCTGCCGGCGCTGGCGATCAATCATCCTGACGCGGCGGAGCGGCGGCAGGCGCGCGATCTGTTTGCGCGCGTGGTCGAGTTTACGCTGCGCTGCAACGCCTCCCATATCACGATCGAGCCGGGGTTGCCGTGGGAGGGCGAAGCCTACGAGACTTCGCTGAAGCGGGCGTGCGAGGAGCTGGCCTGGCGGGTGGAGCTGGCGCAGGCGGCGGGATGTGTGTGCGCGGTGGAGCCCAACGTCGAGTCATTGACGCGCACGCCGGAGCAGACGCATCGTATGCTGGAGATGACGCCGGGCCTGACGCTGACGCTGGATTATTCGCACTTCGCCTACCGGGAGATCAGCGACGACGAAAGTGAAACGCTAATCCCGCACACGTCCCATTTTCACGTACGCGGGGGGCATAAGAATCGCCTGCAGTCCTTGTTTCAGCACAACGTGATCGATTACCCGCGCGTGGTGCGGGCGCTGCGCGATTCCGGGTACGAGGGCTATGTCTGCGTCGAATATGTGTGGGTCGATTGGGAGGGCTGCAACGAGGTGGACACACTGTCGGAAACGATCCAGATGCGCGATCTGCTGCTCTCGGTGGATCTGGACGGGTAGGCCGTTTTCCGGGCGGCAGGAACGGCCCTCGTAGCGACACGTGAGCACGCCGGAGATTCACCTGCGGACGCTGTACCTGCTCGACGGCGCGGGGCGCATCCGCGGGACGCGTGAGCCGGACCCGGAGCCGGGACCGAAGTTCACGCTGGTTCGCGGCAGGGCGGGTTGCGTGTGGGCGGCGCGGGCGGACGCGCCGGCGCAGGTCGCGGCGGAGTTGGACGCTCTCGCCCGCGAAGAGCCGCCGGTTGCAGACTTTCGGCAGGCCCCCGTTCATGCCGAGCGGTACCGGACGCTGGTGGGTGGAGAGGTCTACTTCGGACCGGCGTTTACTTTCCCTGAGACAATCGAAGAGCCTGATGACACGGTGCGCGTGGACGGGTTGCCGCTTCTTGCGCGCCATTTTTCGGGGTGGACGGCCGCCGAGATTGAGGGATGTTCGCCGATTATTGCGGTCATGGCGGACGGCCACGCTGTGAGCGTCTGCTTCTGCGCCCGGCGTACGGACGCGGCCGCGGAGGCGGGGCTGGAGACGGCGGCGGCGTTCCGCGGGCGGGGCTATGGCGTGCGGGCAGCGGCGGCGTGGGCGCTGGCGGTGCGGGCTTCGGGGCGGGCGCCGCTGTACAGTACATCGTGGGAGAACGGGGCTTCCCTGGCCGTGGCGCGGAAGTTGGGGCTGCGCGTGTACGCGTGTGGGTGGAGTTTGGGGTGAGGGGGCGAGGCCTGGTGGGTCGCGCTAAGAGTATGATCGCATACGGATTGCTATTCCATGTGTGCCGAATCTCCAAGAGCGACAGATCCAAAGTGCCCCGTGCGCGGACTTCTATATGCTATAGTTCAGGTTTCGTCAACCCTCATTGACTACACTTTCCGTTGTCAATTGTCGACGCAGAAGGCATAATGTGCGCAGGCCAGAACATTCGAAGAGAACACGTAACGGGGAAACCGATGTCCGAACCCGTTCTTAGCAAACTGATTCTTAGACGGTTCCGAAGTCTGCCAGAGGAAGTTGTGGAATTCCACAACCCCACATTTTTGGTGGGGCAGAACGGTTCCGGGAAGAGCAATTTTGCTGATGCCCTTGCGTTTCTGGCCGAGGCGATGGCCTCTCCTCTGCAGGCTGTTCTGGCCCGCCGGGGCGGTTTTTCCGCTGTCGCCCACCGTAGTTCGACGCGCGGGCGTCCGTCGAACATGGGTTTGGCTGTCATTCTGAAACGACCCGATAACCAAACGGCAGAGGCCCGCTACGCATTTGAACTGCGGCCATTGAAAGGATTCGGTTACGAGGTTGTGCGTGAGCAGTGTGTTGTGAGCCATGCTGATGAAACACGCAGCATGTTTGACCGTTCGGGTCCGAGCGCGGCTTGGCGGAGCAATGTTGGTTCTCTGGATCCTGTTTTAGAGCCGAACGCTTTGGCTCTTCCCCTGGTAGGCGGCGACAGGCGCTTTCAATCCGTATTGGGATTCCTTTCCCGAATGCAGACCTGTCGTATCGAACCAGCCGCTCTACGAGATATGCAAGACCCGGACGACGGTGTGAGACTGCAACCCGATGGCAGAAACGCTGCCAGCGTACTGCGTAAAATCAAGCGCGCCGCTCCTGAAGATTGGGAAACGATTCTCGAGCTTCTTGAGACGATTGTGCCTCGAACCGTAGGCGTTCAGCCCAAGCGACACGGCAATCGACTCACGCTGGAGTTTATTCAGGACTGGGCGCAGAGGGAACCTGTAAAGTTTGAGGCTTGTAGCATGTCCGATGGCACTTTGCGCGTGATGGGCCTGCTGGCAGCCGTCTTTCAGTGTCCTCCGCCCTCGCTTCTCGTGATCGAAGAACCGGAGGCCACCATTCACCCAGGCGCGTTAGGGTCGGTTCTGGACGTATTGCGTCATGCTGGGCGTTCCATGCAGGTCATCGTGACCACACACAGCCCGGATATTCTTGATGCCGAGTGGATTGAAGACCGACACCTTCGCATCGCCCAATGGGAAGCAGGAAAGACCAGGATTGCTTCTGTATCACCCTCGGTGCGTAAGGCATTGGCCGAACATCTGATGGGTGCGGGGGAACTGCTGCGCGCCAATGCCTTGACATCAGCCGAACTCTTTGTTCACGTTCCGAGTCAGCTTGAACTATTCACAGAAGGCGATCTGACGTGAAAATCCAGCCGATTGTAGAAGGACACGGTGAAGTGAGCGCCGTCCCTGTCCTGTTACGTCGCTTGGTCGATCAAGCCGGAGTATGGAGTGTGGGTATAGGACGACCGATCCGTAAACCTCGCAACCAATTGGTCCGTGAGACCGAACTGAGGAGGGCAGTGAGGCTGGCCCTCATCCAACCTGAGTGTACCTCTGTTCTAGTGCTGTTCGACGGGGACTCGGACTGTCCCGCCGAGATAGGCCCGGTCGTCCAGAAGTGGGCAGCAGCGGAAGCCGGAGACGTGCCCTGTGAAGTCGTCATTGCCTGCAGGGAGTATGAGGCCTGGTTTCTAGCCTCAATCGAATCGATCCAGGGATTTCGCCGTATTCGGGCCGACGCGCAGCCCCACCCGAACCCGGAACAGCCTCGCGGAGCTAAAGGACAGTTGGAAGCCCGAATGGAGGGGGGCGCAACCTACCTTGAGACAACAGACCAGCCGGCCTTGAGCGCGAGGTTCTCACTGGCGACCGCGTATCGCCGCAGCCGATCATTCCGTAAGCTTGCCAGCTCGTTCGGTCGACTGGTGCAGTCAATGGGGCAGGAGGTTGACGAATGGCCTCCTGCTTGCTGGGCTGAAGAGCGTTAAGGGTTATTCGTTCAAACATGGCAAGGGCAATAAAAAAAAGCGATTGTCCGAAGTGCGATAGAATCCTCAGGTTAACGCGGTCAGCACGCAGCGTTCAATGGATGATATGCCCTCTTCAGGACGCAGGAGAATCCATATGCTATTGGACGAATTGATTGAAGTCATTGAAACGGTGAAACAGCGAATCAACGACCACGGCTCCGCTCTGCGAGAAAACGAAATACGAACTCGCATGGCGCTTATCGATCCACTGCTTCAGATCCTCGGATGGGATACATCAGATCCTTCTCTGGTGATGCCGGAGTATAACGTCAGTGGAGGAAAGGCTGATTACGCACTCCTGAGCCAAAAGGGTCACCCGACCGCTGCCATTGAAGCAAAGCGATTGGAAGAACCATTGCAATCGCACTTGTTGCAAATGGTCAGTTACTCGGCAATGGCGGGCATCAAGTACGCTGGGATCACCGACGGCAACCAATGGGAACTTTACGATGTCTTACGCCCAGCAGCTTTGGAAGACAGACGAATACTGGAGTTGAAGATTTCCGACACTTCTCCCTACTTATGCGCACTAAAACTGTTGTTACTTTGGCGGCCCAACCTTTCTTCAGGGCGGGCCGAGAAAGCATACACACCGATTGCTTTTCCCCCGCCTAAGGTCCAGCCTGATCCCCCCTTTTTTGATCCGGTGAAATGGGTGCCACTGTCGGAATTTGAAGCTCATAGGGCAAAAAAACCTCCAGAATTCATTCGGTTTCCAGATGGCAGTGAACATCTATTGCAAAATTGGTATGAATTAGTGGTGCATACGATTGGATGGCTTTGGTCCATAGGGGCTATAACTATGGCCGACATTTCGGATTTTTCGAGCAAGAGTCGCTATCTATTCCATACTGAGACGGTCCATCCTTCTGGAAAACCATTTATTAGCCCGAAACCTGTTGCGGGAACGCCTTTGATTGTTGAAGCCAATCTCAGTAAAGTTGAGTCCGTGAAGAGAACAAACGCCTTACTGACTCATTGCAAACAAGATCTGACGCGTATTCAATTGAAGATCAAGCCTAAGTAGGCTAGTTCCGCTACGCCCATTTGCCCGGCGCCCTCACCGCAGCAGTTTCGACCTCTACAACTCTCCTCACGCTACCTTGACAGTGGTACCCGCAATGCGCATAGCATAAGACCCTTCTTCGCAGGTGATCCTGCAACTCGGCTGGCGAATGTGGTCGGGCTGGGTTGCGTGAACATCCGTGATTTGCTACAGGTAGTCTGTGGGTTCACAGGTCCTGCACGCACGCTCTTGAGCGGCGCGCGCGCCTCCGCTATAATCGGTGGAGGCATGCTGGGAGAATTTATATGCCAACAGATAGAGGGGGAACCTGTTGCGCGTTGTCATGATCAGCAAGGCGCTCGTTGTGGGCGCGTATCAGAGGAAGGCGGAGGAGATCGCCCGCCTGGGCGTGGATCTGACGGTGCTGACGCCGCGGCGCTGGCGAGACCGGCGCGGGACGCAGGAGGCCGAGCGGCTGCATACGGATGGCTACGAACTGCGTACGATTCCTGTCCTATTCAACGGCGCGTATCATCTGCACTTTTATCCTACTCTGGTGAAGGCGCTGCGGGAGCTGCGACCGGAGGTTGTGCATGTGGATGAGGAGCCATACAATCTGGCTACGATTCTCGGTGTGCGGGCGGCGCGGGCGGTGGGCGCGAAGCCGCTCTTCTTTACCTGGCAGAACCTGATGCGGCGCTACCCGCCGCCGTTCAACTGGTTCGAGCGCACTGTATACCGCGCCTGCGCGGTTGCGCTCGCGGGGAATGCCGAGGCCCGCGACGTTCTTGTGGGCAAGGGCTACGCGGGCGCGATCACGGTGCTGCCGCAGTTTGGCGTCGATCCGGATATCTTCCGGCCAGGGACGGAGGCGGCGGAGGGGAAAGCGGAGCCGGCTGAGAAGGATGACGCTTTTCACATTGGCTATGCCGGGGGCCTGCTGCCGGAGAAGGGGTTGGATCTGCTGCTGCGGGCGTGCTCTGGGCTGGAGGGCGACTGGCGGCTGACCCTGGCGGGAAGCGGCGAGGAGCTGGATGCGCTGCGCGAGCTGGCCTCCGCATGCGGGATCGGGGAGCGGGTTTCGCTGGGGGTCCGACTGCCGAGCGGCGAGATGCCCGACTTCTACCGTTCGCTGGATCTCCTGGCGCTGCCAAGCCGGACGCGTCCAAACTGGAAGGAGCAGTTCGGACGTGTGCTGATCGAGGCGATGGCCTGCGGGGTCCCGGTGGTAGGCAGCAGCAGCGGCGAGATTCCCAATGTTATCGGCGACGCGGGCGCGGTCTTCCCTGAAGGGGATATCGGCGCGTTGCGGGCACAGATGCAGCGGCTGATGGAGGACCGGGCGGCGCGCAACCGGCTGGCGGCGGCGGGCAGGCAGAGGGTGCTGGCCCGCTTCACGATGGCGGAGATTGCCCGGCGGACAGTCGCCGTCTACAGCGCGGCAACCAATGGTCACTAGCGAATACACCTTGCAAACTGCTGTGAAAGTCGTAGTGAATGCGCAACTCTTGCATACAGGAGGCGGCTACCGGGGGGCCGGTGTCAGCAACTATTGCCGCAGTCTACTGACGGCTCTGGCTGCCGAGACCGGCGGGAACCAGGTGACGGCCTATGTGAACGACCGGGACTTCCGCTTTCCGCAGGCGGGCCAGGGGTTGGAGCTGCGTTATACGCGCTGGCCGGCCGCGGACCCGGTGCCCCGTATCATCTGGGAGCAGACGGCGCTGCCGCTGGCCGTGTGGACGGAGCGGGGGAACCTGGTGCATGGGCTGGTGAATACGTTGCCGCTGGCGACGAGGGCGCCGGGCGTGGTGACTGTCCACGACCTCAGCTTTGTGCGGATGCCGGAGCGCTTTCCCCGCGCCAAGCGGATCTATCTTACCCATCTGTGCCGTGCGAGCGCCCGCCGAGCCAAGCGGGTCATCGCGGTTAGCGGGCAGACTGCGGCGGACGTGCGGACGGAGTTTGGCGTGGACAGCCGCCGCGTGGAGGTGGTATACAATGGGGTCGGCGAGCAGTTCCGGCCTTTGCCTCCGGCTGAGGTGACCGATTTTCGGGTATCCATGGGGTTGCCGGAGCGGTTTCTGCTCTACGTTGGCACGCTGGAGCCGCGCAAGAATCTGCCGCATCTGCTGCGGACGTTTGCCAAGTGGCGGGCCGAGAGTGAGACCGGGCGCGAGGTCGGTCTGGTGATGGCGGGTGGGAAGGGCTGGCATTATCAGGAGATTTTCAGCCTGGCAGAGGAGTTGGGCCTGATGGGAGGCGGTGGAGGGGAACCGGCGGCGGGAGAGTCGATCATACAGTTTCCCGGTTTCCTGCCGGAGCGGGAACTGTGCCTGTGGTACAACGCGGCCAGCGGGTTTGTTTATCCCAGCCTGTTTGAGGGTTTTGGATTGCCGGTGTTGGAGGCGATGGCATCGGGGACGCCGGTCATTTGCAGCGACACACCGAGCTTGCAGGAGGTGGCCGGGGATGCGGCGTTGATCGTGCCGGCGCAGGAGCAGGCGGCATTGCAGGACGCATTTGAGCGGCTGTTTAAGGAGCAGGGCGTCGCGACTGCATTGCGGAAACGAGGCCTACGGCAGGCGAGGCGGTTTTCCTGGGAGAAGGCGGCCAAAGAGACGCTAGAGGTATATGAAAGCGCAGTGAGTGAAGGTTAGCGCGCAGGACAGACCGCGGGCGATATGTCGCGCAATGCGGGCCACTGGCCCCTGAGTGGATGCTGATGACGACAGCAGATATGAAACAGCGCCAAGGCCGCCGGACATCCCAACAGACTGTGAACGGGCGGCGAACAAACGGGGCTTCGCCAGGCTCTTCGGAGATAAACTGGCTGGCAGCCCTGCTGATACGGGTTCCCGCGCGGTGGTGGCCGGCGTTGCTGCGCATCAGTGATATGATCCTGATCCTAGTGGCCTTTGTGATGGCCTATTGGGTACGCTACCGGCTGCAGTGGTTCCTCACAGTCGATCCGGCGAACCAGGCTGAACTGGTGACCTATTTGCCGTTCGCGCTGGCGCTGGTTTTTCTCCTGTTCTGTTCCTTTCAGTTCTCCAAAGTGTACGTTTACCGCCGCGATCGCACATGGCTGGAGGAGGTGTACGCGATCGCGAGCGCCACTACAATTGGCGTCGTCGTCCTGATCATTCTGAACCTGGCGTTCGGGCAGCTTTCCTTCAGCCGCCTGATCTTCCTCTACACAGCCGTGCTTGTCGCGCTGTTACTGGGCATCAGCCGTGCGGTGATCTATACGGTGCGGGGCTATTTGCGCAACCGGGGGATGGGGTTGGAGCATGTAGTCCTGGTGGGTGTGGGGGAGGTGGGGCTGATGGTGATGCGCACGATCGCGGCCCGCCCCAGCCTGGGATACAAACTGGTCGGTTTTCTGGATGATGATCCGGCTGTCAATCAGACCGATATTGGCCGATTTCAGGCGCTGGGCCCACTCAACAATTTTTATGACATTTTGCAGAACCAGGACATCGACACGGCGATCATCTGCCTGCCCTGGCGGAGCCACCGCACGGTGGCGCGGCTGCTCGACCTGTGTGAGCAGAACGGCACCAAGGCACAGATTGTGCCGGACTTTTTCCAGTTGACGAAGAACCAGATGCAGATGGAGCAGCTGAGCGGGATTCCCTTGATCACGACGCGCGCGTTATCGATTGCGGGTTGGAATTTGTTCGTGAAGCGGGCGCTGGATGTGACGCTGGCCACGGCGATGTTGGTGGTGGGGCTGCCGCTGGCCGCGCTGATCGCGCTGGCCGTGCGCTTCAATTCATCGGGGCCGGTCATCTACGCCCAGACGCGGGTGGGGCGCAGTGGGCGGCCTTTCAAGATTTTCAAGTTCCGTTCAATGATTGCGGACGCCGATGCGCAACGCGATGAGATGGCCGAACTCAATGAGGCGTCGGGCCCGCTGTTCAAGATGCGCGACGACCCGCGCCGCACGCCGGTTGGGCGGATTTTGCGGCGCCTGAGCCTGGACGAGCTGCCGAATCTGGTCAATGTGTTGCGCGGGGAAATGAGCCTTGTCGGGCCGCGGCCCAACACGCCGGAGGAGGTCTCGCAGTATAAGGACTGGCACCGCAAACGGCTGTCGGTCAGCCCGGGGATGACCGGGCTCTGGCAGGTCAGCGGCCGCAGCGATCTGACCTTTGATGAGATGGTCCTGCTCGACATTTACTATGCCGAGAACTGGAGTTTGGCATTGGACCTGGGCATCATGCTGCGCACCGTCCCGAAGGTGTTGGGCGGGGAAGGGGCGTATTGAGCTCTTCGTTTCCGGTTTTTCTGTAGACCCTCACGTTGGCGGCGGGATAGTAGTTCGACGTTCTTCGTTACGCCGCTGAAGTCGATCCTTTATTCCTAGCGCAATGTCATAATGGCCGCTGAATGGCGGCGCGGGTTTTCGGCGCGCGATGGGGCGCCGAGGGCGTCCGGTGGCTGGTGGTGAGGACCGGTCCGCGGGCGGGTGGCGTCGGGGGCGGCTGGACGGGCGGCGAGCGGGCGGCGCAGTGGGGGTCCGGGGGTGTCCCCCGGCCCGGCGGCGGGTGTTTGCCGCCGGGGATCTGCGCCAGGCTACCCGGTCCATGCACTGCCCCGCCCCCTTGAGGGGAGACGTGGCGGCTGGCGGCGCCTGGTTGGACTGGCGCGGGGCGCGGGAAGGGCGGGGTGCGGAGGGGCCGCCGACACGGGGCAGGGCTTCCAGGTGGAAGGGTGGGGGTTGGGGGAGGCCCCGAACTGCAGGGAGTAGGGGCTAGAGATCAGGGGTTTGGGGGGAAAGTCAGGCGTCGTTTGTTGGGAGCTGGAGACCCATGTGCTCGGGGCGGAAGAGGCGGGGATCCATTTCGCGGAGGTTGGGCGAGACGGCGAGGGGGAATTCGCATTGGGCGAGGACGTCCTCTTCGAGGTTGGCGCCGGGCGCGATTTCGGTGACGGCCCAGCCGTCGGGGTCGAGGCGGAGGACGCAGCGTTCGGTGACGGCGAGGACGTTTTGGCCGGTCTGGCGGGCGCGGCGGCCGCTGAAGGTGACGTGCTCCACCTCATTGACGAATTTGCGCACTCGGCCCTCGCGCTCGATGCGCAGACGGCCGCCGGCAACGTCGAGGCGTGCGCCGGCGGTGTAAGTGCCGCTGATGACGAGGTTTCTTGCATTGGCGGTGATGTCGACAAAGCCGCCGACACCGGCGGTGACGTGGGGACGGGCTGCCAGCCTGGAGACGTTGATGTTGCCTTCGTGGTCGATCTGCATGAAGGAGAGGAAGCAGCGGTCGAAGCCGCCGCCCTGGAAGTAGCTGAACTGGTCGGGTGAGGGGATGATGGCCTGGGTGTTGGCGGCGCAGCCGAACTGGAAGCCCTGCAGGGGCATGCCGCCGACGGCGCCCTGCTCGATTACCCAGGTGACGGCGCCGTCCAGCCCCTCTTCCAGGAGAACCAGAGGCACGAGCGAGGAGATGCCGAAGCCTAGATTGACGGCTTCGCCGTCGCGGAGCTCGAGCGCGGCGCGGCGGGCGATCACCTTTTGCAGGCCCCACTCGGCAAGTTCGAATGTCTCGGAGGGGACGCGCACCTCGCCGCTGATGGCGGGGTCGTAGTCGGTCTGGGTGGTCTGCATGGATTCGGGGACGACCACGACCGCGTCGACGAGTACGCCGGGCACGCGCACGTTCTGGGGCGGCAGGGTGTTGGCGGCAACTCGGCGTTCGACCTGGGCGATGACGACGCCGCCACTGTTGTGGGCGGCCAGCGCGACGTCGTAGGCTCCGAGGAATGCCCCTTCCCGCTCGAAGGAAAGGTTGCCCAACTCGTCGGCCGTAGTCGCCCGGATCAGGGCGACGTCCGGGTGCAGGGCGCGCAGGTAGAGCCACTCCTGGCCGTCAAAGTCCACCCGTTGCACGAAACCGGCGGGCGTGCGCTCGTTCATGCGGCCGCCCTGGCGGCGGGGGTCGAGGAAGGTGTCCATGCCCAGCTGGGTGAGGACGCCGGGGCGTTTGGCCGCGGCTTCGCGCAGCTGATGGAAGATAAGGCCGCTGGGGATGTTGTAGGCCTCGACTTCGTTCTCGTAGATCATGCGCCAGATGGCCGGCGACTCCATCGAAGATGGACCAGATGGGAGCGAACCGGCGATGATGCGCGCCAGCAGGCCGGGGCGGGCGATGTGGTCGATGCCGTCGATGCCGTACATGTCGCCGGCGGCGATGGGATGGATGGTGGTCAGGTTCTGCGGATGGCCGTGCTGGGCGAAGCGCTCGCCGATGGCGCGCAGGAGCGCGTCGGGGCAGAGCAGGCCGCTGGATGCGTTGACGGCTACGGTCGCGTGGTCGGGGATGAGTTCGGCGGCATCGGCGAGATTCAGAAAGCGGGTGCGCGGCATCGGTCGGTTTCACCTTTGCGGGAGAGGCGGGCAGGCGCATTCGTGCGAAAGCGCCGCGCACGCCTTCGGTGTAAAGATGGATTCATTATAGCGGCAGGGGCGATGCGCGCAAGGAGTTGCGGGCCTGCGCCGGCCCAAAAGAGACGCGCCGGCGCGCGACCGGGCTATGCGTGCAGGCGGCGGTAGGCTTGATCGCCGAGGGCCGCGGTGGCGGCGCGGCCGATTTCGTCGGCTTGCAGGAGCGCGGTCCAGGTGTTCTCGGGGGTGACGTCGAAGGGTTCGTTGTCCATCAGCGGTGTCGCGGCGCTATGGGCCATGGCCTCTTGGAGAGCGGGGCCGTCGGCTGCGGCGTCGAGGGAGAGCTGGGCGAGGTGGGTGGGCAGGCCGACTTCGGCGCAGAAGCGAGCGACCTGGGCGCACTCGTCGGGGGACTGCTCCAGGGCCAGCTGCGTGAGCAGGCCCATCGCGACCATTTCGCCGTGCAGGAATTTTGCGCGGGCGGCGGGCAGGCGGGTGAAGCCCATGGCAACGGCGTGGGCCGCGGTGACGCCGCCGCTTTCGAATCCGATGCCGCTCAGGAGGGTATTGGCTTCGATCACGCGCTCGAGGGCGGGGTTAACCTCGCCGCGATCGTTGGCTTGAGCGGCGGCGAGGCCGTCATCGAAGACGGTCTGCGCGCACAGTTCGGCGATGGCCTGGGCCGCGATGGTAGGGCGCCCGCCGATGACCGCGCGGCCGGCGGGGTTGCGGTAGCAGGTGCGGGCCTCGTAGCGGGTGGCGAGGGCATCGCCCATACCGGCCACGAGGTAGCGAACGGGCGCGTTTGCGATCAGCTGGGAGTCGACGAGCACGAGCGCAGGGCTGTCCGGGAATGATTCACCGCCGTGGGCGATGCCTTCGTCGGTATAGATGACCGAGAGGGCGGAACAGGGCGCGTCGGTGGAGGCGATGGTGGGGCAGATGACGACGGGGATCTCAAGGCGCGCGGCGACGCATTTGCCGGCGTCGAGGCATTTGCCGCCGCCGACCGCGATGAGGCTGTCGAAGGGCGTGCTCCGGGCTCGGAGGCTGGCGGCGGCGCGTTCAATTTCGGATAAGGAGCACTCGCCTTCGAAGATTTCGACCTGCCCTTCGATCTGGATGGCGCGCAGTCCGGCGAGCAGCTTCTCGCCGTGGCGGCGCAGGCCGCCGGCGCTGATGTAGACGGCGGGCCGGGCGCTGGGGACCAGGGGCAGGAAGCGGCCGAGATGGTCGAGCAGGTCGGGCCCTTGCACATAGCGCGCCGGCGCGATGAGCCCGGTGGGCGGCGCCTCCCGTCCAGCGTCGGCGAGTGAAAAGATCGGCTTGGGGGAGAAATCGATGTTGGTGGTCATGGTGTCGTGGTCGGAACTGCAGTGGTAAGTGGTTCGTGGTCAGTGGTCAGAACTGCAGTCGTGTGGTGTTATTGTCGTCGGGTTCGCCTCTTTGCGCAAGAGGGGATGCCGGTGTCAGAGGCTTGACTCGTTTAGTCGGTCGGTGATGACGTCGGCGAGGCGGAGGTCGTAGTCGAGATGGGGGGCTTCAAGGAGGGTAAGGGCGGCGTGGCGGCGGCGGGCGGCGGCGAGGATGTTGGGCAGGTCCTGGCGGAGGTGGCGGCCGCGGTGGAGGAAGTAGGGGAGGGCGACGATTCTGTTGGCGCCGTGTGCGGCGAGGTCGTCGATGGCGTCGGCGATGCGGGGCGTGTTGCAGTCGAGGTAGGCGGTTGCGGCGAAGGGAAAGGGGGCCTCTTGCTGAAGCCAGGCGGTCAGCCGTGAGACGGGCTGGTTGGCGTGTTCCAGGGGCGTGCCGTGGGCCATGACGAGGAGGGCGTCATGGGCGCCATTGGATGCGTTCGGCTCGGGGTCGACGGCGCGAATGCGGTCGAGGGCGATGGCGGCGAGTTTTTCGTGGAAGCCGAAACAGGGGGCGATTCGGATGGGAAGGTCGGGGAACTGGGCGGCGATATGGGTGATATCGCGCGGCAGGTCCTGCTGGACGTAGACGCCGTCGATGAGGAAGTAGGGTTGGACGGTGACGGAGGTTGCGCCGGCGTCGACGCATTTGGCGACGGCTTCGGCGATGGTGGGGCGGCTGAAGTTGAGGAAGCCGGCCTCGGCGATGGGCGCGACACCGCGCTGGCGGAGGCGGGCGGCGAGCCGGATCATGGAGGCGCCGCTGTCGCTATGCAGGCTGCCGTGGCCGATGAGGACGATGCTGTTCATTGGTTCGCGGTTGGCCGCCGCTGGCCGCCGGAACCCGACCAACGAAAGCTGACTCTAGGTAAGATGGAGGCCGCACTCGAGCTTGTCGAGCCCGACCCAGCGGCCGGCGCGCAGGTCGTCGTCGGGTTGGACGGCCTGTGTGCAGGGCCAGCAGCCGATGCTGGGGTAGTTGCGCTCGTGCAGCTCGTTGTAGGGGACATCGTGGGTATGGATGTAGGCCCAGACGTCCGCTTCGGTCCATTTTACCAGAGGAGCGACTTTGACGACATTGTACTTGTCGTTCCAGCGCAGGATGGGTGTTCCGGCCCGTGTGGGCGACTGGTCGCGGCGCAGGGCGGAGACCCAGGCGGCGCTGCCGTGCAGGGCCTTGCCCATGGGGACGACCTTGCGGATGTTGCAGCATGTATCCGGGTTGCTGCGGTAGAGGTCCGGGCCGTGGGCGCGTTCCTGTTCGGCGACGCTCATATCGGACGTTACGCGGCGGAAGGGGCGGTTGTAGTGGCGCTGGGCGCGGTCGATCAGGGCGAGTGTTTCGGGGAAGAAGTAGTCGGTGTCGATGTAGAAGATATCGACATCGGGGTTGATACGCATGGCCATATCGATCAGGGCCATGCCGCTGGCGCCGAAGGCTGAGCCGATCGAGAAGCCCGCGCCGAACTGTTCAATGGCCCACGCCAGGATTTCCTGCGCGGAGTTCTGTTCCAGGCGGCGGTTGAACTGGTTGATAGAGTCCAGTTGCCAGGTGTCTAGGGAGAAAGTCTCCTGCGCGATGGCGCTCACAGTGTGTTCCTCTATATTTTCCTATCCGCAGACTGGGTGGCCGTCAGCGCTGGTTGCATGGGCAAGCTAAAGGTTGCAACGCATTCGCAGGGGACGCCGCGACAGTCGGGCTGCGGATATGGGGTTGTTTCAGTTGTAAAAAAAGGTTAGCGGGCGCTCATCGCGTCTATTGTGCGTCCGGAATTTTGTTTGCCTGTCCACGCAGGGTGGACGCACGTTTTGGTTGGATGAGCTGGTCAGGGAATCAACAACAACAGGAGGAGGTCGTACACAAGCAGCGAGAGGAGGAGGAGAGGACAATCTTGCCGGAGAGGGTCAGATAGGATTGTCTGCCGGGCGAGGCCGCCCGACTCGGTTGGTCATACGTTTGGATACGCATTTCCTTGTGCTCCTTCTCAGCCTGCCATGTCTGGGCATGGTTCAGGCTTCGACAACTGCTTGCCAACGGATAAGGGGCCGGCAGGCCGTTTGGGCGGGTTCTGCCGCGCCGCTTTGCCCCACTTTTGTGAGGTTATGGGACAGTATACACATGGGTGGGGGAGGTGTCAACATTTGGAAAAAGTTGGATCTGGGGCGAAGTCGCCTGAATCAGAATTTGCAGGACTTGGGTAGATTTTCGGGATGACTGGACGCCGAGAACTCGTGGGCGTTTGCGTGAGAGCCGTAGGAGAGTTGCCGAGCATTGGACGGTTGACTGCGGTGGTGTTCGCCCGTTGCTGAATGTTCGAACTGCTGGAATCAGCAACGGGCGAATCGGGGGACTCATGGACGGAAGGCGATTGAGGCCCTTGCGTGATGTTCAGGTGCTGGGCTCGGTCTGACATACGTCGTGGGTAGGCCCTCTGCGAACGCCCCAATTCTGGGAGCCTTCTGACGATGGGTATTGTTCGCCCCCCACCTTGTACGGGGACGGGTCGGTGTCGGGGCCGACCTTTGCCCCCGCACAAGAAGGGTTCGGTCACAGCCGCCTGCACGGTATTCGGTAAGAAACCGAGTGGATATATGAATATCACCCGCTTACGCCATCGTTACTGCTGGATGGAGCTTGTTTCCCGGTCATCGCGTGCGTGGTGCGGACAAGAATAAAGTTTAGCAGAATTTAGCGGCGGAGGCTTGCAAAAAGAGACCGATTTGGGGAACTTAAGTTGCCAATATTGGAAGATCGGGTGTGGCGGGGCTTGTCAGAATTGGGATTTTGGGGGTTTGAGGGGATTCGCAGGTCAGGCTGTGACGAGTTCCAGGGTGGAGAGGTTCAGATCAGGGGAGCGTTTGGAGAGGTGGAGCATTTCAATGCCGACGACCTGGTTGGCTTCGTTGTAGTCGAGGACGACACCGGGCGCGACCTCTTCGGATTCGACGATGTTTGAGTCGTCAAGGCGCAGGTAGAGGGCATCGGCCTCTTTGTCTATGTGTAGTTTCATAGTTTTCCTCTCATGTTCCGATCAAAGAATACACTCACTACCCGCCAGGGTGCAACATTGACGTTTACGGCTACGCGCAGAACGCGATCATCCTTTTCGGGTATTGAGCCATAGAATCGATCTACTTCTGGGTCAATTGGATCGGGTACACGCAATGTTGGCAGAGCCACGACACTTTGAACCCATTCCGCAGGGATCATTCGTTCAGCCATTGCATCAATCGCGTGTTTGGTGAAGTTCAGTGGTGGGGGTTTGACTTCCATATTGTGATGACGAATCTGCTCACGCTTACTGGTCGAAGTTTATGGGGACAGGGTTCGCAACTTATGTGCAAGAGATCTGAACTCGTCGCATGTACAATGCTTGCTGAACTTTTGCTTCAAAGTAATCTTGTTTCCGAACGCTGGGAGCGAGTCGCGGGATGTTTACCCGCAGGTTCCACCGAGAGATGAGCGGACCATTTGAAGGGCCGCTGGGGTCGAGCTGGCTCGGACCTTTCGTGATTCGGTTATGGCAGGCCTCAACGAATTCAGGCTTGGCAAGTGATGCCCGTTCCGCCAAGTAACCCAGCCGCTTGAACACGGTTCCCCTGCCTAATTGGTCTCCGTATTGCAGTAGTTTCGCCTGATCAGCGTGTTCGCTCTCGAAGTATGCTTGTAGGACTTCGGACGCATGCAGCGCACCCCCTGCCGCCGTCGGGACATCCAGAATGTCGATTATTGTTCGATGAGGATCTGACACATTTACGGGTGCCCGCTGGCGCCACACGCGGCGCGTCCCGAACAGGGTTCGCTCGGGCACAGTTCGGATGAGGAAGTCAGTCCCTTGAATTGTCTGTCGGGCCGGCCTTACTTTTCTTCCTACAAAAACGTAGATCACGGTAAAGATTTGGTCGGTCAGACCCCAATGTTCGAGGGCACTCCAGCCGCCGATATACCCTGGAGAAAAAAGTGCAGCAGCCACTACCCAAGGGTCTTCTCGCCATTCCTTAGGCTCCGACGCTTCAAGGGGCACACACACATATACCAACCCTTGCGGACGCGCGCAAGCCAGCCACCATTAGCGAGATTTGCAAGCAGACGACGTGTGTGACCGAGGTCTGTGCGGAGCACCGTAGCTGCCTGCGCAGCGTCAAAAGGGCTGGAAAACGCTCGGTGGAGCATCATGAGCTGCTCCCGCCGCCGCTTGGTCACGCCGGCGAAAGGATTACTCTCGTGATTGACCGAAGGCAAGGGTTCTTCAGAGATACTCGTCATAGAATACTTTCAGTAAACCAGATCGTATATCCAAAGGCGTTTATTCCCAATGACACTGGGAATTATCGACCTGCGATATATGTGGGTGGCACGATTCGCCTGACCAAACGATAGAAAATCGGGCTGCCATTGGGGACGTGATGCGTGTGCATGGCATGTTCTGGATTTTGGGACTCGCTCGGGTAGGATTGCGGGTCAGGCGGCGGCAAGTTCCAGGGTGGTAATGTTCAGGTTGAGGGAGCGTTTGGAGAGGTGAAGCATTTCGACGCCGACAACCTGGTCGGGTAGTGAAGCCTCGCTCACGGAACAACCAAGCAGGAAATGGAAGTCTGAACGGCGGGCAGAATGCTGGTTCCGGGCAGAATCCCGCTGGTTCGAAGTCGCTCTTTACCCCGACCGACGGGGCCTGAGGTTGCGGCAAATCGGATAAGGCCGGTGGGCAGAAACTTCATAGCGAGAATGCCCTCGCCGCGGCCCCAATAGGGCTCGTTGGGGGTGGCGCTCCCTTCCTCACCGGAGGGAATACGCCACTCGGCCTCTACGAACCCCTCCGGGCCAGCGCCGATTTCCGGGACAGGGAGGTGGGTCTCCTGCAAGAAAAAGTCGACGAATGAACGAAGTGATTCGATCGCGATGTCCGGCTCATCCGGGTCCTCGTCAAGCAGTATTCTCAGCTGGACAAGCCTGACGGCCACTTCGTCGAGACCGTGTGATCGCAGGGCGTCCAGGATATCGTTTTCTTCTGCAACATCCATGCGCGGCGTTTGGATCAACTCGGGGGCCATGGCAAGTGCTCGCGGCAGGGTAGTCGAAGCGCTTCTTTGGAGATAGGCCTAAGAGACACCATCCGCCAGACACAAAGATACGATTGAGTAGCGCGGAATTTTGCGCTGATCTTCGAACAATTGTCTCATATTTCGCCGTGTTTTTGAACTTTGAAGTTTGGAAGGGGCAAAGTTCAAAATGGGGGCGAGGTGAGCTTGGTCCCAAAAACCGGACCACAAGCAAAGGCGAAAAATAGAGCAAGTCACCATGCGTGTGGAGGGACAGAACGATGGCCAAGAAACGACGGCGGCACTTGGCGGAGTTCAAGTTTCAGATTGCGCTGGAAGCGCTTGAAGGCAGCAAGACGATGAGCCAGACATCCAGTGAACATTCGCTTCATTCCAACGTGATACGGTCCTGGAAGCAGAAGTTGCTGGAAAGCGGGCCGAGCGTTTTTGCCAGAAATGGTGAACGCAAGCAACGGGAGCAGGAGGCGCAGGAAGCAGAACTTTATGAACAGATCGGGCGGCTCAAGATGGAACTGGAGTGGGGGAAAAAGTTGCCCGCTTCGGTTCGTGAGAAACGGCGTATGGTAGATGGCCAACATGCGACTTTGAGCATACGAAGGCGGTGCGAACTGCTGGAGCTGAATCGGGCCTCCTTCTACTATCAGGCGGCTTCTGAGTCAGCACTGAATCAGCACCTGATGCGCCTGATAGACGAACAGTTTCAGTGCACGCCCTTCTATGGCTGGCCCAAGATGACCGCGCATCTGCGTTGAATCGGCTACGCCGTCAATAGCAAACGGGTCAGACGGTTGATGCGGCTGATGGACATTCAAGCGATCTACCCCAGGAGAAGCAGCAGTGCGCCAGGCAAAGGACACACGCGCTATCCCTATCTCTTGCGCAACCTGCCGATTAAGCATGTCAACCAAGTCTGGAGCGCAGACATCACCTATGTGCTCGCCTGGCGGCTCTCCAATACCTTGGAGGGCATCGTCTGTCTCGAGGCTCTGCGTCAGGCGCTCAGCAAGGGTCGGCCCAAGATTTTCAACACCGACCAGGGCGCACAGTTCACGGCCGATGCCTTCACCGCCTGCCTGCTCACAGGCGGGATTCAAGTCATCAGGGATGGCGCGGCCGCGCCGTCGACAACGTCTTCAGCGAACGACTGTGGCGCAGCGTCCAATATGAGGAAATCTATCTTCAACAGTATGAAATAGCGCGCCAGCTGCGGGACGGCTTAAGCGAATACTTCGATTTCTACGACTATGAACGACCGCACCAAAGTCTCAGCTATCGCACGCCGGCGGAAGAGCGCTTTGTGCTCTGATTTCAGCCGGTCCTACTCACCGAAATACACCCTATTTTTCCCATTCCGTGGTCTAGCCATTGGGGCCAACCTCACAGGTGGGCAGATTGAGGCTTTCCAAGTGGGTGGCAACAACGTCGCTTAACACAGACAAGTCGGTACCTTCCGATAGGCATAGCTCGTTGTTTTTGAGATCCAAGTGTGTCAGGTTGGAGAGTGCGCTCAGGTCCGGAACTGAACCGCTCAACTCGTTGTTGTTGAGACCCAGGATGTTCAGGTTGGCGAGTGCGCTCAGGTCCGGAACCGAACCGCTCAGCTGGTTGTTGTTGAGGTCCAACCATGTCAGGTTGGTGAGTGCGCTCAAATCCGGTATCGAACCGCTCAACTCGTTACCTGAGAGGCGCAGTTCGACCACGAAACCACTCCTGTCCGTGGCAACACCGTACCAGTCAGAGAGCGGCGCATCAGTCAGCCAATTGTCATTGTTGCCCCAGTTGGCGCCGCCTGTCTCCTCGTAGAATGCCACCAACGCCTCCCTCTCCGCGGTCGTCTCTGTTGGCGTGGCAGCGGATGTCGCGACCGCAGACGCATAGTCCAACAGCCATGCGCTCGTCCCGCCCGCTGCGTTCACCGCGCGAATTGAATAGTAGTATCTCGTTCCGGCCGTTATGTCTGAGTGCGTGTACGTTGTGGCGGTCAGGTTGTCCCCGCCTATCCATTGCCAGCCGGTCTCTGCATCCCACCACACCGCCAGTTCGTAGCGCACCGCATCCGGCACAGCTTCCCAACTCAACGCCACGCCGCGCGCCGTCGCCGCCGCCGTCAACGTTGGCGCCACCAACGCGGACCCGGTTGCGGTCGCAGACGCATAGTCCAACAGCCATGCGCTCGTCCCGCCCGCTGCGTTCACCGCGCGAATTGAATAGTAGTATCGCGTGCCGGCCGTTATGTCTGAGTGCGTGTACGTTGTGCCGGTCAGGTTGTCCCCGCCTATCCATTGCCAGCCGGTCTCTACATCCCACCACACCGCCAGCTCGTAGCGCACCGCGTCCGGCACGGCTTCCCATCTCAACGCCACGCCGCCCGCCGTCGCCTCCGCCACTAACGCCGGCACGGTCAGACCTGTTCCAGACTCGGTCTGAGCGTATGTTACGCGATCTGTGTGTAGGAAGAGAGGAGTCAGCGCTGCTGCAATGATCAACAGGACAGAGAAGCTCAAAGGCCTCACCAACAGGTTGCGTATCCGGGATTTCATGAGGGTGACCTTCCTGGCATTTCTGATGAGTACTTGGAGAGATGCGACGATACAAAAAGAACTGCATCCTTGAATAAGCAGGAGTTTCGAACGTATTGTAGCCTTAGGAGGTAGAACACGGCGGCCTGCCGTTCCACAAGGGCGGCCGTTCACGATGGACTTCCCAGCAGTCATTCCCCCCGGTACGCGCTTCGCGTTGCGCACAGCGGGCTGGCCGGAATGAGGATTCGGGGCGGCAATACAGTTCGGTTTTTGGATTCGGGTGTGGCAGGATCGAGGTCAGGCAAGTAGCCTGCGTGGCCCACGGGCCGGATCTGCTTTCGTAGCGCCCAGTCCGTTCTGTCATTAGGGCAGTCCTCCAGCGTAACACAAGGCCGGTCCGATCTGCAATTGAGGCTACGATTCGGGTGCAGTCCAAAATGGGGGCGAGTTTCAGGCTACCTCTGGGAATTAACACTGAAATCTGCCACCCGCTTCTCCTGATAACCCCAAATCCGGACTGCACCCTACGATTCGTCTGAATTTGGCGTTGAATGGTGGCTGGCAGTCGAGCCATCTCTTTTTCAGAGAGATTGAGCGATGGCTTTTTGAGTTGCCAGATGTAAGCAATCAGACCGGCGATGAGATTGACGAGGAAGTTGGTCGGGCTGCGGTGGCGGGTGTGTTGAATCTGGGAGATCTTCTTGAGTTGGTCAACGATGGTCTCAATGATGAAACGTCTGCGCGTCAGCAGCTTGTCTTCGAGAACGACGAGTCAGTTTTTCATGTTTTTGCGAATCGGCTTAATCGGCAACGGGCGGTCTGCCGCCATCCGTTGCAGTCCCCGTGCGAAGGGCTGTTCAAAGAACGTTGTAGAGAGACCGCCGCGGTCGCCGACCAGCTTCCCCCACAGTTCTTTGATCATCTGTGGGACCGGTTTGCGGTCATCGGTGTTGGCGGGTGTGAGGTGAACCGCCAGCAAGTCATCCTGGTCATTGACAATCAGATGGCGTTTGAAGCCAGGTAACCATCCCATGCCTCTCTTGCCGCACGCGGCTAACCCGGAGAAGACTCGGTGGCGACCGATGCGCCGACTATGGCAGACAGCCAGCGGCGTTGAATCTATGAATGCCACCCCTGTCCCCTGACCAAAGCAGGGAATTCACTGCGCATGCGCTCATTTGCTTCGAATTCAGGTTAGTCTGATATTTTTGGGGCAGCTGTCTGGCCTGTGATCTTGGGGATTGGGGAGGAGCGGGATGGTTGGCCAGTCATGCTGTGACGGGTTCAAGGGCGGGGTATATCGACCCCGATGGCCTGGTTGGTTTTGGTTGTAGGCGAGGACGACGGCGGGTGAGGCTTTTTGAGGTCTGGCGAGGAGAGGATTCATATATGCGCGGGTTGTTTCGGTATAGGGCGGCGGCGCATGTGCGCGTCGTTCAGACGCGGGAAGGATAGACGTCCTTATGATCGACAAGAGCTTTCAGTTCTACTGCTACGTCAAAGTCATCGATTGTGTAGCCGCTGATTGAAGCATGGGAGGGGTCATCTCTATGTGGACTTGAGAACACGTCCGGCGAACTGCCGCCTCCTGCGATGACCGCTTCCTTTGCAGCTGCAACGCCGAGTACGGCGAACCGGTCGTTGGGTCGGAGGTTTATCTGGATAACCAGCCGAATTTCCCGGACCGAGGATTCCCGATCCTCTCCGAAGTACTCTATTCAGTTTACTGACAGTGAAGAGTCCCGCATTCTGCGTTCAAAAGCTGCGACTTTGGGGAGGCCATCTGAACCCATGGCACTGGGCTTGCAGTAGCGGGCAACTTGATCCTGATCAGGTCATGGCGGCCCGCTCATGAACCGACCAGGCGGGAAACAGACGTCCGAACGGCGGGCAGAATGCTGGTCCTGGGTAGAATCCCGCTGGTTCGAAGTCGCTCTCTACCCCGACCGACGGGGCCTGAGGTTGCGGCAAATCGGATAAGGCCGGTAGGCAAGAACTTCATTGCGAGGATGCCGTCGCCGCGGCCCCAATAGCGCTCGTTGGGATTGGCCCTCCCGTTCCCACTGGGGGTAATACGCCACTCGGCCTCCACGAACCCCTCCGGGCCAGCGCCGATTTCCGGGACAGGAAGGTGGGTCTCCTGCAAGAAAAAGTCGGCGAATGAACGCAGTGATTCGATCGCGATGTCCGGCTCATCCGGGTCCTCGTCAAGCCGTATTCTCAGCTGGACAAGCCTGACGGCCACTTCGTCGAGACCGTGTGACCGCAGGGCGTCCAGGACATCGTTTTCTTCTGCGACTTCCATGCTGGGAGTTTGGGTCAATTCAGTGGCCATGATGTTTTCTCGCAGCGGGTCCGCCGGAGCGTTGCTTGCGTGGTGAATCTCTCTTGACGCTCTCAGATAGACGCAAAGGCACAAGTGGGTACTCCGAAACTCTACTCTGGTATTAGAACAATTGTCTCATAATCTGTTGCTTTTGTGAACTTTGGAGCCTGAATAGGATTCTCGTCAGCTTCTTGGGCACACTTTGTTTGAACTGCGATTTTTGGGATATTGGGGATGGGCTGTGATTTGCATTGCGGAGATGTTGGGTGAGGGCGGTGGGAAGGTTGTTAGGAGTGGGATTTGAGGCGAACCGGAAAGGAATTGCGGGGCAGGCTGTGACGAGTTTCAGGGTGGAGAGGTCCGGATCCGAGGAGCGACTTGAGAGGTAGAGCATTTCGAGGCCGACGACTTGGTTGGTCTCGTTGTAGTCGAGAACGACGCCGGGCTCGGCTTCTTCGGATTCGATTGGGGGAGTCATTGAGGCGGCGGTAGAGGGCGCGGGAATGATTGTAGACGTGGAGTCTATAGTTGTCCGGGGCGTGCCTCAGCAACGAGATATGCGCACTATCCGGCTACAATCTGGTTTTCGACCTCGCGGGCGGACACCTTTGCAAACACGACCTGATTGAGAGTGTCTGGGTCTTCTACGCGCCGGGAGGCGTCGAGTATTTCGATACCGGCGAGGAGGTTGGACGCGTCGTAGTCGAAGGCAATGCCTTCTTCCAAGTGTTTTGTAGTCACGGTTGTCTTTTTGAAGCAGATGTATAGGGCATCTACTTCGGGATCGTAGGTGATTTTCATTTTCTTACCTCAGAAATAATACGTGTAGACGGTAATCACCACGAGTTCATCTGGTTCGTCTACGAATACAGGCCGGACTTGCTTGGTTTCGTACATCTTGCCGTTCCACTCGTTATGATATGGGAAATCCATGCTGCAGGCAAGCCTTCCTCTTTTGGCTGATTCCCACTGGGATGACTGAATTGTTTCGACTACCTCCTCTTCAGTGCCACCACGGCGATGGAGTTGCTCTTGGGCATGAAAGGAAAGACGAATTGCTTTCAAGATTGCTGTTCCGTTTGTTTCGACTGTTGAATAAACGGGAGGCCACCTACTGACTTGGACGACCTCAATACCGTAGACGGCACTGGATTATCACAGTTGATTCACTCAGAAGTAAATTTCACAAGGGGTTCTGGTTTCGAAAACGCTCAGGTTACGACTCTTCGGGGCGGCTGGTTTTGGATGGGGCGTCGAGGAATTCGATGCTTGCGAAGCGATTGGCAGCGTTGTTTTGGAGAGGGATGGCATCCTCAAAGTATGTCGCTGACCATGAAACTCTCCCACAATGTGCTAGGTTAATCGCTCCACTTCATACTTTAGCTTGCAGCACAATTTCTTTGGGACCAAGCTCAGTATTTGGGGCCAAGCTCAGACTTCCTTGGCATCTGACTTCCCGTCAATCTACCACCTTGCGCGGATCAGACCAAAATGTCTGAATCTGCGACCGCTTTGCTTGTCAATCCACGCTATGCTATCGTTGACCGCGAAAATTCATGCAATGAAAGGATGGGATGATGACAACCCTTTTTGGACGCGAGTATAGCCGGCGGGAGCTGTTGGACAAGGTCGGGGATATGTCGCAGCTGGCGGGGGCGCGGAAGGCGGAGCTAGTGGAGGGGATTGAGCGCGGGTCGGATTTGATTGAGGTGTTTAACGCGTCGGGGCTGTGCTTTTCGGTGTTGCCGGGGCGGGCGCTGGATATCGCGTCGGCGCACTATAAGGGGATGTCGCTGTGTTTCCGCAGCAGCACGGGCGATGTGGGGCCGGCGTTCTATGAGCCGGAGGGCAACGGCTGGCTGCGGGGCTTTTTCGGCGGGCTCACTGTTAGCTGCGGGATGACGTTTACAGGGCATCCGGAGGTGGACCCGGAGGAGGAGAACGAGGAGCTGGGGCTGCACGGGCGGCTGGCTTTTCTGCCGGCGAAGAATGTGGTGGCGAACGCGGGCTGGGAGGGGGAGCAGTACGTGGTGCGCGTTCACGGGAAGATGCGGGAGGCGGTGTTCTTCGGCACGAACCTGGAGCTGACGCGGGAGATCTCGACGGTGCTGGGCGAAAAGTCGATTCGCATTTATGACCGGATCGAGAATCTGAGCGTGGACCCGTCGCCGCTGATGTTTGTGTATCACTGCAACCCCGGCTTTCCGGTGCTGGACAGCGGGACGCGGCTGCTGATCAACAGCGAGAAGACGACGGAATGGCTGGAAGATAAGGAGGTCGGGCCGGAGGTTTACCAGGTGGCGAAGCCGCCGCAGGAGGAGGCGCACGACGATGTGTTCGTACACCGGCCGGTCGCGGATGCGGACGGGAATGTGCATGTAGGGCTGGTGAATGATGGGTTGGGGCTGGGCCTGTACTGGAAGTTCCCGATCGCGGAGATCCCGCTGGTGAACCAGTGGCAGCACTTCCATCGCGGGACGTATGTGACGGGTGTGGAGCCGGGCAATGTGAGTATGCTGGGCCGGGCATGGAACCGCCGGGAAGGGTATCTGACGCATATTCAGCCGGGTGAGATTAGGGAGTTTCATCTGGAGATTGGCGTGTTGGATGGTGCGGAGGAGATTGGGGAGTTTGAAGAGCAGTTTTGAGTTTCCAGTTTTTCGGGGGTGGCTTCGGTGATGAAATATAGGGGGTATGATGCCTTCATTGAATATAGTGCGGAGGACGGCTGCTTTATTGGTCATATCGCAGGGATCAATGACATCGTCGGTTTCCATGGTGAATCCGTTGAAGAACTCAGTGTCGCTTTTGTAGAAGCGGTGGATGATTACCTTGAGACCTGTGAAGTGCTGGATCGTTCCCCGCAAAAGTCCTTTTCCTGAGGAGTCAGCTCATAGTGGTCTTTGGTGGCCAAGCTTTCTCCGCGGTTCGCACGGTATGCAGTCTGAAGCGGACGAGTTAGAGGCAGAAGGCGAGGCGGAGAAAGGCCTTGAAGGAGTTGATGCCTAGGACGGTCCGGGACCTCCAAAGGGAGTAGAAGACACCGGCCCAAGTGGGAAGAGAGTTTTTCGTTGGCGGTGTCTGTGAAGCCATAAGGTAATCTGCTCGAATCGAATATAGCGACCAAAGGGGCAACCACAAGGGTTGCCCCTTTGTCATAGCCATCGAAATCAGGGCACGTGGCGTCGGGTTGACGGGGGAAGCAACGGGTCGTCCTGAGCAACTGGAGGACGCCCACAAGGGGCGCCCCTACGATGGGGAGCGCGGCGGGGATGGAGTGCCGAAGGCCCGACCGCACAACGGCAGTGGTCGGTGGTTAGGGTTCAGTGGTCAGTTGGCGCGGCGGGGTTCGATGCGGGCGAGGTAGAGGCAGACGGCGAGGAGGAGGAGGGCCATTGAATAGTTGATGCCGAGGGCGGTCTGGAAGCTCCAGAGGTCGGAGAAGACGGCGGTCCAGAGGGGCGGGAGCATGGTGCCGATGGTCATGGCGACGTTGAGGACGCCGGTGACGGAACCGCTGTGCTGGGGGTAGAGGCGGGAGCCGTATGCGAGAGCGGTGGGGAAGAGGCCGGAGAGGGTGAGGCCGGTGAGGAAGATGCCGATGACGAGGGGCGCGGCCGTCGTGCTGAAGACGACGAGGGGATAGGTGAGGACGAGGCCGGCGGAGAGGATGAGGAGGGTAGCTCCGTAGCCGAGGCGTTCGGCGTAGGCGGCGCAGAGAAAGCGGCCGGCGGTGAGTGCGACATAGAAGACGGAGATCATGGAGATGGAGTAGAAGGTGGAGAGGCCGGCGGACTCCTGCATGAAGAGTGCTACCCAGCCGAGCAGGCTGAAGGCGACGCCGTTGTAGATGAAGGCGATGAGGAAGAGGGCGAGAAAACCGGCGTTACGCAGCATGCCCCAGTTGGAAGCCAGGATATCGCGCAGCGTGTCCCAAGCAGAAGAGAGAATTGATGTGCCGGCCTCGCCTTGCGAGGTCTTTTGATGTTGTGGGTCGCGGCCCGGTTCGTCCTGGTCCGGCGCGGGCGCGGCGGGCTGTGGCGGCGGGTTGATCCTGCGGTAGAGCAGGAGTGAGCCGGCGCCATAGATGAGCCAGATGATGCCGGTGGCGGCGATTGTCCAGCGCCAGGGGACGCCCTGTTCGAGGACGACGCCGAAAACGAGGGGGGAGAATGTTGCGCCGACGGCGTAGACGCCGTGGAGAACGTTGAGGGCGCGGGCGCGGCTGTCGCGGTTCGCGTCGGCGACCATGGCGTTGATGCCGGTGGTGAGGGAGGCCTGGACGATGCTGATCAGGGCAAAGCCGGCGAGGAACAGGAGCCAGAGGCCGGCGCCGGCGACCAGCACCATGGAGGCGGCGAGCGCGAGCGCGGCGATCCAGACGAGCTTGCTGTAGCCGAGGTGGTCGGAGGCGATGCCGGCGAGGAGGTTGCCGAGAATGCCGCCGACGGCGCGGGCCGGGAAGATGAGGCCGATTGCGGTCAGGGTCAGGCCGGTGGCCATGTACTCGTCGGTGATGAAGGGCATCACGGACGGGATGAGGACCGCGGCGGTACCGATGAAGAAATAGCCGGTCAGGCCGAGTGCGGTGACGGGCAGGGCGGTCGCGGCCGGCGCGAGGGTGGCGCGATTCAGTTTTGCCATGTAGATGGTTCTCCCACGCTTTCGTTGGTGAGCTGTGTCTGTCTGAAGCGGTTGGCGTAGGTCTCGCCGCGGTCGGTGAGGGAGACGAGATCGGCCTCGATGCGCACGAGACTGCGCGCACGCAGTTGGCGTAGTGTACGCTGCATTTTCTGCGGTGTCCAACGGAAGTGGCGGTAGAGGGTCGAGACGGCCAACTCCTCGCCGGCGGCGGGGCTGCCCTGGTGGTGGTGGATGTGGCCGAGGACGACCTGGTGATCGAAGCTGCGGCGCTGCCTGCGGCGGCGCAGCATGGTTGAGACCAGTCCGTATTTGGGCGAAAAGACCCAGGCGGCGAGAAAGAAGATGAAGGTCATCAGCACCATGGAGGCGGAGATGGATGAATCCCACTGTTCACTGAGGCCGAGGTCGAAGAGGTCGTTCAGCATGGCAAGAGTGCCGCTAATGTTCACCACGCCCAGCAGGTTGCCGCGGGCGAGGTCGTAGCCGGTGTAGGCGCTGAGCGCGCCGATGAGCGAGCTGTAGGCCAGAATGCGGGGCAGGCGGTCGGTGAGGAGGTAGGCGGCGGCGGGCGGGATGATAAAGAAGGCGACGACGAGAATGGAGCCGACAGCGTCGAACGCGCCGACGGCCACGAGGCTGACAAGGACCATGAGGCCGTAGTGGAGGAGGGAGGGGCGGAAGCCGAGCGCGGCCGCGAGGGTCGGGTCGAAGGTCGAGAGTTTGAGCTCTTTGTAGAAGAGAATGATGGCGAGAAGGGTGAGCAGTGTCAGCACGGCCATGACGGTGATCGACTTGGGCCAGAAGACGAGGACGGGCTCCAGCCGGGTGAAGCCGGCCTGCCAGGCCTGGGCCGGGCTGTAATCGCCGCAGTTGGTGCAGATCTCGGTGAACTCGGCTTTGTCGTCCCGGGGGCTGATGCCCAGATCGCGGCAGTTCGTGCACTGGCGCGTCGTCTCTGCGCGGGGGTCGTCGGGGGTGATGGTGACGGATTCGCAGCCGCTGAGGCAGTGGCTGTTGGTGTTGGCCCAGGCGACGCCGATTTCGCCGACCATGACGGAGTCTTCGTCGAGATGCACGTCGCTGACGACGCGGGAGACGAGGATGACGGCGATGGCGAAGAGAAGGGGGAAGGCGAGGCCGAGGGCGGCATCCTGTTTGACGAGCCCGGAGCGGTAGATGAGCTCGGTGAGGAGGACGGTGGCCACGCCGGCGGCGGCCGCGCCGACGATGAGCCAGACGGAGGAGAGATCTGGCCGCTGGCCGAAGACAGAGCCCATAAGGATGAAGGCGACGACGATGCCGAGGAGCACGGTGTGGCTGATGGCGTCGCTGGTAAGGGACATGCCGCGCAGGAGCAGGAATGTGCCCAGCAGCGAGCCGGATACGGCGATGAGGCTGCCGACGATAGTGGCGGTATGCTGGGGGTTGCGCAGAAAGGCGTTGAGCTCTTCGCGGGCGACGAAGTTCAGGAGTAGCTGGATGATGAGTTCTTCGAGTTGAAACATTGAAGGGCAGAGGTCAGTGGTTAGTGGTCAGTGGTCAGTAACTTCGCCGGCTTGCCGCGGTTAGGATGTTGGTGGGGTGGCGGCGTTGCGGATGGTGTCGAGTTTGTATTCGAGTTTGGCGACGGCCTCGGGGGGGAGGAGGTTGGCGATGGGCTGCTGGCGGTCTTCGGCGATGATGGGCAGGGAGAGGTCGTCGGCGTACTGGCGGTAGAGGGCCCAGAGCTGGTGGTTGCGGTCGTCCTGGGCGGCGGCTTCGATGCCGGCGCGGGTGAGCATCCAGGCTCCGTTGCGGCGCTGTGCCTGGCCGCGGGTCTGGAGCTGGCGGAGGCCCTCTCTGGCGGTGGCGCCGCGCACGCCCAAGAGGAAGGATTCGGGGGCGGGCGAGTCGGCGCGGCCGTGGTCGAGGGCGTAGTGGTAGAGATCCTGCAACATGGTCTGGGCGGCGAAGCGGCGGCTGTCGCTGCGCTGGCGCAGGAGCGTCCAGAGGAGGCCGCGGCCGGGTGCGAAGCCGAGGGATACGGCCACCAGGAGGAAGGCGACCACCACGATGAGCGGGCCTGTGGGAATATCGGCGTCGACGGCGCTGGTGATTGCGCCGACGCCGCCGGCGAATGCGCCGAATACGGCGGCGAGGATGACCATCTGGCCGAGCTGGTTGGTCCACTGGCGGGCGGCGATGCCGGATGCGATCAGCATGCCGACCATGAGGATGACACCGGCCAGCTGCAGGCCGAGCACGATGGCGACGACGATGAGGGTGGAGAGGAGCATGTTGAGGAGGTTGACGCGGAAACCGCTGGCTCCGGCGAACTCGGGGTCGAAGGTGATGAGTTTGAGCTCTTTCCAGAAGAGGGCGAGCACAGTGAAGGAGACGGCGCCGACGACCGCGATGAGGCGGACGTCGCGTTCAATGATGGCGGCGGCCTGGCCAAAGATAAAGGTGTCGAGGCCGGCCTGGCTGGCGTCCGGGCGGGCCTGGATGTAGACGAGGAGGGCGATGCCGGCGGCGAACCAGGCGGCGAGGACGATGCCCATGGCGGCGTCCTGCTTGATGCGGGTGGTGGCGGTGACGAGGCGGATGAAGAGGACGCCGAGCCAGCTGGTGACGCCGGCGCCGATCAGGAGCAGGCCGAGGTCGCGTCCAGCGAGGAGAAAGGCGATGGCAACGCCGGGCAGGGCGGCGTGGGATAGAGCGTCGCCGAGGAGGCTCTGGCGGCGCAGGACGGCGAAACAGCCGAGGACGCCGCTGACGATGCCGAGCAGCGCGCCGCCGAGGGCGACGGTACGCAGCGTGTAGTCGTATTCGACATGGAGGAAGAGCTGGCTGAAGGGAATAAACAGCGCGGCGACGAGAGCGGTGGCTGCGATGAGGAGCCAGATGCGCTGGTCGGAACTGCGGTTTTTTGTGGTGAGCGCGTCGGTTTTGGTCATGTTGGTTGAAGTGTTTAGTAGTCAGTTATTCGTTTTTAGTGAACTGCTGAGTAGGCGGAGAACACCTTTTTGTCCACGGAGGGCCACGGAGAAAGACCATTCTTGATTGGCTGGGGGTCATAAGGAGTGCCGGTCATCTTTATTCTTCTTCGAGGCCGGCGATGCGCTGGCCTTCCTGGAGGTAGGCGACGCGGCCGCCGTAGGTGCGGCGCAGGTTGTCGGGCGTGTAGGTTTCGGCGATGGGGCCGGTTGCGACGATTTCGACGTTGAGCAGGGTGACCCAGTCGAAGTATTCGGGGGCGGTTTGCAGGTCGTGGTGGACGACGACGACGGTTTTGCCGCGGGCGCGCAGCTCGCGCAGGATGGCGATGATGGCGCGTTCGGTGACGGCGTCGACGGCGGCGAAGGGCTCGTCCATGAGATAGATGCGGGCGTCCTGGACGAGGGCGCGGGCGAGGAAGGTGCGCTGTTGCTGGCCGCCGGAGAGCTGGCTGATCTGGCGGTCGGCGAAATCCTGCATGCCGACCTGCTCAAGGGCGTGCATAGCTGTGTTGAGTTCGCTCTGGCCGGGCCGCCGGATCCAGCCCAAACGGCCATAGAGGCCCATGGTGACGACGTCGAGCACGGTGGTGGGGAAGTCCCAGTCGACGCTGCCGCGCTGGGGGACGTAGCCGACGAGGCCGCGCACCTGTTCGTAGGGCTGGCCGTAGAACTGGACCGTGCCGGCGGCGCGGGGGATGAGCTTGAGGGCCGCTTTGATGAGCGTGCTCTTGCCTGCTCCGTTGGGGCCGATGATGGCCATGAGGACGCCTTCGGGCACATGCAGATCGATATCCCAGATAGCGGGTTTGCCGCTGTAGGCGACGGTCAGGTCGTCGATCTCCATGGCCGGATTCGAGTCGTTACGCGGGCCGTTTCCGCTGAGGGCGCTCACTTCAGTTTACTCCTTACAGGGGCGCGGGTTGTTGCCGGGCATCGCCGGTTTCGCGGGTTCACGCCGCGCAGCGGCGGCAGGACGAGCGGGCTCTGGCGCGCTGGCGGCGGATAGGGACCGGTCGCGCTCCCGGGGGAATGAGCGCGACCTTGACGAACAAGGGATTCACCGCTGTCCGGCCGTCAGTTCTCTTCAGTTTCACAGTCGACCATGAGCAACGTCTCTGGCGGCGCCGTGGCGATGGCAGCCGGCCATTCGGGGATGGAGGCGGGCGCGCCGGCGCACTGGTAGGACTGCAGGATGGTGTAGACATTTGCGGCGATCATGCCGATGTAGGCGCCGGGGAAAGTTCCGGGTCTGCCCATGGCGTCGGAGTAGAGTTCGCGCACGCCGACGCGGACGGCTCCGCCTTCGGCTTCAATGGCGGCCTGGACCGCTTCGATCGTATCGGGCGAGATGCTGCTCTCGACGAAAAGGACGGGGATCCCCTGCTCGACGACGAACTGGGCGGTGCGCTGGATGTCGCCGACGCCGGTCTCGTCCTCGGTGCTGATGCCCTGGATGCCGGCCATGCGCCAGCCGAAGGCCGCGCCAAAGTATTGGAAGGCGTCATGGGAAGTGACGAGGTAGCGTTGGGCTTCGGGCACGGAACGCATGCCTTCGCTGGCCCAGGCGAAGAGCGCGCGCAGCTGCTCGTTGTAAACCTGGGCATGGGCGGTGTAGGCGGCGGCATTGTCCGGATCGAGTTCGGCCAGAGTTTGTGCCAGGTCGGCGGCGGTGATCTCCCAGTTGCGGGGGTCGAACCAGAAGTGGGGGTCGTCGGCTCCGGATTGGGTCTGGTCGGCGCCATAGCCGCCGATGATGAAGCCGCCGTCTTTGACCGGTTTGGAGAGGCTGTAGATCGGTGTGCCCTGTTCGCGCAGGGCTTCGAAGACGGCGTCGAATTGGCCCTCGAGATGGAGGCCGCTGTAGATGACCATATCGGCGGCGTTCATGGCGCGAATGTCGGATTCGGTGGGCTGGTAGAGATGGGGGTCGACGCCGGCGCCCATGAGGGGCGTGATTTCGATGCCGGCGACGCCGTCGGTGAGGACCCTGGAGAGGTCGCTGGCCTGGGTGGTGGTGGCGACGATGCGGAAGGTTCCGTCGGCGCGCACGGAGGCGGATGCGGAGGGATCCGGTTGGGTCTGTTGTACGGCGGCGGCTTCGACGACGGCGGGCTCCCGGTTACGGTTGCAGGCTGTGACGAGGAGCGCGGCGAGCAGGAGCAGGAAGACGACGGGCGCCTTTCTGACGTGCGCTATGGATGGCTGGAATGATTGCGAAGGTGTGATTGTGTTCAACTTGATGGGACCCCGGGGGACGTAAATTCAAATGTCTAAAAAATATTTTTATTCGCAACTAAATCTTTAATAAGGATAGCCTAATAATCTGTTGTTGTCAAGGGGTTAAGGAAGTTTTGGTGTCCGATGGCTGTATGGACGGGGATTTGGGGGGATGGGTTCTGATTTGTGGGCGAGCGGCGGGGGGACTGCGGGGGTTAGTGGTCAGTTGGTGGCGGGACGGGGCATTGCGTATGGGCGGCTATTTTGCGGAGCGTTGGCGTAGGCGCGATCCGGCAGGTCGGGGGCGTCAGCCTTTGGCGGTCTTGCTATCGGCCTCCACCTCGGCGAGACGCATGCGCAGGGCTTCTTCCAGCAGCGGCGCCGGCAGGTCGGCGCCCGGTTTGAGATGAAGGGTAGCGCCTGAAGTCCGGATGCCAGCTGCCTTGAGCTGGTCCTTCAGGACGGCCGGTATGTCATAGCTTATGGTATGCAGGGCGCAGTGGCGCTTGGCGGCCGACATGGCAACGAATTCCGTCTTGAGGCGGAAGATCGGCATCTTGTAGTTGACGCGTTCGGTGCAGTCGGGCGCGACGGACTTGATGATGGCCCGCAGCTGCGCGAGCGTTTTCCGGAATTCGGGGGCTTGCTCTGCCAGGTATTGGTCTATTTCGTGGGGGGCGTGTCGGTTTGGGTTGGGCTTACTCATTTCGGAACGCTTTCTCCAATTCGGCGATATTGAGTTTTTGCATTTTGAGAAGAGCGGCGGTGACCCGTTCCACGGCCTCGGTGTCGTCGCTGGCCAGCATTGGGCCGAGGGCTGCCGGCACAACTTGCCAGGAGACGCCGAAGCGGTCGGTAAGCCAGCCGCACTGGCTTTCCTGGCCGCCGTCGGAGGTGAGGCGCTGCCAAAGGGTGTCGACTTCGCGCTGGTCGGCGCAGTTGATTTGGAGCGACATGGCGGGGCTGTGGGTGAAGTGGGGGCCGCCGTTGATGATGCAGAATGTCTGGCCGGCCAGTTCGAACTCGGCGGTCATGATGTCGCCGGGCTTGCCCATACCGGTTTTCGTGTAGCGGGTGATGCGGGTGACGCGGGCGTCTTCGAAGCAGGAGGTGTAGAGGTCGAGCGCTTCTTCGACGCGTCCGTCGAACCAGAGGTTGGTGACGATTTTCTGCATTTGGCTATGTTCCGCCGGGCAGGTTGATGACGTAGGAGGTCAGTGATCAGGTGGTGAGGCCGCCTCTATACTTGGCGCCGCGCTTCGTTCGCGTTGTAACGACACGGGCACTCACGCCGATTGAAAAATAGCTCAGGTGTGGCTTCAATGTTTGATTTACAAAGGTCTCTTCGGTCTGTCCTTCCACAATGATGTTCAGCCTCACGTACATCAGGGCCGGCCCCCGATGACGTTCTTCTCCCACAGTTCGGAAAGAGAGTACTCCTTAAGCCACTCTCGCAACTCCTCGGTATTCTCCAGTCGCCGGAAGGTCGATTCGCGGCCCTTGCGTTCGACCACGACAATGTCCTCTGGCTCGAAGCAGTCGACGAAGGCGGTGGACTGGGTGGCGACAATGACCTGGGTCTTTGTGGATACGGCCCGGATCAGTCCGCCGATTATGTTTATGGCGTAGGGATGGAGGCCCAGTTCCGGTTCGTCGAGGATAAGCAGGTCGGGCAGTGTCTTGTCCGGTTGCAGGAGCAGAGTGACGAGGGCGATGGTCCGCAGCATCCCGTCCGCGGCCTGCGATGCGGTGAATATCTGGTCGCTTCCGGTCTCGCGCCAGGCGAGTAACAGGTGACCGCTATCGGGTTCGAGGTAAAAGTCGAGGAAGAAGGGGAGGATCAGGCGCAGGGTTTCGACGATGCGTTGATAGGATTTGCCTTCTTTTCTCTGTAGGCGGTAAAGGAATGGCGTGAGATTGGAACCGCTATAGTGAAGGTGTCCGTCACTCGTGACCTCGGCCTTTCTGCGAAAATGGGATGTCACTGACGTGTCGTGAAAGTGAAAGGTAAACATATTGCGCAGGGCGTCGGCGATGACGGCTGTCGCATCGTTGTAAGTTTCGTAGTCCGCGAGCATCGATGGGCGATGGCCCGCCCCCACAATTTGCCAGGAGGCCTCTCCGGTCTGGTCTCCATTTGCCAGTCGATAGCGCTCATCGGCATAAATGAGCGTATCGTCGGCGGCATAGGCGAGTCGAAAACGGTAATCGGTCTCGCCGGCATCGAAATGGAGTCTGAGCCGGGCATCGATTTCGGGCGTGATCGCCGGGCCGTCGTGCAGGAGTTTGCTGGCGCCGCCATGGGCCCCCACATAGGTTTGCAAAGCGGCGGCTCCGTACGACACAGGATAGAGCATGTGAAAGAAGGATAGGAAGTTGGACTTGCCCGCGCCGTTGGGGCCGATGAGAACGGTCAGGGGGCCGGGCCGGAAGTCGACCAGCTCGCGTATGGTTTTGAACCCTTTGAGGGTGATGGCGTCAAGCCTGGTTCTCATGTCGATCGGGCCCCCAGCTCGGTTTTTCTCTGGGATGCTTTTGGCTGCGCTCCGCATCCGCGTTCCTTACAGTATACCTTACGTTGGAACAGTTTCGGCGGCGGCTTGGGGCAGAGACTCACGGAGATCATGCCGGTGTCAGGCCACAATTGGCGACAGATTTTTGCGCAGGTTTATTCTCCGCCGGTCAGGCTGATGACGTAGGAGGTCATTGTATTGATCTTCTTGCCGGATGCTGAGGTGAAGCGGTAGATGTCGCAGAAGGCGAAGGCGCCGCCCTGCTCGGTGGTGATGACGCCGTTGACGGCGGCGTCGGGCCCGTGGGTGATGATGGAATCGATGCGCAGCTCGGTGGTGACGGTCTCTTTCATGGCCTCCAGGGCGGCGCGGACGGCCTCTTTGCCGCGCAGGTCGGCTTCGCCGATGATCTGCCAGTGGATGTCGTCGCTGAAATGGTCGAGGATGGCCTCGACGTCGCTATGGGCGAAGGCGATGTTGACGTCTCTGAGGGCAAGTTTCCTGGGGGCGGTGCCGCAGTCGGCGTGGATGGTGAGCTTGGTCATGGTGAATTGTCGCTGTGCGCGGTCAACAGAGGCTGAAGCCGCTCGACGGAGTATTCACGGAAGTTTCCGCGCAGGAGACGCGACAGGTCAGGTTGGGAGAGGCCAAACAGCGCCGCGGCTTGGGCATGTGTGAGCTTGCGCTGGCGAATGATCGTGTCGATGCGGGTAACGATTTGCGCTTTGAGCAGGTGGTTCTCGGCGCTGGGCCGGCACAGGTCGGCGAAGACGTTGCCGCTGCCGCGTTGGATTGTCGCTTTGTCTCTTTGCATGGCGCATTCCTGTCTTTCGAGCTATCGGATCCTGCCACAGGGATGAATCATTCCCCAAGATCGGGGGCGCGCCTGGGGCCGAACCAGATGAGGGCGGCGCCGAGGAAGGGGAGGCCGAGGGCCAGGAGGTTGATGCCGGGCCAGGTTGCCGTGGGGATGCCGCGCAGGGTGAGGACGGACAGGCTGGCGCAGACGAGGGCGCAGCCGAGCAGAAGGCGCCAGGCGGGGGGCGCAGCGCGACTGTGGGGCTGGCCGATGCGTTCGAAGCGGGTGAAGGCGGCGACGAACGGGATCAAAACGACGGTGAGGGCTGCTATCCAGAGGGGGCGGGTGAGCCACCACGCGGCTGTGCCGGGCATGAGGGAGAGCCAGGCGTTCTCGTCAATGCCGCCTATCAGGAGGATAAGCGCGGACACTGTTTCCAACGCGGTGACGTGCCACAGGAAAATGGTCATGATGATGCCGTTGATCAGCACGGTCGCGGTCCAGAGGGGGCCGCGTTCGAGGAGGCGCCGCGCCGGTTTTTCGAGGGCCAGGAGCAGGCCGGCCTGGCCGACGCCCAGCGCCAGCAGGGTTATTTTGGGCGGCAGGCTGTTGCTGATGCCCTCGGCGCCCACCGATACCATGCTGGCCGGGTAGGGGCCGAAGGCGACGAGCGCGATCAGCGCGGCCAGCCCGCCGGCGGCCCATAGCAGACAGCGGCGCGGCCCTCCGATGCGGCCGGCCTGCCAGGCGAAGCCGAGCTGGTGGACGGCGAACCAGACGAACAGATAGTTGAGCCAGCCGAGCAGCTCCCAGCCTATGCCAAGCGCGAGCAGGTCTGTGAGCGCGGCCGCGGCCGCCGGCGCCCAGAAGGAGGCGAGACCGTAGCGCTGCCAGGCCCGGTGGGAGAGGGGGACGAGCAGGACCATGAGGATGTAGACGACGAGGAACCAGGCGGGCAGGAACGCGAACTGGGAGGCCACCTTGACCATCCAGGGATCGACTTCGGGGATCCCAAAGCTGGAGACGCCGGGCAAGGCAGCCCCAAACAGCAAGGAAACGGCGTAGAACCCGGAGAGCCCATTGCCGACCATGCCGGTAAAGGCGGCCCCGAGGAGAGTCCAGACGGCCAGGAAGGGCAGGAGCGGGACGATCAGGCGTTGCAGCCGGCGGGCCAGCCAGGAGGCGTAACCCTGCTGCCCGCGCTGGGCCGATTGCCAGCCGAGAGCGTTGACGTAGCCGCCGACGAGGAAGAAGACTGGCATGACCTGGAAGAGCCAGGTGAGCCAGCGGGTCCAGCGGATCTGGGAGATAGCGTCGGTGGCGATTACTTTCCCGTCCATGATGAATAGGGCGACAACGAGCCAGTGGCCGAGAACGACGATGCAGATGGAGGCGGCGCGCAGGAGATCTACGTAGCGGTTGCGTTCGGGTGGGGTTTGGGCGGCGAGACGGGCGGCTTGGGTCCAGACGGGGAGGTGCATTTTTGAGTTTCCAGTGCACTGCGGTGGTTGCGGGGGACGCCTTTCTTTGTCCACGAAGGGCGACTAAGAACACCGTTTTGTCCGCGAAGGGTCGCGAAGAACGATTTGAACTTTGTGCGATGGCTTATGATTGGCGCATTGCGGTATTGGCGCGGGTTTGTGGACGCCTGCGCGGGGCGCCCCTGCGGGGGCTGGCGGTGAGCCTTGTCATGCTATAACTTAGCCACAGGCGGGGCGTGAATGCAAGGAGGGAAAGAGAGCCGTGTCAGTCCTGGCGGCCGCGGAGGCGGGGGTCGTAGATGTCGCGGAGCCAGTCGCCAAGAAGGTTGGCGCCAAGGACGACGAGCATGATGGCGAGGGCGGGGAAGACGCTGGGATACCATGCGGTGGTGATGAAGTCGCGGGCGTCGGCGACCATTTTCCCCCAGGTGGGGATCAGGGTGGATACGCCGAAACCGAGAAAGCTGAGGGCGGACTCGGTGAGGATCATGCCGCCGAAGGAAAGTGTGCAGGCGACGATGACGGGGGCGACGGCATTGGGGAGGATGTGGCGGAACATGATGCGGGTGTCGTCTGCGCCGATGGCGCGTGCGGCTTCGACAAAGTCGCGCTCGCGGATGCTGAGAACCTCCCCGCGGATGAGGCGGGCGTAGCCGACCCAGGCGCCGATACCAAGGAAGAGGATGATGTTGAGGAGGCCGCCGCCAATGAAGGCGACGGCGGCGATGAGGAGGACGAGAAAGGGGATGGCGGTCTGGGTATCGGCGACGCGCATGATGATGTCGCCGGCGAGGCCGCCGCGATAGCCGGCGATGAGACCCAAGACGATGCCGATCGCGAGTCCGACGACTGTGGCGGATGTGCCGACCAGGAGAGAGATGCGGGAGCCGACGAGAACGCGGCTGAAGACATCGCGGCCGAGGTTGTCCGTGCCCATGATGCCTTTGCCGTTTTCGAAATCGAGCCAGACGGGTTTGGCGAAGGTATTGGAGAAGTCGATGGCGATGGGGTCGTTGGGCGCGAGGAGTGGGCCGAAGATGGCCATGAAGGCGAACAGGATCAGGAGGAGACCGCCGACGATGCCTTGTCGGTGCGTCCAGGCTTCGCCCCACCAGCTGCGGTGCGGGTTGCGGGGGAGGATGTGTCGTTGTTCCAGAACAGTTGACATCTGATTTTTTAGGCTTATGCGCTTATGTCCGAACTGAGATTTACAAGGTCAAATCCTTCTTCGTCCACGGAAAACACATTCTTGTCCGCGAAGGGCCGCTAAGGAGCGCGAAGAACACCTTTCCCTGTCCATAAATGGTCGATGCGTGGTCCGGCCCGGATTGGGCGCGAGTGCGAGGGCAGCCGCAAGGGAACTGGGGATAGGATGAAACCCCTACATTTGTCTGGCTCAGAATTCGGGAACTGGCGGCGGCGGAAATGCCGATGCTCCCAGGTTGACTGTGGACGGGCGGCCATTAACTGTGCCTGACACGCGGATCAACCATTACGTAGACGATGTCCATGATGAGGAACGTGACGACTGTCAGAACGGAGAACAGGATGACGTCGAGGAAGACGACGGGATAGTCGCGGGCCATGACGGACTGGGCCATGAGGTTGCCGACGCCGGGCCAGGAGAAGACGACTTCGACGACGACGACAGTGCCGATGAGATGGGGGAGCGATGAGAGCGTGACGGTGATGACGGATAGGCTGCCGTTGCGGAGGGCGTGGCCGAAGATGACGGCGCGTTCGGCGAGGCCTTTGGCGCGAGCGGTGCGTATGTAGTCCTGGCCGAGGGCTTCGAGCATGCCGGAGCGGGCGATGCGCGCGACGGTGGCGATGAGGCCGGTGGAGAGGGTGACGGCGGGCAGGATTAGGTGTTTCCAGGTGCCGACGCCGGAGGTGGGCAAGAGTCTGAGCTGGACGGAAAAAATGATGATAAGGACGATTGCGAGAAAGAACTGCGGCGTGACGATGCCAAGAACGGCGCCCATGGTTGCAGCGGTGTCTATGATGGTGCCGCGGCGCAGCGCGGCGATGATGCCGAGGGGCAGGCCGAGGGCGATGCCGAGGATGAGGGCGGCGGCGCCGAGGCGCAGGCTGTTGGGCAGACGCTCGAAAATGACGGTGGTGGTGGGCACGCCGTAGCGGAAGGAGTTGCCGAAGTCGAGCTGGAGCGTCTTTTGCCAGAAGACGATGTACTGGACGTAGAGCGGTTTGTCCAGCCCCATTTTGCGGCGGACCTCCTGGTATTCCTCCTGGATTTCTTCGGGGTCGCGGTTGGGGTCGAGGTTGACGCCGAGGCTCGCGGGGTCGCCGGAGACGCGGATCAGAAAGAAGACCAGCGTGACGACCATCAGTATGACAAGGAGCGCCTGGAGCAGGCGGCGGATGACGAAAGCGCGCATGGGGAGGGATCAGGAGAGAGTAGAGAGGAGTGAGGAGAACGTTTTCTCCCCACTCCGGATCTGGTATCGGTTGATATGCCTTATTCAGTCGGGATGATGATCTCGAACGATTTGCTGAAGCTCAGTTCCGGCAGGCCGGGGCTGAGCGCGTAGAGGGCCGGAATGGTGTAGGCGTGCAGCGCCTGTGCGTTGTCGCAGATGTAGGCGGCGATGTCCTGGACCACGGCTTCGCGTTCGACGGGGTCTGCGATGACGCTCTTGGCGTCTCTCATTTCAAGGAATCCGGGATCGGGCGAGGTGTCGCCGACGGGGCCCCACATGGAGGTCGTGTTGTCTGCCAGGTACCAGTTGAGGCCGATGTTCATGATGGGCGGCAGGGTCTGGTCGATCAGCTCCTGCAGCCAGACGGAGGATTCAGGGTATTCCATTTCGACGACGATGCCGACCTGGGCCCACTGGGCTGCGAGGGCCTCCATGAAGGTGCGGTCGCGGAAATAGCGGCCGCTGGTGGCGGAGCCTGTGATGGTGAAGCCATCGGGGTAGCCGGCCTCGGCGAGCAGCTCTTTGGCCTTTTCAGGGTCGTAGGGATAGGTCTGAACGTCCGGGTTGTAGCCGAAGCCGCCGGGGGCGACGATCTGGCAGTCGAGCTTGGTGCCGAAGCCGCCGGCGATGGTGTTCCACATGCCGTCGAGGTCGACGGAGTAGAGCATGGCCTGGCGGACGCGCACGTCGTTGAGGATTTCGTTGCGGCCGTAGATGTTGATGCCGACGTACATGCTCTGCATGCTGTCGCCGGCGTAGAGCTCAAACCCTTCGGCGGTGAGGCTGTCGATCTGGTCGGGCGGCACGTGGGCGGCGATGTGAATTTCACCGCTCTGGAGGGCGGCGACGCGCACGGCGGCTTCCGGCATGTGACGGAAGGTCACTTTTTCGATGACGGCGGGGCCGTCGGGATGGTCTTCCCAGCGCTCGAGGGTGATGTAGCTGTCGCGCTGCCAGGATGAGAATTTGTAGGGGCCTGTGCCGACGGGCTCTTCGATGTAGCCGTCAAGACCGACCGCTTCGAGGTGGTCGGGCGCGAGCGGCATGTGGTTGGCGAAGAGGTTGGCCCAGCGATCGATGGGTTCTTTCAGCGTGAACTCCATGGTGTAGTCATCGATGACTTCGTAGGACTCGTAGTCGTTAAGCTGGCGGAAGGACCAGGTGAATTTCTGCGGGTCGGCGTCGAGGAGCAGCTCGAAGCTCTTGGCAAGGCCGGGCGCGGTGAGGATTTCGCCGTTGTGGAATTCGATGCCTTGCTTGATGACGATACGGACGGTGACGTCGTCGACCAGCTCCATGGAATCGAGCAGGACGGGGTCGATTGCGCCGGTTTCTTCATTGAGTTCGGCGAGGGTCTCGTAGAGCAGTTTGGAGAAGATGCGTGATTGAAGCGATGGGACGGTGTTGCCCACGAGCGTGACGGGCAGGGCGCCCATGCCGATAATCATCTCTTCCGGGTAGCCTTGTTCGGCCGGCTCGGCCATTTCGTCGGCGGCCATGTCGTCGGACTGGGCGCCGCCGGTATCGGCGGCGACACAGCCGGTCATGACGAGCAGGGCGAGGAGCGCGACGAGGAAGGAGAGGGTGCGGATACGTGGTGCAGGCATTCTTTGCTCCTGTGCGGGTGTGAGGGTTAAGGGTCGTTTACAGCACAGTTCAAGTGGCGTGTATGACGCTGTCTGGTGGAATCGTGCAAGGTGTACACGCCAAGTGGGGATTATACGATTGTTTCGTTTGTGGATAACAGGGAAAGCGCGTTGGGATTTTGCTGACAGGGGGTGGGGAAGGCGGGTCTATTGGCAGTGAAATGGCGGCGCGTTCGTTGGGGGGAACCAGGCGGGCAGAAGGGGGTCTCTTTTATGAACTATTTCACAAATATGTCCGCTTTGTCCGCTCAAAGGCATGTTTTTCGGGTGATTATGGGAGTGCAGGGGCCAGGGAATAGGGATTAGGGGGCAGCCACCGCGGGCGCAAACGACGTCTCCAGTGTATATTCCGGGGCAGGAGTTCGGAGCGCCTTACTTGGAGACTACGTGTTAGTGATATCTCACCCAGTCATGGGCGGACGCTTGCTTAGGCGTGTTATACGCTCGTACGAGAGATGTACGAGCGTTCCACGAGCGTTCACGAGAGATCGGGGCAAAAAATCCCGGACCCCAACTATCCAGTTACCGACGCCCTTTGACTGAAATGGCGCAGGCATTACAGGGTGTGGCCCGGGGAGAGACCGTTCGAGAGGCAGGTCTTGTCGTTGAGGCCTTTGCACCGTCTCTCCAGAGGAGGAAGGACCGGGGTTCCTGTAGAGAGAAAATTATAATATATTATTTATTTGAAATAAATGTATTGGAAGACCCTTATCCGGATGGGACCAGGTTGGAAGTGCATCCACGCTGCGGCAGGCTTGCCGAAATTCAGTCCAAATCTTCATTTGCCAACTCGTCTTGTAAATCAGGCGGATGTCCGAACTCCTTCTCGAAGATGAGTTCGGTCTCAGAAGTCAACGCGTTCGCCTGCCGGAGTAGCTCCCGCATGTCTTTGGCGGCTCGGTCCGACTCCTCAGGACCGGCGACTGGTACGGTGGCGGGTTTCACGCTGTCCGGCAGCTGTCTGAGGGGCTCTCCAGACAGGGGATCGAGCGCGGGCGGGGCGTCCGGCGCGTAGTCGGTCAGGAGCTCCTCCAGGGTTATGCGCATTTTGTACAGGTCGTCGAGCACGGCGGGCAGCTGACCTTCTTCAGGATTGGTGTCTTCTGCCAGTTCCCTCATCATGTCTATATTTCTCGGTGTGTACTTAGTAAGTCGCTGGTAGCGGAAGCGCTGCCGGCCGGCGGTGGTCAGGACGTAGACCGGGGGATCATCGGCATTTTGAGTTGCTTCCCGGTCCAGCGTTACCAGACCCTGCTTGATCAAGGCGTCGAGCATGTACTGTCTCCGCCACGCGGCGATTTCCTCGGCTTGCTCAAGAAGCTCCGGGTCGCCAAAACCGCCGGCGACCTGGGCGACGGCTTTCGCGGTTTCCTCTGCCCGAATCAGTTCCATGTCTTCATCTGCGAGGCGGTAGAGGTTGACCAACTCCTTTGCGGCGCGGCTCATTGCTGAGAGGGCGGCGGGCTCGGTCTCCCCTGCGGCCAGTTCCTCCATGCCCTTGGTGAGCATTTCGATGGCGCCGCGCAGTCGATCGGGTATGCGTTTGTCGGCCCGGGCGACGGCCGACGACGCCTTGCCGCCTTTCGAGCGCCACTCCCATGCTTTTTCGGCGGGGGCGTGGGCAAGGCAGTAGCCGCCGAACTGCTCCTGTCCGAGGCCCTGGCAGGGCTCTCCATCTTTTCTGAGGGCTTTGCAGCGTGTCTTGGGCATTATATGCTCCTTTCGTTTTTGTGAATTCGCGGCGCGCTCAAGCGGAGCCAGTGTTTCGAGGCCGCGATCACCGGTTCTGGTTACCTGGTGACAGATATTTCAACTGTTGTCGCCGTGCTCTGCCTGCGTACGGGGCTTCGGGGGCTCGACTGCGGAGATGCAGAGAGGGCCTTGAGGAAAGCCTGCGAATAGGCATGAAGAGCATTGGAACTATTGTGCTTTATATTGCCCGAACTGGCAAGTCGCACGGGGGCGATTCCGTCCAAGAAAATGCCCAATTCTTCCTGATTTTGCCTCCTGCGAGAGTTCGTATGCTTTGCGTACAGGATGCGTAGCAAACTACACAGTTTGCAGTCGTCGAATCCTGACCTGTCACTAGATGGCGGCAGAGGAGGAAGAGGGATGCGGCAGCTGTCTGCAACCGGTCGCATCAAACGGATTAGGGTTGTCAGTTTAGGTTCCGGGGGCAGGATTAGAGGACTGCGTGCGTAAGTGTGCAGAGACACAGGTGCGTGTAGAGGTGGTACGGAGGCAAAGTGAGGTTGGTCCCAATGGTTAAACCACGGAACGGGAAAAATAAGGTGCAATTATGCGGAATCGGTCGGCTCTAAACGAAGCTCGTCATGTTGCTCGACTTGGGAAGTGATCGTCGGATCATCGGGACTGCCTCCCAGGCTTGTGGTCGACCCGTGCCCTTCATACAGCGGGGACTGTTTCCAGGCCCGTATCAGGAAAGCGTGAAGCTCGCGTTCGCTGGGCAACTGGCTTATCGCCCTGCTGTCTTCGGGCGCTTCCAGCTTAAACCAACTGCCTGGTCAGTGGAACTGACTTGGCCACTCTCGATACAACGGGCACCCAGTCAATCGACACGAATATGACACAAAATGTGGATGAACTACACTGTAATGCCACGCAAAATCTGCTATACTTAATGGTGGGTTGTGGTGGCAATGATGCAGGGTGGAGCGCACTCCTGTCAATCGTCAGGCCAAGGCAGTCTCCGCCAGCCGTCCCTACGTCGTTTGGGCATCCTTGCCCTTGACGGTGCAACGACCACGACAACGGTTTCGTCCGGGTGAAGGGAATGATCGGGAGGTAAACGCGTATGGCATCCACAGCGATTTTCTATAGAGGAATGTATATGGACCAGCTGAAACGAATGCGCCATATTCAAGAACGGGATAAGAGCATACGGCTTTTCTTGCAGCCATATTCGAGATCGGCGATAGCCGAATTAAGAGATGATCCCCCCACATCGATAAGTCCGGTCACCCTCTATCTCTCGACGAACGAAGAGTTTGCGAAGGTCGCCTGGCGGGCGGAGATCATTGACTGGAGAGACAAGCGGAAACTCAGCGAGGAAGAACGGCAGCAGATCGATAAAGAGATACGGCATTACGATTCTGACCTTTATGGCATTGAAGAAGGAATGGTCAACCTGATCCAGCTTCGCAATTTGGTCGAGCTCGCTCCCGGATTTTCCGTGACCGAATTGACGAAGATTAAGGACGGGGGGCCGGTCTCAGAAAATGCCTTTCGGTCTGGCTGGGTCTACGTTAAAGAAAGAGAGAGGGGCCCCGGGGCGTAGGAGGGAGACGAGGGGCAACTTGATCTATCCGTAAGACATGTGGGGAGACATGCGGGGCGGCAGCTGGCATCCGAATCGTCATTGCCTCCACTGGCAGAGAAGATTCCATTTCCAGTACGCGGCGGTAGGAGAGTTGCCATGGAAGAGCAGGGCTGACCCCAATGATCAGATGTCTTTGACATTTCAATGAAGCAGGCACGATCGACACAATCGAAAGAGGGGGAGCAGACGATATCTGGCCGTGCGCCGGGGGCCCGGCTCCCTATCGTTTCGAATGTAGATCCCAAACGGGTCCGCGAGTTTGCGAGTATCAATAGAGCGAGTGAGACGCCTGCGATGTCAGGTCGCATCCCGTGCGAAAATTACTGGTTTCAAATTTGCCGCATATGAATGCCTTCTGATCATAAAATCCTTATGTTATCGCAAATTAGCGCTGTTCCGTCCCTTAGAGACTTTTTTTTCTCGTAAACGCTCATACGAGCGTTTACCTGTTCGCCTACGAGCGCACGGCCTGCATTCAGCGAGCGCCCAGCCCAGATTTTGGTGCAATTACCCTGAAACAGTGTCTTTTCAGCCCGCTTTGAAACCCTGCCTTTTCACCGAAAGCTTCCGGAAGAGTGAGGTTGGCTTCTCGACACACTTTGGAAATGTCAACGAGCCCTGGCCCACGAAACGGGACCATCCATATGCACACAGGCGGATGCGACGCGTTCTGATCGGAAACGGCCACGCTGTCGCGAAGTGAGTATGACTCGCTCCTCCATGTGTGTAGGATCGTCGCGACTTGAAGGCTGCCATCTGCCGCCGCTTTATCTTTGCCGCTGTGGCGCGCCTTCATAGGCTTGGAGAATTGCTCCACTGATGCAACTTAGCCAATAGCCCTGTTTCTGGGGCCAAGCTCACCCGTCAGCCTTGCCCAATCCTTGCCCACAGGTATCCTGCGACCTTGGCCCATATCCCTGATTACCCATAAGGAGAATGTCCGATGAACAAACATTGGATAATTTCAATAGTCTTGGTTGTTCTATGCACTGCAGTTCCTGTCGCGGCCCAGGAGGTACTGCCAACTGTGGAAGAGCAGGTGCAAGATATTCTCGTGCGTTTAGAAAAGGTGGAGGCGCAAGCGGAACGTATCGAAACACTGGAGCGTCAGGTCGCACAGTTGCTCGCCTTGTCCGACGTGCCGCCGGAGATTCCGTCTGAAGGCTTTGTCGAAATGACGGGGGCGCAATACAGGCGATGGATCGATGAGGAGATTTTTCGCATTTCGCTTCTTGTCCCGGAATGGCAGGCGACCTTCGAATTTGATGATATGGACTCGGCATTCCATGCGATCTTTGACATTCTGGACACGGCATTTGGGTTTTACGATTCACATAGTCGAATCGTTACGCCTGACCCTACATACGCAGAGACTCAATCGGAACTCGCATGTTACATGGGCGCGCTTGAGCCTCTTCGGGACTTACGAAACGCGACCGCATTAGAGCTTGTTTCGGCCTTAAGCATTTTGGAGGACGATATTGAGGAACATTACTTCGGCTGTGACCCTGAAGCATTTGAAGAATTTGAAACGTTGTTTTCATTGGAGTAGCACGGCGTTGTTGGCTTTAAGGACGCTGTGACGGCAGCCGTCAGTCCGTATTCACCAAGGGGGCACCCATGAGTCGCAGTGCGAAGTATGCCGTCGGTATCGTGATTGCAGTTCTTGGCTTCTCCCTCCCGCATCTCCTCTTAGCGCAAGACGGCCTCACACTCGAAAATCTGGCTGGGTCTGTCCAGGGACTCACATCTGATTTCAACATCTTTGCCCGTGATCTGGTCAGGGTAAATGATCGGCTTGATACGCTTGAGAATCAAGTCGCTGCATTTGCAGAAGCACAACATCACGATACCCACGAAGATGGGCATGATGATGATCGGGCGTGCATTGCGGCTGCAAAAGAATACGGACGTCTCAATTCAGTCAATCAGCTTCGGGCAGAGACCATCAACGGATATTTGGAAAAATATGGCCGTTCTCTACCTGGGGTTGGTTTGTTTGATGTCCGCGTATATTCAAAGCACAACATCACGGCGATAAAGTACAAGCCATACGATGAAGACCTCTACATCCTTTCGGTCACTGAAAAGTGGCAGGGGTGCGTATTTATGGGTTTTGAGTTTGAAGAGAGAGAACCCAGAGAATAACGGCGATCTCCACACTTCAGTCCTCTGGACTTAGAGCAGAGGGCTGAAGCTGACATTCCGTACATCGCCCCCGGCTGCGCGGGAACGGGCAGTCTGTCCCTCTCCAGGCTGGGTGAATTGCTCGATTCTAGACCTTACTCGTGGTCCAGCCTTTGGGGTTAAGCTCTGGTTGCTTGAAAAGGGCAGGGCAATCGCATCTAAATTGGGTTGAAAAATGGGTAAGATGACGGAATAGAAACGATTTGATACGATTGAGAGTCCTTTCACCAGACAAGGGGGGGCTCATGGCGGATAGAAAGGTCGTATCACTGGTTGAACACTTTGAGGAATTAGAAGATCCTCGTGTTGAACGCACAAGGATCCATCGCTTAAGCGACA
>JAJEBF010000026.1 GCA_022824025.1 Caldilineaceae bacterium
TGCCTCCGGATGCCAAATCGCTCTTGCATTTCACCCGCAGCCACTGGAGCATCGAGAATTCAGTCCACTGGGTCCTGGATGTCGCCTTTCGCGAGGACGACAGTCGCATCCGTCAGGGCCATGCACAGCGAAACCTGGCCATCTTACGCAAACTGGCCCTGAACCTCCTACGCAAAGAGAAAAGCGCCAAAGTCGGTATTGCTGCCAAACAGAAACGAGCTGGTTGGAAAACTGACTATTTGCTGAAAGTTCTCTCCCAATAAGATGCGATTGCCCTGCCCACTCAAGTGGTTGAATGACGCGATAACTTCAAAGCCGTCGTATCCGATCTCACCCAACCCTCCGGCCACCTGCGCCCAGGGCACCAACCTGGAACCGGATGTCCCGCGGTGGCTCTCACTGGCGTGAAAGTGGATTAGTCTTTATTCGGCCTGGTGAATGGCATCGCCCAAGCCGAACTCTTCGAGGTTCATGTGAAAGGAATCAATGTGAAGGCCACCGGCGGGATGGGCGGTGAGGTCGATCAGTCGGCATCCCTGTGAGGCGGTAGTAAGGAGGTTGTTCTCATAGCGATTGAGGATTTCGACCGCGACGCGGACACCGGACTGTGATGCGTCGTCGCCCACTTCATTCAGGCTGTGCGACGCGCGCCCGTATAAAGTTTCGCGCCCTCACCGGCGAAAACGTCGATGCAGAGGCGTGCATAGTCAAGCCCGCTGCGCCGCGCATCAGCAGACTCGCACGAAAGATCGCTGTCGGGCCCAAACCGGCCGACGAACGAACAACCCAGCCCTTCGTCGACAAGTGTTTGGCGCAGGAGTTGTGTGCCGACGACGGCTTAGTCTTCAAAGGCGAATTCAACCTTCTCGCTCCCCAAGGCCCTGACCTTCAAGATCGTCGCCAGATATCTGTCTGTTCGAAAGGGCGCCTCCCAGATCCAGAGTTTCAGACCGAATTTAATCGCGCCGCCTCGCCTGCGCTACTTTTGCCACAGCATGGCGGCAGGTTTATAAATCAGAACGCTCTGCGACAGTTTCACGGCCAACTCGAAACCGTCTTCAGGGTCGATCAAAGGGTCTCCATGCTTGACCTAAAGAAGGTCATCGAATCGACTAGCTACAGGGCGCTGACGAATTCGCGCCAGAAACCTTCGTCGTTGCCACAGTCGACCTTGGGAAAATCCAGCTGCGATGCTCATTGCCCTGAAAGGAGTTGGGGGCAAGGGAACCGTTGACGCGGTCGTCGCGGGGGGCCAGCCTACTGTCCTTGGCGTGGGCGTGATAGATACTGTCCCCAAGCGTTCGGATGACCTAGGGGGGACCCTTCCACTTTCAGATCACGTGGGACGGATCCATTTCGCAGCCAATGATACGACCGACTTCTTCAAGCAGCCGCAGAAGTTTATCGGGTCTGAATGCCATGTTGCCTGCGTGCATTTCCATGCAGAGCCGAACGCCGTGATCGTCGGCAATCTTACCCTCTTCCATCCAGTAGGGAACGAGACGCTCGTACCACTGCCACTCATAGATGTCCATCAACTGGGGCGGGTAGGGCTAGAGTATCCAGTTCGGCTCCTGATCGCCGGCAACTCTTTCGGCCAGGCCCAACAGCATAGTAAGGCGCGTCCCCCCCAGCTTCTCGGCCAGCGCGCATCTGTCCCGAAGCTGCTGCAGTTCGGGGTCGGCAATCACGGGATCGCGATGTAAGGGCTCGCCGTGGATAGTAAAGGCCTTGATTTGGAGGGCGTATTCGTCCAACAAGGCTTGACAGGTCTCTAACGCCGCCAGATCCGAGTTCAATCGCCTCCAGCCCCATTTCGTTCATATGGCGGGCCGCTTCTCTGAAGGGCCGCTCCGCAAACACCGTCGATATGGCTCCTAGTTTCATGGCTGCCTCACTGAGCGCATTGGCCGGTAAACGTTGTGGCCAGCAATACGAAAAAGCGCTTTCCGGCACTCGGTGAATTGGATAGCGCAAGTTTTGGTGCCGTTGCGGGCTGACGGACTGCGCCACGACATTGAGATTGCGCTAGCGGCGTCAGTGTTCCGGGAAATCGTAAGCAGAGGAATAGTGCACGCCGTATCTTTGATATCGGCGGCCCCGAACGACGCAAGAGTTCATCTCCAATTAAGGGACATTCACTCTGGCGTAAAGCAACTGCATCTTCCGCGCACTTTCCGAAGGCTGAATCGGAACCGCCGAGGTCTTAATCTCTCCCACCCCTTAATTCATTCGGTCTGTTCACTTCGTGACTTTCACCTACTTCATGGTTAGACTTCACCTCAGAACCAGGCCGAACCTCGTTGCTCTCCCCGAAGAACTGAACAGTGGAGGTCGAAAGGTCAAGCTTCAACGCGCCATTCCTATCTGAGCGATGTCTCCCAAGGTAGTTTGCCCGTCGCATCAAAAAAAATGAACTGTGATTTTATGCTGGCTGTGTAAAGGTCAGTCGCAGTCAACCTCTACAGTGCAGCCCATCACGCATCATCTCCAGAAAAGTCCTTTGGCCTGAAATGAGACATGCGTTCCTGGCCTACCTTGCATTACATAGCGCGGCTGGAGCTGCTTCCAAAAGATTCCCGTCCATTCCCGTTCCGGCCCGACATACGCCGCGTCAACGGCCGCGACCACCGCTTATCTTGTAATCTCCCAGGCCAAATGCTGGATCTCCGGCAGTATCAGCTTCTCCATTGCCAACCTGACCGCATTGGTCGACCCCGGCAGACTGATGATCGCGCAGTCCCGGTATGTTCCCGCGGTGGCGCGGCTCAGCATCGCGGCCGCCCCTACCTCTTCATAACTGAGAACGCGAAATATTTCTCCGAATCCAGGCAACTCCTTCTCCAATGCCCGCGACAGGACATCATACGTGCGATCCCGCTTGCTCACGCCAGTGCCGCCATTGAATATGATGACCTGCGCGCCGCTGCCACTGAAATCTTCCAGCGCCTCGGCAACCTCTTCCGGCTCATCCCGCACGATGCGGGTCGCAATCACCTGATGACCCTCGGCCTCGGCCATCTGGCGTATCGCCTGGCCGCTGCGGTCCGTTTCCGGCGTGCGTGTATCCGAGACGGTCACAATCGCAAAGGCGATACTCCCCTTTTCTTCCTCCGCCTGCCGCCGATGCTCTTCCGAGCTTACTCCATTATTCATGTTTCACCCTTTCATCCCTCAATGTCAATGAAAACGCGCGAAAGATTGCCAGGCGCGCTGACTGTCTTGGCGCCTCCCCGCTCTCATCTCTCCTGAGAATTATACATCCGATTCGAGAAAGCGGCTCCCCTTCGCTTCGCATCGGGTACAGTCCGGATTTGAGGTAGTCCTGAAAAGCAGGCTGCAGACCTCATCGTGGATGCCCAGAGGCAGCGTCAAACGTGCCCCTGCTTTTGCCCCGCCCCCCATAGCGCTGCCCCGCGTCACATGCGCGCCCCCGCTGTTCCCTTGCAGTTCTTCCCGGCGCTCGCCCCCAATTTCCTGTCCCGTAAACAACACATCCCCAAACTTCCCGTTTTGCACGGATCGGTCGGTCTGCTATAATCCCATACGATCCCGAGACCAGTTCCGGCAATATGGTTGATACCCCTGTTTCTTTCTGCCAGTCATTCCATATAACCACTGACATTTCGCAGTCGTTGCCTGGTGTCAGTAGGACCCAGTGCGGATTGACCCCGCGACTGCGCAACATGAGTTTATGATTCGCCGCCTATCCCTGTCGTTCAGCATACCACGGCAGCAATATATCCCAGGAGCAGTTCCTTCGTGTTCATTTGTCTTTCGAAGTGAACACGGTCAATCCTTGTTCGTTCAACCTATCAAATTTCCAGGAGGAAAACAGTGCAACGAACAGCAATGAGTCGAAGAAGCTTCTTGCAGTTGGCCGCGGGCAGCTCGGCAGTCGCTGCGTTAGCCGCGTGCGCGCCGCCGGTGCCGGCCGGCACAGGTACAGGCGCATCCGCCGAGCCAATTACCCTGAACTTCTTTAACCGAGGCGGTCAGTTTATTGAAAACGTTATGGACCAGCAGATGTCCTTATATCGGGAGGCCAACCCCAATATCGAGTTCGAGATTAACGCGGTGGCCGGCGCCTCCCATCAGGAAGCCCTGCTGATCATGATTTCCGCAGGCACCGGACCGGACATGTGGTTTGACGCCAACCGCACCACCGGCCCCCTCACCCGCAAGGGTGTAACGACCAATCTGGAGCCGTACTTTGAGGCCGACCCCGGTTTCAATGAAGACGATTATGTCGAAAACGTCTGGATCGCCCAGACCTACGACGGCGCCCGCTGGGGCATCCCCTGGGACAGTGGCGCAATGCTCATGGCGTTCAATATCGACCTGTTCGATGAGGTTGGCGTTCCGCATCCAGAGCCGAATCAATGGATGACGTGGGACGAAGCTGTCGAGCTCGCCAAGGTTCTTACCTTCGACTTGGACGACAATTCAACCAACGATGCTGATTTCAACCCTGCCCGGGTGCGTCAATACGGACTTATCGCCGGCAAGGGTCACGGTCGGCCGACGTACATCTGGGCCAACGACGCGGAAGTGATCGCCGCCGACGGCACGATGCCCATGGATTCGGAAGAATTCATTGAGGCGATGAACTGGTTGGCGGACTTGGGCTTGCAACACTATGTGAGTCCGTCGCCGGCCTACGAAGCCGCTGGAGAGATCAGCCTGCAAGCCGGCACCGTAGCCATGCAGCACATCGGCGTCTGGTCTTTGGGCCGCATCAACCAGTCCGGTGTCAACTGGGGCACATTCCCGGTGCCGTACAATAAGACGAAGACATCCTACGGCCACTACTCGCCCCTATGCGTCTTCTCCCAGACTGACTATCCCCAGGAATCCTACGACTTCATCTCGTGGGCCTGCCTCAGCAACGAAGGGCAGCAGATTCTTGTCGATTTGGGTATGCAGCAGCCGACCCGTAAAGATCTGCGGGAACAGTTCCTGACCAATTCCGCGCCGCCGGCCCCCGAGTACCGCCAGGCTTTCTACGACGCGTTTGAAGATCAGGAAACATTCCGCTGGCCCGGGGACACGATCGGCTCCTACTACGGTGGCTGGTATCAGACGATGCTGGATTACTGGGGACCGTATCTGGACCAACTTTGGATCGGTGATATTCGTTGGGAAGATGTCGCCACAGAGGTGCGCCAGGGCTCTGAACACATCTTGCAAACTGGTGAAATTTCCTAAATGCAATCTTCACCCGCTCAGTCTACACCCGCAGCGCAGACCGAACGAGGTCTGCGCTTTTTCCAACGTCTCAGCTTCGAAGAGACTCTTTTTGGCTGGCTGTTTATCGTACCAGCTGTGCTGGGGCTGCTGTTTTTCCGCCTCGGCCCGGTGTTCGCCAGCTTCTATCTGAGCTTTACCAAGTACGAAATCATCACCGCGCCTCAATGGATCGGTTTCGCCAACTACACAAAACTGATCAAGGATGCCCTTTGGCTGCGATCCATTGAGGTGACGCTGTGGTATGTAATTCTCTTTGTGCCCCTGTCCCTCACATTTGCCTACGCCGTTGCCCTGCTGATGAGCCGCAATGTGCGGGGGATTACAACCTATCGCACGCTCTGGTATCTGCCATCAGTCGTGCCGGTGGTCGCCAGCGCGACCATCTGGCGTTGGGGCCTGAATCCCGAGTTTGGGCCAATCAACTATCCTCTCAAGGTGCTGGGACTGCCCGCGCCCCGTTGGCTGACCGATCCGGATTGGATCGTGCCATCCATTGTCTTTATCGGTCTGTGGGGGCTCGGGAACTCTGTCCTTATTTTTCTGGCTTCGATTGTCAGTGTGCCGCGCACATTCTACGAAGCCGCGGAAGTGGATGGCGCCAACGGCTTTGCCAGATTCCGCCATGTGACCTTGCCCCTCACCTCTTCGATTATCTTTTACCAGTTGATTGTGACGGTCATCAATAGCTTTCAGGTCTTCGGTGTAGCCTATGTCCTCTTTGTGTCCAATCCGTCTGCCTCCTCTGCCGGGCCGAACAACGCCGCGCTCTTTTATGTGCTGTACATGTTTCGTAACGCCTTCGGATACTTTCGCAATGGCTACGCATCAGCAATGGCCTGGATTCTCTTCCTCGTGGTCATGCTGCTGACGATCATCCTTTTCTACAGCCAGCGGCGTTGGGTCTATTACGAAACAGAAGGGGGCGGCTCGTGACCGCGATCCGTTTCAGGCAAACTGTCCTCCGTTTTCTGATTCATCTGACGCTGGCCGGTGGCAGCGCCTTTATGCTGGTTCCGTTCTTCTGGCTTCTTTCTTCTTCATTGAAGGCCCCCCACGAGATTTTTGTCTTTCCGCCTAAGTGGATCCCCGATCCGGTTCGCTGGGCAAACTATCGCGAAGTGTTCGAGGTCGTGTCGGTCGTGCGCTATACAACCAATACCATGATTGTCACGGTCTTCTCTACCTTGGGCGTTATCCTCAGCTCCTCCATGGCCGCCTATAGTTTTGCTCGTCTGCGCTTCAAAGGGCGAGATATAATGTTTGGCTTGATCCTCTCGACAGTGATGCTGCCTTACGTCGTGACGATGATTCCCGTCTACATTCTTTTCACGCGCCTGGGATGGATCGGAACTTTCCTACCCCTGATTGTGCCGGACTGGTTTGGCGGGCCGATTACGATCTTTCTTCTGCGCCAGTTCTTCCGCACGATTCCCCTGGAGCTGGAGGACGCGGCCCGCATTGACGGAGCCAGTCGACCTCGAATCTTCGCCCAGATCATTCTTCCCTTGTCCCGGTCTGCGCTGACGGTCGTTCTCGTGTTGTCCCTTCTCTACAATTGGAACGACTTTCTGGCGCCGCTCATCTATCTGCATAAACGGGATATGTTTACCCTGGCCTTAGGGCTGAACGCCCTCCAACACTTCGAAAGCGGCCTCGATTGGACCCACTACGTGATGGTGTTGGCCACTCTGATGGTTCTGCCGGTCATTGTCATCTATTTTCTCGCGCAACGGGCCTTTGTTGAAGGGATCGTCCTTACCGGGCTGAAAGGATAAGGACGCCCTGTGAACAGCCGCCAGCTGGGTGTCCATCTGATGGTGTGGAGTGGTCGGGTCAGCGCCGCCGAGATGGCCCTGTTCCCGCTCATCAGTGAAATGGGCTACAACGGAGTTGAAATTCCCATCTTCGATCCGGCAGCCCTTGACATCACCGCGATTCGCCAGGCTTGCGTGAACAGTGGTCTGGCCTGCACCGCGTCCACAGCCATGGCCCCGGGGCTCAGTCTTATCGATGACGAGCGCCGGACGCAGGGGGTGGCCTGGTTACAGAACGTTGTGCGGGCCGCGTCTGCCCTGGGCGCGGATCTCCTGTGCGGACCGATGGCCGTGCCCGTCGGGGAACTGCGGGGACGGGGATTTACCGATCAGGAATTTGACACCTGTGTCCGCTCGCTACAGGAGGTCGGCGCGGTTGCCTCTGATGAGGGCGTAACCCTTGCGCTGGAGCCACTGAACCGCTTCGAAACGTTCATGCTCAATACCGTTGAGGATGGCGTCCGCCTGATGAATGCGGTGAATCACCCGTCCGTGGGCCTGCTGCTGGATACCTTCCACATGCACATTGAGGAAAAATCGACGCCGGACGCCATCCGCCGGGCCGGTAAGCATATTCGCCATTTCCACTGCAGCGAAAACGATCGCGGCGCCGTCGGCAGCGGACAGGTGGACTGGACCGGGACTTTCCAAGCGTTGGCAGACGTCCAATACAGTGGCTGGCTGGTGGTGGAGTCCTTCAACGCGGTCATTCCGGAACTGGCGGGCGCGACATGCATTTGGCGTCCCTTGGCCGAAAGCCCTTACGCGCTGGCGCAAGAGAGCCTGTCTTTCCTCAACAGCTAGAGTCTATGCCTGAAACGTAAAAGCGCAACGAGCGCGTCTTGCGTTTCACGGTCAACCGTTTCATTGCTGGGATCTGACAAAATGTTCTCCCTCGATGTCCATTGCCACTTCTTCCCCAAGGCCTTTTTGGACGCGGCCCGCGGTCCGAACACACTCCAGTCCAGAATTGAACGGCGTGCTGATGGCCAGGAGCACTTGGTTTGTCCGGGCAACTTCGATCACCCGCTGACGCCCGATTTCTACGCGGCCGAGCAGATGCTGGCCGATATGGACAGCGCGCAAATCTCAATGGCGGCCATCTCCTCCGCGCCTCCCACGCTTTCTTACTGGGCAGAGGCCGGCGCGGCCAGGGAACTGGCCTCCCGCTTGAATGAAAGCATCGCTGAACGGGTGGCCCAATGTCCCGAGCGGTTCCTGGGGCTGGCGACGGTTCCGCTGCAGGACATTGCCGCGTCCGTTGCTGAAGCAAAACGAGCGGTCAATGAGCTCGGGTTGCATGGCTTTCAGATCGGCTCAAATGTTGGCGGAAAAAACCTGAATCATCCTGACTATTCCCCTCTTTTCGAGACGATCGCCGAACTGGACGTGCCCGCATTCATCCACCCGTATATCCCTGCGGGGGAGGAGCGAATGCAGGATTACTACCTGCACAATCTGCTGGGCATGGTGGCCGAGACGGGCCTGGCCATTGCATCGGTGATTTACGGCGGCATCCTGGAACGATGGCCAAATCTGAAAATCATCTTTGCCCATGCCGGCGGGGTCTTTCCCTATGTTGTAGGGCGTATGGATCACGGCTACAAGGTGCGTACCGAAGAGTGTGCCCGCGCCATTCCGCATCCACCCAGTCACTATTTGAGACAGGTCTTCTTCGACTGCATGTCCTTTCACCCTTTGGCCTTGCGCTATTTGGTGGATATGGTCGGCGCCGATCATGTCATGATCGGCAGCGATTATCCCTTCGATATGGGGCCTGTCGGCGGCCCAGTGGCGGAGGTGCTGGCCAACCCCCATCTGGTAGATGAGGAGAAAGAGCAGATCTGCGGCAAGACCGCGGCATCGCTCTTTGGGTTGACGAACCATCCACAGAAGATTTCCGATTGAGAGAGTGAAATGTCCGCTATGAAACTGTACGAATTCGGCGTCGTTTCCGATGAGATCGATCAGGACTTTGCGCGCGCCTGTTCGATCGCCCGCGAAGAGGGTATGTCCTACGTGGAGTTGCACAACCTATGGGGAAAGCCGGTCCACGAACTGACCGACACAGAGTTGGATCAGGCACTGCGGCTCACCGCGGAAAACGGCCTGCGCACCCATCTGGTCTGTGGAATGTTCTTCCGGCCATTCTCGCTGGCCGATATCTCCCTGGACGAAATGGAGAGCCATCCTCGCTATAAGGAGCACATGAACCGGCTGGAGCGCTTCATCGCCATTGCCCATAAATTCGATGCGCCCAACATTCGCACGTTCGGATTTACCCGCGATGTAGGCGGCGGCAACCCTTCGCCGCGCTCCCCGGACGGTGGCGGCATCGATGGGGAAACACTGGCTAAGATCGCCAAAGGCATCCGGTGCGCCTGCCAGCGGTTACAGGATGAAGGGCTGGTGTTGGCCTTGGAAAATGCCCGCTCTCTCTACGCCAATACCGGTGGAAACATGCGTCTTGTGCTGGATGCCGTGCAGATGCCGAATCTCAAAATTATCTGGGACCCGGCCAACGCCTTCGTCGCCGGCGAAGACCCGGCAGTCGGCTATCAGCAGGTGAAAGGCCACATTGTCGATATTCACTGCAAGGATGCAGTTGTCCTCGACGAGAAGGCTGGCCTGACCGCTTGGGCGCGCATCGGCGCCGGCGGCACCGACTGGCATGCCCATCTCACCCTGCTGCAAAACGAGCCGGTCGACACCTATACAGTTGAAACGCACTGGCAGGCCAACGGGCAGGACAAGGCCGCCAGCACGCGCCAAACATTTTCCAGTCTGAAAGACCTCATCGCCGACCTGCCTCAGAGTTGAAGACAGAAGAGCGCATAAGGGCGGTACGACGCGAGCCGACTTCACCGGCGTCGTACCGCTTTCTATTGTCCCCCAAAGCCTGCTCCGCGCGCTACCGGCCAATCTCAGTGGCCGACCCAATCGGGTAATCTGCCGGCAAAGTCTCTGCCAACCGGACCTCTTCAAATCCACAAGTGGGGTGTCCGAACCCGCTCAAACTCCCCCCGTCCGGCTGCAGGTCAAATATGATGTTGTCATCCGCGCTCGCGCTCACACCCGCGGGGATGAAATCCAACTGAAGGGCGTCCCGAACCTTCCAGGCAACAATGTGGTCGGAACAAGGTGTGTCTCCGCTGATACCAATCGCCCCCAATATGCTGCCACTGGCATTATAGAGAGAAAGTCCGCCCCCCGAACGGCTCCACCCGCCCGGCCTCTTCCCGATCAGCGGGTCCCCTTCCTGTCCATATTCCGTCGCCGGGCCTGCATAGGCAGTCGCGGCGTCGAGAGGATTGCTCTCCTGCAAGCCAAACAGATTCCCGCCGGGCCGCGTCGCCGCGTAAAGATTGCTCGTCGAAAAGGCAAGGCTGGTCAGGCTGAACGCATTTGCGGCATTTGCCTTCTGGACCGAATGTACACGACCGCCAGGCCACTGGGATCCCCGGTTGGCTCCCGAATAGGTTACAACGCATACATCGCCATCCCGGTCCACGAGCGTTGCCCACAAATGATTCCCCAGCCCGCCATTGTTTCCTCCTGTAACAATTCGCTCCAATACCCCCTTGACAACCTCCTGGCTGGGCAAACTGTCGCAACCGGTGACAAACTCCGGTTCCTGCTGGCTTCTTGTCGCGCTCTCCACAAAGCGAATCGTCGGCGCCCCCGGCGCCGCAACCCCTTCAAAACGGATCACCGCGCCGCGGCCCGGTTCCCCCACACTCGCGCCATTTATCACCACGTAGGCATTCCCATTGACATCAAAATCAACCGACGTGGGAAACGGCAACCCCGTAATGATATCCTGCGAACTTTCGCCCTCACCCACTCGAATCACGGCCCCGCTGTTAGGAATCGGACCTTCGTCCGTAAAGATGCCGAAACGCACCGCGTACAATGAGCCGTCAGGGCCCGTTCGTAAATCCGTCAACATCGTCAGATCCGTCGCGTAGTCCGTCACGCCGCCCGTCGCCGGATCAACCACGACCACCTTTGCCGCGCCGGGCAGAAAGGGAAAACCGGGCAGCAGCGAGACATAGATCCGCCCGTCCGCGCCGAACGCGACGGCAGTCGGAACAGGGTCCGACTCCAAGGCGCCCCCGCGATAGGGATTGGGCAGCGGGCCGGGGATCCCCTCAAAAACTGCGATGACCTCCGACGTCTGGTTGGCTACATCGACCCGCACCAACGTGTTGGCCCCCGCCTCCGCCACATAGAGAAAACCGTCCGGACCGGCTGTCAATCCATATGGATGGGACTCCAATACATGCCCGTCAGGATTCTGTTCCCTTTCCAGTTTCCATAGCGGGACAACCTCCAGCACCGAGCCCTGCAAGACTCGCAGGACCGCGGCCGTATCCGGCAACGCCTCTTCGCTGGCTACCCCTTGCCACACACCAGCCGTTGCATACATCTCATTGTTCAGAAGAGCCAGGCGCGCTCCGCCTACAATGTCGCTCCCCAAAAAGATTGAGGGCAATGTCGCCACAAGTTGAGGCTGGCCGCCCGGCGTTACCCGCATCACGCGCGCCGTATTGCCGAAGGTTGCCTTGATCACCTCGTTGGTATTCGGATCAAGCCCTCCCACTTCAACCTCCTCGTCACCTCCCAATCCTACGTCGATCACCCAGACGCTGCCGTCGTCGATTGCCAGCACGCCTTGAGGACCGTTCAGACCATCCGCGATCACCGTGCCGCCGCTTTCTCTTTCCTGCGCCTTCGCGCCGTCAGAGGCAATCCCCGCCGCCAACACCACGGCAAGCGCAAGAATGCTCCTGACCCAACTTCGGATGGCTCTCAATTTACTCCTCCTCCCGCGCCGCGCGCGCGGGCGCTTTGAACAGGAAAGTTGTCGAATAACTGACTACCGACCTCTGCGGCGGCCAGCCCTTTACTGGACCGCCAGAAAGACGATGAGCGCTTCCAAATCTTCCTCTGGTATGTGTTGATAGGACGGCATCCGGTGCTGACTCAGCGCAAATCCCTCGACATAATATACATCCGGACGCACGATGCTCTCGTAAAGATAGGTGTACACATCAGTCGCCTGCCCGCCATATGCCGGATCATCAAGCCGCGCCGCAGCCAGGTCGGCCATCCCGTCGTGCGAGGGCCCAAACATCCCTGTCGTGCCCACGCTCGCAACCTGGTGGCAGATGCCGCAGTACTGCTCCCTGTAAACCGTTATCCCCCGTTCAATCAGGGCCGCCCTCTCCTCGTCCGGAAGACTGTTCAGCTCGGCCGGACTTCTGACACCGCTTCGCTCTACCCGACGCAGCATCAGCGCAACCTGCAGAATCCACGAAATCCGCATGAAATCGCCCGGCTGCAACGCCTGCTCAGCTAACTCGTGATTCACCTCTCGCAGGGCCTCAACCGCGATGCCCGTCTCTTCAGCGATCGATTCCCACGTGTCTCCCGGCTGCACAATGTAGGCGCCTGGCGTGATGAATGCGTTGCTTGCGCTGGGCATCTGGGCTCTGGCTGCCACATATGAAGGCGCGAAAATGGGCGGCCCGTCCGTCCACCCGCGAGAAGCCCCGACATTATTCAAGGCCCGCGGCAAATATCGAATCTCTATCTCATCGCCGGCGCGCAGATCAGCGCCCCTGTCTGCCCACAGGCTGTAATTGTCCAGCAACAGATCCAGATTCGTAACCGAAAATCTTTCCGCGATGCGCTCCCAGCTATCACCTTCCTTTACCACATAAACAATCGGCTCCGCGGTCGCATCCGCGTCCAGGCCGGGAATTGAAAGCTGATCCCCGGACCGAATTTCCTCCCCGCGCAGCCGCCACAACGCCAAGTTGGCCTCTCTCAGGGCTTCCGACTCTACATCGAATCGGGCGGCAATGAGAGGCCAGTCCTCACCTATCCTCGCGGTGTAGACATAGGCCTGCGCATCATCGACAGTGAAGGGCTGCGCAAATCCGGCGTCTGCAACCGGAGGCGCGGCCCCGCTCATCATCTGTTCGCCCCCCTGTGTCGTCCCGCTTCCGGCCTGTCTGGCGAATGCCGGCGTGGCTTCCGGCGCCGCCGTGTCCGTGTCTTCTTCTGTCTCCTGCCGTGCCCGCGCCACTGCCTGCTCCGCCGGTGATTCCAAATCGGCCAAACGGTAAAACGTGAACCCGGCCAGGACGGCCGCGGCAAGCAGCAGCATGCGCGCAACAATGCTCAGCCGGCTGCTGGCCCGGCCAATGCGAGCGAGTATTCTCCAACGGCGTGCGGAATTCGTCATCTATTCTCCATCTATGTCCATTCCGGAGAGACAAAAAAGAAGAGAGGAATGAGAGCCCCGTTCTCTCTGCAAACTCCTCTCTCTTCGTACTTCGGTCACTCTGTAATTTTATTGTATCTACATCATCAAGAAAACGAAAGAAGCGAACTCCTGCCATGCCGGTCGCTTGCGCCGAACCGCGTTCCTTGCCACCGGAACCTGACAAGCGGGCTCATTCCGAGTCGCTATCAGATTTGACTTCCACTGACGGCGCGGCAAGATTGTCGCTCTCGGCGCGCACCGGCAGGCTGGCAGGGTCCCCGTCCACTTCAATGGTCCATGCGGCAACCCAACCGGTCTCTTCCCCGGTCGTAACAACATACCAGCTGCTGTCCTCCAGCCGGCCAATCACCTCATACGACCGGTCGTTGCCAAGCAGCTTCAAGACCGATCCTGCTGTTTCCGGCCGCTCTCGCAAATTGACAGATGGATGCTGAAGTGTGCCGGTCAGCCAGAGTTTCGCGTTCGGGGCCGGCTCGTCAAAGTCGCTTTTCAGTGGTTCATACGACCTGATCAGCGCCTGCGCCGTCGCTGTCGCCTGTGCCGCAACGGGATCTGCCCGATTGGCCGGAAACAAGACCGCGCCGACAATCGCAAGGATAAGGCCGCCGATGACGAGGAACGGCCAGCCCTTCCACGCCTGATGGATTCGCTGCGCCGCCGGTATCGCCGAGACGCCCTTGTAAATGGGCCCCACCTGCCGCGGCGGCGCTTGAACGCCCGCCCGTTCGAAATTGGCGAATATCTCCGCCAACTCCCCTTCATAACGGGGGTCCACCCTCCATTCATTGAGCCGGGCATTATACGTGCGTCCTGCTTCGGGTATCGCTCTGCTGACCGCTTCATGCACAGCGGTGAAATCTTCCGCCCAGCCGACGCGAATATAGATCGAACCGTTCTCCAATCGCTGGTAAGACAACCACGCGTCCGAAGGCTCGATTCGTTTGCGAGCGCTTTCCAACTCCTCCTCGGTCAGAGGAACCAGCTCGGCCTCGCTCAACGCCTCATCGTGCGTCCAACGCTTCAGTGGATTCGAAAGCTGGCGATAGGCTTCATCAACACGGGCCAGAAATGGATCCGATGGCTCCGGGCCCGCGATCAGTACCGAATCGTCCAGATATTCCCCTGTGTGAAGACGTACCTGACGCCGGTACGCCGCGTCAAGCACCTCCTGTGTCGCATTGGGTCTTACACCCAATATCTGATAGTAATTTTCCAGGGAATTTTCGTTCACGGCCCGTGGTCCACAACAGGAAGGAGAAGCATCCACAGAACGCCCTTGTCATCTGTCTGGCGCCGGATGCGAATTTCAAAAGAAGCGCCGCAGTGAGCAAGCGCGATCCTCACTGCCGGTCCTGCCTCACGTTCACCCTACCCCGTGCTATCGCCTGACCTCCTCCGAATAGCCGCCGCTTTCCACCAGAGCCGCTACCTCTTCCTTTTCAAACAGCCCCATGTCACCGGGGATCGTATATTTCATCGCTGCCGCAGCCGCGCCCCACCGCAGAGCCTCAGGCAACCACGCCGGACCTTCATGGTACAGGAAACGGTACAACACGCCCGCTGTAAACGCATCCCCCGCGCCGATGCGGCCAACCGTGCCGCCGCCAGGGAATATCGGCTGACGAATCGGCGCCTGCCCCGGCTCGGCCGCAATCGAACCCTCCGCGCCCAACGTGAGTATGACCGTCGCCCGCGGAAACTCCCGCCGCAACGCGGCCAGCGCTTCCTCCGGCGAGATCCCGTCTGCCAGGCCATAGTGAGTCTGGGCATCTCGTATCGGCGCAAATACGATGTCCGCCTGCTCGGCAAAGGGGTGACAACCCCTGCGTGACGCCTCCGGAGTCCACAGCATGGAACGGTAGTTGAAATCAAAACTCACGCTCAACCCAGCCGCTCGCGCCAGCTCCAACGCCCGCCATGCCGTCGCCGCCGAGCTCTCGCTGATCGCAAGCGTAATGCCCGTCAAATGCAGATGCCGCCCGCCCGTCTCGCTGAAAGGCTCTACCGGCAGTTCTTCCGGTGTCATGCGGCTCGCCGCCGAATCGGCCCGGTCGTAAATGATCGAAGTAGCCCGCGCGCCGTCGCCGAATTCCACGAAAAACGTCCCCAGCCGCTCGCCCTCAGCCCAGACGAGGTGCGAAGTGTCCACGCCGTGTCCCATCAAAGTGCGCGCGATCCGCCGTCCCAGAGCATTCTCCGGCAAGCGTGAAATCCATGTCGTCCGCACACCCAGCCGTGTCAGGGCCACCGCCGTGTTAGACTCGGTTCCCCCCGCCTCCAGTTCAAAGTAGGCGGCCTGCTCAATGCGCAACTGCCCGGGCGGCGCCATACGCAGCAGCGTCTCGCCCATAGTGACTACGTCGAATCCGCTCATGACCCCGAACGCGCCTCCCCAACAGCTGCCACAAATCTCCGAGCCTGCTCCGTTAAGGCCTCCCAATTTCTCTCCGCTACCCAATCTTTCCGCACCAGCGCGCTTCCAACGCCCACGGCCACCGCGCCTGCACGCACAAACTCCCCCGCATTCTCCAGACCGACCCCACCCGTCGGCATCAGCTTCAGATGGGGCAATGGGGCCAGTACATCTTTGAAGTAGCTCGGCCCCAGCTTGGTTGCCGGAAACACCTTCACCACGGCGGCCCCCGCCTTCCATGCCGTCTGGATCTCCGTAGGCGTGAACGCCCCCGGCATGACCGGCACATTCTGTTCGACACAGTATCTCACAGTCGGAATGTCCAGCGTCGGAGCCACCACAAACTGGGCGCCGCCTCGTATCGCGGCTTCGGCCATCTTCCGATTCAGCACCGATCCCATGCCCAGGGCTGCATCCCCTGTCGCGAAGGCCGGTACACGCTTCCGCAGCAGCCCAAGCGCCTCCTGGGCCCCGGGGCTTGTCATCGTCAGCTCGACCGCCGTCACTCCGCCGTCCAGCAGCGCCTTCGCCAGGTCGACCGCCCCGGCCAGGTCCGGCAATCGCACAACCGGCACCACGCCGCCCTGCTCAATTGTTCGAACTGTCTTGCTTGAAAGGTCCATTCCACGATTCCCTGCCGCGCCTTCTGTCAACGGATCACGCGAATCATTATAGTGTAGAAAGGATCTTTGGCAAACGATTTGGGGAAAGATTGGCGCCTACCCAGTCGATCCCTCGTCCCCCCGCCACCCCCTGCCCACCCGCCGCTGACCACCGACCACCTACCACTGCAATCCGTCGTTTCCGTTCTCCGCGCCCCTCTATCGTTCACGATGGCGGCCCCTTCGAAGGTATCATAAACTGGTACGTAAACGCGCAGCTTGCGTTCCCTTCATCTTGCTGGATATCTTTGTCATCGCCGAAGCCGCGCTCAGTTTTCTCGGGTTGGGACCGTCGGGGCTGGACTACTCATCCTGGGGCCTGATGCTCGCTGAAGGGAAAAACTACCTGGCCGTCGCCTGGTGGGCGGCAACGATCCCTGGTCTTGCCATCATGACAGCCGTTCTCTCGATCAACATCGTCGGTGACTGGCTGCGGGACAGACTCGATCCCAAACTGCAAACCTGAAACACAGGCGGCGTCCCGCATTCCACTATGCAGTGCGCTTTTCACAAATAGAGGACGCCCACCGTCCTTGCAACCGAAATCACTGGAGATGCACGAAGGTGAACGAACTACGAATCGTCCAAGCGCAAGTGAATCTGCTTCAGCCGGAATTCACGACCGATCAGCCCGACCTGCAGACAATCCTAGCACTGGTGTATGAACCACTCATGCAATGGCGACGCGGCCGCGTCATGCCCGGGCTGGTCGCCTCTTGGGAGGTCCGCGACGGCGGGCGGGCGTGGTTGCTTACCTTGCGTGAAAACATCCGCTTCCATGACGGCTCGCCCTGCACAAGCGAGGACGTCAAGCAAAGTTTGGAACGGATGCAGGAAGCCGGCGGCTCATTTGGAATGGGCGGCGTCTATTCTCCCTACCTGGACCCATTGAGCTTCGAGCCAGTGGGAGAGAGGCAGCTGCTCGTCAAGAGTCCCTTTCCGACCGGGGACCTGGCGGACATCTTTGCCGCAGTCTATGTGGGAAAGCCGACAGGCGCCGCTGAACCCCCTCTGGGCACGGGACCGTTTCGGCTCGCAGACTACGTGGAGGGCGAACTGCTTCGACTCTCAAGCATGGACGCGCCCGCTCATGATCAGCCGTTCTCTGAACTGACCATCCTGCAAATACAGTCCGCGACGGATCGCTACAATGCCCTGTTGAACGGCCAGGCAGATCTGGCGACTGGAATGGAACTGATGCCGGTCATTCCTGAAGACGACCGGCTCACGTGGCGCAAGGCCACGAACACTCTGTCAGTAACCGGTTTCCTCAACGGATTTGAGAGGCCTTTTTCCCAGCCGGAAGCCCGTCTGGCGATCAATCTGGCGGTTGACGTAGATGAAATCATCAACAGCGTCTGGCCCGGACGGGCCGAGCCTGCTTCGACCGTCGTCAGCCCCTTTCATTTTGGATTTCCCGACGCTCTGCGCCCCTACGGCTATGATCCTGAGCGCGCCAAAACGCTCTTCGACACCTGCGATATGCCGGACGAGTTGGTCCTGCGAACGCCTCTCGTCATCCCTGACCGCGCGCCGCAGGTGGCGGCCATAATTCAGGAGCAACTCGCCCGCATCGGCATTCGCGTCCGCATCGAAGAAGAAGCGGACCGCCCGAAATACGCCCTGGACACGAGCCGGAAACGTATCGGACATATGGCGCTGTTCGATTCAAGCCCGCTGAGCGCCTACCGCGTGCTGCAAGAGAAAATTTCCAGCCAGACACAAGGGCCCTGGTGGCAAGGTGTCGTGGATACCAGGGCCGACCAACTGATAGATGCCGCCCACCTGTCCGTTGACCAGGGCAAGCGGAGGGAAGCCTACAGCAGGTGTCTGGCCTGGCTGCATGAGAACCCGCACTGGCTCTACCTGTATCATCCCGTAAAACTCTATGCCCACCGGGCAGAACTCTCCGGCATCGAACTGGATCACGCCGGTCTGATCAGACTGGGCTCGGCGCAACGCCGCCGGAACTGATCCGGGCCGATGCCCCGCGAGCCTCTCCCAATCACCCCACCCGGTACTTCTTCAACAGCTCATAGTTCGGCGTAATGCCCAGCCCCGGCCGGTCCGGCGCGTCCACATTGCCTTCCGCGTCCAGCTTCATTGTCTCCTCAAAAATCTGCATACGCAGGGGGTCCACCGTCTCACGGTAAAATTCCAGAATCAGGCCGTTCGCGATGCCGCACACCACGTGAATGTGCACCTCCTGCGCCCCGTGCGGCGCGATCACCAGGTCCTCCGCCGCCGTCAGCGCCGCCACCTGCATGAACTCCGTGATCCCCCCCAGTATCTGCGCGTCCGCATTGATAATCGCCGCCCCCTCCCGCTCGATCAGGTCGCGGAATCCATAGCGCGTATACTCGTTCTCGCCACTGGCGATTGGAATCGACGTGGCCCGCGCAACACGCGCATGCCCGCGATAATCGTCCGGAGCCACCGGCTCCTCAAACCAGAACGGCTCATACTTCTCCATCTTGCGCGCCAGCTCGATCGCCTCGTGCGCTGTGTACGCATTGTTTGCGTCGACCAGCAGTTTAATGTCCGGACCGATCGTCTCCCGCACAACCCGCACCCGTTCCACGTCCTCGTTGATCGGCACGCCGCCGACCTTCATCTTGATCGCCTTCGCGCCCAGCGTCAGGTTCTCCTCCATTTCCTCCGCAAGCTCACGCAGGCCCTTGCCCTCCTCATAGTATCCACCTGCAATGTAAGCCGGGATACTGTCCCGGTAGCCCCCAAGCAATTGGTAGACTGGCCTTCCGACGACCTTGCCAATCAGATCCCAAAGCGCAATATCGATCGCGCTGATCACCCGCGTCGAGAGTCCCCGTCGCCCCACCAGTTTGGGCAGCCACATCTCTTCCCAGATACGCCGGTAATTGAACGGGTTTTCGCCAACCACGACCGGCCTGAAATAATCCACCAGCGTCGTCGTCAGATCGCTTCCCTGGCCGGACGCCGTCCCGCCCCCCCAGCCCACACCTGTAATCCCTTCGTCTGTGTGGATGTGGACCAGGTTCAGGCTGACATCCACGTACGTATACTTGCCGTTGCTGATCGGTTTGGGCCGCGGCCAGGCATACCTCTCTACCGTCATATCTGTTATCTTCATCACTCGCTCCCTTAATGATGTGGCTGTCTCGGTCGAACGCGCATGGACCATCCGCTACCGTTATACGCCCATTTTCATTCAAGAACAAATCGGCCTCCGCGGTCAAGCCCGCATGGCAGAAATACCGACCCCTGCCCTCCCCACCTTCCGCAGATTCTTGCCTCCTGCAGCTCTGGGCGGTCGCCCGCAAGCGGCCTCCCTTGTGCGGGGGGGATTCCTCCCGCAACGCCCCCCTTGGGGCACGCCCCGCCTCCACCGTGCGGCTGCGGCCCAACGTTGGCCGCCCGCAGGAACCGTATTGAATCCGAGGCAGTCTGCGCACCCTCCCCCCTGCCCTTCAGGGCAATCGCGAACCTTAAGGAGGGTTGACAAAATGGGATAGGGATTTATTCTCACGTTAAAACCTTAGCAGAAGGGAAGACGTGGTGAATGAATCTTGGGAGGCGTTTGACAATCACTTTAGGGAATTAGAGGATCCGCGCGCAACGGTCAATCGGCGCCATCAGATGCTGGACATGCTGGTGATAACGATATGTGCAGTCCTGTGCGGTGCGGATGATTGGGAAGCGGTTGCGGAATTTGGTCGGGCAGAGAAGGAATGGTTTGCCAGGTTTCTGCCGTTACCGAGCGGGATTCCGTCGCATGATACCTTCTGGCGGCTGCTTCGAAGGTTAGACGGGGCCCAGTTCGAAGCCTATTTTCTGCGCTGGGTCGCAGAGGTAGCCGAATTGAACGAAGGTGAAGTCGTCGCCATAGACGGGAAGCGTGTTCGTCGCTCTCATGACCGGGAAGCAGAGCGAGTCGCAAGCATGCTGGTGAGTGCATGGGCGACAGAGAATCGACTCACGTTGGGGCAGGGGCAGGTTGCAGAAAAGTCAAATGAGATTAAGACGATTCCACAACTGCTGCTGGTCTTGGACCTGACAGACTGCATCATTACGATTGATGCCATCGGCTGTCAGAAGGAAATCGCCGCACAGATTGTGGCTGCTGAGGCCGACTATGTTCTGGCCCTGAAGCAGCATCAAGGCAGCCTGTATGAGGATGTCCCCTTCCTGTTCGAGGATCTTCGTGAAAGTAAGTTCACTGCCTTCCCCTTTGATTCAGTTCGAGAGGTTGACAAAGGGCATGGCCGGATCGAGGTCCGCCAATGCTGGACCATAGACGATCCGACGCTTTTGCCGCATCTGCGCGGCGCCCTGGACTGGCCAGCACTGCAATCTCGTGTCTGGATACGCGCACAACGCATCCAAAACGAAGAGCGTAGTGGCGGCTTCTGGGGCGCAATGCAGGAGTTTTGCGCTGCGGGCGGGGTTTGCACGAAGCAGGCGTACGACGCGTTCGGCCGCGCCAGCCACCGCTGGGAGAGGGGTATCGGCTACCCCGACCGCGACGAGGCGCAAATGCAGTGGCGCTACTATCCCTGGGGCAGCATGGGCCAGAACGCCAACGTCGTCGTCATCCAGAGCCAGCCGCGCTGCGAGGGCAACTTCGTGCGCAAACTCTACGACGGCTTCGGCCAGCTGATCCAGGAGCAGACGCCGCGCCAAGGCTGGCAGACTCGGCTGGGCGGCTGCTCCGATGTCGAGAACGCACTCGAAACGGTGGTCGACTACGTCTATGACGGTTTCGGGCGCCTGAGGCGCACCAGCGTGCCGCGGTCGGTCTCGTTCGCGTGGCGGCATGAACCCAACTGGGACGCCGGCTTCACTGCCACCAGCTACGATGCGCTCGGACGGCCCGCGAGCACGCACGCGGCCAACGGCGTCGTCACCAGCTACCATTACAACGGGCTGACCGCCTCGGTCACCGGCGGCGGCGAGGGCGGGGACGCACGGCGTCTGCTGAGCTGGCAGCAGCAGGACCAGCTCGGGCGCACGACCTTGTTGCGCACCTACACGCCCGGCGACAACGAATGGACGCTCGAGGCCGGGATCTCGCTCACCTACGACGGCGCGGACCGGCTGACACAGGTCTACCGCCGCGACGCTGGCGAGCGCCGCTGGCAGCGCACAAGCAGCATCCACTATGATCTGGCCGGCCGCAAGACAGGCATGAGCGACGCCGATCTGGGCAGCTGGCGCTATGATTACAACGCCCTGGGCCAGCTGACGCGCCAGACCGATGCCCGCGACAAGACCAGCTGTCTCTACTACGACAGCCTGGGACGTATGCGCGGCCGCGTTCTGCGCACCGACGAGAACTGCGCGGCCACGGTTGCCGACGCCGACCTGGACAGCGCCTACAGCTACGACCCCCAGGGACGCGTGCAGCGCGTGGCCAACGATAGTGTGAGCCGCAGCTTCAGCTACGATAGCTACAGCCGTCTCAACAGTGAGAGCGTTACTGTCGACAGCCTGACGCGCACAACCAGCTACGGCTACGACAACTACCACCGGCCGACTACGGTCACCTATCACGGCGGCGAGGTGGTGACGACCCGGTATGGAAGTCCGGGCGCGGCGGTGGGGTTGAGCAGCTCGGCGCACGGGACCCTGGTGGACAGCGTCTCTTATGACGAGGCCGGGCGCATGACCGCACTGCGATTGCCTGCGGGCCGGTAACCTCTGGCGCACGCAGCGCTACTATCCCTGGACGGCAAAGCGAAACGGCGGCATGCTGGAGAGCCTCAAGGTGGGGCTGAGCGAGGGCGCGGGCGAGCGTCTCAACCGCAGCTACGCCTACAACTACTTCGGCGACATCACCGCTTTAACCGAGGAAACGACCAGCAACAGCTTTACATACGATGGGCTGGGACGCTTGACCGCTGCGTACGGAAGAACGTACAGCTATGACGGCGCCAACCGGCTGACCGCGTTCAACGGGCAGAGCTACGGTTACCGCGATGGCGGGCCCTTCCACGCGGTGGACCGCATCGGCGGCGATGACCGCTTCGACTACGACGCCAACGGCAACATGACCGTGCGCAACAAGGGGCTTGCCGGCCAGCAGACGATTGTCTGGGATGCACAGAACCGGCTTTCCGAGGTGCGGGACAACAACGGCGACATGCTGGAGCAGTACTGGTATGATGTCGACGGAAGTCGCGTCAAAAAGGTGAACGGCAGCACGACGACCTACACCTTTTTCGGTCATTACGAGGAGGAGGAGACGAGCGGTGTAACCACTACTGTCAGCCACTACACATTCGGCGGGCTGCACGTTGCGGCGAAGAGGGGGAGCAGCCTCTATCACGTGCATGGCGACCGTCTGGGCAGCACGTCGGTGACGACCGTCGGTTCGGTCGTGGAGGGCAGCCGCGCGTACTATGCATAGGGCGCGCAGCGCAGCGCGTCGGGAACGCTGCGGACGGACAAGGCGTTCACCGGACAGAAGGAGGATGGGACGGGGTTGCTGTACTACAATGCGCGGTACTATGACCCCGCGCTCGGCACCTTTATCTCGCCGGACTCGCTCGTGCCGGATGCGGAGATGGTGATTGAGGTTGGCCCCAATCGCTAGACCACGAAATGGGAGAAACAGGGTGCATCGAGACGGATGTTCATTGTCAGAATCCGGGCGGCGGCGCGAGTTTGGCGTCAAGCGTCCCACGGCTACTTCGAGGGTTTCGACGGGAATTCGGGGGAGGAACTACCGGCCAGGGAGGTCTTGCACAGGTTTGTGGAGGTGCGTGTGCTGAAGGGGCGGTACAGACGACCCGGTCGGGCCGCACGGCTCTCCGAGCTACCGGCCGCCGGCGCCTGAGGCCCTCTTGCCTGCCGACCCTGTTCCGCTGCTTGTCGGACTAACAGAACGGGTGGTGCAGACGTCGGGGGCAGGTCAGTTCGTGGCCGAGAAAAAGCTTGCCGATGGCGCGGACATGATCTACATTAACGGCGATTCCTTCATTCCCAACGCCAGATCGCTGGAACCCCTGTTCAACTCCCGCATATTCGCAGGAGTACAATCATGAACGCACGAGTCGAGATTCCCAAGGATGTGGTTGCCAAGTTTTGCCGGCGCCACCAAATTCGCCGTTTGGCTCTTCTGCGAGACAGTCTTACGAATGAAAGTGATGTGGATGTACTCGTGGAGTTTGCCCCGGATGCAAAAGTAGGGTTTTTTCGCCTGGCCCGAATCGAGGAGGCGTTGAGCGAAGTGCTCGACAGACCAACCCATTTGATGACCTTTAAGAGTGTCGAGAGAAGTCCCAATCCTCTGTTCAAGGAGGCAATAATCGATTCAACAGAGATTCAGTATGAACAGGAGTGACGACCGGGTAGGGCTTGTTAACATGGGCGTTTACGCCGCCAAGGCGATAAAAATGTTGGGCAGAACCAGTCAGGATTATTTGGAACAGAATGAAATGATGCAATTCGCCCTGATAAAACTGGTGGAGATTGTTGGCGAGGCGGCAAATCGCGTTTCCAATCAGACGCAGCAAAAGCACACAGAGATTCCATGGGCTGATGTCATAGCAATGTGCAACCGGCTCGTTCACAACTACGACACCGTTGATCTCAGTATACTGCGAGAAACGATAGTCGATAGTTTGCCTCCTCTCGTTGAGAGCATAAGAGCGATTGTTGGCGAATTGATCGCCGATGCCGCGTTCCCGAAAACCTGCCATTAGCAACCTCGTCAACTAATCGAAACTCCCGTCTGCATAACGCAAACTGAAGCATTCATAAGGTCCACACCGATTGGGTGATATTCAGGGCTATCGCGAACTTCGTGATAGCAGCGGGTTTGTCGCTACTACCGGGCGAACAGAGGCTATATGCAAGGCTGGTCTCGCCTGAAAGGCGCCAAATTCTGGAGTGATGCCAGTGAAATGAGCGAACTTGGCCGAATATTGTAAGGTTCGCGATTGCCCTCCCCCTGCCCTTCCCCCGCCTGCGTTTGGCCCCACCAAACAAGCGCAGGATAATAGACGTTCGGCAGACACGTTGTTCACCGCCTTCTGACAAGGAAAATCAGGTTCATGCTCCACCTGCTCCGAAAGGTCTCGCAGTGAAGATCCTGGTGACCGGCGGCGCCGGCCGCGTCGGCGCCAATCTGATTCCGCCCCTCCTGGAAGCGGGCCACGACATCCGCGCCCTCCTCTACCCCGGCGACGCCAGCCGCGCCCACAAGCTGGACGCCTTCCCCCACGTGGAAGCCGTGACCGGCGACCTGCGCAACCCGGACGACGTAAGCCTGGCCGTCCAGGGCGTTGATGCCATCTACCACCTGGCCGCCGCCTTCATGGCGCCCTTCGACAACCGCCAGTATCTGGACATCAATGCCATGGGCACGCTCAACCTGCTGGAGAGCGCACGCGCCCACTGTCCCGATCTCCACCGCTTCGTCTATGCCAGCACCGTCGCCGTCTACCTGCGGCTCGAGGAAGAGGGACGCTACTTCGAGAAACCAATCCGGGAGGACATGGCCGCCCGTTACCACGAGATGCCCTATTTCCTGACCAAGTGGGTCGGCGAAGAGCTGACCATGGCCTACCACCACCAATACGGCCTGCCCTCAGCCTCCTTTCGCTTCTCCACCATCTTCGAGCCAAGTGAGTTCCTCAACGAAGCCGGCCTCCCCAAAGTCCTGGCCTTCAGCTCCGCGTACGAGCAATACAGATCCTTGAAGCGCAGTGACGCGGGCGCCCAGGCGATGCTCGACAATCTCACCTCCCAGTGGACCGGCCGCGACCAGCTCTTTCTCAGCCGCAACCCCAACGGTCTCCCCTACAAGGAGCATTTCTGCGACGTGCGCGACATCGCCCGCGGTCTCCTCCTGGCCATTGAAAAAGATGAAGCCGTCGGCGAGGAGTTCAACCTGGCCGGAAACTTGGTCATCGACTGGGCCGAGGCTGTCCCCCGGCTGGCTGAACGCTTCGGCGTCTCCTATGTCGACGCCCGCCTCCCTACACCGGTCCACTACACGCTCGACCTGTCTAAAATCAAGACCCGGCTCGGCTTCAAGCCACTGCACGACCTGACCAGCGTCATCGAAACTGCGGAAGCCATCCGCCGCGGCGAACAAACGGACGTCCTCCCCACCGGCATCCGCTACCAGGATGGCTGATGCCGCCTCCGCCCGTCAAACTTTCCCCCCAACCCAGGAGCCCGACCCGCTCCAACAGTTCGAACAGTCTTGCTCCTGCGCGGGCTCCCTTCAGCGACAAGCGCCTTCTGCCGTCTTGGGGACCCCCACAGTCGGCATGCCGCCGTCTGCCATCCTGTAAATCCATACCTGTCCTGCAAATCCTGCACCGGACATCGTACTATCTGCCAAACCCCCCCCTCCGTTTGGCAAGAAGAATCAGGTGCCGGATAATGAGCAACTGACCGTACAGAAAACACTGTAAGAAAATCTCTATCGAGATTGCAGAGAGGGTCTCTCCGCCTGTGCGTGCTGAAGGAATTGAGTCTCTGAACCAAAGAAACTGAAAGGTCCCGCAATGAAAATTCTGGTCACCGGCGGCACAGGCCGCGTCGGCGCCAATCTGGTCACACGTCTGCTCGACAAAGGCCACGATGTCCGTTCATTCGTCTATCCTGGCGATTCCAGCCGCGCAAATAAGCTGGACACCTTCGCAAACGTGGAAACCGTAACGGGCGATCTCCGTAACCTGGAAGATGTCCGCGGCGCCGTCAAAGGGGTTGACGCAATCGTCCATCTGGCTGCAGCCTTCGGCGGTCCCTTCGACAACCGACAGTACCTCGATATCAACGCCATGGGAACTCTCAATCTGCTGGAGAGCGTTCGCGCCGAATGCCCGAATCTTCACCGCTTCGTTTACGCCTGCACAGAGGCCATCTACTGGCGCCTGGAGGATTACGGACGCTACTTCGAAGAGCCGATCACCGAAGACATGGTCGCCCGCTACCACCAGATGCCCTACTTCCTCACCAAGTGGATCGGCGAAGAGCTGACCATGGCCTACTTCTACCAGTATGATCTGCCCGCCACTTCATTCCGCTTCGCCACAATCATTGAACCGAGTGAGTTCTTTAACGAAGCAGGTGTGCCGATGCGGCTCGCCTTCAGCAGCGCATACCAGCGGTACAAGTCGATGGAAAGCAGTGACCCCGACACCCAGGCCATTCTCGACGACCTCAGAGCCCAGTGGACCGGCGAAGATCAGTTGCTTCTCAGCCGCAATCCCAATGGCGTACCCCATAAACAGCACTTCTGCGATGTGCGCGATATCGCCCGCGGCCTGGTCTTGGGCATCGAAAAAGAGGAGGCGGTAGGCGAGGAGTTTTCCCTGGGCGGGGCTGCAATTATCGACTGGGGCGAGGCTGTCCCCTGGCTGGCCGAACGCCTCAACCTCAGTTTCGTCGACGCACGAACGCCTGAAGCCAACTACTTCACCCTCGATCTGACCAAAATCCAGACGCGCCTTGGCTTCAAACCTGAGCATGACCTCGTCGATATCGTCGAGACCGCCGAAGCCATTCGCCGCGGCGAGGAAACCGGTGTCATCCCAACCGGCATCCGCTTTGGATATGGGTAATGTCTCGCCCATGCCTCCCGCTCTGAATCGGACGCCTCGGACTTGAAATAGGAGGAAAATACTCGATGACCAGTGCCGCGATTTCCGCCATCGAATGGGGCACGCTCGTGGGCCAGAGGCCCCGGCAAGCTGGCTGCAATTCACGACTCGCCGTTCACGGAAACGACGTCCAGGTGCCTCTCGCCCGCATCACCGCGTCCGACGGAACGACAGGCTTCGGCGCCTGCCGTCCCTTGAATCAAGAACAAGCCCATGCCTTCCTGGGTCAACGCGTCGACGACCTCATCAACATCGCATCCGGCGTCGACCCGCGCGCCGCCTCCCTCGAATTCCCTCTCTGGGATCTGCTGGGCCAGATCACCGGCCGTCCCGTCTACAGCCTCCTGGCAGAATCCGCCGGCAAGACCCTGTCCCAACCCCCGCGCGTGCGCTGTTACGATACCTCCCTCTACATCGACGACCTGCACCTCGCAACCGACGAAGAGGGCGCCGCCCTCATCGCCTCCGAAGCCCGCTTCGGCTACGAGCACGGCCATCGCGCCTTCAAAATCAAGGTCGGACGCGGCGCCCGGCACATGCCTCTCCTCGAAGGCAACCGCCGCGATGTTGCCGTGATCCAGGCCGTGCGCGCCGAAGTCGGCCCCGACCCCGCCATCCTCATCGACGCCAACAACGGTTACAACCTCAATATCGCCAAACAGATCCTGACTGAAACCGCCGACTGTAACATCTTCTGGCTCGAAGAAGCCTTCCACGAAGACGGCGTCCTTTACGAGGACCTGCATGACTGGATAGAACGCGAAGGCCTGGCAACCAACATCGCTGACGGCGAGGGGCTGGCCTCCCCCATGCTCCTGGACTACGCCCGCGACGGTTGCGTCGACATCATCCAATACGACATCTTCAGCCACGGCATCACAAAATGGCTCGAAACCGGCGCCCAGCTGGACGGCTGGAACGCGGGCACAGCGCCCCATCACTACGGCCGCCACATCGGCAACTACGTCTCCGGCCATCTCGCCGCCGCCGTCGACGGCTTTCTATTCATCGAGTGGGACGAATGCGCCACGCCCGGGCTCGACGGCTCCGCCTACCAGGTGGACGACGGCTATGTGCCGATGCCGGACCTGCCTGGCTTCGGCCTGAACCTGGATGAGAAACGCTTCCAACAGGCTGTCTCCGCCAACGGTTTTTGCGTGCGCCAGTGACAGAACCGACCCGGCCCAACCGCGCAGCCCGCCGCCGGCCATACGGCATATCCCGCGCGCCGTCTATGCCGGGGCAGCAGAATATTGGCATTGCCGCGTGTTCTTTTCTACAGTTCCGGCCAGCTCGAAAAGACGTTCAGGAGATGAAGAAGTGCGCGCCGCGCGTATCGCCGCAATCGAAAGAGGAACGCTTGTAGGCCGCAGGCCCCGCCTGGCAGGTTACAACGCCCGCAAAAAAGACGACCACGGTTGGGAGGCGAACATACCCTTGGCGCGCATCACGACCGCCGATGGAGCCACCGGCTTCGGCCTCTGCGATATCACCCCCCGGCAGGCCGAACCGTTTCTCGGCGCGCCGCTCGACGAGCTGATCACCGCCGAAAACGGCGTCGCCGGGAACGCCTCCCACCTCGAGAATCCCCTCTGGGACCTTCTCGGTTGTCGCGCCGGCCGTCCGGTCTATCGAATCTTGGCAGAACGCGCCGGAAAGAGCCTGTCAGCGCCTTTGCGCGTGCCCTGCTACGACACCACCCTCCTGATCGATGACCTGCGCCTTCCCACCGACGAGGAGGGCGCCGCCCTGATCGCCTCGGAGGCCCGCTTCGGCTACGAGCATGGACACCGAGCGTTCAAGATCAAGGTCGGCCGCGGCGCCCGCCACATGCCCCCCGAAGCAGGCAACCGCCGCGACATAGCCGTGATCCGCGCGGTGCGCGCCGCCGTCGGCCCCGAGGCCGCCATCCTCATCGATGCCAACAACGGCTATACCCTCAATGTCGCCAAGCATATCCTCAGCGAAACGGCCGACTGCAATATCTTTTGGCTGGAAGAGGCCTTCCACGAAGACGATGAGCTCTATGAGGACCTGCATGAATGGATCGAGCGGGAGAGCCTCTCCGTACTCATCGCCGACGGCGAAGGATCGGCCTCGCCTTACCTGCTGGACTACGCCCGCCGCGGCATCATCGACGTAGTCCAATACGACATCTTCAGCTACGGGCTGACGAAGTGGCTGCAGACCGGCCCCGTACTCGACGCGTGGAACGTGCGTACCGCCCCCCACCACTACGGACGCCACCTGGGCAACTTCGTCTCCGGCCATCTTGCCCCCGCGGTCGAAAACTTTGCCTTCGTGGAATGGGATGAACTCTCCACGCCGGGCCTGGACTGCTCCGCCTACTCCGTGCATGACGGCCACGTCACGCTGCCGGACGCGCCCGGCTTCGGCCTGATATTGGACGACAACCTCTTCAAGCAAGCAGTGAAAGAAAACGGCTTTATCGTCAAGAATAGTTAGAATGAACCGTCTCCCCTTTACCGGAAACCGTCGCTTTCGAGCCGCGAACATCGAGATGAGATATGTCTGATACCCCCTCAATGCAGGAAACCATCCGCCTTCTCAACGACTACTGGGCCGCACGCGGCTGCCAGATCTGGCAGCCCCACAGCGAAAAGCTGGGCGCAGGAACCATGAATCCCGCCACCGTGCTGCGCGTCCTCGGGCCCGAGCCGTGGAACGTCGCCTACGTGGAACCCTCCTTTCGCGCCGACGACGGCCGTTACGCCGAAAACCCCAACCGCATGCAGATGCACACCCAATACCAGGTCCTCCTCAAACCGGACCCGGGAAATCCCCAGGAACTCTACCTCGGCAGCCTCGAGGCCATCGGCCTGCAGCGCGACCGCCACGACATCCGTTTCGTCGAGGACAACTGGGAGTCTCCCGCCCTCGGCGCGTGGGGCCTCGGCTGGGAAGTCTGGCTCGACGGCCAGGAGATCACCCAGTTTACCTACTTCCAACAGGCCGGGGGCGTAAGTCTGGACCCCGTCAGCGTCGAAATCACCTACGGGCTGGAGCGCATCGTCATGTACCTCCAGCAGAGGACAGAAGTCTGGTCCATCGACTTCGACGGCGTCCACACCTATGGCGAAATCTACCGGCAACAGGAAATCGAACACTGTATCTATAACTTTGAGCTGGCCGACGTCGAGCGCCAGCGAACACTCTGCGATCTCTACCACGCCGAAGCCGAAGTTTGCATCGAACGCGGGCTCGTCGCCCCAGCCCACGACTATGTGCTGCGCCAGAGCCAGGCCTTCAACATCCTCGACACGCGCGGCGCCATCGGCGTCACCGAACGCGCCAAATTCTTCGCCGCCATGCGCAGCCAGGCGCGCCGCATCTCCCAACTGTACGTCGAACAGCGCCAGCAAGAAGAATACCCATGGCTGGATGACAGGGAACCTTCCCAAAATGGCGAAGGCAAGACGACAAGTGAGAAAGCCATAGCGCCTGCGCAGGTTCCCGAGCCTCAGTCTCTCCTGATCGAGCTGGGCAGCGAGGAGCTGCCCGCCGCCGATGTGACTCTTGGCATCGCCCAGATCGAGCTGCGGCTTCCCGAACTGCTGGAACAAGCGCGGCTATCCTACCGCGCTCTGTCCGTGTCCGGGACACCCCGCCGCCTGGTCGCGCATGTGCAGGGGCTGTCACCGCGTCAGCACGACGAAATTGTCGAACGCCGCGGCCCGCCTGCCGACCGCGCTTTCGATGCCGACGGCTTGCCCACAAGAGCAGCCACCGGCTTCGCCCGCGGCCAGGGCGTTCAGCCCGCAGACCTCATCGTGCGCGACAACTACGTCTACGCCGTGTCCAGGAAGGAGGGCGAATCCGCCTCGACCGTTCTCCCGCAACTTATCCAAGACTTGCTGGATGGCATCCAATGGGGCAGGACGATGCGCTGGAACCGCAGCAACAAGAGCTACCCCCGTCCCCTGCGCTGGATCGTCGCGCTGCACGGGTCGGAGGTCGTTCAAATGTCGTGGGCGCACGTGCGCAGCGGCCGCGAAAGCCGCGGACCCCGCTTCCGCGATGCACGCGCACGCCTGCCCGCAGGCGAATTCACCACCTTCCGCATCGCCGACGCCGACAGCTACTTCACCGCCGCCGCAGAACAGGGCATCCAGCTCATCCGCCAGGACCGCCGCAGCCGCATCGCGGCAGCCATCCAGGACGCGGCCGCCCGCGCCCCCGCCATCCAAACCGGCGCCCCCGAACCCCTGCCCGAAGGGACCTACCAATGGGAACAGGATGAAGACCTCCTCGACGAAGTCACCGACCTGGTGGAAGCGCCCGAAGCGGTCCTTGGCTCTTTCGAAAATCGCTTCCTCGCCCTGCCCCAACCGATCCTGACCGCCGTAATGAAGAAACACCAACGCTACTTCCCGGTCCTGCACAGTCCCGCCATTCCAAGCAAAGGCCCCTCTTTGGCCCCCCGCTTCGTCACCATCGCCAACTCCGATAAACTGGACCATCCCGAAGTAGTGCGACAGGGCAACGAAGGCGTGATCCGCGCCCGTTACGCCGACGCCGAATTCTTCTTCAACCAGGACACGGCCAAACCATTTGCTTCCTTCACCGAGCGCCTGGGAACCCTCACCTTCCACGCCAAGCTCGGCACCATGCTCGAGAAAACCGGGCGCCTGCAAAAGCTGGCCCCGCAGATCGCGCAGATGCTTGACTGCAGCAAGCAGGAGGTAGAGACGGCTCGCCAGGCCGCCGCCCTCTGTAAAACAGACCTGGTCACATCCATGGTGGTCGAAATGACCAGCCTCCAGGGGATCATGGGCGAAATTTATGCCCGCAGGAGCGGCGAGACCCCCGCCGCGGCCCAGGCTATCCGGGAACATTATCTGCCCAGCTTCGACGGCGATGCCGTTCCCAAGACCGGGGCCGGCCTGGCCCTCAGCCTCGCCGACAAACTGGATACACTCGTTGGCCTGTTCGGCGTCGGCGTGAAGCCCAGCGGCAGCGCCGATCCCTTCGGCCTGCGCCGCGCCGCCCTGGGAATCGTGAACGCGCTCACTATCACCCGGTCTCACTTCGATCTGACCGCCGCCCTCGAGGTGGCCGCAGCCCAATACAGCGACCCTCTGTCCCAGGACGCCGTCCCCAACGCCAGGGAATTCACTGTCCGCCGCCTTGAAAGAAGGCTGCGCGACCTGAACCATCCCCCTGATGTCGTCGATGCCGTCCTGGCCGCACGCGGGGACGACCCTTTCGCCGCCGTCGGCGCAGTCCAACACCTGTCCTCGACGGTTTCTTCTCCGGCCTGGGAAGAATCCTTTACAGCCTATGCCCGCTGCGCCCGCATCGTGCGCAATATCGAAGGCCAACTTCCTCTGCGCCCCGCCGCATATCAGGAACAGGTGGAACGCGATCTGCACAAGGCCTACGAGAACGCCGCCGCAAAGCTGGACGGCGCGGACGACGTCGCCGAGCTGCTTGGCCGCGTTCTCACCGAGTTGGCAGATCCCATCAACAGTTTTTTCGACGCCGTGCTGGTGAACGCCGAGGAAGAAACGCTGCGCCTGGCGCGCCAGGCGCTCGTCCAGCGCATCGCTCAGCTTCCCGCGTCTGTCGCCGACCTGAGTCGTCTGCAAGGCTTCTAACGAATTGAATTGCGCAACCCTTGATTGCAGTACATACTATGGCTGACGGATACGCTCCCGATTCCCGTGCCGGACACATCCCGGAATCTGAAATTCAAGGAGAGTCGAACCAATGGATAACCAATACCTTGCGGGCAAAAAAGCAAGCGATGAGCAGCTCGACGCCTGGGTAGACCAGTTTCATCGCGAAGGTTGTCTCTTTCTCCCCAACATGCTGCCGCCGGATTGGACCGACGAACTGCGCGCAGACCTGGAAGTCGCCCTGCGCGAAAATCCCAATGGGCTGAACAACAAGAGCCACCGCGCCCACCTGGCGCACCGCATGTTCGAAACCAGCGCCGCCAATCTGCGCCTGTTCGATATGGAGCCAATGATCTCTCTGGCCGAAGCCATTATCGGGCCCGATTGCCACGTCATCCACAACAACTCCTTCATCTCTCCTCCCGGCGGAGGACTCGACGGATGGCACCAGGATGATCGACCCCACTATATCGTCACCGATGGCAGCGCACCGCAAAACGTTCACCTGCCAGTCCTCTTTTTTACCGCCAACTACTACCTGACCGACGTCACCGAAGTCGAGCACGGCGGCACCGAAGTTATTCCCGGCTCGCATCTGTTCGGCGCCAGCCCTGCCCGCCAGCTTGACGGGACCGAATGGGAGGAGCGAATCCGTTACAATCTGGGCCCGGCCGGCAGCGTTGTTCTGTTTAACAATCAGGTCTGGCATCGCGGCGGGCCAAACCGCAGTCAGCGTACCCGTTTCATCACCCAGGTTACCTATGCCCGACGCATCGTAGGTCATAAGTACTACCCGTTCATGAACTACACCATGCCCGAGCACGTTTATGCCGGCGCCGACGACAGGCTGCGGCGCATTCTTGGTTTTCTGCCGCACGGCCCTTACGGATAGCGGTCCATCGCGGCGGCGGCCCGTCCCAAATTCAAGCAGAGCGCGCCGTTCAGTGAGGAAGCAAATATGAAGGGAGTCGCCGGCAAACGCGTCTTTGTTTCCGCTGCCGCCGAGGGAATCGGTCACGCCATCGCCCTCCGCTTTCTGCAGGCAGGCGCATACGTGCGCATCTGTGATGTGGACGAAGCCGTCCTGGCGCAGGCGCAGGATCCCACGGGCCGGCTCGCCGGCCTCTGCGCCGACGTAGCCGACCCCAAACAGGTGGAAACCCTCTTCCAGAAAATTGAAAGTGATCTCGGCGGGCTGGATGTGCTCGTGAACAACGCCGGCATCTCCGGCCCGACCGCAAACACCGAAAACATCGCGCCAGAGGACTGGCAGCGGACCATCGATGTCAATCTGAACGGCGCATTCTACTGCGCCCGCTTCGCCATTCCCCTGCTCAAAGAGAACGGCGGCGGCGCCATCGTCAACATCGCCTCCACCGCCGGACTGCACGGCTACCCGCTGCGCGCCCCTTACGCCGCCTCAAAGTGGGCGCTGATAGGCCTGACCAAGACCATGGCCATGGAGCTCGGCCCCTTCGGGATTCGTGTCAATGCAGTGTGCCCCGGTTCCGTCGAAGGACCCCGCATCGAGGCAGTCTTCGCCGACAGGGCCCGTGCGCGCGGCGTCAGCCCCGATGAAATCCGCAATGCGTTCCGCCAGAAAAGCTCGCTTCGCACGCTGATCTCCGCCGAAGACGTCGCCGAAACCGTCATCTTCCTTTGTTCCGACAGCGGCGCCCGCATCTCCGGCCAGACCATCGCTGTCGACGGACACACCGAAACCATGCGCATGTGAGTCATGCGCTTATAAACCAAGAGCACGAACCGCAGCCAGCCCCCGCGTTGGATAGACGCTCTGCCAAACCGCCCCGCTTCCTGTGTGCCCGCCGCCACCCACTGTCCACTAACCCCTTCACTCCAGACCCCTCTCCCCGCCCAAATCCCAGTCCCGGCAACGGCCGTTCCACCCCCCAAAGGATGCTCCCTATTGCCCTCCCGACAGGACTGTGCTATCGTTAGTGGACTAGCTTGCAGTCGAAAGAGGGCCGGCAGGCCACCCCAGCTGACAGTCCATCCGATAGCCTGAACCAGGCGGCGCCCACTCCAATCTGCGGATAGCGCCGCTGCCGCCCCTACTCACGAAAGCCGCATCGAAACGGTGAAGCACTTAAGAACGCAGCCAAAACCTTCTATCCCGGACATTGTAATCGGGCGACTGCCCGTCTATCTGCGCACGCTGCGGCTGCTGGCAGACGAAGGCCGGGAGGTGACGTCCAGCCAGGAGCTGGGCGAGCGCCTGGGAATCAGCTCAGCCCAAATTCGCAAAGACCTCAGCCACTTCGGTGAATTCGGCAAGCAGGGAACCGGCTACAATATCGACTTCCTTTGCCGGCAACTGCAGAAAATCCTCAACGTGGACCGCATCTGGCCGGTTATGCTGGTCGGCGCCGGCTCCCTAGGGACAGCCATCGCCAACTACCAGGAGTTCGAATCAAGCGGATTCCGCATCGTTTCCGTAATGGATGAAGACCCGCAGAAAATAGGGCAGCCTATCGGAATTGACTTGGTCATCGAGGACTTTGCTATCCTTCAGCGCCGGGTCCATGAACTGAGGGTGCAGATTGCGGTAATGGCCGTCCCTGCCCACGCCGCCCAGCGCGTCGCCAACCAGCTTGTCGAGGCCGGATTGAACAGCATCCTGTGTTACGCCCCTATCACACTTGCCGTCCCCGCGCACGTCAGAGTCGAATACATCGATCCGGTCGTCCACTTCCAGCACATGACCTACTATCTGCGCGCGGGATGACAGGCGCGTTCCCTTCCCGCGCCATTCCTGGACGGCTCGCGCCTATGATCGAACTTCAGCCCAAATTCAAAGGGGAGCTTTGCGAGGCAAGCCCTGCTGCCTGGGGTATTGTCTGGGGGTCTTTCGCAGCTTCTTCACCAGGAGGATGCGCCGCTCTTCATTCAATGACGGCACCATCACAGGCGTGAATCGAACCGTTTCGCCGCCCAGCAGTTCAATCGCCTTGCGCGCCTCCATGAACTCCTCGGCCGCGTTCGGGCCCTTATACAAGAGCGCCAGCCCGCCCTGCCGTACAAACGGCATCACATACTCGGTCAGCGTATTGAGCCGGGCCACCGCCCTGGCCGTCACCAGATCGAACTGACCGCGAAATTTTCGATTGCGGCCCAGTTCCTCAGCCCGGCCTTGGACCAGAGTTACATGATCAAGCCCCAACGCGCCCACGACCTCGTTGAGAAAGCGTATCTTCTTGGCCGTGCCATCCACAAGCGTCAACTTCAGACTGGGCCACGCGATTTTGAGCGGCAAACCGGGGAAGCCCGCCCCCGTGCCGATATCGACGCAGGCCAGCGCCCGCTTCGGGGGCAATGATGAACCGTACTCCTCGGCAACCAGCGGCAACCCCGCCAGACAGTCCAGAAAATGCTTCTTCTGCACGCCCTCGCTGTCCGCAATTGCCGTCAGATTCATCTTCTGATTCCATTCGGCCAGCAGCGCCGCATACGCGCGAAACTGCTCGATCTGTTCGCTATCTAGTGGAATGCGCAGGGCGTCTGCGCCAGATTTCAATGACTGCATAATTGCATTGTAGCACAGGAGTTGAACCGTGAAGACGATCCGATACCGCGCCGCCGGCGGCGTCGTTGCGCAAAGAGACCTCCTCCCCCACCTGCCCCCGTCAGAAACTTTTTTGCTCCTGCTGGACAGGCCCAGCCGGGCCGAGATCCGCCTGCCCAAGGGGCATATCGATCCGGGCGAGGGCGCCCAGCAAGCCGCACTGCGCGAAACCCGCGAAGAAACCGGCTTCAGCGACCTCCGCATCCTGTCAGACCTCGGCAGCCGCACCGTCGAATACGACTACAAGGGCGCCCACTACATCCGGGATGAGCATTACTTTCTCATGCAACTGCTTTCGCCAAAGCAGACGGCCCGCCCTCCCAAAGACGCCAAACAGTTTCAAGTCCTCTGGGAGCCCCTCACTCGCGCCGCCGAACGGCTGACTTTCGAGGCCGAGCAACGCTTCGTCGCGGACGCCGTGAAGGCGCTCCGGTTACTGCCCAACTTCTGATTCAACCCATACAAAAACCGGAAACGTTCCCATTCCCGGTTCGATGGATCCCAATAATCTTCGGTTCTTGTCAGGCAGTCTCAACGTCCCTGCTTGCAGAAGCGTCAGCCGTGCCTGCGTGCCGCGCGCACGGTCTTGCTCCCACCGCAGAGCATCTGCTACTTGCGCCGATATGTGATGCGTCCCCGGGTTAAATCATAGGGACTCATATCGACTCGCACCCTGTCGCCGAGAAACACCCGAATGTAGTTCCTGCGCATCTTGCCGGACAGATAAGCCAGCACAACGTGTCCGTTCTCCAGTTCCACCCGAAATTGGGCATTCGGCAGGGCCTCGACGACTTTGCCTTCCAGTGTGAGCGTTTCCTCAGCCATATCTCCCCATCAGTTGACGCGTGGCCGACTGCTTGGCAGCCTGGTGTTTATTTTTTGCTCTAACGGAAAGATCGGGCAGCGTTCCGCCTCGCTTTCCGAATCGCCTTCTGCTTGTTGATGCGGCGCACCTCGCTCTTGGACGTAAACCAGCGCTTCTGACGCACGATAGGCAATATCCGCGCCTCAGCCACCGACTTCCGGAAACGCCGCATTAGACTCTCCTGGGATTCTCCAGGCCTCAACTCTACGCTAATCGAACTCACCCCCTTCAAAACGCCTGCTTATCTGACAAAATAAAGCTGCCAGTCCATTTCACATTTGAGACTGGCAGACTGTCCAAGTATATACGACCCGACGGTAGGACCGCAAATGCCGCATCAGAGACTTTCCTCCGAACTGTTCGCAGCTTCCCTATCGGGCGCCTCCTCTTCTGCCTCAGCTGCATCAGCATCCGCTTCGGCAACGGCCTCCGGTTCAACTGCTCCAACTTCAGCCCCAGGCTCGGCCCCGGTCTCCAGGCCCCCGGTCTCCGACGCAGGCGCGTCTTCGGCCTCAGCAGCCTGGGTTTCCGGCATCTCAACCGCCGCCGCAGGCTCAGCCACGGCCTCTGTCGCCTCAGTCTCCGGTTCCCCGACCGCCGCCGCAGGCTCAGCCTCTTCCCCTGCAACTTCGGCTACCGGTTCCTCAACCGCCGCCTCAGGCTCGGCCTCTTCCCCTGCAACCTCGGCTTCCGGTTCACCGACCGCCGCCTCAGACTCGGCCGCGTTACGCTCGTAGCTCTCCGCTTCCGACTCCAGCAACGCCTGCCCGACAATCTCGTCAGCCTGCCGTCGGCTCAATCCGATTCGCTGCCTGTCAGGATGTATGCGCAAAATCTTCACCGGAACGCGATCACCGCTGCTGACCATCTTCAACGGCTCTGCGACCGTGATATCTGCCAGTTCGCTGATGTGAATCAGCCCTTCAATTCCGGGCTCAAGCTGGGCAAACGCGCCAAAATCAATCACTCTTGTAACCGTGACCAATATCGTGTCATTCACCCGGTACCGTTCTTCTATGCTCTCCCATGGATTCGACAACAACCGTTTGCGGCTTAACGCGATTCGGCTGCGCTCCGGATCCAGGCGCAAAACTTCGACTTGAAGCCGGTCGCCCACCTTCAGAACATCACGCGGATGGCTAACCGGCGTCCACCCAATCTCGCTCACATGCAGAAGCCCGTCCGCCCCCCCAATATCCACGAACGCGCCAAACGGCCGCAAGCTGCGAACCTCGCCATCGATCACCGCGCCGACCTCCAACTCCTTGAACAACTCCGCCTTCCGCCCGGCCCGGTACTCGCGTTCGGCCAAACGATAGGAGAGCACAAGTCGACGCCGTTGCCGCTCCACCTCAATCACTTTGACAGGCAACTCCTGGCCCACAATCTTCTGCAGCCGCTCATTCCGCTGCTCTTCATTCATGTTGCGAGGCAACCCCACAACATGTGATGCCGGAATGAACCCGCGCAAATGATCAAAATCGGCCAGCAGACCACCCTTGTTATAACCGACCACCTTCCGAACCGTGATCTCGCCGCTCTCCAGCATCTTCTCCGCAACGAGCCAGTCCTTCTTTTGCAGCGCGTCTGCAATGCTCAGCACCAACATTCCTTCGCTGGTCGTTAGCTTGCTCACCACAACTGGCGCCGTCTCACCTTCGCGCAGCGTGCTCACATATTCTTCGTCGAGCCGATTCAAGTCCGATTGGGGGACGATCCCATCTCGCTTTGCGCCAATGTTTACCAGCAGCTCATTCGAGCGGACCTCGACGATAATCCCTTCTCGCAGATCGCCGCGCTCAGGCAAACTGAGATCCTCCTCTTCCGCGAGGTACTGCTCAAATAGCATCTCATCGGCCTGCTGCTCTTCACTGGCTAGCCCATTCTCTGTGCTTTCGGCCTCGTCGCCTAACTGCTCTGACTCTGACATCATCGAATTTTCCACCTGTGAATTGCGTAGCGGTTCAAAGTGCGGACGGCCCGCTCGATATTCAGAATAAACCCGGGGCTGCTTTTGGAGCCCTGTCCAGACTATTTATATCCCTATATTATAGCCATTTGCTCTTGCGTAGTCAAACGCAAAAAAATCATCATGCCCGCCCAATGTCATGCTCTAATCCCCAAAATTACCGCGCGCAAAGCGCGCTTCTCATACGGCGCCAAACGTTCTTCTGATTTCCAAAAAAAGCTGAGCCCGGAAAGTCCGTCTTCGGCCTACCTGCAAAAGGCAAAATGACGCCGGGTTCGAGTATCACCGAACAACCTAAACCGCCCCAATCCCGCGCACATTTCATCAGCCTCTGTGTCAACCAGGCACAAGAGAATTTCAAAAGGGATTCGCCCGATCTCTCCGCTTTACACCCGTTCTATCGTCGTCTCGTTCAATCCGCGTCCTCGTCGCCGGCCTTTTTCTCTCCGCCTGCTTCCGCCTGCTCTTCCTGCAACCCCGCCAAAGCGCCCCGGACCTGTCTCCACGCCCGCTTCAGCAGCGGAACCGCCTTTGTTTCCGTCCTTTTATGCGCAAACTCGATGTTCACAAAGCCCTCTGTCAAACGGGCAACAGCCGCCTCATCCTCCCCTTCAATCCGGTCAGCCAACCGCGCCTGAAATCGGTGCGGCGTCTCGCCCGGGCGCCTGCGCATCCCGTGCTCGGCAGCGCTTTCCAGCGTCGACACATAGAAGTACCGCACCTGCTCATCGGCCGGCAGACGGCCAAGCATCAGATCGTTCAGCCAGCGCCGCACACGCGAACGCCCCGTCTTGCCCTCCTCCTCCTCCTCGGGCTGCAGCGCCCGCGCCCGCCACTCGTTAAAGGCTTCTCCTATCTGCCGCCAACCCTGCAGGAATTGCCGTAACCAGGCCAGCAGGCGCTGGAAATTCACCCCCCGCCCCTGGAGATAAATGTACGTCGCATAGCCCAGCAAGAGCGCGACAATAATCCAGAACACCGTCCCGCCAAGCCAGGCCGGCCCGTCCGCTTGCTGAACCTGCTCGAACGGCAGATCCCCCATCTCCGGCTGCTCGCGCGGCGGCTCCTCGATCACCTCCTCGTCTCCCCCAAACAGAAGCGCAAGGAGCCCCATCAGCAGTCCCAACAGCCCAAAGACCGCGCCGGATATTGCCCTGATTGCCCATCCCATCAGTTGAGCAAGCCGGAAAGTGCCGCCCAGCGGCATCAGGAAGGCTGCCGCCGCCACCACCGCCAGCAGTCCAAAAGCGTAGAATGGCCAGTTGCGCACGATACTGCCTTCGCTCGGCAGTCTCGCCAGCTGCCACCTGGCCCGCAAGGCCGCCAGATGCCCGAATGTCAGCAACAGCAAGCCTAAAACGAAGTACACGACCGCCGCGCCAATTACGCCTCCTGCAATGTCCTGGCGAACCAACGCAAAAAACCCGTTCGTACCCATGCCAACCTGGCTGCCCGCAGTCAGCACAATGAGAAGCATGCCTCCCAACGCCCAACGTTCACTGAATCTGCGTACCAGCGCCCCGCGATCACTCTGAATCCGATGATCGTCGCCGCTGATCGGTCTTGACGCAGCCTCCAAATCGGCCAGTTCGTCCGTCTGCAGACCCATCGACAGAAAGTCATTTGTCACCAGAACCGCCATCCCCCATGCAATCAGAATCAAGACCGCGTTGATGACAAAACTGAACGTCAGGAAGACGCCGATCGGTTGCAATAGCAGCGAGGACGGCGACGGCCAGCCTTCCACAGTCGCCCACAGCGCCAAACGCGCCGCAAAGAGAATCAACCCAATTTCCGATAGGCGAAATGCCAGCGTACGCCGGTTCCTCTGCTCCGGTCGCACCATTATCGTCGTCGTATAGCCGCCGATCAGCGCCGCGCCAATCGAGCTGATTCGCAAAATACCTAAGTATGTCGGAGGCAGCCCCGGACCGATGTGCCGGATGAACGACGTCAGGGCGACCATCAGGCAGCCAACCAGCGCGGCAATAACGGCAGGACGCAACAAAGAATCCTGCCACGCATTGTCATAGTCGATATACTGTTGGGAACTGCCTGCCTCTTGCATTTCTCGCTCGGCTATTTCTGCAACTTCAGCAGATCCGATTCCCAAATCGTCTGATGCGATACAATGCCCAGCGCCTCCGCCTGCTCTTGCATCCGCTTGAACTGGGGCTGCAGTGTGCAGGCAAGGGCAAACACGTTGATCCCCCGCCGGTACAGACCATGAAGAACCCATACGAGGCCTTCGGTCAGGCGGGGCGTCACGACCACCAGCGTCGAACCCCAACTCAGATGCGCCGTCCGCGCCGGCAACCAGGTCGGCAGCGCAATCGGCGAAATCCAGTCCTCCCCTCCCGCTTTCCCCTCGGCCGTCTCCGCCTGACGCCCGCTATTCCGGCCTGCCGGCTCCACTTCAGCGTTCCGCGCGTCCCGCAGCTGAATTCGCGCCAGTATCTCGAGAATGCCCATCAAATGGGCGCGGCCGTTTCGCGAAGGCACCTCCAGCACCTCCGCGCCTGAACGGGGATCCTCCCCGTTGCTGAGAAATCCCACCTCCTGCCTCTGCTCGGCCACATGGCTCGCCACAGACGCCGCCAGCACCACCGCCCATTCGCTGCCGCTGTACTCCTCCCGGTACGGAAAAGCGCTTCGGTCCAAGTCAAGCACAACCGTCGTGCTCAGGGCCATCGAAGGCTGGAACTTCTTCACCAGAAGCGCGTCCTCCCGCGCGCTCGCCCGCCAGTGAATATGACGCATACTGTCCCCGCTGGCATAGGGGCGGACCCCCGCCATCCGCGTCGGGTCTTGAAAGAGCCGGTGGGGACTGCGCATATCGCCGAACGGCAGCAGACTGGGCAAACCCAGTTCAGCCAGAGAATAGACCTTGGGATAGACCGTCAAGAGGTGGGACTTCGTCTCCTGCCAGGAGGACTCGGCGAAGCCGAACAGGTCTCCCGTTTGCAGGTTGAGAGGACCGATCTCATAGTAGCCGCGCCGGTGACAGTGCAGTGAAAACCGGCGGTTTGTCAGCGAGCGGCCCCCAATGCTGATCACTGTGCTGTACTCATCGACCGCTCGCAGGTCGATCGGGATGTTCTCCTGCAGCCGCAACCACGGGATCGGCAGGCGGCTGCGGTTCTGAAAACTGACATCACTGCGAATTGTCTCGCCGGCAAACGCCTTGGCCGGCGCTCGCCGCGAAACCTTCAAATTGCGAAGACTGCGCCGGGTCCACCAATGACTGATCAGCCATACGCCTCCTACTACATAGAAGACATAGTAAATCCAGTCCATCCGCAGAAAGACGGCAAACCCAAACAAAAAAAGGAGAAGAAAGAAAAGATCAAACAACCCTTTAAGCCTCTTCCTCGACGGCAGGAGCCCCAGACCACTCCTCTGTCGTATCGCCCAGATCGAGCGTGGTTTCTTCCAGCAGCTCGGAGATGATCTGTTCGGCCGTGCGCCCCCTCAACGCCGCGTCCGAGCGCACGATGCAGCGGTGCGGCAAGGCCAGCGGAGCCAGCGCCTGCACGTCGTCCGGCAGCGCAAACTCTCGCCCCCGCAACGCGGCCCGCGCCTGCGCGCCTCGATACAGCGCCAGCGAACCTCGCGGGCTCGCGCCCAACGCAAGATCGGAGTGGCTGCGCGTCGCCTGGACCAATCCCACAATATAGTCCCGTATGCTGTCAGCCACCGTCACCTGCCATATCTGTTCCGCCAGCTCCGGCAGATTGTGGCCGTCAACGACCGCATCCAACGTCTCAATCGGGTGTCGATGCCCTAAGTTGACCAGCATCTCCCCCTCCTCCGTGTTCGACAGATAACCCAGGTTCAATTTGAACAGGAATCGATCGAGCTGTGCCTCCGGCAGCGGGAAAGTGCCTTCATACTCCACCGGGTTCTGCGTCGCAATCACCATGAACGGGCGCGGCAAGGGCCGGGTTACCCCGTCCGCGGTAATCTGCTGTTCGCCCATACACTCCAGGAGAGCCGCCTGCGTGCGCGGCGTGGCGCGGTTTATTTCGTCCGCCAGCAGAATATGGGTGAATGCGGGCCCGGCGATAAACTGGAACTGCCGCGTCTCCTGGTTAAATATGCTCGTGCCCGTGATGTCGCTGGGAAGCAGATCCGGCGTGCACTGCAGACGGCGAAAGTCCACGCCCAGGCTGACCGACAGCGCCCGCGCCATCATCGTCTTGCCTACGCCCGGAACATCCTCAAGCAGAACGTGGCCTTCGCACAACAGTGCGATCAGCAGATGCTCGATGACCTCCTCTTTGCCAACGATCACATCGCCGACGTTTTCCTGTACACCGTGAAAGAACTCCTGCGCGTTCTGCATGCAATGCCTCTATTCCTGGATCGGTGAGGGCTTCGCCATTGTTCCGAGACTCGGCGCGGGCCACTGTCTTGACAGCCGGTAAAGGCCGGCGCAGGCGGCGTCCCTTCAGCGCGCCAAACAAACTCGGAAGGGCGATTCTATCCGCCCATTCTACTTTAATCTCATGATTTCTCCGAACTCGCTGGCCCCAACAATGCGCCGCCCCGCGTTCGCCCCACAGTTCTTCCCGCCGCTCGCCCGCAAATCCCCAAATCCCACTTATCCCCCAAATCCCCGTCCAGACAACCAACCCCTACAGTGCCCGCCTCGTCCAGGATCCACCCCGCTTCCTTTGACCTCAAAGGTCCTTTGTGCTATCGTCTGGGAGGTGCGCAGTGCTTCCTGCCCCCGTAGCTCAGAGGATAGAGCAGAGGTTTCCTAAACCTTGAGCCGTAGGTTCGACTCCTACCGGGGGCGCTCTTCTTCCCCACAAATCAGAGGGTAACAGGTAACGCAAAAAGAGAGTCGCGGACGCGACTCTCTCTTCCCCCTTCTTGTCCGCCAAAACGAAATTCTAATCCAGATCTGTGAATGGATAGACAGCCCTTCCCAGCCGCCGGAAGGACAGGCCGGCCAGGCTGTGCACGCTCGGTTCCGCCACCACGTGGATTGCGCCCGCCCACGACGCAAACCCGGCGCGAAAATGCGCGCTCGATTTCACGCAAACATACCGCATCTGCCGCGGATCCAGCCCGAGCGTCCGCGCGAAAGCGGTATCAAAGGGTTGCTCCCGCTTGCTCACCAGCAACACGTGAATCCCTTCCTGGACCACATGCGCCGACGGGCCCATATCACCTCTCAACCCCGCATACATGGGCCCGTCATACTGAAACGTCCCATCAGAAAGCGCCGCAACCTCCACCTCCATCGGCACAGGCGCCCCCTGCATCGGAGACGACTTGCCGCCGACCTCCAGGGCCGCGTGTCCGCCTACACCCGCCTCCTGACAGATTGCAACCGCCTCAGGGTCGACAATGTAGAGCACGCACGCATCCTCCAACTGCATGTCGATAAAGGTCCGCAAGACGCCCGTGCTGTCTCCCGGCGACCCTCCGCCCGTGTTGTCCTGCATATCGGCCAGAATGACAGGGTAAAGTCCCTCTTCTTGCGCCCTTTCCAGCGCCGCACGCGCAGAAAACAGCTCCAACTGCCAGTCTTCTCGCCGCGCAAATATCCACTCCCCCAACTGGTCTGCAAGGGCCTGCGCCAGCCGCTGGTTGTCGTCCGTCACAACATAGACCGACGCGCCCATGTCCGGTACATCCGCCAGAAAAAAACAGGTCGCGATCGAGCCGCACACGACCCCTGGCTGAGACTCGATCCTGTGCAGTTCAGCGATCGCCTCCCGCATCGGCGGATGCGCCGTCACCTGGTTGAGCCCCCACGCCATCGGAATCCTGTGCAAGGCCATCGTCGGCCGCAGCCCCTCGCCCAGAATTCGCGCCAACACATCCGCGCACTCTCGGCCCCGCGCCGCCATGTCGACCTCAGGAAATGATTCACGCCCGATCAGCGCATCGGCCATCTCGACCATCTGCCGCGAAACATTCGAGTGTATGTCCAACTGCGCCAGCACCGGCACGTCCGGGCCAACCGTCTCCCGAACCTTCGCGAGCAGATGGCCCTCCGCATCCGCTAAGCCGTCAGGCCCGTCGAGATCCCCAACCGCCATCGAACCGTGCAGCTCCAACAGCACGCCGTCCAAAGGCAGCGCATCCTTCAGCCCGTCTAAAATGCGCCCAAGGAGCTCATCATACAGCGGCCGCGGCGTCGGCGCGCTCGGCTGCGGTTCGCCAAATAAAGTCGGGACCAGCTCGAATCCGTGCGCTCGCGCCCCCTCGATAAACCCGCCAATCGGCGTATTCGTACCCGCAAACGTATGCAGGATCTCGTCGTCTTCTAGCAGGAACCGTTCCTCATAGCTCGCGCGCGTCGTCGCTACCGGCGTAAACGTGCTGCTCTCGTGGCTGAGTCCCCCAACCGCAACTCTCATCCCGTCCTCCCGGTGGCCATTCCCTGCCTTCTCTTCTCAGCTCCCTTGCAGTTCTGGGCCTCCCCCAACCCCCACCCAGCAACGGGGCCGCCTTGCCCTGTTTCGGCGGTCCCCCCGCGCCCCGCCCTACTCGCGGCCCGCCGCCGCGCCTATCCAAACACACGCCGCCAGCCACCAGGTCTCAACTCAACGGGGCGGGGCAGTGCGTGGACCAGGCGGCCTTGCCACGATCCCCGGCGGCAAACACCCGCCGCCGGGCCGGGGGACACCCCCGGACCCCCGCAAGTCCGCCCGGCGCCGCGGCGCAAACCCGGCGGCCTTCTACACCGACCGCCACAACAGCCGCTATCCACCGTCCTCGGCCGCCTCAGGCAGCACAAGCCCATGCACAAAACCGCCGTCAACGCGCAAAATCGTGCCCGTCACATAGTCGGCATCGTCGCTCGCAAGATAGGCCGTCGCTTTCCCAATATCCTCCGGCACCCCTATCCGCCCCCAAGGAATGCGGCGGCCCCCTTCGGCGATCTCCTCCTCACTGTAGAATTTGCGCTCCCCCGGCGTATCGATCCAGCCGGGATTGATCACATTGACATTGATCCGGTCTCCCGCCAGCTCAGCCGCCATCGTGCGCGCCAGGTGGTTGATTGCCGCCTTCGACATGTTGTAGGCCCCGCTGCTGGGGAATGCGATCTCCTCGTGAACCGAGCTGATCACCACGATCTTGCCCCGGCTGCGCCCCGCAAGCGGCTGCTTCAGCATCTGCTGCGCGGCCAACTGGCATGTGTGATAGACGCCGAACTGGGTCACCTCAAACGTCCGCATCACGTTTTCCCACTTCGCCTCCACCACCGGCTCGCGCACAGAAACCGCCGCATTGGCCACTGCCACGTCGATGCCCCCAAACCGCGCCACCGCGCCCTCGATCATCGCCGCGATTGCCTTTCGGTCCGACACGTCCGCCTGCCACACCAGCGCTTCGCCGCCCATCCGCCGGATCTCTTCCGCCGCGCTCTCAGCCTCAGCCTCCGACGTGCGGTAATTCACCACCACATTCGCGCCCTCTTCAGCCAGGCATAACGCAATGCCCCGACCGATGCCCAGCGACGCGCCCGTCACCAACGCCGTCTTCCCCTCAAAACGTCTCATCTAAAAACTCCATTCCTGGTGTAAATTCCATCCTGCCGATCGACCGCATCACTCACCACTGCCCTTCGGCCCCCTCCCCATCAATCCCACTGTTCCCGCCCCGCGGCGCCTCTCCGCCCCGTCAACCCACTGACCACTGCCCACTGCCCACTGCCCACTGCAGTTCCGACCACTGCAGATCCATTCTCAACGAAACCAGTACGAATAGAGCTCCGCCTGCCACAAATGGAATCGCAGCCGGACAGTCCGGCCCGCCAGCTCCTTCAGACTCCGCCCATCGCGCCATTCAACCTTTTCGTCAATGCTATCCTTGATGGCCGGAATGCAGTCCTCTTTCGTATAGCCGGGAATGGGCGCGCCGCTTCCCGCGTCAATCACCTCTACCAGCACACGCCCCCGCCACGAATCCGCATTCACGTGCAGCGCATCGCCGCGCACATCTACCGGACGTGTAAGGACCGACCCCCACTCAATCCCGCCTTTCAGCGAAACAAAACCGTCCATGCGCAGCCGCGCCAGGCAGAGCGCGCTGGCATCCAGGTAGCGCCTGTTCAGCGTATCCTCAACCGAAAGGCTGCGATAGCGAAAACCCAGATAGTAGAACCACAACTCATTGTTCCGTTGAACGGGACGGTTCAGGATCAGGATCTGGCCCGTATCGTACGTCTCGCCGTCTCCAACCGGTGACAGCTCCATAAATGGCGTCCGGTCCGCCGCCCGCTCCCAGTCCAGCAGATTGCGGCTGGATGCCAGCTCCACTGACTTGCGGCTGTCAACGTTCTCATACATGGGGGGATGTTTGCCCGCCCAGTGGTGCATCACCGGCATCGCCAGGTAATGGCCCTCATACGGAAATATCGGGAAGTTGTACACATCCGTACGCCACTCCTCCGGCCGGTTGTAGATCGGTGTCAGATACGCCGGATCGTCGAAAAATCGCTGCAGCCGTTCATGGCCGTTTTCCTGGTCGGTCTGGTCCGCATGAAAGATCAGCCCGTGCTCCTTCCAGCCCGCGAAATTCTCGCTCGTGTACAGATGCCACGATCGCCCGTAAGGTCCGTTCCGTTTGACCGCAGCGATAAACTGCCGCCGAGCCTCGTCGTATGTCAGGTGCGACTCATCATGGCTGTGCAGCGTGGGTACATCCAGATCCTCCCAGTGCAAAAAGTCCGCCGAAACCACCGAGCGCAGCGCGCTCCCCCCGTAGCGCAGACCCTTGAAACGCCGGCGCGGATCCGGATCGTGCGGATCGTAGATCGGCCCCTGAAGCAGCCCTTTCGCGCTGGGAAGAATGTTGTTCTCGCCGCCGACCGGCGTGCCCTTCCAGGTCAGCGCAGAATAGTCATGCAGCCCCAGAAACGGCTTCTCCCAGTTCACGCCGTCCTCCGAAACCGCATAACAGGCGAAACTCTCCCCGCCAACCGGCGCCCCGGTCACACCCAGCCGCACTTCTGGATCCAACCCCTCCGCCCCGGTCAGGTAGATCATCTTGAAGATCCCCTCGTCCGGCAGCCAGACCGGCGACGTCCGGATCTGAATCACATTGTTCTCCCAGCGGTGTTCCGGCCGGATCACAACGTTGTCGCGCGCCTTCTGCGGCTGGTGCAGCTTGCGCGCCAGATTATCGATCGCCTCGACCTCGTAATCGTCGATAAAGAGGTGTTTCATTGCCGACCCTCCTTCCCGCCCCGCGTCTGACTCAGAACTGCCCTTCGTCCCGCAACATGTACAGCTGCGAAGAGCGATCGGCCAGCGGCAGCTCCACCGGCCGGTTCCCCTGCCGCTGCGACTCGTAAATCGCCATCACCATCTCCAGCGACGCCACCCCGTCCTCTCCGTTCGAGCTCGGTTCGCTCCCATCTTCGATGCAGCGGACCAGCTCCTCCACCGCCAGTTGGATCGAGCTCGCCTCCTCGAAAGCCGGAAAAGGCCGCGGCTCAAGCGTATACCACTCAATGCGGGGATCCGGCTCATTCAGCCGGTCGGTCGTATCGACCCCCAGCAGCCACTGGTTGCCCGCATACTCCAGGCTGATCACACCGTCGGTCCCCTGCAGCTCAATCCCGAATCGGGCATACCGGGTCAACTCATTCACCATACTGACGGCGCTGGCTCCCGAATGAAAGCTGAAAATCGCCTCGCTGATGTCTTCCACCCGAAATTCGTCCCTGTGACGGCGATGGGCCGTGCCGGTCACCGTTTTGGCGTCGCCGGCATAGATGCGGAAAAGGTCGAACGTGTGCACCGCGTCGTGGATCAAGGGCCCCTCCTCGTCCGCCGTCCACGCCGGAAACGGTTTGACCCCCTGGCAGATGCCCAGCATCGAAATCAACTCGCCGATCGCCCCGTCATCCAGCATCTCCTTCGCCTTAATGAAAGCCGGGTTCCAGCGCCGCGAATGATTCACCGACAGCACACATCCGGTGCTCCGGCAGGCCGCCACAATCGCGTCCCCGTCCTCCAGGCTCAGCGCCAGCGGCTTCTCACACAGAATCCCCTTGGCCCCGTTTTCGACCGCCGCCTCGACGATATCCCGGTGCAGACCCGGATGTGTCGCCACGCACACAATATCCAGCTTCTCCCGCGCCAGCATCTCCCGGTAGTCCAGATAGAGCGCGTCCACATCCCACATGCGCCCAAACTGCTGCAAATGCTCGTTCCCCCGGCTCGCCCCGGCCACAAGCTCCGTCTGCGCGCACACCGCCACGCCCCCTGCATGCGTCAGCGGCGTCGGCGGGTCCGTCTCCCAAAGAGTGCCAATCCGACCGCATCCAACCAGACCGGCGCGATAAGTATTCATATGGTTCCTTTCTGTGGATGATCTGAGAGGGTTATGTTACTTGCGTGCTATTCTGCGCGGCGGCGGGTTGCTCCTGAATGGCCCCTCAAGGCGATCGAGGATCGTAATTGTCCTTCGCCTGACGCGACGTACCTGGCCATCACGCCTGGCTAAACTGGTTCCGCGTTTTGAGTTCCGGAAACAAAGCTAACAAAGCTGAAGTCACGATCACGAGTAAGGAGCACTTCTGTGCCGTGGGCAAGCCAGATCGCGGCAATCCTTGCATCATGGACAATCGCGCCCCGCACCTGCGGACGCTGTACAAGCCCGCTCAAGATCTCAAGAAAGCCGTCGGTCTCTCCAATGAGATGATTCACAGGTGACGCAATCCACACTGCGAGCTGCTGCCATGCCAGTTCCGGCGATGTGGCGGCCTTTTTCCAGATTCTCCGAATTGTCACGATGCTCAGAAACTCAAAACAACAGGGCCAGGGGATCGCCCAGCCCCGGCTTCCTTCAGCCAATCCGCGGACTATGTCGTACGCAGCCCCATGCACCTCAGATTCCCTGCGATGGGTGTAAACGAGCAGATTCGTATCGACCGCGATCACGGGGACTCCGCCTCCCCGTAAACGGTCTCCCGCAAATCCTGCCATGACATCGCATTGAGGGGGTCCACCGCGTTCGGATCCCCCACACTCATATCGGGCAGCTTGCACTTTCTCCGTGGTTCAGGCGCGGCAAGCGCGAGGCGAATGCCATCCTCGACAACGGCGCGCAGCGAACGGCCCGTGGCCTTCGCGTGCTGCCGCGCCCGACGTAGCAGTTCATCTTGAATCTCAATGGTCGTTTTCATGGCAGCAATCCTACCAATATTCTGGGGATATGAGCAAGTGCGCTATCACAGTCAACATAAGCGAAGACTGACCCATATCGTCGCTACGCAATCTCGGCCGCGGCCCCGCAGTTCCTCAACGCTTTCCGCGGGACTCGCCGGCAGCGCCCGGATCGGTAGACTGCCCCTCTCCAGCGAACACCCCAATCTACACCCGCGAAATCCGCCGCCGGAACGGCCACCGGTACCGCAGCCTCTGCCGCTCGCTGTAACCCTCATCACCCGGCATCGGAGCCTCCACCCGGCCAAACATCACCCACCCCATCGCCAGGAATGCCGCGCTCAGCAGGAACACCGCGCTGTGCGGCGCCCCCAACCGCAACAGCCCGACCGTCACCAACGGCGCCACCAGGCCCCGCAGCCCAACTACCGTCGACTGAATCGCAGCGTACTCCGTCACTCTGTCCGGGTCCGCCAGCTGTATACCCGCGCTGATCCGCCCCAGCTCGAAACCCGCCATCCCCAAACCGCGCGCGATGGCCGACGGCAGCAACATCCACAGGCTCTGTGCAGACATGTAAGTCAGCGGCGTCACGATCGCGATCGCCGAAATCGCCCGCACCACAAACAGGCCGCCCCGCTTGTCAATCGTCCGCCCCCACAACAGATAGCTGAAAAACCATGTGACCGATTCCACCAACCCCAGTAACCCGATTTCCGAATAGGACAGCTGCAAACGGTCTACCTGCACCACCGGATAGAGCGGCCAGCTCATCAACCCGCCCAGTCCAAACAGGGAGTAACTGATCAGATAGACTGCGAAGTTTCTGTCACTCCGCACAATCTGCCACAGATCCGAAAATGCCTTCGTCTTGCGAGGCGGCAGTACCCCCTCGTCGACCTCGATGCGCGTGAACAGAAAGGTGGCCAGAATGCCGAACAGCGCCCCAATCGGAAACAGAACCTGGTACCCGACCTTGTCCAAGGCCCAGCCGGCCAGCGGCGTGATCAGAAGTATCACCGAAACACGCCCCATCCGCACCGTCGACATCACCTTCCCGCGCCCGCTTTCCGGATAAATCTTCTGAATAACGCGCGTGTACGCCGGAATGACAAATGCTTCCAGCAGCCAGAAAAGGATGCCTATCGCCATCAACTGCGCCGCCCCGGTCACGAACGCCGTCAACAGGAACAGCGAACGACCCAGAAGCCAGCAGAATACAATGATATTCACCGTACGCCGCCGGCGCATCAGTACAATGCTGAACGATGTAAAGACAGAGCCAACAAAAAGAAGAGCGGTGTAGAGCGCCAGCATATCCACCGTGGCGCCCAACCGGCGCAGTACAACCTGTGTGAACGGAATGGTCGTGGCGTAAAAAACGCCGTATGCCAGCGACATCGATAGTTCGATGTGCATGACCCGGCGCACAGAGGGCGAAAGCGAACCGGCCAGCGCCGTCTCAAACCAGATGACGCTCCGGCTCAGTAATTCTTTTGTTTTCATCTTGCTCCAGCCTCAGGCGTTTCCGTTGCCTGGCCTCTTGCTTGCGAACTGCGATGACCAATCTACTCTCAGGCCGGAGCGGGACCCGCAGTCCATCAAGGTCCCCTATCCGCTGCCGCGGCATGCCGCAGCGTCCAACGATCGGTGACGGTCAAACTCGTCCCAACACGGTTCTCCCCGCGCCGCCCTGAAGGCAGCCAGGGACACTCCTCCTAAAGTATCACAGAGCGCGCCACACAACAATCCGGACAACCGCCAGTGAACCCCCAATCCGATGCCGGACCCCATCCTGCTCAAGCAACTTTACTCGCCTGCTTCGTACGCGCCCCTCCAGCTACTCACCACGGCCGTTCCAACCCAACCGCTCGTCACCAATTCCCTTTCCAGACACCAACCCATCCTCCAAATCCCAAAATCCCCCCAATCCCTGTCCAAATCCCCGTCCCGACCGCTGTATCCTCCCGCGCAAGCGAGTTGACAACTGTCCCAATCGCGTTTAGCCTAGTCACAGTGTGCCCCCAACCGGGTATGCCCGCTGTATGCAGATTCATGTATCGCGTTAAACAGTAGGCGCCAGCTCAAAACCCACCACGAGTTTCTCGCCGCGTTTGAACTCCTACGGATCAGCGATGTCTGCCTCACCTCAACCGAGTCCCTGCTTTCGCTCACGCCCCCCAATCCGCCTCCTTCTGCTGTCGGCCCTGCTGGCAACCGCCCTCGCCGGCTGCCTCACGCCTGTGCGCGTCGTGCCCACGCCAACGCCCTGGCCCACGCCCGTTCCCTCAGAACAGAATCGATATGCCGTGTCGCGCGGCGCTATCGAGGATCGCTTCCAGCTCATCGCGGAAGTGGCTCCCCTGCGCTGGGAGCCTCTCGCTTTCGCCGTCGATGGCAAACTCGGCGCAGTTCTGGTCAGCGAAGGGGAACAGGCTGAAGAGGGGCAGATCCTCGCCGAACTGATCATGCCCGACCTGCTCGAACAGCTCGAACAGGCCCGTCTCGACCTTTCACGAGCTGAAAGTGTTCTTTGGGTCTACGAGAATGAACTCAGCTTCGACCTGGAAAGAGCCCAACTGGATGTCCGTCGCGTTGAGCTCCTGCTCGAACACGCCCGCAATGCCGGTGACGCCAACCAGGTAGCCCTCCAGGAAGTCCAACTCGAAATCGCCCAACTCAACCTGCGCGAAGTCGAGAGCCGCGTCGACCCTTCGCTCGTACAATCGGTCGCCCGCGCGAATCTGGCTGTAGAGGCCCTCGAACGCCAGGTCGAAGAGAGACGCATCCGAGCCCCGTTTTCCGGCCAGATCGTGGCCGTCGGGATCGGCCTCAACAGCATGCGCGGCCCCTTGGAGCCGCCGCAACGCCGCGCCGACGTGCCCGCCTTCTCACCCTTCATGGTAATCGTCGAACCGCAGCCCGTTGAGCTGATCGTCTCCAGCCAGAGCTCGCGCGCCTCCGAACTGAGCGTCGGCCTGGAGGTAACCGCAATTCACCGTTGGGCCCAGGACGAGCCCTTCCCGGTTCAGGTTTCCCAACTGCCAACAATCTCCTCCGGCGATCGCTTTACCCCTGGCTTCCCCGGCTCTATCCACCTCGCTGTGGAAGGCGAAACGCCGCCGCTCGTCGCCGGGGAATTCGTCAACATCGAAGTCGTCGCCGCCGTGCGTGAAGATACACTCCTGCTGCCCGACGCGGCCGTGCGCCGCTTCGGCGGCCGCACCTTCGTCGTCGTCCAGGATGGAGACCGCCAGCGCCGCATCGACATTCGCACGGGCCTGGAAAGCCAGGGCATGGTCGAGGTGCTGGAAGGTCTCGAAGAAGGCGACGTCATTGTGGGACGATAGATGCCTGCCCGTTTCCCCTTCCTCGGTCTCGCCCTGCGCCGCCTTTCCAGCCGGCCCAGCCTGACCTTACTCTCTCTGCTTAGCATCGTCCTCGCCATTGGCATGGTCGCCAGTATCCCCATCTTTTCGCAAGGGGTCAGCTACCTCCTGCTTCAGGACGAGTTGACCAATATCGCCAACATTTTCCACCGCCCGCCCTTGACGATGCGCTTTTACTACATCGTCCCCAAGAGCAGCGTCCTGTCTCTCGACAACGCCCTGCGCCTGGAACACGACTTCACCCGCATCGTCGAGCGAGAAACAGGCCTCGCCGTGGCCGATACCCTCACCTACGTCGCCAGCCCCGGCATGACCATCCAGCCCCTCGACGATAGCCATACCTATTCCGACCTCAAAGAAAATGTCATCGTCGAGAACGTCCAGTTCGCCGTCGTCACCGATATCGGGAATCGCATCGACATCATCGAGGGCCTTCCCTACGGCGTCACAAGCGGCGGCGCCTCCGTAAACGTCTGGCTCTATCACGAAAAAGCCACAGAACTGGGCTTCCAGGTTGGCGAATCCTATCATATGGTCGAAGGCGCGTCCGGCAACACCATCCCGATTACCGTCGCCGGCGTCTGGAGACCCAGCGACCCCTCAGACTTCTACTGGTCTGCCACCACGATCTCCTGGCGCAAACTCCTGCTCGTGCCCGATGACGTCTACCGCGGCGCCATCGAGCCCAAAATCAGCCGCAGAACAGGTATCGCCGTCTGGTATCTCAGCCCTGACGAAGAAACGCTCAAACTCCATCAGGCCGATACCGTGGCCAACGGCCTCCGCACCGTCCCAAGCAGAGCCGACCTCCTCTTCCCCGGCTCCAAAATGGATGTCTCGCCCGAATTGCCTCTGAACCGTTACCTGCAGAGAAGAGCCAGCCTGTCCGCTCTGCTTGTCGGGTTCAGCCTGCCCGCCTTGGGTCTCCTGCTCTTCTTTTTGTGGATTCTCTCGCACGTGACAGCCCAGTTCCAACAGGAAGAGGTCGCCATTCTCGCTTCGCGCGGGGCGGGCCGCCGTTTTGTCACCTTGCTCATCCTGCTTGAAACGCTCCTCCTCCTCGTTGTCGGCATCCCGTTGGGCTTCGGCGCCGGCTATATCATGGCGCGCGCTATGGGCCTGGCATCCGGCTTCCTGGTATTTACCCCGCGCGCCGGCATCCCCGCCACTCTACTCGAAGTCGACTGGCGTCTCATCGGGCTCGCCTTGCTACTCCTCGTCTTGGCGCGCGGCATCCCCGCCCTGCGCGCCGCCGGCAGCGGCATCGTCCAACACCTGCGCGCCCGCTCCCGTCCCCATGCCGCCATCACCACCCTTCTGCTGGCCGGCGATGCCGCCCTGATCATTCTCTCCTGGTACGCCTACCGCCAGTTGAGCCAGCGGGGCACTCTCGGCATCATCGGCTGGGAGCCCAGCGGTGATCCCTTCCGCGACCCGCTCCTGCTGTTAACGCCTTCTCTTTTTGTCTTTACCTCCGCCCTCGTGCTCACCCATCTCTTCCCCCTCCTCATGGGGCCGGTCGATCGCCTTGGAAACCGCCTCCGCTCCTTCGTCGCCTATATGGGTCTCACCCAGCTGCACCGCCAAGGCAGACACTACTCCGGCAGTCTCTTCCTCACCATGGTCTGCCTCAGCCTCGGCGCCTTCTACGCCTCCATGGCCCTCAGCCTCGACCAGTGGCTCGCCGACAGAATCCAGTACCAGGTCGGGGCCGACTACCGCTTCCAACAGGGCATCCCGCCCCCGGCAATGGGCGGCCCCGTCTTCCCCGATGAAGAACCCGACCCGGAAGTGGTCAGCGCGTGGCTTCTGCCCGTGGACGACTACCTCAGCATTCCCGGCGTCGAGGACGCGACCCGGGTCGCCGTATTCAACGCCAACACCAGCGTCTCACGCTCCATTGACGCCGTCTTCCTTGGGATCGATCGCTTCGACTTCGCCCGCGTCGCCTTCCATCGCCCCGATTTCAACTACGCGCCGCTTGGCGAGCTGATGAATCGGCTCGGGATGTATCCCAACGGGATCCTCGTCTCGCGCAACTTCCTCAGGCGCAGCCGCCTCCTCGAAGGCCAGACGACCGAGTTGGACATCTCCATAAACTACGGCTCATTTGAACACGAATTTCTCATCGTTGGCGCCTACGACTACTTCCCGACCGCCTATCCCGAAGACACAGAGGTCTTCGTCGGCAACCTGGACTACGTGTTCGAGCAGGTCGGCGATGAAAGCCTCCACCAGATCTGGATGAAGACCGGCGAAGACGCCGTCCCCGAGACAATCATCGATAACCTGCTGGAAATGGGAATCTGGCCTATCCGCATCCGCGACGCTCGCGCCCTCCTCACACTGGACGAAGAACGAGTGGAGCGGATCGGCCTCTACGGCATTCTCTCGGTCGGGTTCCTGGCTTCCACGCTCCTTGCCAGCCTCGGCCTGCTTGTCTACACTTATGCATCGCTTCAAGGACGCCTGCAGCAGATCAGCGTCATGCGCGCGGTCGGCCTCAAAACCCGGCTCGTCCTCGCTATGGTCGGCGTCGAATACCTCGGCGTCATCCTTTTCGGCGTCCTCTGGGGCGTTGTCATCGGCATCGCCACAGCCTGGCTCTTCGTGCCCTTCTTCCGCGTCAGCGGGGATCCGATCTTTGCCTTGCCCCCCTTCGTGCGCCATATCGCCTGGGGCCAAATCGGCATCCTCGCCCTTGTCTTCGGCGCCGCCCTATTGGGGTCCCAGACAATCATTCTCTATTGGAGCACGCGTCGCGATCTCTTCCAGGTGCTGCGCATGGGGCAAAGGGAGTAGAATATGGTTCAAGCCGCAGCCGCCGACGGCGCCCCCCTCATCGTCTGCGACAATCTGGTCAAAATCTATCAGATTGATGAGATCGAAGTCGTCGCTCTCCAGGGCCTCGATCTGGAAATCCGCCGCGGTGAAATGATGGCGATCATCGGCGCCAGCGGCAGCGGCAAGTCCTCCCTGCTCAACATCATCGGCGGCCTGGACCGTCCCTCGGCCGGCCAGATAACCATTGATGGACGCAATCTGCTCAAAGCCGCCGACAAGGAGCTCGAGGACTACCGCCTGAACGACGTTGGCTTCGTCTGGCAGCAGTCTGCCCGCAACCTCATCCCCTACCTGACCGCGCAGGAGAACGTCGAGCTCCCAATGATCGCGGCCCGTGAACACGCTGCGCCCCCGTCAGAGCGAGCACGCGAGCTGCTCGACGCCGTAGGACTGCTCAGCCACAGCCATCACCGTCTGGCCCAACTCTCCGGGGGCCAGCAACAGCGCGTCGCCATTGCCGTGGCGCTGGCCAACCAGCCCCAGATCCTCCTGGCCGATGAACCGACCGGCGAAGTGGATTCGGTCACCGCCAACCAGATCTGGCAGCTCCTCCGTGAGCTGAACCGCCGCTTCAATCTCACCAGCATCATCGTCAGCCACGATCGTGACATCGCGCGCGTTGTCGATCGCGTTATCGGTATCCGCGACGGCAAAATCAGCACCGAAATCGTGCGCCAGACCCATGCCGGTCTGTTGGATGACCAGCTTTCCGCAGGCCTGGACGACGCCGGGAGCGATCCGCTCGCCACCGATGAACCCGCTGAAGGAGCCGGCAGCGCAACTCTCCAGCTGGAAGAACGCGTCGTCCTCGATGCCGTCGGTCGGCTGCAGATGCCGCACGAGTATCTTGAACAGCGCGGCATCGGGCGCAGAGCGGTCGTACAGCTGGTCGAAGACGGTATCCTCGTTCGTCAGGCGCAGGAGCAACTCCCATACGCCGGCGAAATCAACGCTCCGGGCGGATACCCCGGCGCGGAGGACGACCTGTCCGCCTGGGAACAGGACCCGACGCCTCGCCGCAAGAACCCGTGGTGGCGCCGGCTTCTGCTGGGAGCGCCACGAGAAGTTGACGAGGCGCCGGACGCGGAGCGGGCTGAAAACCCCTGGGCCAGCGATGCAAACTCGTCTGCGCAGAACGACGCCGGCGAGCCCGCAGACGGTTCACACCAAACACTTCAATGGGACAGTGACCGCGCCGCCGCTCGCGCCACCTTCGCCCCACCTGACCCGACCTCCGAACCCAGCCCCGCTGCCGCCCAATCCGAACCCTTGGCGATTTCGGAGTTTTACAGAGGTCCCCTCGTCGAGGTCAGCGATCTCCAGCGCGTCTACTCGGTCGGCGATCAGTCCGTCTATGCCCTGCGCGGTATCGACCTGTCCGTCCCCCGTCGCTGCTTCGCGCTCTTCCGCGGCCGCTCCGGCTCCGGCAAAACAACCCTGCTCAACCTGATCGGAAGCCTGGACACCCCAACCGCAGGCCGCGTCTCCCTTTTCGGCCAGGATATCGACAAGCTGACCGCCGATCAATGCGCCCAGATCCGCCAGCACTATATCGGCTTCGTTTTCCAGGCCTTCTCCCTCATCCCCACCCTGTCAGCCCAGGAAAACGTCGAGATGACACTGCGAATCCTCGGCCGATCCGCCGCCGAACGCCGCCGCAGGGCCGCCTACTGCCTCTCGTTGGTGGGGCTTGGCCGCTGGGCCGATCACCGTCCTTTTGAAATGTCAGGCGGCCAGCAACAGCGTCTCTCTATCGCCCGCGCCCTGGCGCACGGCCCGGCAATGCTGATCGCCGACGAACCTACCAGCGACCTCGACAGCGAGACCGGCCGCCAGATTCTCGAACTCTTCGCGCAGCTGGTCGCAGAGGAAGGCATCACCGTGCTCATGGCCAGCCACGATCCGACCAGCGATGACTTTGCCACAGAAGTATACGAGCTTCAGGATGGCCAGATAGCCAGACACACCGCCAACGGCAGCTCGAATTAGAAGACATCAACCCAACGCTTCGCTCCGCACCACCCCCACACAGGAGATCCGAATATGCCCCAGACTTGGCGCGTTGCCATCGCCGGCTGCCATCGCATGCTCGACAAAAAACCGGCCAATCACAACTTTGCCACCGCCTTCGATGCCGTGCCCGGAACCGAAACTGTCGCCGTCTTCGACCTCGGCGCCGAAACACGCCAGGAGTTCGTGGCCTGCTGGGGAGACAGTGTCACCGCATACGACAACTTCGGCAATATGCTCCGGCAGGAACAACCCGACATCCTCTGCATCGCCACCAGCCAGAAGATGCACGCCGACCAGATCCAGCAGGCCGTCGCCGCCGGCGTAAAAGGCATCCTCTGCGACAAGCCCCTCGTCACCAGCCTCTCAGAAGCTGACAGGCTGGTGGACGCCTGCCGCTCCGCCAGCGTCCCCCTGGCGCTGGGCCTGGACCGTCGCTGGCTTGTCTCCTACCGCCGCCTCGCCGAGCTCCTGCGTGAGGGCATCGTAGGCCAACTGCAGTCCATGGTCATCTACGGCATCCCCAACCTGATCAATCACGGTTGCCACTGGTATGACGCCGCCCTCCATCTCGCCGGCGATCTCGAACCCCAATGGGTGAGCGGATCCGTTGACGATATATCGGACGAACCGCCCGATTCCCGCCGCCGCCTCGATCCGACAGGTCGCTGCATCGTCGGCCTCCAGAACGGCGTCCATCTCTACTTCACGCCCGGCGGCAGCCAGCGCCCCGCCTTTGACGTCGTCGGCGAACAGGGCCGCGTTACCATTCTGGACGACGGCCGCCATGCCTGGCGCTGGCCGGACGCCGAATCCCCGCCCCAACCCCTGGATATCCCCCAACCCGCCGGCGACTTCCCTTCCGGCCCCGCTATCGTACAGGACCTGCTCGACGCCATCGTAAGCCGCGGCAGAACCGCCTGCGACGTCGACGAAGCCCGCCGCGCCACAGAAATCGGCTTCGCCGTCCACCTGTCGCACGCGCGCGAAGGCGCCCGCGTCGAACTGCCCGCCGCCGACCGCGAGCTGCCTATTCCTTCCTTCCCGTGGGGAAATGAATAGGAGCGCCCCGGCTCCGGCTCTGTCAGCCGGTCCGATAGGCTGCCGCCACCTTCTCAAAGATGGCGATTACGTCGTCTATCTCCCGCGTACGCCAATTCTCATGCAACGGAATTGTGAAATGGCTCTTCAGCATCGCCTGCGCGTTGGGGCAAGGGAACTCGCGATTCGGATCGCCCTCATATAACGGGCTGGCCCAGGGGTAACCGCTGCTGCCAAAGACTCGCCGCTCCGTATACCATGTTTGTCTGTGCGGCATCCCGGACCGGTAATCGTCCGTAACCGGCAGGCCCTCTGCCCGCAGACTCTTGCAAAACGTCTCCTTGTCGCACGCCGCCTGCTGCGGGTAGAACGCCGCCGGCAAAAACCAGTAGCTGGATGCGACTTCAGGCGCCGTCTGCCGCAGCGCGATCATCGCCAGGTCAGCCGTCCCCTCGATTAACTGCCCGGCAATTGCCCGCCTTCGCTCGACCATCTCCGGCAGCTTGCGCAACTGCGCCAGGCCCACCGCCGCCGCCAAATCCGTCTGGTTGAAGTTCAACGTCGCCTGCATGTTTGTCGCGCCCTCCGGCAAAAAGTGCGGCTTTCCCCGGTCAGCCATCCGCCGCGCCGACTGGTAGAGCCTCTCGTCCCGGGTGAAGACGATCCCGCCCTGCCCGCCCGAGCTATGGTGCTTCCCCGACATCGTCGAAAACGCCGCAATATCGCCGAAACTACCCACCTGCTGCCCCCTATAGCGCGCGCCGTGTGCCTGCGCGCAATCCTCGATCACCGGAATGCCGTGCCGCCCCGCCACCTCCATGATGCCGCCAATATCGGCCGGCTCGCCCGCAATATGCGGCACGATTATCGCGCTCGTACGCGGCGAAATCAGTTCCTCGATCTGCTCTGGCCCTGTGTTGAAACTACCCGGCGCCGAATCCGCGATCATCGGGATCATGCTCTGCAAGGGGATAGGCATAATCCCGCCCGGGTCCGTGAAGGGGCCGATGATGACCTCGGTGAACGCCTCAAGTTCCAGCGCCAACAGCGCCACGTAGATGGCCGCCGACCCCGAGCTGACCGCATCCGCGTACCCGCCCCCCAGGTACTCGGCAAAGGCAGCGCAGTACGCCTCCTCCTCCTCGCCCTGGTACGCGCCCAGCGTCCCCGTAGCAACGACCTTGTCCATGTACGCGCTGACCGCCGCCAACTCCTCACTCCCAATGTGCCCGCGCGCCGGCAACTGCGCCTCCCTCACAGGGCGGCCGCCATGCAGAGCCAGCTTGTTCACACGATCACCCATGTCTCAATCCTCCAGACTGTATTCGAAGCGATTGCTGGCCGGCAAGTCGCTCAGCCAGGCGGGGACGTCCGCTTCCGGCCCCGTGCGGACAATCCACAGATCCTTCCATTCCGAACCTTCCACCGTACACGCCGCCCAGCCCGCCCCAATCAGGTCGCAGCCATGCCAGGTGACCGATCCGACGCGGGGGGTGCCCCGGTAGGAATGAAACACGCTGATAAAGGCCGTGCGCGACGCGTTTCGTTGGCGGATGAACAGGTCCTGCATGTCCTCCGCCGGGTTTCCCGGCGCCGGCCCCGCATAGAGCGGCGTACCCTCCTCTTCCGCCGCGAAGAGTTTCACGCCGGTTTCGCCAAACTGCCAGTTCAGTACGATATGTCCGTATGCAGGTCGCGTGCTGAGATCCTTGATGTATTCGTATCCGTCCCCCTCTAAAACAGCAGGCACGATCGGAACGCCGTCGCCAAGCGGCGCCAACACGCCGCGGTTGCGAAAGATCCAGTCGATGCGGCGCTCTCGCCCGGCATCGACCAGAAATATGTCCACAAAATAGTCGCCGCGCGCCAGGACCGCCCTCCGCATCCTGGTTCCATCGTAAACGTCGGGGGCCTCTCCGTCGACGCCGTATGTGGGGACGTCAATCCCGGACACGGTATCTTCGCCCCAATTTATCGCCGCGTCAGCGATCTGAAACGGCCCGTCAGCCCGAAAAGCAATGCGCCGGCCCGCGCCCGCCGGCTGCGACTTGCCGTCCAGCACAACCGTGTTATGGCTCACCGTCTGGCGATACCAGCCCTGAAACAGGTCGATCCCATACCCTGGCGTCCCCAAATCCGGAGCCTGCCGTTCGCCGCAGGCAAACACTGTCAGCCCCAGCTTGTCCGGGTGCCCGTGACCGCCGCCGTGGACACCATACTTGAGCATCAAGTACTGCTCGCTCGCGGCCGGCGGCTCGGCCTCATGCTCCGCCTGCGAACGCAGAATCGCGTACCCCGATGCAGGCATCTCGACACTGGGAAGCGTAAGTCCCCCGTCCGCCCCGGACTCCAAATCCGTTGCGCCGTACAACAGCGCGTCCAGGCTTTCCCGCGGACCGTGTTGATAGGCCCGCGCCAGAACTTTGCCAAAGAGCGGCTCGTCGAACCATGCATGCCCAATCTCGTAGAACGCCGGCGCCTTGGGAACGCCGTGGCAGCAGTCATCGTTCAGACTCGTGAAGTACCAGCAGTCGTTCGTCGCCGGCAAACTGCCGTCCGGGTAAGCGCACAAGACCGGCGCCCGCAAAACAGCCGCCAGTGAAGGATGCTGCCGCAAATCCCAGGCCGGCAGATTGGCCGTCGCCTTCGCCAGCAGAAGCAGTGCCGCCACCGTGTAAAAGTGATAGCTGAACGAACCTTCGAACCACAGCCCGTCCGCAAGGATGCCCTCCCGCGCCTGCGAATGGAAGCCAAACTCACCGTCTATCGCGAAGGCCAGCAGCTCCTCGCTCCCGGTCACCGCGCCGATCGTCCCTATCGCCGCGTTGTGCCAGCAGGCAAAGTTGTGGATCCCCCCGAAGTGACGCGCCATCAGAAATTCCGCGGCCGGCAGCAGCAGTTTGCCAACGATCTCCTCCTCCTGTCCTTCGCTCAGCGTTTCTCTTATCAAGTCGAATGACCACGCCAGCGGAATCGACCACACCGCCTCGTCCAACGTACTGAACTGCGCAACGCCATGGTTGTCCGGCCGCCAACCCGAAAACGCTTTATACCCTTCATACGCGTCAGCATAGTCCAACAGGATATCCTGCACGCTCTCCCGGTATCGCTCCTCGCCCTCCAGCCTCCACAGCACCGCCAGCCGCAGCGCCGATTCCGCCAGCCTGTTGTTGACAAACCAGCGCCACGCCGAGTCAAAGGGCTCCCCGCTAAACGTCTCTCCGTCAACCGGGCAGCGATGCAGATGGGGCGAGTCCGGCTCAAAGACCAACTGCACCGCGTGCTTCGGGCAAAAATAGTCGTGATAGTAGCCCCCCGGCCACGCCTGCACACCTACCGGCCGCGCGTAGAAATCCTCCACCTCCCCGCGCAATAAACCAACCGCCGCAGCGAACTGCCCCAGTCCGGCCCGATGCCGGATCTGCGCCCACTGCCCGTCTGAGATTAGGATTGTATTCGTCATACCATGACCTGTGCTTGAAAGCAGCGAGCGCATCAGGGAGTCGTGCTCGCCTTGTCGAGACTTCAGTCTGAGTGCAACTGTTCGCCTTGCTGCCGTTCAACAGCGCATGGCCAGTAGCGTTAGGCTGCTGGATCTGTATAGCATCCCACTTTGAATCCGCCTTCGAACGGTTTAGAATCTCCCCAGCCCTTCCTTCTTCCCCATTTCCCTTTCCGACACAATCTCCGCCAGTCGGGTTTTGAATCGGTTCGAGGCTGAACGAATCTTCATGACTGAGAAAAGACCATATCAAGAGACCCATCCCTGGATAAACTTCCAGCTGGATCTGCGCGAGAGAGATTATACGCTATGGTTTCAACTCGGCGAAGTGCAGGCAAAATGCGAACAGGTTGCCGGAGCGCTCCTCCTGCCCGAGGATGGAGAGCGCTTGCATCACGTCTATCTGGCCAAGGGAGCGCTGGCAACGACAGCCATTGAAGGAAACACCTTGTCGGAAGAGGACGCCCTCGGGTTGGTTAGAGGAGAACTCGAACTGCCGCCCTCCAAAGAGTATCTGGGGCAAGAAATAAGAAACATCGTCAAAGCCTGCAACAAAATCCCGGAAGGCATACTGTCCGGTGACCTTGCAAAACTGACCGTTGACAGGATCATGGACCTGAATACCATGGTCCTGCATGACTTGCCGCTGAAGGACGAGGTATCTCCCGGCCTTATTCGTGTACACGATGTTGGCGTAGGACGATACCGCGGCCCCCCCCATCAGGACTGTGAGCATCTGCTGAAGAGGCTTTGCAGTTGGCTTAATGTTGAGAGTTTCCTACCGAACGCGGAACTCAGAATCGCATCGGGAGTGCTGAAATCAATTGTTGCCCATCTCTATTTGGCCTGGATCCATCCGTTCGGCGATGGCAATGGACGAACCGCGCGCCTGGTCGAGTTTCAACTGCTGCTGTTAAGCGGCGTGCCGACTGCGGCAGCCCATCTCCTGAGTACCCACTACAACATGACACGCAGGGAATACTACAGGCAACTCGATCTGGCGAGCAAATCGGGCGGCGATGTCATTCCCTTTATCCAATACGCCCTGCAGGGATTAAGGGATGGACTGAATGAGCAACTTCAAACGATACGGGCACAGCAGTTCCATGTCTTCTGGATCAACCATGTTCACAATCTGTTCCGCCAAAAGGAAGGCAGTACGGATTTACGCAGACGTCAACTCATAATCGATCTGACCGAGGAGACAGAACCTGTTCCCATCGTACGGTTACGTTACATCTCCCCAAGAACTGCGGAGGCCTACGCAGGCAAGACGGACAACACCATTCGGAGAGATGATAATGCGCTGGAGAAAATGGAACTGATCAGAAGAAGCGATGAGGGTGTCGAAATCAATAGAGAGCGAATGTCCGCCTTCCTGTCTCCAGTAATCGCCAGCGAGGAAACTAAGGAATCGTCGTAATGTTCCTTCCCTTTTGCCGACCAATAGAAAAGGAGAGAAAGATGAGTCTCCCTCTCCTATCCGTTCCCAGATGAAAAGCCGTCGCAAGGCCAAATGTCTTCACATAACTACGCCACTCACGATCCCGCAGCCTCCTCCACCTGCGCCTGAAACGCCTTACCGCCCGATGCAACCCAATTGGCCCAGCCCGTCAAGACAAAACGGGCGCCAATCTCAAGGTAGTGCGCAACATTCTCGTCGCTCACCAACGTCCCGGCCGACCTGCCGGCTCCCACGATCTGCTCCAGCGCCTTGTCCACCGTCGCCAACACCTCTGGATGTCCCGCACCCCCCAGATACCCCATCGACTGGGCCAGATCGCTCGGCGCCACAAAGAACACGTCAATATGGTCGACAGTGAGGATTTCGGCCAGATTCTCCACGGCAACAATATCCTCAATCAAAACAACGATTAGCGTCTCATCGTTGGCGCGATCGAAATAGTCCGGCACACCATATCCCTGCCGGCTTGTGTACATGCCCCGACGGCCGGCAGGATGGAACTTCGCGGCGTCCACAACCGCCCGCGCCTCCGCCTCCGTATTGACGTGCGGAACCACGATTCCCTGCGCGCCCAGGTCAAACGTGCGGTAGATGATTCCCTCGTTGTTCCGGTTGACCCGCACGACCGATGTCATGCCCCACAGGTCGCACGCCCGCGTCAGATCAGGAATGTCGCCATAGTCTACCGGCCCGTGCTCTCCCTCCAACCAGATCGCGTCGAACCCCAGCGGGCCCAGCTGATCGATCATGTCAGTGGAATTGTTCCCTGAGAGGCAAACAACCGCCTCCCCCCGTTCCAGCTTGCGCTTGGCTCTGTTTTCTCGCATCTCGATGTGTCTCCCCTTCCGCGTGGATTCGATCCCTCAAATAGAGAATCATAGCACAATTTTGCAGCCTGGTTGGAAAAAGCTCAACTTACAAAAAAGGGCGGCCCCGTTCTTGGGGCCGCCCTTCCTGTTTCAGATTCACAGACGTACTGCGAAATGAGCTTTCCGTTACTCCGTGGGCCAGCCTTCCGGGATCTCATTCGCCGCAAGCGCTTCTTCGATCGCCGCCGCCGCGTCGTCCGTCACCCAACCGCTCCATATGTCCGACTTGCTGTTCAGCCACCACAGAGCCGCGTCATTGCTGCTGGCATCGCTGTTGTTGTTCAGCCACCGGGCAACCTCTTTGTAAACTTCGATATTGAAGTCCCACGCCTCCAGCATCGCAATGACATCTGGCGCCGCGCCCACAAGGTCCGGATGCACCGCGATCAGAATGTCCGCGTCTTCGTAAGCGCAAGCCTTATTGGCTTCCCAGCACTCTTCGCTGTAAGCAGGCTCCTCCAGACGGACCAGATCCAGAATGAGCGCCGGGTCGTTCGTGCCCCACTGGTAACCGACCCACGGCTCCTCCTTCTCGTAGGCGCCATAGAGGTCGGCATTCAGCGCCGCGCCGTCACCCGGATTCACGATGTGGACATGGTCCTCCAGTTCATATCCGATGACCTGCGCAGCATTGACCTCTTCACACGCCCAGCCTATCACGCACGAAACCAGTCGCGCCTTCCCGCCAGTCTCGGCAGTCGCAAACAACTCTTTGAACTGCTCGTCCTTCAAGTCGTCCACACTGTCCAGCTCAGGATACTGCTCCTGCAAATACTTGGGAATGACAAACGCGGACTGCCAGTCCTTCCCCAGGCTATGGCCAATCTCAACAACCTCCTCGTTGCCCAGGGCCTCATACCAGGCCTCATCCTGGTTGGGCAGCCAGATCTCCAGGGTCACATGCGTATCGCCATTGCGCAAACCCTGGAACAAGGGCAGCGTTGACCCGAAGACAACGTCAGTGGAATAACCGTAGCCCTTCTCCACAATATACTGGGCGACACGGTTCTGAATCTGGGCGCTGCTCCAGTTCAAGTCGCTGAAGATTATCGTGTCAATTGAGGCTGCCGGGGCCTCCTCAGCCGCCGGAGCAGCCGCTTCCTCGCTCGGCGCGCTCTGCCCAGCCGGCGCACAGGCTCCGGCAACAAAGATGACAATCAACGACAATATAAGCAAACGGTACTGGACGCGCATAATTCTCTCCTATGGGTGTATGGTCGAAGAGAGGCCGGCATTTGGGGCAAGCACTCCAAAAAGGCGGGGCCAACTTTGCCGTCTGGCCTGACGCCCTCTGTCCTTCAGCCTGAGAAGTGCTGCAAGTGACCAGCGTATCAGAGATCGTTCCCTGACAAGAGGCGGAAATATGTCCCCGCCCGCGCCTTTCGGCCTTCACTGGTTGAACTCTTGCCCCTAAGCCTCTCCTTGGATTAGTACCCGCTCATGCAGTGCCAGCCGCATATGAAACCGCGAATTCAGGTTGGCAGACCATCCCGAAGAAAGCCTTGCAGGCTCCTGGCCAGCCCGGCTGCACAAAGTGGGGCGGACTATCTTTTCCGCGACCCTATGTTATCAGCCTTAGGGCAGAAGGTCAAATGAATGCAGCCGAGTCCCTGTGCAGGTTTTTCACAGCCTGAACTCTCTGTGGACCCTGTTTGGCAGTGCTGGTCCTTGTCCCAACAGGGCAAAAAAACGCGCCTTCGTGTCAACTAGCATGCTTGGGCGACAGCCAGATGCATGCACCCCAATGACCGGCATGAACTGAAAAAGAAGTGAAGAAGCAGGCGATATCGGCCGCCAGGTTACTCATCGGGCCAGCCTTCCGGAATCTCGTTGTTTGCAAGCGCAGCCTCGATAGCAGCAGCCGCGTCTTCGGAGACCCAGCTGCGCCAGACATCCGCGTTGCCGACAAGCCACCACAGCGCCGCATCGTTGGAGCTTGCACTGCTGTTCTCGTCCAGCCAGGCCGCCACTTCCCGATATAGGCCGATGCGAAAACCCCACGCCCCCAGCATCGCGACCACATCCGGAGCTTCCTCGATCAGGACCGGATGCACTGCGATAAGGATCGTAGTGTCTTTGTAAGCACAGGCCTTCGTCGTCGACCAACACTCTTCACTGTGTGCCGGCTCCTCGAGCCGCACAAGGTCCAGAAGCAGCGCCGGGTCGTTCGTGCCCCACTGATAGCCAAGCCACGGTTCGCCCTTCCCGTACGCGCCGTAGAGATCAGTGTTCAATGCCGCGCCGTCCCCCGGGTTGATAATATGAACATGCTCTTCCAGGCCGTAGCCCTTGATCTGAGCGGCGTTTACTTCCTCACACGCCCATCCAATCACACAGGACACCAGGCGCGCCTTGCCACCCGTCTCAGGCGTAGCAAACAACGCCTTGAACCGTTCCTCTTTCAGGTCTTCGACGCTGTCCAGGTCAGGATACTGCTCTTGCAGGTAGGCGGGTATCACAAATGCCGATTGCCAGTCATGTCCCAGGCTCTTCCCGACCTCGACAACCTCCCCGTTTGCCTCGGCCTCATACCACGCCTCGATCTGATTTGGCAGCCAGATCTCCAGGCTCACATGGATATCCCCCCTGCGTAAGCCCTGGAACAGAGGCAAAGTCGCACCGAACACCACATCGGTGGAATAGCCATACCCCTTTTCAACTATATATTGGGCGATCCGGTTTTGAATCTGGGCGCTGGCCCAGTTGTAGTCGGCGAAGACGATCGGTTCTATCGAGCTGGAAGGTCCAGCCGCCTCGCCTGGGGAACTCCGCTCCGACGGCGCACAACCGTTGAGGACAAGAACGAACAGCAGAATGAGTACTCGCCATTGAGTAGACATTTCCAGTTATCCTCTGAATGTAGCCACTTCAAATAAAACTTCTGCCGGAGCAAGTACCATCCCCTACCCAGCCCGACAGTTGCCGCATATTGACCTTGCGGCAGTCAGCAAATTTGGGGCATGCTCTGCCCTTCACTTACCCCGCGCTCCGTCTATCCTCCTGTTCCTGCGCGACAGACTGCGTCAAGCGGTCAATGACAATCGCCAGAAACACGATCGCCAGCCCCGCGATTGCCCCGTTCCCCGGCTGGTTCTTCTGCAGCGCACGCAGCACATTATCACCAAGCCCGCCCGCGGCCACCATACTCGCAATCGTAACCATCGCCAGCGCCATCATCGTCGTCTGGTTGATCCCCGCCATGATCGTCGGCAACGCCATCGGAATCTGCACCTTGGTCAGTAGCTGAAACGGCGTCGTCCCGAACGCATGCGCCGCCTCCACCGCCTCCTCCGACACCTGCCGGATCCCCAAATTGGTCAAGCGAATCACGGGTGGCACGGCATAGATGATCGTTGCAAAGATGCCCGCCGGCTTGCCAAGCCCAAAAAAGAGAATCCCCGGCAACAGGTAAACGAAACTCGGCATCGTCTGCATCCCATCCAGTATCGGGCGCAACAGATTATCCGCCAACTGATTGCGCGCTGCCAGTACGCCCAGTGGCAGACCGATTCCGACCGCAATCACCACCGCTACCACCATCAGCGCAATCGTGTCAATCGTGTTCTCCCACAAGCCCATGAACCCAACGAAAAACAGCGCGAACAGCGTGAACCCCAACATACGCCAGCGGCCCACCGCAAAGGACAGCACAGCAAGCGCCATCACAACCGCTGGCCAGGGTACCCACTTCAATACGTCCTCGATCGCCACCAGTGAATACGCAACCGCGCTGCTCAGCCCGTCAAACAGCCAGCTTATCTCGCGTGTAATCCAGTCGACTGCGTCGTCTATCGCACCGCCGATCACCTCGCGCACCGTCTTCTCCAGGACCAGCGTTCCTCCGTTGTCAGTCTCGACCTCGGTCCGGGATATCGTCGTGGGAAACTCCATCTCCGGGCCCCAGATACCAAACGACGCGATAAGAACAACGATAACCAGTGCCCATCCGGCAATCCAGAAGTAAGGGGGAAGCGCGTTCGCCCTGCTCTGCGGCGCAACTGTCTCCTCGGGCGGCAACTCCCTCCTTCCCGCCCCGCGCGGCGGCATTGACGGGTCCTCGCCTTCAATCCTGAGGATGGCGTCCATCCCAACCGGCCTGGCGCCCGGCTCAGCGCCCGCCGGCGTGCTGTCAATCTGGCTCATCATAAAGCCTCCTCTCACCTCTCAACATTTCCGGATAGGACGCTAATCGACCATCCCGGCCAGCAGTGCCCGTCGGTCTATCTCACCCAGAAATCGCCCCTCTTCATCAACCACCGCAATGAAATGTTCCGTCTCCGCTGCCAGGGGAATGATATTCTCAATGAACGTCCCCGGGCTGGTAGTTGCCAGACCTTCCGTGCGTGCCGCTTCCAATACCGTTATCTTGTCATTCTCCAGACCTGTTATCAACGCCTGTGTCAGAACGCCTTTGAGAATGTCGCCGTCCCCTACCACGTAAGCCGCCTCCGCGTTGTTCTCCCGCATGGCCGCCAACGCAGCACGCGCGTCCTGCCCTTCGTGGATGACAACGTCAGGATCCGCCATGATCGACCCAGCCCGGATCACCTTGGCGCGCGACACGTCCTGTACAAACTCCGATACATAGTCGGTCTCTGGTCGTGTGACGATCTCCTCTGGCGTTCCCTCCTGTACGATCACGCCGTCTCGCATGATCGCGATGCGGTCGCCCAGCTTGAGCGCCTCATCCAGGTCATGCGTAATGAAGACTATCGTCTTCTGCAGCTCCGACTGCAGCATCACGAGCTCGTCCTGCATCTCTCTGCGAATCAACGGGTCCAGTCCGCTGAACGGCTCGTCCATGATCAGCACATCCGGGTCCACCGCCAGCGCTCTGGCAAGCCCCACCCTCTGCTGCATGCCGCCGCTCATCTCGCTCGGATAATAGTATTCCCACCCCTTCAGCCCTACAGTCTCAATTGCTTCCCCCGCCGCTTTGTAGCGGCTGTCCTTGTCCATGCCTTGCACTTCAAGTCCGTACGCCACATTATCCAGAACGCGGCGGTGCGGTAGAAGCGCGTAGTTCTGAAACACCATCGCGATCTTATCGCGCCGAAACTGCCTCAAATCCTCCTGCGAATGGTCCAGAATGTTCTCGCCGTCGAACCTGATCTCTCCCCGCGTCGCTTCGATCAATCGGATCAGACAGCGCGCCAGCGTCGACTTTCCGCTGCCCGAAAGCCCCATCACGACGAAAGTCTGCCCTCTCGGAACTCTGAAGGACAGATCCCGCAGCCCCACAACCAGCCCAAACTCGTCCTGAATCTCGTCCCGGCTCTTGTTCGCGTTTTCCGACTGCAGCGCACGCTCCGGCCGGCTGCCAAACACCTTCCAGAGACCCTTTACCTCTATCTGATATATCGTCTGATCCATTTTTCGCGCCCGTTATGTGCTTTTTTCGTGACAATCCGGCTTCTGGCAAAGCAGGACAAAGCCATGAATTCGCATTCAGCCGTCCCTGTTCAACCGCTTACACTATCATGCTGCCGACCAGGATTCAAATCCTCCATCGCGCCGCCTTTGCTTCTCTACAGGCTCTCAAGCGTCTTTTTGCCCACTTCGATCCCAAATCCCGGCGCGTCACTGGGAACCAGATATCCATCCTCGATCACCGCCGTTCCCGGCAGCACCGCCATCTCCGCCAAGGGTACGCCCGGCGCTGATACGCCCCCGGACCTTTCGCCCCACGTGATCGCCGGCATCGCGTAAGCCAGATGCTGCCCGTAGGGAAAGTTCATTCCCCCGTGCGGAACGACCTCAATCCCCGCCCCCTCCGCTATGTGACAAATCCGCAGGCACGCAGACACGCCGCCCACCCATGATGGGTCCGGCTGCCAAACGTCAACAGGACGCTCATTGGCCGCCTGCGCAAACCGCTGCGGCAGATACCAGTGTTCCCCCGTCGCCAGCGTCTGCCACGGCAGCCGCTGACGCACCTGCATGAACCCCTCCCTGTCATCCGGCAGCAAATAATCCTCAATCCACCTGAGGCGGTAGGGCCGCAGCCTCTCCGCCAGCCGCACCGTGTACTCCACGTCCAGCGCCATCCAGCAGTCCAACATTAACGCCGCGTCCGGCCCAATCAGCTCGCGGGCGCCGGCCACAAGCGTCTCCGCCTTCCGCAGACCCTCCTCGCCGTCTGCCGGCCCGTAAGGAAACGGCAACTTTACCGCCCGAAACCCCAACTCCAGATACCACGCCGCCTCGAAGCCGGTGGCATAACAGAAAATCCTCTCTTTCTGCGGTCCGCCCAGCAGCTCATAAACCGGCCGCTCAAGCACCTTCCCCTTCAGATCCCACAACGCCAGATCGACCGCGCTGATCGCGTAGCTGGCCAGCCCCTGTCCGCCGTAGGGCGCGGCAAAACGCGACATCATGTCGAACATTTTCTCCGTCGCCATGCAGCTCTCGCCCACAATGTGCGGGGCGAAATGATCATTGATGATCCGGCTCACAGGCCCCCCGAACGAAGAGACCCCCAGCCCGAAATTCCCGTCCGCCGCCGTAACGATGCACACCGTGCTCTTCCACTTGGCAGACCACGACGACCTCCGCTCTTTGTACTTCGGATAGCGGCCCATAGGGCCTGAAGGCTCCAAACCATCCCACACATAAGACGGCCTGGGCCTGCTACCATGTTCCCTGCGCGACCGGCCGGGATTCAAAGAGTCCAGATCAACTTCAAAGGCCTTGACCTCTGTAATCTCCACGGAAATCTCCTACAATATCCGCAGGTTCCACCTTCCTTGCGTAGACCTGGGCCTTTCCGCAACAGCCGTCACCCTACCCCGATTCATATACCTGCCGGGTCCTTTCGGCAATCCGCCCCCAGTCCAGGGAGTGCGCACGCGCCCACGCCGCCTCCCGCATCGGGCCCGTCTCCCGCTTCTGAATCTCCAGCATCGACCGCCGCAACCCCTCCTCGTCCTCCACACTATACACAATTCCAGCCTCCGGAGGCACCAGCTCGGTCAGACATCCGACCGCCGGCGCGATAACCGGCAAGCCAAAGGAAAACGCGGTGATCACCGAACCCGAAGTCAACACATCCAGAAATGGAAAGACGCCAACGTCGCCCGCATTGAACAGATACTGAAACTCATCGTTGGCAAAGTGGCGTGACGGACGCAGGATCACCCGCGGGTCATCCTCCGGCACCGACGCGACCAGCTCCTGCCCGTACTCGGTGAAAAACTTCGCGCCCAACAGCAGCCGCAAATGCTCACCCGGCAACGACTGAAACACCTCTAGCAAACGCTCGATCCCTTTGTAACGGCGCACATTGCCAAAATAGAAGTAAACGAAGTTCTTGTCGGTAAGTCCAAGTACTCTTCGGGCCTCGTCGCGGTCCACCTCGTTCGGGTACGGGTACACGAAATTACCGTGTGGAATCACATGGACCCCCTCTGAGCGGTGGAAGAGGTCCCGGACAAGCTGTCGTGCGTGGTTGCAATGAACAATCACCGCGTGCGCCAAATGTGTTATCGCAACCTGGGCCAAATGGTCCACCGCGCGGCTGATGCTCTCATGCGGGTAGAGGTTATGGACCGTCCACACGATCCTGTATCCCAGCGCTCGCGCCAGCGCCAGATTGTCGATCATCTCCGAGCACCGGGTCACAAGCCCCTCTACGTCCGGCGCCTCATACATGTAGTTGGGCCAGTTGAGATGCAGGACGTCGATCTCGCCCCGTCTCTCGTGCAGCCACTCCTTCGTCAGCGTGTCCGGAAAACCCGCCTCCAACTCGACGCCGACCTCCCCCATTCCCCGCGCCAGCAACGCGCCATACGGATTCGCCCGATCCAGCGAAAGTCCTGCAGCTTCCCAGAAAAAAACGCCGCGCATAGTCCTTCCTACCTTGGCATGAAAGTGAATGAATGCGTGATCGAATGCGAGCGGATGCACGCTGTTGAACGATCAATCAGGGGGATCCTGCAGGGCGACAAACTGCCCGCTGCGCGCCGACCTGTAAGCCGCCTCCACAACCGCCAGGCCCGCCAACCCCTCCTCGCCGGGAATGGGGTTCGGACCCCTTCCAGACACCGCCTGGCCAAACGCCTCCAGCAGCGCAACGTGCGGCCTCGGTCCGCCCGGTTCCACCCCGTAGTCCCGGATCCCGTCCGCCGTGCTGACAAGCAACGTCCCCGCCGAGTCTTTCGCTGAAATCGGCGCGGCCCGGATCGACCCCTCCGTCCCGCAGATTTCCAACCTGTTCATCCGCTCCGGCTGATGGTTAGCCGTCGTCCAGTGGCTGGTGACGACAGCTTGCGCGCCGTTCGCCATCCGCAAGAGGAGTGTCGCCGTGTCATCAACCGGCGAGCTGTCCACCAGCGTTTCCGCCAGCGCGGCGACCGTTTCCACGCGGCCGCACAGGTAGCGCAGCAGATCGATACAGTGAATGCCCAAATCCATCATCGGTCCCCCGCCGCTGATCTCCGGATCGTGATGCCAGAACCCCGCCTGCGGTGGAAACCGGTCGGAAAAGTTGATCCGCGCCGCCGTCACCTGCCCGATCGCCCCTTCCTCCAGGAGGCTCTTGATCCGCTGATGCCGGGCATTGAAGCGTTGATAGTGGCAGATCGTCAGCACGACCCCGTTGGCGCGGCAGGCCTCGATCATCTCGCGCGCCTCGGCGGTGGTCATCGCCATCGGCTTCTCGACCAGCGCATGCTTACCCGCCTCCGCCGCCAAAACCGTCTCTCGCGCGTGAAGGTGCGGCGGCGTGGCAACATAGACGGCGTTGACCCGGTCGTCCTCCAGCAGCGCCTCCACGCTATCGTATGCGCGCCGGGCGCCATGCCGTTTTGCAAACAGCTCTGCCGCGCCCAAATCCCTCCGTGACACAGCCGCCAGCTCATGGCCAGGCGCCGCCGCGATCGCAGGAGCCATTTGGCTCTCCGCAATTTTGCCCGCCCCAAGAATGCCCCACCGGACCGTCATCTTTCCACTTCTTCCTCACGGCCGCTCTCCAGCGCCCGCTCAAGCGCCGACGCCACCTGAATCGCCGCCAGCCCGTCCCTGCCCGTGACGATCGGCTCCCACTTTCCCTGTACCACCCCTACAAAGTGGCTGAACAGCGAACGGAACATCCCCTCCTGCCGCCCGTGCAGCACCGGTGTGTAACCGATGTCGGGATAGTCCGGATCACCGCCTACGTGATAGATAGCAACCGCATTCTCATGGCCCAATACCTCGGCCGCGCCCTCTGTGCCGTGAATACTGAAATGCTCGGCCTGCGAACGTCCGCTGAACGCCGGCGTGCTCCACGATGTCTCCAACACGCCCACGACGCCATTGTCAAACGTGAACACAGCAATAATAAAGTCCTGCTTGCCCTTCGCCTTCTCCCGCGAATACGCCTTCACGCTCGTAATCGGCCGCCCAACCGTCCACAGCATCATATCGATGTCGTGCGGCGTCAGCCAGTACGCCAGCGAAAACTTCCCCAGCACCCGCTCCGCCGCGAGCTGTATCGTATTCCGCCGCGAATACAGGTGTATGACCTCCCCAATCTCGCCCGCCGCTACCGCCTGGCGCATCGCCGCATAAGGATGGTCGAAACGCAAACTGTGGCAGACCATCAACTGCACGCCCACCCGCTCGGCCGTCTCGACGAAACTCCGCGCGTCCGCCGCCGACACAGCCATTGGCTTCTCCACCAGCACATGCTTGCCAGCCTCCAACGCAGCCAGGACAGGCGCCGTGTGCATCCACTCCGACACCGACACCACCACCGCCTCGATCTCCGGGTGGTTGGCCAGCATCTCCTCGTGCCCCACATTCGGATAACCCGGCGCTCCGTACTGACCTGCGACTTCGTACGTAGACCCTTCGCTGCGGCCCGACACCGCCACCAGGTTGGTCTCGCTCAGTTCACTCGCCAGCCGCGCATACACACTCCCCATCCGGCCCGGGCCGACAACGCCTATCTGCAAAGGTGAATAAGTCATAGAAAAATTGCATTCCTTCTTGGTCTGTTCAGTATACTGGCCATTTATCGCGATCTACTGCCCGAATTCACTGATCTCTACCGTGCGCCCGCCCTCCTCGGCCGAACGCACCAGCGCCGCCATGATCGCCATCACCTCAACCGTCCACGCCACCGGAAACGGCGGCTCGCCGCTGACCGCCATCTGGATCACACGCGCCAGCGTCTCCGTATAGAACCGGTCCCCGTCCACAATGTCCGCCTCGCCCCAACCCGCCGCGCCGAACACCGCGCCGTGATACAGGCCGGGCGTTTCATGCAGCAGGTTGACCACCCCCTGCCGCCCATCCGCATAGTGGACAAGCCCAATATCGCATCGTCCCGTTCGCTGCGTCGTCACCGCTTCCGCGCCGCTCCCCAATAGCGTATGCAGCAGCTCCGCCGCGTGAATGCCGTAAAAAAACGGGTGCCTCGCCCGCGGATCCGGGAAATCGCCCGCCGCCGCCCCGCTTACGATGGCGCAGTTCAGCGCGCCGAAGCCCGCCATTCTTTCCTGCAGCTCCAACACCTCCCCCGCATAGCGCAGCGCCGAACATGACATCAGAGGCGTCCCCCGCTCCGCGGCCAGCCCGACCAAACTGTGAACGTCGCCCATCTCATTGGCAAAAGGCTTGTCCACAAAGGTCGGAAGTCCTGCCTCTATCGCCAGCCGGGCATGGGCCGGATGGTCCTCGCCATAGCGATTGACAACCATCGCCAGGTCCACGTCGCTCAGAGCCTCGTCCGGGCTGCCCACCACTTCCGGAATCTGCCACGCTTCCGCCTTTGCACGCGCCTGTTCCCCGTCCTCTCCCCACAGCTTCACCACCTGCGCCCGCCCGTGCAGCGGACTGTCCGGCGGGTTGACCAACTTGGTCCAGGCCTCCGTATGCGTGCTGTCTGCCCCAATCATGCCTATTCGTATCATCTTTTCTCCCCTCTGGAACTCCATGGCCAACTCTCGCTTGTTCGCGACTGAATTCTCAGCGCAACTGCTCATATCTGATTGACATCTTTTTTGCCTGTTCGGTATACTCTAAAATGATATTCAATCGCAGCTCGCAGGCTGTCCCCCGCCATCCTGTTCTGCCCGAAAACTCGCAAAGGAGTTCTCCCAATGGCCTTGTCAGACGAACAAAAGGAATTCTTCTGGGAAAACGGTTATCTCCCCTACCACCGTATCCTTTCAGACGATGACCTCGCCGCACTGCGCAAACGCAGCGAAGCCATCATCAGCGGCGAAGTCAACCATGTCCCGCCTCGCTACATCCAGTTCGAAGCCAAGTTCCGCGACGGCCTGCCCGACGATGTCGAGCCGCTCGACGCCGTCCGCAAAATGACCCAGCTCTGCTACTTTGACGACGAATTTGAACGTATCGCCCGCAAGCCCGAAATCGTCGACGTCATCGACGACCTCATTGGCCCCAACATAAAGCTCTATACCGATCAGCTGATGATGAAACCCCGCTTCCACGGCACCGTAACCGACTGGCACCAGGACTCCATGTCCTGGCTTATGTTCGCGCCCCAGGGGCACGTAAGTTGCTGGGTTGCCCTCGACGACGCCACCGTCGACAATGGCTGCATGACCGTCATTCCCGGCAGCCATAAATGGGGTCCCATCGATTCCGCGCACAAGGACAAATTTCTGAACAGCCCGATCCTGAACAAACCCGTTCCTGTCGAACTACCCGCCGGCAGCTGTATGTTCCATCACGGCCTCAACTTCCACCGCACCGGCGCCAACTCCACGCCGCACCGCCGCCGCGGGCTCGCGCTCCACTACATCCGCTCCGAGACAATGTACTTCGGCATCGAAGATGAAGAGGCCCGCTTACTCACCGAATGTGAAAAACCGCGCGGCGAGTTCCGCTTCATGCTGATTCGCGGCAAAGAGTACGCCGGCAGAGTGTAGCGGCCGGCCAGCGCCCATGGCTGCAAATCTCGCGGCCGCTGCCGGCTAAATCTCTATCCTCCGGCCCTCCCGCGAAGACGCATACGCGGCATCGAAAATCTGCAAAATGTGGTGAGCGTCCTCGATGCTCACCACCGCCTTCCCCCCTTCACGCACAGCCCGCACAAAGTCCGCCACATACTCGAAACCCCACTGGTCCGCATACACCGGCCGCGGCGCCGGCGGCATGTCAAACCGACGCTCCGGCGCCCCTGCCCAGGCCCGCGCCGCGCTGCTCACGTTCAGGACACCATCGCCCACAGGCGACCACGTCGCCGCCCCCAACTGACCGCGAACGGCCATATACGTGTCGTTGCGCGGGCCGACCCCACTCAGCAGGTACCCCATGTGCAGGCAGGCATGCACGCCGTTTTCGTACTCCAGCGCCACCGTCGCCGCGTCCTCCACGCCCTCCTGTATCTCGTCCGTGCGCCGGCTGCACAGCGCCGTCACCGAGCGCACCCGCGCCTGCGCAAACATCTGGAAAAGCGTCAGCCAGTGCCCGCCCTCCATGTGCAGGATGCCGCCTCCCTCACTCTCGCGGCGGTACATCCAATGATCCGGCTCCCGCAAACCAGGCCCAACCTGAACCGTCACCAGCCTCGCCTCCATGGCCAGCAACTTCCCCAGCACACCCTCGTCCAGGCAGCGCCGGATCTCCTCCGCCACCGGATGCCGCGGCCACGGGTAGCCAATCTGCACCACCAGGTCGCGCGCCTGCGCCAGTTCAACAACCGGCTGCAGCTCCGCCGCCGTCCGCGCCGCCTGCTTCTCGATGAACATATGCTTGCCGGCCTCGGCCAGCCGTTCCGCGGCCCGCGCAGCCTCGTCCGGCGGCAGCATCACAACCGCCGCGTCAAACCCGTCCCACTCGAACAGATCGCAAAGATTGTCGAAAATTCGGGCATCCGGATCGTGCCGCGCCAGGCTCGCCAGCGCAGCCGCCTCTTCCTCTTCCCACTCGCAATACGCCGTGATCCGGGCGTCCTCCTGCCCGTGAAACGACTTGATCAGGCCGTGATTCCGGTCCGGCTCGAGCCCGCCCGCGTGGATTCGCAGTCCTACCACCGCGACACGCAAAGGTTCTTTCCCGCTCATAGCGAGACCGTCCTCCCCTCCGCCGCCGACGCATGCGCAGCCTCAATAATCTGCAGCGACCTGATGATCTCCTCCACCGTATATCCGCTGCTTCCCTCACCCCGAATCGCCGCCGCAAACGCCTGGATCGATGACCTCCCCTCCGCCCCATAGCCCGGCACCTGAGCCGACGGAATGTCAAACTCCCGCGTCGGCGCGCCCGACCATTCAGGGTGGTCGCTCTTGATCGTGCACCTGCCTTCATCCACGTCCCACTTGATCAACCCCAGAGACCCGCGCAGCCCAATCGAGATCTCGCCGTACCCGGACGTGAAATAACCCGCATGAAGGCTGCCAATCATGCCATTGTCAAATCCCATCGAGACCGCGGCCGCGTCCTCCACGTCGATACGGTTCCCCCCTACATTGGCCTCGATCGCCGCAACGCGCGCCACATCCGCCCCTGTCATATACCGCATCAGATCAATCCAGTGGCATCCCAGCCAGTTGAGAATCCCCCCACCCGCTTCCTCGCGCTTGAAGTACCAGGTATCCGGGCCGCGCCGCGCTACGCTCGAAGTCAGGAAACGAAACTCGATCGAATAGGGCTTCCCCAGCAATCCAGACGCCCACGTCCTTTTAATCAGATTCGCGATGGGGTGGAAGCGCCATGTATAGCCGCAAGAGAAATGGAGCTTGTTCTTCTGCACAGCCTCCGCCACAGGAACGAGCTCGCTCGAATGCACCGCGAACGGTTTCTCGCCCCACACGTGCACTCCTGCCTCGGCCACCTGCACCATCCACGCAGGCATATCCTTCAGATAGGTGGAGACCATCACCGCATCCGGCTTGCCCTCCGCCAGCAACTCGCCCAGGCTGTCGTAAAACGGCACGTCCTGAACGTCCGCCTTCAGGTTGGGCTTCACGCCCTCCGGGTCGGGATCGTAGAATCCGATCAACTCAATCTCATCGGGCAGCAGCATCAGCGTGTCCCGGTACATGTTGGCATGCATCAGCGAAACGCCGGCCTGCGCAAATCTCAGCTTTTTCATTTTCGACGGTCTCTCCAACTCAACGTAGTAGATTGTCTGTCCATTGAACGTCTGCCCATCGCGGGCCGCCGCCTTCTCACGGCACAGCCCAGATCTCGTCGGCGATCAAACAGGAGCTGAGCGGTCGCCCCACCAACGGAATCCAGTCCTGGCGGGCATACAGGTCACCGGGAACCATCTCCCCATTCACCTCAATGCCGGCGCCATTGGCCACCACAAAGAGACAATATGTGTACAAGCCCGACCCCCCGGCGACGCCGTGATGAACAAAAGGCGCCTCCAGTTCGGTCCACGCAGCCCCCACACTCCCATCCGCGCTGTCGATCGAATAACCCAGCCGTTGCCGCATATCGCCGCCGCGGCCAAAACGCGCCGTGATGATCCTCTCGCCGCACGCCGCCAGAGAATTGTCGCTGTCGCGGTACATCCTGTCGTAAAGCCAGCCCGCCATCTCCGGATTGTCCGTATACACCGCGCTGGCCGGCGCCGAAGGCATGCACGAAGGATCTATGTGCAGAAAGCCCGCGTGCCCGCCCCCAGCCGGGCTGTACTCCGTCTGAAACAGGCTGAACCGGGCGCAATCCTCCTCCGCCCCCGCCAGCCGCAAATAAAGCAAATAATGAATCCCGCACCAGACCGGCTTCTGGTCGCTCGTCTCCCGTGTCATCAACCGCCTCCATCAAGACGCAACTGCTGTGCCCCTGGCCTCTCGCCCCTTTTCCCTTATGCTCTGGCCGCCCAGCCGCCAGCAGTTTCTGACCACTGACCGTTGACCGCTGACCACTAACTACTGAAGTTTCCCCGTTTGCGGAAATGCCCGAATACTTTCCGAATCCCAGCCGCGATGTCGGCTGCATCTTCCTCGTCCATGCTCGGCTGCATCGCAAAACTGAATCCGCGCCGCATCAGCTTCTCTCCGTTCGGGCACTCCGCCAACCTGTAGTCGACCGGCTTCTCACGCTCGTAATCAAACGGAAAGCGGCTGCGGCCATAGCAGTTCGGCTCCGACAGGAACGGGTTGCGGTAGAGCGGCCCCTCTTTGCCCGACCCAATATACGGGCCTCCGGCCGGAATTCCCTCGTGCTGGAGGGCTTCGGCAAACTCCCACGCGTCGCACTCCATCTTGTCCGTGTCCAGCGTCATCCCCAGCACCCAGTACGAGTTCCGGTCCCCCTCCCGCACCCGCTGCGGCGTGATCTCCTCGATATCCGACACCTGTTCGATTATCCCTTCCGCCGCCGCAATCTTCTTCTCGATGTAGCCGTCCACCTTCTCCAGCTGCGAGATCAGGACCGCCGCCATCAGGTCGTTCAGCTTGTAGTTCGGCGCCAGGAAATAGTTCGCGTACGGCCGCCCTTCGAACGGCCCGCCATTGCGCGGCAAGGCGCAGTCAGAGAAGATCAGCGCCCGCTCCCACAACGTCTCGTTATCCGTCATGATCGCGCCGCCGCCCCCCGCCGAGAGATGCTTCCCCCCAAAGCTGAAGCCGTTTATGTCCCCCATTGAACCCACAACCTTGCCCTGATATTCGGCAAAGTGGGCCTGGCAGCAGTCCTCAATCAAGAAGATCTGATGCCGGTCCGCGATCTCCCGCAGCGCAGCCATGTCACAGGGATTGCCAAAGAGATGAACCGCGATGATCGCCCGCGTCCTCGGCGTAATCTTGGCCTCGACGTCCGCCGGGTCCACTGTATACGTGTCATCAACGTCGGCGAATACCGGCACGCAGTTATGCAGCAGCGTGCCGATGATGCTGCCCCCGGACGTCCACGGCGTCACGATAATCTCATCCCCAGGATCGGGATTGACCGCGCCGACACAGGTGTGCATCGCCGCCGTGCCCGATGTCACCGTGACCACGTGGGCCACCCCGTGCCGCGCCGCAAATGCCTCCTCGAACTGCCTCACTTTCGGGCCCTTCCCCAACGCGCCCGACCGGATCACCTCAGAAAGCGCTTCAATATCCTCGTCCCCAAAATAGTGGCTCGGTCCAAATGGCAGCGTACGCACCGGCGCGCCGCCTGTCATCGCTAACTGTTCGCGCATTGCTACCTTTCTCCTTCGCGCCTGACACCGTCCGGTTTATCTCGTCTTTCACCCAGCACACCGCCGAAAACCTCGACCAACCTCTCCAAATCGCGCGGCAACGTATATGTCTCGCTGTCTTTCGTTACCCTCTTCGCACCCCGTTCCAGCAGACCAAATTGCCAGATCGGCCCTGCCGTCAATACACCGAACATCTGCGTCTTCCCGCCTCGGGCAAGCCTTGTCCGCCCGCTCGCCTCACGGACCCGCCGTGTGCGCTCGGCCTTCTGGGCCCGCCGTGGATGTTTCGGCCCAACCGTCGGCATCGCCGTGTACTCGCTCACCGATACCATCTGTACGGCCAGCTTCTGGAATCCACGCGCCAGGGCCTCGCTCCGCACGCCGGCCACCACTAGGTCCTGCCCGCCCTGCAGCAAAAAGTCCACCGTGCCGGTCAGCCGCCCGCCCGCCACCGGATACGCGATGTTCATTTTGAATCTGTACTGATCCAGCGCAGCAAACAACACCGGCGTCACATAGAACGACCTGTACGCGGCCTCGTTGGTCAGCGGCACATACGGCAGCCGCTCCCGCATCTGCGCGCGCAGCGGCCCGAGCTGCGCACGGCGCGGAACCTCTGCAGTTGGCAATTCAAGGGGTGCGTCGCGAAAGCGGTAGCCTAAATCAGCAAGAATCTCGTCCGTCTCTGAGTTCAACGCGAGGATCTGGGAAAACGTATAGGAAGTTCCTTCTTGGAGAACCATGAATCTCCAGCGCTGGCACGCCGTTTCCGGCACGACAGCCTGCCGCACGCGCGTGGATGTTGCCGCCTACCCACCGTACACAGGCCGAACAGAGCCGTTGCTTCGCTTCCCAGACATGATGGCGTTGCCACCCGACCCGCGGCGCAACGTGCCACCATCCTAGCAAAGCGCTGGTCGCATGTCAATGTGTTGCAAATGGGCACGCGCCGCGAGCTAGAGTCGTAACTCTAGTCCACGTACGAGTATTTGTGAGATGTACGACCTGGGTGACAAAGAACCTTTAGGAGGAGATCCAGTCGAGACCCGGCGCTGCCCTTTTTCGGCAGGCTTCAACCGGTTCGAAGCTCATTCTTTCGCAGCGAGGGCGCTGACTCCAACGGTTTCCGAGCCAGCAGGCAGTTGCGCTAGCACATCCAGATACCACCACCAATGTTCAGGTGTAACGCCTGCGGTGGTCTCGCGCCAATGGGTCAAATCTGCGATGGACTGGATAGCGTCGTTGTACTTCCGGACATGCTGGAGTAGCTTCCTGTCTGCATTCGCCAAACGTGTCTGCTGGTCTGTGGTCAGAAGATGGCCTGCATCGTGAAGTTCGCTGCGTGTCATGAGCATTTGCAAATGCTCCAAGCCACTGACATCGGGAAACTCGACGTCCACTTCGTAAGCAGACAATCTCTCTTCGATAATGGTCATGATAGAACCTCATCCAGGGTGCCCATTTTTTCAAAAGCAGGATTACTCAAATACAGATCTGGGCGTTCAACGATATACGCGCTTTCAAGAAGTCCATCCAGAGCAAACAATGCCAGCCAAGTCCGCCGCTGTATGATTGAAACGACGGCTACGTAGGCAGCGCTGTTGTAAACATAAAGATACACTGTCGCATTCACGTCACCTACTACCGAGCGTATAATCCGTTCGTAGTCCGTCAGCGTTGCCTCAGGCGAAAGATGACCGCGCCTTTTGCGTTTCCCCAGGTGATTCGCAGCACTGCCCGGCTTCCAGCGTATTCGATTCTGAACTAAGTGAATCGCGTCTGCCACCTTGGCACGCATCATTCCGTCCCATTAGATGGCAAGAATAACGTCTAGTGGGTATTGTAGCGCGACGCGTCCGGTTTTCAAAGGGAATCCGAGCCCTGTTCTGGCGGCCCGACGCCCCATCTGAGTCCCCAGACAGTCATAGATCAAGTTTCAGTCTCCCGCCAAAGTCTTTCCCCCGACCAGAGCTCCACACAACCCAAAACGCAAGACACATCCCCCGAAATTTGGAAACAAGCCATGCCTGTTCTATCATTCCCCCTAACCCCAAATAACCGCGTTCCGCCATCTATCCACCAAGCCGCAAAGCGCTGTCCGCCCGCTGAGTGAAAACCGTATCGAACTGATCAGTTTCGCAAGCGCCCAGCGTGGTCGCGATGCGCACATCATAATTTAGTATTCTTCACTCTGTGCAGAGCGAATCCTGAGGCGCGCCAACCCCCTGACCTGACCAAAAGACACCAAACCTATAGGTAAACCAGGGGCGCCCGCTGTTGCCCCATACTGTCAACAAAACACCCAAAAGGAGACAGAGTATGTCCAAACTCCAAACGCTTTCCCATCAAAACATGAGCCGCCGCGACATGTTGCGCATTGCCGGCATCGGCACAGCCGGCGCCGCGCTTGCCGCCTGCGCGGCCCCCGCGGCCGCGCCCGACGCCGGCGCAGAGTCCGAACCGGCCATGGAGCCCGTAACCGTCATCGCCACCACCTCCATGCCCGTCAACACCTTCGACAACGCCCTCGATCGGTCCATGGAAAGGATCCCTGGCATCGCTATGGAAGTGAATGCCAACGGCTGGGGCGAAGGCGGCTGGGATGGTTACTCAGACACCCTCCTCACCCGCATCGCCGGCGGCGAACAGATCGACGTCATCATGATCGCTATCGAAGGCCTCCGCCTTCTCACCGCCAAAAACGTCCTCGTCGCCCTGGACGACTTCCTCGCCGGCGACGCCCCCGCAAACGAAATCCTGCAGAATGACGTCCACGTCACGCTGCGTGAAATGTTGCAGGTCGACGGCAAACAGTTCGAGTACCCCTTCTCCTGGAACAACATGGTCATGTACTACAACACCGCCATTTTCGAGGAAGAAGGCTTGGACCCGCCCTCCACTGACTGGACCTGGGACGACTTCCTCGAAACCTGCCTGGCCGTCGCCAACGTGACAGGCGGAGCCGACGATCGTTTCGCCTACTCCTTCTGGGGCGCCGGCATGTTCGGCATGGCTGCCTGGTACTTTAATAACGACGTCTCCCCCTTGTCTGACGACTGGTTGGACTCCAATCTGCTCGATCCCAAGGTCGCCGAAACCGTTCAGTTCATGGCCGACCTGATTCTGGAACATAAAGTCGCCCCCAGCCCCGAAGGGTGGGATGAATGGGCCCAGTTCCACGCCGGCAACCTTGTCATGCGCACCTGCGGCCGCTGGTGCATCGGCGGGTCGCTCGAGGCCGAATTCGATACCTACGATATCCAATACCAACCGCACCGGGCCGGCCCGCTCAAGACTGTGGCCGGAACCGACGGTTGGGGTGTCTCCACTTCCAGTGAGAATCCGCACGAGGCGTGGGAAGTTGTCAAGCTGCTCTCCGACACCGATACTTCGATCGACATGGTGCAGTTGGGCGGCAACATCCCCGCCCTGCGCTCCGTCGCCGAGATGCCGGTGTTCTCCGAGTACGGACCGCCCAGTACGGCGCTCTTCTATGAATCGCTCGACTTCGCCGCAACCGTGCCGTCACCCACAAACTTTAATATCGTCGAACCAATTCTGAATCGCAACTACGCGACGATTTGGAACGGGGAACGCTCTGTTGAAGAGGCCCTTCAGGCCGCCCATGACGAGCTGCAGCCCGAAATGGACAAGCTGAAGGCATAAGTAGCGCACACAAAGAGCAGGTTGCCCGGCGGCCTTTGGCCCATCGCCATTCGACCGCCAGGCAACCTGCCATTCCGGCAATTCAAGATAGGACACGCAATGACGTCTACCGCGCTGTCTGAAGACAGAGTAGACAGGCAAGCCACACCCCAACGAAGCAAAGCCCTGGCGCGGCGGGAAGCCTTGGCAGGCTATCTCTTTGCCACGCCTGCCCTCCTCGGCCTCCTCGTGTTCACCGCCTTGCCCATCGTCGCATCTCTCATCCTTATCTTCCTGCACTACGATCTGTTGACACCGCCAAAGTGGGCCGGCGCCGAAAACGTAACCCGGCTTGCCACCGATTCCAGGATGTTCAAGATCTACTGGAACACGCTGCGGCTCACAGTCGGCGTCACACTCTTCAACAACGTTCTCGGCCTTCTCCTGGCCGTCGGTCTCAACCGCGCCATGCCATGGGGCCTGCGCTACGTCCTGCGCACCTCCATCTTTTTTCCGGTCATGACCACCACCGCCTCCCTCGCCGTCGTCTGGCGCTTCCTCCTCACGCAGGACAGAGGCGTGGTCAACTTCCTCATCGGCCAGATCGGGCTCGACCCCGTGCCCTGGCTCAGCAGCTCCGCCTGGGCCCTGGTCTCAGCCATGATCTACGACGTCTGGAAGAGCTGCGGCTACCTGATGGTGATCTATCTCGCCGGCCTCCAGGGCATTCCCGCCGTCTACTACGAAGCCGCCCGCATCGACGGCGCCGGCTTCTGGCAACAGTTCCGCAACGTTACGCTCCCTCTCATCTCGCCCACTGCCTTCTTTGCCATCGTTATCTCTCTCATCGGCGCATTCCAGATCTTCGACAATGTGTGGGTACTCACCGAAGGCGGCCCGGGGGATGCCTCCCGCGTCATTGCCATGTATATCTACGAGAAGGCATTTCGCGGCTTTGAAATGGGCTACGCCTCAGCTGTCTCCTTCACCCTGTTTATCATCCTGATCGCGCTCACACTGCTGCAGTTCCTCGGCGCACGCCGCTGGGTTCACTATGAATAATGGGGCGCCCTGCTCAAAGCCGCCCCGTCAAACGACGACCGTCAAAAGACTAAGCTGATGGCAACCACAACGGGTACCGCTTCCAAGCCTGTTTCACTTCCCAAATCATATAGAAAGTCAGTCTGGCTTCTGCTGGGTGAGGCTCTCCTGTGGATCCTCCTGATAGGCATTGCAATCATCGAAATCGCGCCCATCAGCTGGATGGTCTCGACCTCGTTGCGAGACCCGAAAAACTCTTTCGATCTCCCCCCCGACTTCTGGCCCACAGCGCTCCACTGGCAGAACTATGTCGCAGTAATCAACTCCCCTGACATTGAGTTCATGCTGTTTTTCTGGAACAGCCTCAAAATCGCTCTCATCGTCACCGGCGCGCAACTGCTTACCTGCTCGATGGCGGGATACGCCTTCGGCCGCCTGCGTTTTTTTGGTCGCGATATCCTCTTCGGACTGTTCCTCGCCTCGCTGATGGTCCCGGCAACCGTCACCCTGATTCCCTCCTTCATCATCATCCGCTCCCTCGACCTGATGAACACGCACTGGGCGCTCATCCTCCCCAGCGTTACCAGCGCATTCGGCGTATTCCTGCTGCGCCAGCACTTCAAATCCCTGCCCGAAGAGCTCCTCGACGCCGCCAAAATCGACGGCGCCGGCTACTTCCGCATCTACTGGCAGATCCTCCTCCCCTTGACCGGCCCCGCACTCTCCGCCCTCGGAATCTTTACCTTCCTCGCCTCCTGGAATAACTTCGTGGGACCGCTGCTCTTTCTGCGCGACTGGGACAAATTCACCTTCCCAATCGCCATCGCCACCATCCGCGGCTACATGGGTTCCGGCAACCAGTCCGAAGTACTCGCCGGCATCATGATCTCCATCTTCCCACTGCTCGTCTTCTTTCTTTTGGCCCAGCGATGGATCGTCCAGGGCGCCGCGATTACCGGCATGAAAGGATGACCAGTCAGCAGGGCATCACCGGCGGCACATACGTGGTACAGGTGGTCCAAACACTTTGGGAAAACCTGCCCCAACTGCTCTGGGCGGCGCTGCTCTTCAATCTCGCCTGCCTGCCCGCCGCCTTCCTTTTCACCACCGGGCTCTTCATCCCCTCCTTGATCGCAGCCGCCCTCACCATTGGTCCTGCCTGGGCCGCCCTGCTGGCCTTCGATATGCGCCTCATGCAAGGCATCGTGCCCCGCCAATACACTATCTTCAACGACTTCCGCCGTGTCTGGCCTCGCAGCGCCCTCTTGAGCCTCCTGACCGCCTTTCCACTGCTCGCTCTGATGACAACCCTGCCATCTCTTGAGACCGAACCGGTAGCCCCCATCGTATGGATCGGCCTCGGAGCCGACCTCCTCGGATGCGCAGTCATGGCAACACTGTCGCTCTATGCCTTTCCCAATCTCTTCCAACAAAGCCAAATCGGCGTCCGAGCCCATATACGCGACGCCCTGATCCTGGCCAGCCGCAATCCCGCCAACAGCCTGGGTATCCTGGCCATCGGCATTCTCTTCGCCTTCAGCGTCGTCTACATCAGCCTGGGCCTGCTCCTCCTCCTGCCAGCAGTCTACAGCCTCTTCATCGCCGCCAACTACCAACTCGTCATGCAAAAAGAGACGCAGGCATGACTTGTCCTGCCCCCAACCGTCTCAACACCGCAGTTCACTGACCACCGACCACTAACCACTGACCACTGCCGTTCTGACCACTGCAGTCCGGAGATTCAAATGGAGCGCTTCGTCTACAAGAACGAAAAAACCAACCAGATCAGCTTCCCGCTTGGCGGAATCGGCGCCGGCTGTATCGGGCTCGCCGGCAACGGCCGCCTCATCGACTGGGAAATCTTCAACCGCCCTAACAAGGGCGGCGTCAACGGCTTCTCCCACTTCGCCATCCGCGTCGAAGACAACAACGAAGTGGCCGACGCCCGCATCCTCCACGGCAACCTGCACGCCCCCTTCCAGGGTGACCTCCTCGCGCCCCAGTTCAGCACCTTCGGCTGGGGCCCCCGCCGAGAATATCTGACCGGGCTGCCCCACTTCGAAAGCGTCGACTTCCGCGGTGAATTTCCCATCGCCGAGCTCTCTTACCGCGACGACACTTTCCCCGGCCAGGTCCAGCTGACCGCCTTCAACCCCTTCATCCCCACCAACGAGGACGACTCCGGCATCCCCGCCGCCTTCTTCGAATTCAGCGTCACCAACACCAACGCCGCCGACCTCACCTACACTGTCGTCGGCGTTCTCACCAATCCCCTCCCCGCCGTAAACCTCAATGCCGTCGAGGAACGCGCCTGGGGCCATGCCCTCCACCTCTCCTCCGACAGCCTTCAGCCCGAAGACCCCGCCTATGGCGACCTGACCCTCGCCACCGACGCCGGGCTCGCCGGCGATGTCGATGTCAGCTGGCAGCAGAATTGGTTCCGCGGCGCGTGGTTCGACAACCTCGAAGTCTACTGGAAAGACCTCAATACGCCCGGTCCTTTCGAAAACCGCCTCTACGACACACCCGAACAGAGGGGCGTCGGCGCCCAGTTCACCCAGCAGGACACCGGCCTGCTCGCCGTCCACCTGCCCGTCGCGGCCGGCGAAACCCGCCGCGTCCGCTTTCTAATCAGTTGGAGCTTCCCCACCTGCGAAAACTACTGGAAGAAGGAACAGGCCGACGCAGGGACCTGGAAGAACTACTACGCTACCCTTTGGAACGATTCCAGGGCCAGCGCTCAGTACGCCATCGAGAACTGGCCCCGCCTCTACGACGAAACCAAACGCTTCAAAGAAGCGCTCTTCGCCTCTACAATACCCCACGCAGCCCTCGACGCCGTCTCCGCCAACATCTCCATTCTCAAATCACCCACCGTGCTGCGCCTGGAAGACGGGACCTTCTACGGCTGGGAAGGCCTGCATCCCGACGAAGGCTGCTGCGAGGGCAGTTGCACCCACGTCTGGAACTACCAACAAGCCCTCCCCTTCCTCTTTCCCCACCTGGAGCGCACCATGCGCACCGCCGACTACAAGTACAACCTGCTCGAAAACGGAGCCATGCCCTTCCGCATCCAGCTCCCTCTCGGCTCAGAACCCTGGCCCTTCCGCCCATGCTGCGACGGCCAGTTCGGCGGCGTCATGAAAACCTATCGCGACTGGAAGATCAGCGGTGATCACGCCTGGCTGCGCTCCGTCTGGCCCGGCGTGCAGAAGTCCCTCGAATACGCCTGGAGCCCCGAAAACATCGACCGTTGGGACCCCGACAAGTCCGGCGTGCTCACCGGCCGCCAGCACCATACGCTCGATATGGAGCTCTTCGGCCCCAACTCCTGGCTGACAGGCTTCTACCTCGGCGCACTCAAAGCAGCCTCCGAAATGGCCGATGCCATAGGGGACGCGGCAAGCGCCTCCGAATACCATTCCATCTTTGAACGCGGCAAGGCCTGGGTCGATGCCAATCTCTTCAATGGCGAATACTACGTTCAGAAAGTCGACCTTGGCGATCGCGAACTCGTTGAATCCTACGGTCCCCAGGAGGACGCCCTCAAAGGCGGTTCCGCCCTCGACGCCTACTGGAACCCCGAACACAACGAGATCAAATATCAGATCGGAGAAGGCAGCAGCATCGACCAGGTTCTCGCCCAGTGGCACGCCTCCCTCTATGGGCTCGGCGACCTCCACGACCCCGATCAGGTCAAACAGGCCTGCGCCGCCATCTACAAGCACAACTTCGTCCCCGAAATGAGCCAGGCCTACAACCCCTGCCGCATCTACGCTCTCAACGACGAAGGCGGTCTCGTCATCTGCGCCTGGCCCGAGGACGTCCACAAACCGCTCATCCCCGCCCCCTACTCCCAGGAAACAATGAACGGCTTCGAATACGCCGCCGCCTGCCACATGATCATGGTCGGGCTCGTCGACGAAGGCATGCACTGCATCGACGCCATCCGGCACCGTTACGACGGCGAGCGCCGCAACCCCTGGAACGAATTCGAGTGCGGCAACAACTACGCCCGCAGCATGGCATCCTACGCCCTGCTCAACGCCTTCTCCGGCTTCCAGTTCGACATGGTCAACGGCGCCATCGGCTTCCAGCCAGTCCAACCCGGCAACGGTGATTTCAGCTGCTTCTGGTCCCTCGACTCCGGCTGGGGTCAGTTCCAAATAACCCGGGAGCAGTGTTCCCTCAATGTCCTCTACGGCGCCCTCAATCTCCGGCGCCTGAACCTTCCCTTCCTCGCCTCCACACCCATTGCCTCCCTGACCCTCGACGGCGAACCGGTTCCATTCAGCAAGCAAAACGGCGCCATCACCCTGCAGTCCGGAACCCAAATCCAGACCGGACAAACGCTCCGACTCCTCCACAAATAGGCCCCCACTCCCTCCCAATCCACGCCAAAAAACCGGCGCCGAGCTCCAAAGCTCGGCGCCGCCCCAGACAAGCAGGCAAAGATGCGCGCCACCCTTCAACGCGGGTCAAAAAAGTGTTCTTAGCGCTTAATCGTGGACTGTCCAGCTCTCTTGCCCGGAACGTCTCAACCTCTACGAGCGCAAACAAGCCCAGGTAGAAGGTTCCGACCACTTCCGTATATAATTCCCTCAACGCAACGGAAGCGGAAATCACTCAGCAGTTTCCCGCGCCGGGCAAACCAGTCACGCCGGAGACCGAGACCATGCAGCCAGATCAAAACACAGCCCCAGGAATGCTCACCGTCGATCAACTGCGCACAGCCGTCGAAGACGGCTCTATCGACACCGTCATCATCGCATTCCCCGACCCCTACGGAAAACTCATGGGCAAGCGCCTCGACGCCTCCTACTTCCTCACCGACGTCGCCCGCGGCGCCCACGCCTGCGACTACCTCTTCACCATCGACATGGAAATGGAGCCTGTTCCCGGATACCAGTTCTCCAACTGGGAATCAGGCTACGGCGACGTCCACCTGGCCCCCGACCTCCCAACCCTTCGCCGCCTCTCCTGGCTCGACCGCACCGCCCTCGTACTCTGCGATGCCCAGATCGATCCCAGTCATGAACCCGTATCTGTCGCCCCCCGTTCCATCCTGCGCAAACAGCTCGAACGCCTGCACGCCCATGGATTCGAAGCCATGGCCGGTTCCGAGCTCGAGTACTTTCTCTATCGCACCTCCTACCTCGACGCCGCCCGCAACGATTACCGTGACCTGGCCGAAGTCGGATGGTACCGCGAAGACTACACCCTTCTGCAGATGTCCAGGACCGAAGACCTCAACGGCGCATTCCGCCGCCGCCTCGCCGCATCCGGCGTCCCCGTCGAGTCCACCAAGGGCGAGTTCGGCAAAAACCAGCACGAGCTCAACATCCGCTTCGCCCCAGTCCTCGAAATGGCCGACCGCCATCTCCTCCTTAAGCAGGCGGTGAAGGAAATCTCAGACCAGCTCGGCTGCAGCGCCACCTTCATGGCCAAGCCCTACGCGGGGGAGGCCGGCTCCAGCGCCCATCTCCACGTAAGCCTCTGGACCACCGTCGACGGAGGCCTGACCAACGCCTTCCCCGGCAACGCCAACCTCTCCGGCATCGCCTGCTCTGACACCTTCCGCTGGTTCCTCGGCGGCTGGATGTCCTACGTGCCCGAGCTCATGGTCTGCTACGCCCCAACCGTCAATGCATACAAACGCTTTGAGGCCGGCAGCTGGGCCCCAACCGCGCTCGCCTGGTCGCCCGACAACCGCACCGCCGGCTTTCGCGTCGTCGGCGCCGGGCCCAGCCTGCGCATTGAATGCCGCATCCCCGGCGCGGACATCAACCCATACCTCGCCTACGCAGCCGTCATCGCTTCCGGCCTCGCCGGCATCGACCAGCGGATTGAACCCCCGCCCGCGCACGTCGGCGACGTCTACGCAGCCGCTGACATCCAGCCGCTTCCCGCCACCCTCGAAGAAGCCGTCAGCAGCTTCTCAACCAGCGGCCTCGCCCGCGCCGCATTCGGCGCCGACGTCGTCGAACATTACTCCCACTTCTACGCCACCGAAGCCCAAGCCTTCCGCAACGCCGTCACCGACTGGGAACGCACCCGCTACTTCGAGCGCATCTAGTCCACACCGCCCCTCTCCGTCAACCCTGAATCCAGCGATCGCCCTCCCCTCTCCCCCGTCCGCGCTCAGCCCCCCTTACTCACCCCCTCAACCCCCTGTAAAGCCGCCCCTTGTGGGCGCCCGTGTCCGGTCCCGCCAACTCCTCCCTTACGCCCCTAACCGCCCACCCCGCATGCTTCCTGCAAGCCCGCTCCCTGTCTATACGCGCCCACCAACCACCAACCACTGCCGTAAAGCCACCCCTATCCACGCGAACGCAACAAAACACCAGTAACAGGGTCAATTCTTTGCCGACCTAAGCCATTTCCGGTTACAGTATTATGGACGAACAGCCGTCCAGCGGCGGCCTCATTCGCGCCGCGGCTCAATCGAAAACATAGCGCCTACGAACATCTGGAGGACCACCATGTACAACCTGTCAGGAAAGACTGCCTTCGTCACAGGAGCCGGGGGCGAACACGGCATCGGCCGCGGTATCGCGTTGCGCCTGGCCGCAGATGGGGCCGACGTCGTCGTTACCGACCTCGTAGAGAAACCCTATTCCGAAGCCGACTGGGAAGGCCTGCCTGCCTTGCAGGCTGAAATCGAAGGCATGGGGCGCCGCTCTCTGGCACTGACCTGTGACGTCACCGACGTCGTCTCCGTCGAGAACGCCATGCAACAGGCCATTGACGCCCTCGGCCAAATCGATATCCTGGTCAACAACGCAGCGGCCCGCGGCGGCAGAGATCGCGTCCCCGTCGTCGACCTCGAAGAGGACGAGTGGGACCGTGTTATGTCCGTAAACCTCAAGGGCTCCTTCGTCTGCAGCCGCGCAGCCGCGCGCCACATGGTCGACCGCGGCGGCCGCGGCCGCATTATCAGCGTCTCCTCAGTCTTGGGCTTGCGCGGCATCGCCCGCTTTGCCGCCTATTGCTCATCCAAATTCGGCATCGTCGGACTGACACAGTCCCTCGCCCAGGAGCTGGCTGAATTCGGCATCACCGTCAACGCCATCTGCCCCAGCCTCACGCCCACCGAACGAGTTGGACATATGACCAACCTGTTTGACAACCCAGCCCTGCAAGTAAAGGACGCTACCGACGCCCTCCTGTCCGGCGCCGCGGGAAGCACGCCAATTGGCCGTCTTGCTCAGACCGACGACCTTGCCCACGCGGTCTCCTTCCTGGCCTCCGACGGAGCCGACTTTCTCACCGGCCTTTCGATTCCTGTCACGGGCGGCTCCTTCATGCGCTAGACCGATCCTTAATCAGGGCCGCGTGCTCACCCAAGTCAGCGCATCGTTCCAAATATAGCCGCTCGTCTTGACAGCGTGGCCCGAATAAGGAGCCATTCCGCTTGTGTTCATCCATGCGCAATTCCGTTAGTCCAGCATGCTATGAACCTTGACATACAGCCCTCTCCGGGCGCACCGTCCTCCAATGCCCTGGCAATCCTCCACCGCGTCTTCTGCCCCCAATGACGAGAGCTTCTCAAGCGCCGCCAATTGACCGCAAATGGCTGATCTTCGCCGCGCTGGGGACTGGCGTCTTCCTGGCCTCCTTCAATATCGGCATTGCCAACGTCATCCTCCCGACACTGGTCATGGAATTCAACGTGGACTTTGCCCTTGTCCAGTGGGTCGTTCTTTCTTTTACCCTGACGCAAACCGCCATCTCGCCCGCCGTGGGCCGCCTGGGCGATATGCTGGGCCACAAGCCCATCTTCCTCTGGGGCACGATCGCCTTCGCCCTCGGCTCCATTCTGGCCGGCCTGGCCCCCAACATTGCGCTCCTGCTGGCTTTTCGCGTCGTTCAGGCTGCCGGCGGCGCCTTTGCCATCGCCTTAAGCATGGGAATCGTCACCGAGACCTTTCCCAGTTCGGAGCGGGGCAAGGCGCTTGGCCTCTTCAGCGCCGCCGTCTCCGCCGGCGGAGTCGCCGGCCCTCTCCTCGGCGGCGTCCTCCTCGACCTCCTCTCCCGGCGCTGGACCTTCTTTGTCGGTTTTCCATTGAGCTGTATCAGCCTGGCCCTCGCCTGGCTCTATCTCCCCCAAGACCGCCCTCGCGGCAAAGAGCGGTTCGACTGGACCGGCGCAACCACCTTCTCAGCCGGCCTCCTGGCGCTCATGCTCTTCCTGACCGTCGGCGAGAGCAGAGGCTACGGGTCGCCCCCGATGATCGGCCTGTTCGCCTTCGCCCTGTTCACGCTTGCGCTCTTCATCCACACAGAAAGGCGCGTCAAGGAGCCACTGCTCGATCTCACCATCTTTCGCAGCCCCCGGTTCAGTCTGAGCCTGTCGACGCGCCTCATCAGCTTCATCGTGTTCGGCGGCGTCTCGCTGATCTTCCCCTTCTATCTGACAAACCTACTGACCCTCGAACCTTCTCTCGTCGGTCTCCTTTTGGCGATCACTTCCCTCTTCTTTGGCTTGGCCTCGCCAATTGCCGGCGCCCTGTCGGATCGGTTCTCGTTCCACATCATCGCCGGCGCGGGGCTCGTCATGTTGGGGTTTGGCTGTTTCACGGTCAGCACCCTGAATGCCGATACCTCCGTCCTTGGGTTCATCCTGCGGGTTACGCCCCTGGGGCTCGGCATGGGCCTCTTCCAGTCGCCCAACAACAGCGCCGTGATGGGGGCCGTCCCACGCGAACGGCTCGGCGTGGCCAGCGGCCTCAACACGATCGGACGCACGCTCGGCCGCACCTCAGGCGTTGCCGCGCTCGGCGCCCTTTGGGCCGTCCGCGTCTCCCACCACGCCGGCCCCGAATTCACCGGCAGCGTAACCCAAGCCGCGGCTGCCGCGCAGGTCGCCGGCCTGCGCGACGTCTCCTACACCGCCCTGGCCATTGTCCTCCTCGGCCTCGCCCTCAGCGTATGGGGCTTTCTCAAGGACAGAGCGCCGGCGTAAACATACCAACGCAGCCCGTAGCAGGGCTTCGATTCAGGCGTGGTCAACGACGACTGCGAACCGCAATCGGGCGGACGCGCAGAGCCCGCTGCCTACCCGTGGCCTGCCCGAACCCCGAAGGAATCTTCGTCATCACAGGATATGAACTGAGAGGCAGGCAACTGGCCGCTTATCGAAGCCGCATGAGAAGGAGAGGCAAATGAAAGATCCCAACCAATACGCTCCAGGCTGGAACCTGGAACGCGTCCGCCGCGTGATCCAGCATTACGACTCCCAGTCCGACGAAGAGGCCGTTGCCGAAGACGAAGCCGCCTTTGAAGATCGCGCTACGACCGTCATGGACATACCCGTCGAGCTGGTCCCGGCCGTAAGAGCCCTCCTCGCCGAGTACACCGATTAGCCGGCTC
>JAJEBF010000003.1 GCA_022824025.1 Caldilineaceae bacterium
TTCGCCTGGACTCGCCGCCGGCAACTCCGCCTCCTCGTTGCTTACCTGAAGATGCACCGGGCCGGGCCGGCCCTGCATCGCCAGCGCAACGGTTGGCGCCACCTCCGCCGCGGCATTTTGGGGCGTCACCTTCAGCGTTCGCTTGGTGATCGGCGCCAATATGGCCTGCAAGTCCACGACCTGGTGCGTGTAGTCCGGCAGAAGCGAATCCGGTTTCTGCGCCGTAATCAGGACGACCGGCGCCCGGTCCAGCCACGCGTGCCCGATGCCCGGCACGGCGTTGAGCGCGCCCGGCCCCAGCGTCGTAAGAACGCAGCCGGGACTCCCCGTCGCCCGCGCATACGCGTCCGCCGCGAACACCGCGCTCTGCTCATGGTGCATCAGCTCAAATCGGATACCCACCCGCAGCATCGCCTCCAGGACTGAGACGACCTCTCCGCCCGGCATCCCGAAAACAACTCGGACACCGGCTTCATGAAGAGACTGAGCGATCGTTTCGGCAACAGTGGCCATGGCGGTAAACGCGTCCTTCCTAGCGTTCGAAGTATTTCCCGACGATCAGTTCCAGCCGGTCGATTACTTCCTGCGGAACGGTCTTTTTGTCGGTGATGAGCGCGTCATGAAGCGCATCGGCGAAAGGCGAGGGCCCGCTGTTTGCCAGCTGTTCGATGGCGTTCGCGACCGCTTCCAGAGCCACCTGGGCGTTCTGCATCAACACTCTGATCACGGCCTCGACAGTCACCGCCTCCTCGGTCTCATGCCAGACATCATAGTCGGTCACATGGGCCATGCACGCGTAGCTCATCTCTGCCTCTCTGGCGAGGAAGGCCTCCGGGGTCGTGGTCATCCCGATGATGTCCATCCCCAGTTGCCGGAAGATCAAGCTTTCGGCCCGAGTGCTGAATCGCGGCCCTTCGATCGTGACAAAATTGCCCCCCATATGGGCCGTGGCCCCTGCCTGTTCGACCGCCCGGCAGCAGATCTCACTGAGGTACTCGCAAAAGGGATGCGCGACGCTCACATGGGCGACCAGCCCTTCGGTTCCCACATCCGGGTCATCGAAGAAGCTGAGGCCCCGCAGCCTTGTGCGGTCATATATCTGGTCCGGAATTACGATATCCCCGGGGCGAAGCGCCTCCTGCAGGCTGCCGCAGGCGCTGACTGCAATCAGATACTCCACCCCCAGCATCTTGAAACCGTAAATGTTCGCTCGCTGGTTGAGCCGTGTCGGGCTGATGCGATGCCCCCGCCCGTGTCGCGCAAGAAACGCAACCCTCTGGCCATGGAGCGTACCCACAATGTATGCGTCCGACGGCTTGCCGAAAGGTGTGTGCAGGTCGATCTCTTCGACGTTGGAAAGCGACTCCATCTGGTAGACGCCGCTTCCGCCAATGACTCCAAAACGGACTGGTTCTGACATAAAAAAACTCCGTGTCTTGGTGAAATCCCCTTGCTCTGCGCCTATCCCGTATCTGCTCAGGCGCCCCGCGCTTTCTCAGCCCTCACCGCGTCGCCAGAAGAGCCGCGGCCGTACCCAGGACGCCAGTGCGGCCGCGATTGTTTAGCACGGGGAAGCGGATCCGTGCGATCCCTCCTGTCCGTCCCAGGAAAATCTTGCCCTCTCTTTCGTAGTCGCGTCGCACCGTGTCTCCCGAAAACTGGGGCCAAATCGAGAAATACGCGATTTGCGCCCCTTCATCATATCGGACGGTCTCCGAAGGAAGCGGTTCGTCGGCGCGAAAGGAGACTTCCTCGCCCGAAGCGCGTAGCCAGCGTCCAAGTCCGAGACGCTTGTGGTCCTGTATACTCACCCCAATCAACCGATAATCCGACAAATGAGCCACGATGTCAGCCGTTGTCCAACTGTCGGCATCCGGCCTGGTTCCCGAAAAACGCAGGTCAATCATATCCTTGCGCCGCAGCCAGACAGTCCGAAACGGCAGCCCATAGGCGCGTACGTTTGTGCGAAATTCGCCAGTCATTTTCTCACCAAAAAAACAATGTCTCTGAGCCCGTGCCCGAGCAGGGCTGCCAGCCCTGCAACCATAGCTGCCGGACCCCAACCGATTTCAGGCGGTTGCCCGTACAGTTCTGCGAGTGTGGGCAAGATTTGACGAAACTGGACCAGGGGAAAGTACATGGCGGAAACGGCCAGCGCCGCGGGAACGAGGACGCTCAGAAACGCCACTGTCCACACGGCTCTCCGCAGAAATTCTCGCCGATTCGCGCCGGTCCCAGGACCATCCTCCCTCTCAATCAAGGACCGGGGTGAATAAAGCAGCGCCGCAAATGGGCTCAACGCGGCCAGGGCCAGGCAACCGACCATCACTAACGTCTGCAATCGAAACTCCGACGTCAGCAGCAGGCGCGGTGTCCAGGCAGGGGGCAGCAAGTTGAGCGCGGCCACAACTGCCATCAACAGAAACGCAACACGCAGGGGCCAGCCACAGCAGGGCAGGCTCGCTTCGCCTCCTGCCCCGGCATTCGCCCCACCTGCCTCCCCTGAAGGCGCCGGACCCCGGCGAAAGGCATTCAAGCTGAGGCTCACGCTCACCGCGACCAGGGGCAGATAGAACCCCTCGCGCCAGAGCCGTATCTCACCCTGCTGCACCGGATGGAGAAACTTCACCAACTCCCCCAAGTCCAGCCCCAGCACGGCCAGCCCCGCCGCCTTGTGATCGATCCAGGGGCGGACATAGCCGGTGAACGTGACCAGCGCGCCAACAGGCAACAACCATCGGTGCAGCGGTTTCAAGGATTGGGCAACGCGAATTCGAATAGAAGCCATCGGCGGGGCAAAGCGGACCTCAATCCACCTCCTCCTTCTGTCTTCCTGCACGTATGAGCCGCTGTCGCTGCCGCTCCTGGCCCTCTGCAAAACGGCGGCGTTCCTCTTCGCCTGTCAGTTCGAGCCGCGGCACCTCGGTCGGCTGTCCCAGGTCATCCAGGGCGACGAAAATGTAGTAGGCGCTGTTGGTATGCGCAATTCCGCCGGTCAACAGGTCTTCCGCCTCGACAATCACCTCAACTTCCATCGAACTCCGCCCAACATAGGTAATCCGCCCGCGCAGCCTCAACAACTGCCCAACCCGAACCGGCTGGTGAAAGGCCATGCTGTCTACCGCGACGGTCACGGCCACGCGCCGGGCGTGGCGGGCAGCGGTGATGCCGCCGCACTCGTCGCACAGCTTCAGGAGCACGCCGCCATGTACATTGCCCAGCAGGTTGGCATGCTCAGGATTCATTATCTGGCTGATTCGCGTCATCGAATCAGCGACGGTCCTGCTCCTGGAGTTCATCGTCCCTTCCGTCCCTGTGGAATCGAATGCATTGTACCATAGGCTCACGACAGCGCGCGTTCGTAGGCGTCCAGCAGCTGGCTCAAGCTGCGATCCCAGGTAAAGCCGCGCGCGTGGATCTCCCCGGCCTCTGCCAGCCGGGCGCGCAGCCCACGATCGCCGGCCAGGCGGGTGACCCCGTCGGCGATGCTGTCGACCGATTCGGCATCCACATAGAGCGCGCCCTCCCCGCCCGCCTCCGGCAGGCAGGAGTTGTCCGCCGTCAGAACAGGCGTCCCGCAGGCAAGCGATTCGATAATCGGAAGGCCGAACCCTTCATAGAGTGAAGGGTAGGCGAAAAACTCCGCGGCCGAGTAGAGAGCGGGCAGATCAGCATCGGCTACAAACCCCGGAAAGTGGACCTCCTCCTCCAATCCGAGTTTCCGCACCGCGGCGAAAATCCCCTCAAAAAGCCAGCCCTTCTTGCCGCCAATGACCAGCCTGTGCCGCAAGCCCCCATCCCGGCGCGCGGCATGAAAGGCGTAAATCAGCCTGGCATAGTTCTTGCGGGGCTCCAGCGTGCTCAGGGCAAACACGTAGGGTCCCTCTCCGATCGCGTACTTCTTGCGCACGGCCTGCAACGCCTCCGGGTCCGACACGCGGCGAAACCGGCCATGGTCCACCGCACCCTGTACAACGCTGATCCGTCCCGCGAGTCGCGGCCACCTCGACTCCAGGTCCAGCGCCGTATTGCGGCTGTCCGCGATCAGGTGGTCCGCCCGCCCAATGCTGCGGGGCACGACCACATTGAGATAGTGGTGAAGCGAAGGCATGGCGGCTTCGGGGTAGTGCAAGAAGGCCAGATCGTGAACGGTCAGGATCTTTCTCCTTGCGTTTACCGGCGCCATCACAAAGTCGGTTGCATGAAAGAGCTCGACGCCGCCTCCGGTCAGCCACTCAACCCGTGGAAAAGGAAGATTAAGGCGGTGCCACATGCGCGTCAGATTCCGCTCGGAGACTAGGGGAAACGTGTCGAGCGGGAGAGGGCTGTCCCCTCGTTCGACCTGCGTAACCCTCCCGGCAACGAAAAGAGAGATGTCATAGCCCGGATTCTGCGCAACCAGCGCCCCGACCTGCCCGCGTATGATTCGACCTATGCCCGCCGTTTGGCGCACAGCCGGCGTGTAATCAATAACCAGCTTCATTGCCCTTTGAAGGTCCACAAACGGTTGGCCGCGAAGTTCCAGAAAAGCACAACGCCGATGGAAAAGAATTTGGCAAAAATGTAGCTGGCCCTGAATCCAGTCGCTTCGCTTGAAAGCAGTTCGATCCAGATTGGGCGCAATGACTGATCTACATACATCAGTATGATTGAATTTATTCCCAGTCCAACAAGACTGACAAGGCCGAACTTCAGCAGGAGTCTTCGTTTGCTCTGAACCCGGCTTTCGGGGAATGTCCACCATCGATTCAGCAGAAAGTTCTGCAGAACAGCGGCGCAGAAGCCAAAGCCGCCCGCGACAACAGGCAGGAATCCGGCAATTTCGACCAGGAGTATCAGGATCGTGAAGTCGGTCAGCGCGCCCAACGCGCCGACAATTGCGAACTTTATAAACCTGAGCGTCTCTTTGCGTCCGACGCTGCCAAGAAGCAGTTGTCTGGTCCGACTCAACTGTGTCTCCATATCGCGAATGGACCGGCCAGCCAGTCCCGGCCAGCCGCAAGCCGAAAGCGTCCACCGCTCTCTACGCTACGTCTACCGCCTTCCGCCGCCCTACACGCACAGAACAGTCTCCGGCCTGTACCGCGGGGCGGAAACAAGGCCGCGCGGCGGCCAGAGCCGCGGCTGCGCCCAGCCAAAGCGCCACATGCAAGTACATTCCCTGAACAAAGAGATTGTCAAACAGGTGATGAACTGACAGGTGGACGATCACGCCCAAAACGCCGAGGAAGAAAGCTGCCTTCCACCCGCTCGAAGGATCGAGAGAATATAGCCCCGACGGCGTTGCGCGCCGGGTGAGCCCGTTCTCATCGCCTTCCTGCGCAGCTCTCTTGCGAACGAAAATAAGCCAGCAGACAACGCCGGTCCAGAGAGCCAAATATGCGGTCAACCCGACCAATCCGTTTTCGGCCAAAACGTTCAGGTATGTATTGTGTGCGTGACCCAACGGGTCTTCCCAGCGCGGCAACCGCACCTGCGGATAGACCGCCGTATAGTTTCCCGGCCCTACGCCCAGCCAGGGCGACATCTCCCACATGCGCAACGCGGCGATCCAATGGGCCAACCGTTCAATGACCGAGAAGTTGCTGTCCGTAACCGGCTGCTGAACAACCTCCCACATGCCGCCTCCCAGATAGGCGGGCAGATCGGCTATGCGGTCGGTCAGAGACTTGGGAATGAAGCGGTAGGCAAGCGGACCGACCAATAGCAACAGCGCCCCGCCCATAAGGGCGGCAATCTTTATGATCCTCCCGATTTGAAAGAACAAGACAACCCCGACACCGGCGGCCGCGCCGAGCCAGCCTCCCCGACTCCAGCTCGCCAGGAGACCAGTTCCAATCAGCCCAACTGCCGCTCCGTACATGAGAGTGCCCATCAGGGCGCGGCCCAGGCCGGCAGGCGGGCGTCTGAAGAGCGAACTGAAGTTAGCAAGCAAAAGGGCAACCGCCACCGGCAATGTCAAACCAAGGTAACCGGCAAATGGATTTGGCTGTCCGAACGTCCCGGCAGCCCGCATGAATCGTTCCAATACGAGGAAGTGCGGTGGCCCAATGCGGAAGATGAACTGGTAAACGCCGAGCGCGGCCTGCAGCGCCCCTCCTGTCAAAAGCCCCCATACCAGCCAGCGCGCCTGCCGCGGCGACAGCGCCTCCGGGATCAGCAGAATCACGAGCAGCATCTGAAGCCACTTGATCACACCCTCAATCGCCTCCCGCACGTCAATCGCCTGGGTCAGGGAGAGCAGAAGCGCGACCAGGTAGATGCTGAACAAGACCGGCATCAGGCTGGGAGTGAGGCGAAGCCTTCCCTTTCGTACGCCGTCCAGAAACCACAGCAGAACTGCAGCCCCAAGCAAGAGGTCCGCCAAGCTGAGCGGCCCCATCTTGAAGCCGCTGGCAAATGGCAATGCGACCGCAAGGCCAATCCAGATCAGATGCGGGAAACGGACCAGAACGAGTCCACCGCCGCCCGCTGCGATCAGGGCCGCGGTCCAAAGCAACGGCAGTTCCGCCAGCAGCCAGGCCAGGCCAATCAGCCCAACGAAGGCAGCCGCGCTTCGAATCCAAACGCCTTCAGTGGCCCGCGCCTCGTGTGGGAGACCCGGCTGGCCGCCGTCCAGTGGCAACCTGCCCGCCCAACTCCGCCACATGCCTGACAACCTCTCTCTTGCACGCTGCCCTGTGTTCGCTCAGCTTGCCGGCTTGAGCCAGGGCAAATCCAACCGCGCCCATGAACTAAAATTCCCGGACACGCATTGCCCGGGAACCTAGGCGGAGAGGGAGGGATTCGAACCCTCGAGGGCGTGAACCCTACGCGTTTTCGAGACGCGCGCACTCGGCCAGACTATGCGACCTCTCCAGTAGCACTCGTGCCGGGTACGCCCGGCACGACAGATCCTAGCACAATTGTTGAGCGGTGTACAATTTTTTGGCCAATTGTCAGTGCTCAGTAGGGCCCCGTGAATCCCTGCGACGGCAGCAGGCGAAAGAGCCCGGCGCGCCGGTCAGGCCCTAGCAGACCGACCCTCACAGCAGGGCATCGGCCAACTCGGTGAAGTCCTCAACCGTAACGCCCGGCTGGAAAGGCGAGTCCTCGACCGGCAGCTTATACCGATCCACGTAGGCGGCCTGGAACCCGCACGCACGCGCGCCCACGCAGTCGAAGGCATTGGACGAAACCATCATGCATTCGGAGACCTCCAGCGACAGCAGGTGGGCTGCCCTCCGATAGACGCCAGGGTGAGGCTTGAACGCGCCATTGCCGGTCGCGGAAATGACCCCATCAAACGGAAACTGCACGCGGGCCTCGACCAGATGATCCAGGTAGTGCGGGTCCCCGTTGGAGAGAACCACGAGCCTGTACCGTTCATGGAGCCTCTCCAGCGCCGGAACCACCTCCGGAAACGCGGAAAGTCCTTGCCATGCAGCCATCAGCTCCTGAATCCGTGAATCCGACGGCTCCATCTCGTTCAGCCGAAACACGTAATGCAACGCACGCCGCACCGTTTCAAGGTAGCCGGCGTGGCCGACCATCATTATCGTGTCCTGGTACTGCTCCAGCCGCTGTCGCACACGCCACTGATCCCAAAAGAGGTCCGCTGATCGGTCGGGCGCTTCCCTTTCAAGCAGCGCAGTGATGGCCGGCTTCAGGCTGCCCCCCAAGTCCAGAATGGTACCGAAAAGGTCAAAAGTCAGCGCAACGGCTTCATTTGTACGTGACACGGGCCCTCCTCAGGTATTGGATGTTGAAGAAACAGGTCCGCCGCGCTGCGCGGCGACTCCGCAAAAGCCTAGCATAGGATGCGCCTTCTTCCCAATGCAACGACGATTGGCGGCAGAAGACCTTGGATTGGCCGCGACTCGATGTGAATTCGACGGGGGGGCAGTTCACTCAGCGGCAACTGAGATCGGAACGCGAAGTTGCCCGTCCTCAAAATGAACGCGTCCTTCGGGGCCGGGCTGGAAGGCCAATCTTTCGCCGCTCTCGCGATCGTACAGCCCAATGCGCAAAGTGTACTCGCCAGGCAACATGCCGGGCGGAAACCTGAGCTGATGCCGGTCAATGTATAGAGCCCTCCTGTTCCACTCGCTTGTCGGCTTCAGCCCTGCCAGAGGCGGCCCATCGAACTGATCGGTCCTCTCTCCCTGAGAGTTGTGGAGATGGATATAGACGATCCAGTCTTTCTCCACCGCTCCCACTGTATCGAAGAAAAGGCGCAGAGAGACTCCTTCGCGGGCTTCCGCCAGGTCATAGCCCTGAATGCGCACACTGTCAGCCGTATCTGGGATGCCTGCCTGCTGCCAGAGGGGGCTGGTCAGAAGAAAAGTCAGAAGTGCGAGGAAGAGCAGAGGCAGAAATCTGAGGACAAGACTCCGGACAAGAACTCTACGCATGGATCAGATTGCCGCTGCCATGGCCTGCGGGTCGTCAGCCCCTGGGAGGAGCTTGTGGCCATGGCCAGCGCACGTGAATGAGTCTGGCGAGTGGGATTTCAGGCGCGGGTCAAGAGAAAAACGCAACGACGCAGACGCCGCCAGAATCTGGCCCTTCAATCTTCGCGCTGAGCGGCAACCCTGCTTGCCAGGCGGCGTCTAACTGACGATCTTCTCGGCTGTGGGGGCGCGTAGGGCGCCTTCGCCGTCAAAACGGAGGTCCTGGGCCGGTCCGATCTGGTTGAGACTCGGACGCTTCTCGGCCTCTTCCAGGAGAGCGGGCGAAAGCCACAGCGTATCGAGTTCAAGCGTATTCCGGATCCACACAACGCGGGCGTCGGCAGAATCCTTGCCCATTAAACCGGTCGCGATCACCTCCCGATCCGTCGGCAACGCGACCGGCTGCTTCGCGGCGGAGAAGTTCCCTGCGGTCAGGCAATTCGTATAGGTAGCGTCCCAGTCGATCTTGGACCGCAAACGCTCGGGGATCAGATCGGCCAATCCAACGCCGGATGCATTGCCATGGCTTTCAGACGTCAGATCAAGGACCGCCACCACCCGAAAGTCGGGCTCCCTTGGCCCGCCGTTTCGTCTCCACATCCCGATGATGTTGGTATCCATACCGGTGCCGCTGATGTTCTTTCCCATCTCCTGAACGACCAACAGATCAAGGTTTTCGAAGGGAATTGAGGGTTGGAGCGATTTGGCCAGCCGCAACAGGGACGGCTCCTCTTCGAAAATTCTGTCTCCCGCGAGGACGGCGATCTCGGCCGCCGCGTGGCGGCCATTCTCGACAATGGCAACGCCGGCCGCGACCGGCATCTTGGCCAGAACAACCTCCGCCGCCCGCGGAATCGCAGTGGCGGCGTCGTTGGCATGGAGGGTAGCCGCTCCCTTTCTCTTTCCCAGCCCGATCGTCATGATCTTGCACAGCCCGCTCTCGCGGTCGGCGCGAAAGGCGGTATGCGCCTTGACTCGATTCACCGGGATCACAGCATCGGCCTCCGCCGCGTGCCGATCCCAATAGACCGGCATGCCGTCCGTCTCGCCGATTTTGACTACTTCCAGGCTGCTGTGAATGGGAACGCCCAGCTCAGCCATCCCATAGTCGACCAGTACTGCGTGTTGTCCTTCTGCCGTTCCACCTCCGTGGCTCCCCATTGCCGGCACCAGGAAAGGCTCCGCCCCAATTGCCTGCAACGATTCAACAACCGCCTGCACAACTTCCGCATAGCAGGAGATTCCCCGGCTGCCAACAGCCACTGCCACTCTCATCCCCGGCCTGATCCGTTCAGACAGCCCTACCGCGTTGAGGCCGTTCCATACCGCGGCGGATACATTTTCAACTTGCTGATCAGATACGGCCTGCCGCACCGGCACGAGTTGAATCATCGGTACCTCCCAGGCGCCATTCCGCCTATGTTCCCACCTGTGTCTTTAGCCACGCCTCGATGAACGTATCCAGATCGCCGTCCAAAACGGCCTGCGTTGCCGCTGTCTCCACATTTGTGCGCAAATCCTTCACCATCTGATAGGGGTGCAGGACATAGGAACGAATCTGGCTGCCAAAATCAGCCTGAACATTCTCGCCCTTCAGCCGGGCCTTTTCCGCGGCGATTTTTTCCTGCTCGATTGCGTAGAGCTTGCCCCGCAGGATCCGCATCGCGATTTCCCGGTTCTGCGTCTGGCTGCGCTCGTTCTGGCACGAAACGACAATTCCGGTCGGCAAGTGGTGGAGGCGAACCGCCGTCGCGTTCTTCTGCACGCTCTGGCCTCCGGCCCCGCTGGAAAGAAATACGTCCATCCGCACATCGTTCGGCGCGATCTCGATCTCGATGTCTTCGTCAATGATCGGCAGCACCTCCAACTTCGCGAAAGATGTGTGCCGCCGGTTGCCGGCATCGAATGGACTGAGCCGGACAAGCCGGTGGGTGCCCCGTTCTGCCTGAAGATAGCCATAGGCGTAGGGCCCTTCCACCGTCGTCGTTACACTCTTGATTCCGGCTTCTTCCCCTTGGGTCATATCGGTGATTTCAGTCGCGAAGCCCTTCTTCTCTGCCCAGCGTAAATACATGCGTTGCAGCATCGCGGTCCAGTCTTGCGCCTCGGTGCCGCCCGCGCCTGCATGAATACTGATAATTGCGCCGCCCGAGTCATACTTACCACTGAGTGAAAGGGTAAACTCCCTCTTCTCAAGCTCCCCGTCAAGTGAATCCGCCTCGACCTGCAGCTCAGCAAGCAGACTTTGGTCGTCTTCAGCTATTTCGGCAAAATCAAGCGCGTCCTGCGTACGCTGTTTCAATCCATCCCAGACGCTGATCACCTCCTGCAGGGCGTTCAGCTCCTGCATCTTCTGCTGGGCCGCTCTCTGGTTGTCCCAGAAATCGGGGGCTATCGACTCCTCTTCCAGCGTCTTTGCCTGCGCAACTTTGTCCGGCAAGTCAAAGCCGCCCCCGTATCGCGTCGACTCGCTCCGCGAGCAGATGTAAGCGGTCTGTTAATTCGCCCATGACTCTCTATCTCCCTTGATGTCTGCTGAATGGCGCCCTGAAGTCTTCGGCGGCCTCAGAATTCCCGACTGTCGTCGTCTGCCATCTTGTGAGGCGCCGGTCACGTTATTCTCCCAACAAGCCTTCCACAAACGTCACCGGCTCGAATTCAGCCAGGTCCTCCAGCTTTTCGCCGGTGCCAACGAAACGCACCGGAATCCCCAGCTGTTTCTTGATGCTCAGAACCGCGCCGCCCTTGGCGGTGCTATCGAGCTTCGTCAATATGATACCCGTCACGCCAGACGCTTCCTTGAACCCCTTGGCCTGCAAAATCGCGTTCTGGCCCGTGGACGCGTCCAACGCCAGCAGCGTCTCATGCGGCGCCCGGTGCACCTGCTTGGCCGCCACCCGGCGCATCTTTTCCAACTCCTGCATGAGGTTGAACTTGTTCTGCAGGCGTCCCGCCGTGTCTGTGATAAGCAGGTCGGCGTTCCGGCTCTCCTGGCTCGCCCGCATGGCGTCGAACAGAACCGCCGCAGGGTCCGACCCGGGGGCCTGCGCGATCACATCAACGCCGGCCCGTTCACCCCATATTTGCAACTGATCGATGGCCGCCGCTCGAAAGGTGTCCCCGGCGGCAAGAACGACCTTCTTGCCGCGCTCTTTGTATCGCTTCGCCAGCTTGCCAATCGTTGTCGTCTTACCCGAGCCGTTCACCCCAACGACCAGGACCACCGTCAATATGCGCGGCTCCTCAATCTGAAGCGGCTCGTCAGCCTGCAACAGCTTCACCATCTCCTGCTTCAGGATCAGATAAGCGTCCTCGCTGCGCCTTACATTCTCCTGTTGAACTCTTTGACGGGTCGACTCGACAAGCTCCATCGTCGAATCCACTCCGACATCGGCAACGATCAGCGCCTCCTCCAGCTCCTCCCACAGCTCCTCAGTAACTTCGTTCTCCCGAAACAGGGAACCAATCTGACTGAAAACGCCCGACCTGGTCTTCTGTAGACTTTCCTCTATTTTTTCATCATCGGCCGTCTTCTCTTCCTTGCGGCCAAACAAACGCCTGAGCATGCAGAAGTCTCCTGGAGCTGCCTCGGGTGGCTTTCCACCCGGCAATTATAGCACGGGCGGGAACGATAGAGAGAACAAGGCCATGCCCTCGCGCCTCGGCAGGATAAGGTCTTCACAGATCCCAATCAGGCAAGTTAGCGCCGTCCAATCCCGACGACCAGGCCCCAAAACGCGCCCCTTCGCGGAAAAGGGATTCACCGCGGCCCGCCGCCGCCACTGCTCGCCTCGGCAATACCTGGAGGGCCGCCCCTTTCGGGCGCCCCTCCCCCGTACGCCGGCCCGCGGCGCTTCCCCGCCCATCCACCCACTGACCTCTGCTCACCCCCCACTGCCACTTTTATGGAGGCAGTGAAATTACCCAAAGGCGGGCTGAAACGCGCCCCTGAATTGGACTGCGCGTCTTCGAAACGAAGTGTTGGCGGGTTTCTGGTTTCACCCTGTATACTGTTTACCATGGAGAAATGAGGCCCAGAGTCACAGGTGGGTCGAAAACCGCCGTCGTCCCGCTATCTCCTTCAGCAGGCGAACATGCTTCTGACAAGAGAAGAGTTGGAACAGAGGGAAGAGAGGGAGTTGGCCGTCTACGCGATGCGCAGCGGCCGCAGTCGCGGGCGAGCCCATCCCGACGCCGAGCATCCCTACCGCACCGCTTACCAACGGGACCGCGACCGCATCATTCACACCACGCCCTTTCGACGCCTGCAATACAAGACCCAGGTGTTCGTCTACAACGAAGGGGATCATTACCGCAACCGGCTGACCCATACTGTCGAAGTGGCCCAGATCGGCCGCACGCTGGCCCGCGCGCTCGCCTGCAACGAAGACCTCACCGAAGCGATCTGCCTGGCCCACGACCTGGGCCATCCCCCCTTCGGCCACACCGGCGAGTCTTCGCTGAACGACCTCATGCAAGGGCATGGCGGCTACGATCACCAGAAACAGACCTATCGCATCGTAACGAGATTGGAGCGTCGCTACCCGGAACACCCGGGACTGAATCTGACATACGAGGTGCGGGAAGGGATTGTCAAACATGACACCGACTACGACATCGTCGATGCCGGCGAGTATGATCCCGATGAGAGAGGCACCCTGGAGTGTCAGATCAGCAATTTGGCCGACGAAATCGCCTACAACACCAGCGACGCCGACGACGGCTTGCGCGCTGGCATCCTGAATCCCGCCGCATTTCTTGAACTTGCCATCAGCCGGCGCGTCCTCGATTCACTGGGAGAGAACCCGACGACTATCGACCTTACTGAGCCGCTCTCCCGCTACCGTTTTATCCGGCGGCTCGTCGGGATTGAGGTCAGCGATGCCATCCAGGCAACCACGGTAAATCTACGAGCCGCAACCGTTCACAGCCTTGCGGATCTGCGGGCGCGTGGAAGAAATATGGCCGCCTATTCGATGGAGATTGAAGGAGAAAACCGGGAGCTCAAGCAGTTTCTGTTCGATCGCTTCTACCGCCACTTCAGAGTGGCCCGTATGGCCGCCAAGGCAGACCGAACGATCCGCGCCCTGTTCACGGCTTTCGTAGAGGAGCCAGCGCAACTGCCTCCCGAAACACAGGAGCGGCTTAGCGAATCGGGGGGTGACCTGCATCGCGTGGTGTGCGACTACATCGCGGGCATGACCGACCGCTACGCGATCGCAGAACACCGCCGTCTCTTTGACCCTGAGGAAGGCGTTTGAACGCAACCCCGCAAGGCGTCTCTTCTCCGGATCAAGACGAGACGTAGACCTCAAATCTGGCGTTTACCGACTGAAACGGCAGGGGCGCCTGTTCGCCTTCAAGATACGTAACGCTCTCTATCCTGCATTCCAACTCAACGCCGTCTGATCGGAGCGTGCAAGTCAGCCCCGGCGCGACCTCAAGAGGAGGAGCGGTTTCAGAGCCGCCGCTCCCGGCAGGGTCTTCCAGGCCGCTCGCTGAAAAGCCCGGCGAGACGAGCGGCTGGCTTACGCTGCGCACCGCGGAACGGTCATAGAGCCAGATGTCGAGCAGCCGCACCTGGTCCGTATTGGCCGCGTCGCGGTCCACCGATTCATTGATTCCCATGCCGCAGGCTCCCAATAGCTCGCCGTCCGCCGCGTTGATTGTAAAGCTCTCGTCATAGGACTGAATGCCGAAGGCGTAGCTCGCCTCAAATTGGCCAACCTGCTGCCGGGACGAATGAACAGCCTGTTCCGGCTCAGAAAGGTCTCGGCCGCTCTCGAGGGTCTCGCCCCCGGCGTCGGAAATCGGCCTCGCCTCCATCCTTCTGTCTGGCAGCGCCGCGGGGTCTTCGGGGGCGGCCAGACTGCCGTCGGATCTTGCAAGGCTCTCGTCCCTTCCCGCGTCGGGACCGCCCAATCCTGCCGCCGGCCCTGTTTCGGCTCTGATTGGCCCGACAGCAGACTCCAGGCTTCCCGGTTCATCATCCGGCCGGCTCCCGCTCAGTTCCTCTAAATCTGAATGGGGCTGGCCTGTCCCTACCTGGCCCGGTACCCCCTCGCCGCTCTCCACCCCCAAGGCAACGGGCTCGTTCGGCGTATCGTCGTCATCCTGCTCAGCCGCGTCTCCCCTGCTGAGCAGCTCAACATTCTCATCCCCGTCCGCACGCCCAGCCGCCTCCGTATCGCCGGCCAAGGCAGGCAGCCCCCTCGTACGGTCTCCTGCCGTCCGCGGCGCCGCAAGCGTCCCCGGCCGGCCCGCCCGCCTCTCAGTCCGGTCCTCAGTTGTGTCAACATCGGCGCGACGGCTCGACGCGACATCTGCCCTGGAAGCCGTCCCGATCTGTCGAACTGGTTCGCCCGGAGTTTCTCTGCTGTCCGAAAGCGGCGTATCGGGTGACCCCTCAATTGGGCGGCGCGCAGTCCCAGCCTGCTCCGTGAAGACGGGCTCATTGGGCGCGGAATGACCTCCAGTCGGGCGCCCCTTGCGCAGCCAGTCCAGATTTGGGCGACGCTGCCTTACGGGCCTCTCCGCAACGGAAGGGGGCCCGGCTCGCGCCTCCCGCGGCGCAGTTGCCTGATTCGAGCGGCCCCTCCCGAAGGGGAGCGGAAACGGCTGAATTGGGGGGGGCTTTCCTTGTGACTGGCGCAGAAGCTGATTGGCGATGACCACCCCGCCAACCAGCAGAAGCAAGGCTGCAACATACAGCAGGCCCTGGCTAATCAAGTCCACAAAGGCCGTATAGCTCGAGCCGGCCTCGTCGCTTCCTGAAGCCGGAACCTCTCCCTGTTGCGACGGGGCAGATGCTGCAGGCTCCGAGGAGGGGGCCTCTGTCCACTCTACGGGCCACACCCACCAACCGATGAAAAGCCCGAGCGTAAGCCCGACCAATCCCGACATCAGCATGTGGACCAGGGACCTGTGACGGTCGATCATTTCAATGCCCGCGTCTCTCCACGCGCCCAACGTTCGATCAGAGGAGCTCGTTGCGGTCCCCTGCCTGCAGCTCGGCGACCACCTGCTTCACCTGCTGAATGCTCCCCTTTTTGCCGATCAGCAACGCGTCCCCCGCATCAATCACGATGAGGTCTTCAACATCGATCAGGGCCACCAGCCGCTTCGAGGCGGCCACGATATTGCCCCGGCTGTTCATTTGCAGGATTTCGCTCTCCACCGGGTAATTCCCTTCCGCGTCCTGGGAAATGACCGACTCCAGCGCATCCCAACTCCCCAGGTCGTTCCATCCCACCTGCATCGGCACCACAGCCACCTTCTCCGCGCCCTCCATCAACCCGTAGTCGATCGAGACGTCTGGCATGGCCGGCCAGACATCAGCCAGCACTCGCCCCTCCTGGCTCGTCCCCAACGCCGCCGCGATGCGGTTCATGGATTCGTATAGTGAAGGCATCTGCCTCTCGTATTCCGCCAGCAACCGCTCCACCCGGCTGACGAATATGCCCCCGTTCCAAAAGTAACCGCCATCGGCAAGAAACTGTTCCGCTGTGGCCTGATCGGGTTTTTCCAGGAAACGATTCACCGCAAAAGTAGCCATTTTCCCCGGCACATCCAGCGGCTCTTCTTTCCGCTGGATGTAACCATAGCCGGTGTGAGCCTGCGTTGGCTCGATTCCCAGGACGGTTATAAACCCCGCGCGCGCGCTTTGCTCCGCCTGCCGCAACGCGTCCTGAAAGCCGCGGCGATCCTGGATCAGATGGTCGGCCGGCAGGATGGCCGCCACCTCCTCCGGGTCGCGCCGCCGCAAATGCGCGCACGCCAGCGCAATCGCAGGCGCGGTATTCCGTCCCTCCGGCTCTTCCAGAATATTTTGCTGGGGCAGGCCGTCCAGCTGGGCGGCGCACAGGCCGGCATAGCGCCTTCCCGTAATTACATAGGTGTCCTCGCGGCTGACGAGCCCCTCCAACCGGTCCGCTGTAGCCTGAATCATCGTCCGGCCGCTGCCAGTGAGGTCATTGAACTGCTTGGGTGAACTCTTCCGGCTCCGGGGCCACAATCGCGTGCCCGCGCCGCCTGCTAGAATCACTGCGTACATGCCTGTTCCCCATCAGTTTGCGCGTACAAACTGCATCTGCCCCACTTGACGCACAAGGCCCTTTAGCTCCATCATCGACAGCAAACTGCTGACTTCAGCCGTTTCAAACGGGGCGGCCCGCACGATTTCGTTCATGTGCTGCGGCTCTGTGGAAATATGCTCCAGGATCAGCGCCTCCTCCGGCGATGCCGGCACCGTGGAGCGGGCCTCCTGCTGCGCAACCGCGTCCGCCAGATTGAGGTAGTCGAAGAGGTCGTCAACAGAAGTCACAGGAATCGCGCCGTCCTGAATGAGCCGGTTGCAGCCGCTGCTGCCAGGGCTGAGAATCGAACCCGGCACGGCAAAAACCTCCCGCGACTGCTCGGCGGCGAAATTCGCCGTTATCAATGCCCCGCTGCGCTTTCCGGCCTCCACGATGATCACCGCCAGACTCAATCCGCTGATGATGCGGTTGCGCGGCGGAAAGTTTCTGGCTTCAGGTTTGGCGCCCAGCGCATACTCGCTTACCACGGCGCCCTGCTCCATGATTTGCAGGGCCATCCTCCGGTTTCGCGCCGGGTAAATCTGGTCCACGCCGCTGCCCAACACCGCGATCGTGCGCCCTCCGGAATCCAACGCCGCCTGGTGCGCAATCGCGTCTACGCCAAGCGCCAATCCGCTTACGACCGTCACACCGTTCTTGGCCAAATTGGATCCCAACTCCCGCGCCACCTCCCTCCCATACGGGGACACGCGCCGCGTGCCAACGACGGCGACAGCCAGTTCGTCCCGCGCCTCAATCTGGCCGCGCACATACAACAGGGGCGGGGCCAGCGGAACAGATCGCAGGTTGTAGGGATAGCCGTCGTCACCCCAGCAGTACACGCCATACCCGCGGCGGAGAACCTTCTCCAACTCCGCCTGCGGGTCCAACCGCTGCCGTGCAGCCAGCAAGCTCTCAACACTGCGTCGGTCCAGTCCGGCCGCCTTGAGCGACTGGATCGGGGCGCCCCACGCCGCGTCAATGCTTCCGCACTCTTCAAGGAGGGCGGTCAGCCGCGCCGGCCCAATGCCGGGCACACGATTAAAGGCAATCCAATACGCTCGTTCATCCATAGATGGGGGTTTCGCTCAAATGCCTGTGTCGGCAACGGCCTCGTTACTCGACCGCCTCGTCCAGCAACCCCGGTTGCAGGCGAACCGTCAGTGTCCCGGCCTCAATATCCACGGCCCGGACGACCTCCGCCAGCGCGGGGATTAAAATGTCTTTGTCTCGATTTACGCCCGCGGCCGGACGTATGATATACACCTCGTTGGCCCCGGTAAACAGGACGTCAACCACTTCGCCCAACCGTCTGCCCTTTTCTGTCTGCGCCGTCAATCCGACAATATCATGGACCCAGTAGGAACCGGCATCCAATTCCATTGCCGCCTCCTCCGGGATGTACAGCCATTCGCCGTAAAGCTCCTCAGCGGAACCTCTGTCGGCAACATCGCTGAGGTGAATCAAGAAGATTCCTTTGTGGGGCCGGGAGCTTTCTATTTCGACCGGCGTCAGCTCGTTTCCAATCAGAAGCTGTTTTCCAGGGCTGAATCGGGCGTCAAAATCGGTATGGGACTCGACCTTCACCTCCCCCAGCAGCCCGTGCGCGCCCAGAATGCGGCCCACAGCCAGATACCCGTCGGGCGCCATCTCTTTACGCCTTCGAAATCGGCTGGCGCGTGACCGTCCGTCCTTGCCAGACCGGCGCCGGCTCCGCTTCGATCGACTCTTCATTCTCTTCGGCCCAGCATGCGTTGGATCTCTTCTGGCGTCGAGCGGACGGTCTGCACAGCAGGAAACAGTGGCCTGTCTGCGCAGACCGCATGATGGAAGGACGCCCCACAGCCCCAATGCGTCTGCCCTCAATCCGCCAACCCTCGCGGCGTTGAAGGGATGGCGGACAACCCGGCGGTCGCGCATTCGGGCAGGCGTAAGGAGTCTGCCTTAGGCGGGGAAACTATCCAGTTGGGGCGGTTACATTATCTTCAGAATCACGTCATGCGACTGCCGAATTGAAGCGACATTGAGCACAGACCGCATGGCGTTGGCGACTCTTCCATTCTTGCCGATCACCCTTCCTGCGTCCTCCGGCGCGACTTGCAGCCGAAGAACTGTGCGTTCCCGGTACACGCGTTCCGAAACGCGCACCTCCTCGGGCGACTCAACAAGAGACTTTGCCATGAATTCGACCAGTTCTTTCATAGGATGCTCGCTTGATCAGGCAGCTTCCGGCTCTGTCGGCGCAGCCTCAGCCTCTTCGACTTCCACGACCTTCAACTTGCCCTGCTCATCGGTGATGCCCGCCTTCAGCAATATTCGGGCCACGGCGTCACTGGGCTGGGCGCCCACACTCAGCCAGTGACCGGCGCGCTCACCCTTAATGTTGATGGTGGGCGGATCGGTCATTGGATCGTAGGTGCCGATGTTCTCGATAAAGCGGCCGTCGCGCGGGCTGCGCTGGTCGGCCACCACAATGCGGTAAAACGGCTTCTTCTTCGCGCCCATGCGGCGCAGACGGATGCGGACCACTGATTTCTACTCCTTGGTTACTGTCACCCTGGCTTCTATAAGAACAAATCGCCGGTTTTCAGCCCGGCGAACTACTAACGAATCCCTTACGATGATACCGGCGGCGCTATGAAGGGCGGCCCTGACGCAGAGACGCCAAAAGCCCCTCAGCATTCGGTTCCCGGAGACGACGCCTGCGCCTCCTCTTCTTCTTTCCACCTGAATCGCCCAGCATGCCCGCTTGCTTCATCATTTTCTGCATCTCGCGAAATCGTTTGACAAGCTGGTTGACGTCCTCAACGCTCGTTCCGCTCCCCTTGGCGATGCGCCGCCGCCTGCTGGCGTTGAGCACATTCGGCAGGCGCCGCTCCTGCGTCGTCATGCTGTTGATGATCGCCTCGATCTGCTTCAGATCTGAACTGAGCTCCTGGCCGTCTATCTGCTTTGCCAGCTGCCCCATTCCAGGCACCATCTTCAGTAAGTCCTGAATCGAGCCAAGTTTCTGAAGTTTCTGCAACTGATCGCGAAAATCCTCAAAATCAAACTGACCGCCTGCCAGCCGCTCTTCCATCGCCAGCGCATCTTCTTCATCGATGCCGTCGGAGGCTCTCTCGATGAGAGTAAGCATGTCGCCCATGCCGAGGATGCGGCCCGCCAGCCGGTCCGAGTGAAACGGCTCGAGACCGTCCATCTTCTCGCTCGTGCCAAGAAACTTGATCGGCACACCGGTTACCTGCCGGATGCTGAGCGCAGCGCCGCCTCTTGCGTCGCCATCGATCTTCGTCATGACCAGCCCGGTAACCGGCACGCGCGCATGAAATCCTTCCGCGACCGTTACCGCCTCCTGACCCGTCATCGCATCCACCACCAGCAGGACATCCGCGGGGCGGGCAATCAGACGAATCTGCTCCAACTCCCGCATCATCGCCTCGTCGATCTGCAGGCGGCCGGCCGTGTCAAGAATCAGGACCGTGTAGGCCTTCTCTCTTGCGCCCCGCAAAGCGTTCTTTACGATGCTGCTGGGCGCAACCTCGGTCCCCTCGCTATGAACCGGAATGTCGATTTGGCGTCCCAGTGTCTCCAGCTGCGCAATTGCCGCCGGCCGGTAGATGTCGGCTGCCACCATCAGAGGACGCTGTCCCTGCTTACGAAGCCGCAACGCGAGTTTGGCCGCCATCGTCGTCTTGCCCGCGCCCTGCAAACCCACCAGCATGATCACCGTGGGGGGCGGACCGGAAAGGTTGAGCGGCGCCGGTTCCCCCAGCAAAGAAACAAGCTCGTCGTTGACGATCTTGACGACCTGCTGCGCCGGTGTCAGGCTTTCCATCACCTCGATACCGATCGCCCGCTCTTTGATTCGGCCTACAAATTCCCGGACAACCTTGTAGTTGACATCAGCTTCCAACAGGGCCAGCCGCACCTCCCGCAGGGCAGCGTTGACATCGCGCTCCGAAAGCCGCCCGCGGCTCGCCAGGTTTTCAAATACGCCCTGCAGCTTGTCAGACAGACTCTCAAACACGCGTGTCGTCCTCGTCGTTACGATTCGCCGGCCCGCGGCAAGCGCGCCGAACTCCTATTATAAGCTAGAACGGGTGTGTCAGCCAAATTACCACTTGCCAAAAGCAGACGCAAACGCAGCGCGCGCCCGCTCTTGCAAAGTCTATACCGAACCAGGTTTTTCCGCTAATGCGCGAGCCTGCAGGGTTCTCCGGAACAAGGTTCGATGCGCCTGAACCGTCCGCAGGCTGAGGCAAACGGGAGCCGCAACGCCTAATCGCTGGCGCGCTCCTTCCCAGGCGTCTTTGACGCGCGAACATATACTTCATGAATACGCTGGACAGCCGTGACATTGGTCATCACCGCCAGAATCCACAGAACCGGCAGCGTCAATCCCAGAATCAGCCCCGCGATGAGCAAGACAAGACGTTCCGGCCGCTGCAAAATACCCACCTTGCATTCGATTTCGAGCCCTTCGGCCCTGGCACGGGTGTAACTGACCCCCCACGAGCCGACAAGCGTAAAGAAGATCAGCAGCAGGTGCGTTTGCGCGTCGCCCGCATTCGCATAGTGAATCGCCAGCCCAAGGAATGTGATGCTCTCTGAATACCGATCCAGCGTACTGTCCAGGAATGCGCCGAACTTGCTCTCGCCCTGGCCCAGCCGGGCCAGCGCCCCGTCCACCATGTCGAACATCGCCGCCACCCACAACAGGCCGCCGCCTATACGCAGATTCCCGGTCGCCAGCAGCGCTGCCGCGCCAATCGTCAACGCGAATCCGGCAAACGAAACCATGTTCGGGGTCACGCCCAGGCCGTGCAGCCAGCGCACGATCGCGCCCACCCCGGATGACAGCATCGGTCGAACATACTTGGCCAACATCGTTACCACTCTTCCTGTTACAGAAATTGCCGGGCCGCGGCCTGCCGGCTATCCCGATGAGCGCCCCGCAGCGGCGCCTCGCCGTGCCTCCGGGACGCCTCTCCACTTTCCTTCGCGGACCAATTCGCCCGGTTTCCACAGAGGCCGGCCGGCGCCAGGGTCCAAACCTGAAAACGGCCTCCGGACGCGGCAAAAGCCTTCGCGACGCCAATGGCAGGGGGAACGGGCAAGAACGGGTCCGGGGCAGTATACAATCCCCCTGAATCGTTCGCAAGGGATCGACGCCGTTCAGGACGGGCGCCCCCTCAACTGAGGGCGGTCCGGAACCTTCCGCCCCCTGCAGGTCCAGGCACCGCCTCCGCAGGGAAAGTTCGGCGCGTCGCAACCCTCATTCCTGGAACGGTTGGCCGTGCATGGAAATCGGACTGCAGTAGAGCTGACCGCCGCGCAACGACCCCAGCGTAAAACCCCAGCCGTCGGTCGTTCGGTATTCGTGCTGGGTGCCAGGATCCAGCATGTAGGCAATCCCAGGCGTCGTGACCGAAAGTATTCCGTGAAAGGACGCGATGTGCGAATAATGTATGTGACCACTCAGTATGGCATGCACGCGATGGCCGTCGATCGCCCGCGCCAGGTCTCCCGGATTCAACAGCCTGTGCTCGTTCAGCGGTTCGATGGTACTGTAAACCGGTGGATGATGGACAGCGATCAGGTTGCCCAACGGGGCCGGTTTCCGCAACTCGTCTGCAAGCCACTCCAGTTGGCGGGCGTCCAGTTCGCCATGTACAGCCTCCGGTACCTTGCTGTCCAACATGATCACGCGCAACCCGTCGAACATGCTGCTATGGTAGTAGGGGAGGGCTTCGTCATCCGCTTCCTGGCCCAAGACCTCCCGTCGGAACGGAATTCGGCGATCATGATTTCCCAGCCCTAAGATAAGCGGCGCGCCAAGCCCCTGCAGTTCATCCAACAGCTCATTCAACCTCCGGTACTCCTCCGGTTGGCCGTCATTGGCCAGATCGCCGCTCAGGATAAAGAAATCTGGTCGTACCGCCATGTTGCGAATAAAACCGATGGCGTTTCGCAGCTTGTCCGACGTCCGCTGACCCTTAAGCAGCTCATCGGGCCCCCCCATCACGTGCAAGTCTGTCAGATGCACAAACGTCAGGTCAATCATTTTCCTTGCGTCCTATCATCTCGCGTAATATAGTGTGCAATAGATTCAGTAGGCAACAACCTGGACCCAACGACGCGGGAAACCCCATTTGTCGGCCCAACCGTCTGCCCCTAAGCATACTGCGAACCTGAAAGAACAAAAAAATGAGCGAAAAGATTATCTATTCCATGGTTGAAGTCGGCAAAAGCTACGGGCCCAACCAGCGGGTGCTGCGTGACATCAGCCTCGGATTTTTTCTGGGCGCGAAGATCGGTGTCCTCGGCCTCAACGGGGCCGGGAAATCCACCCTTTTGCGGATCATGGCCGGCGAAGAGAGCCAGTTTGACGGCGAAACGATTCTTGCCGAAGGCTTTACGCGCGGCTTCCTGCCGCAGGAACCAGTGCTTGACCCGTCCAAGACCGTGCGCGACATCGTCGAGGAGGGCGCGCAGGAAGCAGTAGACGCTCTTGCCGAATTCGACGCGATCAACGCCCGATTCAACGAGGATCTCGCGCCGGAGGAGATGGACGAACTGATCGAACGGCAGGGCGTCGTTCAGGATCGCCTGGACGCGCTCGACGCCTGGGACCTTGATAGCCGCCTCGAACTGGCAATGGACGCGCTGCGCTGCCCTCCGGGGGACACGCCCATCGCCATCCTTTCCGGCGGCGAGCTCAGGCGCGTCGCGCTCACCCGGCTCCTCCTGAAAAAGCCGGACATTCTCCTGCTGGACGAGCCCACCAACCATCTGGACGCCCAGTCCGTTGCCTGGCTTGAACGGCATCTGCAGGAATATGCCGGCACCGTGATCGCCGTTACCCACGATCGCTACTTTCTTGACAACGTCGCCGGCTGGATTCTTGAGTTGGACCGGGGCCACGGCATCCCCTGGCGGGGCAACTACTCTGGCTGGCTGGCGCAGAAGCGGGAACGCCTGGCCCAGGAGGAAAAGCAGGAGGGCGCCCGCCAGAAAACGCTGCAAAGAGAGCTGGAATGGCTGAACATGTCTCCCAAGGCACAGCAGACCAAGCGCAAATCGCGCGTCAATGCCTACAATGATCTTCTCAGCCAGGAGTTTGAAAAAGCGCGTGAAGACAGGGAGATCTACATCCCGCCAGGACCCCGACTGGGGGAGGTCGTCATCAGAACAGAGGCATTGACAAAGAGCTTCGGCGAAAACCTGCTCTTCGATGACCTGTCGCTAGACATCCCGCCCGGCGCAATCGTTGGCATCATCGGCGCCAACGGCGCGGGCAAAACCACCCTGTTCCGGCTGTTCACTGGCCAGGAAACGCCGAACGACGGCAGCGTGCAACTGGGCGGGTCCGTCTCGCTTGCCTACGTCGACCAGACGCGCGAGAGTCTCGACCCCGATAGGACGGTCTGGGAGGAAATAAGTGATGGGAATGAGCACCTGCAGCTCGGCGAGCGGCAGGTTAACAGCCGCGCCTACGTTGCCCGCTTCACCTTCTCCGGCCAGGACCAGCAGAAAAAGGTGGGCGCCCTCTCAGGCGGTGAGCGCAACCGCGTCCATCTGGCCAAGCTGCTCAAGAGCGGCGCCAACGTCATCCTGCTGGACGAGCCGAGCAATGACCTCGACGTCAATACACTGCGAGCGCTGGAAGATGCGCTGGAGACCTTTGCGGGAACGGCCATGGTGATCTCCCATGATCGCTGGTTCCTGGACCGTGTCGCCACGCATATTCTTGCTTTCGAAGGGGATAGCAACGTCTTCTGGTTTCCCGGCAACTATAGCGAATACGAAGAGGACAGACGCCGCCGCCTCGGCGCAGCCGCGACGCGGCCCCACCGGATTACATACCGCAAACTGAGTCGCGCCTGATCCCTTCCCCTAATCCCGTTCCGCCAGCGCACCAGCCTGCTCGCGCAGCCGCTCTCGCTCCACCCGCGCCGCCGGACAACCGATCACCATCGCAATCCGGTCCGTGTCCATCGCTGCCAGCTGCGAGTACCTGGTGACTCCGGCCTCGACCAGCCGTCTGGCGTAAATAGTGCCAATGCCCCCGATTCGGGTAAAGTCATCCGCCGTATCCTGGACCGCGGTATCCCCAGGTAAAGTGTCTGCCGTCCCGTGGTCCTCGGTGGCCAGGAGAGATTGCGCCTCCCCCGGTTCAGGAAGATCTGCCGCGGTCTGCTTTGCGCTTTCGGGCCCTGCCGCGTCCAAACTGTCGGCAGAACCGGCGTCCGCGCCCGACTCCTCCCCGCCGGTTCCCTCTTCAGTACCCGCCGGCCCAGCTTCCGCGCCAGGATCCGGCCCCGCAGGGCCGTCCGGCGGCGCGTCTTCCCGAACGCGTCGTGGAAGCCGTCCGGATCCCCGCGCCACATGCACGATGACCGCGCCTGTCCCGGTCGACCCGATCAACAGGGCCGCGATGAAACCCAGACAGGGAAATATGGCCCAGGAGAAGGCCGTAATTCCGGTGACTGCAAGGGAACTGATTCCCACCGAAATCAACGGATTCCAGGAAACGTCACCCTGAACCGCGACCAGCTCATCCAGCCGCCTCCCCAACCAGTAGCAGGTGACAGTCCAGCCGCACAGCGCCACAACTGCCATCAGCGCCAGCAACGGCAAAGCCAGCAGCGCGAAGCAGATCGTAATCATCAGGATGGCAGTAAGACCCGCCGATCCCATCACCCCGATCGCGCCTGTCGCGAAACTGAGCGCCGTTTCCCTCTCGGCGGTCTTTGAAATCGCCTTCACCTGTTTGGGAAGCAGCCAGCTGACAAGCAAAACAAGGCCTGTGAACAACAGGGTCCACAAAAAGGCCTGCAGCAGTTTGCCGAAAAAGACAAGAAGCCAGGGTCTGCGAGCGGAGGCAGCCCGGCCGCGGGCCTCAGCAGCAGTCTCCATCGCCGCTTCCTGGCGCGCTTCTGCCAGAGCCTCCGCCTCGGCCACGGCCTCAAGTTCCGCCTGCCGGTGCAAGGCGATCTGAGCCTGAACCTCGTTATCCCTCGACTCCACAACCTCTGCCAGCGCCTCTGGTGGCTCCGGCGCCCGCGGGGGATAAAATTGCGCGAGGGGCGCCGGCGTTTCACCGGACAGATTCATCCCCCCCGCGCCGTTCGTGTAGGCTTGCCAGCTGGCCCCGCCGCCGACGTGGACATTCGGGTCTTTGCTCATTTCCCCGCCGACCACGCTCACATTGCCGCCAACTCGGGCCGACTCGCGCAGGTCAACATCGCCCCCGACTACCGCGACATTCCCGCCCACCTCCGAAGCGCCCCGGACGTCGGCGTCACCGCCAATCACGCTGATGTCGCCGCCGACGCCTGCCTCGGCAACCAGCTCAACGTCCCCTCCGACAACGACCAGGCTTCCCCCGATCCGCCCTTCAAGAACCAGATCGTCGCCAACGATCAGCAGGTTTCCTGGGATCCTCTCATCCTTTGCAATCCGAACGTCCCCGCCCAGAACCGCCACATTGCCGCGTACAGTTCTCCCTGCGGTTTCGTTCCGCACTGCCCTGGACGATGTAAACAGGAACACCACCGTTCCCACTGTAACGATGAGAACAAGCACGGTTAGACAACCGATTCTGCGAACCCACTTCATGGGGAAAACCCTATTGCCTCAACTGATCCGGCGCGGCGTCAGCCCTGTCCCGCGTCAGCCTGCTCTGTCGGCGGGCCGCAAGCATCACACACGCGCGCGCGTCGAACGACCGCCTCCCACCTTGCGTCCAGCTTTGGATACGCATTACAGTGAACGCTGGCTCCAATCGTCCTGCATGCGAGAGCGAACCGGCTGAGTCGTTCGCTGAATGAAGATGCACCACCCTACCAGAGCAGCAACGACAACGACCATGTATGCGGAGGCGATCCCCACAGTCGTTGTCGTCGTTGTCGATTCCATCGCCACGCCCCATAATGACTGCCCAACCACCTCCGCCACAGCCCGCATCTCGCCGAGGAGCTGGGCTGTCGCCGCGAGATGGTCCAGATTCGCATAGACAAGCGCGCTCGCCAGCATGCTGGCGCCGGCCAGCGCAAGAGACCAGACCAGTACCGTCAGGACTGCGAGAAGAACACCAATCCGCAGATTCCGCAGCCGCTCCTGGCGCGCAATCCGGTCCATCACGCTCAGGGAGAATCCGGGAGCAGGTTCAGGCATGGGCGTCTCGGCCAATCGCCTGTCGATCGCCTGCCACAGCTGTCTCTGCCCGCTGCAAAGGCTGCACAGGTCCAGATGCCGGTCGAGCTGCCCCTTCTCCTCCGCGTTCAACATCCCGTCCAACTCCAGCGAAATCAACATGAGGTATTCGCTGTGGTCACCGTTCCAGACCGGCAGCGAGGGCTTTTCAACAGTTTTTTCCGTCATCTTTCCCCCTGATCTCCTACAGTCCGGCGCCGCTGGCGAGGGCCAAATGCAAGGGAATCGCTTTTGCGACCCACTCCTCCTCCGAATCGGCAGGATTGGTCCCCGAATCAGAGCGGACAGCCTGCTGTGTCCCCCGCCCGCTGTACTCTTCACCGCTCAGGGCCTCAAGGCGGGCCGCAGCCTGTAAGGGCGCCGCGCCCTGCGGCTGTTGGGCCGCCTCATAGAGAGAAGCCAGCTTCTTTCGAGCGCGAAACAAGCGGCTCTTTACGGCCGGAACCGAAATGTCCATCACATCCGCGATCTCCTGGTAGCTGCAATCATGCCAGTAGCGCAGGACCAGCGGCGTTCGGTAATCCGGTTCCAACTGGTTGACGAGAGCCTGCATCTCTTCAGCCTGCTCAAGCGCCAACGTGTCCGCTTCCGGTCGCGCAGAGTCACCTTCCAGGCTGTAAACGACCGGTGATTCGTCCAACCCGACCAACTGCACGCGTCGTTTTCTCAGTCTGTCAATGCAGTGGTAATTGGCAATTGAAAAGAGCCAGGTGCTGAACTTGCGGCCGGGATCATACTGATCCAGCCGGGAATAGGCCCGCAGGAATGTCTCCTGCGCGGCGTCTTCCGCCTCGGATACATCCCCGAGCATTCGATATGTCAAAGCAAATACCGGCCTCTGATAGGTCTCTACCAGAAGGCCAAATGCGGCTTTCTCACCGGCTCTTGCGCGGTCCAACCAGTCTTGTTCTTGTTCATTCATTCCGCAACACCTCTGGACGCTTATTCTCTACTACGCATCCTGGAAGGTAAAGTTTCAGGGCCTTTAGTTTGTCCCGCCAATTGTCCTCGTTATATAATGTATCGGATTATCGGCCCGGTTGCCTGCCATCGTCCTGACCGAAAGCTGACAAACTCGCGCCAGCTCGATTTTTGGTTCAGGCCGCCTTGCCTCCCGTCGGATCGTCCGCAGCCAGCCAAGGCCGCGCCACGCGACAGGCTATTCAATCGGCCGCCACCGCGGCCATCATTGCCAGATGCCTGTTGTAGCGTCCGCCGTCTGAACCCTTGAAAGGAAGGGACAAGATGCAAGTAATTTATCCATTCACCGCGATTGTTGGCCAGGAGCGCATGAAAAGAGCGCTCATTCTCAACGCAGTCCATCCACTGATCGGCGGCGTACTGATCAGGGGCGAACGCGGCACGGCCAAATCGACCGCCGCAAGAGGTCTCGCAGCTCTGTTGCCGGCGATTGACGCAGTGGAAGGATGCCCTTTCGCCTGCTATGCGGACAATCCCCTCGGCCTGTGCCATGTCTGCGAAGCAAGCGCTCCGAACGGCGAGCTGAATACCGGATCGCGCAATACACCTTTCATCGATTTGCCAGTGAGCGCCACGGAAGATCGAGTCGTCGGCACGCTCGACATCGAAAAAGCGATTCGCCAGGGCGAACGCCATTTCGAGCCGGGCATCCTCGCCGCCGCCAACCGCGGCATCCTCTATGTCGACGAAGTCAATCTCCTCGATGACCACGTGGTGGATCTCCTGCTGGACAGCGCGGCCATGGGCGTAAACGTAGTCGAACGAGAAGGCATTAGCGTCCAGCACCCCGCCCGCTTCGTTCTCGTCGGCTCCATGAATCCCGAAGAAGGAGACCTGCGGCCCCAGCTGCTGGACCGTTTCGCGCACGCAGTTGACGTCGTCGGTATCGACGAACCCAGAGCGCGCGTCGAAATTCTGCGTCGCCGAACACGTTTCGAACAGGACGCGGACCGCTTTACCCTTGACTTTGCCGAAGAAGCGAAGAGCTTGGGCAAACGCATCATCAATGCCCGCCGCCGCTACGACAGCGTAACCTACACCGACAAAGACCTCTACACCATCGCCGCTCTGACAAGCAGCTTCAACGTCGACGGACACCGCGCCGACCTCGTCATTCTCAACACCGCCCGCGCCCAGGCCGCATTTGACACCCGCGACGCCATCACCGACAGAGACATTCTTCTGGCCGCGGAGCTGGCGCTTCCGCACCGCATGAAAAAACAGCCGTTCCAGGACACCGCCCTCCAGCCGGAGCAGCTTGAAGCCAATATGCGTCAGGCCCGCGCCGAAGCGGAGGAAAGTGAAGAACTGATGGAAGATGCGGAAGGCGACGCGGCGACAACGGAAAAAAAAGTGACGAGGGTGATGACTCAGAGGAACTAGATTCCTCGCCGGAGAGCGGCGAAGGTGGCGTAGCCCAACCGGACGCCGCTCCCCAACAGAGTTCATCACCCGGAGACGAAAAAGGCGCACGCAAACCGGTCGACGTCGGTGAAGTGTTCGAAGCGCGAAAGCTCGATACGCCCCTCGACAAAATGACGCGCGAAAAATCCGGTAAACGCTCCTACAGCCGGACCGACCGGAAACGCGGCCGCTACATCAAGGCCCGGCCCGCGCACGACAACTACGAAGACGTGGCCTTCGACGCCACCCTGCGCAACGCCGCCCCATACCAGAAAGAACGCCGCGAACGCGGGGAAAGCGATCTCGCCCTGCAGTTGCGCATGTCGGATATCCAGCGCAAAATCCGCGTGCGCCGAACCGGCAATCTCATCCTCTTCGTCGTTGACGCCAGCTGGTCCATGGCAGCCAGTGAACGAATGGAGGCCACCAAGGGCGCCATATTCAGCCTCCTGGTCGAAGCCTATCAGCGCCGGGACCAGGTCGGGCTGGTCGTCTTCCAGCGCGACAAGGCTCGCGTCGTGCTGCCCCCCACAAACAGCGTTGAGCTGGCCGAACGGGCCTTGCAGGATCTTCCCGTCGGCGGCAAAACCCCGCTCAGCAGCGGCCTCCTGGCCACCTGGCAGGTCGTCGAGAACGCCCAGCGCCGCGATCCGGAGCTTCGCCCTCTCGTGATGCTGCTGACCGACGGGGCCGGCAACGTCAGCATGACAGGTATGCCAGCCCAGGAAGAAGCGATGAAAATGGCCTCGCTCTTCGACAACGAGGACGTGCGCACCATCGTCATCAACATGGAGCACATGGCCTTTGACCGCGGTCTGGCCCAGGCCCTTGCGGAGCAGATGGGCGGCGTCTGCTACAATCTTCCCGAGTTGCGGGCGGACACGCTCCTCAACACGGTCAAGCGGGAGATCGGTGGGTAAGAAGAAAGCTGGCCCCTCTGGCGCGCCAATCGCCAGTCCTATTGTCAGAGTTCGAACGCACTTTGAGAGAACTGCGAGATGACAACCGATCCGCGCAGGCAAACCAGCGCTGTCCCGCTCAAGGGCTCCTGGGAAGCGCTGTACAACGAGGCCATGTCACTGTCCCGGCAGGGCAGCAACGAGGCCCTGGCCAAACTTGAATTCCTGGTCCGGCGTCTGACCCGCCTGCCCCAGTCGCGCCGGAACGCCCAGGACCAAAGACTGCAGACCATCCTCGAACAAAGCGTACTCGGTCTTCAGTCCCACTTTGCGCGCCGTAACCGCCTCGACGAAATGGCGTCAATCGACGAAGACGTTTGGAAGACATTGGGCGAAGACGCTCGTTATATCTGGCGGGAAAACCAGGCACGCGCGTACTGGTGGCAGGGCCGGCATAGTGAGGCTGCCGAAATCCTGCGCGTCGAACTGGAAAATGTCCCTTTCGACGTCGACCACCACTGGTTGCTGTTCTCCATACTTGCTGACGACAATAAGATAGAGGAGGCCGAGGCGTTCATACAGGTGATTGTCGTCGAACTCAAGAACTATTTCAGATCGCGAGAGTTTCCCGAGACCGTCGTTGACGATGTGGAAATGCAGACGCTTTTTCAGAAACTCCGCGATAATGAAAACCCACCCCACAGTTTGTCGGTCCAATTTGGATTCCTGCACTTCCTGCGCAGTTGCCTCGCGCTGGAAAAGCAGAACTGGCAGCAGGCAGCCGACGACTTCGCGACCGCGACCAAAGTGTCACCAGACTACAACGACCGCTGGCATCTCATCTACCGGCCGCTTGTCCTGAACAGCCAGGGCAAGCTGGCCCAGCGAGCGCTCAATCGCGAGCAAAACGCCGTATCGCAGGGCTTCTGGCGCGGCCTTTCCGGCTATTACACCGAAGATCGCAAGGGCGCCGCCGTAGAGTGGCGGCGCGTGATCCAGACGCCGCTCGAAGAAGTGACGCTCTCCGCTGTCGGGGACTGGATTCTATCGCATTACTACCTGAACGCCGTCCAGCCCTCTTCTCAGCCCGCTCCTGGAAGTCCGCAAGAAGAGGATGCACAGAACGGCGCCGAACTGGCGGACAACGTTCGCCAGGGACTGCAGGTAGCTCTGAATCTGTTAGGGCAGGAAAGAACGCGGCGCGACCCGCTTGTACTTGGCCTCGCCGCGCTTGGGTGGGGTATAAACGACAACAGAGAACACCTGCAGCGAAACCTGCATCATGCCCTTGAAATCCTGCGCGCTACTTTTCAGGACAACAAGCTCTCCGTCTTTAACTGGTATTTCTTCAGAGATCTGCTGGCGCCGGAACTCTTCTCAGAGGTCGAAAGCAATTTCCACGGACCATGGGGCGCCCGACATGAGGCCGGCGGCAAATAACCAGGGGGCCGCCTCGACGCAGTGACTGGGCCGCACATCCACTCCCGGCCCGAATGCGGAATGCGCCGTTCCCCTCACTTCCCGTACGAATGCAGCACGCCGCCGTAGGGGACCGGTTTAATCCGCTTTCGCCACTTCGCCCACGTGCTCATCAGATGGGGCCAGAATGGGCTCTCCTTCCCCATCGGTTTGGCGCTCTGCAGCGCGTCTACGAACGACTCCGCATCATCCTCAAACGCCGGCATCTCCACATAACAGTGCCCCAGTTCGAAAGGAATATGCGCGTCGCTGCCGGCCGTGATCAACAGCCCCCGCTCCTGCGCCAGCGCCAGCGCGGCAAGATTGTCCTGCGGCCGCACGCATCGCGCGTTGCGCACCTCGATCGCGTCAACCTGATCTATTACCTCCATCACGTTCGCCAGCCCCATCGCCGAGTTTCGCAACGAGTCCAGCGGATGGGGAATCGCAATCACCGCGCCCTGCTCGCGCAGCCGTCTTATCGTCTCCTGCGGCGACAGATCCCGCGGCACCTCCTCCTTCACGAAGTACGCGATCAGCTCACCGTGCGTGGTCATGATCTCTTCCCCGACGATAATCAGATCCGGGGCCAGCTCCTTCGCTCTCAACGCCCCCGCCAGGTTGTTGTGTTCGGTGATCGCCAGCTTGTCCAGGCCCAAACTGCGCGCACGCGCGATCGCGGCCTCCGGCCTGGTCAAACAGTCTTTGCTGAAGATAGTGTGGGAGTGCAGATCGACTTTCCACATTGTATTGCCCCGTTACGTGAACCCAAGCATGTAGCTCGGCGTTTCCTTACCCAGATCAGGCCTTCTGCGCCTCTGTCTCAGGTTTCTTCTGTGTCGTCAGCAGATGCGGCCAGAGCGCCAGACAGACAAGGCCGATGGCGACGCCGAACCACAGCGTGGCAAAACGGATCAACAGCGCGGCCGCCGCGGCCGCGGGCCGTGACAGACCCAGCAGCTGGATGCTGAGAGCCGCCAGCGAACTCTCCACGCCACCCAATCCGCCAGGGGTCGCCACCACCGCGCCCACCACCGTGCTCATATTGAACGCGGAGATTGACGTCAGCATCGCGCCGACCCCCGCAACCGCGCCGAAGCCCAACAGGACCAGGTAGAAGGCCAGGCCCTGGCTCGCCCAGCTGAAAACGCCGATCAGGACCGAGGCAGCCAGGTACTTCGGCTGCAGCAGAAAATAGCTGCTCTCGTAGAATGCGGACAGCTTGTCCGCAAAGCGGTTTACCAGCGGCAACCGGTGTCCCAGCCCCAAACACCACAGCGCGAGCGGCCGAATCTGGATCGCGACAATGATCGCCGCGATCGCCAGCAGCGCGGTCACCGCCGCCAATCGAATCCTTGCGTCGTCAACCGCCAGCAGCCCGATCCCCGCCAGCAGGATCATCGCCAGCCCGTCCGTCATCCGCTCGGCCAGAACCACCGGCGCCACCACCGAAACCGGGGCGCCGCTGACATTGCGCACCATGAACGCCCTTACAAATTCGCCCACCTTTCCCGGCGTCATCATCATCAGGAAGCTGATGCCGTAAATGCGGGCGCTCTGACCGAAACTGATCGGCGTCCGGATCAGCCTGAGGTACCAGTGCCATTTCAGCAGCCGCACGCCAAAGTTCACCAGGGTCAGCGCCAGCGTCGGCGCAAGCCACCCCCACGGGAAGTCTGCCAGCAGCGCCGACAACTGGCGCCAGTCTCCGTAAACGATCAACCCGATATAAACCAGCAGGGCCAGCAGCAGCGACCATAGAAGTTGTACGCCCAGCCGTCTCCGGTCCATTTCCCGTCCGCATCTGTGTGCCAGGCATCAGAACTCCCGAGTCTCTGCCCAACGTTTGCAGGAATTATAGCCCGACCCCGTGCTACAGCTTTATCTGGGCCGCCGGAGGGGGCCGCGATGCCCGGCGACCTCAGGACTATCCTAGACAACGGTGCGTGACCTCGCGGCCGCATACCAGAAGGTGAGTACCGCGCGCGCAAAGGCCCGTGGTCTCTCCAGATGGATGGCGTGCCCCGTCGCCGGAAAAACGATCAGTCGCGCATTGGGAATGCTGTCAGCCATCCGCTGGTTTACATGGACGAACTTCCTGTCCTCAGCCCCCGCGAGGAGCAGAGTAGGAGCCGCCAGCGAAGACAATTTGGCATGGAGCCCGGGCTGAGCCCCTGTTCCCATCCCTCTCAGACTGTTCGCCAAGCCAATGGGGCGGTTCTGCAGGCGCTGGGCCCGCAGCTGCTCCCGCTGCCCTTCGGAGAGATTACGCCGCTGGCTCTTCCACATCGGCAGAGATTCCCAGTAGTCCACGAACGCCTCGATGCCATCCTTCTCGATGTGGTCCGCCAGCGCATTGTCCCAACCGCGCCGCTCGGCCCGTTCTGCCGCCGATGCCAGCCCGGGAGACGCGCTCGCCAGCGTCAACGTCTTCACCCGCCCAGGAAAGGCCAAAGCGAAATAGAGCGCAAGACGTCCACCCATCGAATAGCCCAACAGATGGACCCCCTCCTCCGTGACGCCCGCCAGCAGTTCAGCCAGATCATCCGCCGCGCGCCTCATCTTGTAACGGGAGGAAGCGCGCGGGTGCGGAGAGCGGCCATGGCCCAGCAGGTCCGGCGCCAGCGCCTGAAATCCCTCCGCCGCGAAGAACCGGCCTGACTCAGCCCAACTCCCCCCGTGCCCGGTGAACCCGTGCAGGAGCAGAACCGGCGTGTTTCCTTCATCGCCCCAACTGTGCAGGTGGTAGGTGTCATTCATGGGCGCTGGCATTCAGGTTCGGACACCCGTCAGTTCCTGCTCTCCCACCGTTTGCTCTCCGGCGCTGAAAGCGGGAACCCTTCGCCCATCAGCGCCTCGCCGTCGCCCACCGAGAAATTCGGGATCAACGGATGGCCAGGCGACTGATCCAGTTTCACCCGTACGCCCTCCGCCATGAAGATCATCACATGGGCCCGCCGCTGCCTGGAGGTTACGTTCGCCGGCGTCGCATGAAAATTGAGACAGTGGTGGAACATGCACTCCCCGGCCTTCAGCTCGACCGGCTTCCCAATCTCCGCTGGCTCGTAGGCCATCTTCTGGCGCTCGGACTCCTCGATCTCGCGTCCCTCCGCCTCCGCGGCCGCACGCGCCGCCAGCTCCGCCGCATAGGACTCAAGTCCAAATCGAGGGTCCTTATGGCTTCCCGGCACCACGTGCATGCAGCCGTTCTCCGGGGTCGCGTCATCCAGCGCAAGCCAGCAGGTTACGATGCGGGGTTCCCGCAACGGCCACAAATAGAAGTCCTGGTGAAAGCGAAAATGCCCGTTGTCTCCCGGCGGCTTCGATATGATCTGATCATGCCACAGACGCACGCGCGGCGTGTTCAACAGCGCGCAGGCCACCCCGGAAATCACCGGGTGATGCAGCAGCCGCTCATACAGTGGCTCCCGCTTGAACATATTCACATACTGCGTGATGACGCGCTTGGACTGCTCCACGGAGGCATCCCCCATTTCCGCGCCCCGCCGGTGTCCGAATTTGAACTCCACCTCCGAATCATCGCCGCCGGCCGATTCGATGGCGATCACCTTGTCAAGCGCGCTCCGCATTTCCTCCACCTCAGCCATGTCCAGTACCCGGCCATAGCGCAGGTAACCGTTCTCGGCAAAGTATTCAATCTGTTCCTGACTGATCATGAATGCATTTCCCTCTCTTCTGAAATGATTTCCTTCAACATTTTTTCGACCTCGCGCCGCGCAGTCTTGCCCGAACCGGTCTGCGGCAGCGCATCAACGAAACGCACGAACCCGGCGCGCGGTTGCTTATATCCGGCCAGGCGCGTCCGGCTGAAGGCCAGGAGCGCTTCCGGGCTGACGCGTTCCCCTTCGCGTAGCTGAACCGCCGCCGCGCACCGCTGTCCCCACTCCGCGTCGGGCAATCCGACAACGCAGACGTCGGCCACCGCAGAGTGCTCCCGCAGCGCCGCCTCCACTTCAGCGGGGTAGATGTTTTCACCGCCGCTGATAATCATATCCGTCCGCCGCTGCACCACGGTCACGTCCCCGTCGGCATCGAGCAGGCCCATATCTCCAGTATAAAGCCAGCCTCCCCGCAGCGTTGAATCCGTTGCGGCCGGGTCGCTGTCATAGCCGGCCGTCACCTGCGGCCCGCGCACCGCAATCTCTCCGATTTCACCCACAGGCGCGATTTCGCCGTCGCCGTCCACGATGCGAAGCTCTGTAAACAGCAGCGGCCGCCCCACACTCCCCGGCTTGCGCAGCACCTCCGCCGGCAGCGAGGTCGCGACTTGCGACGCCGTCTCGGTCATTCCGTACGTCGCCGCAACCGGCGCCCCCGCCTCGCGCGCCGCCGCCAGCAGCTCCGGCGAAGCGGCCGCGCCGCCCAACAATACCATGCGCAAACTCCCCGGCCACTCCGCCGCCGGTACACCGTGGAGGAGCCTGTGCAGCATCGTCGGCACAAGCGAGGTGAGCGTCACCCTCTCTTCGCGCAGGCAGCGCCGAAACCGGTCCAGGTCGAAGCCCCGCTCAAGCACCACCGCCGTGCCGTAAAGGCAAGACCGGAAGACGACCGCCAGCCCGCCAACATGGTAGAGCGGCAGACAGCTCAGCCAGCGGTCTTCTGTGTCCACCCCCAGACGATAGGCTGAGGCGACCGCGCTCCAGAAGTGGTTGCCAAAGCTGAGCTGCACACCCTTCGGGCTGCCGGTCGTGCCGGAGGTGAAGATGATCGACTGCACCTGAGCCTCCCGCAATACGGCTTGCTCATCCGGCCTTGCGTCTTCAGGCCGCCCAGTCGCTGCCCCTTCCTCGGCCAGGCCGGCCAGCTCCGCGACATCCGGCAGCTCCAACTGCGCCCCGCGTCCCGCCGGCCGCCCGACTTCCTCCCTGCCATTGCCGGGAGCGGCCCTGCCGTCATCGACCACAACCAGGGCCGGCGCCGCCAGCCTCAGCTGCCGTTCCCGTTCCGCGGCCGTCAGCCGTGTATTGAGAGGCGCAAGCACCGCCCCAACGCGGGCCGCAGCATGAATGAACGCAATGGCCTCTACACTGTTGTTGACCAGCGTCGCCACCCTGTCTCCCGGCCGCACGCCCCGCGCCGCCAGCCCTGCCGCCAGCCTGTCGGCCAGTCCATCCAGCGCTGCATAGCCCACCGACCGGCCGTCACATCGGACCGCCAGCTTGTTCGGCGTTGCCAGGGCGCGCCACCTCAGCCAGTCTCGGTTCAGCGGGAACATGGACAGTTCATCTCTCAGAGGCATTTTGAAAAGTAAAGGCTGTCGGCCAAATTGTGGTATACGTAGTTTGTGTGAAAACAAGACGATACCCAACAGATTTGACTGTCAGCCAGTGGTTTATTATTCAGCATCTGATTCCCGCAGCCAAACCGGGCGGGCGACCGCGCAGCCTGGAAATGCGTTTGGTGGTTGCTGCCATTCTCTGCCTGACCGCGGGTGGCATCCATTGGCGGATGCTGCCGAGCAGTTTTCCGCCGTGGCAGAGTGTTTACAACTACTTCAGGCAGTGGCGGGACGATGGCGCCTGACGCAGGTTGCATGACACGTTCAGAGTGCGGGTTCGTCAGCGTTTTGGCTTTCGCCTTCAACCCGTCCTCCGCCCGCAAGAGCAAAAAGGTTTCTCCGTATTGCCCCGTCGTTGGCTGGTGGCGCGCAGCTTCGCCTGGCTTGGCCTCAATCGTCGCCTCTGTAAAGACGATGACCGACTGCCCGAAAGCAGTGTCGCCTCGATCCATATCGCTATGATTCGTCTCATGGTGCGCCGCCTGGCACCCAATTGACCCTTCTCAAACAGTTTCTTAGCTTTCGGCTACGTCATCCCAGCAGGAGCGATCCACAAGACTGAAGCAAGCACGTCTGTCGGTTACATGGCGTCAGCCGAAGCGCAAGCGATGCAAATGGTCCGAATCGGTGAGGATCCTACAGACGCGGGGATGGATTCCGCTGCATCACGAAGTGGGCCGGACGCTGTTGCCTGTGGCAGCGCGAAAAGGGGAGAATGTCGTACGAGGGGCCGTTGAAGTGATGCCCCCTCAAGCATTTGCTCTTCCCAGCAGCATGTTTTCTGGCTTCACAACGCTCCTCGATTGGATGTTCTTGAAATTGGAGACCGGGAACAACGAGATTGACGCTTCCGAAATCCAATCCATATTGGAAGAAGCACGACAACAAGCGTTTCAGAACGAGGAGTGCCGGCAGTAGCGCAGAATTGGGGCCATGCCAGGTAAATTCACACCGTTTTGGAAGAGTTGCTCGTCAGTGGCGGCCGCCTAACCAAGTGACACTCTTGCACGCCGCGACCCGCCGGTTCATCGTTTGACCAGAAATTCTCTCAGCGTTTATAGTTGGTGCGAATCATGATGAACTGATTGCTCATTATCAGAGGTCTTCACAATAGTGGAGCAGCGGCAACCAAGAGTTTACGCTGATACGACCGTTTACGGCGGCGTTTTTGATGCCGAGTTTTCCGCGCCCAGCAGAAGGTTATTTGAAGAAGTAGATGCAGGGAACTTTGTCCTGGTAATCTTCCCTGTTGTCGAGGAAGAGATCAGATCTGCCCCCGATGTCGTCCAGGCCATTTTCGCAGCCTACAGTCAAACAGCCCGCGTTGAGCAAATCACCAGGGAGACTCTGGAGCTTCAGGCATCGTATCTCGAACTTGGTGTCGTTTCCAGGAATTCGCTGGCAGATGCGCTGCATGTCGCAATTGCAACGGTCGCTGGCTGTGAACTCATCGTGAGCTGGAACTTCAGGGACATCGTTCATTTTGACAAAATACGCAAATAAAACGCAGTCAATATTCTCAGAGGCCATGCCCAAATAGCAGTTCATTCCCCTCTGGAGGTGGTTCAACATGACGAACCATGAACCTGAATTCATGACCTGGAAACGACGCGGCGCAGCGCGCGTCCGGCGCCTCGTCGAGGGCATGTCAATGCAAGAAGAACTCGAATTCTGGCGCAAACGCACAGAAGACATGCGCGCCTGCCAAAGCGGGGATACCGGGAGCTCTCCCCCTTTCAATAACAAAAACGTCCCCCGCAGCGATTCAGACACCACAATGCGGGTACCCGAATGTGTCGCCATCAAACGACGCGGCGCAGCGCGCGTCCGGCGCCTCGTCGAGGGCATGTCAACGCAGGAAGAACTCGAATTCTGGCGCAAACGCACAGAGAACATGCGCGCCACAAAGCAGTGAGCCGAAATCCCGGCAGCCAGCCGCCCCCAACCCCATAACCGGGCCGGTCACCTCGTCCGCCGCCGCGCCTGCGCCGCGAACAGCCGCGCTGTCACGAATAGAAAATCCGACACGCCTCTGTTCGTCACCGCGCCGCCGCGTCAGTGGGCCAGCCCCGGCCCCCGACTCCATATATCCAGCCTACGGCCTCCAGGGGAACTGGCGAAAATCCGGTTTGCGCCGCTCGTTAAAGGCGTTCCGTCCTTCTTTGCCCTCGTCGGACATGTAGAAGAGCATCGTGGCGTCGCCTGCCAGAACCTGCAGACCGGTCTGGCCGTCCAGGTCGGCGTTAAAGCCGGCCTTGAGGAACCGGATCGCGATCGGCGACTTGCGCAGTATCTCCTGGGCCCAGTCCACGCCCTCCTCCTCCAGCGCCTCCACCGACGGCAGCACCTTGTTCACCAGCCCCATTTCCAGCGCCTCCTGCGCCGAATACTGGCGGCACAAGTACCAGATCTCGCGCGCCTTCTTCTGGCCAACGATAGACGCGAGGTAGGATGCCCCCAGCCCGCCGTCGAAACTGCCGACGATCGGACCGGTCTGGCCGAATATCGCATTCTCGGAAGCCAGTGACAGGTCGCAGATCACGTGGAGCACATGGCCGCCCCCGATCGCGAATCCGTTCACGAGCGCGATCACCGGTTTGGGCATCGTCCGCATCATTCGTTGCAGCTCCAACACATTCAGCCGCGCCACACCTTTGTCATCCACATAGCCGGCGTGGCCGCGCACATGCTGGTCGCCCCCGGCGCAAAACGCATGCACGCCGTCCTTGGGCGAGGGGCCGTTGCCGGTCAGCAGTACGACGCCCGTCTGATCATCGGCCCAGGCATCCTTGAAGGCCTCAATCATCTGATCGATCGTTTCAGGCCGGAACGCGTTGCGTTTCTCAGGTCGGTCGAACGCGATGCGCGCCATCCCGTCCGCTTTGTGATAGGTGATGTCGCTGTACTCCGCCACCGCCTGCCAGTCGGCGCTACCAGGTATCGTCACGAGTTTTCCTCCCCGTATTTCTGAATTTCCGCCATTAATTTTCGCCGCAACTTTTCATCGCGAGCGCCATCAGTCCGTACCTCAACGATGGTTGCCTTCCCGCCCTTGACCGACGCGCCGAGCGCCCGCGCCAGGCCGGCTCGATCTCCTTCCTCAATGCGTACGAACGCAAAACCGTACAGCGCAGCAGCCTGCCCGAAATCAAGTTCGGGCGGCGTGAGAAACAGCCTCTCGAACTGCGCATGGCCCTCCGCGATGGGCAACCGCCGGAAGATGCCCCCGCCGCCATTGTTCAGCAGCACGATGGTGATGTTGTCCAACCCATGCCTGCTCGCCGCTAGCAACCCGTTCATGTCGTGGCAGAAGCTGACGTCGCCGATGAGCAACATCGTCGGCGCGTCCCGGTCCGCCGCGGCGATGCCCATCGCGGTGGAAATTACGCCGTCTATGCCGCTCGCCCCCCGGTTGCCGAAGACCCGAATCCGCCTGCCATCCGGCCCCGCAAACTGGTCCACGTGGCGCACCGGCAGACTGTTGCCGGCAACAAGATTGGCCCCCGCCGGCAGCGCTTCAACGCTCGCGGCCACTGCGGCCGCATCGAACCACGCCGCCTCCAGAAACGCACGCTGAATGCCAGCGCAGCGCCGTTCCGCGGCCATCACCGACTCGGCCCAGCTGCCCGGTCCTCTATGGATCCGTTCTGCCAGCCCCCGGCAAAAGGCAGCCTCATCGACCTGCAGGAAGGACCGCACGCGGTGGCTGTCGTCCGCCCACACGCCGCTGCTCCGAATGTGGACCTGAAAAGGCGCCTCACGATCCAGGTACTCGTTCAGAAATTTCGACGTCGGCATCGCGCCCAGCCGGATTACGACCTGGGGGGCCTCGAATTCCGTCCCATGTTGCAGAAAGCTCTCGTAGCTGCCCGCGACGTGCGCCGACTCCGTATGCGCGCCGAAGCGCAGCCCCGAGAGGGGGTCGGCAAATATCGGGTAGCCCGTGCGCTGTCCCATCTCCGCCGCCGCCTCGACCAGACTGGTCGGCGGCGCCCCCGTCCAGGGACCGCAAACGATCCAGCCCCGCTCGTGCGCGGCAACCAGCTCGGCCATCCGGTCCAGCTGCCCCGCCGTCGGCATGAGCACGCCGTGCTGCGCAGAGCTGCCCGCTTCTCGCTCAAACCTGGGCCAGTAGGGCGCCGCCGGCTCCAACGGTTTGCGAAAAGGAATGTTGATGTGGACCGGTCCCTTCCGCAGCCCGTCCGCCACTCCAACAGATCGGGCCGCCAGCGTGCGCACATTGCGCAGCGCCGCGCCGGGCGCATCCCGTTCAGCCAACCCCGCGTCTACAGCCCACAACGCATGATCCCCGTACATCTTAACCTGGTCGATCGTCTGGTTGGCGCCGCTGTGCCGCAGTTCCGGCGGCCTGTCCGCCGTGATCACTACCAGCGGCACGCCCGCCATATAGGCTTCCGCGACCGCGGCATGGAACTCCGCTGCCGCCGTGCCTGAGGTGCAAACGAGCCCCACCGGCCTGCCGCCTGCCTGCGCCAGGCCCAGCGCAAAAAAGCTGGCGCAACGTTCGTCCAGATGAACGTACGTATCGACCGCGGGGTGCGCGTCAAACGCAAGCGCCAGCGGCGTCGAGCGCGAGCCCGGCGCGATGCACGCCGCCCGCATCCCCGCAGCCGCCAGCCCCTCCACCAGCGTCTCCGCAAACGCCATGTTTGGGTTGCATTCGACCAGGTCAGCGCTCATGTCACCTGCCTGCCAGCCACCGCGTTGATGATCGGCTGAAACTTCCATCCCGTCTCGTCCCACTCATTCCGCGGCACGGAATCGGGAACGATGCCCGCGCCCGCATAGGCCCAGGCCCGCTCCTTCTGCACGATGGCCGAGCGGATGGCGACCGCAAAGGCCCCATCCATGGCGCTGTCTATCCAGCCGACCGGTGCGGCGTACCAGCCGCGCAGCGTCGGCTCATTCTTCTGGATAAAATCCATCCCCAGCTCGCGCGGCGTTCCCCCCATCGCCGGTGTCGGGTGCAGCCTCTCCACCAGCGGCAACACGCCGCCGCTCCTTTTCAACATCGCCTTGATTGGGGTGTACAGATGCTGAATATTTCGAAGGACAAGCACCGTCGGCTCGTCGGCCACGGTAAGTTCGCTGCTCAACGGCGCCAGCAGTTCACGCACGCCATTCACCACCAGCCCGTGTTCATGCCGGTCTTTGCTCGAAGCCAGCAGAGCCGCCGCCAGCGCCGCGTCCGCCTCTTCAGTCGCCCCTCTCTGAATCGATCCGGCCAGGGCCATCGTCTCCAAGGCCGCGCCCCGAACGCGCACAAGCAGCTCCGGCGTTGCGCCGAGAAAAGCATGTCCAGCCTGCGGCTCAAACAGAAAACCGAAGCAGTCCGGGTAGTTGCCGCATAGACGGGTCAGCGCCTGCGAGATTCCAATCCGCTCACCTGCCCGCAACTGGGCGGTTCGCGCCAGCACCACCTTCTGCAGCGCCGTCCTGGCGAACGCATCCCGGGCCCCCTCGACCAGCTGCGCCCATTCGGCGTAAGGCATCGGGTACGCAATTTCAGGCTCATCCCCCGGCCCGGCTTCCAGTCCCCCTGCCTGGCCGTCAACGCCTGTCTCCGCCTTGCACAGCAGTTCAGCCTGCGCGGCCAGCGCCTCCTCCAGGAGGGGAAGGACAGACGAGGCTCTCTCCTCCGGGGCCAGCAGGGCGTTTATCGTCAGCCAGCTCTCTCCTTCCTGAGACACAAACTGGTAGTGGGGCAGAATGAAATGACCAGGATGGAAACCGGTCCAGACCATGTCCGGCACAAAGTCCTCCCGAAAGGCAAAGCCGCCGAACAGCCGCGGAAGCGCCAGTTCCGAGCTGTCGCCGGGACCGCGGCGAAGCCCGGACCCCGTCTCGGCACTAGCGAACAACTCGCTTGCCTGCCTCTCAATCGCGTCGAACCGCCCGCGACCGTAGCCGATCAGATGGGCGGCCACCCCAGTCCCCGCCAGCGTGATCCCCTGACGGCCGTCACGCCACAGGAAGCGCTCCTGCCCTTCTGCCGCCCGCAGAAACCGCGCCGCCGCCAGCTTCCCCGCCGGACAACTGGCGCTCACAAGCCGGCCGTGCCGCGCCACACTGTATTCGCCCCGCCTGCCGCCCTTGACGCCCTCCATCCACCCGGCGTCCCCGGAGAAGCGCCTTTCGGCGGCCCCTTCTCCGCAGCTACGTGAAGTCATCAGATCCGCCCCAGTTCATCGCGTCCCTTGCCGTTCAGTCCTTCGCATACTTGACGCTGCGCAGCAGCATCGGGACCAGCGCGCTCACAATCCGCGCAGGCTCCGGTTCACCGCTATAGACCCAGCGAATCGTCAGATGGTAAATGCTGCCCAGCCACGCATACGCCACGACATCGGTGTCGACCGCCTCGATCTCGCCGGCTTCAACGGCTTCGTCCAGGTAGATACGGATCAGGTTCGCGAACCGCTCATTGATCTCCAGCCGCTTTTCCTCAAACACCGTGCCCAATCCCGTAGCCTGGACGAGCATCACTTTGGCAGGGCGTCGGTATCTGCTAAACGCCTCCAGGCAGGCCTCCAACCCGGCCTCAACCTTGGCCATCGGTGTTGTCTCCTGCGCGATCGCCTCCGTCACCCGGCGCTCAACCAGATCGGCAAACTTCTCCACCAGCGCCAGAAACAGACGCTCCTTATTCGGGAAGTGGAAGTAGATCGAGCCCTTCGACGTCTCCGACTCGGCGACTATCTCATCCAGCCGCGTGTCGTGGTAGCCCTTGTAGCTGAATATGCTCAGAGCCGCGTCCAGGATGCGCTCCCTCGTCGATTCCGGACCCCGCGCAGGCTGCTCGCTCATTGCTCTCCCACACTCTCCAACCGTCTAAACTGACCGGTCAGTCGAAACACCGGCCAAAAAAAGAGATGCCGCGACTTCCCAACGGATACTGGCACGCGACCCCCCTGTCACATTCGCAAACAATCGAATTCAGCCCCGTCCCCTACCAGCCTCGCGGAACCGGGAAACACCGGAACGCCTGAGCCTGGGCAAATACATCCCAGATCTGCGCCATCTGCTCAACAATCCGCGTGGGCCGGCTCGCCATCTCGAATCCCCGGTGCTGACCCCGTACAACCCTGCGAGGCTCCCAGCCCGTCCCTTTGCAGTACTCATAGTAGTCCCGAAAACGCGTGAACTGAACGTCCATGCCGAAACTCTCCGGCTGGCGGCTCATCGGCGACATCGGGTCCAGCGTATGGCAGGGGTTGAGCATACGCAAGAGGTGATGGGGATAGGTCTTTCCGATCTGGTCAGCCAGTTGAAGTGTCTTCTTGAACGTCTGCGGCGTCTCCCCAGGCAGATTCAGGCTGAAGTAGATGAAGATCGGCACCTCATGCTTCTTGAGCGTCTCCAACATCCGCAGGAAGCGTTCGTTCGTATAGAACTTGCCGTTGGTTCGCCGCACCTCCTCGTCCCCCGAGAGCGGCGAGATCGCGACCTCCGTATGGGCCAGGTCGGCCGCGGCGCACATCTCGTCGATAAAGTCGTTGGACGGGAGCTGGAAGAACTCATTGTAGATGCCGATCCGAATCTCCCTGTCCCGCAACTGCTGAAAGAACGCCCGCCACCATCTGGCGGGATAGGTGGCGATGTCCAGCGAAAGATTGACCTGCTGGAAACCCTTCGACGCCAAACGGGCCACATCTTCCACCACCGCCTCCGGCGAACGCATCACGTAGCCGTTGCGGCCGGCCAGCTCGCTGTGAGATTCCTTGCCGCCGCCGCAGTAGATGCAGTCAAACACGCATCCCCGCCCCACAGTCAGCCAGTGGCTGAGCAGCTTCGGCTTGCGCAGCGTCATCAACCCCGCCCCCGAATACTGCAGCGCCGCATACGCTCGTTCATTCGAAAGCCAGTCCATCGACACAAAGTCGAGGCTGTCCAGCGTAGCGGAGTCGGCAAAATAGAAGCCGAGATTCTGTTCCGGCCTCTGCGCGCCGCCAGTCCGGCGGCGAATCAGATTGGGGATGTCATCAACCTGAGAGGACCCCTTCCCCACCACCTGCGCCGCGAGTTGACGCAAAGGCTCCTCAGCGTCCCCGCGCACCGCATAGTCAACGTAGGGAAAGTCGGCCAGAATCTCCTCACCGTAGTACGACGTCGTCAGGCCGCCGATCACCACAGTGGTGTCGGCCAGCGTCTCTTTCACAGCCTGGGCTACGGCAAGGGCGCCAAAGGAGTGTTCGTACCAGTGGAGGTCGATCAGCGCCAGCTTGGGCGCGATGCGCTGGCTGCGCAGCCACTGGCGCAAATTGAAGGTAGGGCGCTGCAGCAGTTCAACGGGCAGGTTCAGACCGCGGACGTTGTACCCCTCCGCCCGCAGCATGTTGACGAAACCCACCACGCCAACCGGAATGAACGGATAGGGCGGACAGGACCGAAACTTGTCATAGCGCGCTTCGACTTCCTGTTTCGCCGGATGAATATAGAGAATGTCCATTGCGTATGGCGTCGCAAACCGGGCGGGCGGAGACGCAGCCGCTACCCGCCGACGACCGGCGTCAGCATTCTGCCCCGCGGCGCGACCGGCTCGAGTATGGCCCGTCGCTCAGGTGTCAGCCGCCCGGCCAGCTCCGGGGACAACTGGTAGTTGAAACGGGTGCGCAAAAAGCGGGGCGAGTAGCGGTAGATAACCGAGCGGCGGTATCCCGGGTTAGTGCGCTCAGCCGAGCCGTGCGTGATCGCGTCCGTGAAGAACACGGCGTCCCCGGCCTCCAGGTAGATCTCCTTCATCCCCAATGCCGTGCCGGCCGCCTCCCTTTCGTGGTGGGCCGAAACAATGCCCTTGCCATCCAACTCCAGACGCGGATGAACCTCCGTGGCCTTGTGGCTGCCGGGCACCAGAACCGTTGGACCGTCGCCGGGTCCGATGTCCTCCAACGCCATCAGCACATTGATCTGCCCGACCATCCACGCGCCGGTATTGTGCTGGCGAAAGGTGAGGTAGAAAAGCGGCGTGTGGCCGCCGCAATGAATGTAAAGAAAACCGCCCGGGCCCCGCACATTCAGCAGGTTCTCATGGATTGAGACACCGTTGACCTCGTTTATATACCGGGCGGCAAGCGGGTACCAGGAGGGATGATCGATCAACCGCTCGAATACCGCTCCCCCTTCAACGATATTCTGGAAATTGACGCCGTCGTCCTTGCCGTAGCTGTGGATCTCCACATTGCCAATCCAGTACTCGTCATCCGGATTCACGCCCAGCTGCGCTTCGCCCAGGATCGGCGGATTCTCCACAAAGGCCCAATTCTCGTCCACCCAGCCGTTCATCTCAGCCAGGTCATCCTTCGCGATTGCGCCTTTCAGAACAACATAGCCCTGAAGGTCGAACAGGTAATCAAGCTCTTTTTCTTCCTCTTTTGTACGCAATTTGCCATCCCTCTTGCTGTAACGGAAGCCGCGCCGCGCAGCAAATTCCTTTCGACCGGCCTCCGATGATGCCAGAACCTACCCTTTGACGCCTGATACGACGATTCCCTGAACAAAGTAGCGTTGAGCAAAAAAGAACAGAATGATCGTCGGCAGGACACCGAGAATCGAAGCCGCCATCAACGCCTGCATGTTATTGGTCATATGCCCTTCAAACAAGCGAAGGCCCAGCGCCACCGTATAATTGCTTACGCCCTGAATGTAGATGAGCGGATAGAGAAAGTCATTCCACTGGCTGGTCACCATGAAAATAATCACAACGCCCAGCGCGGGCAGGCTCAGCGGCATGTGAATGCGCCAGTAAAGGCCGATCGGATTGCAGCCGTCAATCATGGCCGAGTCATCCAGTTCCCTGGGAATCGTCATGAAAAACTGGCGCATCAGAAAGACATAGAAGGCCGGCGCAAACCAGTTCGGAATGATAAGGGGCCGGTACGTTCCGATCCAGTCAAGCTGTACGAAGAGCAGGTAAGTGGGCACCAGGCGAACGTGTTCCGGCAGGATCATTGTCGCCAGCACAACCACAAACATGATGTCCCGCAGCGGAAAGCGGAGTCGCGCGAAACTGAATCCAACCACTGAAGAAGAAAGCGCCGCGCCGACCGCGCTGCCCGCCGCGATGAACGTGCTGTTCAAGAAAAACCTGGCAAATGGGAAAACGGCAAAGGGCGTCTTGAAGTGATGCCACTCAAAACGTTCAGGCCACCATTCCGGCGGGAAGAGGTAGACCTGCGTTGTCGGCATGACCGAAGTGCGCAGCATCCAATAGAAGGGAATAGCGAAAATGACACCGCCCACGACCACCGAGCCGTAGAGTAGAATGCGATAGATCGCCTCGGTCAGCTTGCTGCTGCCAACATGCTCAACGCGGTGTACTGCGGGCCTCGTTTGGACAGTGGTTGCCATGCAAGTTTCTCCTGCCTCAATTGCTCCCGAATCAACCGGCTAAACCCGCTCGTAATGCACCCAGGAAGACGCGCTCCGCAGAGCAAGAATGACGAATATAAGCACAATGACAAAGAGGAACCAGGCCTGGGCGGATGCGTAGCCAAAATAGAAGTTCTGGAAGCCGGTGTTGTAGATGTGCAGCACCATCGTCAGCGTTGCATTGTTGGGGCCGCCGCGCGTCATCACCAGCGCCTGCGTGAACACCTGCCACGATATGATGATGTTAAGAACGACATTGAAGAAGATCGTCGGCGTGAGCAGAGGCAGCGTAACCGCAAAAAATCGCCGGAAAGAACTCGCGCCGTCGATTTCCGCCGCCTCGTATAGAGATGTCGGAATCCCTCGCAGCCCCGCCAAATAGATCAGCATGGCGCCGCCCGCGCCCCAAAAAGCCATGATGATCAACGACGGCAACGCCCACTCCTGGCTGAAAATCCAACGGGGGGGATCGATGCCGTATGGTCGCAGGATCGGTCCCAGAATCGAATTCAAGAGGCCAATGTCCGGCTGGTACAACCACTTCCACAGCAGAGACACCGCGACGCCCGACACGACCGAAGGCAGATAGTAGACCGTGCGCCAGAAGCTCTGCAGCCGTATGCCCTGGTTCAGCATCACCGCAATCAACAGCGCCAGCGCCGTGTTGATTGGCACGACCGTAAAACTGAATATCGCTGTATTGATCAACGCCTTGCGTACAAGACTGTCCCGCAGAACATTCTGATACCATTTTAAGCCGACAAAGGTCGTCTCAGTCAGAAAGTCTGTGCGGTACATCCCGATAACGAGCGATGCCAGCATCGGCCCCACCGTAAAGACGATGAACCCGATGATCCAGGGTGACGCGAGCAGGTATCCGAACCACGCTTCTCGAGTGGACGGTTTCATCGGCTTTCCGCCCCGCCCGAACCAGGACGAAAGGCCTCTCTGTGTTTGGCTTTCGCTGATGCTGGCCATCTGTCTCCCCGTTCAATCTGTCACGCAGCCTGCGGCCCATCGCGCGGCGGGCCCCCGGCCGCTTTTTTTCCTGCGTCGCAGACCCTATGGGTCAGTTTTACAAAGGCGTGGGAGGCGACCCTCCCACGCCTTCAGATCGACAGCTTAACTGAGCTTGTCCAGCTCCGCGCCCAGGTCTTCCACGTTGATCTCGCCGCGATTGAATCGGGTCGCCACGTCAGCGTGGTCGACGATCAGGTCAACCGGCTGCTCACCCAGCAACATCACCAGGTCGAAGGCGGGCGTCAGGATCTGATTCTTCGTGATCAGGTCCTCAGCAAACATCTCCTCCGGTCCGCCGATGTCCTGGCCTACAGAGGCGGTGAATACATCCAGATTGATCTCTTCAAACTTCTCATTGGCCGCGCGCATGATGCTCGCATACTCAGGCAGCAGGCTCTTGCGTGAAGGCTGCTTCTGCGCCCACGTGATGTACAGCCGTCCGTACAGCGGGCTCGTCAGCCACTTCATCAGCTCCCAGGATTCCTCCGGGTAGCCCGTTCCCTTCCAGACCATCGTGCCGTCTACGGACTGGTGCGTCGTATGGCCTGCGGGGCCGTCCGGCATCGGGGCCACGTCCCAGCGGAACGTCGCGCCGTCCGCCTGAACGCCCAGGTTCCAGGGGCCAATCTCCATCAGCGCGATGCGCTGGCCCAGGAACAGCTCGACGACGCCCATGCCAATGTCGGCGCCGTAGGCGAACAGCGGCTCATCGTGAATGATGCCGCGCATCCATTCCAGGGATTCGTACGCTTCCGGGCTGTCCAACCCGCAGTGCGTATTGTCTTCCTGGTCCACCATGTTGGCGCCAAAGCCGCGCAGCCAGTACTGCGTCAGCCAGTTGGCGTTCAAACCGTAGTTGGACGTGCCCCAAATCTGAGGCTGGCCGTCGGCATCGGCAAACTGGCGCAGAAGATTGGTGTAATCCTCCCAGTTCCAGGCTCCCCACTCCTGCGGCGGGTACTCAACGCCCTTGGCGTCGAACATGTCCTTGTTGAAATAAATGACCTGCGTGCCGGTGAATCGCGGCATCAGGTGAATATCCCCGTCCAGCATCCACGGATCGAACTGCGCTTCGTAGTAGTCGTCCAGGTTGACTTCCTCTGCATCCCTGTCGATATAGGGCTGCAGGCTCAGAGTCTCACCCTTCTGCATGAAGAAGGTGGAGCTGGAGCAGCACCACTCGGTCAGGTCGGGGGCGTTGCCGGCAACCATCGCGCTCAGAGCGCCCTCGCGCCGGTTGGCGCCGCCCGGATCGGGCAGGAATTCAACCTCAACGTTTGGATTGGCTTCCTGGAACTGCGGATAGAACTCCCTCCACAGCTCGGCAATGCCTGCCGCCCGCTCCGGCTCACGCGACTGGTAACGTAGTGAAACCATCTCCGCCATGGCCTCGCCGTCTCCTCCGCTGTCCGCGGCCGGCGCTGCCGGCGCCGCGCACGCAGCCAGGAAGGCGGTTGCGCCAACAGCGGAACCCATCCGCAAAAACTGGCGTCGGGTGACATTGCGGTTCTCTTGCATGGTCTTCATTCTCCTTGCTTGTAGTGGATAAGGGTTGTCAAATGCTTACAGTGATTCTGCCCGCGCCCGCAGTGAGAGAGGCCCTAGATGTTTCTGCAGGCTGCTGGATTAGAAACTGAATCTTGGCCGCGCATGGGCGGCTCGTCAATACTGTGGAGGTCCTGGCGGTGGCCCCGCCAATCCTGCCTGAACTCTGACAATCAAAACGCGTGGGGGATTTTCGCTGTTTGCAAACACGATGCAAAAGCGCAGGAAGTATAGCAGTTCTGGTCGCATTTTCCAAATTGCAAGGAAATCAGAGTCCCGGTACGAAACTCTTCCCGCTGGCCAATCTTTCGCTTTACTTCAATGGCCGCGGCGAGGCCAGCACGAACCGCTCCAGCGCAACGGCAGCGCCGTCCTCCTCCAATGTCGGCGCAACCCAGTCGGACTCGGCGCGGACAACCGCCTCGGCCTGCCCCATGCACACCGCCAGTCCGGCTTCCCTCAACATCGGCACATCGTTCTCGTTGTCCCCAATGGCCAGAACACGTTCGGGATCGATGCCCAGCCTTTCAGTCAACCACAAGAGACCGTGCCCCTTGTTGGCCGTCGGAGCCGTCCCTTCGACCAGATACCGGTGAGAACGGCTCATGTGCACGCCGTCCCCAAAGCGCTGCTGGAGCGCGCCTGTCTGGTCGGGTTCCAGCGTGTGGTCATTGACCGTGATGAATTTCAGAGGGCGGGTCCCCGGCTCGGAAACGACCTCCGCCAGGCTCTCGCACATCTCCCTCGGGCTGCCGAACCAGTGATCATAGGTCGCGCGGTCCCAGCCCTCCCAGCCGCTGCTGCCGTTGCCTCCTCCCGGCGCGTTCTGGACCATGCGCGTCCGGCCCCCGGGCCCGTTGAGATAGAAGACCGTGGTGCGCGCCTCCCCGTCCGCCCAGGATGCCACTCGCAGCGCGGCCTCCCGCCCGAGCAGCGCCTCGTACAACACCTTCCCGGAGACCGGATCGCCGATCACTGCCCCCTGCGCGGTGATCACAGGAAGAGTGATGCCCAGGTCCGGCGCAACCGAACGCACAAAATCGAAGATCCGCCCGGTGGCAACGGTCACCGGTGTCCCCGCCTCCTGAACAGCCGCGATCGCACGCCGCACGCGCGGCGAAAATCCGCCCGCAATCTTCCTGCCATAAATGGTGCCGTCCATGTCCAGGACAACCAACTCAATCCGGCTCTGCATCTTTTCGCTTTCCAGAGAATCTTGGGGTTTCAGACAGAAATTAGGGTCGGTCCCCGGTTAACCCAGCCGGCGAACAAAGACCCCGCGTCTTGCCGCCGACGGGCCCTGCGCCGTCATCGCGACAACCGTTATTCGCCCGCGATGTCCACTGCTGTGGATTCAGCGGACACGCCGGTTCAAAATTCCAGCGTCACCGTCCTGACCAGCCCGCTGTAATCCCGCCGCAGGCCAACGTAGGAAGGCGTCGGATTCAACTGCTGCGCCATTTTCTGAACAACCTCCCCTTGCCGGGGAGAGATCTCAAGCAGCACCGCGCCCCTTGGCTGCACCCGGGACGGCAACTGCGCCAGCAAACGCTCAATCAGATCCAGCCCCTCGGCGCCCGCCTGCAGAGCCACCTTCGGCTCGTAATCCCGAACGTCGGACTGCAGCCCGGAATACTCCTCATCGGCGATATAGGGAAGATTGGCCACAATCACATCGGCCGGTTCCGGCAGTGGGCTCAACAGGTCCCCTTCCAGAAACAGGGGGCCGCCCTCCGCCGCAAGACGCTTCCTGTTCTCCTCCGCCACCACCAGCGCGTCGCGGCTGATGTCGATTCCGTACACCTTCGCCTCGGGCGCGTGAACCGCCACTGTGATGGCAATCGCGCCGCTCCCGGTGCCGACGTCCGCCACCACCACGGGCCGGCCATGTCGGTCACTGATCTGCGCGAGCGCAAGATCAACCAGCAACTCCGTCTCCGGCCGCGGAATGAGCACACGCGGGTCCACGGCGAATTCCAGCCCGTAAAACTCCTTGCGGCCCAACAGATACGCCACCGGTTCCCGCCGCCTCCGCCGCGTGATCAGGTCTGCGTACCGCCGGCAAGCATCATCACTGAGTTCATGCTCGTGATGCGCAAAAAGCCAGCTTCGATTCTTCCCCAGAACATGCGCCAGCAGCACCTGCGAATCCAGCCGCGCCGTCTCGCTCCCCGAACTACTCAATCTCTGCGCCGCCGAAACCAGCGCACGCCCAACCGGTGTCCCCTTCGTCAGACTCCAATGAAACGGGTCGTGCTGCAAACCGGACCGGTCCCCTCGCCCGGCTGCGCCTCCGTTCAACCGGCCATCCCGTTCGCCCACAGTCTCGTCGCCGCCATGCGGCGCGTCGAGCCGTCCATTTGCCTGCTCTGAATTCGAGCCCTGCGTGAGCTCAGTCTGTTCCGCGTAAGGCTTCTTTGATGCAAACATGTTTTATGCTTCTTCGCCCATCGCCTGCAACTGCTGCGCCTGGTCGAACGCAGCCAAATCCTCGATAAACGCATCCAGATCGCCGTCCAGCACCTGCTCCAACTGAAACAGCGTCTTGTTGATCCGGTGATCGGTCACGCGGCCCTGTGGAAAATTGTATGTGCGGATCTTCTCGCTGCGATCGCCGGACCCGACCTGGCTGCGTCTCGCCGCGCCCAAATCCTCCAACTGCTTCTGCCTCTCAATGTCGTAGAGCTTGGTCTTCAGAATACGAACTGCCTTCAAGCGGTTCTGAAGCTGGCTCTTCTCGTCCTGGCAGCTGATCACGAGCCCTGTTGGAAGATGCGTCAGCCGCACCGCCGAGTCAGTCGTATTCACGCTCTGCCCGCCGGGCCCGCTGCTGCGAAATACATCGACCTTCATCTCGTTGGGGCTGATCTCGATCTCCACGTCCTCGGCCTCCGGCAAGACCGCAACCGTAGCCGTGCTGGTATGGATCCGCCCCTGGCTCTCCGTCGTGGGCACACGCTGCACCCGGTGTACCCCCGACTCATACTTCATCCGGCTGTACGCGCCCTTGCCCCGAACCTCCAGGATCGCCTCCTTGATCCCGCCAACACCGGTTTCGCTCATACTCATCAACTCGGTCTTGAACTTGTGGTCGTCGGCCCAGCGCGTATACATGCGCAAGAGATTCGCCGCGAAGATCCCGGCCTCATCGCCTCCCGCGCCGGCACGTATCTCGACGATTACATTCTTGTCGTCGTTCCGGTCCTTGGGCAGAAGCATCCGCCGCAGTGCATCCTCCAGGCCGGCCGCCTCCGCCTCAAGTTCGGCAATCTCCATCTCGGCCAGTTCAGACAGCTCCGGATCCTCGTTTTCCTCCAACAGAGCCCGGTTGTCCTCCAGCTGGCTCTGCAGCCCCTGGTAACGGCGGTAGGCGTTGACCAGGGCCTCCAGACTGCTGCGCTCCTGCGCCAGCTCCTGCACGCGGGCGTAGTCGGAGACGACGTCCGGGTCGGCCATCAACCGGTCCAACTCCTCAAACCGCTCTTCAACTCTCGACAACTGTTCAGTCAGAACCATGGGTATTTGCCCGGTGAGGCGGCGTCGTGCGCTTCGCCCGGTTCAATCCGTGAAGATAGGCAGATTCCCCAACGCCGTGATCTCTTTCCATGAGTCCGGATCGCCCTCGGTAAAGACGGCCATTTCACCGGCAACCCGGCCACCGCCTGATCGAACCAGCGTGCGGAGTCCCTTCAGGGTGCTGCCCGTGCTCACGACGTCGTCGATCAGGAGCGCCTGCTTACTCTCGATCAGCGACAGGTCCTTGCCGTCTATGTATAACGTCTGCGGCTGGCCGGTCGTGATGCTGACCACCTCCGTCTCCAGACAATCGACCATATACGGCTTCCGAATCTTGCGGACCACGACAAGCGGCAGCCCGGTTGCAACCGAAACGGCATGGCCCAGCGGCACCGCCTTGACCTCCGGCGCTACGACAACCTCGGCCTCAGCCGGCACACTCTTCGCCAACATCTGCGCTGCCGTCTGAACGACCTCCGTATCGCCCAGCATATTGAAAATCGCGATCTTCACGCCTGGAGCTACCTCAAATATCGGCAGATCGCGTCTGCATGCCCCGATTGTTACCTGATAGGTGCGTCCATCGTAGCTCATCGTCTCTTTTCCCTCCGGGCGAATGCCGTACCCCTTGGTCAGGCAGCTGCCCAAACGGATTGTCCGCATCGCAGCCACACCTATCCACCTTGAACAAACAGGACGCTCCATCCTATCACAAAAGCTACTCGAATCCAAGAATTGAGCGCCAAAAAAACTATGTAACTGCTATGCAACCGCCGACTCGCGGTCCTGAACGGGCCGAGCCAGGCCATTACGACCTTCTCATGCCTTTCGCCTGACCTCCTGCTTCCGGGCGGTCAGCCGCAAGCGGCTTCCCCACAAGTCGGCCACACCTTGCCACGGTCCGGCCCCAACCATAGGTTCACCCGCAAAAGCGCTCTCCCACCTCAAACCCCTGCCGTTACTGACCACTGACCACTGACCACTGACCACTGACCACTGACCACTGACCACTGACCACTGATCACTGACCACTGACCACTGCTACACCTGCGTTGCCCTTTGCCGGATATGCGGCGCCGACAGGACGACTGTCAGCAGGCAGATTACAAAAATCCCGACCAGGATCCCCGCGCCGACGGGATGCAGGCCCGTCATCTCCCCTTCAAAATAAGAAAGCAACAAGCTGATCGCAATCGCCCCATTGCTGACGATCGCTGCCAGCAACGAAGTCTGGCGCAGTTCACCCTCCATCGAAGCCGCCAACTGGCCGATCCCCAACCCAATCAACGCACCGCCCCCAATGCGCGCCGTCCACGCCGAACCAAGCGTGATCCCGGCCGTCATGAACAGGTCCCGTGGATAGATCAGCAGCAAAATCCCCAGACCAAGCCCAATCAACACCGCGTTGACCCGCAAGCACAGCCGCGCCGCACGGAAATGGTCAGTAAATGTGTACGCCATCGCGAACGAAGACCCCCCCCTCCGCCGTTCCCGTCGCCTCAACTTTCGCTGCCGGCAATCCCGCTATGTTACACTACCCTCAGCGCGCCCTACTGCGTTTCCCAGGCGCCAAACGGCAGTTCCACCAGGACGCAGCCGGCCTGCCATGAGGTGGACGCAGCCAGAGGAGCCGATCCGTGAGCCAGCGAGTTTGGATTGTCAGGCATGGAAATCGAGAAGACTTCCAGAATCCCGGCTGGGCCAGAACCGCCCAGCGCCCCTATGACCCTGCCCTCTCCTCCGACGGCGAGACGCAGGCCCGGGAGGTCGGCCTGAGTTTGCAGGGGGAGCCGGTCCACTACATCTTTGCTTCACCCTTTCTGCGCACAATCCAGACCGCCTCACACATCGCCGATGCGCTGGACCTGCCCGTCTGCCCGGAGCCGGGCATCGGCGAAATCCTGCCCGAAGCCAAATGCGACCCGGCCCTCATGCCAGACGAGGAGCGCCGGCGGCGCTTCCCCCGCGTCGATGCGCATTACGAAGAAGTGGGCGCGCTCTCCTACCCGGAAAGTTCAGAACAAGGTCACGAACGCGCCGCGGCAACCGCCCGTGCGTTGACCCAACGCTATCCCAACAAGAACCTGCTCATGGTCACCCATGGCGCGCCCGTCGTCGGCATCGTCCGCGGCCTGACAGGACTGACCGAACGTATCTTCGTACCCCTCTGCTGCGTATTCACTTTGCAGAGAAGCGGAGAGAGCTGGCGCGTCGTCCAGCGCTCCGATATTTCGCATCTGAGCAACCAGGAATCCAGCCGGCGTTACGCCCACTCCGGTTAGCGTTTCAGCCGCAGGGGAACCAGCTTCCCCGCCGCACGCGCCGCATAGATCTCCGCCGCGTGATCCGCTGTGTGCGCCGACATCGAAACCAGCAGATTGACAACGTTCCCGCTCTCGCCCAGGTCGTACTCCACCTCCGTGCACAGCTCCTCGTCACTGAGCTTCCGACAACGGTTGACGATACGCCTGTGGCAGGTTGCCAGCCCATCCAACACCTCGATCATCGTCAACTCGGCCCTGCTTCCTTGCAGGCGCGCGTTGACACTGTCAACGTCCTCACCCATCCACTGGGAGAAGTCGTCTTCGCCGTCAACGGCCCCGTTGCCGGAGCCTTTCGCCCGCAACTCAGGCATCGAAGCGTCCGGCCAGCGTTTGATCAGCTCAAGAATAAACTGATCCCACGCCAGGATATGGCAAAGCAGGTCGCGGACCGTCCAACGCCCGCAAACCGGTACGGTAATGCAACTCTCCTCTGTAAGGCCCGTTATGGCATCCAACAGACTGTTGAAGTGGCGCCTGTAGAACTCGAATAAACGCGCCCGTCCCCAGCGCTCAAGCGCAAAACAGTACTGATGCACCTCTTTCGCATGCTCGTCCACGTGTTGGGGCATTCTCTCCAACAACTGCTTCACGATTTGGCTGCTTTCCCCGCGGTCAACATATTCGGCTTCAATCTGCCCATCACTCAGTGACAGCGCAAAACGGATCAGCGCTTCGCGCGCCTCGTCGGCCTCTGCCAGCACAGCATCCCAGCTGCGGCTCTCATTGGCCGCTCTTTCGTCATTCGTCTCCACAGGTACGGGCGCCGGCTCACTGCGTTCAGGGTTGACCGCTGCCTGCATACGCTGCAGCTGATACCTGTCCCAATAGGCGATATGGGCCGCGGCCGCAATGGGCGACCAGCCGCTCTCCAGGCAGGGCCGCGTATGCTCTTCCGGCCTCAGAAGGAAGAGCGGCCATCGGAAATTGAGATAGCTCCTCCGCAGCTTCTCAGCATGTTCTCCACCGAGCCCGCTGCTTGATTCAGGTTGCTGTTGTGTCATGTTTTGCTGTCCTTACGTTCTAAGTGAGCGCAGTCGGTTCATGGCCCCCGCCAGCTCATGGCGCCGAAATAACGCGAACTCCCCGGTGAGCCGCCGTTCCAACAGGTCCAGCCCTTCCTCCTCAAGATCGGCCATGACCAGGTCCAGTATCTCCGACACTGTGCGCTGCCCGTCAATATAGCGGCGGCGGGCATAGTCCAGCGCCGCCCCGATCGCCCGCGTCTGCGCCCGGTGGACGAGCTGTTCCACGGCTGACAAGTCCAGCGTCTCCACCCCGAACTGCAGCGTCTCGACATCCCGGGTCCGGATGCTGGATTCGCGCCGGCCCTTGGCCGGATCGACACTGCCCGGACGGGGCAACCGTTCAAAATCGACACGGAACGCAGCCCCTTCCTCCCGGACGCGGCCGGTTGGCTGGGCCGCCGCCACGGCGCGCGCCCGCTCAGTCACGTCCCGCGGTCGAAACGTATCCATCGCAACCACCGTGTCGGCGACATCCAGGTAATCTCCGCTGCCCCCCACGACAAGAACGGTGCTGATGCCGTACTGCTCGTGCATCTGTCTGACGCGGTCGATATAGGGCGTGATCGGCTCCCTGTCCTTCGGCACAAGCGCCTGCATCCGCGCGTCCCGGATCAGAAAATTCGTGGCCGCCGTATCCTCGTCGATCAGCAGACCGGAAGCCCCCGACTCCATCGCCTCCACGATGGCCGCCGCCTGACTCGTGGATCCACTGGCATTGGCGCTGGAGAAGCGGCGGGTCGACTGTCCCAGCGGCAAATCCCCGATGAAGGGGGAGATATTCACGCCGCTGACCGCACGGCCGTCCTCGGCCCGTATTTTGACCAGGTCCGCCGCGCTCACCACCTGCTCGCGTCCATCGTCCGGCCGGTGGTTGTAGACGCCCCTCTCGATCGCCCGTAACAGCGTAGACTTGCCATGATACCCGCCGCCGACAATCAGCGTCACCCCTGCAGGAATCCCCATCCCATGAACGGTCCCCGCATGGGGCAGCGTAAAGGCGACGCGCAGGCTCTCCGGCGACGCAAAGGGAACGACCGTGTCCGAACGCAGCGGTCGGTCGTCCACGCCGCTCGTTCTGGGCAGCATGGCCCCGTCCGCGACAAACGCGATGAGGCCGCGCGCGGCCAGCATCCCTCGCAGCGCGTCGGCGTCCTCGTTCACCGCCGCGTGGCGCCACAGATCCTCCGCATCATGGCTGCTGGCGTATAGGCTGTCCTCCACGATGTCGGGCAGGTCCTCCAGCAGAAGCTCGCAGGCCTGCCTGCCCAGCACGCGCCTGCCCCGCGCCGGCAATCCAACCGTAAAGCGCGCTTCAACCGTGCCGTCGCCGTGTACCTGCACCGCCGTATTCGCCATGACCTGCTGGCCCGGCGCGGTGATCCGAATCTCGCCGCTCCGACCGCTGCCGCGCCGCCCGGACATCCTTCCCGCAAAGCGGGCAAAGGCTGTGGCCAGGAAACAGCCGACGCCAATCGCCCGGCTCTCGCTGGCATAGAGCCGCCCGGGCATGCCAGCAACCTCCGGCGGGATCACCGCCCGCAAACGGCTCGGCGCGGCAAACGGGTCCGACTGCACTGAATCGACGGCAAGATCGAAGTCCGGAAAGCGGTATGTCCCGGCAATGTCCCTATATGCCTTGTACCCTCTGCCGTCGATACGGAGCAGAGTATGCCGCAGATCCTCAGCCGTGTAGGTTCGGGTCATGGTCCTCCATCTTCACGCACGTTCACAGCCCAGCCCGTTTCGGGCCTCTCTCTCAGTTTGCCAGCCCCCCTCTGAAGCGCGCAACCCCTGCCATGAACCGTTCGCGCCGGGCGTCCCAACCGCCTTTCAGAAAGTCCCGTCAACGCGCCGCGGCTGGGCCGCCAGACCAACCGGCGCCTGTGAAAGATTTTACAACGCATCAAAACGCTTGTACACTGTAGGCCAATTCGAATCCCGCCGGCCAACTGCGGCCAGCGCATGGAAAACACCATCCCCCACTTGAAAGGGACCACAAAAATGGAGTATCGTGACTTCGGGCGAACTGGAATAAAGGTGAGCCCTCTGTGCCTCGGTTGCATGAATTTCGGCAGGCGCACCACGCCGGAAGACTCATACGAAATCATAGATAAAGCGCTCGACGCAGGCCTTAACTTCCTCGATACCGCCAACGTCTACAGTCGCGGCCGCAGCGAGGAGATAACCGGCGAAGCCCTGAAGCGGAATGGCAGCCGCCACCGTGTCGTGCTGGCGACGAAGGTCCACGGCAGAATGGACGACGACGATCCCAACGCCGCCGGCAGCAGCCGCCGCCACATCATCGAACAGTGCGAAGCCAGCCTGAAACGCCTGCAGACCGATTACATCGATATCTACCAAATCCACCGGCCCCGCCCCGAAATCGCCATCGACGAGACGCTGCGCGCCCTCGACGACCTCGTCCGCGCCGGCAAGGTCCGCTATCTCGGCAGCAGCACATTCGCGGCCTGGCAGGTCGTGGAGTCGCTGTGGGCGGCCAAAGAGCTGGGCCTGAACCGTTTCGTCTCCGAACAGCCGCCCTACCATATTCTCGATCGGCGCATCGAACGCGAGCTGATCCCCATGGCGCAAACCTTCGGCATCGGCCTGATTCCCTGGAGCCCGCTGGCCGGCGGTCTCCTGACCGGCAAATACACCCGTGACAACCGATCTCCGGAAGGCGCCCGCTACGCCAATGCGGCCAATGAAGAGCGCCTTAACCGCCGCTTCACCGAAACCATCTTTGACGTCACCGACGGGCTCCTCCCGCTGGCCCAGGATAAAGACTGTACGATGTCTCAACTTGCGCTGGCCTGGTGCGCCCAGCAGCCCGGCGTCACCAGTCCGATCATTGGGCCCCGCACCATGGAGCAGTTGGTCGACAACCTTGGCGCCCTCGAAGTCACAATCACCGCGGCCGACCGGCAGCGAATCGACGAGCTGGTTCCTCCGGGCAGGATGGTCAGCCCCTTCTACGAGGCCGACTTCGGCCCCAGTCACCATCGCGTCGCCGCCTAGTCCGACTGCGGCGCCCGCCCGACAATGAGCAATTGCCCTGAACGGGTACCCCACACCGTAAAGGATTCCTGAATGGAGTACCGAAACTTCGGCAGAACTGGAATGAAGGTCAGCCCCCTTTGCCTCGGCTGTTGGAATTTCGGGGAGCGCACACCCCCGAAAGAGTCCTACGACATCGTGGACAGATCCCTGGAGGCAGGCATCAACTTCCTCGACACGGCAAACGTCTACGGCCGCGGCCGCAGCGAAGAAATCACTGGAGAGGCTCTCAAGCGCAACGGCAGCCGCAACCGAATCGTCCTCGCCACCAAGTTCCATGGCAGAATGGACGACGATGACCCCAACGCCGCCGGCAGCAGCCGCCGTCACATCATCGAACAGTGTGAAGCCAGCCTCAAACGTCTGCAGACCGACTACATCGATATCTATCAGATTCACAGGCCACGCCCCGAAATCGCGATCGACGAGACGCTACGCGCCATGGACGACCTCGTGCGCGCCGGCAAAGTCCGCTATCTCGGTACCAGCACCTTCGCCGCGTGGCAGATTGTCGAATCGTTGTGGGCGGCCAAAGAGCTGGGCCTCAACCGCTTCGTATCCGAACAGCCTCCCTACCATATCCTGGACCGGCGCATCGAACGCGAGCTCGTCCCCATGGCGCTGACCTATGGCATCGGCCTGATCCCCTGGAGTCCGCTCGCCGGCGGCCTCCTGACCGGCAAATACAACCGCGGCCAATCCGCGCCTGAAGGGGCGCGCTACGCCAACGCCCCCAACGAACCCGACCGTTCCGGCCGCCTCAACGATCGTGTCTTTGACGTCACCGAGGGCCTGCTCCCTCTCGCGGAGGCCAAGAGCTGTACGATGTCCCAGTTCGCACTCGCCTGGTGCGCCCAGCAGCCCGGCATAACCAGCCCGATTCTCGGCCCTCGCACCATGGAGCAGCTGGATGACAATCTCGGCGCGCTCGATGTGACCATCACCGCGGACGACCGACGGCGCGTCGACGAACTGGTCCCGCCCGGCCGCATGGTCAGCCCCTTCTACGAGGCCGACTTTGGTCCCAGTCAACATCGCGCCTTCGTCTGATCGGTCTGATTCTTCCACGGGCAGCCCTACTTGGGGGGCCGCCCTTGCCGCGGCGCCCAGAGACGCATTGCGACATGCATGACGCATTCTCAACCAGATCATGCGCTCCACACCTTCCTATGACCGGCATTCTGCCTGATGAATGAAACCCAGTTGGTTGCCCTCCTGTCCCAAGTCGCCGGCGGAACGCTGTCCGTCGACGACGCTCTGAGCCAGCTGCGCACATTGCCGTTCGAAACGCTCGAGGACGTCGCCACGCTCGACCATCACCGGCCGCTGCGGACCGGCTTCCCCGAAGTCATCTACTGTGAGGGCAAGACGGCCGAGCAGGTGGCCCTCATCGCAGAGCGGCTGGCAGCCCGGTCCACGCGTTTTCTTGGGACGCGGGCAACCGAGGCGCAGTTCAGATCAGCCTCACAACGAGTGCCCGGCCTGGCGTGGCACGAGCGGGCTCGCTGCCTCTGGCTCGATCGCGAACCGGATTCCGAACTGAAACAAGGCGTGGTCGTCGTCTGCGCCGGGACAAGCGACCTGCCCGTCCTGGAAGAGGCGGCCCTGACCCTGCGCCTGATGGGGCATGAAGCGACCAGAATAACCGACGTGGGTGTCGCGGGGCTCCACCGTCTCCTGCCTCACATCCCAACGCTGCAGCAGGCCAACGCGGTCATCGTCATCGCCGGGATGGAAGGTGCCCTCGCCTCTGTCGTTGGCGGCCTGACCGACGCACCGGTCATCGCCGTGCCGACAAGCGTCGGCTACGGAGCCAGTTTCGGCGGTGTCGCCGCGCTGCTTGCCATGCTCAACAGCTGCGCCTCCGGTCTGGCCGTCGTCAACATCGACAACGGCTTCGGCGCGGCCCACCTTGCAGCCCTGATCAACAGCAAAATCGAAGGCGGCGCGCCCGCCTCCAGCAACGGCTCCTCACCGCCAAAGCGCCAATCGCAACCGGCAGGCGGCTCACAACCGGGCATAGAGTCAAGACCATGAATCAGACAAAAACACACGCGGCAACTTCAACCCTCGCCGCGCCGACGGCTGCCAAACTTGACGACATGCGCGCGTCCCTGCGTTCCTTCGGCTCCGCCATCGTCGCCTACTCCGGCGGCGTGGATAGCGCCGTCGTCATGGCCGTCGCCTACCAGGAGTTGGGCGGCAGGTCCACCTCTGCCGGGGCCGGGCCGGGAGCCCTGGCCTGCATCGGCGTTTCGCCCAGCTATCCCGCGCGCGAAATGCGCGACGCTGTCGCCCTCGCCGACCAGATCGGGGTGCCCTATCGCCTGGTCGAAACCGAAGAGTATCTCGACCCCAACTACGCCGCCAACCCCAATAACCGCTGCTACTTCTGCAAGGCGGAGCTCCACAACCGCTTGCACGACATCCTGCGGCAGGAGAAGTGGGGCATTGTATGCGACGGGACCAACGCCAGCGACCTGGGCGATGACCGGCCCGGCGTTCAAGCCGCTCGCGAACGCAACGTCCGTTCTCCGTTGCTCGAAGCCGGTATCACCAAGCCGGAAGTGCGCGCCATCGCCAGACACCTGGGCCTGCCGGTCTGGGACAAGCCTGCCATGGCCTGCCTCTCCTCGCGCGTCCCCCATGGCACGCCCATCGACCCCCAGCTCCTTCGCCAGATTGAAGCCGCCGAGGACGTTCTCGTCGCCTTGGGCGTGCGCCAGTTTCGCGTCCGCCACCACGGCGAGATCGCCCGCCTCGAGCTGCCCCCCGAAGAGTTCCCCTCGATCATCGCCCACCACGACCAGATCGTGGCCGGCATCAAGGCCGCCGGCTACAGATTCGTCACCCTCGACCTGGCGGGGTTCCGCAGCGGCGGCCTCAACGCATCCGCCAATGGCAGCGCCGAACCCGCTCTCGTCCCGGTCGAAGATCTGCTGTCTTTCGGCCAATAAGCGCCGAAAGCCGCCGCTCGCGACCTGCTGCCGCCATGCCCCTCGCCTACCTGGACACACCATCCGGCATCTCAGGTGACATCTTTCTCGGCTGCCTGGTCGACGCTGGCTGGCCGCTATCCGCCCTGCAAAGCGCGGTCGAAAGACTGAACCTCCCGCAGGGCTGCTGGCGCATCCACGCCCAACCCGCCATGCAGGGCGGCATCCGCGCGACCCGTATCCGCGTCGAAGTAAGCGAACAGACCACCGAACGCCATCTGGCCGACGTTGAAGCCGTCATCCAGGCCGCCCGCCTGCCCTTGCAAATTAAGCGCCGCGCGATCGCCGTCTTTACGCGCCTCGCCGCGGTCGAAGCCCGCATTCACGGCGCCGCGCTCCACGACGTCCACTTCCACGAGGTTGGCGGCCTCGACGCCATCATCGACATCGTCGGCGTCTGTACGGGACTGCACGAGCTTTCAATCGAGACACTCTACGCGTCCGCTCTTCCCCTCGGCCCCGGCTGGGCAAACTCGATGCACGGGCGCATTCCCCTCCCTGCGCCCGCAACCCTTGAGCTGCTGGCCGAGGTCGGCGCGCCCACCGTGCCCGCGCCCGGCCCCGGGGAGCTGGTAACCCCAACCGGCGCCGCGCTGCTCGCCGAGCTGGCCGAGTTCCGCCAGCCGCAGATGCGCCTGACGAGGATCGGCTACGGCGCCGGACAAAAGGAGTTCGACTGGCCCAATGTGGCCCGCCTCTGGCTTGGCGAGAAGGCCGCCCAAGAGGCGAGACCGCCAACCGGCGAGCCCCTGGAATCTCTGGTGGTGATCGAAACCAATATCGACGACATGAATCCGGAGCTCTACGGCCCGGCGCAACGAAATCTCTTTGAAGCCGGCGCGCTCGATGTCTGGACCACCGCCATCGCCATGAAAAAGGCCCGGCCCGGCACCCTGCTTCGCGTCCTCGCACAGCCTGCCGATGAAGCCAGGCTGTCCGCGCTCCTGCTGCGCGAAACAACCACCCTCGGTGTTCGCGTCTATCCCGTCCGCCGACGCGTCGCCGAACGCCAAATGAAAACGGTCGCCACGCCATTCGGACCGGTTCGCGTCAAGCTAAAGCGGGTCGAAGGCGCTGTCGTCGGCGCCAAACCCGAGTTCGATGACTGCCAGGCCCTGGCCGATGCCTCCGGCGCGCCTCTGCCGTCCGTCTACGCTGCCGCCCTGGCCGCCGCCTCCCCCCTGGTCAACCCGTGCCCGGATCAGGACAGGCGGGAACCCGGAGGCGAGAGTGCTTAGAATGGAGAGTTTTGTGCGCAAAGTCGCGCCCATCGTCCTGCGCCGCGCGAACGCGCTGGAAATCCTTGCATTCCGCCACCCCCGAGCCGGAGCCCAATTGGTTAAGGGGACTTGGGAAGAAGGCGAAAGCGGCGAAGAAGCCGCGCTGCGCGAACTGGCCGAAGAATCGGGAATCGGGAACGCCGCCGTCGTCAAACCCTTCGGCCAACTGCCGTTCAGGCGTATCAGACAGCACTGGCACTTCTACCTGTGCCGCGTACCAATCCAGCTGCCCGACAGCTGGACCTTCTATACCCAGGATGGCGGAGGCCTCCTGTTCGACTTCTTCTGGCACGACCTGAATGAGCCGCCTGGCCGCGGTTGGCATGACGACTTTCGACGCGCCTTGTCCTTTGTCCGCCGGAAGCTGCGAGAAGAAGAACTGCCGTTAAACACCATATCCTACGTCAATGAGGAGATTACCTGATGATTCCGCAACGTTCGTTTGGCCGCACCGGCCACAACAGCACCGTCACGCTCTTCGGGGCCGCCGCTCTCGGCCGCGTCACCCAGGCCGATGCCGACCGCACCGTCGACCTGCTGCTCGACTACGGCGTCAACCACATCGATACCGCCGCCAGCTACGGCGATGCCGAGCTCCTGCTCGGGCCCAGTCTCCAAAAACACCGCGATCGCTTCTTCCTGGCCACAAAGACGAACGAACGCGAATACGCCACGGCCAAAGCGCAGATCCACCGCTCCCTCGAACGGATGCGCGTGGACCAGATCGACCTTATCCAGTTTCACAACCTCGGCCATCCCGACGACTGGGACACCGTCATGGGCGAAAACGGCGCGCTGGAAGCGGCCAAAGAAGCCCGCGACCAGGGTCTGGTCAAATATATCGGCGTGACCGGCCACGGCCTCAAAATCGCGGCCTTCCACCACCGGAGCCTGCAAGCCTTCGATTTCGATTCCATCCTGCTCCCCTGGAACATCCAGATGAAGCAGAATCCCCAGTATGCCGCCGACTTTGACCGCGTCGTCGGCCTCGCGCGCGAACGGGGCATCGCAGTCCAGGCCATCAAGTCGCTCCTGCGCGGCCCCTGGGGCACAACGCCCAAAAACCGGTCCACCTGGTACCAGCCTCTCGAAAACCAGGCCGATATCGACCGCGCCGTCCACTGGATGCTGGCCCAGGGCGATCTCTTCCTGAACACGGCGAGCGACATCAACCTTCTGCCAAAAATCCTCGACGCAGCCAGCCGCTTCGACGGCAACGGCCCCAGCGATGAGGAAATGGCCGCGATGGTGGCGGAACAGCGCATGACGCCGCTCTTCGCCTGATCCGGCCGGGACGCGGCGGCGCATCCTCCAGCGCCGCCGACCACCGCGGCCCGATGCGCTCAATCTACCAGTTTCTCTACCGGCTTCTCTACAACGAGCTGGCCTGGGCCTATGACGCCGTCAGTTGGGCGATCAGCCTCGGCCGCTGGCACGCCTGGCGCGAGGCGGCCCTCCCCTTCGTTCGCGGCAAAGATGTCCTCGAAGTCGGCTTCGGCACCGGCGCGCTGCTGGCCCAACTGCAGGGCCGGCAGCGCCGCGTTGTCGGCCTCGAACCATCCCCCGCCATGCACCGTATCGCGGCGGCAAGGCTCCGCCGCTGCCCCGCAAACGTCCCTCGCGTTCAGGGGATCGCGCAGAGCCTGCCTTTCGCCGACCGCGCATTCGATACCATCCTCTGCGCCTTCCCCGCAACCTATATTCTCGACCCGGCTACCCACCAGGAATTCGCCCGCTGCTTGCGCCCAGGAGGCCGCATCGTCATCGTCGAAGCGGCCCTGGCCGGGTCCAATCCCCTCTGGGCCCTGCTGTTCCAACTCGCCTTCCCCTCCTCGCCGCAGACAGAGCAAAAGCTGGAAGCAAGCGTCAAGGGGGCCGGCCTTTCCCGGCAAGACCACCTGGTGGGCGGTCGCACGGTCAGGCCGCTGATCATCGTCGCCGAGAAAAAGGCCGACACATGAATCCGCCCAGACGCTACACCCGCTTCGCCAGCGGCATTTCCCCCGACTGGATCCCCTCCACGCCCGGCAATGGCGCCATCCAGGCCAGCGCCTCCGGCATACGCCTGCTCAACCGCGGCGCTGTCCGCCGCGTCTACACCAACGCGCAGCTCGACGACTACCGGGGACTCAGCCGCGCCGCGTTTCCGTGGCGCCCACCCTTGCGCCTATCAGTCCGGGCGCGCTTCTCCCATCGCCGCGGCCAGCTGACCGGCACAGCAGGATTTGGATTCTGGAACGATCCTCTGCGCATGACCGGCCTGCGCCGACTCGCTCCGCCCCAGGCCCTCTGGTTCTTCTATGCCGGCCCGCACTCCGACATGCGCCTCGCGCTGGATCAACCCGGCTGGGGCTGGAAGGCCTCCGCCGTCGACGCCAGCAACCCCCGCTTTCTCGCGCAGACGCCGCGCCTTGCTCTTTCCGCGCCGCTGATGCGCGTGCCTCGCCTCCATCGCCGCCTGTGGCCGTCATTTCAGAAGGTAGCGGGGATCGCCGAACAGACTATCCCCGCCGCCATGCAGGACTGGCACATCTACACACTCGACTGGCAGCGCGACCGCGCCGTTTTCCATCTCGACGGCCGGACCTTCTTGCAACTGCCGCACGCGCCATCAGGGCCGCTCGGCCTCGTGCTCTGGCTGGACAACCAGTTCCTGCAGGTCGCCCCCTGGGGTCACGTTCGCTGGGGACTGGTGGAGAAGGAAGAGGCCCAATGGCTGGAGATCGACTGGCTTGCCGTCGAAAGCGGCCCAGCCGTGACCGGACGGGCGCCAATCAGGGGGAGATAGGTGAAATCAACTGAATCTGCCCTTTGACAATGGGAGTAAGCTCGATCAATGCTGATCGCCATTAGTGTCCAATTGGGATCAAGATCGTCTCAATTCTGATGTCGATGAGGGAATGCCAGTATGTTGAAATGGACACGGGATGAAAGAAAAGCAAGGGAAAACCTGCAACATCAGAGGATTGATTCTACGACTGCCAAATCGGTCTTTGAAAATTCATTGTCAGAAATACGTGTTAAACTGTTCGAAAGTGAGTTGCCTTGGCAAACAATGGGAAAGTTAGGACCAGTTCCATTAGTCGCAGTTCAAACTTAACCAGACACTGACGGAGTAAAAGGTCGAATCATTCGCGCTCGCAAAGCGACTCCTCACGAAAGGAGATGGTATGAAGAAGAAAAGCACTGAACGAACAGAGCAACAACGCGCGATGCTCAAGAGGTTGGAAGAGATGCCTGACGAGCAAATTGATACTTCAGATAAACGTGTTGCTCTCTGACGCGCTGGGGGAGTTGAGGTTGGGAAGGGGTCGGTTATTCCGGTGGTTCTGCGGTGGCGTGCGATGGCGTGAACTGGGCAAGTGGAATCGTGCAAATAGGGAAGTCTGAAATATGCCTGCATACATGTGGAAGCCTTTAGAAGGCCTCAGCAAACATACGTCCAATTTGGACTTTCAAGAGATAGACTCGCTTCACCAGCAGTGGCTGAGTTTTCGTAAACAACGCGAGAAGTCAAATCCCGACGCCTACAGGGATTTTCTGGAGCGCCTGGACCGTCGCTGGGCGATTGAAACAGGAATCATCGAAGGAATATACAATATTGACCGCGGCACAACCCAAACCCTCGTAGAACACGGCCTCATCGCAGATCTGATCGATCGTACTGCCACTGACCGCGATCCTCAGGTTATCGTCAAAATCTTAAAGGATCATCAGGAGGCGGCAGAATTTGTAACTGAATCCATCAGGCAAGCGAGACCGCTTTCTGGGCACTATATCAGAGAACTCCACCAACTATTGACTCGAAACCAGGCTACCTACAGCGCCGTCGATCAGTTCGGTCGTGTCTTTGAAACCGAACAGGACAAGGGCGGTTTCAAGAAGCAACCCAACAATCCAACCCGGCCTGATGGGAAGGTTCACGAGTACTGTCCTCCTGACCAGGTAGAAAGCGAGATCGATAATCTGGTCGAATATTATCACGAATTCGAGGCGGCAAACGACAGCTTTCACAAGCTTCTGATCGCAGCCTGGTTGCATCATCGATTCACGCAAATCCACCCGTTTCAAGATGGAAACGGAAGGGTGGCACGAGCGTTGCTAACCTGGCATTTGGCAAAAGAAGAGTTCTTGCCCATCGTTGTCACGCGGGACGATCGAAATCAGTATATTGAGTGTTTGGCGTTTGCTGACGCCGGCGATCTCAATCCGTTCGTTCTGTTCATCGTTCGATTGGAAAGACAGATGATCCTGGAGGCATTGGGCGAGCCTGAGCCTGTCACAGACTCCGGCATGGTCAGTCAGGTTCTGGATCATATCACCGGGCAGATCAGGCGGCAGCAACAGGACAGATTATCTCAGTTGCGCTCGGTCAACCGTGTTGCTTCTTCCCTTCGGGACACTGCCAAAACATATCTGGAATCTCAAGCCGGGCCGATTCGGCAGCGGCTAAGTGAAGCTGGCCTTGCTGTAGAGTGCGTCATCGATGCGGGCGGTCCGGGAGATAGAGAACACTGGTATCGGGCTCAAGTGGTTCAAACTGCGAGGGATGCCAGTCATTGGGCTAACTTGAATGAAGACAGGTTCTTTATCAGATTGTCTATCAACCCAGACGACCAGTCTCAAATGCCACGCCTTATATTTATTGTCTCCCTTCATCATGTAGGCCGGCAGCTAACCGGGATCATGGCCGCGACTGCTTTTGCGCAAGTCGACAGAGTCAGAAAGGGAGCTTCCGAAGAACCGGCCGACCCCGACTTCCAAAATTGCACCGTAGATTCGTTTACCTTCACGTGGAATGGGGATGTCGAAACTGTTGCGCCTCGATTCACTACCTGGCTCGAGAAGCCGTTCAGTATTGCACTGCGTCACTGGAGTGGGTTTATATCGTGATTCTTCGGTTAGGCGATCAGGTCTCGTTGAAGTTTGCCTGAGCCGGGATAACCACATGCAAAACCTGGTCAATCAACATAGGGACACAGAGAACAGCTAAACTGCTTTTGGTCCGCGTAAGGGTGCTAAGAGACGCGAAGAGCAACAAGAGGATCTTTTCTGTCCTGGCAGGGTCGGTTAGAGCCCGAATTTATCATAATTTTGAAAGGGGGGTCAGCAGGTCATGGCTTACTCGGTGCGGGAGGAGCGTCAGAGCCTTGCCACCAGTCTGCGGGAGGAGCTCGACGAGGCGGGGCGGGTCGTCATCCGGTTGCGGCGGGACAACGTTGAATCGTTCGTGCTACTTCTGGACAGCATTGACGAGAACTTGCCATACGACCGCCCTGCGCGCTTCTCGACTGCTGGCCAGCTTTACTTCGATCTCCCACCCAACTCCCCTGTTCGTCAATATGCCCATCATACGCCTCCCCCTAGCATCTCCTGTCGGGCAGTTTTTCGAGGCGACCTGTTCTGCGACAGTAGGTGGAAAACTCCCTTCGCGTAGTCACATCAAGACTAACTGACATCCTTCCTAGTGCAAGTTCAACTTGAATCCACGACGATTCGTATCGGCGAGCGTTCAGGAGCACGGCCTTAGCCTGCGAAAAACGCAAATTCTGCGTTCAATTTGGGAGCGACATTGCGTGTACAGAAAACCTACCCAAAACGCACCTTGGACGAGTCCGTAGCGGCCGCGCTCGACACCCGATGTGCCTCCACCATGCCCTGATTCAGCCTGTGACCCAAGCCCGGCTCCTGCGACAAAACCAGGTGGCCATCCTCAATCCGCTCCGGCGGCGACAGCAGTTCAGCCCGCCAATCCACCTCGCTCCAGGCATATTCCAGAATGTAGAAATTCGGCCACGAAGCAGCCGCCTGCGCGGTGGCAGCCGTCGAAAGCGGACCGGCCGGATTGTGAGGCGCGACAAGAACCTGCCTCAACCGCGCCGTCGCCGCAATCTCGTTCAACTCGAGGATGCCGCCGCAATGTTTCACGTCCGGCATGATCACATCCACGCAACGATCTGCCGTAAACGGTCGAAACCCCTCCACGCCGTAGACGCTTTCCGCCGATGCAATGGGCTGGGGGACGAGGCCCGCAACCGCCGCCAACCCTTCAGCGTCCGTGTGCGCCACCGGTTCCTCATACCAGAAGAGATTCACGTCCGCCAGCTCCTGCCCCACCACAACCGCCTCCGAAACCTCCATCCGGCTGTGGCAGTCAACAGCCAATTCGATCTCGTCGCCAATCGCCTTTCGCGTGGCGCGCACCCGCTCGACCCCCGGCCGCCAGTCCGCCAGCGGCCCGGTTCGATAGCGGTACGGATGGCGCAGCTCGTCGAATGGGGCCATTTTGATCGCGGTAAAGCCTTCGTCCGCCGCCTGTCGCGCCGCCCGCGCAAATCCCTCCGGCGAGCGATCCACCACATGGCGATTGATATTGGCGTAGAGCCGGATGCGTTCCCGCACCGCCCCGCCAAACAGCGCATGCAGCGGCGCCCCAAGCGACTGACCCAGGACATCCCACAGCGCCTGTTCCAGCCCGCTCAACGCCGTATTGTAGACGCGGCCCCCGTCCTTCTTGCGCAGCATCTGCCGGATGCGGGCAATCTGCCGCGGGTCCTCGCCCTGAAGCTGCCGGTCAAACTGCTCTACAGCAGCAACGCAGAGCGCATCATTGCTGTTGTGGCTCGCCTCCCCCACGCCGGTAATCCCCGCATCGGTCTCCACCACTACATGCACCCAATCGCCCCTGTGATTGACATGCACGATCAACGTCGAAATAGACCTGATCTTCACAATCTTCCCGTCCTTTACGAAGGATCCAGACCACCTGTACTTTCCGATTTATCTCCTCAGCCGAGGCGAGCAAAGCCGCTTCTCGCCCTTCACCCGCTGACCACTGACCACTGACCACTGCAGTTCTCTAATGCGCCGTCCAGCCGCCGTCCACCGTCATGCCCGCGCCGGTAACAAAACTGGACGCGTCGCTGGCCAGGAAAACAGCCAACCCGCCGATTTCATCCAGATCTCCCCATCTCCCCAGAGGGATCCTCGCGATAAACTCCCTGTACTTCTCCGGATCCTGCTCCAGGGCCAGGTTCATCTCAGTGGAAAACGGGCCCGGCAGCATCGCGTTGACCGTAATCCCGTACTGCGCCCACTCCAGCGCCAGCACGCGGGTCATCTGCAAAACTGCCCCCTTGCTCGACGCGTACGGCGTCCGCTCAGGCAATGCGATGATCGAAAGCGTCGACCCCACGTTGATCACCCGACCGTATCGTTGCGCCTTCAAGTGAGCCGCCGCCGCCCGGCACATGTTCCAGACGCCGGTTACGTTCGTGTCGATTACCTGTTGAAACTCCTCCGGCGCCAGCTCGTCGATCGGCCCCCGTATGTTGATCCCGGCGTTGTTTACAACAATGTGCAGCCCGCCCAAATCCGCGATCGTCCTCTCCACCGCCTGGGCACTCTGGTCGTAGTTGCTAACCTCGCATGCGTAACCGGCCACAGTCGCGCCCGCCACCGACTCCGCGATCTCCCGCGCAGCCTGGTCGGCCCGCTCCTGATCCCTACTCGTCAGCGCCACGGCCGCGCCGGCCTCCGCCAGCGCCTGCGCCATCTGCCTCCCCAGGCCGCGATTGCCTCCGGTGACGAGCGCGACCCGGCCATCAAGTCTGAATTTTTCGAGAACGGACATCATTTTCCTCCGATCGTTTTCTCTCGGGCGGCGCTGCCTTCAACTTTTCGCCATCCGCCGGAAAGAAGCTATCATACCTGAATTCCCTACGGCGTCCGCTCCACCTCAATCGGCCGCCGCCCAACATTTACTATACTCTAACAGCAGGTGTGTCGCTATGCCCAGACCAGTCCTCTCCCCTTCCGAAAACAGAGCGCTCAATGAGTTCATCCGCCGCCTGGCCGATGAGAGCGGGGCGATCATCCGCCGTTATTTCCGCAGCGGCTACACCGTCGACAGCAAATCCGACGAGACGCCGGTCACAATCGCCGACCGCCAGGCCGAAGAACGCATGCGAGAGCTGATCACCGAACAATATCCCTCCCATGGCATTCTCGGTGAGGAGTATGGCCATCATCAACCCGACGCCCCGTTCCAATGGGTGCTTGACCCCATCGACGGCACCAAGAACTTCATCAGCCATGGCTACCTGTTCGGCACCCTGATCGCGCTGCTCCACGAAAGAACGGCCCTCCTGGGCGCAATCCACCAACCCATCGTCCAGGACCTTCTCGTCGGCGACGGCCAAACCGCCTGGCTCAACGGCGATGTCGTGCGCGTGAGACAGTGCGCCAGCATTGAAGAGGCCGTCCTCCTCACAACCAGCCATTACAACGTCGCCAACTTCCAAAATGGCGCCGCCTTCGAAGAGGTCGCCCAGCGCGCCGCCCGCTACCATACCTGGGGCGACTGCCACGGCTACTACCTCGTCGCCGTCGGCGGCGCCGATATCATGACCGATCCCGTCATGAACTTCTGGGATCGGGCCGCCCTTGTCCCCATCATCCACGGCGCCGGCGGCCGCATCACCGACTGGCAGGGCGGCGACCCCCTGTACGGCAGCGGCGTCATCGCCACCGGCGGCGCCATCCACGACGACCTGATTCGCCTGCTCAATCCGTAGCGCCTTTCCCTGTGTGTATCTTTGGGGCGGTCAGCCGCAAGCGGCTTCCCTTGTGCGGGGGGATTCCCCCCGCAACGCCCCCCTTGGAAACCGCGCCGCACCCCCCGCCCGCGCAAACCAAAGGGGGCGCCCCGCACCGCGCAAACGTGAAACCAACCCCCACGCCCGCCCCCCCGTCCCGCCACCCACTGACCACCGACCACTGCCCAAGACTCCCCCCGCCCCGCCACCCACTAACCTCCACATACAGTTCCCACGCAGTTCCTCTTCCCTTCTCCATGCCCCTCCGTGGATCAAAAGACGTTGCCGTTCGCCGTTGCCCCTAATCCCCCTAATCCCCTCAATCCCCCCAAATCCCCGTTCAGACAAAATCCGTGTCCCAAATCCCCATCCCCCAGGGCAATCGCGAACCTTACAATATTCGGTCAAGTTCGCTAATTTCACTGGCATCACTCCAGAATTTGGCGCCTTTCAGTCGAGACCAGCCTTGCATATAGCCTCTGTTCGCCCGGTAGTAGCGGCAAACCCGCTGCTATCACGAAGTTCGCGATAGCCCTGTCCCCCTCCCCGCTGATTCCATGACACGAGACGCTGTATATGGTAAGATGGCGCACAACACGGAATCGGCAGGCTCGCGGCTCCCTTCCGCGGGACCATCCGGGCCCGTACGACACACGGACCAGTTGCCATGCACGATTCTTGAAACCAGCGAGATATGACCATGACCAAAAAAACTGTTTTTCCCGCCTCCGAAGCGACCGTCCAGGAGTTTGATTGGGGCGAGTTGGTCTGGTATGCAAACGGCCAAATCGGCAACAGCGCCACAATGACCTTCGGTCGCGCCGTCCTCAAAGTCGGACATGAGAACTTCCGCCACTCCCACCCCAACTGCGAGGAAGTTCTGCACGTCCTGAGCGGCCGTATCATTCACTCCCTCGGCGACGATCACTTCCCCATGGGGCCGGGGGACACCATCGCGATTCCACCCGATGTGGTGCATAACGCCAGAAACGACGGCGACGAAGTCGCCATCATGACCATTATGTTTTCCACGCCAGACCGCAAAACCGACGTCGTCGATGAATGAGAGCCGCCCTGAGCCGCCAAAGGGGAAAACTGATGCCTGCCGACGCACCGACCCAAAACGATCGAAGTCCCGTGAAGATTGTCTGGTACCGCGTGCCCCTGACCCGCGCCGAACTGAACAGGCTCAATCAGCGCAGCGACTGGCTTGGCGCGCTGCAGGTCGTCGGCCATCTGGCTCTCATCCTCCTGACCGGCCTTGCCGCCTGGTTCGCAGCCCCCCGCGTGCCCCTGTTTGCCCTCCTCCTGATCCTGTTCGCGCACGGCACCTTCTACGTTTTTCTCTTTAACGGCTCCCACGAGCTGATCCACAACACAGTCTTCAAAACGAGGTCGCTCAACGTCCTGTTCACCCGCATCTTCAGCTTTCTCGTCTGGCGAAATCACCACATGTTTGCCACCAGCCACGTCGAACACCACAAATACACGTTGCATCCGCCCGACGACCTGGAAGTCGAACTCCCCATGGAGCTGACCTTGCCAGGATTCCTCAAAAACGCGGTCGTGAATCCCTGGAATCTCTTTGATACACTCAAAATGACCATTCGACACAGCTTGGGCCGCCTTGAAGGCGAATGGGAGCACGCTCTGTTTCCACCCGAAGCAACTCAAAAACGACGCCGCCTCTTCGTCTGGGCCCGCCTGCTGCTCGCGGGTCACGGGCTCATACTGGCCGTTTCACTCTACTTCGGCTGGTGGCTCATTCCTGTGCTCACGACTTTCGCCCCCTTCTACTGCGGCTGGCTACGCTACCTCTGCAACAATCTGCAACATGCCGGCCTCCAGGACAACGTACCGGACTTCCGCCTCTGTTGCCGCACAGTCTATCTCAATCCGTTCACAAGCTTTCTCTATTGGAATATGAACTACCACACCGAACACCATATGTACGCCGGTGTCCCCTGTTATAACCTGCCCAAATTGCACAGGCTCATCAAGCAGGATATGCCGGAATGCAAGCGGGGCCTCCTGCCTGCCTGGGTCGAGATCATCCGGATTATGCGCAAACAGAAGACCGACCCGGCCTACCAGTACGTGCCCGAACTGCCGACCCACGCCTCAATTTGAAGCGCAATGTAAAGCAATGCGCTGCTCGACCGGACATCCGCTTTGGCGTTCTCGCAACCGCCGCCAATGATCAGTCGGCAACGTCAAGCCCAGTCGCTCAATATCTGACACGCACGACCTAAACTCACCAGGAGAACCGTAATGACGGAATGCACCCTCTATGTAGGCACCTACACCCAGCGCGACAGTGAAGGAATCTACATCTACCGCTTTGACACGGAGACCGGCGCGCTGCGCCAGGAAGCCGTCGTCCCAGGACACGCAGACCCGTCCTTTCTCACGCTCCACCCCAACGGACGCATTCTCTATGCCGTAACCGAGGACATGGAGGCCGGGCAGGTCAGCAGCTTTGCCATCGACCCAGAGTCCGGCGGGCTGACCTTCCTCAACCGGCAGCCCACACATGGGACCTCGCCCTGTCATCTCGTGGTCGAACCGGGCGGCGAAACGCTCGTCGTGGCCAACTACTACAGCGGCAACGTGGCAGTCTACCCACTCAACGCCGACGGAACCATCGCCGACCCCGTTCAGAACATCCAGCACCACGGCAGCGGCCCCAACCAGGTACGCCAGGAAGCCGCCCATGCCCATTCCACCACACTCAGCCCCGACGGCTCCCGCGTCTACGTAGCCGACCTCGGTATCGACAAGGTGATGATCTACCAAATCGTCAACGGGCAACTGGAAGCCAATCAACCCGACCACATCTCCGTCCAACCCGGAGCCGGCCCGCGCCACTTTGACTTCCACCCCAACGGTCGCACAGCCTACATCATCAACGAGCTCGACCTGACAATCACGGTCTGCGACTTCGACGCCGCCACCGGCGCGCTGACCGCCGTTCAGACCATCTCCACGCTGCCCGACGGCGTCGATGACCGGACCGGAATGAGCACCGCGGACATCCACGTCTCCCCCGACGGCCGCTTCGTCTACGGCTCAAACCGGGGCCACCACACCATCGCCATCTTCTCCGTCAACCAGAATGACGGTACGCTCACTCCGGCCGGCCATGCCTCCACGCGAGGCGAGACGCCCCGCAACTTCACGCTCGACCCGACAGGCAACTGGCTTCTCGCAGCCAATCAGGATACAGACGACATCTCCGTATTCAGTCGCGATGTCGAAAGTGGCCAATTGACCCCTGCCGGAGACATGGTCGGGGCCCCAATGCCCGTCTGCCTGCTTTTCGGCCCTTAGATTCCGTCTGAATCCGGGAAGGCAGATCGAGCTGAATTCGCGCTTCGTTCTGCCTTCCCCAGAAAGAAAGCACTCCGACCAGCCGGCTCACTCGCTGTAGGACGGCAAGCTGGTCCAAGTGACGAAAAAGGAACCAACCTTGCAATTCGGCATTTTCTACGAACACCAAATCCCCCGGCCCTGGGCCGAGGACAGCGAACACCGCCTCTTCAAAGAGGCCCTCGACCAGGTCGAACTGGCCGACCGGCTGGGCATCGACTACGCCTGGGAGGTCGAGCATCATTTCCTCGAAGAATACTCCCACTCCTCCGCGCCCGAAGTCTTTCTCGCCGCCTGCAGCCAGCGCACGCGCCAGATCCGCCTGGGCCACGGCATCGTCCTCATGCCCCCCAACTATAACCACCCCGCCCGCGTCGCGGAGCGTATCGCCACGCTGGACCTGATCAGCGATGGACGGGTCGAGTGGGGCACCGGCTCCTCCAGCAGCCGCAGCGAACTGGAAGGGTTCGGCATCGACCCGGAACAGAAACATCTAATGTGGGAGGAGTCAGTTCGCGAGGCCGCCAAAATGTTGGTGATGGAGCCCTATCCCGGCTTCCAGGGCCAGAGCTTCGCGATGCCGGCCCGCAACGTTGTGCCCAAACCGCTGCAGAAGCCCCATCCCCCGCTCTGGCTCGCCTGCTCCAACCGCGATACGATCAAAATCGCCGCCCGCTACGGCATGGGCGCGCTGACCTTTGCCTTCATCGATCCCGACAGCGCGTCCCACTGGGTGGAGGAGTACTACACCACTTTCGAACAGGAGTGCAACCCAATTGGCAGGACCGTAAACCCGAATATCGCCGTCGTGGCCGGCTTTATGCTTCATCCCGACAGCGACGAGGCAGTGCGCCGCGGCGCCCGCAACTTCCAATTCTTCGGGTACGCCCTCAGCCACTTCTACATCACCGGCAGCCACATCCCCGGCCACTTTGACCTGTGGGAAGACTTCCAGCGAAACATGCCCGAAAACAACGAACCGACCACCGGAATCGGCAGCCCTTCCCAAGTGGCCCAGAACCTGGAGGCTCTCGAAAAGGCAGGCGTGGACCAGGTCGTCTTTGTCCAACAGGCCGGCAACAACCGCCACGAACACATCTGCGAGTCGCTTGAACTGTTTGCGGACCAGGTCCTGCCCGCGTTCAAAGACCGGCACGAACCCCGCCGGCAGCGCAAACTGGCAAAACTGGCCCCCGCCATCGAAAGGGCAATGCAGCGCGTGCCCGACCTGCCGCAAGTGGACAGCCTGCCCCCTATGGACGCCTACCCGGTCCTGGCCGCCAAGGCCGGCCTGTCAGAGCAGCCGCAGCGCCCCACCGAAGGGGACAACATCGTCACCGCGATCTCCGGGCGGAGCTGACCCTGCCCGCTGCCAGGCGCAGCGCGCTACGCCCCCTCAAACCTGACTCCCGGTTTTCCCTCTTCCTGGACTGTCCGGTCAGCGATCAGCCGTCTCGATCGCGGCCGGTCTCTCCTGCGCCGCCCGGATCCGCGCCATGTCGAACTTGCGTCTGCGGTCAAAACCGTAGATCCCGTTCTGCTCCTGGTAAATATCGGTCAATTGCGTATAGCAATAGCCGAAATGGGCCGGGTCATCCAGCAGGATCGCGCACAGGCGGGCGAACCGTGCATAGAACTCCTCGATCGACCCGGGCCTATCCCCGTAGCCCCATGAGTCCTCGTCATCCCCTGCATCCGGGCTCCACCAGATCCCGCCGAACTCGCTGACAAAGAACGGCTGACCACCGTAGTCGATCGACCAAGTCTGCCCATCCCGGCCATTCATATACGGCCTTCCCGCGGCCACGTGCGCGTGATGTTCGGCAAAGGTATCAGGATACTGCGTATAGTCATGACAATCGTAGACATCGGCCCCAGCCACGCGGTGCGAGTAGCCCGACGCGTCCAACACAGGCCGCGTCCTGTCCATCGCCTTCGTCGCCAGGTATAACCCCCGGGTCACCGCGTCCAGCGTCGTAATCCGGTCGTGCAGCGGCTGCCACGTCTCGTTCAAAGGACACCAGCCCACGATCGAGGGGTGTGAATAGTCCCGCTCCAGAACCTCCAGCCACTCGGTTATGTAGGAGGCAGTCGGCTGCTGATGATCCTCCACCGGGCCGTACCTCCGGCAGCCCCAGTCCCCGAACTCGCCCCAGACCAGATAGCCCAGCCTGTCCGCGTGATAGAGAAACCGCTCTTCAAAGACCTTCTGGTGCAGCCGCGCGCCGTTGAAACCCGCCTCCTTGCTCAGTTCAATATCCCGGCGCAGGGCGCTGTCGCTCGGCGCCGTCATGATGCCGTCCGCGTAGTAGCCCTGGTCCAGGACAAGCCGCTGAAAAACAGGCCGGCCATTCAACGTAATTGCCCGCCCGTCAACCGAGACGCTGCGCAGCCCCGCGTAGCTGCGCGCCTCGTCCACCACCCTCCCCTCCCCGTCGACCAGCCGCAGGACGATGTCATAGAGATGCGGATCTTCAAGCGACCACATGCGCCGCCGCGCCGCCGGAATCCGCAAATCCAGTTGCGGGCACAGGTCCAATTCAGCGCTGCACTCGGCCTCGGCCACGACCCCCGCGCTGTCCAGAAGCTGGGCCTGCAGCCGCAACCCCGCCCGCCTCGCGACCTGAAGCGTCTCCCCCGCCGCCGGCCGCAGCGCGAGCGGCTGTTCAAGCCGTATCACACCGTTGCCCGCATCCGGGGTCAGCCGCGGCCGTCCCAGGCAGATATCCGGGACCGGTTCCATCCACACGCTCTGCCAAATCCCGGTCGTGCGCACGTAGATCGCGCCCATCGGCCCGTATGACTGCGCCTGCTTGCCCCGCGGCTGCGGATCCCGGTGATTGTCCCGCGCCCGCGCCACCACCGTCACCCGCTCTCCCAGGCGCGCCGCCTCGCCCAAATCACACGTGAACGGGCTGAACCCCCCTCGGTGCCTGCCGACCTCCTCCCCGTTCACCCACACCGTCGCGTCATAGTCGACCGCCTGAAAGTGGAGCAAAACGCGACGCCCGTGCCACGAGCTTGGGATCTCCACCTCGCGCCTGTACCAGACCGCCTCCAGAAAGTCGTGGTTCTCCACGCCGGACAGCTTCGACTCCGGACAGAAAGGAACCGTGATGCGGCCCGCGAGCTCGCGCTCCAGCAACCCTCTTTCCAGACCGCTGTCCCCTTGATCGATCTCAAACTGCCACGTGCCGTTCAGGCAGAGCCAGTCCTCTCGTATGAACTGCGGCCGCGGGTATTCAGGCCGGGGTATGGTCATGGAGTTTCTCCGTTCCTGGACTAAAGTATTGAATGGGACAAATCGATCGTAGTGGAAGGCTACTGCGTCAAACCTGTTGCTTCCTCTCAAAGTGCGCGGCCAAAATCCAGGCGATTCAGGAAAAGCGGGCTCCAGGATTCGGTGGAATTACCCTACGGGAGCCAGAATGCCTCCCCAATCTCCCTTGCCCACAAACGCCCTCCCTATCGATTCCCAAAAACGCCCCGCCCCGCGGCGTATCTCCGCCCCGCACGGACCACTGACCACTCTCCACTAACCACTGCATCGATCCGGTACCAGCAGCACCTTGGAAACATTGCCTGGGTTGTGGATCAGCCGCATGAACCAGTCTCCGCCCTCAGCCAGAGGCGCCTCCACAATCCACGGATCCAGCCGGTAGTGACCCGCATGAAGCTCATCCAGCCCATCTTCAAAATCGGCCGCCCCGTACGCAAAGCTGCCCCGGACAGTCAACTCCTGCCGTATGATCGCCGCCGCCGGCATCGGGCTCGTCTCCTCGTGCAGGCCGGACAGGATCAGCGTCCCCGCATTGCGCGTTGCCGCCACGCACTGGCTGCGCGTGCCCCCCGTCCCCACCGCATCCACCGAAACCGCCACGCCGTCTCCCGCCGTCGCCTCTTTCACCACCTCCACCACGTCATCTCCCCCCGCCGCGCCAGGGCCTCCGCCGGGCGGGGAAATCGTGATGCCGCCGAGCGCGCCCCCCATCGCCAGCCGCTCCGGGTCCAGGTCCGCGATGAAGATGCGGTCGGCGCCGGCCAACTGCAGCGCCTGCAACGCCAGCAGCCCGATCGGCCCGGCCCCGATGATCAGCGCGGACTCGCCCGCAACATCCCCCGCCAGACGTCCGATGCGGACCCCGACCCCCACAGGTTCCGTCAGCGCGCCGCTCCGCAACGACATCCCTTCCGGAAGCCTGTGCGTCACAAACGCCGGAACGCTCACGTATTCCGCAAACGCGCCCGGCCTGTGCGCCCCCACCAGCCGCCTCTCCGGGCAGAGTTGGGTCAGCCCCATCCGGCACGTGCGGCACTGTCCGCAATAGGTAAGCGGGTTCACCGTCACCGCGTCCCCTACGTTGAGGCCGCCCGCGTCGCGCCCCGCCTCCACGATCTCGCCCGAAAACTCATGCCCCATGACCAGCGGCGGTGTCCGCAGCGCGTTGTGGCCCAGGAATCCGCTCAACTCCGAGCCGCAGATCCCCGCAAATGCCACTCGAATGACCACCTCATCCGCGGCCGGCGTCGGCTCGGCCTGCTCCTGTATCTCCATCTTCTCCGGCGCCGTCCAAACCAGTGCTCGCATCGCTTTCCTCCACAGAATTCCTGAGTCCGATTTAGCTCCATCATACGGAAACCCCGCCCGATCCGCAATTCAGCTCCGCCCTTCCCCTACCTTTCCACTTTCGATTGATTGGGCTACACTTCTGTCGTCGGTCCCCGGCAAGAGCCGCAGAGCAAAGACCGCGAAACCCAGTCTCTTCCCTTTCAAACACTTCGGGTCTCTGGCAGGTCCGGCATCCTGGCGTCCACCCCAAGTCCGAGGAGCAACCAATGAAGATAACTGACATTACCGCCTATCCCGTCTGGGCCGGTCATCGTAACTTTCTCTTCGTCGTCGTTGACACCGACGAGGGTATCTACGGCGTGGGAGAGTCCGGCCTGACCAGCCGCGAACAGGCCGTGATCGGCGCATTCCAGGACTTTAAGGAGGTCCTCGTCGGACAGGACCCCTTTCGTATCGAACACATCTGGCAGCTCCTCTTCCGCGGCGGCTTCTTCCCGGCCCAGCGCGTGCTGAGCTCCGCAATCTCCGCCATCGACATCGCCCTGTGGGACATCAAGGGCAAGGCCCTCGGCGTGCCCATCTATGAGCTGCTGGGCGGTCGCGTTCGCGACAAAGTCGTCTGCTACCCGCACAACCACAGCCATGCCATGGAGGTCGAGCCACTGGTCGAAAGCTGCCTGGAAACCAAGGAGCAGGGCTGGAAGTTCGTTCGCTGGGGTCTCCCCCAGGATGGCAACATCCTCGAACCGCGCGACGCCGTGCGCACCGCGATCCGGCAGTTTGACGCTGTGCGGTCGGCCGTCGGCGACGAAATCAACATCTGTTTCGATGTCCACACGCGGCTCGATCTTCCCGACGTCATCTGGCTCTGCCGCGAAGTCGAGCAGTACCAGCCCTTTTTCATCGAAGATCCTTTGCGCTGCGAAAACCCCGACTCTTTCAAGACCCTGAGACCCCGCACACACGTTCCTCTCGCGGCCGGCGAACAATTCTCCTCAAAGTGGGAGTTCCGTCAGCTGATCGAAGAGGAATGGATCGACTACGCCCGCATCGACATGTGCATCGCCGGGGGATTCACCGAGGCCCGCAAGATCGCCGGCTGGTGCGAAACCCACTATATTAAGCTCGTCGTTCACAACCCGCTCGGCCCGGTCTCCTCCGCCGCCTGTCTCCAGATGAACCTGGCAACCTCCAACTTCGGCGTGCAGGAGCAGCCGCGCAAACCGGAAGAAACACTGCCTGAAATCGTGCCCGTCCACCACCACTGGGAGGACGGCTACATGACGCCGACCGACCTGCCCGGGCTCGGCATCGAGTTCGACAGAGAAGCGGCCGCCCGCAACCCCTCCCAAAAAAGGGAGATGCCGCAGTTGCGCCGTCTTGACGGTTCGTTTACCAATTGGTGAGAGGCGCGGGAATCCCTCCTTTGCAGGCGTTAATGGGGTTCGCGCCGCGGCCCGGCTGGCATTGCAACCATCGCAGAAGGGAGCAAAACGATGAAAACAGCAGCTGTTTTCGGACCTGAACAGGGCGGCGTCGTTGACGCGCCCCACCCGACCGCCGGCGAAAACTGGGTCGTCGTCAAAATCCACACCGCCCCCATGTGTACCGAATTCAAGGTCTACCTAAACGGCTATGACACCCCTTTCCTGGGACATGAGGCCGCCGGCGAAGTCGTCGAAGTCGCGCAGCCCTGCCGCGTAAAAGTCGGGGATCGGGTCGTCGTCATGCCCCAGACACCATGCGGCCAGTGCGAACTCTGTCTCGGCGGCGAATACATCCACTGCCAGGACTCGGAAGAGCCTCCACCCCAACCGAACGGCGGCGAAGGCAGAGCAACCATGGCCCAATACATGCTCAAACAGGACTGGATGCTGGTTCCCATCCCTGATGGCATCTCCTACGACCACGCCTCCATGGCCTGCTGCGGCCTCGGCCCCACCTTCGGCGCAGTCCAACGCGCAGGGCTCGGCCCCGACCATACTCTTCTGATCACCGGCCTGGGGCCGGTCGGGCTCGGCGGCGTCATCAACGGCACGCATCGCGGCGCCACTGTGATCGGCGTCGATACCAATCAGTATCGCGCCGCCAAGGCGCGCGACCTGGGCGCCGTCGAGGTCATCGACCCCACCGACCCGGACGCCCTGCAAAAAACTCTGGCCCTTACTCGCGACGGGCGCGGTGTCGACCACAGCATCGACTGTTCCGGTGTGGTCGCTGCCCACCGCTTCTGCATCGACGCCACCCGCCGCAAAGGCACAGTCAGCTTCGTCGGCGAGAGCGGCTCCGACAGCACGCCCATCCAGGTCAGCACCGACATGCTGCGCAAGGGGCTGACTCTGCACGGCTCATGGCACTTCAACATGGCCGACACACCGAAAATTCTGCGCGTCATCGCCGCCAACCCCGACAAACTCGACACGCTCATCAGCCATCGCTTTCCATTGGACCGGGTGGCCGACGCCTGGGACCTGCAAGCCAGCGGGCAGTGCGCCAAAGTGCTGCTCAAGCCGTGGCATTAGCAAGGCGCTCCCGAGCAGGGCACTTGCACGGCTGAATCCGCGGTGGCGCCGCCGCGCAGTGCCAACGCCCTGACCCGCCGCACTCGCCCCGCAATTCTCTCGGAGCCGCGGCTCCGCACACACGAACAGGACGGAAATCCCCCTATGCGAGACCTGCTCAAACAGCACTTCGGCTACGACGAGTTCTTGCCGCTCCAGGAAGAGATCATTGACTGCGTCCTGACAGGCCATGACGCGCTTGTCCTCATGCCGACCGGAGGCGGCAAGTCGCTCTGCTACCAGCTGCCCGCGTTGCGGCTCGAAGGTCTGACCCTCGTCATCTCGCCCCTGATCGCCCTGATGAAGGACCAGGTCGACGCGCTCAAGTCGAACGGCATACCGGCAGAGGTCATCAACAGCGCCTTGACCTACGCCGAAATGCGCCGCGTTCAGGAGGATGTCCTCCGCGGCAATACCAGGCTCCTCTATGTCGCTCCGGAAAGGCTGGCCCAGGAGGCCTTCCAGCGTTTTCTCTCAAGAGTCAAAGTCTCTCTGGTCGCCGTCGACGAAGCGCACTGCATCTCCGTCTGGGGCCACGACTTTCGGCCCGACTACCGCAGGCTGGGCGATCTGCGCGCGGCCCTGCCCAACGTACCCTTTCTGGCCCTGACCGCCACCGCCACCGAACGAGTGCGCCTCGACATCCTCGACCAGCTCCGCTTGAGCAGGCCGCAGCAGTTCACTGCCAGCTTCAACCGCCCTAACCTAACCTATAATGTCCTGCCTAAGGACAGGTCCAGCTTCGATACCCTCCTCAACCTCCTGCAAAAACATAAGGGCGAGTCGGCCATCATCTACTGCGCGTCGCGCAAAGAAACCGAAAACATCGCCGCCAGGCTGAACGCGACCGGTTTCAATGCCCAGCCCTACCATGCCGGACTGGAGAACGAAGTCCGCCGCAAGACCCAGGAGGCATTCGTCCGCGACCGTGTCGACATCGTTGTCGCGACCATCGCCTTCGGCATGGGCATCGACAAACCCGACATTCGCCTCCTCGTACATTACAACTTGCCCAAATCACTCGAGAATTATTACCAGGAAACCGGCCGCGCCGGCCGCGACGGCCTGCCAGGCGAATGCGTCCTCCTGTACAACTTCGGCGACGTCTCAAAGCAGGAATTCTTCATCGACCAGATCAAAGACGAGGCCGAACGCAGCAACGCCCATCAGAAGCTTTCTCAAGTTGTGGAGTTCTGCCAGGTTCAATCCTGTCGCAGGAAATTCATTCTTCGTTACTTTGGCGAGGAATGGGCTGAAGAAAACTGCGGCGGCTGTGACTTCTGTCTGACGCCCAGGGAGGAACTTGACGCCACGATCATCGCCCAGAAAATCCTGTCCGCCGTGATTCGCACCGGCCAGCGGTTCGGCATCAGCTATGTGAGCGAAGTTCTGCGGGGAGCGAAAACCAAAGCCGTCAGGCAGCGGGAACATGCCAATCTCAGTGTCTATGGAATCGAAAAAGAGTATTCCGACAACGAGATTAAAGAGTTTGCAGGACTCCTGGTCGCGAAGGGTCTGCTCTATAGAAAAAGCGGCGAGTATGCCACGCTCGGAGTTACTGAGGCGGGAAGAAGCTTTCTCAGGAATCGCGATACCTTGGCTCTCTCTAGGCCCAAGCGCGAGGAAATAGGGGCGCCGTCCGCCCGTCGCGCGGCCATCGATTACGACGAGACGCTCTTCGACCTTCTTCGACGGCTGCGAACGCAGTTGGCCGCAGAACGAAACGTCCCTCCTTTCGTTATCTTCGGCGATGTCACACTGCAACAGATGGCCTACTACTTGCCCCAAAGCCGTGAAAGCCTTTTACGCATTTCGGGCGTGGGCGAAAAGAAACTGGAAGACCTGGGCGATACCTTTTTGTTATCCATCGTCGGCTACGCACGCGCCAACAATCTGAAGGAAAAGGAGATCCCCGTCCCTCGCAGTAACGGAAGCAAAAGAGCGAGAGGCCTGGGAGCCACCCACGAACAGACCAGGGAGCTCCTGAAGCAAGGCATGACCATCGAGGAAGTTGCACAACACCGCGCGCTCACTCCTTCCACCATTGCCCGCCATGTCGAGACACTCGTCCAGTCTGGCGCCGAACTGGATCTGAGGCCGTTATTGCCTTCCGAAGAGAGGATCGAAAACATCACTGCCGCATTCGCCCAAACAGGCAGCAACTTCCTTTCACCCGTCAAAGAAATCCTCGGCGACGGCTACTCATACGAAGAAATCAGACTCGTATGGATCTACCTGGAACAGCAGAAAACAAAGCGGGAAAAGGAGCCGCGGGGAAGCTGACCTGATTTCAACCTCGGAGACCTGAACAACAATGACCTACAAATGCGCCATCATCGGCGTCAGCGGAGGGCGCGCCAGCGGCCACGCCGACGCCTACGCCCACATCCACCGCGGCGCGCTGGCCTGCATCGCCACCCGCAACCGCGCCAACCTGGATGCCTTCGGCGAACGCTGGAACGTCGACGCCCGCTACACCGACTACCTCGAAATGTTTGAACGCGAAAAACCCGACCTCGTGCACGTCAACACGCCGCCCGACGTCCGCCTGGAAGTCATGCAAGCCGCAGACGCTGCAGGAATCGGTGCCTTAATCATCGAAAAACCGCTCGCCATCCAGGCCGAGGATTTCCTGGCAATCCGTGACTTCGCATCCGCGGCCAAGGTGAAGGTCGCCATCAATCACCAACTCCAATTCCATCCCCGCCGCCAGCAGCTGCAAGACCTGGTAGCGGACGGCGCAATCGGCGCTGTCCGTCTGATCGACGCCAGCGCCCGCATGAACATGGCCTACCAGGGGACCCACGTCCTCCAATCTATCGCCGGTTTCTACCCCCAATCACGGCCGGCAAGCATCTTCGCCCAGGTATCCGGCGCATCCGGGCTCATCCAGGGCCGCAAACAGCACTTCGCGCCCGACGCAACCATGGCGGCCATCCGCTACAGTGACGGCGCCAGCGCGCTCCTGCGCTGCGGCCTCAACGCCCCCTACGTGCTCGCAGGCGACGAGCGCACGAACGTCCACAAACGGATAGCCGTCTACGGCACTGAAGGGTACGTCCACTGGACCATGTGGGGCTGGGAAACCTCTATCCACGGCCAACACAAACACGGCGGCCACAACTATCCCGACGAGGACATCCTCGGCCAGGCCGCCATGACTGAAGCCGCCTTCGACTGGCTCGAAGACGACAGCAAACGCCATCCCCTGAACCTGGACAACGCCCTCCTGGACTTTCACATTCTCCTCAAAGTCTATATGAGCGGGCTCCACCGCCGCGCCGAGACCCTGACCAGCGAACTCCAGCCAGGTCTGATCGGCGCGCTGCGACAGGAGTTGGAGGACGAATAAGGTTCCGCCGGATCGCGCCGCAGCCGGGGCGCAGCGCTATCCTGTCTTGTGTCCTCTCACGCTGGAGCTGGCATACCTGAGCGCAAGTTCCGGTTCCGCCCTCTGCAGACGCTGCGGCGGCACGCCGTTGGCGATGGCTTCCAGGTCGTCCAACACCATCTCCCCGATCTCATAGTACGCCTCCTTGACGCTGCCCGCGCGGTGCGCGGAGAGTATGACATTCGGCGCGCTGCGAATCGGATGCGCAGGATCCAGCGGCTCCCGCGGGAAAACGTCGATCGCGGCGCGGAACCGGCCCGCCTGCAGCAGTTCGGTCAGGGCATCGAAATCGACCAGGTGGGCGCGGCTGATCAGAAGGAAAACCGCGTCCGGGCGGATGCGCTCCAACAGCGCGCGGTCAAGAAGCGCGCGATTCTCGTTGGACGGAACCGCCAGCACGAAGATGAAATGCGATGTCGCCATCAACTCCTCCAGCCCGACCGGCGTGACTCCTTGGCGCCGCAGGTATCGCTCGCCCAGCCACGGGTCAAAGGCCGACAGCTGGCAGCCGAACGGCTCGAGTAGGGGCTGCAGGCAACGAGCCAGTCCCCCATACCCAATCAGGCCGACACGTTTGCCATAGAGATTGAACATCCCCACATTGCCGACCTTCCCATAGGACTCATCGCCGCTTTGCATCGCCTGATGGCCCTCGACGATTCCGCGCGCGCTGGCGATTGCCATGCCAAGCGCCATCTCGGCCACCTGGCGGCCAAACGCCGGCGCAGCCGACAGAACCCTGATGCCGTTGGCGAAGCAGTACTCATAGTCCAGGTCCAAAGGAAACGCCCCGGAAACTGACACAATGTGCCTCAAGTTGGTTGCCTCGTTGAGTGCAATACCGTAACGCCAACTGGAACAAACAACGGCATCCGCTTCCATTAGCGCCTCTTTCGCATCTTCCAATGGCATCGGCTCGGACCTTCCCCAAATGACGTCCACTGTTTCTGGCAGGCGGCCTAAGTCGGAGTCGGAAAAGATCTCCTCCATCCTGCGAGACCACGGGTCCACCAGCACCTTGAGTCTTTCCGCCATGAAACACTCCTTTTTTCAAATAGTGTCGAGCTTCTCATTCTCTTTCTGTAGCTGCTCAACCTTCTTCGTTTCGCGAGCCTGCATGGGGCGTGCATAGGTGTTTCTAACGCCTCACTTCCCCCTCTTTCCTGGCTCTTGGGCGGTCGGAGGAGAACGGCTCCCCTTGTGCGGGGGAAAGCCCCGCGCAACGCTCCCCTGAAATCAGGCCGCGCCACCACTGCCCCGCTTTCCCCACGCATCGGCCAACCCATCAGAAGCGGGCCCACTGCGACACAACCGGCAACCAACGCTCGGCCCCTTGCCTATTTCCATCCTTCGATGCCCACATCAAGAGGATCTTTGCCGCCAGCCACTGCAGTTCCCGGTTCTTGCGAGCGATTCCTCCCAACTATCTGGCGCCCTCGAGGAAGCGAAACTCTGTTAGGGTGTCATCTTACCTGACCGGTTTCCCTTTAGCCACATGACTTTTGCGGCCTGCGGGGCCACCGACAATTGTCCTTGGTCCCGCTGACATTTTGGGCGGTCGGGAGGAGGCGCCCCGGTCGACCATGCCGCTCAGGGTATGCGTCATCCTCGTTTCTTCATGACTTATAGAGTCGCTTGCCTCGCGAATGCAGGCGGGGCGAATGCCGCTCATCCGTCGACCCTTTGCACCCTGAGACTTGCGTAAATTTCGCCGTATAGCGGAATCGTCGGCACAGGCGGTAGTTTTCCGTCCGAACCCACAATTTCGCCATCAGGAAGGCGGAAAAACTGGACTTGAAAATTGAAGCCACTTTGCTGAAATCGTATCCAATATCAAAATAAGACGCTTGTACACAGGCAATGGCATTCCTAGACAGCAGCGCGCCAACTAAAGAGCCGGTTGGTTGTGCCCACTTGGCAAGGCCTGAATTCTCAAATCTCCGCAACCGTCGTCCGGTACACGAACTCATAGCAGATAGTCTTCGGCTGACCATTATGGCCGGCCATCACCTTCCGGGAGAACGTCTCAATCAGGAAGAGTTGGCTTCCTTCTATGGTGTCAGTCGCATGCCGGTCCGCGAAGCGCTCCTTAAACTCCAGGGCGAGGAGCTTGTCGTTTCCAGTCCGCATAAAGGGTTCGCAGTTGCGGAGCTTTCCGTGGAGGAGGTTGAAGATATCTTCTCCATCCGCATCATGTTGGAGGGACTGGCCACACGGCTCGCCATCCCCAACATGTCGGACCAACGACTCGCTCGAATCGCCGCGAACCTGGAAAGGCAGAAGAGATACGGCGACAACATTGACGCCCGCCTCGAGTTGAACCGGGAGTTTCACGGGACAATTTACGAGGCGGCCAAGCGCCCCCGCCTCGTTGCCTTGGTGACAAACCTGCGCAACATTGTGGAAGCCTATTCTCGTATCTACACCTCGGCAGAAGGCAGGGCTGAAGCAACGCTGACTGAGCATAAGCGCATATTTGAGGCATGTTTGAAAGGGGAAGCTGAACTGGGAGAAAGTTTGGCGCAGGAACATCTCCAGAATATCGTGGCTGTTCTCGTCCCAAGGTTGAGACTGTCGAACGTAACCGAGAACGGCTCACAGAAGACAGCAGAGAAAGCGGAGCCTGCCTTTGCAGAAAACGATATTTCTCTCTGAATCATGCCAAGTAGGAGGTGAGCCCTGAAGAAACTGGGCCGTGCAGAAGGAACTTCGGCCCTCCAAAACTCTCCGCCCGAGTCGTTCCAGGACATTCGACGACGTCCCGAAAGGAATAAAGGTGAATGGAATGAAAGGCACTGATCTTGTTGGTCTGTTTACCGTGAGCTTGGTCCCGAAAACTGGACCACAAGCTAAGGTGTATAATAGAGCAAGACACCAAGCGTATGGAGGGACAGAACGATGGCCAAGAAACGACGGCGGCACTCGGCGGAGTTCAAGTTTCGGGTTGCGCTGGAAGCGCTTGAAGGCAGCAAGACGATGAGCCAGATGTCCAGTGAACATGCGCTTCATTCCAACGTGATACGGTCCTGGAAGCAGAAGTTGCTGGAAGGCGGGCCGAGCGTTTTCGCCAGAAATGGTGAACGCAAGCAACGTGAGCAGGAGGTCCCGGAAGCAGAACTTTATGAACAGATCGGGCGGCTCAAGATGGAACTGGAGTGGCTGAAAGAAAGTTGCCCGCTTCGGTTCGTGAGAAACGGCGTATGGTAGATGGCCAACATGCGACTTTGAGCATACGAAGGCAGTGCGAACTGTTGGGGCTGAATCGGGCCTCCTTCTACTATCAGGCGACTTCTGAGTCAGCACTGAGTCAACGCCTGATACGCTTGATAGACGAGCAGTTTCAGTGCACGCCCTTCTATGGCTGGCCCAAGATGACCGCGCATCTGCGTTGACTCGGCTACGCCGTCAATGGCAAACGGGTCAGACGGTTGATGCGGCTGATGGACATTCAAGCGATCTACCCCAGGGGAAGCAGTAGTGCGCCAGGCAAAGGACACACGCGCTATCCCTATCTCTTGCGCAACCTGCCGATTACGCATGTCAACCAAGTCTGGAGCCCAGACATCACCTATGTGCTCGCCTGGCGGCTCTCCAATACCTTGGACGGCATCGTCTGTCTCGAGGCTCTGCGTCAGGCGCTCAGCAAGGGTCGTCCCAAGATTTTCAACACCGACCAGGGCGCACAGTTCACGGCCGATGCCTTCACCGCCTGCCTGGTCGGAGCCGGGATTCAATTCAGCAGGGATGGGCGCGGCCGCGCCATCGACAACGTCTTCAGCGAACGACTGTGGCGCAGCGTCCAATATGAGGAAATCTATCTTCAACAGTATGAAACAGCGCGCCGGCTGCGGGACGGCTTAAACGAATACTTCGATTTCTACAACTATGAACGACCGCACCAAAGTCTCAGCTATCGCACGCCGGCGGAAGAGCGCTTCGTGCTCTGATTTCAACCGGTCCTACTCACCGAATGCACCCTATTTTTCCCGTTCCGTGGTCTAACCATTGGGGCCAACCTCACCAGCATCCACCGGGAACCTTCCTGCGCGAAGGGGACGTCGCCGTCGATATGATGGATGTCTGGGGCGACATTATCGAGGAAGTCAAAATGCCCTATGACGGCTACTGTTGGTCCTTCACCGGCGGCATAGGGTACACGCAGGTTGTGCCCGAAGGAACGCAGATCGCATTCACCTTCCGCGAACGCTGACATTTACCATTGGGCCGTCGACCGGTTCGCATCATCCGGACAGGTTCCCGCATTCAGGCCCATACATCAAGGGACAGCAGATCTTGAGTTCCGACGTCAATGTGGGCGCGCTTTCGCAGGCGCCGGCCGCCAGGGCGGTAAAACTCGACAAATTCAGACTCGGCGTGCTCTCCTTCGGCCACCTCGTGGGCGATATGTACTACGCTACGCTTATCCCCCTGTGGCCCCTGCTCATCGACAGAATGGAGCTCACCCTGACCGACGTCGGCTTCTTTACCTCCCTCACCAGTTTCATGCTGATGCCCGTGCAGCCCTTCATCGGCTGGCTGGTGGATCGCTTCCCCCGCGCCTGGTTCATGATCCTGGGCCTGATCGGGGCCGCCCTCGGCATGAGCTTCATTGGTCTCGCGCCCACCTACTCTCTGCTTATGGTCTGTGTTGTGTTTGGACGATTCAGCAACGCCATCTTTCACCCCCACGCGGCCATGATGGTCCGCGCAACCTCCGGCGGCCGGCACGGAACCGCCATGTCCATCTTCGCCTTTGCCGGCAACATCGGTATCGCGGTCGGGCCGCTCCTGAGCGTCGGGGTCGTTACCCTGTTCGGCCTGGAATCGACATACCTAATGATCCCCTTTGGGCTGCTTGCCGCCGCCGCCATCTACTACTACATTGGCGTCGACGTTCCCAAGGAAAGACCCGTTTCCGACTCTGGCCAGCCACAAAGCGGTAGCCTGGCATCCGCCGCGCAAACGTTCATCGGCCCCCTCATTCTGCTGGCAGTTCTGATGACGTTCCGCGCCGCAATTTGGGGCGGCTTCCGAACCTTCCTGCCCATCTTCCTCGTCGACAACCGGGCCGTTACCCTTCTCATCGGCGGCCTCGGCCTTTCCGCGCTCTCCCTGTTTGGCGCACTGGGCGGTCTGGTCGGCGGCCATCTCGCCGACCGCCATTCCGCCTCCTGGGTGATCGCCCTCTCTCTGCTCATCACATCCGTCGCGATCTTCGCCTTCGTCCGCACCGACGGAATCCTGAGCCTGCTCATGCTGATCCTCGCCGGCATGACCCTGTTCGCCAGCCAGCCTGTGGCCACCGTGCTGGCCCAGGAGCTCGCCCCGGACCGGATGGCAATGGCATCCGGCGTCATGATGGGAATGGTATGGGGCATCGGGGCCCTGCTCGTAACGCCAATCGGTATGTTGGGCGACATCTATGGGCTGAATGTCAGCATGTATGCTTTGGCAGGCATGGCTGCCCTGACCGGCCTGGCTTCGTTTTTACTGCCGGAATTCAGGCAGCGCTTCAAGTTTCTGCAGTTCAATTTCTGACCACTACCCGGAACTTTCTCGCGTGCTTCCACACATGGTCCAATTCAGTTGGCAAAGACACATCACCAATTGCGTCACGGTCGCAGACGCAAAGACGCAAGGAGCATAGCCATGAGCATCCGAATCCTCTACATCAATCCGCTGGGGACAGACATGTACGACGAGTACACGTCCAACATTCTTCAGCCTGCTGCCTGCCCCGACACTGAGCTTGTCGTTCGCAGCCTGCAAAATGTGCCCAAGACCCCATACCTGGCCTCGCCGGCCTACTTCACGAACCAGCTCCTCCACGCCGTCATCGAAGGCGAGAAGGAGGGTTTCGATGGCATTTCGATCGGCTGTTGCGCCGATCCTGGCGTGCAGGAAGCCAAAAAACTCGTCAAGATTCCCGTCTCTGGTCCTTTCGAAGCGCTGGCCCACACTGCGCCTGCCCTGGGCCGGGTAACGATAATCGCCGGCAACAAGAATAGCGGCTCCTGGAACCATCTGGTTCACCAGTACAACATGGCCCCATGGCTGGCATCCGTGCGCGAAGCCCACTTCGATCATCCCGATCCCGAGATGTCCATGCAGCTGTTCGAACAGGATGAATCGGAACTGCGGCGCATCGTCGTCGCCGAAATGGACCGTGCCGCCCGTGAAGAAGGTGTCAACCAGGCCAGACTTGCCCTGGAGGAGGATGGCGCCGACGCCGTCTTTTTTGCCTGCACGCTCTGGGCAGGTCTGCTTGAACCCGTCGCGCGCGCCGTCCCGGTCACGGTGCTGGACCCGATGATCACCGCGCTCAAGTATATCGAAATGGTCGCTGCCACCCGTCGCTACTACAGCGAGTACCAGCTTCAACTCTCGTTTACCAAGCACGCTCGTTTTCCTGTTGCCGCCGACGCAGTCCCATCGTTGAATTGACGACCGGCCTGGCGCCGTTCGTCGACTGCGCACGACCGCCGCGTTCGGAACCAACCATCGCATAAGGAGCGCGGCGGACCGTTGCCTGAGCGCCATCCCGTGCAGTCGCCCGAACTGCCGCAAACTTTCCCTGCACGTCACCTTAGGAGATTCCAATGGATCGATTCGAGGCCAACGTCCAAGCCAATCAGGACCAGTTTCTGTCCGAGCTTCAAGAGTTTTGTCGAAAGCCGAGCATCATTGCGCAGGGAATAGGCATTGAAGAGACCGCCGACTGGGTCAAAGACCGGTTGCAGGGCGTTGGATTCGACTCCAGGATTATCCAGGTGGAAGGAGGAGCGCCTGTCGTCTACGGCGAAATGGGCAGCGGCGACAAGACGCTGATGATCTACAACCACTACGACGTGCAGCCAGCTGAGCCCCTCGAACTGTGGGACTCCGGCCCCTTCGACGCCGAAATCAGGGACGGCCGCGTTTGGGCCCGCGGCGTATCCGATAACAAGGGGCCTTGGATGGCCCGCGTTCAGGCCATCCGGGCATTTCAAGAGGAGATCGGAGAGGTTCCGTTCCGAATCAAGTGGGTCGTCGAGGGAGAGGAGGAGGTCGGCAGTCCCAATCTGGGGCGATTCGTCGAGGAAAATCGCAGCCTCCTCGAGGGCGCCGATGCCTGCCTGTGGGAAGGCGGACGGAGGGACGGCGCCGGCAGACCGGTCTTCGCCCTGGGAATGAAGGGAATCGCCTATTTGGGATTTTCCGTCAGCGGGGCAAGCAGCGATCTGCACTCCATGAACGCCCCCATCGTCGGCAACCCTGCTTGGCGCCTGATCTGGGCCCTCGCCAGCCTCAAGGACGAGAACGAAAATATAACCGTCGACGGGCTGATGGACTACGTCGTCAAGCCCACCGAGGATGAGTGGGAATACCTCAGAGGCATTCCTTTTGATGAGGAGGAGTCCAAACAGGACTTCGGCATCAGTTCGTTCCTGAAAGGGGCCACCGGCGCGGACGTTGTCAAGCAACTCCTTTTCGATCCGACCTGCACGATCTGTGGCTTTCTGTCAGGTTATACGGGGCCCGGCCTGAAAACCGTCCTCCCTAACAAGGCCTCGGCCAAAGTGGATTTCCGGTTGGTCCCCGACCTGAACCCAGAGCTGGTTCTTGACCTGGTCAGGGAGCACCTGGACCGGCGAGGATTCACTGACGTCAACGTAGAACTCCTGGCGCAGCTGTGGCCCTACCGCTCCCAGGTCGACCACCCCTGGGTCAAGACGAGCATAGGCGTGGCCCGCGACATTTTCGGGGCGGAGCCCGTGGTCTACCCTTCCTCCGCAGGCGGCGGCCCCATGTACCAGCTGTGCGGAACCTTCGGCATTCCCGGCATCTCGGGCGGCGGCGCGGGCCACCCAAACTCCAACCTGCACGCGCCCAACGAGAACATCTTCGTCGAAGATTATATGCGCTCTATCCTCTACACCGGCCATCTGTTCAAGGCCCTTGGGGATCTGTAAGGCTGGCGCAAATGCTGGACTAACCGAAGGATTCCACCTCGCCTCTCTACGGTCATCAAGGCCCTGATGCAAAGTTCGAGCCGGGCAAGGGCGGTACATGAAAACGAACGTCCTGTCTGAAGAAACGGCGCGCAAGTGGGCTGTGCTGCTGGCCGTCATCGCCGGGCTTCTGGTCCACGCCCTGAACCATAGCATCATCCAGGCCGCGCTTCCGACTCTTTCCCAAGAGTTGCAGACCGACTTTGCCACAATCCAATGGGTGCTTCTCGGCTTCCAGATCACCTTAACCGTCGTGATCCTCAGCGTAGGCCGCCTGGCCGACATGTTCGGCAAGAGACGCATCTACATCGCCGGGCTCATCTGCTTTGCGGTGGCTTCACTTCTCTGCGCGCTTGCTCCCAACGTTTATTTCCTAATCGGATTTCGCGTGCTCCAGTCCGCGGGGGCCGCCGTGATCACAGTGCTCTCAATGGCCATCGTTGCCGAGGTCTTTCCCGATGAGGAAAAGGGCCGCGTCCTCGGCATCTCTGCCGGCGCCAACTCTTTTGGCCACTTCGTGGGACCTACGTTGGGGGGCTATCTGATTGGCCAATTCGGCTGGCGAATCGGTTTCTTCATCCTCGTGCCCTGTGGTCTTGTTGCCGCCCTGCTGGCCGCCCGTTACATTCCCGCGCTGCTGCCGTCCGGCGCATCGCAACACTTTGATGTCTGGGGCGCGGCGCTGATCGGCGCGACCCTGTTCACCTTCTCGCTCGGCCTTACCTACGGCCAGCATGCCGGATTCGCGCACACCATCGTACTGCTGCTCTTTGCTGCCAGCGCAGTCGGCATCGCGGCATTCCTCCTGCTGGAACGACGCATTCCCCACCCCGTGCTCGACTTTGACCTGTTCCGCAGCCGGCCCTTTACCCTCCACATTGCGCTCGCAGGGCTCGCGGCCATCGCCACATCGGGCGTTACCTTCCTGATGCCCTTCTTCATGCAGCTTGCCCTCCGTCTGAACATCCTTCAGGTTGGCTTCGTGATGGCGATCGTATCGATCGAAATTGCGCTGATTGCGCCGGCTGCCGGCTATCTTGCCGACCGGCTCGGCGCCCACCGGGTCACCTTGTTAGGCCTGGCCGGCCTATTCGTAGGTTTCCTCGCCGCTAGCACCGCCAGCGTCAACGACGGTCAGCTTCTCTTCCTGCTCCGCATGCTGCCCATGGGCCTGGGCATCGGACTGTTCATGAGCCCCAACAGCACTGTAATATTGGCGACCGCGCCCCGCGCCCGCCTGGGCGTCGCCTCAGGAATGGTTGGGTTGACGCGCATGCTGGGGCAGACGACCGGGATCGCTCTGCTGGGGGCCGTCTTCGCCGCCAATGTCTCCCGCTTCGCCGGCGCGGCTGTTGACGTGACCGTCGCCTCCCCTCTGGCGATCAGCCAGGCCTTCCGAACCCAGTTCCTGATCGTTGCCGTTGTTGTGGCGTTCGCGCTCCTCTGGTCACTCAGATCAAAGTCGGAGCAACCCGCCTGACCACTACACTCGCCAGGCCTCCGTCATGTTGTGCTGGGGCAATTTGGGTCCCAGCAAACCACTCTTGTCCGGCTTCGAGTAGCGGAGAAAGTAGGATTCCAGCATCGCGGAGAGCTCCGAGATCAGGGTCTCGTGGGCGGCGCTGCCCGTCAGATTGCGGCTCTCGCGCGGGTCATTTTCCAGGTCGAAAAACTCGTTCGGCCCGTCCGGGTATCGCGCAACCAGCTTGTACCTGCCAGCGCGGACCATCCGCGCCGTCCCATACTCGCCAAACTGAAGATCCCGCCATTTCACTTCACCCGCCCGCCGGCACAGAAGCGGCAACATATCGCTGCCAGCGTAGTCACATTCCGGCGGTAGAGCCGCCCCGCCGGCCGCGACCAACGTACGAAAGACATCCAGGTGGTCCACCACCTCCTCGCGCCGTCCGCCCCCGGCAAGGACGCCCGGCCAGCGCAGCAGAAGCGGAACGCGGATCGACTCCTCCAGCATGTTCAGCGGGATGGTGCCGTTGCCCTTTCCCCAGATGCCATGATGGCCGCAATTCAGCCCGTGATCCGACGTATAGACGAAGAGCGTGTCGTTCAGTTTTCCGGCCCTTTCCACTGCCCCAACAACGCTTCCGACAATCTCGTCAACGTGGCTGACCGCCGCATAGTACTGCGCCTGCGCCTCCCGTTCAAGATGCCGTTCGACGCTCAGGGATTCGAGCGCCTGCTCGCCAAAAGCATACGACTCATCCACCGGGATATCGCAGAACGTTGCGTCGCGGTATCGGCGCACAAGCCGTTCCGGGTGGCCGCGCCAGGGCCCGTGCGTCGCGGTCAGCCCGACAAGCAGAAAAAAGGGCCGTTCGTCTTCTGTTTCCACAAACCGGACCGCGCGGTCAGCAAGTATGTCGTTGGTATACCCTTCAAGCGTCTCCATGCGGCCCTGGTTGCAGTAACCGCGCCTTCCTCGATGCAAGAGCGGGTAGGCGCTGCCCACGCTGAACCAGGAGTCGAACCCCTGCGCCGGTCTGTCCTCGTTGCCAACATGCCATTTCCCTGCCAGACCGGTCCTGTAGCCTGCCCCCTGCAAGAGCCGGGGCAGTGTCTGCGCCTCGGTCAGCCACGTTCCCCGGTCAAATGCCATCGCGATGTAGTCGTGGATGCCATGCTGCGACGGCGTCAACCCAGTCAGCAGAGAGGCACGCGCCGGCGAACAGACCGGCGCCGGGGTGAAGGCGTTCTCCATCACTATCCCAGTGGCTGCCAGGCGCTCCAGGTTCGGGGTTCCCACTTCCCGGTTGCCATAGGGTGAACTGGCCCACTGGCCGTGATCGTCAGTGAGAAAAAGGAGAATGTTCGGTTGGTTCGACATCTTGTTGGCGTGACAAGTCTGCAATCCGAACGAAGCGATCGATTCGGATTCTGGAGATATCAGAGTGCGTGTATAATCTGTTCACCAATCCACAGGCAGGACCATGGGCCGCCCGACCAGACCTGCGGCGCCGAACGCATACGTTGCAATGGCCAAGACCCGCAAAGCACGGCTCAATCAGACTGTAGGCAGCGCCCTGCGCTGCATTGCCATGACGGCAATCGCTTACACGTTCGCCGCCTGCCAGCCGGCTGCGCCGCCGCTAACACCGCTACCTCCTGCCGCCGGTCCGCCAGCTCCTGAGAGGCCGGATCTCGCGCCCGCCGCCGGCCTGATTCAACTGGTTGACCCGCTTGACGAACCGGAATTCTACTGCGTGGACGTTCCAGGTTTCGGCAGTTCCCTCAATCTTCAGGGCGCGCTCACCGCCCACACCTGCAAGCCGGGCTCCGACGATGAAATGTTCCAATTCGACTCGCCTTCGCCGGGACAAATTCAGATGCCGGCATACGACCTCTGCGTGGAAGCCAGCGGACCCGAACCGGGCGCCGAACTCATCCTGGCCGGCTGCTCCGCAACGCCCCTGCAGAAGTTCAGTTTCAACGAACGCGGCCAGATTGAACTGAAGAACGGATCAGACGCCGCCCTGTGTCTGACGGTAGCCGACGAGCCCGGCGAACCCACCGGCGGCCCCAGCCATCTGCGCAGAGACCTCACGCTGGAGACCTGCGATCTGGCCGATGAAGCGCGAACCGTCTGGACTGCTGGCTCACCGACCGTAACGGCGAGCGAGCCAGCCACCTCAGAATAGAACGAAACAGGTATACAGGCGTTGCAGTTGCCCCGCCGTCCCGTTAGGCCCCCTCAACCGGAAACTGCCCCAGACCGTACAGATAGATGTCCGGCTCCTCCGGCGGCGTCGCGCCGCTCTCTATCAGCGCCTGCATCGCGTTGGCCATCACGGGGCCCAGATAGTGGGGGCAGCTGAAGTAAAAGTCAGCCATCGCATCCGGATTGTCCCCGACCCACTCATCCCTGCCCTCAGCGTGGTTCGAGATGATGCCAACCGAGGCCAGCCGGACGCCGGCCTTGCGGAACACCGGCAGCTCATGCGCCAGCGTATGGCCTACCACATGCGCGCCCATGTCCGCGTAAACCTGGATCTCCTTGGCCGTCTCAAATCGCCCCCACGCGGTGCAAACGTAGATCGCGTCTTCGTAAACGCCCACAAACTTCGGCTCCTTCTGCGCGGCTTCATAGAGAAGCTTGCTCATGATCGGACAGAAAGGATCCTTGAAGCGGGCGGAACGCTTCCGTCCGCCGAAAAAGGGCTGGTCCTCCTCCGGCCTGAAGAACAACATGTAGTCGCTGTTGATCGTAATGCTCCACGGAGGCAGAGGCGCCCCCGGCTTGTCCGGCCGCTGTATCCCGCCAACCGATGCCTCGACCATGGCCCACTGTACGCCCGCCTGCTCCAGCACCCAGCCCACCTGCTTGGCCGCCAGCCAGGGCGTGCGCGGCCGCGAACCCTGTCCGCCCCCATGGTCCCACATCCCGTGCATCGCCGTTCGCCACACCGGCTGCTCCGCAATCTTTAGCAACTTGAATGGCGCCGACCGGCCATACGGCGTGTCGAAACCCTCAAAATAATCCGTCAGCTCGACGTTCGGCATCTCCAGGTCTTCGGGGAATCGCGCCCCCCACGTGCCGGAGCCCCCGATAAGAGCGTAATTCGCGCTTGGAATTGTCGTCATAGGTCCGTTCCTGTGTGAATCTGATTGAAGAATGCCCGATCCGGCTTGACCGGCCTCCGCCCGCGCCGGTCGCCCCGAATTCGGGCCGGTCATTCAGGTTGCGTCAGTGATTGACTGAACACGGGCGGAGCCTCGGTCAGACTGGAGGTGCAGACGCAGCTGCTGCCGTCGGGAATCTCCAGTGTCGACAGCAGATCCAGTTCCAGCTCCAAGGCGATTTCCGGGAATACCTTCGTATAGAGATGATGAATCGTGCCCCGGATATTGTGTTCCGGCTCCAAGCCCTGGGCATAGTTGCTGACCATGTGGTAATACAGCACGTGGATGCCCAGGTAGCGGGCCAGGAGCGGATTCATACAGTCGCCGTGCAGGGTTGCAATCGGAGGCCGGTCCGGCTGCAGCTCTGAGGCGCTCTTTGAAACTGCCAGCCAGTGCAGGATATCGAAATCGGTCTCAAACGTGATCGACTCGGGCACGACCAGCGCCACGCGCGTGTCGGCCGGTGGGCGCACCCCGCGGATCTGGCCGCCTTCCACGTACGGCGCCAGCTTCGACTCCATAATTCCCTGTAGCTCAGGGCAGAACGGCTGCCCCAGCAGAAAATGGGACTTTGACCACATGCTCTCGAACGGCGTTCCCGGCAGGCCCCGATGAATTGGACGCGTGTAAAAGCTCCACGGCAGAACAACGTCGCCAGGCCGGATCGCCTCCTCGCCCTGTCGCCAGTCGGCGATGCCCGACGTGCCCCCCACCAGCATTACCTTGATCCCCGCCTGCCACAGAACCCAGAAACTCTTCTCAAAGTTCAGGTGATAGAGAGAGTCCTCCCCGACAACCTCCCCATACGAGGGGATCCAGAGCACGTCTCGCCCAGTCGCGGTGACGAAGTGAACGACCAGCGGTGAGAGACCGTAAGGCGTTGCCAGCCGTTCCCGCCTCGCAACGCGCCATCCCTTCGCCTCCGCCCGCTCTACCACGCCGTCGACACCGTAGCCCCAGAGCGGGCTGCCGGTGAATGTAGCGAATTCGGCCCTGGGTCCGTCATACGTAACCGAATGATCGATGTTCATAGACATTCTTCCTCAACCCCACTCGAACTTTGCTTCGCCCCAACCGGCCTTAGGTCAGGTCCTCCACCTGCCAGCGGAACAGGTATTTCTCAATTGCTTTGACCAGAAGATAGGCCCCCACCGCAAGCGCGCTGGCCAGAATCGTTACGGCCCACACCCTGTCCGCCCGGTACTGCGACATTCCGCGTACGATCAAAGCGCCAAGGCCTTCGCGGGCAAATAGCCATTCGGCTACGACCGCGCCAATAATACTGCCCGTGAATGCAATCTCGTGGGCGGCAATGTAGTAGGGTAGCGCGCTTGGCCACCTGATCTTGGTGAAAATCTCCCACTGGCTTGAGTCCAAAGTCTGCATCCGGTCCAGCATTACGGAGTCTGCCGACTTCAACCCTTTCGTGACATTTGCCAGAATCGGAAAGAATGTCACGAGCACCACAATAATGATCTTGGGCATTGGCGTATCACCCAAGATGATAATCATGATCGTCGCGATGGTGACAAACGGTACGTTTTTTATGACGACAGTCCAAGGGACAGCCAGCGCCTCCAGCCAGGGCAGATAGAGAAAGGAAACTGACAGGGAAATAGCGATTACATTCGCGACCACATAGCCGGACAAAGCCGTAACGAGCGTGATTCGGGTATGAAAAAGGAGATCCTGGTGTTCGGACAACATTATGTCCGCCACCATGTTGGGCGGTGGCAGCAGAAAGGAAGGCGCTTCTGTGATTCTAATCGTCAGCAACCAGATAATGGGCGCCGAAACGATCATGATTATGTAGGCGAGACGTTCATTCACGATTGCTCCCTTGAAGGAAATGACGAATAAACCGAAAAGGAATGGACAGTCAAGGCGGCTTCATCCCCCCCCAAAAAAACGAGGGTGGGTCGACCGTCAGTTACTCAATTCCACTGCCCGGTAGAGCGATGAACGCACGCGCGCCACTTCGCGCAGGAAGTTGTCATCCGTGCGGAAGGCCCTCGACCGGGGCCGGGGCAACCCTATCTCGATGACTTCAGAGATCCTGCCTGGCCGGGCAGAGAGCACCACCACACGGTCCGACAAAATCGTTGCCTCCTCCACACTGTGCGTAACAAAGATCACCGTCTTGGATGAGCGACTCAATACGCCGCCCAGCCATTCACCCATCGATTCCCGCGTCAGCTCGTCCAGCGCGCCAAAGGGTTCATCCAGCAACAGTATGGCCGGATCATGGACGAGGGCCGCCGCGATATTTACCCGCTGCTGCATCCCGCCGGAGAGCTGGTGTGGGTAGTGATGGTGAAACTCGCCCAGCCCAAAATCGGTCAGCAAATCGCCCGGAGACAGTGCGCCGTCGCGACCTGTGATCTCCAGCGTCATTCCAACATTTCTCAGCGCGGTGCGGGACGCCAGCAAAGCCGGCCGCTGAAACGCAACACCGATCTGGTGCTCGCGGCAGGCATTCCTGGGCGTGTCGCCGTTCACCGCCACGCTGCCGGCGCTCGGCTCCTCCAGCCCCGCCGCAATCCGCAGCATCGTCGTCTTGCCGCAGCCCGACGGCCCAATCAGGGTGACAAACTCGCCGTCGTCGATGGTAAGGCTGACGTCATCCAGCGCCTCAACCTCGCCAAACTGTTTGCTGACCCGCGAAAACTCGATAGTCAATTTCGCTCTCTTTCTCTTGTCCCATCACTCGCACAGCGGCAGTTCTATCTGGTCATACCGGCTCATCGAGGCCACCTGTGTGTTCCAGCGCCCGGCAGACATATGTCCCAACGGCAGCTCATCAGCGTCAACGATGAGAGACTCCTGCAACTGGTACCGACGCAATGCCTGCTCCTCCGTCGTCGGAGCGTCAACGGCATACAGGACCGCGATTCGGGCTGAGTCTTCCGGGTGTTCGATGACATACTTCAGTCCCTGTAGGACAGCGGCCAGGTAACGGCGCACAAGGCCGGGACTTTCCTCGAGAGTTTCTCGCCGCACGACCATTACTTCCGAATAATCGTCCCAGCCCCACTCGCTGAACTGAAAGGCGACCCAGTTCATGTAACCCTGCTCTTCCAGCAGCCGCGGTTCGTTGATAAGCCATGCGCCCGCATAGTCCACCTCGCCCGCAACCACAGGATCAGGCGTGTAGCCGGTCACGACACGCTCCACGTCCTCGGCGGATATCCCGTACTTCGCCGCTATGAACTCGAAAAAGTAGCCCTCTCCCTCGTGCAGGCCAACCGTCTTGCCGACGAAATCCTGCGGCGTCAGCGCCTTTTCGGAACGCTGACCGGGCGGCGTGTCATGGTCAAGTCCCAGCCAGATGTAAGGGCTGTGCTTGATCAATGCGCCAACTGCGACGATATCCTCCCCCTCGGGGCCCAGGGCCAGCGCGGGAACCTGGCTCCCCCCGGCGCTGACGGCAAACTCCACGCCGCCGTCAATCAACGTCTGCAAGTTGCCTAGCCCCGATCCTCCCCGTACCAGTTCCACTTCCAGACAGACGTCCCTGAAATACCCCAGCTCCTGCGCATTGTACCAGGCAGCCCCGCCATCGTTCAGAATCCAGGACATGCCAACCCTTACTTGATCCAGTCCATCGCATTCCATCGGTTCCCAGGCCGCGTCGACGTCGGGCAGGAGTTCATTGGTGAAGTAGCTTTCGGCAGCGTAGTTTTCTTCAACACAGGCCAAAGTTCGCTCGTACGCAACGTCATCTTCGGGGCTGTTCATCGCCTTCTGCCCAAGCTCACCTCCCTCGGCGGGAATGAGGAGCGGCCCAGCGCAGGCCCCCAGGAACAGAGGCAATGCAACGAGCAACCAAACAAACTGTCTATTGCACAACACTGTAGCCTTCCCTCCTGATGAGAAAAAAGTGGATGATCTCTATCGTCCTGCAGATTGCGGCGACCTTCTTCGATGCCCGCGTCCCCAAGACATCGCTGTCCAGTACGCTGCTGAGGACAAGGACACGGTCCTTGTCCTCAGCCTACCTTACCGAGATTCCCACCGCGGCCGCGCCAGATGACGGCTGCTCCCGGCGCGCAAGGTCAGCCGCATCACTTACCCGCCAGATGGGAAAATGTGCCGCCAATCGCAAAACCTATTTGCAGGCCTCCAACTCAAGCTGGTCATACTGAATCATCGAGGCCACCTGCATATTCCAGCGGTCAGCCGACATATGCGATACCGGCAGGTCGTCGCTGCCCAGCACCAGAGATTCCTGCAGCTCGAATCGGCGCAGCGCCTGCTCTTTGGTAAGCTGGGCGTCAACTCCGTAGATGACAGCGATCTCGGCCGATGCGTCGGGATTCTCCAGCAGATAGTTCAAGCCCTGCGTCTGGGCGGCGAGGAAACGGCGCACAAGATCGGGATTCTCCTCGAGAGTTTCCCGCCTTACGACCGTGACATCGCCGTAGCCGTCCCAGCCCCAATCACTGAAGCGGAACGCGACCCAGTTCATGAACCCTTGCTCCTCAAGCAGGCGCGGCTGGTTGACGATCCACGCGCCGATGTAGTCCATCGCGCCCATCAGAACCGGGTCCGGCGTAAAGCCGGCTGCCATCAACTCGACCTGGTCAGGAGGAATGTCATACTTGTTGGACATGAAATTGAACAGGTAGTCGTCATTGCCTTGGATTCCAACCTTTGTGCCAATGAAGTCCTGCGGCGTCAACACTTTGTCAGAGCGCTGATCTTGTGGCGTGTCGGGATCCAGGCCCAACCAGATGTAAGGACTATGCTTGAGGAAGGTGCCAACTGCCACCACGTCCGCCGGGGTGGGGCTGGAAACGAGCGAAGGCACGCGGCTTCCGCCTGCAACAACCGCGATATCCACCGCGCCGCCCGCAAGCGTCTGCAAGTGGTCCACGCCCGGCCCGCCAGCGACAAGCTCAACCTCCAGGCAGACATCGGCGAAATAGCCCAGCTCAATCGCGTTGTACCACGGCGCCTCTTCGTCGTTCAGCACCCAGGGCATCCCCACCTTGATGCTGTCGACGCTGTCACATTCCATCGGCTCCCAGGCCGCGTCGGCCGCGGGCAAAAGCTCATTGGTGAAGTAGCTCTCGGCCGGGAAGTTCTCTTCGACGCAAGCCAGTATCTGTTCAAACTCGGCCTCGCTGCCGGCTTCGACGGCCTCTTCCGCCATCGGTTCTTCCTCAGCCGCCATCTGCTCTTCCTCGGAGGCCGGCGCAGCGGGCGCCTGCGCAACACACGCGCTCAGCATGAGCGCAAGCAGGGCGATCAGCGCCAGTGAAAATGTCGAGCGATTCATAGGTGACGTCTCCTTTGATTGGACTTGAACGTGTCGAACACAATACGATTTGAAAACAGCCCTAAGGGATTGGAAGCCATCAACAAGCAAACCTCGACCTCCCCTGCCCCGGCTATGCTGGATAGTCATCGCGGCGGAAGTAGGCGTTGTCCAGCGTTGCCTTGGTCGAAGTTACGTCGGCGGTCACCCAGTGCGTGGCATACCCCCGGCGCCACCGGTCAGACTCGTTGCGATGCGACGTATGCAACGCCTCGCTGTGGTGAAAAACAACGCCCCCTTTCTTGACGAGGGCCAGCGACTCTCTCTGTAGATCGATGAGCTCAGGGGGCGGCACCAGGTTGTACGGTTCGCCGGGCACCGCTTCGTGAGCAATGATTCCCTCTTTGTGCGAGCCGTCAATGTAGCGCAGGCAGCCATTTTCCTCGCCGACGTCATCGAGAGCAATCCACGCCGTGATCACGTGGTCCCCTGGATCGCACTGGAAATAAAAGTTGTCCTGGTGGTAGGGTTTTGCCGACCCGAAATGGGGCGGCTTCATGAAGATCTGATCGCCCGACAGCAGCGGAGGCGCGCCGAGCAGTTCCGCCAGCATACGGGTCAACCGCTTGTCCAAAACGAACGCCTGGAATTCACTCCGCTTCAGAAACGGCCTGTCGATCTTGCGCGGCGCAATCTCACCGTCCGCAGACTTGTCGACAACATAGTCGTCGCCTTCCCGGCTCAACTCTTCCTGACTCAAGTCGAGCGCGATCTGCGCAATCCTGTCGGCCTCTTCGCGGCTGAAGACCCCTTCTGCGACGGCCCAGCCCTTCTCCCAGTAATGACGGAATGTTTCCGGTCGCATGCCGACCTCCCTCGGAAGTGGAAGTATTCTTTAGTTGGGAACACGCTTGCTTGGCCTCAATTATGCCACAATGTGACCTTCACTACCTGATCTCCCTGTCTTCGAAATCCAAATCCGGGCCAGCGCCGCGCTGCGCCCCATTCCTTGCCCGCAGCCCTTCCCTCTGGGCCTCTGCGCTCCCTCTACAGGCTTTGTGCCGACCACTCCGGGTAAACTCAATCCACCCAACCGGTTTCCACGTTCTACAGCCTTGCCTAAACGGATCAAACTGTCCCCTCCCCAGTCTGAGCGACTTCCACATCGGGGCCTGCAACCAGAGTGCGGCTCCAGGATTCAGTGTAATCTCGCCGACGTAGCCTAACCCACGCCCCCGATCTTGGACTCCATCTCCCCCCCCCCAATTTTGGGCCTTTGACACCGGCACAAATATACATTAACATTGTGGCCGTCGCAGTGAATCCAAAGAGTGCACGGGTCGGCGCGGGCGTCCCGGTTGGCCTTCGGATGTACAGGCGATGTCCCTGTCTGCGGAACGCGTGACCCAACGCTCGCATACGATCCCATACAGTTGTGCCAAAATCGAATTCCATCCAGTCTTGCCGCAGGAATCTTTGCCTAGCCTTTCTTTAGCTTTGTCAGTTTCCCGCCGGAGTCGCTTTACTGTTGCTAGCCTCTTCGGCCTCCATTTTCCCGTGTCTGGCAATTGATGAAAGGAGGTAGCCAAGCAGGTAGAAGAAATCTGCTCGTGTCTCATAGGCGTAACTTCGGCTCCGCCACCCGGTAGAGTCAGGCAGGATTTCACTGCGTGCCGCAAATAGGCGCAAACACCAAGCAAGGAGCGAACGACATGTCGAGAATTCGATGGCAGATACTGGTTGGCCTCATCCTGGTCCTTGGCATCTCCCTGACCGCATGTGTCGCACCGGCCGCCCCGGCCGGAGACGGCATGGCCGACACAGGAGAATCGGATGCCATGATGCCGGAAGTAATGTTGCCCGACGATGCGGCCGAAAATCAGATCCTCAACGTTGTGCACGAAGGCGGCTGCGGCTCCGGCCCCTTCCCTGGAATCGACTACGGCAGCCCCTGTAACTTCGGCCACATGTTCATGCCTCCATTCCTGGTAGACATCGACGGCAACGTATTGCCCGGCCTGTTTACCACCGACTGGGAAGTGAACGACGACTTTACCGAGTACACATTTCACATCCATGACGATGCCGTCTGGTCCGATGGAAAACCCATTACCGCCCAGGATGCGCTCGACTGGTGGAACTTTATCTTCCACTCCGACCGCAACTCCTGGCCCCGCAACTTCGTGATGGGCGCGGTCAAGGGCGTTGACGAGTTCGCCGATGGCGAAACCGAAACCATTGAGGGCCTCACGGCCTTGGACGACAAAACTCTCAAAGTTGAGTTGTGGCGCTCCGAAGGCTCGCTGCCCCAGCTGTGGGGCTTCCGTGAAGCCGCGCCGGCTCGTTTCGACCAGTACGCCGATCTGCTGGAAAGAGCCGACGAATTCAATGACGCGACCGAATGGCGCGGCGCAATGGCTGAACGCTTCTTCCAGGGTGAAAACGCAGCCGATCTGATCGTCAGCGGCCCCTTCAAGCCCGTGCACCTTTCTCCGGAACCCGACGCAATCTACCGCTTCGTACGCAATCCCAACTGGTGGGGCGAGCCCACCCTCCTGGACGGCATCGAAGCGACGACCATCCGTGACTTCCAGACGATGCTCCTCATGTTCGAAAACGAGGAGATCGACATTGCGCTAAACCTCGCCGGGCCGCCCTCCGTGCTCCTACGCCAGAACCAGCCGGACGTCTTCCGTGAAGTACCGATATCCGCATTCTGGGCCATGTACTTCGTCACCGAACAGGAGCCAGTCGACGACGTCAATCTGCGCCGCGCGCTGATGTCAGCGATCGAGTGGGACAGAGTCGCCGAAATCGCTTGGGAAGGCGAGCAGGCGCCCAGTAGCTCAGGTAGCCCCATGGCGCCCGCATACCAGTGCTACGACGCCAACTTCCAGCCCTATCCCTTCAATCCGGAAAGGGCCTTGGGTTTCCTGGCCGAATCCAAGTACGGCCCAACGGGTGAGACTGTGCCCAAGATTCGTATCCTGACCGGTGGGAGCGACCCGCCCCGCATCCGCGCCGCACAGATCATCCAGGAAATGTGGCGCGTGAACCTCGGTATAGAGGATGTCGAGATCAAGAACGCCGAGGCCGAGTTTGTCGACGGTGAGGGACTGGTAGCTATCCGGGTCACCAGCGGTGGCTCCTTCCTCCCGCGACCTGGCTATCTGTTGGAAGCGATCGCCCACACGCGTGGCGGCGCCTATCAGTCCTGGACGAACTACACTGAAGACGGTTGGGACGAAGAGATCGATGCACTTCTCTCTATGGACCCCGGTAGCGCCGACTACTGTGACCGCTCCCTGGCCATGTTGGAGAAGTTCACCGACGCCGCTCTCGTCATCCCCACCGGTTACATCCGCGGCTGGTACCAGATTCAGCCTTGGGTTGGTGGCTATGGCCAAAGCCGCATCAGCTTCTGGCACACCATGACCGAAACCTATCGCCAAGAGCGATAGGCGACTGACAACACCTGTCAGCGGCCGGCGCCAGTCAGGCGCCGGCCGCCGGCAGACCGCCCCCGCCAATCCCCGCCGAGGACAATGCCGTGACCCGCTATCTCTCGTTGCGCGTGTTGGTCATCATCCCAACCCTTTTTGCAACGTTGCTGATCGTATTCCTCCTGGGCTACCTCGGTCCAATCGATCCGGTTACAATCCTGCGTTCCCAATGGGCCGCGCAGGGCGTCTATCTCAATGAGGAGGAAGTCGCGGAACTGCGCAGCCAGTATGGCCTCGACCGGCCCTTCCACGTGCAATTCGGCACCTACATGGGCAACCTGCTCCAGGGAAAATTCGGCTACTCCTTCCTGGATGCCGCACCCATCTGGCCCCGAATCAAACGGGCTCTGCCCGTTTCCGGACAACTGGCGCTGGGCGTATTAGTGATCATGGCCTTCATCGGCATCCCCTTAGGCATGATCGCGGCCCGGTTTCACAACACCTGGCTGGACTATTCCATCGTTAGCGGGAGCCTGTTCTTCTGGTCCATTCCACCCTATGTCCTGGTTCCCGTCATGCTGATCGTAACCGTCCTGTGGCTGGACCTCATGAACGTTCCCCGCGGGTGGAAGGGCCCCCTGCATCCTTCCTATTTTCTAGCCGCCGCCATCATCTCAACCCGCTCCCTTGCCGGCGTCATCCGACAAACACGCGGCGGCATCCTCGAAGTCATGCAGAATGACTATGTGAGAACTGCCCGCGCCAAAGGTTTGACCGAAGTCAAGGTGATGGCGCGCCACGTGGCCCGCAACGCGCTCATTCCCGTCGTCACCTCGCTCGGGCTCCTTGTAGACGACTTCATGTGGGGGGCCGTGTTTCTTGAACTTGCCTTCAACCTGCCCGGGTTGGGCCGTCTCTTTCAACAGGGGCTCTCAGGCCGGGACTTTAACATGATAAACGGTGTCGTACTCTTCACCGCCGGCATGACGATGGCCCTCAATCTCATCGTCGATCTGGTCTACCCCCTCCTGGACCCCCGCGTCGCCTACGACTGAGGAACGGCAATCAAGTCTCGTCCAGGAGAACACACTTTTGCCTTCGCTCCTTCCACAACAGGGCCAACGGGAACTGCACCGAGGAAAACAGTATGTCTGAAACGGAACCCGCAACAGCTGCGGACCTCGCGCTGGAACTCGAAACCCAAGATATGCAAACGCGCAGCCTGTGGTCCGACGCCTTCCGGCGCCTCGTGCGGAACAGACTTTCCATGGCCGGTCTCGTCATCTTCCTGCTTCTCTTCATTACTGCAATCTTCGGACCATATATTGCCCCCTATCCCTATATGCTTCAAGACCTCGACCGGGTCGCTGAAGGTCCAAGCGCCGACTACCTTCTGGGCACCGACGATCTTGGAAGGGACATGTTGAGCCGGATCATGTGGGGCGCGCGCACGGCAGGCATCGTCGCCATCATCTCTACCCTGTTCAGTCTCATCCTGGGAACAATTCTGGGGGCCGTCGCCGCCTATGCAGGCAGCTGGACCGACTGGCTGGTCGGCCGCGCCATCGACGTTACCATGTCGATTCCCCAACTTCTGTTCGCGTCGTTGATGGCCGCTACATTTCGCAAACCTGTCGCCGATTGGGTGGATTCCATGTATGAATCCACAGGCCTGGAATTCTTCGCCACGCCCACCTATGTGGACCTGATCGTCGTATTCGGCGCGCTGTCTTTCATCCAGTGGCCCGCCTACGCGCGTCTAATCCGGGGTCAAATCCTGTCTCTGCGCGAAAAGGAGTTTATCGAAGCGGCGCGCGCAATTGGTGTCAGCCAGGGAAAAATCCTGGTGAAGCACCTGATACCGAATGCCCTCGGCCCCCTCATCGTCCTCGTAACCTTCAGCTTCGGCGGGGCAATCGTCGCCGAATCAGGCTTGAGTTTTCTCGGCGTGGGTGTTCAACCTCCCCAGGCAAGTTGGGGCGCCATGATCCAGGACAATTCGCTCAGCTGGCGCTACCGGCCCTGGCTCGTCGCCGTGCCCGGCCTGACCATCGCTATCGTCTCCGTCGGCATCAACTTCCTGGGCGATGGCCTCAATGACGCCCTTAACCCGCGCCAGGCCGACTCCTAACCCCCTTCCGATGCTCGCCAAATTCAGCCATCTACAGTTCAGTGTCGCCGGGCGTCAAATTTGCAGGAGCTTGCTATGTACAATTGGACGGTGTTGAATCAAACCGTCAGTGAATCGCTCGCCAGCGGCCGCGTCGGCGCCCCCGTCTTCGTCCGGTGGACCGCGGCCGCGGCCCGGGACTGCGAGCAACTCAAGCCGCTGCTCGCCGAGATGACGGCTTACGCAGGGTCATGGCTGTCCGCCAACCCGCGCCGGCTCTACGCCGCCGGCTCAACAGACGACGGCCATCTCTCGCTCGCCCTGGAATTCAGTAACGGCGAATCAGCTCTCTTGGCGATTGCCCTCGCCCATCACGATCCCACTACGAATCTGATCGTCCTCGGCGCGCAAGGCGCTATCTATCTCACCGATTCTGACATCCTCTCCACGCCGCAAGATCCTGCCGGTCGCGGGGACACCGGCGCTGGTCAATCTGCCGGGCCACCCTCTCCCGAAACACTCGCGGCAATCGACCAGTCGCTTTCAACCAAACAGCCGGTTTCTCTGTCCCCCGAAGGAGACCAGCCATGAGCAGCCAGCAACTAGGTGTCCTTCTTATCTCGGGCAGACTCACGCACCAGGAAAATTACGCCTTGAACCTGCGGGCCGATCCCCGCTGCCGACTCGTCGCCCTTAGCGACGAAGTCGACGTTTCCCCTGAGCGCGCCCAACTGAACATGCAATTCGCTGAGGACTTGGGCATCCCCTATTTGCCCGACCTCGACGAAGCCTTGGCCCGCGATGACGTACACCTCGTCTCAAACTGCGCCGACCCCGAGCGCCGCGGCCGCATCGCCGCCCGCTGCGCTGCGGCCGGCAAACACGTCTATGTCGACAAACCCATGACGCCCTACCTGTCCCACGCCGACGCCGCCGTCGCCGCAATCGAGCGGGCCGGCGTCCGCAGCCAGATGTTCAGCTCCAACCACCAGCCCTGGGTACAGCAGGCGCGCCAGGTTGTCGAGTCAGGCGCCATAGGTGAGCTGAAGGCCATTCACGTCGATAACCTGTTCTCCAAAGGGCCGAACGGGACCGCGAAACTGGGGGAGCCGCGGCAGGCAATCTACCCGCCCGTTATCTCCAATTTTGTCGACGCAAAAGCCGAGCTCTACGCCATCGGCGTATACGCCCTGGGGTTTGTCTGCATGCTTTCCGGGCGCGCTGTCGCGTCCGTCTTCGGCAGCACAGCCAACTACTTCTTCGCCGAACACCAGAACCGCAATATGGAGGATTTCGGCTTCCTTTCACTGACCCTGGAGGGCGGGGCAACCGCCACAATCACCGCCGGCCGGATCGGCTGGGCGAGTCATCCGGCCGGCGGCGCCAACCAGATCCACCTGATCGGCGCCGAAGGCTCAATGATTCTCGACGCCAATCGACCGCGGCTGGATGTCTACGCAAACGACCAGCCCTGGACGCCCCCTGAGATCAACCCCCGCGATCCCATGGGTTTCTGGCGTACAACCCAGGAAGAGGTCAACGCCCAACCCAAACGCACGATCGCCTCCCTCCCTTCAACTCTCGAGAGCCGCGCCGACGCCAGCTACTTCATCGACTGCATCTTCGAGGAGCGCGAGAGCGAAATGAACGCGCGGCAGGCTGCCTATCTTACTGAAATCCTGCTAGCAGGCTATAAATCCGCCGCCGAAGGACGCGTCGTCCACCTACCGCTGCCCCGTGACGACGACCAGACATAGAATCCCGCGAAGCGATTACCCCGCCCTACTATTCTTCCGATGCGTTCCAGAAGCAAAACACTGAGCCCGTTTCAACCTCAGAGGAGACCAATGACAGATTCCAGCCGCCACACAGCCGACTATCTTCTCCGGATCAGCCGCAGGCTGTTTGCAGCCTCAGGCGCCCCCGATGACATCGCGACAACCGTCGCGGAGATCCTCGTCAATGCCAACCTCGCCGGCCACGATTCCCACGGCGTTCAGTTCGTCCCCATGTACCTCGACCGCATCGAAGCCGGCCACATTGACAACAAAGCCTACCCTGAGATCGTCCGCGAACGCGCCAATACCTTGCACGTCGATGGGAATGGCGGGTTTGGCCACTCCATGAGCCGCCAGGCCATGAAATGGGCCATCGAACGAGCAAGAAAGTCCGCCGTATGTTGCGTCACTTTCCAGAACACGACCCACATCGGCCGCGTCGGCGAATACGCCGAACAGGCAGCCAAGGCCGGCTGCATCACTCTCATCACGCTGGGGGGCGCCTCCGCCGCCGGCTCGCAGGTCGTTCCCTTTGGCGGCGCCCGCGGCGCCCTCGGCACAAACCCCATCGCTGTCGGCATCCCAACCGGTGATGACGCCCCCTTCGTCATCGACTTCGCCACAAGCGTCATCGCCGGGGGAAAGATCCTGGTCGCCCAGAGCAAAGGACTTGACCTTCCCGAAGGCGTCATGGTCGACAGCCAGGGCAACCCCACGACGAGCCCTGATGACTTCAGAAAAGGCGGATTCCTGCTGCCTTTTGGTGGCCACAAAGGCTACGCGCTCTCACTCTTCTTCAGCCTCATGGGCGGGCTGGCAGGGGCATTCAATGCCGAGTTGACATCAATGGCGGGCCTCTTCATGCAAGTCTATGATGTTGACGCCTTTACGCCCCTGGACGGCTACCAGCGCAACGTGCGCGCCGTATTGGACGCAATGAAGTCGATTCCGCCAGCGCCCGGATTTGACGAAGTGCTCGTCCCAGGAGACTTCGAACACCGCTCACGCCAGCAACGCCTGGCCGATGGGATCGAAGTGCCCGCCGAAACCTTCCGCAAGATCGAAGCGTGGGCCGATAAACTGAACGTTTCCTTGACCCAGGAAGAATAGGAGGCACACCACATGGAGCAGCGATATCGAGTCGGCGTTGTCGGCCTGTCAGGCATCGCAGCCAACCGCCCAGCAGCCGACCCGAACAACATCCTGAACACGCCCAGCCCGTCCTCCCATCTCGGCGCCTACCACCTTAACCCTCAGACGGACGTTGTCGCCGTCTGCGAGCTGAAAACCGAACTCTTCGAAAAAGTCGCCCAAACCTGGGGGCAGGAGTTCGGCGAACTGGAGACCTATACCGACTATCGCGCCATGATCGAACGCGAAAACCTCGATATCGTCAGCGTCGTCACCTCAGACCACCGCCACACCGACATCGTCGTGGAGGCTGCCAACGCCGGCGCAAAGGGCATTATCTGCGAGAAACCGTTCGCAACAACCGTGGACGAATGCACACGCATGATCGAAGCCTGCGAAGCCAGCGGAACGCTCCTTTCGGTCGATCACACCAATCGCTGGGGACCCCACTACGATGTCGCACGCGAGGCGATCCGCAGCGGCTCGATCGGCGAAGTGCAGCGCATCGTCGCCACGCTGGGCGGACCGCGCGCGATGATGTTCCGCAACGGCACCCACCTGGTCGACGGCGTTTGCTTCTTCGCTGATTCAGAGCCCGAATGGGTCTTCGCCGAGCTGGAGCCCGGCTACGACCACTATGACAGGTATCTTGGCGACGGCGGCAGAGACCCCGCCACTGATCCTGCCGTCTCCGGCTACGTCCATTTTCGCAACGGCGTGCGCGCCTTCGTCAACGCCAACAAATCGCAGTTTGCCGCCAGCTTCACTTTCCAGGTCTACGGTGAAACTGCCATGCTCGACGTCCACAATAGTCGCGTCATCCGCCGCGACAGAAATAACTCCGAATTCCTTCCCTTCGAAACACACCTGTATACAAGGATTCCCGCCTGCGTAGCCGATCTGATCGCAGCGATTGAAACCGGCGCCGACATGCTCAGCCCAGCCAGAGAGGCCAAGAAAACGGTCGAGATTCTTGTCGGCTTCCTCCAATCCCACGCTCGCGGCAACGTTCGCGTCGACCTTCCTCTTCCTCCGGGGCACTGAGGTCGATGCGAGCGGTTCCTGACGACAGCAAGTTTGTCATCGCCGACCAGAACTGCTACCCGGCGGATCTGGTCTGTCCCAACCCGCGCGGCTGGTACCACTCCGTTGCCAACGTCGTCTCGACGCCCGCAGGCCTTGTCGCCGTCTACCGCCTCTCCGACTCCCACTCCGCCGTCAGCACACACATCATGGTCGCCCACTCGAGCGACCGTGGACGCACTTGGCATGGCCACCACTCTATTTCGAGTCGAAACGTCTGGGAGCACCACGCCGTCTGGATCGCGCCCCAACTGAGCCGCCTGCGCGACGGGCGGCTCGTCATCATCTGTGATCAGGGCCATCGAACCCCGGGCGACGACTGGCCGCGCCTCGCCTCCTGGCAGCGGCCCCCCAGAGGCATGGCCAATTTTCTCTTCTGGAGCCAAGACGACGGCCGCACATGGAGCGAACCCGTCCAATGTGACGACGTTGGCGGCGAACCCGGCTACGTCATAGACCTTTCAGACGGCTCCCTTGTCTACACGCGCACCGAGCCGGTCGAGACCGACGTTTTCGAGACCCCTCCCCCACCCGGCTACAGCCTCTACCACCGCAACACCGCCGTCTTTTCAGACGATCAAGGCAAAACATGGACCCGCTCGGCCACAATTTCCGACGATCCCTACCACGGCGACTCCGAAGTAGGCATCGTTGAACTGGAACCGGGCCACCTCCTGGCAATCACCCGCATCGGCTTCGCCAACGGAATCTTCGGGCAGCCAAGCCGCCTTATCCACAGCTATGACTACGGCAGAACATGGGAGGAGCCAGTACTCGCCCCCTTCTACGGCCAGCGCACCGCCGTACATAAACTGAAATCCGGCAAACTCCTGGTCACCTACCGCAACCGCTGGGGAACTTTCGCCACCTATGCGTTCATCTGGGATCCGGCTGAAAAACTCGGGTTCGAGCCCGCCTCATTCATCTGGGACGAGTCCCGCTGTTTTCTTGCCAAAGGTTACCTAACGTTGAACACCGACAGTAGGCCGGAGAAACAGGTATTCTTCTCCTTATATCCGGCGCTCACGAGCAGCGCACGCGTCGAACTGGAAGCAGAACTCCGCCTCGCCGATCCATCCAGCGAGGGCTGTGATCTCTATGCCGGCTGTCGCGTCCGCATCACCCCACAGGAAGTCCGCGTGACCCAGAGCAGCCAGGAGGAAGCTACCCTCCACAGCACTACCGGCTCGCCGGTGAATGCCAGCGAGCCAGGCTCGCCCTCGATCTACAGTTTCCAGCTGGACGCGACCCAGTGGCGCCAATACAAAATCGTGCTCTCCGAAGGCGAAATCTCTGTCTACGTCGATGGTCGACTTCGATTGCAAGAGACAATAAACATATCCGGCGCCCGGCTCGTCCGCTTCGGCAGCAATCTGCCAGGCGTCTCGCACTGGCGTTCCGTCAGCGCCTCGGTCGACAACTCGCACGGCCACAGCATCAACTGGTCCTGGCAGGCCGATTCCGGTACCTATCCCGACCAGTTCCGCCGCGATCGCATGGTCCGCCTCGACGCCACCGCCGACTCCGGCTACAGCAACTGGGACCAGATGGAGGATGGCACAATCGTTATGGCGGACTACGCAAACGACGAATTCAGAGACGCGACTTGGACGACGGCCGCACAACCCAAAATCAAGGCATACATCGTCACCGAAGAGGAGTTGACATGACAAAATACCGAGCCGGCGTCATCGGCCACACCGGCCGCGGCAACTACGGCCACAGCCTCGACACCGTCTACCTGGGAATGGACGAAATCGACCTGGTCGCCGTCGCCGACGCTGACGACGAAGGCAGAGCCGCCGCCGGCGAGCGCTTGGGCGTCCCCAGCGAAAACCTTTACAGCGACTACCGGCAGATGTTGGAACAGGAAGAGTTGGACATTGTCAGCGTCGCGCCCCGATGGCTTGACCAGAAACACGATATGGTTATCGCCGCGGCAGAGGCCGGTATCCGTGGCATCTTCTGCGAAAAACCGTTCACACAGACGCTGGCGAAAGCCGACGCAATGATTGAGGCCTGCGACCGCGCCGGCGCCAAAATCACGGTCTCCCACCAGGGCCGCGTCAGTCAGTCTTCGCACAGAATTAAAGAAATGATTGCTGCCGGCGCAATCGGCGAAGTCAGGGAAGTCTACAGCGCCGGCAAGCAGGACCACCGCGGCGGCGGCCAGGACCTGATGGTACTGGGAACGCACTCGCTCGACATGCTCTGCTTCCTTTTCGGCCATCCCCGCTGGGTGCAGGCCTATGTCCTCCAGGACGGCAAGGACGCCGGACCCGAACACGCCCGCCAAGGCGACGAAGAGATCGGCCCCATCCTCGGCGATCACCTGGAAGCCACCTACGCCTTTGACAACGGCATCATGGCCACCTTCCACTCCCACCGCCGTGAAGTCCGTCCCGGCCCCCGTCCCGGCGGCCTGGCGATCCATGGAACCGAGGGCATTCTGCTCAACTGGGACGGTTACCTGCTCCACTGCCCTCATCCCAACTTCAACCCAGCCATGATCGAACCGGCCTGGAAAGTCGTTCTGAAGCCGAGCAATCCCGGCTTCGATATTCTCAACGCCTACATGGTACGCGATCTCATCGCCGCCTTCGAAGAACACCGCGAGCCGATCTCCAGCGGCCGCGACGCCCGCTGGGCTTTGGAGATGATCCTTGGCGTCTACACCGCCCACCGCCATGGCCGAACGCGATTCCCTCTCGCGGACCGTGAACACCCCTTGCGAGACTGGGTCTGACTTGTGCCCCCTGCGCGTCCCGAACCAGACCACCATCAGGGGTAGTTCTCTACAAACACTGGTAGACAAAATCTGACGACTCCCACCCAAACCGGAAAGGCACAATGAAACGAATCAACCAGATTATCGAGCTTAGAGAGGTCGGTCAGCCCGTTTACTGGGACGGCGGCCGCACACTCACCTTTGAAGGCGGCGTTCAGTCCGCCCAGACCCACGCCGACTGGCTCGTCATTGGCATCGAGCATCAGCCCTTCGACGTCGCCGGACTGAACGCCTTCATGCGCGGCCTCGTCGCCGGCGGACCAACCCGAACCGGCCACCGCACGCCCCCCGTTCTCGTGACCCTGCCCTTCGACGGCGTCGACGAGTACGTCGTCCGCAACAACGCCTGGATGATCAAACAGGTCCTTGCAACCGGCATTCACGGCATCCTGCTCTGCCATGTCGAATCGCCCGGCGCCGTCAAGGAGTTCGTCGAGTGGGTGCGCTTCCCATTCCATACGCACGGCGTCGGCGAGGGACTGGACATGGGCCGCCGCGGCTCCGGAGGCCAGGACAACGCCGCCCATGTCTGGGGCGTTTCGACCCAAGAGTACCTGCGCAAAGCCGACGTCTGGCCACTTAACCCCGATGGCGAGCTGGTCCTCGGCATCAAGATCGAGAACATTCGCGCCCTCCAGAACGCCGAAGCCAGCGCCAAGGTCCCCGGCATCGCCTTCGCCGAATGGGGACCCTCCGACATGCGCATGACCTTCGGCTACGACACTGTACGCACGCCTGAAAACACCGAAGAAGGCGATCTCAAAGCCGCCCGCGACCGCGTCTTCGCCGCCTGCAACGCGGCTAACATCGGCTTCCTCGACGGCGTCGACGCTGAAAATGTCGCCGCGAAAATCGACGAAGGCGTCACCTTCCCCGCCGGTGACGAAAAGGCCGCAATTGCGGGGCGTAAACATACAGGCCGGTCCCAGTGATCCCGCCGCTCCCACAGGAGCGCGGCCGCCTCCTGCCCCGTCCAATTGCCGGTCAGACGCCCGCGCCGCACACGCCGAGTAATTCGGCGTGTCGCCTGGCAGGCACTGAGATTCCAAACAGTAGGCAGGATACTCAGTCGCAAAACATTGCCTTTGAGCCCCACCAGGACTGAACTATACTTCCACAAATGTCTCTTCAAATCGGCTGGCAAAAGGCCCCAATCTATCCCGCCCTGATCAAAGGGCCTTCGGTCGGGGTTGTCGACGGTAATTTGCTTGTGTCAGGCGGCATGTCCTATCCCTGGCGTGAAGTAGAGTACGGTTTCGGCGCGCCGATTCTGGAGGATGCCGGTGACGGGCAGTGTGAAGCGCTGCCGATCGGCGAGTGGTATCCCCTTCCTCCCATCCCGATCGGCCCAGGATGGACATCCGGCGCGGCCGTCGCCGGCGGACTGGCTGTTGTCGGAGGAAGGCGGCGCGCGGTCGGCAATCGCGCAACCGCAGACGTCTGGTTCCTCGATGTTCAGGCAAGGGCAAGGGACTGGGAAAGGCTGCCTGACCGTCCATCCCCCGCGATGGTCGCGACGACCTTCGCGCACGACGATCAGCTCTACACCGCGTTCGGCACCGACTGGCATCCCCATGAGCACGCCACCGGCGATCCCCACATCTACCGCCTCGATGTCGGTCGTAGGGGGTCCTGGGAAATCGCGGCCAGCTTCCCAGGAGAGCCGCGCTGGATGTGCGGCATGGGCATCGTCCAGGGCAAACTCTACGTTATCGGCGGGCATGACATCCCTGTCGGAGGCGTCGTCGACCCCAAGCCCCACAATGCCTTCCGCCGGTTTGAAGATAGCGCCGCCCGCGGAAGCAAGATTAGCCACGTCACCTTCGGTGAAAGCTGGGAATGTGACCTGGCAACGGGGCACTGGCGGGAGTTGCCGCATCCCCCACGCGCCTTTGTCGCCGACGCCTTCACAGTCGAGGATCGCTGGATCGTCCTGACAGGGGGCCAGACATGGGTCGTAGCGCCTGAAGGAAACGATGTCCTTATCACGGGGCATGTGCCGGACCTGGACCTGGTCTGCCTCTCCCACGAAGTCTGGGCATACGACACACAGGAGCAAACCTGGTCTGCTCTCGATCCGTTGCCCTATGGAATCGCGTCGCACAGGGTTGCCGTCTGGAAGGATCGTGTCTTTCTCGTCGGTAACGAGACGCGTGACAGCATACGCAGCAACACCTTCGGAACGGTATTCGCAGGCAGGATTCGCGCCAACTGACGCTGTCCAACGCGCGCCGCTGCGAAAAAGTTAAGGGGAAGATCAGACATGCAATCCACCACCGTTGCAGACGGAACCAGAGTCACAATGTCTGGTCACGAACTTGTCTTCGGCCAGACAATCTTCAACCCCCGCGAAGCCAACGACATCGCCGACGACGTGCCGGCCCTCCACACAAGAATCGAGGAGGATGGTTACCTTTTGATTCGCGATTTTTATGACCGCGACGCCATTATGGCCGCCCGCGCTGATATCCTTTCCTACCTGTCTGAACAGGGCTGGCTGGATCCCGACGCCCCGCCCAATGAAGGTCTGATCGGCCCTGAAAACGAGGGCGCGGTCCTGCGCAACGAGGTCGTCGTCAACATGCACGCCTATCTGCGCGTCGTAAACTCCGAGCGCATTATGGCCTTCTTCGAACGTTTCCTGGGTGGCCCTGCCCTGACCCTCGATCACAAATGGCCGCGCGCGGTCAGGAGAGGCCACAGCACAGGCGCCCACTACGACGTCGTCTTCATGGGCGCCGGAACCAAACAGCTATATACCGTCTGGACCCCCCTGGATGACATCTCCCTCGACATGGGCCCGCTCGCCTTCTGCCCGGGTTCCAACAAGCTGGACCTTCTCCGCCGCACCTACGGGACGGCTGATGCCCACAATGATGTCACTGACGGCCACCTCAGCCGCAACCCACTTGAACTGATCGACCTCTTCGACGTCAAGTGGTCATCCACCCCCTTCCGCGCCGGCGATGTCATGATCTTTGGCATGTACTTTCTGCACGGCTCGCTCGACAACGTCTCCAACCGCTACCGCCTCAGCACCGACAACCGCTATCAGCTTGCCTCACAACCTGTCGATGAACGCCATATGGGGCCCCATCCCGACCAGATCCCCAAAGCCGAGAATCGCCGGACCATGGCCGAGATGCGCCAAAAATGGGGGTTCTGAGCCTGTCATTGTCGAATGCTGAGACTCCCCTATCTGGAGATCAACTGCGCAATGAACGCACCTGAGCCAAAGAGCCGCACCGAACAGCTCGATATCAAACAGAAAACCGAGGCAATTCTGGAGGGCAGCCGGCCTGTTACCAGGGACTATCCTTATGTACCACCCGACTACAAGGTCCCCTTCCTTCACATCGGAAAGGACAGGCAACTATTCCTGGATAACTTCATCCTCGATCACTTGAATGGTGTCCGCCGTGAAATCTGCGCCCCAGCCAAGAGCCCACAGCCGCTGCTGTCCTGGTCCGGCCTGCCCTGGGAGCAAGTGCAGTTCAACCCCGGAACCGCAGGCGTCGTTCAAGATCCCGACGACGGTTTGTTCAAAATGTGGTACTGGCAGGGGTTAGCCAACGAACCTTTCAACACGAGCCAGGTCCTCTGCTACGCCGAATCAAAGGACGCCCTCAACTGGGAAAAGCCGCTGCGCGACGACTGCCTTCCCTTCCAGGGCCACACCGAAACCAACATCGTTCACCCAGACGTCTCACAATCAGGGTTAGCCCTGAACCATGACCGCGCAGACAGCGAGCGAAAGTACCTGCTCGTGAATTGGCCCCCCGAGACTGCCGCCAAGAGGCCGCCTGGAAGTCCCCGCCTCTCCACCGTAGACGCCTCGCCCGACGGCATCCACTGGCGCACAATCAGCCAAGAGTCCCCCCTACCCCATCACCACGAGCAGAAGATAATCTGGGACGAAAGCATCCAGCGCTATATTGGCTACAGCCAGTACTCCCATCACCAGGACTTCCTCTACCGCAAGCGCCAAATCGGCCGCCAGGAGAGCGCTGACTTTATCCACTGGTCGCCCAAAGAGGTCGTCCTTTCCGCTGACTGGGACGCCAAAATGCCGCCCGATCTGGAAATGCACGACATGTCCGTGCGCAAAATCGGGGGTCTGTACATCGGCATTGCCAGCGAGTTCATGGCCGAACCGTTCTGGCAGGAGCGTGGCGGCCACAACTGGCGCGATCAGGCCTTCTCCCGCCTCGCCCTCTACACAAGCCGCGACGGCAAGCGCTGGCAGCGGGTCAGCGGGCCGGACCCCTGGGTCGACACCGGTTCCCCCGGCGAACAGGACTACGGCTTCGCCTGCTTCACTCCCGCCGGCGAACTCGTCCACGGCGGAAAGATCGTGATCCCCTACAGCGCCAATCCCCAGAAGCAGAGCTGGTTGAGTGGCTCTCCCCCCTCGCCGCTCTACCCGCAAGAGGAGTACAAACGCCAGCAGCAGGCATGGCGGGCGCGCCAGACGCTGCAGGGCGAGCCCGCAATCAAGCGTGCGGTAGGCGGCCTGATCTTGCGCGAGGATGGCTGGGCCAGGCTCGCGCCGGAGTACGAATCCGGCGAGGTGTACACAAAGCAGTTCGTCTTCGAAGGAAATGCACTGCGCATAAACGCCGAATGTGGCTATGGATATATCCAGGCCGAACTCCTGGACCCAACCTTCGAACCGTACGCAGGATTCTCCGCTGAACTCTGCGATCCGGTAATCGGCGCGCCGGACCAGATCTGGCATACGATCAGTTGGCAGGGAAACTGCGACGTACGCGCACTGTGGAACAAGCCGGTTCGCATCCGCTTTACCCTGCGCGAGTCCAGCATCTACGCTTTCCAGTTTTTTGAATCCATGTCAGAATGACGACAAGTCTGTAATCTTCCCTATCGCCTCATCGAAAGGAGCCAACTGTGGGCGCAAAACTGAAGGTGCATAACCCAATGGGCTACCCGCCCCAAATCGACCAGAAGCATCTGGCCCCCCGTGTAAACGACCTCGCCGGCAAGACCGTCTACCTCGTGGACTGCCGCTTCGACGACGGCGACATTCTCGTAGAGCAGATGGCCAACTGGTTCAAGGACAACCGGCCCGACATCAACATTGAGGTGCGGCGCAAGTCAGGCGTCTATACCGAACGCGACGAAACCCTCTACCAGGAGATCCAGCAGAAAGGAGCCGGGGCCGTCATGGCCGTCGGCCATTGAAGTACCTGCGCGCCGGCGGTCGCCGACCAATGCATAATCCTGGAAACTGAGTACAACGTTCCGACAGCCTCCATCCAGACCGGCATTTTCCTCGATCTGGTGAAGGCCTCCACCCTCCAGCAGGGGATTCCCTACCTGCGCCATGCCTTCGTGCCCCAGCCGGTGATGGGCCGTTCGCCCGACCAGTTGCGAGCCTACGTCGATGGTCCCGACGACATAACAGGTCGTCCCTTCATGACCGAAGTGATCGCAGCCCTCACCCGGCCGCGGTCAGACGACGAAACCCGTGCCCACGACTTCGATCGCTCAACGCCTCGCTTCGTCGAAGAGGACAACGAAGAGAATCTCCACCAGCTCTTCGTCAAAAACCTCTGGACCGACATGCTGCCCATCATCCTGCCCACAGAGGAACGGGTGGCCGCCATGCTTGAGGGCACCAGCCGCTGCCCCGACACTGTGGTCGGCCAGATGCGTCCAACCGGCACGCGCGAAGCATGGGAGTACACGGTCGAGAAGGTGGCCGTAAATGCCGTAATGGCCGGTGCCAAACCGGAATACTTCCCGGTCATCCTCGCGCTGGCGGCAACCGGCGCCTCCGCCCGGGCCAGCACAACCAGCTCCGCCGCCTCCATGGCCGTTGTCAACGGGCCTGTCCGTCATGAGATCGATATGAACTGGGGCATCGGCGCCATGGGGCCATATAACCACGCCAATGCCACCATCGGCCGCGCCTTCGGCCTGCTCTCCCAGAACCTGCAGGGAGGTTCCGTCCCCAGAGAGACCTACCTCGGCTCCCAGGGCAACAACTACGCCTACAACAGCGTTACTTTCGCCGAAAACGAAGAGCGCAGCCCGTGGGTCCCCTTCCACGTACAGCACGGATACGAAGCCGACCAGAGCGCGGTAAGCGTCTTCGGCGGCTGCCGTTCGACAGCATTCAACCTCGGCCTGCGAGCGAAGCACTGGGAGGATCACGTACGCAACATGCTGCGCGGTCTCAACCCCCACAACCCGCCCACCTTCGTTCTCGATCCGATCACCGCGCAGCAGTTCATCGACCGCGGCGGGTTCGATACCAAGGAAAAACTGATCCAGTGGGTATACGAGAATGCCACCATGCCGGCCGGCGTCTACTGGGACTACCAGCTGATCGAGAACTATGTCCACCCCCTCGCCCTCAACGGCGTCGAGCCATATGCCACCAAGCTCAAGGCCGCCAAAGACGAGATGATCCCGATTTACAAGCCGGACGAGATCCATGTTGTGGTCGTCGGCGGCGAGACAAACGGCTACTGGCGCATCATGGGCTGCAACTACAGCGGCACGGCGTCCGTAGACGACTGGCGCTGAGTGCGGACGGATTCCGGTCAGTCGGCGCCCGTCCGTAGGGTAACGAATTGAGGAAGCCGATCGACCTGTCACGAGGATAGTCAGAGGCAGGATCGGGCAGGGCAAGTGGAGTGCGGTTGACTGCCACCTGCCCTGCCTGTCCGATCTGTTTTCAATTCAGGCGCTGGACGAACTGCACGTCTGATTTTCGCATAGTAGGTTTCCACAGGGCCGCTAACCCGCCCGGCAGGAAGAGGTGAAATGGAAGAGAATACGCAGCTGAGGCTGGAGGGATACTGCCTGCTGAAAGGCGTCATACCCGCCGACAAGGTCGGCCAGATCAGCCTCGATGTCGACGGCGCCAGGAACGCCGGCATGGAGGCATACGATAAGCTGGACTGGTCGGCCGTCACCCATATGCCAACCCTTGCGCCCTACTTCGCCGAGCCGCGCCTCCTTGAAATCGCGCGCACGGCCTTCAACCACGCCAAAGTGCGTATCTCCCAGACCGAATTCAAGAGTGTCCCGCCCCGCAGCAACCCGCCGGAATGGCGCAACTTTCACACCGATTGGCCCCACGACCTGACCGACCGCTCCTACTGCGGCCTGGTCAACCAACCCTTCCCCGATGTCGTCATGAGTCTCACTTCGATCTGGATGCTGTCGGACTTCACCCCGGAAAACGGCGCCACCTGGGTTGTCCCCCGCACCCATCGCGACCCGCGCAACCCGCGCGGCCAGCACGACGGGATCGACGGCCTCAGCCCGATTCCCCACGAACAACAGGTCTGCGGCGATGCCGGCGACGTTCTCCTCATCGACAGTCGCGTCTGGCACTCCGTCGGCCCCAATCAGACCGATGAAATCAGATCCTGTGTCGTCGCCCGCTACTCGCCCTGGTGGCTGTGTGTCGACTATGGCAAACGCAACTGCGCATTCGTGCCCGCCCACATCTTTGATTCCTTCCCGGAAGGCGTGCAGGAGCTCTACGAACACCGGCGGATCGGGCACGAACCGCTCCTGATCGGAGAACCGTCTCAACAGCGCTATTCATAGACTTGAGCGCCCCGGCAGTCTTGCGCGCCGATGCCACATTACATCCGGTCGAGGAATGGAAAGAAGCGCGGTTTCAGGAGCTTGAACAGGTCAGGTCCGTTGATAAGGCCTTGCGGAATCAGAAAATCAAGTGACTCGTTCCCTTCGATGTCGTGGGGCTCGAATCTGCCTCTGTCGGGGTTAAACACACTGCACTGAATTGCGTCGCTGCTTACATCACACTTTAGCGGGGCCACACTGCAGCCGGCTTCATCCCCCTCCTTGCCGAAAGCGCAACCGTAGTTGAAACCCGGAAACTCTTCGAGAGGAATAATGGTGTTAAACGGGTTGGTCCCACTCTTCTCTACCCTGCCCAAAATAGAACTTGGGAAACGAAAGATATCGTACTTTCGCAGATTCGCCATGTCCCCCTCTGAAAGAGCCACCGACCTCTTGATGTTGAAGTCGTAAATGTAATAGCCGGGACGCCCGCCAAATGACCGCCGGCATGAGTCAAACTGCTCCTCCAGAGTTTCCACTGTGCTCCCCTGGCCCCCGTCGTCCGCGCTCGGCGCGCATCCTTGTACATAGAGAAGCTGAGAACTGTATGGGCCGCCAACGTAGGCGCGTATCTCCCGACCTTCGAGATAGGCCCTGAAGAGAAACATGACAAGGAGTGCCACAGCAACCAGCAATATAGCTGCCACTACCCGACCAAACTGCTTGAGCCGTGCGGGTCTCATGTTTGGAAAGGGGAACCTTGGTTTTGAGGTCACTGAGTCCTCCTCTTCGAAATGCCCTGACAGTCAGGGGTGGCTTGGCGATGTTGTCTTTCCGCTAAACGGCATCGATGCGACTCAGGTTCCAAGTCAATTTTCCTCTTTTGCAGCAACTTCACGCCCGAACTAAGAGACAATCTGGCCCGTCGGCCCCACCAAGGCTCGAGCACAAACGGAATCCGAAGGCAGCACAACCGAACGGACAAACCCATGACCAATCTCCGCAGAAGCCCCAATATGCCAGCGCCGCCTCGGAACTGCTTTGCGGCATCCCATGCACATGATCCCAGGCAATCATGACTGAAAAAGAGAGGCGCCAGACCCCCGAAGCCAGGTTCGACACCGAAATGGTGGACGTCCAACGCAGAATGCGCGAAACCTGGGACGGCTCAAGATCAGTCGACCCGCAGACCTATCCCTATTTCAACCCGAACTACCGACTGCCGTTCAAGCACATCGGCCTACAGAAGCAACTCTTCGTCGACAACTACATCCTCGACGAGCTCATCGACGCCGAACGAACCGTTGTGCCGCCCCAGAAGGCCGACCCGCCCCTGATCGAGTTCCAAAACCTTCCCTGGGAGCGCTACCACTTCACAAGTGTTCCCGCAGCCGCAATCTTCGATCCCGACGACCGCCTCTTCAAAATGTGGTACAAAACGATGGTCAGCGGAAACACCAACTCAGCCCGGGGAACCGAGGTAGTCCTCTGCTACGCCGAATCTGACGACGCCATCTACTGGCGCAAACCGCTGCGCGATGACTGCCAGCAATTTGAAGACAGCAAGAAGACAAATATCGTAGTCCGAGACTTCGACAACGGCACAATCGTCCTCAATCCTGACCGCGCTGATCCTGAAAGGAAGTTCCTGGCAGTCTACAACCCTTCAATGGAGGCAACGAGCCGCGGCGCACGGGTCATGTCGCGCGTCGCCGCCTCACCGGACGGAATCAGTTGGCAGGTGATCAGCGATGACACGCCCTTTCGCCATCACCACCAGATGCGCGTCATCTGGGACGACGCCTACCGCAAGTGGATCGGATACTCACAGGCGTCACACGCCTTCGCGAGCCATCTCCACGTGCGCACAATCGGCCGACAGGAGAGCGAAGACTTCGTCAACTGGTCGCCCAAACAGATCATTCTGTCCAGCGACTGGGACCCCAACGTCGGCCCCAATGTTGAGTTCCACACCATGTCTGTGCGCAAAGAAGGCGGTCTCTACATTGGCATCGTCGAGGAGGCGCACGGCGAACACCAGTGGCTCGTCAACCGCGACGGCAGCAACCAGCGCGATCAGTTTCACACCAAGGCCGCGCTCTACACCAGCCGCGACGGCTCCCAATTCTTTCGCGCCGACGGCTACCGCCCCTGGGCCGACAACGGCCCGCCCGGCAGCCAGGACTACGGCTACCTCTGCCACACCGTTGCCGGATACCTTCTTCACCAGGGCAAGATGGTGATCCCCTGTTCGGCCTTCCCATACAAGCAGCGCGACACCCGTCCGGCAGGCGTCTCGAATCACGCGCCCCAGCATTCAGCCGAAGCCTCGCGCCGCCATGTCGAAGAGCTGACAAAGTTCGGCGCGGGCAATCCCATGATGGACCGCGTCAAGCCGGATCAACCCCTCCAGCGGGCGATCGGAGCCCTCGTCCTTCGTGAGGACGGCTGGGCCTCCCTCCGTCCCAATTACGAGGCCGGCCGCATCATCACCAAGCAGTTCGTGTTTGAGGGCAACGCGCTGCGCGTCAACGCCGATTGCGCCTACGGTCTGATCCGCATCGCACTCCTCGATTCGGAGATGAAGCCCTATCCCGGCTTCAGCCTGGAAGACTCCTTGCCTCTGCACGCGCCCTCCCAGCAAATCTGGCACGCCGCGTCCTGGAAGGACGGTCCGGACCTGCGCCAGCTCTGGAACAAGCCTGTTCGCATCTGCTTCTCCCTTCTGGAGAGCAGTCTCTACGGGTTCCAGTTTCATTATCAGACTGATAGCGTGAACGGGAGACACTGACCCATGCTTGCCAATGTCAACACATCCGATATTGCGGCGGCCATCCGCCTGGGATGCCGCACAATGTGTTCCGTCTTTAACGCCGACGATAACGATGTCCCCTACTTTGGATCCCAGGTGTGGCCGGAGGCATCCCTCAGCTTCAGTACGTCGGCCTCCGAATCGCATGTGCCCGGCCGCCACCTGAACGCCCTCCTCAACGCCGAAGACGTGTTGGGCTTCACACTGGAAGAAAGTTGCATCGTACGCCACGCCCGCGCCGCCTTCTTCTCCTACTCCGGCGATCTTCCTCTTCCCCTAAACCGCGATCGCACGGACGGCCCCCTGGTTCACTTCTACCCCCACAACGTCCGCGAGGGATTTCACGCCCTCTACGCCCTGGCCCGATTCCGTAACAGCGAACCGGCAGTCGAGCTGGCCGAGCGCAGCGTCGCCGCGATTCAGGAGCTGTGGCATCCAAAAAAGGGCTGGGACAGGGAAACAATCGAGCGCAACTTCGAATTCCATCCCACCACATTCATCATCGGACTGGCGCGTGCCATCGGTCCCCTCGTGAAACTGCACAAGCATACCGGCTGCACTGGTGCCCTGGACCTGGCTCTTGCGCTCGCGGACAAAGCCACGTCCGAGTTCTATGTCCCCTCCGGCGCGTACGATCGTGAGACTTTCGGCGGGCACACGCACTCCACCACCTGCGTCATGTCCTCGCTAGCCCAGCTGGCCGACCTGACCCGCAACGCCCCGCTGATGGAACGCGTTCGCGCCTTCTATGACAACGGGCTTAACGACATACGTGATGCCTTAGGCTGGGTCATCGAAAGCAGCGGCGACGACGTCGACCCCGACCGCGGCGAGGTCAACAACACGGGCGATATCGTCGAAACCGCGCTCCTGCTGGGGAAGTGGGGCTATCCACAGTACTACGAAGACGCCGAAAGAATCCTGCGCTGCCACATGCTACCCTCACAGTTACGCGACATCTCCTTCATTCGCGAGCCTGACAACCCTGACAACGAAGACGGAAAGCGAAACGTAGCCAACAGGCACCTGGGGGGATTCGGCTTTCCCGCGCCCTACGGCCACAAACCGCTCGACGCGCAGCGCATCAGCTTCAACATGGACATCGTCGGAGGCTCAGTCGGCTCGCTATGTGAAGTCTACAGGCAGGCTGTGGAGACGTCGCCTGCTGGCCACTATGTGAATCTGCACTTCGACCACGAGACCGATGCCGTAGGAATAGAGTCACCCTATAGGCACCCCCACATGCGAGTGCGCGCCAAGCGTCCGGGTCCCCTCTTCGTGCGCCTACCCAGCTGGGTAGCGGTGGACGAAGTCAACGTAGACGGTTCAAATGAACGCCCCCGCTGTCACAACGACAATCTGGTTTTTAACAGTCCGCCTTCAAACCGCTGGATTACTATTCAATTCGAGCTGGCAGAACGGGACATCATTCTCAGCCATCGCACCCGCGACATAGAGGTAAGGCTGCTGGGCGACTCGGTAGCCGCCATGTCCAACTTTGGCGCCGAGCTCACCTTCTTCCCACCGCTTCATGAGTAAATGCCTTGCCTCCCATTCGCCTGACCACCGCGCCTCCTGGACAAATTAGGGGTCGCAAAAGTAGGGGGGCCCCTTGTGCGTGCCCCGATGGTTGCTGATTCCAAAAAAGAGGAAACTGATCATGGCAAGCAGACCAATCCACATCTTACTCGTCGCCGCCCACCCTGCCGACAGCTTTGACATGGCCGGGGGCACCCTGGCCCATCATGTTGACCAGGGCGACAAAGTGACCGCAGCGATTCTGACCACCGGCGTACGCTCACACCACTGGGAACTGGGCGAGCAGCGACGCCAGGCCGGCGCCGAGCTGGACGTCGAACAGTTTGTGGAACAGGCCGTGGAAGAGAAACTGGAGGAAGTGCGCAACGCCTGCCGCATCCTCGGCTTTGACGACCTGCGCGACCTCGGCTTCGAGGACGACGACATTCTGGTCACCCAGGACAAGATCGAAGCCATCGCCGATGTAATACGCGAGGTGAAGCCGGACATGCTCATCACCCATCACCCCTTCGAGAGCGGCGGCTTCAAGATGCACGGTACCGCCGGCCAGTGCACGCTCTACGCCTGGCAGCTTGCGGCAGGGTCCGGTCGCGGCCGCCAGGAGCGCCATCCCGTCCCCTGCATCTACTTCATGAACCCAACCGCCTACGTTGGCAACAACAGCCTCGAATACGTCGGCGCCCATCGCGCCGACCTCTACATCGACATCACCGACGTAATTGAAAAAAAGGTGAAGGCGCTGGACCAGATCGCCAGCCAGTACTACGGGGGTCCCTACGCGCGCAAACGCGCCGAAACTTCCGACGGAGCCGACGGCAACAGCGCGCTCGTCGCCTACGCCGAGCAGTTCCAGCGCTTCCAGCCGCAGGTCCGCTATACGCTCCCTATCACCGACGCGGAGCTGGAGCGAATTACTGAACCGCAGTCCGCGCATATGGGCCGGCGCAGCGAGATGATCGGGGGGCTCATGCCGCTGCCAGCGGGCGAAGAGTTCACATCTCGCTATCGCATGTCGAAGGAGAAGTACAGGGACGAATAACCGGGGAGGAAATGTTGATCGAGCAAGCTTGAGCGGATATAAGCAAGATCTGTAGCGACCGCTGAGGCTGGTTACTCTTCAACTCGACTGATCGTCATCCGTTCGTCGCCGGCGCCGTTACGCCACAAGTCCTGACAAACCGCGGCCAGTTCAGGCAACCCTTCGGTGATGGTGGCGAATAGATTTCCTGGCATATGTCCGTCCGGCCCCAGCAGGTAGTTGTCCCTCCCATAGAAAATCGCCAGGTCGATGAGCCCCGTCTCGCGGCACTGCGCCGCCATGTCGGGCGGCACCTTGCTGCCGGGAGGAACCGGCAGATAGAGAAGGTCGCCGGGAATTGGAAAGACGGTGGCGTTTTCCTTGCCAGGGTCCTTTTCAGCAAACGGATGCGTCAGAATATAGACTTCGTTGTTTGCCCACTTGGCATGAAATGCGGCGCCGGAAAGCGGCAGCGCGTTCCAGACCGCCTCGGCGGTCAAAGGCGCGGCCTCATCGAGAAGCTCGGCCACGGCGGAAACATTGTGTTTCTCAAATGAGATGCTGATCCTTCTAGCCATGCGAATGGGTCCTGTCTCTAATGTAGTCTTTGAAGACGATTCAACTTTTCACTGCACCCGGGAAGACGCGGCTCAACTGCTTGCCTCAGCCTTCCCGGCATCATCAGCCACCACATCTGCCAAGGCGAACAGACGCCCAAAACCCTCCCTGGATTGCAGACGCCCACCCAACCGCAGCGCTTCCCACATCGTGACCTGGTTTGCCGTCAGCACGGGCTTGCCCGCCGCTTCATCCAGCGCAGGCAGAAACCCGGTCGTATGCAGAGCGGTATCAGGAACCAAAATGGCTTCAGCATCGGGATGGTTGTTGGCCCGCACGAAGTCGATTACCTGCTCGGGCCCTACCGCGCCAACCTCCACGGCCGTCCAGATGCCAAGATGGTTCAGGTGGACGACTTGAATCCCGCCCTGGCCAAGAAAATCGACAAAAGCGGCTGCCAGCGCCTCCGGATAGGTGGCGGCAACCGCTACCCGCGTGATTCCCAGAGTCTCTATGGCTTTAGCAAAGGCAAGTGAAGTGCTGGAGGCAGGGACCCCCAGAAAGCTGCCGAGCTGACGCGCCTGTTCCGCGGCCCCTGCCAGCCCGTAGACAAAGCTGCCGCTCGTACACGCCCACATACACACATCCACGCCGAGTGTGCGTAACGCCCCCGCGCCCGGCTCCAGATGGTCCAAATCGCCCGTGCGTCGGCAATCCTCAACCGTATGCAGGTCGACCGCATGCGTGTGGACGACCTCAACCTCCACCGGCGGCTCCAGCCTCGCAGCCATGTTGGGATAATCGTCCTCTGCCGAGTGCAGCGGATAGAGAACGCCGACGCGAAGCATGCCAATCTCCGGTTGCAAATCGCTGCCGCTCCAGACCCCGAAGGGCCGCCCGCGGGCCGCCTACAGCGCAGCTTCCACCGCAGAGAGGCTCTCGTTAAGCGCCTCGATCGCGCAATCGAGCTGCTCCTGCGTGATCACCAGCGGCGGCGACATCTTTAGCACGTTGTGGTAGGAGCCCCCGTAATTCGTCGCGATGACGCCCCGCTGCAGGAGACCGTCGACCACACGCGCGCCCTCTTCCGTCGCCGGTTCACGCGTCTCACGATCCCTGACGAACTCCACCCCGACCATCATGCCAAGCCCGCGCACCTCTCCGATCAGATGGTGCTCCTGCTGGAGTTCCAACAAGCGGGCCTTGAAGTAGTCTCCCAGTTCCGCGCCGCGCTCCACCAGATTCTTCTCCTCGATCTCCGCCAGAGAAGCCAGCGCGGCCGCGCAACCAACCGGGTTGCCCAGAAAGGTGCTCGTATGCATCATCGGCCCCCACGCGTCAGCCACCTCTTCCGTCATAATCGTGGCCGAGATTGGAAATCCGCTCGCCAGACCCTTGCCCACCACCATGATATCCGGCACAACGTCGTAGTTGTCCATGCCAAACCATTTTCCGGTGCGGCCAAAGCCGGTAATGATCTCGTCGGCGATCAGCAGTATCCCGTGCTCGTCACACAGCCGCCGCACCGTCTGCACAAACTTTTTCGGCGGTACGATCCAGCCGCCGTGCCCCTGAATGGGTTCCATAATAATCGCGGCCACGTCCGCAACGCCCGAGTCCGGCATCGTCAGCACATGCTCCAGGTACCCGCCGTCGCAGAAGAAACAGTCGTCCTCCTCCGAATGTGTGGGACAGCGATAAGGGTACGCGTAGGGCACATGCGTCGTATCCGCCAGCATATTCTGGAACGGAGCCCGGTAATAGTTCTGCGAAGAGACCGACAGCGCGCCCGTCGTCTTACCATGAAACCCGCCCTGAAAGGCGATGATCTTATGCTTGCCCGTAAAGATGCGCGCCGTCTTGAGCGCCATCTCGACCGCCTCCGACCCCGTGTTCGCCACATGCGAAACAGACAACTCTCCCGGAGCCCGCGCCGACAGCTTCTCGGCCAGTTCGACCCGGTTGCGATTCGGATTCACCCCTCCCTGGCTGTGCATCATCGTTTCCGACTGCTTCGCAATCGCTTGAACAATACGGGGGTTGCTGTGACCCGCGGTCGCCACGCAGAAACCGGCCGTGAGGTCCACGTAAACGTTGCTGTCGGCATCAACGATGTTCGCCCCGCGCGTCCGCTCCCAGAACACCGGCGTCTGCCCGCGCGGAATCACCGAACTGGTCGGAGGCTCCACCTTGCTCAGACGTTCGGTCAACTCGCGCGACTGCGGACCGGGCGGCGGCGTCACGATCGACGGCAGGGCCGTCCCATCTTCCAGAGCCTGCAACTGCGAATTCGACGAATAGGAATCCATGCTCATTCTCCTGTGCCGCGATGGCTGGTCAGCCCGGGCAGACAACGTCAGCCTTTCTCAACGCCGAAAACCCCTGGCTCGATGTCTGCTACCGGTCTTCATTCCTTTCAATACGCCGGATAACGATGCGTTCACCCGCGAAACCCTCTCGCCAAATGCTCTCGCAGGCTGCGGCCAGGCCCTCGAGGTTTTCGGTCACGGTGGCAAACAGATTGCCAGGCATGTAACCCTCCGGCCCGAGCAGGAAGTTATTGCGCCCGTAAAACAGGGCGATGTCGACGAATGGCTGGTCGGTGCGTCGTTCGGGCGGAATGTCGATCGAGGCAGCCGGAATTTCAAAGTAGAGGAGGTCGCCGGCAATCGGAAGGATGGTGGCGTTCTCCTTGCCAGGGTCACTGCCAAGGGGTGGCGCCAGCGTGTATACTTCCCGCCCTGCCCATCGGGCGTGGTATGCGTCGCCCTCCAACGGCAGCGCATTCCAAACCGCGTCGCACGTGAGGGGCGCCTCCTCGTCAAGTAGGGTCGCGACCCCACTTACATTCCGTTTCGTGAAGAGAATCTCGATCCGGCGCGCCATCAGTTTCGCCCCAAAGTCCCTGTCCCCATCTGCGGCTGCCAACTATGCCTCCGGCCCCCATCTTTGGCTTTAGGGGCGGTCAGCCGCAAGCGGCTTCCCTAGTGCGGGGGAATTCCCCCCGCAACGCCCCTCTTTGTCACTTCGACCCCTCGCACTTGCCGAGGTCCCAAAGCGGAGGGCGCGCAAACAGCTTGGAAGTCGCGCCAGCCACCTTCGTTGCGCGGCGCAAGAATGGTCGCGTGTTCGTCCAGCATCAGTCCTCCGCACCGTGTACGGCATAGCGAGGCTCCACATCCGGATTGAGAAGGTTGCGCGGCAATTTGCCCTTCAGCACGCGCGCCACCTCCTGCACCGCCTTCACCCGCACGTCGCGGAAAGCCTGCTCCGAGTACCACGCCACATGCGCCGTCACCAGGATGCGATCTGAACGGTATAGCGGATGCGACGGTGACGGCGGCTCCTCCTCCAGAACGTCCACCGCCGCCCCCGCAATCTGCCCGGTCTCCACCGCCTGCAACAGAGCATCCGAGTCGACGATCGGGCCGCGCGCCGTGTTGACCAGAAAAGATGTCGACTTCATTTTCGCCAGCGCCCCAGCGTCCATTAGCCCACGGCTCTCCTCCGTCAAAGGCAGGTGCAGCGTCACGAAGTCCGATAGCCCCAGCAGCGTGTCAAAGTCGACCGGCTCCGCGCCATGGCGTTCTATCTCTTCGCCGCTCAGGTACGGGTCCCACGCCAGCAGGCGCCAGTCAAAACCAGCCGCCTTCCGCGCAACTGATTGGCCGATGCGGCCAAAACCAATGATTCCAAGCGTTCGGCCCGCGCTCCGCTGGATCGGATACGGCGGTTTGGGCTGCCACCGCCCCGCCCGCACGTCCGCCGAACACGCATCGACATAGCGCACGGCGTTCAACAGCAAGGCCATCGCATGAGTAGCCACCTCGTCAGTCCCGTAGTCAGGTACATTCGCCACACAGATTCCCGCGGCCGTCGCCGCGTCAACATCGATATTGTCTACCCCGACCGAGGGCTTCACAATTGCCAGGCAGCGCGGCAGATGCGACAACACACCTGCATCGATCTTCACATTGCCCACCAACAGCGCAACCGCCTCCTTGCCCGCGGCGATCAGTTGCTCCTGCGTCAAACACGGCCGCTTGACCAGATCCACGTTCAACGGCGCCAGAACCTCCTGCTCAGCATCCAAACCAGGGAAAACGTTAGACGTAACCACAACCGTACGACGTTCGCTCATCAAAATCTCTCCACACCACCTAAAGAAAGCCAAAACCGTCTGGCGTTATGATTAACAAACTCAACGAACGACACCTGCCCGCAATCTTCCCCCCGCCCCACTAGCCATTCCCCCGCAGTTCCCCTACTGTTCCCCTGCAGTTTTCACCCTTCCACCCAGTGCTCAAATAAAGGCTGGACATCTTCGGGCAGACCGGCAAAAACCTCGGGCTTTACAGCCTCAACCTCGTTCTCAGTCAAGCCCGTCGCCTCCATCTGCCTCGCCCGCTCTCCGGAACCGGGTCTCAGCCCATTGAGATTCAGCCACCACGGCGCGAAGCGAATGGCCATCGCGACGCGCGCCGAGTCGGACCTGTTCGCGCCGGCCGCGTGCCACATGCGGCTATCCATCACCAGTACGCTGCCCGCGTCGCCGGCAGCCTGGATTTCGGTCGGATAAGGAGTGTCTTCGTCGTGGCTGCAGCTCTCTGCGCTTGGGTTCGTCTCCATCCTGTGGCTGCCGGGCACGACAATAGTGGCGCCATTCTCAGCCGAAAAAGGAGAAAGCATCCACAGCGTCGTCAGATGAGCGACGACATCGGGGTAGGGCGCGGGAATGTGCCCTGCATTGCGCTGGTTGAATGGCCAGTCCGCGTGAAGCCCGCCGCGTGCATTGCCTGGGTAATTGATCATGGCCGAAGTGAATGAAACGCGCACATTCTGGCCCAAAGTCGCTCTGATCAGTTCAATGAAGTGAGGCGTTACAAGATAAGGAGCAAAGGACTGATCGTAGTTGATGAAACCGGTCCGATGTCCGATGTTCGCAGGCGCATCGGACCGCTGGTGCCGGAGCGTGGCCTCCGCAACACTTTCGCGTACAGCCGCCACCGCCTCCCGGGGAATAACGTCTTTCACGATGCACCAGCCGTCCAGCTTCAGGTGCAGGAGTTGCTCTTCTAACGTAGGAGTGGTCGGCATATTTCTTTCCTCACGTCTTCGCTTGGGGTCGAATCAGCAATTGTTCTTGCTCTGAATCGGCGCGGCGAGGTCGAACACGACATGGCTATCGGTCAGCGACCATTATACCACTCCCGGCAGGTAATGGGCAGAGGGACGCAGGCACAGAGGTTGCCATTCCTCGCGTGATCCGATAGAATCACACGCGGCCATGGTCCGCAGCGACCTCGACCACCGATTACTCTCCTCTTAACAGTCCAAAGTCTAATAGTCACGAGGTCTGTGTAGCCGTCCCACGCCATCTGAGCACGACTATCCCGAATGATCGGGTCTTGCACCAGGCAGCGACTCACATCAGAGGATCCAGACGGAGACATGCCGAAAGTCTTCCCAGGCGCCAAATATTGCTCAGGAGGGACTATGGATCGACCTGCATAGGAATTTCCAGAATTTAGCAGTAGTTTCATGCAATCTGCATCGAAAAGGAGAAGCAAGAACCATGACGAAAGTCAAATCCGTAGCAAAGACTGGCATCCAGAAGGGCATCAGCCGGAGAAGCCTCCTGAAGAACTCTGCCGCAGTTGCCGGACTCGCGCTGGCAGCCAGCGCCTGTGTGCCGGCAGGCCCTGAAGCCGCCGGCGACGAAGGCATGGCGGCGTCACAGGAACCCGTTGACATCCAGATTTGGTGGCGCATCAATCCCACCACGGAAGGCGTTCTCCAGGTATTCCAGGAGCGGCACCCCGACATCACCGTGTCGCTCGGTGACCTCGGCGAAGCGGTCTACGGTACGCCCAAATACGTAACCGCCGTGGCTGCCGGCAAGGGACCCGATGTCTCCTACCAGAACCGCCACACCTTCCGCCAGTTTGCCTCCCGCAATCTCTACAGGCCCATCGAAGACCTCCTTGAGCGGGACAATGTCGACAAAGGCAACTTCATGGCCGGCCCCATCGCCGACCTCACCTGGCAGGGCACACTCTACGGGCTGCCGCATACCGCCGGCACCCGCTACTTCTTCTGGAACAGGACCCACTTTGAAGAAGCCGGCCTCGATCCAGACGTTGGCCCCGAGACCTGGGACGACATCATGGAAATGGCGCCCCAGCTCAACAAGATGGAAGGAGACCGCATCGTTCGCTACGGCTTCCTCCCCCACTTCCCGCCCGGCCTGTCCGATCAGCTGCTTATCTACGCCATGGAAAACGGCGGAGTCAGCCAGTCCGAGGACGGCCGCACCAACCTCATAAACACCGATCCATGGGTCGAAGCCCTCGAGTGGTGCGTCCACATGATCGACGAGTTCGGCGGCGGCAACGCCGCGGCCTCCTCCTTCATGGAAGGCTTCGCCGGACAGCCTGTCGATCCCTTCGCCCAGGGCCAGGTCTCAATGAGCTCTTACGGCAACTGGATGATCGGACGCTACGCTCGCTTCCCCGACCTCGACTACGATGGCACAGGCTTGATGCCCGTTTCGGCCTCCCAGGAAGGCGCGCAGGTCAACTGGTCCTGCGGCTGGACTTTCGTCATCGACCCCAACACGGAGCTCGTCGAGCAGGGCTGGGAATTCATCCAGTGGGTGATCAGTGAAGAATACGTGCGCGCCGCCGGAACCGTCGGACTCGCCCTCGAAAAGGCCGAATGGGAACGCCAGCAGCTGCCCGGTGAGCCCATCTTCGCGCCGACCCCGCCTGTTTACCAGCCTGCCATGCAGGTTATGCTGGACGAGTACTACTCCGTCCTGCCCGAACGCCAGAAGATCATGATGGAGCGATACCTTGACTCCGAGAGCTTCGCCGTCGGCTGCGGCCAGATCGCCGGCCTCGCCGCCGCCGAGCTCTGGATTGGCTTCAAGAACGCCTGGGAAGCCGCCCTCACCAAGAAACTGACGCCGCAAGAGGCTCTCGACGCCTCCCACGCCGACGTCCAGAAAGCGCTTGACGCCGCTTGGGAGAACCTCGAATCCTCCTAAGCCCAACCGGGATGAGTCAGAACCGGACGGCATCGCGTCGTTCCGGTTCTGAACTCTCACCTTTCCCCGCCAACTGATAGGACAGCCGCAATGACAGACGCCCAACCCAAACCCAGGTTGACCAACGCCGCCAGAGAGGCCCTGACATGCTATCTCTTTCTCCTCCCTTGGGGCATCGGCTTTCTCGCCTTTGTCATCGGCCCGGTCGCCGCTTCCTTTGTGTTGGGCTTTATGGACTACGAAATCGTGACGCCCGCCCGCTGGGTCGGGCTGTCCAACTACATCGAGCTCTTTACCGACGATCAGCGCTTTGGTATGTCGATGGGCAATACGCTCTACTATGTCCTCGTATTCGTTCCGTTGCACATCCTGGTCGCCACACTCCTGGCCCTCCTGCTCAATCAGAAAGCCCGCGGCATCGCCGTCTACCGTACCCTCTTCTATGTGCCGTCGATCGTGCCTATCGTCGCCGGCGCCATCCTCTGGGTCTGGATTCTGCAACCGGAATGGGGTCTCATCAACTCGACACTGCGCAGCGTCGGCATCGAGGGACCCCTCTGGCTCGCATCGCTGACCTGGTCAAAACCTGCCCTGATACTGATGGCGCTTTGGGGCTCCGGCGCCGCCATGATTATCGTCCTCGCCGGCCTGCAAGGCGTCCCCCAGCATCTCTACGAAGCGGCGGAAATCGATGGCGCCAACCGCTGGCAGCGCTTCCAACACGTGACGTTGCCGATGCTCAGCCCGACGCTGTTCTTTATTCTCGTCCTCAGCGTAATCGCCTCCTTCCAGGTCTTCACCACCGCCTACGTGATGACCGGCGGCGGTCCTGCCGAATCGACGCTGTTCTATATGCTCTACCTGTACCGCCGCGCCTTTGTCCTCCTGGATATGGGATACGCAGCCAGCATGGCATGGATCCTCTTTGTGGCCGTGCTTGCGCTCACACTGGTCCAGTTCAAGCTGGCAAGCCGTTGGGTCTACTACGAAGCGGAGCAGAGCTAAAGCCATGATACGCGACCAGGCCATCGGGCCCCAATCCGAACGCGAAATTCATCCCGGAGCCAGGTGGCAGCCTCTCCGCCGCCTGCTTGAGCGCGGCGGCATACAGATCCTGCTCGTCCTTGGCGCACTTATCTTCGCGCTCCCCTTCGTCTGGATGGTCAGCACTTCGCTCAAGGCCGACCGTCAGATCTTCGCCTTTCCGCCAATCTGGGTGCCCGACCCCTTCATCTGGGGCAACTTTCCCGCCGTCTTTATCTATGCCCCGATGCACCTCTACTTCTTTAACACGCTGCTCATCGCCCTCGCCCACGTATTCGGCGCAGTCTTCACCTGCTCGCTCGCCGCATACGCCTTCTCACGCCTGCGCGCGCCCGGCCGCGACCTCATCTTCATGGTTATGGTCAGCCAGATGATGATCCCCTACATCGTCATGCTGGTGCCGCTCTACCTACTCTTCGCCGAACTGGAGTGGATCGACACATTCTACCCGCTGACCATTCCCGCCATGCTCGGCACACCCTTCTACATCTTCATGCTGCGCCAGTTCTTCCTGACCATCCCCATGGAGCTGGAAGAGGCCGCCATCATCGACGGAGCCACCAGACTGCGCATCTGGTGGACCATCATCCTCCCCCTCGCCAAACCCGCCCTGGCAACCGTCGCCATCTTCAGCTTCATGTTCGCCTGGAACGACTTTACCGGCCCCCTGATTTTCCTCAACACGCGCGAGAAGTTCACGCTGTCCCTTGGCCTCCAGGCCTTCATGTTCGAGCGCCGCACCATGTGGGGCCCCCTCATGGCCGCGTCAACCATGATGATCGTTCCCATCCTTATCGTCTTCTTCCTCGCGCAGAAACACTTCATTCAGGGGATCGCTCTGACTGGGATTAAGGCTTAGTTTATCGAAACTAAACTGGCATTAAGTTTCTCATTTCTCTTTTCTTCAAATCTTATGCCTGCCCATAGCGGTCTGGAAAGCGCATCGCAAAGGCCTTAACGTAACACTCTTGAAGTCGCCTACACTCTCTGAACTGAAGTGGGCGCCTACTTTGGAGAAGGAACTGTGAACGTTACTCATCTCACGATTGAGGAGGTACGCTGCTTCGCCGAACCTCAGCAGTTAGACTTACGCCCGCTGACTTTTGTGGTAGGAGAAAACAGCACAGGCAAGACGACAGCGCTGGCTTGCATCCAGGTTTTGGCGGACTTCTTGAGCGGGGAAGGCCTAAATTTCAATTCTGATCCCTATTTTATGGGGATTTTCCGTGACATTGTAAGAAGGAGCATGAAGAGGGAGAAGAGCTTTGGCATCGGAATTGGTATACAAACCAAGGATGGAGACGTCGAATTCAATGTTAAGTTCACTGAAAAAGAAGATGGGGTTGAACCCGTTGTACAGTCATTGTCGATCAGGTTTTCCGATGGTGAGATCATCCTAAAGTCAAGTGAAGGTATAGGATGGAGGTTCGACCCCAGGATTCTCGACAGAGAGCAGAATCGACACGTTTTGGAAGTCGATTCACTGCGCCTCAATAGCAAAGATCCCTTCTTTCCATTAGTCTATTTCCTAAACAAGAGATTGGATTCTAAATCAGAGCATCAGAGAGTTTTCTCCAAGTTTTTGAGCGACAAAACTGATAGTATAGGCAGCTTCCTGAGGCCAGGAAACGAGCCGAATATTCGAGTCTTCAGTACATCGCCTTTCCGGTCGCCACCGGAACGGACTTACAACCCCACCCGAATAACGGCAGATACTCGTGGCAGTGATGTGCCAATGAGGATGATGTTGATGAAGTCATCTTCACCGGAAAGATGGTCCAAATTGAGACATGCCCTTGCTCGATTTGGAGAGAATTCTGGGCTTTTTCAGAGTATAGATGTCAAGAAGCTGGGTCCCTCAGCGGGTGCTCCGTTTCAAGTGACCGTAAAGGTTAGAGGTCCAACGGTGAACATAGTTGATGTCGGCTATGGGATAGGGCAGATATTGCCGATTCTAGTGAATGTATTGGACTATGAAGATCCACAAGACCAAACTAAGGTTGAGGAAACTCCTAAGTCATTCCTCTTGCAGCAGCCCGAAGTTCATCTGCATCCCAGAGCGCAAGCCGAACTTACGTCTCTGTTGGCCCACTTGGCAAGTTTGGGCAATCGATCGTTCATAATTGAGACGAACAGCGATTACATGGTTGATCGCGCGCGGATTGAAATCATGAGGGGAAACATTGATAAGGATGATGTTTCTCTGATTTACCTAGAACACAAGAAGAATGTGGTCAAGGTTCACAACATTTCGTTTGATGAAATGGGAAATCTTATAGGTGTGCCGCCACACTTCCGAGATTTTTTCCTGCAAGAATCCGGTCGGCTCATGGGTTTCCTGGATTCTTAAATGTGCATCATCCTTGATGCGAATCTCTTCGGCGCGTTTGATGATCCCCATAATGAAGACATGAAGCCAGTGCATCAGTGGCTGAGTAAACAGCATGGCAAGATCGTTTACTCCAACACCCTGAAGATAAGAGAAGAGTGGAGTAAAGGGGGCAGTCGTTTGTTGGAGAGGTTACGCCAAGATGGCAGTCTCAAGCTCGTCTCAAATGCAGAAGTTGACGAAGTGGAAAGCCGGTTAGCACAAAGAGTCGAGTCGGATGACGCCCACATTGTGGCTTTGGCGGTGGTGGCAGGTGTTAAGGTTTTGGTTTCCAATGACAGGGCGCTGCACCAGGATTTCAAGAACATCGTTCGAGGCAAAGTTTATCAGAGGAAGTCACACGTCCGGTTGCTTAGAAGAGACACTTGCCCTTGAGTTTCAAAGTCAATACTGTGGAAGTCCGGTAGTAGGAATACACTTGAAATTAGCCTGAAATCTCTTAAGGTCTTCCGACACTGTTGCTTGACAGTCCCAAGAAGATCATCTGATTAGGAAACTCCCCATGGAACTCTCGCCCGGAAAGCAACTCTTCATCGACGACTACTTCATCGAGTCGTTAACCGGCGCCAAACGCGTTCTGAACCGGCCCGTAAAGTTGACTGTAGACGGCCCCCTGGAGATTCCCTTCGATCAACCCTGGGACGCCCAGTTCGCGCAGCCGGGTCGCGTGTTCTACGACGAGAGCAACCAGCGCTTCCGCATGTACTACCGGGCCTGGGCTGATGACCAGAACCTCCTCTGCGCGCTGGAGTCTGACGACGGGCTGAACTGGGAACGGCCAGAACTGGGTCTGGTCGAGTTCGACGGCTCAAAGCGCAACAACATCACCACTGGCTCAGCCGATCACCTCTCCATGATCCTGGACGATTTCGAGCAGGACGAAGCGCGCCGCTGGAAGCAGATCGACAACAAGCCAAGCGGCGTAGGCGAGAAAGGCGAGCCGCGCTGGCTGGCCCGCTATTCCGCGGACGGCTATGACTGGCATCTCTTTCCCGAAGGCAGCCACAGCCAGCAGAAAATGATGTTCAACTTCGGCTCGCCCGCCGAAACATTCGGCGGCGTCATCAATCCCGATGCCCGCTACGTCCACTACTCCCAGCGCGGCTCGAACCGCCGAACGCGCGTGTTGGGCCGCCGCGACAGCGACGATTTCCTGCACTGGTCCGGCCTTCGTACAGTAATCGAACAGGACCTGCAGGACCCGCCCGGCACCGAATTCTACGCCGCCGGCTTCGATCCGCTCAACCGCAGCGACGGCGGCCTGCACGTCCTCATGCTCCACACATTCCTGACCGACCTGGCCGAACCCTACGCCATCGCCGACGCCGAAAAATACTGGGGCGCCGGCGAGAGCGGCTCAAACGCCATGCCCGCCCGCGTTGACGGTTTCGTCGAAACGCAACTGGCCGTAAGCCGCGACACCGTCGCCTGGACGCGCTGGCGCGAACCGTTCATCGGCCGCGGCGAGCCAGGCGCTTGGGACTGGGGCATGGTCTACACCGACGGGCCCATCCTGCACAATGATCAGCTCATGTTCTACTACATGGCCGGCAACCTCACCCACAACGGTTACAGCGCGCAGCCCTGGCAAGGACCCTACTCGACACCGAACCGCCGCGGCAAGGGCGTCGCCGTCCTGCGCCCCGACGGTTACGTCAGCGTCGAGGCTGAATCCTACGCGCCCGGCATTCTTACCACCAATCGATTCCGCCAGGAGCGGGGCGGCCAGATCAGGGTAAACGTCGACGCGAGCGCCGGTGAGCTGCGCTACGAGCTGCTCGAAGACACCGGCCAGCCCATTCCGGGATGTACCGTCGAGGATTGCGATCCGATCCGCGAAGACACACTTGACGCCATGCTCTCCTGGAACGGCAAGCCCGGCTGGCCAGGCGTAAGCGAAGACCGCAGCGGGCGCTTTCCGCGGTTGCACCAGTCCGAGTTCTACGTCAAGCTGCGCTTCCATGTTTCCCCCGGTACCAAACTCTATTCGCTCACCGTCGACCCGGCTGACGTAACGCTGTATCTCATCAGGCTGAAAGGCCGCGTGGACTAGCACGCGAAACTGTTGAAAGTCCCTGACTTCGACAATGCCGCAGGACGCCACGTCCTGATCGTTAGAACAGACTCACCGGAATGTTCCGGTGACGGAAAGCCGCCAGATTCGACCGACCCTGTCAGGAGCCCAGAATGTCCGAAACACTCACAAACGAACAGTGGCGCCAGTACCAGACCCAGGGCTTCCTGCGGCTGGGAAAGGCGCTGACCAAAGCCGAACTGGCCGCCCTTCAAAAACGTATGGATGAAATCATGTTGGGGACCGCCCCGCTCGACTACGACCGCATGGCTATGCAGCTGGACCGCGAACCGGGCACAGGGAAGCCCGGTCCACAGACCAAGGGTCACAAAGGCGCAACGCTTAGCTACCGCAAGATCCAGGACCTGGAATATGACCCCCTGTTTCTCGCCTTCATGCAGAAGCCACTATTTCGCCATATCTGCGCACGCGTCTACGGTGAGGAGACCACCATCGCCTGCTACCGCGCCATGTTCATGAACAAACCGGCCCGCGAAGGGACGCCGCTCATCTGGCACCAGGACCGCTGGAAATACCTGGACCGCGATCCCCTGATCACGATCTGGACGGCCCTGGATCCGGCAACGGTCGCCAACGGATGCGTTCAAATCGTTCCCGGCGCCCATCACACCTTGATCAACCCGTCCAGTGGTTCCGGCTTCCTGACGCCGGAGCAGGCTGAAGAGCTGACGCGCGACGCTGAAACAATCTTTCTGGAGCTGGAAGCGGGCGAGAGCGTCCTGCTGCACAACCACCTGCCCCACAGTTCCGAAATCAACAATACCGACATTCCACGGCGGGCGTTCAGCGCCTGCTACATGGACGCAGCGACGACAGCGGAAAACGGGGAACAGTTCTCAGTCCTATTTGGCGAACACGCTCTTCAGCCTGAGCTGGTCTGACCGAGTGGTCGAAGCAGGGCTCTCAAATCCTGGCACGAGTCAAGCTAAGCGTCGACTCGGCAATTGCGCCTGCCTGCCTCTTCACGATCCTGAAACAGCAGCGACAACAGGTATAATCAGGAACTCTTGATGCACATTGAGAACGGCGGGCCCCGCCAGCAGCTGGACGAAATCGTCCTCTTTCCCTTCGATGACCACAGCCTGCCGCTCCAATGCGGCGTGGAGCTCCGCCTCGAGGGCCACATGACGCCCTGCGGACAGACCCGCATCGCAGTGGCGCTGGGCGATGACGGCGCGCCCGACAGCGAGCGCGTCGTCTACTATGGCACTGTCCACCGCGTCGGCGATGAGCTATGGATGTGGTATCTCGGCCAGGGCAAGGACGCCGGCTGGTTCGAGCGCGTCTGCTTCGCAACCAGTACCGACGGCTACAACTGGCACAAGCCGGACCTGGGCCTGGTAGAGTATAAGGGCAATCGACACAATAATCTCGTCGATCTCAACCAGGGCGCCCACCACGTCCAAAGTTGCGTCGTCTACCACGACCCCGACGATGCCGACTCCGATCGTCGTTTCAAAATGCTCTTTCAATCGCGCAAGTACAAGAGCCGGTTCGCCGCAGCCTTTAGCGCCGACGGACTGATATGGCGCGAATCCCCGGCCAATCCGGTCGGGTCCTGGCTGGAGATGGCGGGCGGAACGCGCCACAACGGCTGCTACTACGTGTGCGGCCAGGGCGGATCACATGCCGGCGGCGTTCGGCAGCTGGTGTCCCACATCTCCTACGACTTCGAAAACTGGTCGCAGGCCTCCTGCATGGGGATGCGCCGTTCGAACGTCACCCCCCGCTCTCCAGTAGCCGGCAGCAGCGCCGGCGAGCAGATTCACCTCGGCGCCAGCCTCTGGAATCGCGGCAATGTGATCGTCGGCTTCTACGGCATGTGGAACGGCCACCCCTCCAACGACCGCCGTCTTGTCACGATGGACCTCGGCCTCGCCGTCAGCAACGATGCTCTGCACTACCGCGAGCCGGTTCCCGATTACCCCATCGTTTCCGCCGCGGAGGACGGCTGGCAGGAGCTGCCCTTTGGCCATTCTCTGGTCAACTATCCGGCCCTGATCCAGGGGCAGGGCTTCGAACAGGTCGGCGACGAAACGCTATTCTGGTACGCGCCCTGGCCGGAACAAAGCAGTGACGGCGTTCGCGTCGCCAGCTGGCCGCGCGACCGGCTGGGCTACTTTCAGCCATTTCCTGCCGCGCGCATGAGGACCGGGCAAGAAGCCCACGTGATCTCAGCGCCGATCGACCTGGGCGCCAGCGACGCGCAGCTCACACTCAATTTGGATGGCCTGGGGAAATATAGCGCAGTGTCCGCTGAGGTCATAGGCGAGCGCCTGGAGCCAATTGCGGGATTCACGGCAGCGGACTGCGTCGCGCCGACCTCATCCGGATTGGCACAACCAGTCACCTGGAAGGACCGTGCAACCCTGCCATGCGAACACGGCCCGGTCCGCCTCCGTCTCAACTTTTCCGGTGTCCGCGTGGAAGACATAAAGCTGTATGCCGCGTACCTTGCCAGAGCGGGGACATTGAGCCCTGTAGGACAGCCCGCGAACGAAGGTCAAGAACCAAAGGGAAATCGCCATGTATGAAAGCGTGAAGGTAGCCGCCATCTCCTATCGACCCGCCAAGTGGGACAAAGAGTACAATGCCCAGAGAATGGAAGAGCTGTTTGTCGAGGCCGCCCGGGAAGAGCCGCGCATGATCCTGATTACCGAGGGCGCGCTCGAAGGCTACGTTGTCATGGACGTGGTCGAAGGTCGCGCCAGCGCCGATGACCTGATCGACGTCGCCGAACCCATCGACGGCCCCTATATCCGCCGCTTCCAGAAGCTGGCCCGCACGCTCAACACCTGCCTCGCCTTCGGATTCGCCGAACGAATCGGCGAAGAAGCCTACAACTGCGCACTCTTTCTCGACCAGGAGGGCGAAATCTGTGGCCGCTACCACAAGGTCCAACTGGCGGAGGGCACCCATTCCTCCTGGCGCTTCAACCGCGTCGGCCACCGCCTTCGCGCCTTCGATACACCAATTGGCCGCGCCGGCTTCGTCATCTGCAACGACCGCTGGAACCCGGAAATCGTCCGCGCCCTCGTCCTCGACGGCGCCCGCATCATCCTCATTCCCTCATACGGGAGCAAGACCAAAGGGCAGAACCAGGCCGTACTGGCCAGGGCCAGGGAGAATGGCGTTCCCATCGTTGAGGCCAACGTCGGCATGAATCTCATCATCAGCAAAGGTGAAGTCTGCGCCTACCAATGGGGAAACGACCAGATCACCTACGGCGTCGTCGACGTTCCGGTCGCGCCGGGCCCCGAATCAGCGCGCAAGGCTGAGCGAAACTACCTCGCAGCCCAGAAACCGGAGATGGAACGTCGTTACCAGAGGACGTTGCAAAGAGTTCGCCAGAAAGAAACCGCTTAGTTCACCTGCGCCTGATTCCCGAATCCAGCCTCAAAGGGAGAACGTCCTCGTGTTCGATACCGTTGTACTGGGTGGAACGATCATAGACGGCTCCCGCGCGCAACGCCGGCGCGCGGACGTGGGCATCCGCGGCGACAGAATCGCCGCCGTTGGCGACCTGAGCGGCGCCAACGCCGCACATACCATCCACGCCGCCAACAGAATCGTCGCGCCCGGTTTCGTCGACGCCCACAACCATTCTGACGGCTGGCTCCTGCGGAAGCCCCACCTGGTCAGCAAAACCTCCCAAGGCTTCACCACCGAAGTGATCATGGCAGACGGCATCTCCTACGCGCCGGTCAGCCGCGAGACAGCCCGCGACTGGCTCTACTACATGCGCGGTCTGAACGCCCTCCGCATGCAGGACTACACGGGCTGGGAAACAATGGGCGACTATATGGCTCTCCTCCACCGGCGCAACGTTCAAAACGCGATCGCCCAGATTCCCTATGCCAATGTGCGCACCTTGATCTGCGGCTGGGGACCGTCCCCGCCCGACGACGCGCAGATGCAACAGATCCAGCTGCAAGTGGAGCAAGGCATGCAAGAGGGCGCCTGCGGCCTTTCGACCGGCCTCGACTACGCGGCCCAGTGCTTCGCCTCCACCGACGAGCTGGTCGCCGCCTGCCAGCCCATGGCCGGCGCCCAGGGCCTGTACGCCACCCATATGCGCTACAAGCAAGGGACTCTGCCCGCCCTCAAGGAGGCTGTCGAGATCGGTCGACGCGCCGGCGTCCCTGTCCACATCTCCCATCTCAAGGCCGCCAGCGAAGCCGACACCGAGGCCATTCTTGCCTACGTCGATCAGGTCGCCATCCATGAGGTCGACTTCTCCTTCGATGTTTATCCCTATCTGCCCGGGTCAACAATGCTCAACTATCTCCTGCCTTACGAAATCTGGCACGACGGACCCTTGGCCGCGGTGCCCAGGCTCCGCGATCCTGCCATGCGCGCCCACATTCGCCGCAGCCTGCGGGCCTACGCCCCGGATATGAATGCAATCAGGATCGCCTGGCTGCCAGGCAAGGAAAACAGCATCTACCTGGGCAAAACGCTGGCTGAGTATATTGAGGAAGTGGGAAAGGAGCCGCAGGACGCCCTATGCGATCTCCTGATCGAAGAAAATCTGGCTGTGCTGCTCGTCTTCTTCCAGGGAGATGACCGGTACGTCGAGCCATTTCTCGCCCACGAAAACCACATGATCGGCACCGACGGTGTCTACCACGAAGACGGCGTCATCCATCCCCGCCAGTACGGTTCCGCGGCGCGGCTCCTGGGGTCGTGCGTGCGCAAAGGACTGTTTTCGCTCGAAGACGCAGTCTGGAAACTGAGCGGCGCCCCCGCCGCCCGCTTCGGTCTCAAAGACCGCGGCAAATTGAGCCAGGGCTGCTTCGCCGACCTTGTCATCTTCGATCCCGACGCGATCCAGGACAACGCTACCTTCTCGCAACCGCATCAGCTTTCGGACGGAATCGGAGACGTGATCGTGAACGGGGAACCCGTCATCCGCAGCGGCGCCCCCGTCAGTTTCACCGGTCCCGATCTACCGGGCAGGTCACTGCGTTTTAACAAGTAAATTCTACCGAAAATCTCCGGACATGTGGCTACATCCTCGCGCGTTTCCCCGCAGCCGCGCTCGCAGGCCGGCTTACCGCCTCTGCCCGCGAATAAAAATCTCTACCCCCCATGCCCAGCGCCGTGCCTCCCTGTCAGGATCCGTCCTCAACCGTCGGCAGGCGGCGTCGGGATGGCGTTCGCTACCTCCACGTTCTCGGTATTGGCAGCGGTTACAAGGGACGCGTTAACCCAGCCGGTTTGACCGTAATAATCAATTCGCCACCAGTCCCCCTCCGGGTTTTTGCCGGTTACCGCAAACTGCTGTCCCGTCGACGACCCGCCAATTACAGGATATAGTGTGCCCGGCCCCGTACGCACATTAATCACGCCTTCAAATGTAACCGCGGGCGCTCCCGGCTCCACCTGAACTGCTGTCGTCGGCAAGGATTCGGGCCCTGAAGGCACCGGCGTTGCATTGGCCACGGGCACCGCTTCCGCATTGGATGCCACCACAAAAGGGGCGTAAAGCCACCCGATCTGCCCTTCAAAATCGATCCGCCACCAGTCCTCCGAACCACTCTTCCCCGTGATGACAAACTCCTGTCCGGCCTCGGCGGTGCCAATCACATCATAGTCGGTGCCTGCCCCGCTTCGTATATTCATCTCTCCGAGCAGAATGACCGTGGCTTCGCCCTGCCCGGCCGCTTCATCGCCCGGCGCGCTCACTTCAGGAGGAGAGTTCTCCTCCTCGCTGTCCACGACCGGTACGTTCTCCCCGTTCGTGGCCGTCACATATTCCCCAAAGACCCAACCAGCCTGGCCCTCGAAATCGATCTGCCACCAGTCTCCGTCCCCGTTCTTGCCTGTGATAACATATTCCTGCCCTGAATATGCGCCGCCGACTCGCTCCTCCTCCGTGCTCGGACCGTGGCGCACGTTCACGTCTTCGAGAATGGTTGCGGTCCCTGTCTCCGGTTCCTGCCCCGCTCCTGCCGGCGGGGCCGTGCCCGCCGTTGAACTCCCCGCAATAGGGACATTTTCTGCATTGGCGGCCAGGACAAACGGCGCGTATATCCAGCCGGGCTCACCGTTATAGTCGACCTGCCACCATTCGCCATCCTCGCTCCGACCCGTGATCACGAACTCCTCTCCCGCCGTCGCCCCCCCGATTCTCTCCGCGTCGGTGCCGGGCCCGCCCCGCACGTTCATGTCGCCCTGAACCGTTATGATCGCTTCACTGGCCGCAGGCTGTTCCATTGCCTCGCCGGTCGCGGTGGCCGTGGCGGTCGCCAATATCAAAGGCGTCGGCGTCGGAGACACCGTCTCTGTTGGCTGCGCAGTCGCCGTGGACGTTGCCGGTGGCGGCATGGCCGTGCTGGTACTGGTGGAAACAAGAGGGATGGCCGTACTCGTCGGCGCCTGTTCCGGCGGGCTTTCTTCGCTGCCTTGCCGGTTGCATGCGCCAACCAGGCCAATCGCCAGAATCAGGAACGCCAGAATCGTCCCCGCCGCCCGTGACCTGCGCCGCAATCCCCCCCTTTCACCGTTCGGCAGTTCCGACTTGGAGGCTACACGTATCTTTTTTCCCTTTTGACTCATGGAATTGCCCCTCAATCGGGCCTGTCAGTGCGGGCGGCATGCACAATCAGCGCTACCGCCGTTGCCTCGGGAATGCGGCCCGTGTCCAGCATCAGATGATAGTGCCGGCTGTTCTTCCAGTCCGCGCTGGTGAAGAATCTCTGGTACCAGTTGCGCCTCTGTTCGTCCGCCAGACCAATGATTCGCTCTGCTGTGCCAATCTCCGCCATGCCCCGACGCCGCTGAATTCGGCTGGCCCGGGTTTTCGGCGCCGCAAAGAGGTGGACGTGCAGCGCAGCCGGATGGTCCTCCAGAATCAACTGGGTTCCCCGCCCGACAAAGACCACGTTTCCCCTATCGGCCAGCGCCCGAATTGCGTTCTTCATCCCTTCCACATATGTCTCCTGGTTCATCGGCCGGTTCCGGCGATTCGGATCGGCTGAGAACAGCGAACGCATCTCCTGGCTGACAACGCCGGCGCGCGACATCAGCTTCTCCTCCGCCTCAACGATCACCTCGACCTCAACACCGGCCTGTCTCGCCATCTCAGCGAGGACTTCCTTATCGATACATGGGGCGTTTAGCTCATGCCCAACCGCCTCGGCAATGCGCGTGCCTCTTGAACCCAGTTCGCGGGAAATTGTAACAACGGTCATTCTTGCCTCCTTTAGACAGAAAACACCGAAGCACGCCCCTCAATGCAGTCCCATGTCACATTCCCATGCATCAAAATCAATGCTTCTCTCAGGATACCATCACTTCGGCGAGCCTCCTCGCCCCTATCTAGCGCTGAAGCGCCAGCCTTGGTCCTGCGAACATGCCAACGACCAGCTCGCTGCATTCCGGTCATCAGGACCGGATTCTTCCTCCTGCCTCCCCCAGCGGCTAAAGATGCATCCCGCCTGATTGCGGCCCGCATCCTACACTGCAATGACCGTCGGTTCGTATAGCGGCGTGTCCGCGGCCACAATGCGCCCGTCCGGCATCCGATAGCAGTTGCCCTGCCCGAGGGCTTCCTCCCCCAGAGAATTGCGCCGCAGCGCCTCCTCATCCAGCCGGCGCTGCGCCTCCGCCGCGTCGAAGTCCCATGTCCCGTCAACCAGCGCCTTCAACTGCCGCCCGACCGCCTTCTCTTCCTCCTTGCCGCTCTCCATCAAGTTACGCTGCTCCAGCGGATCGGCGCCCAGATCAAAAAGGAGGTGCGGACCCTCCCCGCGAAAACGAACGAACTTATACTGACCCAGCCGCACAACCCGATTCTCGCAGCCCTCCCCCCAGCGCGGGAGAGGATTGTCCACAAACACCGGCTCCGTCGTCAGCGACGCGCCCTGCGTCGCCGCATCCGAAAGATCACGCCCCTCCAAACCCTCCGGAGGCGTGATGCCGGCCAAGCCGCACAACGTCGGAAACACGTCCGCCAGGCTGACCGGCGTATCGACACGCGTGCCCGCACTGTCCCCTCTGCGCTGCGAAGGAGTCTGTATGATCAACGGGACCCTGGCCGCGGCTTCGTGCCAGGAATTCTTCCACCACATGCCGTGCTCGCCCGCCATCTCGCCATGGTCCGAAGTATAAACCACGACCGTGTTTTCCAGCAGGCCGCTCGACTCCATCACTAACAGAAGATCACCGAGAATCTCGTCCAGATAGTCGACGCAGGCAAAGTACGCTGCCCTGGCCTTCAACATCTCCGCCTCAGTTACCTCCTCCGTGCGGAATCCCTCGGCCATGCCAACCGTCATCGGGTGACGCGCTGTATCGCCCGTTCGCCCTACTTTCGGTCGGGTAACGCCCTCCGGCCAGTAACGGTTGAAAAAACGTCCGGGCGCAGTTAGCGGAAAGTGCGGTCGGCTGAAGGACGCGCACAAAAGCCACGGCGTGTCTGGCTGGGCCGCAACATGCTCGCGCAGAAACGCGACCGTTTCCCGAACGATCACCTGCTCCTGCAGCGCCCCTTCGGGGATTTCAGTGATGCCCGCATCCGCCGTTCGGCTGCGCATCGCAAAACCCCCCTCCCGCTTGGACAGGGGGTCGCGCTGGTGCCCAGTCCCGCCCGTCAAGTCGCCGTAGGGCCTATGCCCAAACCCAGCCATCTGATTTGTTCCACCCAGATGCATCTTGCCCACCAGGCATGTCGCATAGCCGGCATCGCCGAATACCGAGGCGATCGTCGGAAGCTCCGGCCTCAGATAGGAGCCATTGGCCCAGCCCCCGCTCGTCATGGGCGACCGCCCGGTCAGGAGGCAGATGCGGGAAGGCGTGCACAGCGGTGACTGGCAGTAGGCGTTGCTGAAATACGCGCCTCTTTCCGCAAGACCGTCCAAAACAGGCGTATGCACCGGTTCCCCTGTCTGTCTGTCAAGCAAACTCAAACAGCGATAACTGTGTTCGTCGGAAAAGAGAAAGAGCACATTGGGTCGCGGCATAGTCAATTCCCTTGTTGACAATCGTAGGCCCAAGGACACCTACAGAATACGACTATGGAGCCGTGCGCGCAAGTGGCATTTCCCCTCCCCGATTGCCCCCTCCCTATTCTAGGGCCAAACAGCCGTAGAATCGACAGCCTAAGTAACCAGTTCCGGTTGATACAAGCTCCTTAGTGAGGTAGGATACATCCAATGGAAACAATCGGTTTCGCCTCCGCCACCCAGCTTCTGCAAGCAATACACAGTCGCGAGCTCTCCGCGCAGGAGGTTGTCGCGGCCTTTCTGGCCCGAATCGAATCCATAAATCCCCAACTCAACGCCGTGACCGCAGTCGCCGGTGACGCGCTCGCGCAGGCGCGACGCGCCGACGAGCGTCAAGCCCGCGGAGAGGACCTGGGCCAATTGCACGGCCTGCCCTTTACAGTGAAGGATACCTTTGCAACCTCCGGTCTGCAGAGTCCGTTGGATCGCCGCATTCGCAATCAACCCGTTTCCCGAACCGACGCCGCGGTCGTCGACAGAATGAAGCAGGCCGGCGCAATCCTCCTTGCCAAGACCAACTGTCCGCCATCAGGCAGCGGCGCCGACACCGAAAACGCGGTGATCGGTCAAACGCGCAATCCCCATATCAACAGCCGCTCTCCGGGAGGCAGCAGCGGCGGCGAAGCATCCTTGATTGCCGCGGGGGGTTCCCCCCTGGGCCTTGGCAGCGATACCGGCGGCGGCGTGCGCGTGCCCGCGGCCTTCTGCGGCATCACCGCCATCAAACCGACCCAGGGCCGCGTCCCCAACTCCGGCGTTTACAACCAATCAGGCGGCTTCAGCGACCAGCGGACGCAAATCGGGCCCGCCGCCCGCCGCGTTGAAGACCTTCTCCTTGCCCTGACAACCATCTCCGGGCCCGATTACGTCGACAGCGGCGTCACCGCCAAACCCCTCTATGATCCTGCCCAATTGACGCTGCGCGACCTGACCATCGCATCCTTCGCCTATGATCCTTCCTCTCTTGTAACCTCGGCGGTGGCCAACGCCGTGGGCGCGTCCGCCCAGGCCCTCGCCCGCGCCGGCGTCCAGGTGGTCGAGAATCGCCCTCTTGATCTGGTCGGCGGCGCCCGCGACCTGGACCGCGGCTGGCGGCGCATGGCGGGCACGCGCGGCCAGGATGTGGTCGAGCTCCTCCACGCCTGGGATCAATTCCGGTCCAATATGCTCCAGTACATCCGTTACTACGACGCCATCCTCTGCCCGGCAGTCCACCACACCGCGCCCCCTATCGGCGCCCGCGACCGCCAGCGCTTCGATTACACAGTTCCCTTCAACCTGACCGGCTACCCCGCCGCCGTTCTGCCCGTCGCAACTGACGTCGACGGTCTCCCTGTCGCCGTGCAGATCGTATCCCATCCCTGGCGCGAGGATATCGTGCTGGCCCTCGCCGCAGTCCTGGAAGAAGAGTTCAAAGACTGGCAACGCGACCTCCACAGCGCCGCGAAACCATAGCGCCCCGCCAGCGTAATGTAAACATCGATTTCGTTACCAGGGAGGTCCGAATGGAAGAGGAACGCCCAGAACGGCAGACTGAGCAACCGGACAAGGAAGAAGACCAGGAATTCAGCCAGAACGACGACGTCGCGCAGGAGATCCAGCGCTTTGTCGAAGCCATGGCACACGCCGCGCGCAAGGTATGGAGCAGTGAACAACGCCTTCAACTGGAAGAGGATCTGCGCCGCGGCCTTGGGTCACTCGTCGGCAGCGTCGAAGAAGCGCTCGAACGGTTCAACCGCAGTGAGCAGGGCCAGGAATTCCAGGAACAGGCAGCCAAAGTGGCGCATCGAGTTCGCGATAGCGCTCTTGCCGCCGAACTGAAAGAAGGCCTGGCCACCGGGCTGCGGACGGCCTCAGAGGAGGTCCAGAAGTTTGCCGACAGCTTCGAGGAAGACGAGGATCAGTCCCGCCCCCCGCAGGATATACCGATCGAACCCGAAGCCGGGGAGGATGAGAAAGAGGAGAGCTGACGAAAGCCGTCGAACGGCCGCCGACAAGCGCCGCCGACGCAATCAAGGGAGAGAAAACAGAACCTTGGCGACCTTCAAAATGCCCTGACTCCAGGGAACGCGGTGGGAAACGCCGCTGCTGCCTTCGAAGTTGGCCAGGTTCTCCATATACCAGATAAAGTTCCGTACCAGCGCGTCCTGGTTGCTGTGCTTTGCGTCCCAGCCCAGAAGCCGCTGCGCCTTCGTAACGTCAACGTATGAGTCGGTCGCCGCCGTCTCATAGACCCATTTGTACAGCGGCGAGATCCCCATCTTCTCCAAAAGGCGCAATGTCCAGATTGCCGGCGCAGCCGGCAGCGGTATGATCCGTTTGCGATGTCCGGCATAGTCGAGCACAGCCTGGTAATCCTCCTTCATCGTCGCAAACTCGGTCGCCCCAATGTTAAAAGTATCGTTGACCCTGGCGCGCGGAAGGGTCGCCGCCAGGTAGATCGCCGCGCACAGGTCCTCCACATCCAGCAGTTGATAGCGATTCCTGCCGTTGCCCAACAAGGGAAAGTTCTTCCCGTCCTTGGCCCAGTCATAGAGCAGAGCGAACACGCCAAGCCGTTCCGGCCCCACGAACGATTTCGGCCGGATGATGGGCACGCACAGCCCTTTTTGCCTGAAAGCCACGCAGATCTCTTCCGCCTCGATCTTGGCCTCTCCATAGGGCCCAACCCCGTGCATCTCGTCGTCCTCTTTCAGAGGATGGTGATCCGGAATGCCGTAGACCGCGGTGGATGAAATATGGATCAGCCGCTTTACGCCAAATTCATGCGCCGCCTCCAACACATTCCTGATGCCGTCAACATCCGTGGAATATATCTCCTCGGCGCTATACAAGGGCAACGCCGCCGCAGCATGAACAACCAGGTCCACACCCTCCATCGCGGCGCGGACCGCGTCCACATCCCGAATGTCGCCGTCCAAAGCCTTAACCGATGCCCTCTCGGGATAATCAAATGGGGCGATGTCCAATGACACCACCTCTATGCCGCGCGCTTGCAAATGCCGGACCAGGTTGATGCCGAGGAAGCCCGCCCCGCCTGTAATCAGACACCTATTCACTTCATGTCGTTCGTCAGCTTCTTCCTGAAGTTGCTCGCGCTCAGTTCGATGCATTCCAGCAGCCACTACGCGTCTTCCTTCCCCTCGATCGGACAGTCCCATGGTCAACGACCTTCAGTCTGTCCTGTCGCGTCTTCCTCACGAACCCGTTCAACCTCATCGGGGGCATGCGCCGAAGTTCCTCCCCAGCCTTCCAACAATGTTCTGGTCGATTCAAAGGCCAGGTCAGCCGGGATCTCCTCGGCCCGAAACCAGCCCGCGTCCTGCGCATCGTCTGCCGCATAGGGAATCGCGGCCGAGGCGCGCGGCTCCGCCCGAAACGCCAGCACAATTCCAACTCGCGCCCCCTCATCTCCAGCCATCGGAAAGATGTCGATCAGCTCGCCGATCGCCGCCTTGAGGCCAACCTCTTCCAGCAGCTCCCGCCTGAGCGCCTCCTCCGGCATCTCCCCCGCATCCATGTAGCCCCCCGGCAACGACCACTTGCCCTTTGCCGGATCAACCGCCCTCTGAATCAACAGAGCCCTGTCCTCATGCAAAACCAGGCCAATGACGGCAACTTTGGGATCGTGAAACTGGACGAATTCGCACGACGAACACACGGGCCGCATGGCATTGAAACGCTCCCTTTCCGCCATGGGGCTCGCGCAATATGGGCAGTAACGGAAGTTCCTGTTCATCGCCACCTGCTTACGCTTCAGCCAAGCGAAATGCTTCGGCCAATGCAAAGCGCGATTCACTGTCTCTCTTTCAACGCTTCGTGCAAAACAACGCCAGCTCAGCCCGCGCCCAGCGTCCACCCCCGACGCATCCCTCGCACACAACCACTGACCACTGACCACTGACTTCTGTCCTCCAACAGTATAGCACCGGGTAAGGTGAAGTGGTATACTTCTCAGCCATGGGAGGCCGATGAACCCTTGTCGAAGAATGACTCTGCAGTACTGTTGAAAGAGCGCCCTGCCAGCCGCGCCTTGACCCGAACGGGGGGCTTTCTGGCCGGATTCAGCCACACGCTCCAGCCCTATATCGGTTGCCGCTTTGGCTGCAGCTACTGCTACGTCCGCCAGTCCAACGTCCACCGCTTCTACAGCGACGGCCAGGAGTGGGGCGGCTATGTTTACCCCCGGACCGGTATCGCCGAGCGGCTGGAATCGGAACTGGCCCGCTTGCATCGCCGCGATGCCCTCGAGCAGTGCGCGATCTTCATGTCGTCCTCAACCGACCCCTATCAGGGCGCTGAAAAGACCTGCCTGCTTACCCGCCGCTGTCTCGCGGTTCTCAACAGCATGCCGCCAGGCCTGCTCGTAATTCAGACGCGCGCGCCTCTGGCGGCCAGGGATTTCGACCTCATGTCGTCGCTGGGAGACAGATGCACGTTCAACCTGACGATCGAGACCGACGACGACGACGTTCGCCGTGCCCTGACCCCCCGCTGCCCGTCGATCCCGCAGCGGCTGCGCACTGCCCGGCAGGCGCGAGAGTACGGCATCCCGACGCAAATAACCGTGAGTCCCTGCCTGCCATTCTCCACTGTAGAATCGTTTGGCCAGCTGCTGCTAAAGGCCAGCGACAGGGTTATCGTCGACACCTTCGTCGCCGGTGACGGCGGGGGCGGCAAACGGACCGCGCGCACCAGGATTCCGGACCAGTATGCCCGGTCCGGCTGGCACAACTGGCGTTCGCAGGACGCGGCCGGCGCCCTGTATGACTGGCTGCGGGATCGGATTGGAGAGCGGGCAACCTGGTCCCAGGAAGGATTCACCCGCCAAGCCCGTCGCGTGACAGCCCTGCGCAACTGACCAATCGCGCCCTGCCACACGCCCCGAGGACGACATTATGGAAAAACTGTTTGGGGGGATCGAAGCCGGCGGCACAAAGTTCCTGTGCGCGGTCGGTACCGGCCCTGATGACATCCGAGAGGAAATCCGCCTGCCCACGGAGTCGCCTGAACTGACCCTTGATAAGGTCATCGCCTTTTTTCGCCGCCAGCAGGAGAAGTACAAGATCGCCGCGATCGGTGTGGCCTCCTTCGGGCCTGTCGACCCGGACCCTTCCTCCAGCTCCTTCGGCCACATCACCAACACGCCCAAACCGGGCTGGGCCAACACGCCCGTTGCCCCAACTCTGCAAGATGCCTTCGACATTCCCGTCGGCTTCGACACCGATGTCAATGTCGCCGCCCTGGGCGAGCACACCTGGGGAGCCGCCAAAGAGGTGGATACCTTCGTCTACCTGACGATAGGCACCGGCATCGGCGGGGGCGGGATGGTCAACGGCGAACTGATGCACGGCCTCATCCACCCGGAGATGGGTCACATCGCCATACCACACGACTGGGAACGAGATCCCTTCCCCGGAACCTGCCCATTTCACGGCGACTGCTGGGAAGGCCTGGCCAACGGTCCTGCCATTGAAGCGCGCTGGGGTCAACCGGGCGAACTGCTGCCGCCCGAGCATGAAGCCTGGCCCCTGGAAGCGCACTACCTTGCCCTCGGCGTCACCACCATCATGATGGTCATGTCTCCTCAACTGATCGTCATGGGAGGCGGCGTCATGCAGCAGGAGCACATCTTCCCTCTGATCCACCAGGAAGTCAAGACGCTCCTCAACAACTACATTCAAAGCCCGACTGTCACCGATGGGCTGGCGCAGTACATCGTCCCGCCCGCCCTGGGCGGGCGTTCCGGCGTGCTTGGCGCAATTGCTCTCGCCCAACGCGCCCTGCAGGCCTCGTGACAGCCCCGCGGCCTGCCCATCCAGACAGGCTCTCCTGCCTTTCGTCTATGACAGACATATTCAATCCCACAGAGCACCCCCACAGGCGCCGCAACCTGCTTAACGGGGAATGGATCCTGGTCTCCCCCCACCGCATGAAGCGCCCCTGGCAGGGCCAGACCGAGACGGCAGCCAAACAATCCCTTCCCCAGTATGACCCCTCCTGCTACCTCTGCCCCGGCAACGAACGGGCCGGCGGGTTGGTCAATCCGCCCTACAAGGACACATTTGTCTTCGATAACGACTTTGCCGCGTTGCGCCCCGATACGCCGGACGGGTCGCTGCAAAGCAACCGCTTCTTCCAGGCCCAGGCCGAAACGGGCATCTGCCGCGTCATCTGCTTCAGCCCCCGGCACGACCTGACGCTGGCGCGCATGAGCCCGCACGCCATCCGCCGCGTCGTAAATCTGTGGGCTGAACAGGAGGAAGAACTGGCCGCAGACCCGGAGATCAACTACATTCAGCTCTTTGAAAATCGAGGGGCAATGATGGGCAGTTCCAATCCCCATCCCCACGGGCAGGTGTGGGCGACGCGCGGTATGCCTACAGAACCGGCCAAGGAAGACCGTCAGCAACGGACCTACTTCGAATCTGAACGGGCCCCCCTGCTGGTGGACTATCTGGAGGCCGAGCTGGCGGCAGGGGAGAGGCTGGTCGTCGAAAATCGGCACTGGGTCGCGCTTGTCCCCTATTGGGCTGTCTGGCCTTTCGAAACACTCCTCCTGCCCCGACGCCACTGCCTGTGCCTCGCAGACCTGAATCCGGCGGAGCGAAACGCGCTTGCAGACATTCTGAAGCGCCTTCTGATTCGCTACGACAACCTCTTTGAGACCAGCTTCCCCTACTCCATGGGCTGGCACGGCAAACCCGCTTCTGCAGGTGACCACTCCCACTGGCAGCTGCACGCCCATTTCTATCCGCCGCTGTTGCGCTCGGCAACCGTAAAGAAGTTTATGGTCGGCTACGAAATGCTGGGAACGCCCCAACGCGACCTCACTGCGGAACAGGCGGCGCAGCAGTTGAGAAGCCAGCCCGAAAGCCATTATCTGGACTGACCGGGCCCTCACCCGACGCGTCGATAGGCCTCTCTGGCCGCCTGATAAGCGTCCCCGCCGTGGCAATCGTTGACCACAAACAACGGGAACGCCTCAACCTCCAGCTCGCGAACGGCCTCGCTCAGCAGATCCGCGTAGGCAATCACCCGGCTGCTGCGAATCTGCCTGGCAAGCAGGGCCGATGCCCCCGCAATCGCGCCAAAGTATACCGCCCCGTGGCGGACAAGCGCCGCCTTCACCTCCTCCGAGCGGCTCCCCTTGCCAATCAGGCCCGCAACGCCCCGCTCCAGCAGGGGCAACGTATAAGGGTCCATCCGACCGCTGGTTGTCGGCCCTGCCGGGCCGATCACTGCGCCCGGTTTTGCCGGGGCCGGCCCCACATAGTAGATCACCTGGCCCGCCAGCGGCAGAGGCAGTTCCTCGCCCCGCTCCATCGCCTCGACCAGCCGCTTATGGGCCGCGTCCCTCGCCGTATATATCCTGCCCGTCATGGCGACCTGGTCGCCGGCCCGCAGCGACCTGACCGTCTCCTCGTCGAGTGGCGCGCGAACTGTTCTTGGCATCATAGCTCCAGTGTCGCCCGCCGCGGCGCCGAACAGTTCAGGTTGACCGCCAGCGGCAGCGCGGCGATGTGCGTCGCCAGCACCTCAACATGCACCGCCAGCGCGGTAACGAATCCACCCAACCCCTGCGGCCCGATCCCCAGTCCATTGATGGCGTCCAGCAGTTCGCCCTCCAGTTTCGCCACGTGCGGCGCCTCGCTGACACTGCCTATCGGCCGCAGCAGCGCCTTCTTCGCCGCCAAACCGACCGTGTCGAGCGACCCGCCAATTCCCACGCCCACGATCAGCGGCGGGCACGCGTTTGGGCCGGCCGTCTCGATCGTTTCCAGCACAAAGTCGTACACGCCCTCCTCTCCAATCGCCGGCGGAAACATCTGAACCCGGCTCATCAGTTCAGCGCCGAACCCCTTTTGCAGCGTGCTGATCCGCAGCCCGTCGCCAGCGACAATCTCCCAGTGAATCAGGGCAGGCGTGTTGTCACCCGAATTGACGCGCAACAACGGGTCGCTCACGACCGACTTGCGCAGGTCTGAATAGGCGTCCCGCGTCGCATCCTGCAGCGCAGCCCCTATCTCGCCTCCACTGAAACGCACCTCCTGCCCCACCTCCACGAACAGAATCGCCATGCCCGTATCCTGGCAGGTCGGAACCGTTTCGGCTTCCGCATAGGCGGCGTTATCCAGCAGAATTTCAATGACCTCCTGCCCTGAAGGTGACTGTTCCTCAATCCGGGCCCGCCGCATCGCCTCCAGGTAGTCCTCCGGCAGACTGTGCGCCGAATGGCGCAAAAGGTCGCCGACCGCCTTTCTCACTTCCTCGACTTCAATGGTTCGCAAGTGACTTGCCCTCCCCCGGCCCGGTGTCTGACGAGAATGTGCCGGGACCGATTGACTGCCCCCTGAATAGTATACGCCCTCTCAATTCTCACCCTCTGTATGGTCTGCAAAGATGGCGGCCAGTTCGGCAATGCGCGTATCCTCCGGAGCCAGCTCGGCCGCCTTCATCAGGCCCGACATCACCGCCGGATCGTCCCGGTTCAGCAGATAGCGGCCCCACGCGGTCAGCGCATGAATGTCCGCGCTCCCCGGCTGAAGTCCCAACGCCGAACTCCCGTACTGGACCAGAAGATGACCAACCGTCTGTTCGAAGCCAAAGGCGGCCGAACCGGCTGGAATCGGCGTGTCGCCAAATGACGAGGATGGTCCCATCGACCAGAGCTCGTCGAACGAAGCATCCCAGTCCCCCGCAAATACATGGCTCAGCAGCGGGAAAGGACTGGCGAGCGCCAGCTGCCGGCTCACCTCCAAATGATGCCGAATCCACAGTGCGTTCCACTGAACAGTCTTGTTGGACGGCGCCATCATCTGCGCCTGCTCGATCTCTGCCGCCGCCTCAGCGTAAAGTCCGGACTCGGCCAGCGCCAGCGCCAGACTGTTCGCGGCGCGCAGTTCTATCGCATGTTCCTCGGCCAGCTCTCTTGGCGCAGCCTCCGCGAACCTCTCTCCATCCCAATGGAAGAATCGCGCCAGGTAGAGCTGTAGCCCGCAGGCGTAGCAGAAGATGTAAGGGTCGCTGTTGTTGAGCAGCAGATCCAACTGTCCGTCGCCGTTCAGGTCCTGTACCGCGCCGGCGTCAGGAATGCTGTTAAAGCTGCTGATCACCAGCGACAGCGCCTGACCGTCCCACCGCAAAAGCTCCAGACAGCCGCCATGCGCGCCCGCCCCGCCCCGCACCGTTAGCCAGATACTGGCGGGTTCTATCAACTCCTGCTCCACTGAATATTCGTCCAGGTAATTAACACATTCCAGCTCCACCCTGTCCAACTCCACCCAGCCGCTGGGCGAGGCCTCATGGATCGATACCATGTGCAGTTCCGTAGGACTCAGTGGCGGCAGCCCGTGCGTGAACGCCGCAAACAGCGCAGAACCGTCCTCCGTCCTCAGTTTCTTCACCCCCACGTTGCGCGCCGGATCCTCCGCCGACCCGAATTCGATTGCCAGCAGGTCGCGCAATGTATCTTCATTGGGCAAACCGGCCGCCGCGGTCCCTGCCGCAACAATGATTGACCGGTCCTCAAAGGCTTCCGCCATCGTCTGGAAACGTGGGTCCCCTGTAGAGAGTTGCGCCGCCCGTTCCAGGCCCGCTTGAATGGCCGGGTCGTTGGGATCGATCAGGAATCGGCCCCATGCGCCCAATGCGTGGACCGCCGCCCGTTCAGGCTGCAGCGTCAGCGCAGTGTCGGCAAACTGGGCCAGCAACAGCCCCACAACATGCTCGAACCCAAACGCCGCCGATTCGCTCGGTATCGGCGCGTCACTGGCGAAGGTTGGCAACCCCACCCCCCACAACGTATCAAATGCCGTCTCCCAATCACCGGCGAAGACGTGGTTCACCAAAGGATAGGAGCTGGTTGAAGCCTCCTCGCGGCTGGCCTCAAGGTGGTGACGGATCCAAATCGCGTTCCACGCGACCGTGGCATTCTCGGGCTCGAGCGCCTCCGCCTTCTCTATCTCTTCCAGCGCGTCGGCAAACAGGCTGGCCGCGGCAAGCTCCGCCGCCCGATCGTTGAAGGCGCGCAAGTCGGGGGCCTGGTCCTCGCCAAGCCGCGCCGGCGTAACCTCCATCAACGTCTCGCCATCCCAATAGAAGAGCTGCGCCCAGTACTGCTTTACCCCACAGGCATAGCAGAAAATATAGGGATCGCTGTTGTTGAGCCTCAGCTCCTCCCGACCGTCGCCATTCAGATCGATGAGCGCGCCGGCGTCAGGGCTGCTGCTGAAACCGCGTATCATCACGGCCAGCTCTTCGCCGTCCCAGCGCAACAACTCAAGGCAGCCGCTGTGGGCGCCCACCCCGCCTAAGACCGTCAACCACAGATCCGCGGGATCAACATCTGCCTGCGCAACTGAGAACGCATTCAGATATTCGGCGCATTCAAGATCCACGCGACCCAGTGTCTTCCAACCATCCGCTTCCACAGCGTGGATAGATACCTTCTGCCTGAAAGAGGGAGCGTCCGGAGGGAAACCGTGCGTATGCGCGACAAATAGTGTCTCTCCACCGCCTGCCGACACGGGTTGGACGGAAACGAGTGGGTTTTCGTCCTGTGCCAAGCCATATTCATCTGAAAGTTGGTCCACCAACGCCGCGACGTCAGCCTCGTCCCCCATCACTGCCGTAGGCGACGACGGAATACTCCATATAGCCGACTGGTTGCAACCCCCAAGGAAAAGCATCATTGCAATTGCCAAAGAGAATACCCGCCGCAAACACTGTGGTGGCATTGTATACTCCTTCACACAGCCAGTCTGATGCCGAGAATTCGGGAAATTCGGCGAGGGCATCCCCGCCAATTTGCGGAGCCCGTGCTTTCGGCTGACTATAACATGAAATATACTCGTCTTCAAGCACCCAGCCCTGGGGAACATCCCCTCCTCTCCCGTCGTCCAAACCTGCAGACGTCATCAAGCGCAACCGCGGCCGTCTGACCGCTACACGTCCAACTCCGCGAATGACCCAATCCTGGCTGATCGAAGCGCTGCGACAAAACTACATCGAGTATTTCCGTCTGTTCCACGGCCAGCACGGAATCCGGGTTCACGTCGGAAGCGACGCGGCCTGGATCATCGCCAACGGGCCGCCGGGCAACCACATTCTGCGGGCCAACCTGTCCGACTCCGCAGCCGATGAAGATATCGACGCCCTGCTGGCAGCCATCGCCCGCTACACAGGAGGCGCGCGCTGGCTGCTCTTTCCACAGGACCGGCCCCCAGACCTCCCCCGCCGGCTGGCCGGCCGGGGACTGCCTGCGGGAAAAGGCGACCACTGGATGTTCTGCCCCCTCCAACAGACTCCCGCACGTTCCCATATCTCTCGCCTTCGCGTCAGGCTCGTCTGGAACAACCCGGATCTGCGAGCCTGGTGGACCGCATCGGCACTGGGCTTTGGCATGACCCAACGCGCCGCGCAGCCCTGGTACGACGCCTACCGCCGCCGCGGTTTCGGCCGGCATGCCTCAGTCAGGAACTTCATCGGCCAGGTCGAGCGGGAAACCGTTGCCTCCGCCACGCTTGTGCTTGCCGGCGGCATCGCAGGAATCTACGACGTTTCAACCCTGCCAGCATTCCGCGGCAGAGGCTATGCTAGCGCGCTCATCCGCCATATGCTCGAGCAAGCCCGCCAGGCCGGCTTCTCCTACGCCGGCCTCCAGACGCGCGACGCCATAGACCTCTACCGAAAACTGGGTTTCGAAACAGGCTATCAGGAAGAGGAATTTTTCTGGTCTGCCGACCGCTAAAGTGGGTCGACACATTTCCGCAGGGCCCGAAAAATGCGGACTACCCAACAGTCTGTTACACTGACTTTCATTGCAATTTCATTGCTCTTGGATCTGCTGAGAGGAACCCGAGGATGAGTGAAACGATCGCCGGCGTCGCGTCCGCCGGCACAGAGGAAGCACCCCGTCCTTCGGCCCAGAAGCGGGTCTTCAATCTGGCCTGGCCAGTCATCGGCGAAAGCTTCCTGGAAACCATGCTGATGGTCGTCGATACCTGGATGGTCGCTCAACTGAGCACAGCCGCTATCGCCGGTGTCGGCGCTTCAGCCCAGGTCATGTTTTTCATCATCGCCGCGCTCGGCGCCCTCAGCGTTGGCAGCAGCGTCCTCGTAGCCCAGGCATTCGGAGCCGGAAAACTTGAACAAGCCGCACGGCTCGCCCGCCAGTCAATCGTCTGGAGCATCATCCTGTCTCTGCCCCTCGCCCTCACCGGCTTCTTCCTTTCAGGGCAGGTGATCGCCCTCTTCGGCGTTGAACCCGACGTGGCCCAAATCGGCAAGGAGTACCTGCAGGTCACGATGGCAACCGTCGTCGTTCTCATCGTGCTGATGATCGGGGGCGGCGCGCTGCGCGGCCTGGGGGATTCACAGACCCCCATGCGCGTCACAGCGCTCGCCAATTTCGTCAACGTCTTCCTGACCTACGGCCTGATTTTCGGCGTCGCCGGCCTGCCCGGTCTCGGCGCTGTCGGGAGCGCCTGGGGCACCTTCCTCTCCCGTCTGCTCGCAGCCATCCTGCTCCTGATCGTAATGTGGCGCGGCCGCCAAGGGGTCTCCATTTCGGGTAGAAGCAACTGGCTGCCCGATTTCAGCGTCGCATCCTCCGTCATGCGTATCGGCGTGCCCGCTGCTCTGGAACAGCTGCTCATCTCAGCAGCCTTCACCACCATGACTGCGATCGTTGCCTCGCTGGGTACTGCGGCCCTCGCCTCCCATCGCATCGCATTCAACGTTCTCTCCCTGTCTTTTCTGCCCGGCTTCGGCTTTGCCATCGCAGCAACGGCCCTGGTCGGCCAGTCTTTCGGCGCTCGCGAACCGGAGGAAGGCGCGGAGGCGGCCGCTATCGCCACCCGTTGGGCCGCCGCCTGGATGGCGGCTATGGGCGTCATTTCCTACCTGCTCGCAGAACCCATCATGGCGCTCTTCAGCCAGGATGAAGCCGTCCTGCGCGATGGCGTCAATGCCATTCAGATCGTCGCCCTGGCGCAACCGTTCTGGGCTGTCCTGTTCGTGCAGTCCGGCGCGCTGCGCGGTATGGGAAACACCAACTTTCCGCTGCGGGTTAATTCAGCCAGCCTCTGGGCCACAATGGCGATCGCCTGGCTGGCTGTAAACCATTTCAACGGCCAAATCGCTCACGTTTGGGGTGTCTTCCTCCTGACATCGCCGATCAACGCCTTCATCCTCTGGAAGCGCTTCAGACGCGCCGTGGCCGAATGGACCGACCAGGTCGAAAGCCATCCCCAGCCCCTGGCAACGCCAGAACCGGTCGTCTCGAACTGAGCAATCCTTCACGGTGGCCCTGCCCGGCTCAGTCCCTTTGCAATCTCTTTGTCCGATCGACCGTTGCCCATTACCCGTGCGAAAGCGCGGGCTCATTCCTACGAAGCCGGGCCTTGCCATGGCAGCTCGAAAGGCGCCAACCTTCCCAAGCTCAAGACTGCCCGCTCCACCGACGCCTCCGAGTTAAGCCGGCGGCAGCGGCATTCCCCGGCACGTCAACGATCGCAGGAGCCAAGAATGGACCAGGAATACCCGGTTCCCGCCTCCCCGCACAGGGTCGACGAGAAGATCCGCCGCAGCCACTTCATCACCACGCTCGGGCCCGCGGCCACAGTCGAAGAAGCGAGAGCCTTCATCAAGGCCGTGCGCGAAGAGTACGACACGGCCAACCATAACTGTTGGGCCTACGTTGTCGGCCCGCCAGGCTCGTCCGCGCAGGCTGGAATGAGCGACGACGGCGAGCCGCACGGCACCGCTGGCCGGCCAATGCTCACGGTGCTTCTACACTGCGGCATCGGCGATATCGTCGCAGTCGTTACCCGATTTTTCGGGGGCGTAAAACTTGGCAAGGGAGGACTGGTGAGAGCCTACAGCGGAGGCGTCAAAACGGCTCTGCTATCTTTGCCGCAAGTTGAGAAGACTCCGATGGTGGTCGTGGAGGCCCTGATCGGCTACAGTGACGTTACCCTCTTTCTGCGGATGCTGCCGGACTTTTCGGCCGAGATCCTGGATTCGTGGTTCACCGACACGGTGACGTACCGCCTGCAGATGCCGGCCAGGAACCTGGAGCTCTTCACACGCCGAATCGCCGATCTCACCAATGGGCAGGGCAACGTGGTCAACTACGCCGCCGAATAGGCTCCACTCCTATCTCGGCGATCGAATCGAGGACAACGTCAGCAAGGGGGGCCAGCGTCTCCCTGCTGCCCACCCCCGTCAACACGCCCACCGCCAGGCCGGCTCCCGCCGCTCGCGCCATCTGCAGGTCCGCCGCCGTATCCCCGATCATGGCAGCCTGGCGCAATGGCACGCCGAGCGCCCTCGACGCCCCCAGCAGCGCGTCCGGCGCCGGCTTGTGACGAAATGGCCCGTCTCCGCAGGCGACAAAGTCAACCATTCGCGCAAGGCCCTGCCTGTCCAGTGCAGCTTTCGTCGGTCCGCTGTCATCACTGGTGATCAACGCGATCCTGACTCTGCTTTCGTGTAGCCCACCAAAGAGCCTTGCCAGGTCCGCCGCCGGAGCCAGCGCAGACCACTCCGCCACAACCGGCGCAAACCTGTCTCTGACCATCCGCTCGCATTCAAGCCGCGACAACCGCGGCCCCGACTCTTGAAACAGCGCCGTCGCCGCCGCTTGAACGATGACCTCGCTGGTCGCCGTCGCAAATGGACCGTGCTCGCTGAATGCCCCGCTGCCAGCGTCATAGCCCAGCGCGCGGCAGAGCGCGCGTCGCAGCCCCGCGGGCTGCGGAAACGGCGCAAGCAGACTGTCCAGGGCCTTCAAAAAAGCGGGACGCCAACTGGCGCCAAAGTCAAAGAGGGTCCCGTCTTTGTCGAAGGCGACCAGCTCGGCGTCAAAACGACGCGCGCCAAAAAAGATTTCGCTCATCTGTTAGGCGCCCAACAAGAAGAAGAGGAACCAGCCTTAAGCGAGGTAAATACGTTACCGGCTTTCGACGCCGATACTGCTGAGAAAGTCTTCGCCGATTACGATGCGCAGATCGGTCGACTCAGGGATGAGCAGCCCAGGAATCGAATAGAGGGAAGCGGTCAGATTGAGTTGGCGGCCCAACTCCCGCACAAGCGTTTCGTCAGTATTATAGTTGACCAGAAGAGTGTGTTGGTAGTCGCTGCGGTCGGCATCCCCTATCGCAACAACGCGCCAGCCATTCGCTTCAAGGTGACGCCGCGCCTGCGCCGCAACGCCTGCCTGGTCCGTGCCGTTGAGAATCTCCAGCCGAGCCTCCCTCGCCGCCATGACGCGAACGTTGGCGCCAATGTCCGCCGCCAAAAGCTCTGTGGATCCGGCTTCCGTGACGGCTCGCGGGCCAGGCTGAACCTGCTGAAGCGGTTCCGCCGGCGCAACCGCCGCGACATTGGGGCCAGCCTCCGGATCAAAGAATGCCTTGAGTTCAGGCCGGATCAGATCACGGTTCGGAAGCAGAATCCAGGCGCCATTCTCACTGTAGGTCTCCTCCCCGTATCGGTCATCCAGGACCAGCGTACGCAAATCGAACGAGTTCGTGCGGACATAGGATGCTATTTCAGCTGCCGTTGCCAGCGGCATGTCGGTCCGCACGCTGCCCCACGTGGAGTTTACGAGCTGCGGCGCCCTGGCTATCAACGTCGGCAACATATCCGCTGAAAACACCTTGTCCACGATCGAACTGATCAACTGTTGCTGCCTGGCGGCCCGTCCGTAGTCGCTGTCCATATTGCGCGTCCGGGCGTATTTCAGCGCCGTCTCTCCGTCAAGAGTCCGCAGTCCAGCCTCCAGATAAAACGTCTGAAATCCGTACTCAGCCGTGGGATACTCCGGATCATGAATCGTCTGCGGCACATTGACAGTAACGCCGCCTATCTCGTCGACAAAGCGGACGAAACCGGTAAAATCGGCCTGCACATAGTACTGAACTGGCTGCCCGATAAAGCTGCTGACCGTATCCTTGGCCAGCTGCGCGCCCCCGAACTCGTAACCCCGCTGCTCACCAATGGCGTAGGCAGTGTTGATCTTCGATGTCAGGTTATAACTCGGGATCGGCACCCAAAGGTCCCGCGGCAGCGAAATCATCCCGGCGGTATTGCGCCGGAGATCCAGCGTGACAAGCAGCATCGTATCGGTTCGCGGCGGTTCAACGCCGTCGATGCGTTCGTCAGAGCCCAACAACAAAATGTTGATCTGTCTGTCTGGTTCGTCGGCATCCGCCGTTACGCGCCTTGGCTCGCTGCTGTGCGAACCAGCAACCTCTTGGGCCGCCGCGACTTCACCTTCAGCGCTCGGTTTCGGCAGAGTGGGCAAATCCGCGGCGATGTCGCCGATCCTGCTGTGCAGGGCATACGCCCGCGCGCGATTGCCAAGCGCGCTTCCTGCCAGAAGCGCGCCGATCAAAACGAGGACCGCGAACAGCCCTGCCAGTGCAATAGCCGTACTGCTGCCCCACAATCTGACGCCAAATCGTTCGCTTGCGTCAGGCTTTTCAGATTGGTCAGATGAGTTACCGTACTCTGACATAGTGCCGGTATTATAGCACGAATATTGGCGCGCCAATGAATCTTTGCATCACTTTTTGTCGCAGGCGCCGCGCTCGATATGAGACGACCGCGTATTCCTCGGACCTATTGCGCGCGGTTCCCTACCATCCCCTCCGCTGTCTCCGCCTTCTGCGTGTCAACGGGGCAACGGATGGGCATAGAGTCCCGACTTCGTCAGGATGTACAGGATGCCCGTGACTTCGTCCAGAAACAGTCCTCTCAACCCCGCCAGCGCTAAATCTTCCGCGTCAACGTACTGTTGAATGTATCGCCCTTCCTTGTCGTACACCAGAATGCGCTCTTCCGTTGCGTCAGCCAGGTAGAGCATCCCGTCCGAATGTTCCGCCATCGTGAAATCTACGATGAGGCCGCCCAACCCCGGAATCCGCTCCAGGCTGAATGGGAGCTGCTGGCCCTCACGGAAACGCAGCAACGTCCCGTCTTCGCTGAGCAGCCAGATGTCCCCATCGATTCCCAGCGCAATCAGCCCGGCAAGATCACCCCGTATCTGCTCGCTGAACCACGCCGTTGGCGGGTCGTCATACGCCAAACCGGCCGGGGAATAGCGATAAATCTGGTCCGAACCTTCGTCGGCCAGATACAAGCGACCGTTGTAGACGCCCAGCTGCCCAACGCTGGATAGCGTGCTCTGCTCCCGCAAAGCCAGATGCATCGCCCCGTCCAGGCGATTGTATCGGAAAACATTATTGTTTCGATCCAAAACCAGGAGACTTGCCTTGTCTGCAAAACCAGCAATCCGCGGCTGCCAGGAAATGTCCACAAGTCGGCCCACTGTGATCCCCGATACAGTGTCTCCCTCCTGCAATATCACACCGCTGTCCTCTTCCAGCAGCGTGCGTTCCGAGTTCGTGCGATAGTGCAGAACTGCCTGTCTGGCCGCGTCAAACACATAGATGTCCTGGTTGGACACCACCACCCGCTGAGGTTCAGCGTCCGCAGCGTACGCCAACAAGGGCACATCCAGCGAATAGAGCGCCCGGACCTGCAACAGCTCCTGAAGCTCAGTGGATATCACCTCCGAAAGCTCCTGGATCCGGTCCGTAACGCCGATCAGCACGATCGCCTCGTCCAGAAAACGCTGCGCCTCGCTCAAAGAGGCCCGGGCCGTCGTCCTGTCTTCCACCGACAACGCCTGTTGGACTTCAAGCAACTTGCTGTCCGCCAATTCAACCAGCTGCAGACCCTCTTCCTGATTGATACTGCCCTCGCGCAAGAATGCGGCCCCCACGACAGCCGACGTGAGCAACGGAATCAGAACCGCGATCGCAATGATCAGCCTGCGCCGGTTCCCCTGTGAAGGCGCCGGGGGCGCATAGCTTGGCAGCGCAGGCAGCTGCATGCGCTCCTCACCCTGGCTCTCCACGGGCGCGTCCTCTTCAGGCAAACCCGGAAAATCACTCGCGATCTCCTCAGACTGCCCCAACGGCGTAGGCTCCGCCTCAGGCTGCGGCGCATCAATCCGGCCCGCCTCGTCGTCCCTTCCCGTCTTTCGCTCTGGCAACAGCCCTTGTAGCAAACTGGAAAACCAACCGGAAGGACGGCGAAGGAAACGAAGCGCGCCCCTGTGCCACGGGGCCTTCACGCCCGGACGCGGCGGGACCGGTACGGCCAGCTGATGTTGCATCGTCGCTGCGCTCGGCAGATTCAGCGCTGGTCCATCCGCTCGTTCAGAGAAGGAAAGTCCCCCCGCGGCATGCCCTTCCGCCGGCACTTCATGCACCGGCGGCGAAGCCCCAACCGCCGTCGGGAGACCCATCCCCGCATCCGCCTCCCGCTCTTCATCCGAATACACTAGCAGCAGTCCCAGCAGCGGCGCATTGTCGCCCTGCTCACGCAAGTGCGCCACCATCTCCTGCATGTTGCTCACAGACGCGTTGACAACCGCGCCGCCTATCGTCCGGACGTCAGACTGCAGAATCCACTCGCTCTCACCCAATAAGAGCGCGTCCCCCTTGCTCAATACGTGCCTGTACGTGTGAATGCCCGGGTCCAGCTCACTGCCAATGTTGCCTGCATACCGCTCCTCGTCAAGCGGAAACTGGTCCAGCCGCTCTTCAGTAGCCACGAACGCAACCGGAGGACCGGCCGATGCAATCGCCAGGTGCCCCTGGACGATGGCGGCGCAGATGATCCCCGCCTGCAAGTCAATATCCGGGCTGCTCCGGTTCATATTCCGCAAGACTTCATGCGCCTTCGTAACCGCCTGCCGCAACACCTGGCTGACAGGACCCCCGGCAGAGTAATACGTCAACGTCGCTGCCGACTGCATCTCATGCACCGCATGACTGCTGACCGGGCTGCTGCCAATCAGCTCAATCAAAATGTACAAACTGCCTCTGGCCGCGCGCCCGTCTCCCCGCGCCGGCTCAACGATTTCCAAGTGAGCGGCCCGCGGATTGCGGTGGTCCATCAACTTGGCAACATGAACGTGGGGCTGTGTCGGAGTTTCTCTACTTGCCATATTTTTTCAGTCTTAAAATGAAGATCCGGGCCGCCCTTCTGGCCCGAATTCCGGAATTGGGACTCTTGTGGCATCTCTTGGGAGTGGTTCCCGCAGTGCCGCCTGCCAAGTCGAATTCTAATTGTACACCCTACCCCTACAGGCCACAAGCGTAGTTTCTGCCGCGGCGCAGCCCGGATTCGGCGACTGCAGGTGTGGCTGATTCCAGAATTCCATATAATCTCCCAACAATAGCCCGATCCTCGCCACAATCTGCCCTGCCCCTCGCGTTTACCTGTCTCTCCCCTCACTTCTCTCCCCTCTCCCCTCATCTGGGGCGGTCAGCCGCAAGCGGCTTCCCTTGTGCGGGGGGACACCCCCCGCAACGCCCCCCGCAAAAACGTGCCCTGCCCGCAATGTGTGTCCATTGGCAAAGGCTCTCCCGCCAAACTCGTTCCGCCAAGGCCCGAATCGCGATTCTCAGCAACCGCTCTTCGCCCTCGATCCTCTGATTGCCGGACCCGCGGCGCATCTCCCCCCCGTAACCCTCCGATGGCCGCCTCACGATGTCTACCTCTCCTGTCACCACCCTGTAGGGACGCCCCTTGTCGGCGCCCAAGCCCCTCCGCACAACAACGCTTCTCCAAATCAGAAACGCCAACACGTCCCTCGCGCCCTATCCCGCAGTTCCCTCGCCATACTCTCCGCCACTCGCCCATCAAAAAGCCGTCAGGACAACAACCCATCCCCCTAATCTCCCAAATCCCCCCAAATCCCCGTTCAGACAACTGACCGCTGCCCGTTACAGGAACCAGCCAAAAAGTCTAAGCCCATATCGGTCTACACCCTTCGCAACTGTTATCACCGTGCATTCGAGAAGATTCTGCGGTATGATGGCCCCGCGGAGCCTCCATCCTGATTCCAGCCCACAGGCCTTCAGCGGCTGGCAACACGCCGGTTCATCTCATTCTGGGTTCCCGTCCCCCCAAAGTCAGGAGGCTCCCGTGAACCCGCAGGCGCCAACAAACTCGAACGGTTCAGCGCACAGCGAAAGATCAAAAGGCCCATTCAGATTTGCAACCGATGAATCGGCCTCATCACAGGAATCTGTGAACCGGAGTCCCCTCTCCTTCTGCCAATTCTGCGCCAGGAGCGCCAGCCAACTTCCATGAGAATCGGAATCGTAGGCGGTTCAAATAGCGGCAAAACAACCATCTTTAACGCGTTGACCCGCAGCGTCGCCGCCGCAACGTCCTACTCCAGCGGACAGCTCGAAGTCCACACAGCCGTGGTGGACGTGCCGGACTCTCGCCTCGATACCCTTGCCCGGATGTTTGCCCCCCGCAAGCCGGTCCATGCTCAGGTTACCTACAACGATATCGCTGGCATGGCCGGCAATATAGGCCAGGAGAGTCCATTTCGCGGCCCACTTCTCAACGCCGTCGCCGCCAACGATGCTCTGCTGCTCGTCGCACGCGCCTTTGACGACCCCAATGTCGCCCACCCCCAGGATCGCATCGATCCGGCCGCAGACATCGCGGCCTTGGAAACCGAACTGCTACTCAACGATATGGTTGCCATCGAGGGGCGGCTGGAACGCATCGCCGCGCAACGATCCCGGGGCCCCGTTGAAGAACGGCAGCGCTTGGCGCACGAAGAAGCCCTCCTTACCCGCCTGTACCCGCTACTGGAAGAAGGCATCCACCTGAGGGAGGCGTCGCTCACGGCGGATGAGCTGAAAATGCTCGGCGGCTTCGGTTTCCTGAGCCTGAAGCCTCGTCTGCACGTCGTCAACGCAGGCGACGACGACCTGGAAAGCATGTACGCGCCTCTCCTCAATGACGAAACATTCTTTCTTCGCGGCCGTCTCGAAGCCGACATCGCCCAAATGACGCCCAATGAAGCGGCTGACTTTCTCGCCGAGTTCGGTATCGCCGAACCAGGTCTGAACCGGGCAATCCGCCGCTGCTATAAACTGCTGGGCCTCATCAGCTTTTTCACCATCGGCGACAACGAGGTTCGCGCCTGGGCGGTCAGCGACGGAGCCACTGCGCCCGAAGCCGCCGGCGTCATTCACACCGATATGCAGAATGGCTTCATTCGCGCCGAAACCATCCACTTTGACAGCCTCATGGAGGCGGGCGGCATGGCCGAAGCGCGCGGCCAGGGTCTGCTGAGGCTGGAGGGAAAGGAATACCCCGTTCAGGACGGCGATATACTCCAAATCCGTTTCAATGTATGACCGACATCCGTTAGCGATTTTACACCAGTCAGCTTTTGTCTTTAGGCGCGGAAAAAGGTATACTGTCAAACGGTGTTGCGCAGGGACAATGCCGTTTTCAGCGAGGAGCGGAATATGACCGAAGAACCCCGTACTGTCGAGACAGAAGCAGCTGAAGCGAACAATGATGGAGCCGACGCAGACGCCGGCAAAAAAGTCGTTCGCCTCAGTATCGGCCAGGAAGTGGCCGGAAAGGTAAAACAAGTAACCGACTTTGGCGCGTTCGTTGATATTGGAGCCGGCCGCGATGGCCTGGTCCACATATCCGAACTGTCGGTCGGCCGCGTCACCAATGTGACAGACGTGGTCCAGGAAGGTCAGAGCGTCACAGTTTGGATCAAACGGTTGAATCGAGAACGCAACCGCATCAGTCTGACCATGATCTCCCCCGACACCAAGACAATTCGCGACCTCAAAGAGGGCGAAGTTGTCGAAGGCGTTGTGACCAGAATGGTGCCCTACGGCGCCTTTATCGATATCGGAGTGGGTACGGACGCACTGCTCCACGTGCGCGAAATGGGCAACAACTACGTCGAAAAACCAGAAGATGTCGTGGAAATCGACGAAAAACTGGAAGTGCGTATCATTACCCTGAATCGCCGCCGCCGTCATATCGACGTAAGCATCAAAGGCCTGCGCGAAGAACCCGAAGAGGAAGTCGCCGACGCATCGGGCGAGGACGACTCGGGGCAGGACGCCGATGGGCAAGTCGTGGACAAATTCGAAAACATCGAAGTCCTTTCGCCCATGGAACTGGCATTCAAACGCGCCATGGAAGCCGACGGCCAGGAAGTCGCCCTGCCCAAATCCCCCCGGCGCAGAAGCCGCCGGCGCCGTCGCGCCCGGTCGGAACAGGCCGAGATCATCCAGCGAACCCTCGATACCATGAGAGAGTAGTATGACCACGCGGAACGCATTCAACTTTGGCGGCGGAAGCGCTCAACTTCCGTCGCCTTTTTGATTGGCGAAAACCCGCGATGACTAAGGCGCCGCGACCAGGTTTCCGGCCACGGCAACACCTCTCGTTTCAGATCCACCCCCCAGCCTGCCCTGTGACTCGAGGAGATGAATAAGCGCAATGGAAATACGAGGAGGCGCGGCGCTGGTGACGGGCGGCGCCCATCGCGTCGGCAAGGCGATCACCTTGGAGCTCGCAAGGGCCGGCGCTGATGTCATCATTCTCTTCAACAACTCAGCCGCCGCCGCCGACCAAACCGCGCAAGAGGCATCGGCTTTCGGCGTCAACGCGAAGACGGTCCAGTGTGATATAGCCAATCTGGAAGCGGTGCAACAGATGGCGGAGGAACTGCGCGCCAGCCATGGCCGCCTCAACATGCTCGTCAACTCCGCCGACCGCTTCGCGCAGCATCCCTTCCCAACCAGGTCCTACTCAACCTGGCGCCAGGTCATCGACGTTGCCCTGAACGGGAGCTTCTACGTCAGCAATGAGCTCGCCCCCCTCCTCCTGCGTCAACCCCAAGCCGCGATCGTCAACATCGTTGACATCTCTGTCTGGCATCCCTGGCCCAACTTTACCGCCCACGCCGTCGCAAAATCCGGCCTCCTCGCTCTCACCCGGCAGATGGCCCTGGAGCTGGCTCCCACCGTGCGCGTAAACGCTGTCGCCCCGGGCCCCGTCATGCCCCCTCCAAACCTCTCCCGCGAACGGGCCCGCAGCCATAGCGATCGCACGCTGCTGAAACGCTGGGGCGCCCCGGAAGACGTCGCCAAGGCCGTCAGGTTCCTGCTCGAATCCGACTATATGACGGGCGAGGTCGTTCGCGTCGACGGCGGTGAACTTATCGCAATGCGCGCAACATCGCCGCCCACAGCCACCACCTGACCACTGCCCACTGACCACTGCAGTTTCACCCCTTGTGGGAGGCCAAGCCCCTCCGCACAGAAACGCTCCTCCGGCAAAAAACACCAACACGCCCCTCGCCCCCCTTCGCGGATCAATCCCCCATCCCCTTAATCCCCAGAATCCCCCCAAATCCCCGTCCAGACAAAATCCCCGTCCAAATCCCCGTCCGGCTTGCCAGTTCCATCGAATTCTGGTAATCTGGACCGGCGTTCCGCAGCCCAAATTTGCGGCAGTGACCCCCGCCAGACTGGCCAGGGCCTTGAGAGGGATAGGAGTTCCAGTGGACCTTCTGACAGAATTCTCAACCGCGCTGCAAGCCGACTATGACAGGCCCGAACAACTGGCGCTGCTGGTCGGTAAACTCGCCGACCCTGACCTGAACGTGAAAAGCTATGTCAGGCGCCTCGACGAACTGGCCGACCAGGTCGAACAACGCCTGCCGGTCGGCGCACTGGGACGCGCCAGGGCCGAATCCCTCATCGCCGTCCTCCACGGCGAATTCGAATTCTCGGGAAACGTCGATAGCTACTACAAACCCGCCAACAGCTTCCTCCATCGCGTCCTGGACTCCCGACTGGGCCTCCCCATCACCCTCAGCCTCCTCTATATGGCCGTAGGCCGCCGCCTGGGAATCAACCTGACCGGCCTCGGACTCCCAGGACACTTCATGCTGGAATACCGGGACACCAATGGAAAGTGGATCCTCGACCCCTTTCATGGCAAAGTCGTGGCCGCCGAGGAGCTCTCTTACTACCTCTCCCAGATGTTCCAGCAGCCAATTCGAATCTCCGTTTCCCTGGACCAGTACCGCACCGACTCCCGCGCGCTCGTTCTCCGTATTCTGAACAACCTGCGCGCCGTCTATATCTCCCAACACCGCCTCAATGATGCCCTCACCGTTCTGAACTACATGGTCCTCGTCGACCCGGAAGAATCAAATCTCTGGCGTGACCGCGGCCTTCTCCACTACGGCCTGAAAAACCTCCTGGCCGCCGAAAGCGACCTGCGCCGTTACTTCCTGCGCCGCAACCGCCTTCACCTGTTTACCGGCGAAGCTGAAAAAACCTTTAGCAGCGTGACGCCCGGTGGTTGGATGCCGGATACCGAACAAAACCCCTCCCAGGAGGAACAGCGCGTGCTTGTCGCGTTGAAGCAGATTCGAGAAGGCATCAGAAGATTGAACTGACCCCGCATGAAAATCCCGTCAGAAGCCTCCACCACCTGGAAAATCTCCCACTTTCTGATCGGCGTCTTCCGACGCCTTGTCCTGTCCTGGCATGTATCCGGTGTCGAACACGTGCCCGCCCGGGGAGGCGTCGTGCTGGCCTGCAATCACCCCGGCGGCCTGGACAGTTTCGTGCTCGGCTACGCCTGCCCCCGACAAGTCTATTATATGGCCAAGAGGGAGCTCTTCAACATCCACCCGGCGGTGAGCTTCTTCCTCTATCGCATCGGGGCTTTCCCTATCAACCGCGGCGCCCGCGACACCAAGGCAATCGAATATGGCGTGGACCTCCTGCGCCAGGGCCGGATCGTGGGTATGTTCCCGGAAGGAACGCGCAATCGCGGCAACCCTCTCCGACGAGGAAAGAGCGGCGCCGTCCGCATTGCCCTTGACGCCGGCGTCCCCATCGTCCCCGTCGCCGTCCTCGGCGTCCCGCACCTGCACAAGAACTGGTACAATCCCTTCAGACGCACCAGACTTTCCATTCAGTTCGGGAAGCCAATGCGGTTTCAGCCCGGCTCAAAGGAAGACATCCAGAACTATACCGGGGAAGTCATGCTGGCGATCGCAGGCATGATGCCTCCGGAGCTGCGCGGCCCTTACCGCGAAACCGTTCCCTCTCCCCCTGAAAACACAACGCCCCTCACCGCCGTCCAAGACCAATAAAAAGAGCGCCCGCCCCGCCGCAACTGAAGTCGCGACCGGTTGACAGGCGCCCCTATTCTATTCCCTCTGCAAAAAAACCAGACCTGCCCCAAAGGGCAGCGCCCCGCCTAAGCCAGACTGGCCATCACGCCTTCAAGCGCTTCCCTGCTTGGACGGAGCTTACGGTCAGGCAAATGAGCCAGTGGCGTCTCCGTAATGTCCAGCAGCTCGGTAAAGGTTGGCTCCTCCTCACTGATATAGAGGAGGCCGGTGATCAGCTTCTGTTCGTCCAGCGAGCGTTGAATGACATTGTACGCCGCCGTGCGGTCCTTGGGATCGTGATCCGGATCGAGCTTCTTGAGGACAATGGTCCCGCCGTCATGCAGCTCTACCTCCAGCTCATCCTCATACTCCTCGATCTCAATCTCCTCAAATTCAGGCACAAAGTTCAGGTCGTGTAACCGGATCTCATTCGCCCTGCCGAAACCGTAACTCTTCGTCGACGTGTCGTGATTGTTGAACGTTACGCATGGGCTGATGATGTCCAGCACCGCGATGCCGCGATGGTTGATGGCTGCCTTGAGCAGCGCTTCCAGCTGCTTCGGGTCACCCGCAAAACTGCGCGCCACAAATGTCGCATTCGCAGTCAGCGCCTCCATACAAATGTCCAGCGGCGGCAAATCGTTCAACCCCTGGTACTTCAGAACCTGGCCCTCGTCAGCCGTCGCGCTGAACTGACCTTTGGTCAGGCCATAAACACCGTTGTTTTCAACAATGTAGATCAGGGGCAGGTTGCGCCGCACCGCATGCTTGAACTGGCCGATTCCGATCGACGCCGAGTCTCCGTCGCCGCTCACGCCAATTACCTCCAGCGAACGGTTGGCGACGATTGCGCCGGTCGCCACCGAAGGCATGCGCCCATGCAAACTATTGAAACCGTGGCTCCAACCAAGATAGTAGGCCGGCGTCTTGCTGCTGCAGCCAATCCCGCTCAGCTTCACCACCTGCGTCTGATCCAGCCCCATCTCCCACGCCGCATTCACAATGCGCTGGCTGACGCTGTCATGCCCGCACCCTTTGCACAGTGTAGACGGTCTTCCCCGATAGGAGGTCTTCTCCAGGCCGATGCGATTGGTTCTGGCAGGACGCGCCGCGCGCCGCGTCGCTCTCGCCGCCCTGGTTCTGGCTGCTGTGGTCATTACAGTTCCTCCTCCAATGCCTGCTGAATCTGTTCACTGATGAAGCGTGCGCTCAATGGAAGCCCGTCGCACTTGGCGATCGAAATCAACTTCAGCGCCTGCGCCGGCTCCTCAGTCGTCAGAATCGAATGCAGTTGCCCGTCACTGTTTGCCTCAATCACAAAGATGGTCCGATACCTGTCGATAAAGGACCGGACACTCTCGTCAATCGGCAGCGCCCGCAACCGCAGATAACTCGTGGACAGACCCGCGTTCGCCAATCGCGCCCGCCCCTCTTCCACGCCTTCATGGTTGCTGCCCAAGCTGATGATCCCAACCTCCGAACCCTCAACATCGTCCACGATCGGTTTGGGAGCCAGCTGCCGGGCGGTCTCAAACTTCCGCTTGAGCCGCTCAAGATTCTGCTCCCAGTCATCCGGCCGCTCGCTATAGTAGCCGTACTCATTGTGGCCCGTCCCGCGGGTGAAGTAGGCAGCCATATTGTGTTTCGTGCCCGGAAGCGTTCGATAGGCCACGCCGTCACCGTCGACATCCATGTACCGGCCCCAGGATCCCTGCCGCTCCTCCAAATCCTCCGCGCTCAGCACCTTGCCCCGCTTGAAAGGAGCATCCGAATACTCGAAGGGCTCCGATATATGCTGATTCATCCCCAGGTCCAGATCGCTCAGCACAATGACCAGCGTCTGCAACTCCTCTGCCAGGTCAAATGCAACCCGGCCAAACTCAAAACACTCAACCGGATTGGCCGGGAACAGGACGACGTGCCTCGTGTCCCCATGGCTGAGATAGTAGGCCGCGTGGATGTCCCCCTGCGACGTGCGCGTCGGCAGGCCCGTGCTCGGCCCCATCCTCTGAATGTCCCAGATCACCGCCGGTATCTCGGCGAAATAAGCCAGCCCCGCAAACTCGGCCATCAGGCTGATCCCGGGCCCGCTCGTACAGGTCATCGCCCTCGCCCCGGTCCAGCCGGCGCCTACAACCATCCCCATCGCGGCCAGCTCGTCCTCAGCCTGAATCACGGCAACCGTCGACTTCCCCGTATCCTCATCAGTGCGCAACGCGGGCGCATACTTCTCAACCGACTCAGCCATGCTGGACGACGGCGTGATCGGATACCACGACGCAAGCGAAAGTCCGCCTGCCAGCGCGCCCAGCGCGCCCGCCGTGTTGCCATCGACCAGAATCTTGCCCTCATTGAAGCCCGTCATCCGCTCGACCCGATAACCGGCGTGCCGCTCAACATGCCCCGCGGCCCACTCAATCGCCCGGTCCACCATCTCCATGTTAAGCCCGGCTGCCTTCTCCTTGCCCTCGAAGTGGTGGAGAAGCGCCGCCTCAATCTCAGAAGTCTCAATGCCCAACAGCTCAGCCAGTACGCCTACATAGACCATGTTGGCCACATAGTCTCGCAACGCATGGGGCAGGCTCGCCTCCTTGACCAGCTCCTTCACCGGCATCGGGTAATATGTAACGTCCTTGCGGTGGTTGGCGATCGGCAAAGAGTCGTCATAAAGAACAATCCCGCCGGATGCCACCCTCTCCATATCCTCCGCCACCGTGCGCCCGTTCATACAGACCTGAATGTCCGTCATCTCGCGGCGCGCCAGAAAGCCATCCTTGCTCAAACGAATAATGTACCAGGTCGGCAGTCCCTGGATGTTGCTTGGAAACAGGTTCTTCCCGTTTATCGGAATCCCCATCTTGAACAAAGCGCGCAATAAAACACCATTGCTCGTCTGGCTGCCGGAACCGTTCGCCGTCGCCACATTGATGGCAAAGTCATTTACGGCCGCCGGCGCGTCCGGCCTCCCAATTGGCGCCTCCCGTACCGCTACACTCATGCTGGGCTCCTTACCTCCGTGTTCCCGTCCTTGACAACGTCACCGCGGGCATTGCCGCGTGAAACGCCCCGCGTACGCAGCAACAACAGGTGCTCCTCGTTCAACGCCTTGGCCCTGTCAACGTCGCCCCGTACAATCGCGTCGGCTATCCCTTCATGATAGCCCCACACCTCGGTCAGATAGTCGTAATCCGCGTACATATTCAGCTCAACCGCCTCGTACGCGTCCCAATAGGCTTCCAGCAACCCCGTCGCGAACAGATTGTCCAGCCGCCGGAAAATCGTCAAATGGAATGCGCGATGTTCCTGATGCGGAATCTGAATCCGACTCTGCTGCAGCTTGTGCCATGCCCCTGAAACGTACTGCTGGAGCTCCCGCTTGTCCTCATCCGTCAGGGCAAGAACCGCCGGCCGCCAGAACGCGCTCTCGATTCCGTTGCGCAACTCGCTGAACTCGCGGAAAAGCTGCTCATCCGTCGCCAGCCCAAACATCAAACTGGCCCGCGCGGCCGGCGTAAAACTGTACCGGTTGCACTCGATGCCCCGCCGCGGACGCGCCGCCACCAAACCAAGAACCCGCGCCGCCTCCAGCTGCTCCCGCAGCTTGCCGATGCTGACCCCCAGCTCCGCGCTCAGGTCGTTCAACGAAGGCAGCCTCGCCCCCGGAACAAACCCGTTGCTTACGATGTAGTCCAGCAGTTCGGAGTCGCTGTGAAGTTGCTTGATCATCTTCCCGCCGATAGCGCCGCGTTCGACGCCAACAAACGTTGAATCATCCGATTAATCGTATCAATATAATCAAACAGGTTGATCCTACTTGATCACGCCCGATATGTCAATTTCCAATCTGAGTGAATGGACGTTCCCCGCCGCACCTTCACGGCGCCAGGAAACCGGGCCGCGGGCCCGGCCTCTAACTTCCCTCTTCAGTTCCAGCCTGGCCGCCCGCGGAAAGGTGATTGAACGCGACTTCAGCCAGCAGCGCCACCCCGGTCGGCATGACGCTCTCTTCAAAGTCAAACGTCGGGCTGTGATGGGGGCTGTAGAATCCCTCTTCCGGATGGGCCGCGCCGACCAGCACAAAACAGCCCGGCGCGCGGTCCAGAAACTCCGCCATATCCTCGCCCACCATCATCGGCGGTATCTGCGCCACGTTTTGAGCGCCCACCACCTCTCTCGCCACACCCTCCATCAACCGCGCCCCGGCTTCAGAGTTGACCGTCGGCGGCACGCAATTCCGCAGCTCAAATTCATAGCTGGCGCCAAAAGCCTGGCAGACGCCCTGGCAAATCTCGTCTATGCGGCGCAGCAGCAGGTCGCGCACCTCCGTATCAAAGCTGCGTATCGTCCCCTGCAGCTCCGCCCGCTCTGAAATCACATTGGCCGCGGTCCCGCTGTTGAACGAGCCCACCGTCACGACCGCCGTATCGGTCGGATTTGTGTTGCGCGCGACAATGCTCTGCAACGCCACCACCAGCTGGCTGGCCGCAAGCGTGGCGTCAATCGTGTCATGCGGCGTCGCGCCGTGCCCTCCCTTGCCATGCACTGTAACCGCGAACATGTCGGCCGCCGCCCACAGCGGTCCGGGCTGAACCACAACCTGGTTGTACGGCAGCCGGCTCCACAGATGCAGACCGTATGCGGCCGCAGGCTGCGGCTCGTCGAGCGCGCCGTCTCTGATCATCGCCAGCGCGCCGCCCAACCCTTCCTCCGCCGGCTGAAAAACCAGCTTGACGCGCCCCGGCAGCTCATTGCGGTGCGCCGAAAGCAGCTGCGCAACACCCATCCCGATCGCCGTGTGGCCGTCATGACCGCAGGCATGCATGACACCGGCAGTCTCCGACGCATAGGGCAGTCCTGTCTCCTCGTGTATCGGCAGAGCGTCCATGTCGAATCGCAACAGGACCGTCTCGCTGTCCGCCGGTACCTGGTCCGGTTCCACCATCGCGATCACACCTGTCTTGCCGACGCCGCTGCTCACCTCCAGCCCCAGCTCCTGCAGATGCGCCGCCACGACTCCGGCCGTCCGCGCCTCCTGGAATCCCAACTCAGGGTGTCGGTGAAAATCCCGCCGCCATTCCACCAGCTTGGGCAACAAATTATCGGCTTCCCGTCGTATCCACTCACGCACGATTCTTCCCCCCGTCTGGCCTTGTACCCTCGGACTTCGCCTGCTCTCAGGGCATTTGGACAACCCCAGCCTGTGCCCATTGTAACAGTTGCCCCACCAATCTCCACATGCACTCCAGGGAATACGCATCATATTGGGAGAGAACTATCAGCAGGGGAACTGCGGGGAGACGGGGACTTTGTCTGGACGGGGATTTGGGACACGGATTTTGTCTGAACGGGGATTTGGGGGGATTAAGGGATTAGGGGGGAACTGCGGGGGAGAGCCGCCCTGCCAGTCGGTGAGGCGGTTGACCCGCACGCGTAACTCGCCCAGGCGCAGGCCCGCACACGCGCAAAACGATCAGACCGTTCATCTTCGTGAATTCACCGGCGCGCCGCACCTTTTTTGAGTCCTCCCTGGCGTAAAATCAGGATCCCTGACGCTACCTTTAACCACTCCAAATGCAATCACTCTGCCCAACGCCCATACGAAACTCCACCCCTCCACCCCTCCCTTCCTCCTCAGACCCCCTGTTGGGGCGTCCCTCGCGGGGGTCCAAGCCCCTCCGCAGGCAACACACCTCCGACCCGAAACGCCAACACGTTTCCCGCCCGCCCACCGTGGATGAAAGTGTGTCGCCTTTTGCCGCTCCCGTTCTTCGCGCCCCCTTCGCGGATCAAAAGTTTCTGCCGTTGCCGTTTTCCGTGCCCCTCCGTGTCCCTCCGTGGATCAATAGAGGTTGCCGTTCGCCGTTGCCGTTCTTCGCGCCACTTCGCGTCCCTTCGTGGAACAAAAAGATGTTGCCGTTCGCCGTTGCCCTTCCCCCCTAACTGGCAAATTGCCCCTGACTCAGCTATACTGCCCACATTCAGACACGGCCCGCCGGCGCGCCAGGCGCAAGACCAGGGCGCCATCGAACAGGAAACGACAATGTCAATGATTTCCGGAATCGCCGAAATCGTCCTGTGGTCCCGAAACAAAGAGGAATCCGTCGCCTTCTATAAAGACCTGCTGGGGCTGGAAATCATCTCTCCGCCCGAGCTGCCAAACGTCTTCCTCAAAGCCGGAGACGGCGCCGCCGGCATTCCCCAGATGATCGTGATCGTGCCCATGCCCCCGGAAGTCGCGGCCCAACCTCGCGGGGGCCAGCTTCACCACATCGCCTTCGAGCTGCCCGCCGACCTTTTCGACGACCAGGAGGAAGCCCTGCGCGCGGCCGGCTACGAGCCAAGAGGCGGCACACATCCCGTCCTCGCCAGCCGCACAATCTACATCGACGACCCGGACGGCAATGAGGTCGAGCTGATCTGCCAGGACTAGGACACAGCCCGCCACAAGAGGACGCGTATCCAGATGACCATAACCTCTCCCTACTCGATGCTTTCAGTCGAGGATGCCCTAAACATCACGCTCGAACAGACGCGCCTGCCACGAGCGGTGCGGCGGCCGCTCTCCAAGGTACGCGGCGCAATTCTCGCCGCTGACATTGCCGCCAAGGAGCCGCTGCCCCCCTTCCCCGCCTCGACCATGGACGGCTACGCGGTCGTCGCCGCCGACGGAATCGGCGACTATCCCATGATCGGCGAAGTGAGCGCCGGCGCGCTCGCCGATTTCTCCGTCCAACCAGGCGCCGTCGCCTACATCACAACCGGCGCCCCCCTGCCCGGCGGCGCCGACGCCGTCGTGATGATCGAAGAGACCGAAAAGCTGCCACAGGGAAACGGCGCCCCCACAATCCGGATTAACCAGAATGTGGAACCGGGGACCAACGTCCGCCCCGTCGGCGTGGACGTAGAGGCCGGCCAGACCGTGCTCGCCGCCGGAGAACGCCTCGATCCCGCCGAAATCGGCATCCTCGCCACCGCCGGCATCGTCGACGTGCCGGTCTACCCCCGCCCCAAAGTAGCCGTCCTCTCCACCGGCGACGAGCTGGTCGACCCGGAGCAAAAGCCGGGCCCCGGCCAGATTCGCGACAGCAACCGCGCCATGCTGCTGGCCGCCATCCGCGCCGCCGGCGGCGAACCGATCGATCTCGGCATCTCCGGAGACACGCAGGAAGCGCTGGAACAGCGCGTGCGCCAGGGCCTGGCCCAGGCCGACATCCTCCTCACCTCCGGCGGCGTCTCCATGGGCGACCTGGATCTCGTCAAACCGCTCCTGGAACACGCCGGAACCGTCCACTACGGCCGCGTCCGCATGAAGCCGGGCAAACCGGTCACCTTTGCCACCGCCGACCTGGAAGAGGGACGCCGCCTCGTCTTCGGCCTGCCCGGAAATCCCGTCAGCAGCCTGGTCACATTCTACCTCTTCGTCGTCCCGGCCCTGCGCAAAATGGCCGGCTGGCCCGATCCCGCGCTGCGCGTCGTCCAGGCCCGCCTCGCCCAGCCCCTGCCCCTCGACGCCTACCGGCCGGAATACCACCGCGCCACCCTCAGCTGGGACGGCCGCCAGCGCTGCTTCCTCGCTGCCAGCACAGGCATCCAGGCCAGCAGCCGCCTCCTCAGCATGCGCACCGCGAACGCCCTGCTTGCCCTGCCCCAACGGGAAGGCGTCATGGCCGCCGGCGAGACCGTCGACGCGCTCCTGATCGGGGAGCTCTAGCCGAGTTGAGGTCCATACCGTGTCTGAACTGACCCACCTCGATAAAGAGGGCCGCGCATCCATGGTGGACGTCGGCGGCAAGGACACCACCAGCCGCGAAGCCGTGGCCGAAGGCAGTGTCTACATGGCCCCCGCCACCCTGGCCGCCATCCGCGACGGCGGCGTGCCCAAAGGCGACGTGCTCTCCTCGGCCCGTATCGCAGGCATCATGGCCGCCAAACGCACGCCCGACCTGATTCCGCTCTGCCATCCTCTGCCGCTGACCAGCATCGCCGTCAATTTCGAAATCGACGAACCGTTGAACCGGGTCCACATCGTCGCCACTGTTCGCTGCAAAGGCCGCACCGGCGTCGAGATGGAGGCCCTCACCGCCGTCAGCGTAGCCGCATTGACTATCTACGATATGGCAAAAGCGTTGGAAAAGTCCATGGTGATCGAAGGCGTTCAGCTGCTACGGAAACGAGGGGGCAAGTCCGGCGACTGGCAGCGGTCCGTCCCGAATTCGCACAAAGAAGAGGGAGCCGCGTGAACGTCCGCCTGATCCTTTTCGCCGGCCTCCGTCAGGCCGCCGGCTTCAAAAACGAGAGCATCGCCTTGCCCGCAGACGCCACGGTAGGCGATCTCCTCGACAAACGCCTCCCCGAATTTCGCGGGCGGACCTTCTACGTCGCCGTAAACGAAGAGTTCGCCCAGCGGGATACTGTCCTCCAGGACGGCGACGAGGTCGCGCTGCTGCCGCCCGTCTCCGGAGGCGATTCCCAAGCCCGCCGCCCAATCCCTCCAGCGACGCCGGCGCGGCAAAACAGAGTCCAGACCATGTCTCCCAAACTCTTCGAAATCACCAGCAATCCTCTCTCACAGGACGACATACTGCGTCGCGTCAGCCGCCCCGACTGCGGCGGCGTCGTCACCTTCGCAGGCAATGTCCGCGGCTCCACAGCCACAGATGAGGGCTCCCGGGAGACCGACTTCCTGGTCTACGAGGCCTATGTGCCGATGGCCGAGAAGATGATGGCACGGATCGGCGACGAGATCATGGAACGCTGGCCCCTTGTCAAAGCCGTCAGCATGCTGCACCGCATCGGCCGCTGCGACATCGAGGAGCCGACCGTCCTCATCGCCGTCGCCACCCCGCACCGCAGCGACGGCTGTTTCGAGGCCTGCCGCTACGCCATCGAACGGCTCAAGGAGATCGTCCCCATCTGGAAACAGGAAAACTGGCGCGACGGCGAGGTCTGGGTCGAAGGCCCCCGCCAGCCCGACCTGGACGTCAGCGAAACCAAGTAGCCGCGATTCCCCCCGACTCCCCACCCGCTGCCCCTCCGTGGATCAAAAGGAAGCTACCCTTCGCCGTTGTCCTTCTTCGCTTCCCTTCGTGCCTTTTCGTGGATCAAGAAGAAGTTGCCGTTCGCCGTTGCCGCTTTTAGCGGCCCTTAGCGCCCCTCCGCGAATCAATCCGCCCTCCCCCCGCGAAGACCCTTCCAATTCCGCGCCAGCCCGCCGAAATTTGTCAACAGAACCCAATCGTGCTAACATTCGTCGTTGTGAATCAGACTGGAATCGCCAACCAGCGGCCATCCAGCCTGAAGGCGGGTGCAGTCATCGCTGCCGGCGTCCGACCGGTAGAGGAACTTCCCGACTCTCTCCCGCGATGCCTGCAACGCAGCTTCGTTGGGATGTTGCCTCACGAAACCGTAAGTGGGGGCGCATGTCCGGTAACGGCCATGTGACTACAACCGCAACAGAAAGCAAACCCGCCGCCCGGGCAACCGGCCGGTCAGGGGTGAAACGGTGGGGTAAGAGCCCACCAGCGGCTTCGGAAACGAAGCCGGCTGGGCGAGCGTGCAACAGAGAGCAAGGCGAGTGGGTTTTGCACGGTCTGCGAAGATGGTGTAAAATCTCGTCGCAGCGGCATGAACAAGGCTGGCTCACACCCAGCAAGTTACATTCCGCCGGGCCCAGCGCCCGAGACAGATGATGACCGTCAGAGTTGGCCCTCGGGCCCTCTGATGACAGAATCGGGGGTACACCCGCCTTCAGCAGGACCGTTCCAAGACGGACCCGTCCTGCAACAATCTCAGATGGCTTGCGAGGCTGCTCTGCTCAATTGGCGCCGGACAACTAGCCGGCTATTAAGCCGACGTGGCGGAATTGGCAGACGCGATAGACTTAGGATCTATTGCCCGCAAGGGTGTGGAGGTTCGAGTCCTCTCGTCGGCACTGGAATCCAGCGTCCGGGCCCGTGGCCAAGCGGGAAGGCGCCTGCTTTGCAAGCAGGAGATCGTCGGTTCGAATCCGACCGGGTCCACTCGATGCCTTGCCGGGCCCACCGGTCCGGCAGACAGTTTAACAACCAATTTGCGGGCGTAGTTCAGTGGTAGAACGTCTCCTTGCCAAGGAGAAGGTCGTGAGTTCGAATCTCATCGCCCGCTCTGAAAGGACCGGCCCTTAAGGGGGTGGAGCCGTTGTCTCCAGGCGTTCATGATGCTGCGGCTCAGTCGCCTTACGCGTCGGTCTTTTTGCCGAGGTAGCTCAGTTGGTAGAGCAATGGACTGAAAATCCATGTGTCCCCAGTTCAAGTCTGGGCCTCGGCACCTTAGAGAATGCCAAGTTCCTGGCCCGTCTCTCGCAGCGCAACGTACTGTCTGAAAACGACCGTCGTTCGGCCAGGAATTTGATTCTCAGGTCCCGATCCGGCTGGCGATGGGGGATCGTCTAATGGCAGGACTACGGTCTTTGGAACCGTCAATCGGGGTTCGAATCCCTGTCCCCCAGCCTTCCCCGTGGTGGGATCTCCCGGCCCTGTCCTGAACGCCGTCGGGATGCAGTACCGCAGGTAGTCAACCAAATATGGCGCCTATAGCTCAAAGGCAGAGCGTCTGATTGTGGATCAGAAGGTTGCGGGTTCGAGCCCCGCTAGGCGCCCCTAATTTCCGGCTGTGCCTCTAACGTCCCTCGGGGACGGGCACAGCCGGCATTTTTTTGTATACTAAGATCCGGGGAAACTACAAACGTAAAGGGCCTATTAGGTGGGGAAAACTTCCGGTCCTAATTGTAGGTAAAGGGAGCGTGGTCAACCTATGACTGCGATCCCGGAAGTGCAGGATGAAAAATTTGCGGATCGCCGCTCCAGTTCAGTGCGGTTAAGCCAGTCTGGCGTTTCAGGTCTTCCAGCTACTCAAGCTGCTAGGGGTCCAATTGTATCAGCGCAATCTTTTTCGCCACTTGACCATCCCTTAGGATTCAATGTCCGCAAGTTGGATCTTGGACTCAATCACTAATTGCCATATGCGTGCAAAGACAATGAAATGACGCCACCCATGGCCTGAGTAGTGTATGGTTCCGCTGGACTTACTCGCAACGCGGTCAAAAGAGTCTTTCCTAAATCATTGTAGAGTGGAGTTATTCGAGTGAGCAATCTTACTGGCGCAGAAAGAAAAATTCTCGAAGTTGTCTTTGGAATGAAGAGTGGCCTTGTCTTGGACTTCAGCGATCAGGGATTCGCGGAATTCTTCGACAGTTATGGTGTCGAAATTCACGGTTCGCAGTACCTTGGTAAAGGTACTTCCAAGGCCAAAAAGTTGCGCGCCTTTTGGGACAAGGAGCCTGATGAGCTTGTAGGGCCAGTCTTATCGGATTTGCTTGATGTTAGTGAGATTCTTGGGCGCGATCAAGTGGAGATAGAGAAAGGTCGTGCAATTGCTGCAAGGCTTTCAGGAATCTCCATTGAGTATGACGCTAGAGCGCAAGACCTTTCATCCGAAGAGGAAGTAATCGAACTGAGCCAGAAGTGGTACAAAGGGGACCTGTTGAATGAAGGCGGGTATGGCCAAGTATACCTGGGACAGTCGGAGGTCGGCGAAGAGGCAGTCATCAAACTCATTCAAAACGTTCCTGGAGCTGACCGAGAACTCCTCTTTGAGAATTTGGATGGTGTTCCAAACGTAGTTCCCACTCTTGACCGAGGGGAGTGGGGAGATTTTCTGGTGCTTGTCATGCCAAGAGCTGACAAATCGCTAAGAGATCATCTGGGCCAGAACAGCAAACTCCTCTCTGTCGACGAAACAGTTGAGGTGCTCTCTAACGTTGCTCACGCCTTGGCTGAAATCGAAGGACAGGTCGTTCACAGGGACATCAAGCCAGAGAACATACTCCATTTGAACGGACGTTGGTGTCTCGCGGACTTTGGCATTTCAAGATACGCAGAAGCTACTACTGCCGTACATACTCATAAGTACTCAATGACTCCTTGCTACGCCGCTCCGGAGCAGTGGCGGGCTGAGCGTGCCACAAGCGCCACTGATGTGTACTCACTAGGGGTCGTGGCATATGAATTACTAGCCGGGGAAGTGCCCTTCTCAGGCCCTGAAGAACACGACTACAGAGAGCAACACCTCTTTGAGTCACCAGAGGCTGTCAGTGGTGTTCCCTCGAGGCTCGGCTCCTTAATCGGCGAGTGCCTCAGCAAAACGCCCGAACTACGACCAAGACCTCAAGACTTAGTTTCTCGACTCAAAGTCTGTACACAAGTGGCATCAGGAGCCGGAATTATTTTGCAGCAAGCAAATGACCTTGAAGTCGAGCGAAGATCTGAGGCGGCTCGTCAAGACTCAGAAGCCGCAGCAGACTTTAAGCGCCGCGACGAATACAGTAGAGAGGCGAATCGAATCATGGATAGAGTGGTCGCTTCGCTTCACGAAAGAATCCTGTTGGACGCGCCGGCGACATCGGCTAACGCGCCAGAGGGCTTGCGTCCAAATTGGTCTTGGTCCTTGGGCCAAGCCAGCTTGCGTCTTTCGGCACCTTCGAGTTGGTTGACCGACCAGCCCCCGGATGACGTGCACACTCTCCCGTTTGATGTCATTGTACACTCAACGGTCGTCCTCAGGGTCGAACCGGACAGCGATGGATATGAAGGTCGCTCTCATGCGTTGTGGTTCTGCGATGCACAAGAAGCTGGGGTATTCCGCTGGTATGAAACGGCCTTCATGGTGAATCCAACCGTTTCTCGCAAGGACATGAGCATGGTTCCTTTCTCCTTAGAACCAGGACGAAAAGCCTGCGATGCTCTTTCTTCGGGCATTGCTCATGACCAAGTCGCCTGGCCCTTCACTCCTATTGACAGAGGAGAAGAGGAGAGCTTTATTGAGCGGTGGATTGAATGGTTTGCCAAGGCTGCCCTAGAGCAGCTCCGTAAACCAACTGAGATGCCTGAGCGAGATGTCAAAGGGTCTTGGAGATGAGGGGTATGGCAACCAAAAATCGCAACATCGTGACCCGCCCCCCAAAAACTGGTCCAGGTATAATGTTAGTATTTGGGCCGTAGAAAGGGGAAAAGATGGCGAAGAAGAGACTTACGCAGGAGCAGGTGATCAACAAGCTGAGAGAAGCTGAGGAGACGATAGCCGAGGGCAGCACAGTGGCTGAGGCCGTCCGCCGGCTCGGCGTGACCGAGCCGACCTTCTTCCGATGGTGCAGCGATTACGGGGGTTTCAGGATCGACCGGGCCAGGCGTCTGATTGTGGATCAGAAGGTTGCGGGTTCGAGCCCCGCTAGGCACCCCTGCGTCCGGCTGTGCCCCTATCGTCCGTCGGGGACGGGCAAAGCCGGCGCTTCTCACAGACACGCAAGAATCGAAGGGTCGGCCTGCTCTCTTCGGCGGGCCTTTTTCATTTCGCTCATTGGTGGAGGAAGCAAAGCCCTTTGGGTGCCATTCTCCCGGATTCCGCAGAAGTAGCAGTCGACTGCTCTGAGGACCAGTTCAGTAGGTAGTGCGCCAGCCTGCGGCTCATGGTCGACGAGTTGCTCGGTCATTCGTTAGGTGAACTGAATCTGCGCCTTGATCATCATGATGGCCCCCATCGGAATCGCTGACCGCAAGTTGGATCAGTCACTCTAACTTTGATCGTCTAACGCGCGCAAATTCCATTATTCGCTACCTTTCGTGTATGAGGCGAGAAGCTGAAATGAGTGATGACGATTCGGTTAGGGTCAATCCATCGGAATCTGTGACACTAAAGCTCTCCGAAAAGGCAATTTCGTCTGAAGAACCTTGGCAGGACGATTTGCTGGGCCGCAAGGAGACTGCCGGTAGGCTGACGGATCTCGTCCGCAATCAGCGAGTGCCACTCTTGGTCGGTATTGATGGGGAATGGGGGACAGGAAAGACTTTTCTGTTACGACGTTGGCAAAGGGACTTGGAGAGCGAAGGCTTCCGGTCTATCTACTACAATGCCTGGGAAGACGACTTCTGCGACGACCCCTTTCTCGCCATCGTCGGCCAATTGTTCGATCACTTCAAAGAAAACAGATTCAAGAAACTGGTAAGAGCGGCACGGCCGTTCGCTAAAGAATTGGTCAAAGAGGGGGCCATAGCCTGGACCTCAAGGTTGTTGCGTCTCGATATTCATCGTGTCCTGAGAGAATTGACTCGTAGAGACATTTTCCAAAAGTATTCGGACCAGCAAGAGGTAAGGGAGCGCTTGAGGGAGCAACTGACGAAACTCTCTACCGCTGTCGAGAAAGAGACCGAGCGTCCGTTGGTTTTCATTATCGACGAACTCGACCGATGTCGACCGACTTTCGCCATCGAACTTTTGGAGCGTGTCAAGCATATCTTCGACATTCCCAATATCGTATTTGTTTTTGGCGTAAATCGGGATGAACTCTGCGAATCTTTGAAATCGGTCTACGGTGGAATCAATGCGGACGTCTATATACGAAAGTTTTTTGATTTGGAGTTTCAGCTTCATAGCCCTGACAAAGCTCACTTCTGTAAGTTCTTGATGCGAAATTATCAGTTGGAAAACCTCCTCAATTGGGACAACACTACTTCAGTTTACAAGTGGCCCGACGTGAATTACCTAGTGTGGACCGAAGAGTTTCCAGATCTCTGCGCAAGGTTTGATCTCTCTCTTAGGGACATCGAAAGTTGCATTAGATTGATGGCCTTGTCAGCGCGAGACCGTATATTTTCCATAGTCATGTATCCTTTCCTGCTCGCCTTTCTCATCGCGCTTAGTCATAAAGACCCCTTGTTGTATCGTCAGTTCCTAATGGGTCAGCGACGCGCCAGCGAAGTCATGAATTTTGTCTTCGAGCAAAAGCCGCCTCCGACCTATGACCGTGACCCTGACGGTTGGCTCGATGTTATAGAGGCCATTCTGTACATGTTGGAAGGACACATTCCCGGATACCCCACAGAGGAGGGATCTGCAGTTCACCAACTGAGTCTCAAATCGAAAGGCAAAGCTCTGACTTGCCCTGAGTTGCTTTCGGACAAGACTAGATCAGGGGGAAAGAGTAGGGCTGAGCGGTTGCTTGGTAGAATGGACTCTATCGAAATTACCGCTCTTGCCCTAATGCCTGAAATGGAACTTGATACTCTTCATGGAAGTGGATTCAGTACGATTGATACCCTACTGGGCCTTATTAGATTGTAATAGAAGAGACGCTGGTGCGGACCGAAATGTCCGACTGGGTTGTGACGTTGCCCAAAGGGTCGGCTGACGACCCTTGTCCGTAGTTATAAACCGTCGAGCGTCTTGAATCGCAAAAGAGGCAAGAGGTATGCCTAATACGGAGCAGGTAAATGACCGAAGTCAATGAACCCTTTGTGGTAAGCCAACAAGAGTTCGCGGATGCTTTAGATAGATTTCGCGGTATCAGAGATAGCAGCGGTGCCTTAGTATTCTTGATCGGTGCCGGTTGCAGTAAGTGCGCTGGACTTCCTCTCACTAATGAGCTAACAGACAGAGTCTTGAGGGATGATGAGATCGACTGCTTTAGTAAGAGGATTCTCTTCGCTGTGAAAGAAGAGTTTGGTAGTGGAACTGACGCCAATATTGAAGACTACCTTAGCGAAATAGTAGATTTGTTGGCCATAGCTGATCGTAGGGCAGAACGGGGAGTCAAAGAAAATACCGTTGTCGCAGGCAATGATTCTTATACCGCAAAGCAGCTTAGTGACGCTATCATCCAATTAAAGCAATCAATCGCAAAGGCCATTGATAAGGAAGTAAGCATCGCTACGCATCTGAAGTTTGTCACCTCAGTCCATCAACCGCTGCGGGTTGGCAGACAAGGAAACTCACAGTCAGTGGACTATCTGGTTCTCAACTACGACACAATAGTTGAGGACTCATTGGCCATGGCCAAGATTCACTATACGGATGGTCTCAGGGGAGGAGCGACAGCTTGGTGGGATTCTGATGCCTTCAATGCCGAAGGTGTATCTGCCCGAGTCTTCAAGCTCCACGGCTCAATCAACTGGTATCAATTCCCTGACGATCCATCGCCTAGGAGGATCGGTACCAGCATAAAGCTTGAAAATCAGGCGAACATGCCGTTGCTAATCTGGCCATCCTCTACCAAATACCAAGAGGCACAACTTGACCCATTTGCGCATCTTTTGAATCGCGCGAGAGAAGCGTTGCGACCAAGCTCAGGATCCCAGCGATTACTCGTGATATGTGGATACTCGTTTGGTGATAAACACATAAATTTCGAAATAGACAGAGCCCTTCGTGAATCTAATCGCAATCTAACGATAGCTGCCTTCACCCATGAGAACGAACCATTCGGACTGCTACAGGATTGGCATAATGACATTCGAGTTCGAGACCAGGTCCTTGTGTTTTCTAATCGCGGCTTCTTTCACGGTGACGTGGTTCTAAACTCAGAAGAAGACTTGCCATGGTGGAAGTTCGAGATTCTTACAAGCATCTTGAATGGAGAAGCGTGAATATGGAAGGACTCAGACTGGGAGAGCCTATTGAAAACTTGGCCATTGGCAAAATCATCGAAGTCGATGGCTCACGCATCATTGCCGAATTGGACGCCGACCTTACAGAGCTATCACGTGTATATGGTGGGGAAGTCTACCCCGTCGGTCAATTTGGTTCTGTAGTTCAAGTTCATTTTGGCCGGCGCCTTATTTATGCGTTTGTTGGTCGCCTCCGAATGAAAGCAGATTTCGAAGTAGAACGTGGAATGTTGCCCTCAACTTCAGGCGACGAGAGGATAATCGAGGCAGATCTTTTCGGAGAGGGGGAATGGAAATACTCTCACGACGGTCACAGCCCTACACTTGAGTTTGAACGTGGTGTGGCAACCTTTCCATTGCCACAGCAGACACTTTACCTAACTCCAAAATCAGATCTGAAGATTATCTACGGGCATTCCGATGGGACGTCAATACGGCTTGGTGAACATGTAGGTTCGGGAGGTGCCCCTTGTTACGCACACCTTAACGAATTGATTGGCAAACACACAGCAATCCTTGGCTCTACGGGGGCTGGAAAGTCTGCCGCTGTGGCTGCAATGCTACACAGTATCCTAGACATGGGTAAAGACCCTGGACGCCAGTCTTGGCATCCCAGAATCGTTATCCTCGACCCACACAACGAATACAGTTCGGCGTTTCCCTCCCATACTCCCTTGTCGACAGAGGACGGATCGCTCAGTCTGCCATACTGGTTACTCGACTTCCATGAAACTTTGACGCTGTTGATCGGCAAGACCGAGTTCGTTGCCACATCGCAGGCCAATATTGTTAAAGCGGCCCTCTTTTCCGCTCGTCAAAAAAGCGCACATGACTTGAAACTGGATGTAAATGCGATCACGGTTGATTCTCCTGTTCCTTACAGTTTGGAGACTTTTCGTAGCATAGTGGAATCAAATAGGGCTTGCCACAGAGGCAAAAAGGATCCGTATGACTCCATTCTTCAGAAGCTCGAAGTCTTACGTGATGATGGTCGCTTGAAATTCCTGATGACGGAGTGGGAAAACGAAGTTGGAGACGAGTTCGCGGTAATCATTCGTCAGATACTTGGAGGAAATGCTCCTCCAAGTATCGTAGACCTGTCAGGAATCCCCAATGAAGTGGCCGGGGTTGCCAGTGCAGTTATAGCCAGGACCCTGTTCAACCTAAAAGTCTGGCAAACCGAAGAGGAGCGAATTGCCGACCCTGTGCTGCTTGTTTGTGAGGAAGCCCATAGATACGTTCCGAATAGTGGGGAAGCACAATATGGGGGTGCTCAGGAATCAATAAGAAGAATTGCAAAGGAAGGTCGGAAGTACGGCGTTGGGTTGTTTCTAGTTTCACAGCGTCCCAGTGAGGTTGAAGCTACCGTTCTCTCGCAGTGCAATTCGTGGATAGTTCTCCGGATAGCTAACGAGTCCGATAGAGGCCATGTTCGCGGTATTCTTCCGGACTCCCTGGAGGGACTGACCAAAATGCTCTCAGGATTACGTCGTCAAGAAGCAATTTTTGTTGGGCAAGCGGCGACGCTTCCGTCACGAATCATGATTAGAGAGCTGTCGAGTGAGGAACTTCCGTCGTCAAGAGATGTCGACTTCGACATCGGCTGGCAAAATGATGCCATGACCGATGAGCAATTGGCCAAAGTTGCCGAACGCTGGCGCTACCAGAGGAAAAGTTGAATCAGTGAGCTTGGTCCCCAAAACTGAACCACAAGACAAGGTGTATAATAGACCAAGACACCATGCCTGTGGAGGGACCCAACGATGGACAAGAAACAATGGCGGCACTCGGCGGCGCTCAAGTTTCGGATTGCGCTGGAAGCGCTTGAATGCCGCTATCTTCGTGCTGGTATTCTGTTCGAAAAGAAGGAGAGCGCCGAGGCCGTCTTGCGATATCCAGAGCATGATCTGAGAATAGGCAACCACCTTTCCGAGAAGAAAACGCGAGAGGCAAATGTGTTTCTTCTCAGGAGCGGCACTGCCCCCCCTCACTCCCCCAAATTCCCCATCACCGCCAGCGGCGTAGCCGCCAACAAACCCCCATCAACCGGCATCACAATCCCGGAAATCCAGCGCGCCTCATCGCTCGCAAAATAGAGCGCCGCATACGCCACGTCCCAGGCCGTACCCTCCGTTCCCAGAGGACCGATCTTGCGCCGCCTTTCCCTCTCCTCATCCGCAAATCCGGCCGTGAACGAAGCGTGCACATGCCCCGGCGCCAGGCAGTTCACGCGGATATTCTCCCGCCCGTGATGAACCGCCATCAGCTTGGTCAGCGTAGCCAGCCCACCCTTTGCCACGGAATAAGGTACATTCAGATACGCCCCCGCCAACAGCCCGTCAATCGAGGAAATATTGATAATCGAGCCCCCGCCGCCCGCAGCCATACACGGCGCCGCGTACTTGCAGGCCATCACCGGACCCCTCAAGTTAACGTCCAGCGCTACATCCCAGACCTCCTCTTCGTAGTCCGTAACCTTGCCCGACCCCGCGATGCCCGCATTGTTGACCAGAATATCCAGACTGCCGTACCGTTCGACGCACCCTTCCGCCAGCTTCCTGCAGTCCTCTTCTCTTGTGATATCCGCGCCAATGAAAGAACCTTCCCCGCCCCCTTCGCCGATGACCTTCAGCGTCGTCGCCGCCCTGGCTTCGTCCATGTCCGCCACCACCACCCGCGCGCCCTGCCGCGCGAAGAGAACCGCCATGGCATAGCCGATTCCCGGAGCGGACCGCTCCCGCGAACCCGCGCCGGTGACGATCGCCGCCTTGCCTGCAAGTCTGTCTCCCCTGGGGGGAAGTTCGTTATTCTCGAACAAAGTTTTTGTGCTCCTACGGATAGCGCCGGGCAAGCCCTGCGCAGTGCATGATCAGCAAAGGGGACCTTCTACCGCCCCCTTTCCAAATGGTATCTGGCTGTAACTGCTGAAAATCAGACCACGTCCGACAAGTAGCGGGCCTTCGCGGTCGCAACGACCTCGTCCGGATCGCGCTTCCACCAGTTCCGCTCCGAAAAGATCTCTACTTCGCGGTACCCATCGTACCCTGCCCTCTCCACCAACCCGCGAATCCGGCGTATGTCGATCACACCGTCTCCCATCATGCCGCGGTCCAGCCGCAAGTCAGTCGTATCCAACAGCCAGTCGCAAACATGAAACGAGACAATGCGCCCAGCCGCCCGCTCGATCTCCCGCTCCATGTCCGGATCCCACCAAACATGATACACATCGACAACGATGCCCAGCTCCGGGCCGGCGCCCAGCGCCTCGATCCAGTCGTTCGCCTGCCCCAAGGTGGACAGGCAAGAACGGAACGCGCAGATCATCGGGTGCAACGGTTCCAGGGCCAGCGTCACGCCAGCCGACTTCGCATAGGGAAGGAGCTCCGCAAGGCCCTCCAGGCAGCGCGCCCGCGCCGCCGGCAGATCCCGCGACCCCTCCGGCAGCCCGCCAGCCACAAAAACCAGACACTCGGCCCCAAGCTCGCCGGCTTCGTCAATGGCCCGCCTGGAATCGGCCAGATTGGCCCGAAAACGACGCGGGTCCGAATCCGTCAACAAGCCGCCAACGCAAAGACAGGTAACCTGCATCTCGTGGGTCCGCAGCAACCGTCTCGCCTCAACGACGCCCACCTCATGCAGCTTGTCCCGCACGATGCCCATCGCGTGTACGCCGTTGCGCGCATACCCTTCAACTGCCTCCGGCAAGGACCACTGATGCAGCGTCGTAAACTGGTTGATCGCAAGCTGGCTGAAATCACTCACAGGCGCTCCCCCTGGCATCCTGCTGGCGGGGCTGGTCTCCGTTCGCGTCAATACGTGGCCCGCCCCCCGGAAACATCGAACACGGCGCCGGTCGCAAAGCTGCAGGCGTCGCTGCACAACCACGCCACCATTTCCGCGTTCTCTTCCACCGTCCCAAAGCGCCCCATCGGTATCTTGGCCGTCACCGTCTTGATGTACTCGGGCGTCATCTCACCGAGCAGATCGGTCTGCACCATCGCCGGAGCCACGCAGTTGACGATGATGCCGCTCTGAGCCAGCTCCTTGCCCAGCGACTTCGTGAGCGCGATAACGCCTGCCTTGGCCGCCGAATACGCGCAGGCGTTGGCATTGCCCTCCTTGCCCGCCACCGAAGCCACGTTTACGATCCGCCCTCTCCCCTGGTCCAACATGAACGGGATAACCGCCCGGCTGCACAAGAAGACCGAAGTGAGGTCGGCCGCGACGACCCGGTCCCACTCCTCCAACGGATACTCCCACGTCGGAAGCGTCGGTCCCGAAACACCGGCATTATTTACCAGCACATCAATAGCGCCCAACTGCGCCATCGTGTCCTGCACCGCTTGCTCCACACTCGCCGGTTCCGTTACGTCGACCGCAAAAATGGCCTCAAACGCCTCACCGGCCGCACTGCCACGCAGCGGATCCGGGTCCAAGTCCCAAACCGCCACAGCCGCGCCCGCACCCGCCAGCCGCTGCGCGATCGCCAGCCCAATCCCCTTCGCGCCCCCGGTAACAACCGCCCCACGCCCTTCAAAATCATACGCAACCATCAGCACTTTCCTTTACCGACCCCCAACTTGTCGAGCTAGCTATCCGAATATTCGCCGACCCCTGCAATACTGACCACTGGCCACTGCAGTTCTGACCACTGACCACTGATCACTGACTACTGCCTTTCTTATACCCCAAGTCGGGGGAAAGTGCTACAGATAGGGGCGAAGCCGCGTTCGCGCCGCCAAAAGAACTGCGTTGGTCAGAACTGGAGCAGTTCAGCTAAAATGCACCTGCACCGTTACGCCCCGCTGGAGTGAATGAGTGGACAGATTGCGCATAGCCATACTAGGCGCCGGCACCATGGGCCGCCGTCATATCGAATACGTTGACGCAAGCGACGACTGCGAGCTTGCCGCCGTCTGCGACTCTGACGCCAAAGCGGCCGCGCTGGCCGCAACCTATGGCGTGCCCTTTTTCCACGACGCCTACGAAGCCCTCGACCTGGCCGCGCCCGATGGCGCGATCATTGCCGTACCGACAAACCTGCATGAGGAAATTGCCCTGGCCTGCATCCGGCGACGAATCCCAACGCTGGTCGAAAAGCCCATTGCTGCAACGCTTGATGAAGGCCAAAACCTTGTCGACGAAGCTGACGGCGTAGGCCTGCCACTACTGGTTGGCCACCACAGACGTTTCCATCCCCGCATTAAACGGCTCTGGCAACTGGTGTCAGACGGCGCGATCGGCAAACTGATCGGCGTTTCTCTGCTCTGGGCCGTCAAAAAGCCCGACGCCTACTACGACGTCATCTGGCGAACGCGCAGCGGTGGCGGACCCGTTCTCACCAATCTCATCCACGAAATTGACACGTTGCGTTACATCTGCGGCGAAATAACCAGCGTCTACGCCGCCACCAGCTCCGCCACGAGAGGCTTCGAAGTTGAGGATGCCGCCGCGATCACACTGAACTTTGCCGGCGGTGTCGTCGGCTCAATCTTCCTTTCCGACGCCACACCCTCTCCCTGGTCCTATGAACTGACGATGTTCGAGAATCCTTCTTACGCGCACGTCAAGGGAAACTGCGCCTTCTTCTTTGGCGCCGAGGGCTCGCTCGCCTTTCCCACAATGGAGCTGTGGCGCTACCCCTCCGCCGTCAGGGCAGGCTGGGAAAACCCGCTCGAAAGTAGCCTGAAGGCGCCCGAGGATGCCGACCCGCTCGCGGCGCAACTGGCCCACTTCTGCCGCGTCATTCGCGGTGAAGAGGCGCCCCTCGTCAGCGGCCAGGAGGGCGTGCGAACGCTTGCGGCAACCCAGGCCGTCCTCACCTCCGGTCGTGAAAAAAGGCCGGTTGATCTGCCGTTTGACTGAACAGAGAAGATTCGGGTCGGATAGCCCGCTTTGCAGACTTGGCCCATTACGCAGGAGGACCCGACAGGTGAACGATTTCTACGTGGATATCGGCGACAGCGTTTCATTCAGCAAGACCGTCGGCGAAAGCGACGTCTATCTGTTCGCCGGCATCACCGGCGACCTGGCGCCGAATCATGTCGACGAAGAGTACATGAAGCGGTCCAGCTACGGCTCCCGCATCGCCCACGGAGCCCTGCTGATCGGCTACATGTCCACCGCCTCATCCATGGCCATCGCCGCCTCCCGCAACGGAGCCGCCGAGACGCCGGTCTCACTCGGCTACGATCGCATTCGCTTCCTGGCGCCGGTCTTCCTGGGTGATACCATCACTGTCCACTACGAGATCGCGGCCGTCGACGAAGGACGCCGAAGGTCCGTAGCCGACATTCGCGTCACCAACCAATCGGGGACGCTGGTCGCCGTCGCTCAACACATTCTCAAATGGGTATCCAACACCTGACCTGCGGGGAAAAAACGATGGACTACAAATGGCGAAACCAGTTAGCCGAAACAGGGGTCGCAAATCTGGGCCAGATCCTTCAGGGCGAGGCGTTGGACACCTGGCGCAATCTGTTCGACGCTGACCGCGCCGACTATCCCTACTTCTGGCGCGCCTACGGCCATCATCAGCAGGCCAACTACGACGCCCTGATCACCACGCCTCGCTTCGACGACCTCATCCGCCATCCGCGCATCCTGCCCATTATCGAGGACCTGATGGGCGGCCCGGTCTGTTTCGGCGAGATCGGTCTGCGCTACATGGGCCCCTATGACGGCCAGTTCCACCAGGGCTGGCACCGCGACAAGCCCCACTGGCCCGAGCATCCGCTGCGCATGGACTACATCCAACTGATGGTCTATCTCACCGACGTTGACGAGAGCACGCACTGCATCTCGTTTTCGCCCGAGTCGATCGACCAGCCGGTTCTCTTGGATCAAAAATCCCAGCTGGACCGCGGCGGCGTCTATGACCTCCACGGACCAGCCGGGACCTGTGCCCTCTTCAATGTCGCTGCCCTGCACACCGCCACAACCCGGCCCACAACATCCGAACGCAAAACGGTCCAGATTTACTACGGCCACAGGGACCGCGCGCCCCTTGCAAATGATTCCGGCATTCCCGCCACACTCTGGCGCGATCACCCGGACTCAGAAACGCGGGCGTTCTACGGCGTCTTGAACCAGCGCACCAAACTCTACATGGCCGCCTTTGGCGCCTGACCGGCTCGGCCTCAGACCGGACTGATCTCGCGGCAGCGCTCCAGTATCTCGACCTGCCGCCGCACGCTGGCCGCGGAAATCGCCGCCGGCTCTCCCGCGCGTATCGTGTTGAGGATGTCCTTGTACAGGGTGAACATGCCCGTGAAAAAATTGAACTCCGGCGTGAAGCTCTCCTCTTTCCAAGGAAGCGTCTCACTGTTGTAGCTGCGGTCCGGCGTCGGCTTCGTGTCCAGCACCAGCGGCGGCGCCTCTTCCGGGTCAAAGTACCGCCACTTGACCTCGCGCCGGTCCGCGCTTACGAGCGTGCCCTGCGTGCCCATCACCAGCCACGCATCCTGCGGATACGCGCAGCAGTTGGTCATCTCCACATCGATGACAGGCCCGTCGTTCGGCTTGATAACCAGCTTGACGTGGCTCTCCGCGTCACCCGCAAACAGAGGCGTCGTTTCCATCTGGCAGAAGATCTCCGGATCGGGATCGTCGAAGAAGTGAATGGCCCAGTCGATCGAGTGGGCCCCCTTGTTGTTCAGGTCGCCTCCGCCGTACTTCTTCAGCGTCTGCCAGTCCCACCGTCTGCGAAAGCCGTTGCCCGTAATGCGCATCTGCACGATACGCCCCAAAACGCCCGATTCAACGACCTCCTTGACCTTCAGAAAATCGGCGTGATAGCGATAGTTCTGATTCACCGTCAGGAGCATCCCTGTCTCCTCGGAGACCGCGATCATCTCGTCCACGCCTTCCAGCGTCGGCGCCATCGGCTTCTCCACGATGACATGCTTCCCCGCCCGCATCGCGGCCGAAGCATCGCTCACGTGCAACTGGCTCGGCGTCGCCACCACGAGCAGCTCCACAGCATTGTCCGCGATAATCTCATCGATCGTCGAGTAGGCCAGACAGTCAAACCGGTCAACCGCCTCCTCCTGCCGGGCCGGGTCCGGATCGCAAACCGCCGTGACCTGGAACTTTTCGCCGATCTGGGCCAGAACATTCGCGTGAATGCCCCATCCACTTCGCCCCAGCCCGCTGATCCCGATCCGCAAAGGTTCATCCCCATTGCCGGCTTCCTGTCCTTCGGTCATTCTTTGTGCATCTCTTGGCCTTGAATCCGCCATGTTCACATTCCTTTCTTCAGGCAAAACACACGCCGCAAAGGCGCTTCGTCTTTCAAACGCCGCCGCGCCATGAACGATTGCCAGGGTAAACTGTCACGAAATGGAAGCTCCTTCAAACGTCAGCCCAAGCATAGCAGATTGTCCAGCGAAAGTGTAAAAAAACTCCAGTCTCGCCTCCCAACCCAACCTTCGCGATCCCCCTGTAGGGGCGCCCCTTGTGGGAGCCCATGCCCCTCCGCACAGAGATACGCCACCGACATGCGACCCCAACACGGCCGGCGCGACCTTCCCCCGCCGTTCCCCTGCCGTTCAAATCATCGCTACAACGAATCCGCGCAGATAGTATATAATCCATGCGCGGCCATTCAGCCCGGCGGACCCGCAAGCACAAGACAAAGCCACGTTGACCACGGGCCTATTCCGCCAGAAGACCGATGAAACTCTCAATCCTGTTGATCTCCTGCTACGAACTGGGCCACCAACCGCTGAGCCTGGCCTGGCCCCTCGCCGCCCTGCGCGCAGCCGGCCTGGACGCAGCAACCGCCGACCTCGCCGTCGAACCCTTCCCCACCGACAGCGCCGCCAAAGCGGACCTGGTCGCCGTCGCCGTGCCCATGCACACCGCTCTGCGCATCGGCGTCGACGCCGCCCGCCAGGCCCGCGCCGCGAACCCCGACGCCCACATCTGCTTCTTCGGACTCTACGCCTGGCTCAACCGCGCATACCTCCTCCAAAGCGCGAACGGACATCCCGCCGTCGCCGACTCCGTGATCGCCGGCGAGAGCGAGCCCGTGTTGGTCACGCTCGCCCAGGCCCTCTCAGCCGGCCGCGGCCCGCAGGACCAGCCGGGACTCTCCACCGCGCAGCGGCAATCAGCGCCCAATCTGGCGCGCCCCTCCCTCCCCCTGCCCGACCGAACGGCCCTGCCTTCGCTCGAACAGTACGCTCACTACGTCCCCGGGTCCGACGTCGTGTCGAGTCCCGTAACGACCGGCGGCCACGCGGAGGCCGACGTTCCCGTCGCATACCCGGCCGGCTATGTTGAGGCAAGCCGCGGCTGTCTGCACACCTGCCGCCACTGTCCCGTCGTGCCGGTCTACCGCGGCCGCTTCTTCGTCGTGCCGGTCGAGACCGTCTTGGCCGACGTCGCCCAGCAGGTCGAAAATGGCGCCCGCCACATCACCTTCGGTGACCCGGATTTCCTCAACGGGCCGGGCCACGCCCGCAAAGTCGCCCGCGCCCTGCACCGCGCCTTCCCCCGCGTTACCTTCGACTTCACCGCCAAAGTGGAGCACCTGCTCAAACATCGCCGCCTCCTGCCTGAGCTCGCCGACCATGGCGCCTCCTTTGTCGTCTCCGCCTTCGAATCAACCAGCAACCGCGTACTCTCCCGCCTCCAAAAGGGCCACACCCTTGAGGACATGGAGAAGGCGCTTGACGCCGTGGCCGCCGCCGGGCTCTCCATCCAGCCCACCTGGATGCCCTTCACGCCTTGGGCCAGCCTCGACGACTATCTCTTCATGCTGCGCTGGATCCGCAGACAGGGCCTCATTCCGCACGTGCCCGCCGTGCAGCTCTCGATTCGCATGCTCGTGCCTCCGGAGAGCGCGCTCCTCGCCGACGAAGACGCCTCCGAATGGCGGGGGACTCTCGACGCCGCCAACTTCACCTACCGCTGGCTTCACCCCGATCCCCGCATGGACCGGCTCCAGCTGCAGATCGCGCGTATCGCCGAACTGGCAGGCCAGGCCGAAGCGGAAAACGCGTCCGCGGCGGGCGGCAGCATCGCCAACGCCGCCGCCGGACACCCGACCCATCCACACGCGATCTTCCACCGCATCGAATGCGCCGCGCACGAGATTGCCGGCCGCCGCCCGCCCGACACCCCGACCCTCTCCTCCTACATCCCCCGTCCGCCGCGCCTGACCGAGCACTGGTTCTGCTGAGCGGAGCCCACCGCCGACCAGTTGGCCGGCTGACCTGTGCGCATGAACGACCTTCCCACAGCTGAAGGCATCCTCTTCACCGATCAGTACCAACTGACCATGGCGCAGCTGTACTTCCACCTCGGCATGCACGAACAGCGCGCCCAGTATGACCACTTCTTCCGCCGCTACCCGGATTACGGCGAGCACAGAGCCGGCTTCTGCGTCAACGCCGGCCTGGAATGGCTGCTCGACTGGATGGCTTCCGCCCGCTTCCGCGAGACGGAAATCTCGCTCCTGCGCGGCATGACCTCGCGGACAGGGAGACGGTTGTTCGCCGATGACTTCCTGTCATGGCTGGCCGCGCACGGCAATTTCAACGCCATCTCCCTGCAGGCAGTTCCGGAAGGACGAGTGGTCCACGCCCATGCCCCCCTGACAGTCGTACGCGGCCCCATCGCCATCGCCCAGCTTCTGGAAACACCTCTCCTTAATATCCTCAACTACCAGACGCTCATCGCAACCAAGGCGGCCCGTGTCCGCGCCGAAGCCGGAGACTCGCTCGTGCTTGAGTTCGGCATCCGTCGCGCCCACGACCGCGGCGGCAACGCGGGCACGCGCGCCGCCCTCATCGGAGGCGCCGACTACTCCTCCAATGCCGGCATCTCCCACGAGTTGGGCTATCCCCCCAAGGGCACGCACGCACACGCCTTCGTGCAGGCCTTCCTCGCCCAGGGCATGACCGAGCTCGACGCCTTTCAAGCCTACGCTGACGTCTATCCCGACGAATGCCTGCTCCTCGTCGATACAATCGACACGCTCGCCAGTGGCATGCCCAACGCGATTCGCGTCTTCGAGCGACTCCGCCGGCAGGGCCACTCTCCCGTCGGCGTGCGCCTGGACTCCGGCAACCTCGCGCTCCTGAGCATCCAGGTCGCGCAGCTTCTCGACGCCGCCGGGTTTCCCGACGCTGCCATCGTGCTCTCGAATGAACTGGACGAACTCAGGATTCACGCGATCAAGACCCAAATCGCCGTTGAAGCCCCCCGCCGCGGCGCCGACGCCGACACCGTCATCAACCGTCTCGTCTACGGCGTCGGAACGCGCCTGATCACCTCGGCTGGCGACAGTTCTCTCGGCGGCGTCTACAAGCTGGTCGGCCTCAAAAGCGGTCCGGAATGGAAACCCGCGATCAAAGTCTCCGAAGATCCGGTCAAGACAGCGATTCCCGGCAGCAAAAAGGTCTGGCGAATCTATGACGCGCAGGGCATGGCTGCCGCCGACCTCCTTGCGCTCCACACTGAAGATCCGTTTCAAGAGTGGCAAGCCGCGCCCTCCCCTGGCAGCCCCGTCGATGAACGCGGCGGCCCGTCTATGCAGCTGCTCCACCCCCGTGACCCGGACAAACGCAGAGCCTTGCCCGCCGGCGGAATCTCCCACATCGAACCTCTCCTCGTGGACGTGCTCGTTGACGGACGCCCGGTCTACAACCGCCCCTCTATCGAACAGATCCGCGCCGTCCGCCGCGCAGACACGGCCAGGCTCCACAAAGACGTGCGTAACCTGATCGATCCCTCGCCTTACCATGTGTCCGTCAGCCAAAAACTCCGCTCTCTCCAGGATCAGCTCGTCCGCTCCCTGACCAAAAACTAGATTGCCCCCACGCCGTCATCCCACTGCCCACTGTCTACTATTCACGAACCCTTTCCCCCCAGACCCCCTCCGCCTGCCCCCAAACCGCCCATCCAGACATCAACCCATCCTCAAATCCCAAAAATCCCCCCAAATCCCCGTTCAGACAAAAAGCCCATCCCTCCCCATCTCTGTCCAAATCCCCGTTCCCCGACTGACCGAGTTCTTGACCAACCCGCGCAACATCGCTAGAATGAGCGCTGACCGGCGTGCGCGCGTCGTCCCAACTGGTTCGCTGCCCTACGGTAATCCAGCGAACGCCAACACGCCGCGCCCGCCCAAGGGGAAGCAATGTCGAACCGGAATCCAAACCCGAATCCCGAGATCTTTGAGCTTGCGACGACCCGAGAGCCGGCCGCTCTTCCGGACACCTTCGCCCTGCATCCGGCAGGAGTGTCCCTGCCGGGCGCTCTGCAGGAGAACGCGGGGCAAAGCCGGACTCGAGGCGCATACCACATCTGGACCATCGGCTGCCAGATGAACGTTGCCGACTCCAATCACGTCGCCGCGGAGCTGGAAAGAATCGGCTACCGTCCTACCGAAGCCATGGACGAGGCCGATGTCGTCGTGCTCAACACCTGCGTGGTCCGGCAGAGCGCGGAAAACAAGGGCGCCGGCAAGGCCTCCAGCCTCAAACCGTGGAAGCAGGGCCAGTCCAATCGCACCCTGGCGTTGATGGGTTGCATGGTGGGCGTCAAGCCAAGCCCGCAGCTGCGCGCCCGATTCCCGCACGTAGATGTCTTTATGCCGCCCAGCGAACCGGCACCGCTGATCACCCACTTGCAGAAAGACGAGATCGCGGCCGAGTCCAACCGCATCGAACTGGCGCAAGTTGCCCACCGCCATGCCGTCCAGGACCGAGTCCACCCGCCCAGCGCTGGCCAGTCCATCCAGCGCTTGGCCCAGAACGGCGACGTCCCCGTGTCTGCCCACGTGCCGGTGGTCTACGGCTGCAGCCACGCCTGCTCCTTTTGTATCATCCCTTTCCGCCGCGGTATCGAGCGCAGCCGCCCGATCAACGAAATCGTACACGAAGTCCGAGGCCTGGTCGCGCAAGGTGTCCGTGAAGTAACGCTTCTCGGCCAAATCGTCGACCGCTACGGACACGACTGGCGCAACGGTTCGAACCCTCAGAACGCCGCAGGCGGCGCGCCCGACCTGGCCGACCTGTTGCACGCGGTCCACGAAATCCAGGACCTTTGGCGCATCCGTTTCCTTACCAGCCACCCCAACTACATGTCGGACAGAATTCTCGAAGCTGTACGCGGCCTGCCCAAAGTGTGTGAACATATCGAAGTCCCAACCCAGGCGGGCAATGACCAGGTTCTTGCGCGCATGAAGCGGGGTTACACGCAGGCCATGTACCGTGAGCTGATCGATCACATCCGCTCGACCATTCCCAATGTGGCCATCAATACCGACATAATCGTCGGCTTCTGCGGCGAGACCGCCGAACAATTCGACGAGACCTACCATCTCCTGGCGGACCTGAAGCTGGACAAAGCCCATCTCGCACGCTACAGCCCCCGGCCAGGCACGTTGAGCGAGCGCCGCATGGCCGACGACGTGCCGGAAGACGAGAAGGTCCGCCGCCACAAGGCGCTTGAGCAGCTGCAGGCGCAGGTCTGCGCCGGGATCAACGGCCGCCTGCTCGGCGAAACGGTCGAAATCCTCATCGAAGGACAGCACAAAGGCAAGTGGCGCGGCCGCACGCGTCAAAACAAGCTGGTGTTCGTGACTGCTGATGACCGATCCGGCGATCTGCGGGGCCGCCTCGCCGAAACGCAGATTACATGGACCGGTCCCTGGAGTATGCAAGGCCGCCTGGTCCGCGACGTTTCACCGGCCCAGGCTCGATAGCCCGCGGCCACCTCCACGCCATCTGCGCCCCGGCTGAACGCTGAATCGAAGCTATCCATCGAGCGACTCCCTGGTCGGTTCCCTCCTAAATGAATGCGCTGACACTCAATATCCTTCTCTTTCTTGTCGGCTTCGCGCTCCTTACCGGCGGAGCCGATTTTCTTGTACGCGGCGCAAGCCGCCTCGCCGTAAGGCTGAACGTGCCCCTCGTCGTGATCGGCCTGACCGTCGTCGCCTTCGGCACCAGCCTTCCCGAACTGGTCGTCAGCCTGATCGCGAACCTCCAGGGCGGCGACAGGGCAAATCTGGCCATCGGCAACGTCGTTGGCAGCAACATCGCCAACCTCGCCCTGATCCTCGGCGTCGTCGCTGTCTTGCGGCCGCTCCCCGTCGATCGCCAGCTCCTTCAACGCGAGTACCCCCTGATGATTGGGGTCTCCTTGCTGTTCACGGGAATGGCGTGGGATGGGCAGATAGTCCAGTGGGAAGGGATCCTGCTCTTTCTCGGCCTGCTCGGCTTCATCTACTGGAGTTACGTTGGCAGCCGCTCGCTTGCCGAGGAGAAGGAAAGCGAAGCGCTCGAGTACATCGGCGGCGACCCGGCAGCCGACCCCGAGTCCGCGCAGGAATCCGAGGCAGACGGCAGCCAGGCCGGCCGCCCCGACAGCGCGCTTGCACGCTCCAGGGCCAGAATCGCCAGCGCGGCCAGAAGTCCTCTCCTGCCCTCCGCCATCTCCGGCATCTTCCGCTCGCTCCTCCTCCGCGACATCGGCATGGTTGCGCTCGGCATCTCCGTCCTCGTGCTCGGCGCGGACTGGCTCGTCGACTCAGCCACCTTCATCGCCACCTACTTCGGTGTCAGCGAACTCGTGATCGGGCTCAGCCTCGTCGCCCTCGGCACCAGCCTGCCGGAGCTCGCCGCATCCGTCGTGGCCATCCTCTATCGTCGCGGCGACATCGCCCTGGGGAACCTCGTCGGCAGCAACCTCTTTAACATGCTCGCCATCGTCGGAATCACCGCCGGCGTCCGCCCCCTCCCCGCCCCCCTCAGCATGCGCTGCGTGGACTTCCCCGTTATGCTCATCATCGCAATCCTCCCTCTCCTCCTCGTTCTTCGCAGGCCACATCTGGTAAAGCGCTGGAATGGCGCCCTCATGCTCACCCTTTATTTCAGTTACACCATCGGAATCTATGTCCTTGCCCAGGGCAACCCCCTCTGCTGACCGTCGTTGCCGACCCCAACAAAGTGCCCCTGGTCGCGCAGCCACCCCCTGACCACTGCTGTCTGGCCCCCTTTCGCGTGCCCGTTTCGGTGCAACATACCCTTCCTATACACACCCCCAAGGCACCCGTCTTGTCTGCGAGCCCACCCGCCATTTGCCTTCCCGACCGCCATCGACACAGCCTTCCTCTGTGCGCCACCGTATGGGGCCAGCGCCAAGGTTGGACTTCCACGCGCGACGACCCGCGGCATCGGCGCCGCAGGTCTGGCAACTACTATGCTGCTATCCGGGAGAATTCTCAGGGGCCAGAAGGCCCCATGAGCAACCAAATTTACGCCCACTTGCTGCAGCCTGGCAGCCGCATCGAGGACGTGTGGGCCAAGACGAAGCCTGCCTCGCGCCCACCCAACGAATCCGACTACTCCACCTGCCGAAACTCGCCGTCTTCAACCTGGTATATCCACACCTGTGCGTCAACCCGCTCGCCGTTGGCGCTAAAACGCATCCGTCCCATAAGCGTCTCGATCTCAATCCCTCGCATGGCCTGCGCCACCGCATCCCCCTCAAACGACCCGGCGGCCCGTACCCCCGCCGCCAGAGCCTGCATTGCCGCAAACCCATTGATCGAGAAAGGGCCGGGATCCCTCTTTTCCAGCGCTCGATACGCCTCAACCCAACCAGAATCGACCCACCTGTCAGGACTCGGAGCCAGCGCGCTGACATACATTCCCTCGGCCCCGCCCAATGCCCCGTCGACAGCGGACCCCAAAAATGCCTCATCGCTGGCCAGAAACGGCAGGTTCGGCCCAACACTCTTCAGGCCGCCAAACAATTTTGAGGCTTCGCTCGCATTGCCTGCGAAATAGACCGCATCGGCCCCCGCGTCTTCAATTGACAGCGCCAAGTCTGTAAAGTCACTTTGCCCCTCTCCGATTTCCACCTGCAGCGCTGTCGTTGCGCCCAACGTCTCCAGACTTTCAACCAGGGCCGCCGCCAAGCCTCTGCCGTACGCACTCCCCGTGTGGACAACGGCCACGCGCCGCGCCTCCACCTCCTCCACCAGGAACTGCGCGCCTTGCTCGGCCTGTTTGCCGTCATCGGCATTTACTCGGAAGAACATCGCGTGCCCGCGGTACGCAAGGTCAGGCAAACCGGCGCCCGGCGTTACCAGCGAAACCCCCAACTCTTCGTAGTACGGAAGCGCCGCCCCCGCGACGCCGCTGTCCACGTGCCCGATGACGCCGGCGACTCTCTCTCCCCGGCCGAAAGCGTCCTGGACCATCGCGGCCATTCCCGTAACCGCCTCGGCATCCGATCGATCGTCCAAGGCCCTTACCGCGAGCCGGCGCCCCAGAAGTCCTCCCTCCCGATTGATCGCCTCCGCCGCCAGCCTCACGCCGCCCAGCGCCGATTGCCCCGCATCGGCGCGCGCCCCGCTTAACGGGGCAGCGACAAAGACGACGGCCTTGCCTTCAAACTGGCTGTCTTCCTCCGCCGCGCACGCCGAACACACCAGGACGGCGAAGAGCGCCGCAAAAAGAAGGACGATTCTCTTGGGAGTTGGTCGCGCCATTTCAGTCCCTGCATAATTCGGGATACATTGCTTCGGGTTCGCAGACTTCGCGTCGGGGCCAAAAACTGTCAACGAAGAACCTCTTTCATTCCAACGCCCGAATCTCCGTCGCGATCAGTCGATACAACTCTTCCACATTGGTTTCGTCGAGGCGGTGGAACTGGCCGCCCCCAACGTCCGCAAACGCCTTCAGCAGCTCCTCGTCGGCATCGCGCCCAAAGGCCACCGCATGCACGGCCACCTGAATGCGCGCTTCCTGCATAGCTGCGCGCAACGCCCGTAAACTGCGTTCGCTATCGTTATCGCGTCCGTCGGTCAGCACCACGATAGCGTTTATCGCCTCGGCGTCCGCCGCGTCCTGCAACACGCTGTGCGCCGTCCACATTGCATCGATCAGATTTGTGGTTCCCCCCGCCTCCATGCGATCGATCAGCTCCGCCATCTGCCCGCGCCCGGTCTCGTCAAGCCGCCGCAATCCTCTCGACCCTGCTACCCCAGTCCCGAACTCCACCAGCCCGACCCTGTCCCGGTCGCCCTCGAGCAGGGCGAGAAATCCGTGCAGCGCAGCCTTCGTCTTCGCCAGTTTGCCCCCGTCCATCGACTCGCTCGTATCGACCACGAACACGATGTTGGCTGGAGGCCTCGTATAGCGCCATACCTCCAGTGCCATCTCCATCACCGCGCGACCGGGCAGCGGCAAGGCAGTCTGTGGCAGCAATGGATCCACCGAAATGTCAATGGCAAAGGGACTGGGATCACTGTGCAAATCCAATGTCAGGTCGACGGGTCGGAATCCGGCTTCCAGCAATGCCTGCTGGCTCTCCTTGCCCAACAGAAAGTTGGTGAAGGAACGATAGGCGCGTCGCTGATTCTGCGTTAGGGCCGGTCCCGCGCGTCCGTCCAATTCCAGCAGCGCCAGCGGATGATCGGCCCAAAGCGTACCCTCCCGAGGATAGATCGCCACCAGATGTCCTTCCGGCAGGTCCCGTCCGTCACCGCCACCTCCTCCCAGCCCGGAGCGACTTCGATTCCAGGAGCGGTTCGCGGCAATCACCGTCTGCTCCTGCACGACAGCTACGTCGAGAATCCCGCTCCGCAAGCCTTCCGCTGCAGACCCGACTTCCGCCACCGCTTCCCGCCCGCCTGTCGCGTCATCACCAATGCCAATCTCCAGCGCCGTCCTCTCAGCCATGCGTACATATTCAATTACCCCGGGCTGCAAGGCGACCTCTTGCGTAAGCCCGCGCGTAACGCCGGCCCCCGCGTAAAACGCCGACAGCGTAGCCAGCACGCCCACCGTATTCGTAGGCCCGGGATGCCCCCATCTGAACCCCGTGGGCGGAGCAGTCGCACGACCCAGGACTTCACCCCAACCGACAGCCTGCTGCGGCCAGCCCAACAGCCGCGCCGTCTCCACCTCAGCCGCAACCACGATGGGACTCACCGCGAACCGTGTTGAAGGACCGACCCGGCTCTCCGGCAACTTGCCTTCTCCGGACGGAAACAGTTCCCGCCACCGCTGGTCGATCAAAACCAGCCAGAGCGAACTGTCCGGCGCAACTGCCTGGAACCCCGGCTGACCAAGAGATTCCTCGACCATCGCCCGCGGGGACAGTGTAACCAGCTCAATCCGCATCAGCTCGCCGTCCGGCGTGCGTTCCCTTCGTCTGTTAAACTCCCCCGCCAACTCATCCAGCGTGTCTGCCATCGACTCCGAAACCGCCGCGGTCAACACTGCGCTGTTTGACGGCCTGTCTGCAAGAACCTTCGCGCCGCCGCTGGCAGGGCCAGAGCCTCTGTCCGCCAGAAATGCCGCGATCCAGGCCCCGGCCCGCAATGTCGTCACGCCGCAAGCGCACATCAGAAAGAGTCCGACCACCGCGAACGCCATTAACTGTTGTCCGCGGGGAAGGCGCAGCCCGCCCGTTCCCGCCGGCGCCGCAGTGCCCCGATCCACTCCGCCCTGTAACCTGCTCATGGCGTTTCTTCGACCTCACCCAGGCGCAGAATCGCTGTCAGGAGTTCACGTTTGGGAGACTTCATTTCACTGGCTCTGGGAATTTCTTCTCGGACACCGAGCCTTTGCCAGCGCACAAAAAGGCTGTCCTCTGTGGCGCTTACCGACACACCGGGATCCCCTGGCCTCAGCCCGAAAGAAAGCGCTTTGCGCTGCTGCGCTTCGCTCAGCAGAAAGCGTTGGAACGCGAGCGCGGCGTTTTTCTCTGCCGCCGATGTCTCCTCCCCTGCCCAGATCGCGAAGGGAAATTCGAGCCTGACCGTCACTTTCGGATAGTGAAAGATCATCGGCTCCTGCCAGCGGGTCTGGATTCCTTCCATGTACCAGAGCAACTCGCTCTCAAGAAACTGCCCGCCGTCGCCGGCGGCGAATCCGAACAATGCGATGTTTTCAGCCGCGCTCCGGCGGTCGCCGCTGACGTTGGAAGCCGCCTCCATCGCCTCCCCCAGCCAGCGCCTGAACCCCTGGTCTGTCACCTCCTCAGTCGAAACGCGGTTCGCTTCAAAGTACGCCCCGGCCGCCGAGACGGTCGCCGCCAAACCGCTCACGCTCTCTCCCGGACCGGCAACCGCAAACTTGAAATGGCCCCAGGCCGGGTCTCCTCCCAGTTCTCTCCAGCCCGTCGGAGCAGCTGCCGCCTTATGCACTGTGGACCATGAGATCGGGCCGAGATTTTCGAGCAAAGGCGCTCCCCGGTCGCGAAAAAGGCCCCAGGTAAGGACGGTTTCTGCCAGTATACGTACCCTGTACTGTCCGTCGCTCAGAAACACATCGCGTCCCAACCGATCCCGTATGGACTCATTCGCATAGTCTACAAGAAATCGGCTATCCGCAATCCACGCGGTTGGATAGGTTTCAATGGCTTGGAACTCTTCTGAGGACAGATCGTCGCTGTCGGCGCCGGCCGGCAACGCGGCAAAGTCGTCGCGCTCCCACTTGCCCAGCGCCGCCAAGCCGTCCATCGGGACGATTTCTACCTCAATGACAGCGTCGCCTGCTTTCTCTTCCGCCGCATTGAATGCATCCGCTGCAGACTGAACCCACGGCGCCGCCGGCGGCGCTGTGATCACCTGAATGCGGACAACCTCCCCTCGGTTCGCGTTCAGGTCAGGACCTGCTGAGCCGCCCCAAACCGTCCGCCAAACCAGGGCGCCGACAACGAGAAGCGCTGCTGCCGACAGGACCGAAACGAAGACGACGCGCGCCCGCTTCATTGTTCCTGTGCCAGCGGAGATCCGCAGAAGCCGCACACTGCCTTTGGGCCACCGGCCGCGCCATCCCGCTCCTCCTCCGGCGTGGCCGCGCCGCAAGACGCGCATTGCGCCGCATATCGCACGGCTGGCTGCTCCTTTACACCGGTCGGGTCGTCCACCCTAAGCGGGATGTCATTATCCTCCCGCTCCGATTGCCCAAGATACGCCCCGACCAAGCTGGTAACACCGACCAGTACCAGAATCCCGGGCCAAATCCAGTCCGTGGCAAACAGGATGGCTAAGCCGATCATGAATACTGCTCCCGTCACCCCTTGCCGGGGCGCGGAAAACCTTGATTTACCCATGGTAGTCACCAAATTGATTCCACTCAGTGAGCATGGCAACAGTCAAAGATGAATGCGCCGCCTTTTGGAACAATGGCTGCTTCGTCCATAGCGTTAGATTCTACTACATACTCGCCAATGACAACATTAGCAGGCCCGGCAGCGTCAGCCCACTGAATCCCTCCAAGATGCGGCCCTTCCCAAATAGAGTCGACAGCCTGGTCTGTCGCCGCGGCTTGCATGACCGATCAAATGCCATGCAGCCCGGCCCGTTCCTGTGGCGGTCCACCAAAGCCGGCGCGTCAGTGTCAAAACATGACCATTCCCCGGTTTAACGCGCCGACCTGCGAGAAATAGAAGATACATTCCAGAAAACGACACAACATTCGCTCATACTGATATGCGAAAGCGCACTGCGGCGAACCTTGACAAATGCGGGCAAATGGTTTATATCCCGGTAAGAAGCGCCCCTGAAATCTCGAAACTCGCGGCAACCTGAATGGAAACGGAGGAATTGCGAGGCACAACGGAAAACTGATCCTTGTTTGGTCCAGACCGAACCTCAAAGGAGGAATATCATGTCCAAAGCAGATATTTCGCCTGCCAGATCGACTTGGCGGCCGCAGAGAACGACATTGGCCTCACTCCTGCTCGCCCTGTTGTCTCTTCTCTTGGTTCCCCTTCCCGCTCACGCCTCCCCGGCGGTGCGTCCCGCTTCCGCCCAGGCCTACATCCACATCGTCAGGCCCGGAGAATCCCTGGCGGACATTGCAGCTCTTTACGGCATATCCATCGAGGACTTGCGGGCTGCCAACAACCTGTCGAACCGGGCCCGCCTGCTTAGCTGCGGCCCCAATGCCGACAGCACACAGGCGCGGGGGATCGTCCGCCTGAACGGCCACCCTGCCAACGGATTTCGCGTAGCCTTCAGCTGGCATCCGGATGAAACTGTAGTGGCTTGGACAGTCTCCGGCGATGGCGGCCAGGAGGCAGGCCAATTCAGCCACATTCTGGGCGGAGGCGCCCGCGAGGGCAACTGGTGGTTCTGGATCGAGAACGGCGACGGAAACCGTATCTCCGAAATGGTCCACGTCCAGACCGACAGAGAACCCCATACCGGAAAGTGCCAGCGCGCCGTGCTCGAATTCGATATCCAAGATCCCGGACTCACCTACGTAGGCCGCAGGCTGGAAATACCGGGCAGACTGCCGCCCGTCGTTGCAAAACCGCAGCTAGCCCCCCAACCCAGTAGACCGGTCGTCTATGGCCACGTCGTCCGTGCAGGTGATACCCTGGACAGAATCGCCGCCACCTACGGCGCCACCGTCGACGAGTTGAGAGGCGTCAACAGTCTCGTCAACCGGGCCCAGCTCCTCCACTGTGACGCCAACGCCGGCAGCACTCGCGCCACCGGCACCGTCCGGCTGCACGGCCATCCCGTTGACGGATATCGCGTCGCCTTCAGCTGGCAGCCTGACGGCGAGGTTGTTGCCAGCAAAACCTCCACCGAAGGAGGCAGGTACACACACATTCTTCTCGCTTCTGGCCCTCGCGAAGGGAATTGGTGGTTCTGGGTCGAGAACAGCGACGGCCATCGCATCTCCGATATGGCGCATGTCCATACACACGAAGACTCCGCCGCCGGGAACTGTCAGCACGCCGTTATCGACTTCGACATCCAGGATCCCGGCATCATCTACATTGGCCGCAAGCTGACTGTGCCTTCTTCTGAATGAAGCATCGAGGCCGGCTGCCGCAGCGCGTATGGCCCCAGCCAGTTGCGCCCGGTTTCAGCAAGTAACAATCCACAGGGCGCAACGAAAACGCTCAGTCTAGCCCAGAGGGGGTGATATCTTTACGTCACCCCCTCAGTCCTGTTGCGTGATCGTCAATCAAGAATTGCCCGCGCGAGTGTTCTGAGACCCCTACTGCAGCCGCCATGTTTCATCTGGCCGCCTGCCTGAAGGGCCCTATCCGCTGCTCCCCCATGAATAAAAGCCCATCCCCCAGATGCCGCTCGTCTCCCCAATCTTCATCCAGACAACCGCCCATCCCCCAAATCCCCTTTCAGACCATTTCTGTTCGGGCAGCAGGTATCAGTCAAAGCCGCCACAAGTTTGCTTGAACACACCCCAATTTTTGATCGTACGCGCGCCCGCGACTGAACCAGTCAAATGCGAGATTCTGTGCTATAATGGAGTCCGCCGTCCCAACTACATTTGGGGCGCTATGGCCCCGCAGTCGTTGGGCGTCTCCACCCCCTGCGGCGCAGGGCAGCGTCTGGTGGGAGGAATCTTATGATTACTCGAATCGAGCTTGACGGATTCAAGACGTTTCAGAATTTCTGCCTTGACCTTGCCCCATTACAGGTGATTGTCGGCGCGAACGGGGTCGGCAAAAGCAATCTCTTCGATGCATTGCAACTGCTGAGTCGCCTCGCAAGTTCAGACCTGCGCACAGCCTTTCAGGACCTGAGAGGTGAAGTCGGTGAACTCTTCACCATCCGGTCCGACGGAAGAACCTTAGACCGAATCAAACTGGCGGTTGAAATGTTGGTCAATCGGCAAGTGCAAGATGACTGGGGCGCAAGTCAGGCGTTGAGATTTCCCCGGATGAGGTATGAACTGCAGATTGTACGCAGAGAAGATTCCCATGGGTTGCTCCGGCTCTATGTGGAACAGGAGAGATTGACTCCGATTCCTCGCAATAAAGACAAATGGACAAAGAACTATCAGCTAAAGACCGGAAGCAGCTGGATTCCAGAAATGACCGGCGGTCGCTCTTCTCCCTTCATCTCGACTATCGATGAGATGGACAACCAGACCCTATCGCTGCATCAGGACGGGAGCGGTGGGCGAAGAAACATTGTTGCGCAACAGGCGGAACGCACTGTTCTGAGCGGAATTTACAACACGGAGTTCCCTCATGCTTTCGCCGTGGCTGAAGAGATGAGGGCATGGCGCTTTTTGCAGCTGAATCCCGAAATACTGCGACAACCCAGCCCCTTGACCGCTCCGACAAGGTTGGCGGCCGACGGTCGGAACTTGCCAAATGTGTTGGCCCGTATGAAGGCAACGGATCCGCATCTGTTGGATGAAGTGTCTCTTGAATTGGCGAACAGGGTGTCGGGGATTCTGAAGATCGAAGTAGAGGAAGATCGGAATCTTGATCAGTATGTAATGAGGGCGAGAACTGAGGACGGGAGACGCTTTTCCTCACGAGTTCTTTCTGACGGAACTCTGCGCATGTTGGCGCTAATCGCGCTAAACTGTGACCCGGAACACGAAGGGCTGTTGTGCTTTGAGGAGCCCGAAAACGGTGTCCATCCCTCCCGCCTGAACAGCATGACTGAATTACTGAAGGATTTGGCGACCGACTTTGCGGACCAGGACCAAGGAGGACTTCCCCTGCGCCAAGTACTCTCGAACACGCATTCACCTGCATTTATAAGCAATCCGGACGTTCTGCCTCATGTCCTCTTTGCTCACTTGGCAACTCATGTTGCTCCACAAAACGGTGACAGACCTCAAAACGTAACGAGAATCGTTCCAGTAAGGCCAGATCCGATTCAACCTGAACTGTTTTCGTTTACCGAGCAAGAACGTATCTTTACGCTCGGAAAAGTGCGGGAATACCTCGAACATAGCGATATTGACGATGCCAGGCGACGGCTGGCAGAGCCAATGCCTGAGAATGCAACGATTACTCCGATGTCAAACCGTCCTTGACTATGACGAGTCTAGTCATGGCGCTTTTTGCGGAAGGAAACACAGACTATCGATTTCTCAATGGCCTCATCCAGCGGACAGCAAGTCGTATCCTGCAGCGGCACAGTATGGCATCTGTTGATGTACCCGAGCTTCAGAATATCCATCCAGGAACAGGTTTGAGCGGGACGGAGCGAATTCTGCGCGCCGCTCGAACGGCGTATGGATACCATCTCCTCCTCCTGCATGCCGATTCCGATGCACGGTCTCGCGATGATGCCTTGTCAGAGCGCATAGAGCCTGGAATGAGGAGAGCGCTGAACGCATCGAATTCGGGTTCCAATCTGTGCGAAAGTATGGTGCCCGTAATTCCAGTGCGCATGACCGAATCGTGGATGCTGGCAGATCCTGAAACGCTCATCAACGTGATAGGGACGCGAAAAACGGTCAGAGATTTGATGCTGCCTGACAATCCTTCCGGGGTTGAAAGGATAGCTGATCCCAAAGGCAAACTGCGGGCCGTCCTGAAGGTTCTCTTGGACGGGCGGGCCCACCGTCGTCGACGTGACGTTAATGTTGGTAACCTATATGAACCGCTTGCCAGGAGTATCAGTATTGACCGTCTGGAAAGGGTACCCGCCTTCCGCAGCTTCCAGATGGAATTGACCGCGAGTCTACAGGCGTTGCACTTTATTTGACAGTTTCACGCTGAACGTTGTAGGCTCGAATCTTTAAGATAGCCGCCAGACGCCGCGAATCCAGGACAACCATGCCCAATATCAAACCCGCCCCATTGCGCGAAATCGGCTACCAGCTCTTTGAAGCCTCAGGCTGCACGGCCGAGGACGCTCGCGCCGTCGTCGACCACCTGGTGGAGTCAAATCTCTTCGGCCACGACTCCCACGGCGCCATCCGCTACTACGAGTACACCCGCGCCATTCGCGAAGGCCGCTTCCAACCGCGCGCGACGCCCACCATCGTCCGGGACTATCCCAGTACCGCGGTCGTTGACGCAGGCGGGGCGCTTGGGCAGGTCGGCGCAACCTTCGCCATTGACCTGGCCATCGAAAAGGCCCGCCAGCACGGTCTCGCCACCGTTACCCTGCGCAACACCAGCCATGTGGGACGCGCCGGCGCCTATCCCCTGATGGCTGCGCGCCAAGGAAATCTGATCGCGCTGGCCTTCGTCAACGCCGGCAGGCTTGGCTACCAGATCGCGCCCTTCGGCGGGTTGGAGGGCCGGCTGAGCACCAACCCCATCGCCTTCTCCGCCCCCCGACCCAATACCGACCCGATCCTGGTCGACATGACCACGTCGGTCGTTGCCGAAGGCAAGGTGCGCGTCGCCATCAACCAGGGCAAACACGTGCCTGAAGGCTGGATCATCGACGCCCACGGCAACCCAACCACCGACCCCAACGACTTCAGCGCAGAGCCCCCCGGCGCCATCCTACCCCTGGGGGGCGTAGTCGCCCATAAGGGATTTGCGCTCGGTCTGGTGGTGGAACTGCTGGGCGGCGCGCTCAGCGGGGAGGGTTGCGCCGACGGGTCGCAGACGATGAGCAGCAACGGCGTCCTGTTTACCGTCTACAACATTGAACACTTTACCGAGCTCTCCACCTACTATGAAGAGGTGGAGGGGCTTCTGCAGCATGTAAAATCGAGCCGCCTCGCGCCCGGATGCAATGAAATCCTCGCCCCCGGGGAACCGGAGTTCCGCAGCGCGCAGCGGAAAGAGAACGAAGGCATCGAGATCGACGATACAACCTGGGCCCACATATGCCAGGAAGGGCGCATCCTGGGTCTTGATCCAGATAGCTGGTAGCGTCCCGCATTGCCGGCGACCCTGCCGGTACAGCAGTCGCCAATCCGATTGCATCCTTGAAGGGAGGAAGCGATGGAACAGATGACTTCAAAGCAGCGGTTCTTGGCCGGGCTTTACGGCAACCCTGTCGACAGGCCGCCCGCAGCAAGCATCGTGTCCGTCATCACCTATGAGTTGATGGACATTACCGGCGCCCACTTCCCTCACGCCAATACCGAGCCTGAGCCAATGGCCACGCTCGCCGCCGGCGCGCACGAGGTGATGGGCTTCGACAGCGTTATGCCCATCTTCAGCATCGCCCAGGAAGCCACCGCACTCGGCTGTCAGGTCGACTGGTCCGACACCGATATGATGCCCAATCCCACCGATTCCCCCTGGGCCGACCGTGACGTGGAAATCAAGCTTCCCGATGGCTTTCCCGATTCTTTCCTCGAAGACAAATATGTCAAATGCTCCATCGACGCCATCCGCCTGCTCAAACAGCACTTCGGCGACGATGTCATGGTTTTGGGCAAGGTCATGGGGCCCTGGACACTCTCGTACCACTGCTACAATACACAGGAGTTCCTCTTCGACACCATCATGGACCCGGACCGTGTTCGCAAGTCGTTGGAAACACTGGCGCCGGTCCCCCTTGCCTACGCGGCGGCCCAAGTCGAGGCCGGAGCCGATGCCATCGTCTGGGCCGACCACGCCACCGGAGACCTCGTTCGCAACACAATGTACCGGGACTTCCTCCTGCCCCATCACCAGGAGCTGATACCCCAGGTTGAAGCCCCTGTCATTCTCCACTGCTGCGGAAAGACGTTGGACAGGGTCCAGTATTTCAGTGAAGCGGGCTTCACCTGTTATCATTTCGAATCGGCCAATCCACCCGATGAGATGGTCGAAAAGGCAGCCGGCAAGATGAAGCTGACGGGCAACGTCAATAACCCCATAACCCTCTACGCTCGCGGGCCCGATGAAGCGCGAGCTGAAGCCCAGGCCGCGATCGATGCCGGCGTGGACATTATCGCGCCCGAATGCGCCGTACCGCTGCAAGCGCCTGTCGCCAACCTTCAAGCGATTGTGCAAACCTGCAAAGACAATCGTCACCAATAGGAGCTCCGGACCATGAGCCGCGAAGAAGAAATCAAGAAAGGGCTATTCGAACACACCCTGGTCGGGGAAGCCAGCGAAGTCGTCGAACTGACCCAGGAAGGGATCGACCTGGGAATGGATCCCCTGGACATCCTGTTCGGCGCGCTCATTCCTTCTTTGCAGGAAGTTGGCCGCCTCTTTGAAATCGGCGAATATTTCGTGCCCGAAATGCTGGTGGCGGCGCGGGCCATGCAAGGGGCAATGGCGCTGCTCCGTCCCCTGCTGGTCGACAAGGGGGCAGAACCCATCGGCAAAGTCGTAATGTTGACCGTCAAGGGCGATGTTCACGACATCGGCAAAAATCTGTGCAACATCATGTTGGAAGGCGAGGGCTTCGATATCGTCGACCTTGGCGTTAATGTAAAACCTGAGGAAGTCGTCGCCGCCGTTCAGGAACACCAACCCCAACTCCTGGGTTTTTCCGCGTTCCTGACGACGACAATGCCCTTCTTCAAGTCTAACCTGGCGGCGCTCTCCGAAGCCGGTCTGCGCGACTCTGTCAAAGTGATGGTCGGCGGCGCGCCCGTCACCCCGGAGTACGCGGATAGCGTTGGCGCCGACGGTTTCGCGCCCGATGCCAGCGCCGCAGTGCGCTTGGCTAAGAAACTCATGGTCGACATGGGTTACGATGTCAGCATGGGGGGTGACGATAGCGAGGGCGCTTCCGCATTGACCACCGCCGTACAGGCCGTCGAGGAGCTCATGGTCAAGTCCGGCAAACACGAAGAGTAGCCCAACATGAATACCGTGATTTCCTCCGCCAGGCAAACAGTCGTTATCGGTCCCGAACACCCCTTTGTTATCATCGGCGAAAGAATTAACCCCACCGGCCGCAAGATCCTGACCAAGCAGATGATCGACCGCAATATGAGCATGGTCTGCCGCGACGCCCGACGGCAGGTTGATGCCCATGCCCAAGTCCTTGATGTGAACGCCGGCGTCCCCGTCGATGGCGTTGAACCGGAGATCCTCCGGCAGGCGATTCAGGCCGTCCAGGAAACCGTAGATGTGCCCATCTCCATCGACTCCTCGGTTGTCGCAGCGCTGGAGGAGGGGCTCTCCGTCTATGAGGGCAAGGCCCTTGTCAATTCAGTTACCTACGAGGAAGAGCGGCTCGAAACGGTGTTGCCGCTGGTAAAAAAATACGGCGCCGCTGTCGTCGGTGTTGCCAATGACGATACCGGCATCTCGAACGACCCGCACGAGAGGCTTCGCATCGCCACGCGTATCGTCGAACGTGCCGCAGACCATGGCATCCCGGCCGAAGACGTGGTGATCGATCCGCTCGCCCTCACCGTCAGCGCCGACGACAACGCCGCTCTCATCACGCTTGAAACGATTCGTCTCATCCGCGAAAATCTTGGCGTCAACATGACCTGTGGCGCCAGCAATATTTCCTTCGGCCTTCCTTGGCGGCCGACCGTCAACGCTGCCTTTCTGTCAATGGCGATTGCCGCCGGCCTGACATCGGCCATCACCAACCCGCTTGAAGCCGAAATCCGTCACACCATCTACGCGGCAGACCTGCTCATGGGGCACGATGCCTATGCGGGAAACCTGATCCAGGCATTCCGATCGGAACGAAAGCGCCAGCAGTCTTCAAATTAGCGCTCGCTCCAATCCTTACGGAAACGCATAGGCGATTGCTTCAATGACAAACCAAGTGCCTGTCAGTAATGCAAAGGTCTCCATCGAGTTCCGCCCCCACGACAAAGTGACTCGCGTTCCTCCCGGAATGACGATCTTCAACGCCGCAAACTGGATCGGCCTGCCCATCGACAGTACGTGCGGCGCCAAGGGAACATGCGGCAAGTGCAAGGTCCGCATACTTCACGGCCACAACGGAGCCACGGCAGCCGACCGCCGAATCTTCACAGAGGCGGAACTGGCCGACGGCTGGCGCCTGTCCTGCCGCAGCGAGGCCAACGCCGACGTCGTCTGCCACGTGCCGCGGCTGATGGGCAACCCCAAGGCCGCGCTGATGGGCTTCGACCGTCACGTCATCCTCAATGCCAACGTCCACAAGATTCCACTTACCCTCACCCCGCCTTCGCTCGAAGACCAGCGCAGCGACTTCAGCCGCATTCGCGACGCGCTCGAACCTGAAGGCTACGCGGTCGAAGCCTCGCTGAACCTGTTGCGCCAGCTGCCCGCAGTCCTGCGCCGCCACCAGTGGCACGTTACCGCGGTGGTTGTCGGGCAAGAGCTGGTCAGCGTCGAAGGCGGCGATACCAGCGACCGCGCATTCGGCCTCGCGTTCGATATTGGGACGACCACAGTCGTCGGCATGCTGATCGACCTCAACAGCGGCGCCCCCGCGGCGGTGCGGTCTGCTCTCAATGGCCAGGCCGTGCAGGGGGCCGACGTCATCTCGCGAATCAGCTACACCATGCTCAACGAGGACGGTCTGGCCGAGCTGAATCGCGTCATCCTGAGCACGCTGAACGGCCTCATCGCAGAGCTTCTCGTGGAAGGGCAGGTTGCCTCCCATGAAGTGTATGAAGTCGTAACCGCCGGCAACGCAACCATGCAACACCTCCTGCTCGGCGTCGACCCCGAAGCGATTGGTCTCGAACCCTTCATCCCTGCCGTCGAAGAGATGGTGCAGGCTTCGGCCCAGGAAGTGGGTCTGGACATTCTGCCCCAGGCGCAGATTCACTGCCTCCCCTATCTCGGCGCCTACGTCGGGGCCGATCTCGTGGCAGGCCTGCTGGCCACGGGCCTCGCCCAGAATGAGGGCGTCCGGCTGCTCGTTGACGTCGGCACCAATGGGGAAATCATCCTGGGCTCCGCCGCCCGTTCCGTCGCAACGGCGGCGCCAGCCGGGCCTGCCTTCGAAGGCGCCCAGATCCAGGACGGCATGCGCGCCAGTGACGGCGCGATCGAGGCCGTCACCATTCATCCGGATGGGTTGGCGCTTCAGGTAATTGGGGATGTGCCGCCCGTCGGCCTCTGCGGCTCAGGGCTCCTGGATGCTGTGGCGCAGCTGCGATTGACCGGGCTTATGCTGCCATCAGGAAGGTTCGTGCAGGCGGAGGACGCCGCCAACATGGTCGCGCCGGGCTTGGCGCAGCGCATCATCACCGACGAACAGGGCCGGCGCTCCTTCGTCCTGGCCTGGCCTGAAGAGTCGGGTAGCGGCAAGGCCATCGTCCTCACCCAACGCGATGTGCGAGAACTTCAGTTTGCCAAGGGTTCAATTGCCGGCGGCATCGAGGTTGTCATGCAGGAGCTAGGCGTCTCCTCCGAGGACCTTGTCGAAATCTTCCTGGCAGGATCATTTGGCAGCTACATCAATCCACAGAGCGCCCGCATCATCGGCCTCGTCCCGCCCGTGCCTGTTGAGCGCATCAAAGCCGTCGGCAACGCCGCCGGAGAAGGCGCCAAGATCGCGCTCCTGTCCTTCCGCGAACGCCAGGTCGCGCGGTCACTCCCTCAAATTGTGGAGTATCACGAACTGTCCGGGCGGGGAGACTTCAACGATTCCTTCCTGGCCGTGCTTCAATTCCCCGAATTGGATTCGCTCGGCCTGGAATCCGCCGCGGCACTAGAAGTAGAAGGCCCCTAGACAGGCCGGGCTCACCCCTTGCTGGACAATCGGCAGTTGCCTCGGTCCAGTACCTCTGCGTTCACAAGGGTCTTCGGCGCCTCCCCGCGCAGAACCGTTACCACATTTTCCGCAGCTTTCCGAGCCAGCTCAGCCGTAGCCTCTACCGAATAAAACGCGGCATGCGGCGTTACGATCACATTTTCCAGCGCCAGCAATGGGTTGTCCGCGGCCGGCGGCTCCGGATCAGTCACGTCGAGCGCGGCGCCGGCAATGGCTCCTTCCCGGAGCCCGCGAATAAGCGCCTCCTCGTCGATGACGCCGCCCCGGCTTGTGTTGATCAAGACCGCCGAATCCTTCATCTGCGCGAGCGCCTTGTCGTCAATGAGATGTGCCGTCTCCTCAGTGAGCGGGCAGTGGATCGATACGTAATCTGACGCATCGAGCATCTCAGAAAGGTCGTTCGTCACCTCAACCCCTTCCGGCGCATCCTCAGCCTTCAGACGGGGCGTATACGCGATCACCCGCAGCCCGAACCCAACTGCCTTGGGAACCAGCGCGCGCGCGATATTCCCAAAGCCGATCAGCCCAAGTGTCTGGCCCCGCACGCGCGGGATCGGGCGGGGCGTTTCCCGCGTCCATCCGCTGCGATCAGGTGTCCGCGCCAGAGGCAACAGTTGACGCGCGGTTGCCAGCAACAGGGCCATCACATGGTCCGACACCTCTTCCAGGCAAAAATCGGGAACATTCGTCACCAGCATTCCATGTTCGGTTGCCCGCCCAATCGGAATGTTGTCCAGCCCGATTCCATAGCGGCTGACCACCTTGCACTTCGGCGCGATGTCCAGCGCCTCTGCAGGCACATCCTTCCAGCACGTCAGGATGGCGTCCGCCTCGGGCGCCAGGGCAATGATCTCGCCGGGCGTTCCCTCCCCAGCCACCATGATCTCGCCCCCGACCGCACCCAACACCTCCTTTTCAATCTCAAGGTTCGGCCAAGCGTAGTCGGTTATCAGTATTCGGCAAGTCATATTCGCGGCTCCAATCCGATCCTGAATGAATGCTCCTCAACGAATGGGTCGCGGCGCCAGATGTTCCCGTTCCGCCCCGTGTCATTTCCCTAACTGTCTTCTGTCTTCCCCGCCATCTCAGCTGCAATCTTCTCCGCCATCATCATGACGGTAGCGTTAATGTTCGCGCGCACACTGTCCGGCATCAGAGAGGCGTCCACAACCCGCAGCCCGTCGATGCCGTGTACGCGGCCGCTCTGGTCCGCAACCGCCAGCCTGTCAGAGGCCGGACCCATCTTGCAGGTGCTGGACGTGTGGTGGCCCGTGTCCGCATTCGCCAAAATCCAGCTGTCCAGCGCGGCGTCATCGTCCATCGCCTCTCCCGGGCCGTCCAGTACGTCCCCGCAGAGGCTGCGAAACGCCGCGTGTTCCTCTACGAGCTCAGTGCAAAGCCGGATCCCCTCCCGCTGGCGCGCCCGATCAAACGGTTCTTCAAAATAGCGATAGTCGAGCAGCGGTTGGTCCCGCGCGTCGGTGCTGCGAAGCCGCAGCGCACCTTGCCCGACCGCCAGATTCAGGGTCGGGCGCACGAACAGATGGTCACCAAAGGCGTCAGCGTGTTTGGGCACAGCCGCGATGTAAACGATCATGTCATCGGTCAATTCCGAACCATCCGCCGTATAGCGCAGACAAGCCTGGTGCCAGTGAAAATGGTCAGTCGGCTCAAACCGCAACGCCCAGCGCAGGTTTACCGTCGGGTGGTCCCGCATATTACGCCCAACACCCGGCAGATCATGACTGACTTCCACCCCGATTTCCCTCAGGTGCTGCGCCGGTCCGATGCCCGAGAGCATCAGGATCTGCGGCGTGCCGATTCCGCCCGCGCAAAGAACGGTTTCGTCGGCGAAAAACTGTTCCACCTTCCCTTCGCGCGCCGCCTCCACACCCACTGCTCTTCCGCCTTCCACTAGAACCCTGAGCGTCGTGCAGTTTGAAACGATACGCAGGTTGCGACGGCTTCGCGCTTGTGCCAGGTAGGTCACGGCGGTGCTCTGGCGCACGCCATCTATGTTGTTGAGAGGAAATGGGCCAATGCCCGTTGAATGGGGCAGATTGGCATCGGGGCACTCAGGGAATCCGGCTTGGCGGCACGCCTCAGCCCAAGCAAGTTGGTCCGGCCCCCACTCTTCCTCAGGGTACCGACGGACCCCAATGGGACCGTCACTTCCGTGGTGCTCCGCCGCGCCGAAGTCATGGTCGTTTTCCAACCTGCAATAGTAGGGCAATACCTGCTCGAAACGCCACCGGTCGTTGCCCATCGCGGCCCAGGCCGCAAAGTCCTCCGGTATCCCTCGCAGAAAGATTTGCGCGTTCACCGCGCTGGATCCCCCCACAATCCGGCCGCGCGGGACCGGCATGTCCTCCCTCTGCGGAGTCGCCAGCCCCTCGAAACCCCAATCGTGGCTCTTCGCTATGATGCCGGAGCTTGTGCCGAAACCCAGGCGTATATCCTCCGGCAGCCTATCTACCGTAGGATAGTCCGGCCCTGCTTCCAACAGCATTACCTCACGAGAGTCATCCTCGGTCAGCCGCGCCGCGAGGATGTTGCCCGCCGAACCGGCGCCAACAATCAAAGTATCACATGTCACGCCCGAATATCTCCTCCAATTCGAATACTCATAGCCTCGCGGTCTCGAGGGCAGCCTACAGGAGAGACTTTTCGCTCAGTCTGCCCTTCCGAGAGACAACCTCGCACGGTCTCCCGTGCAGCCCCCTGCACCCAACGCCATGACCATGCATGCGGAAACGATCCCCAGAGCCATGGCAGACGCATGCCGGGCCCACGCAAAGTCACTCCTCATCCGGTGGCCGACTGTACCTTGGAAGCGAAGAGAGCTGTCGTCGGATATCAAGTGATCCTCAACAGTTCGTCTCCCTCTTTGCGCTCGCGATACCCACTGACCATCAGACCGGGCCTCCCCATGCTCTGGCCATACTCCTGCCTGTTCTGCGGGTCTCGGTATCCCATGCGCACCAACCGTCGGGGATTCTTCGTCTGGTTAATATAGGATCCATGAACCGTGTCGATACAGAACAAAACGACGTCGCCCGCCTTGGCAGGAACCGCTACTGTATCCTCCAGGTGATACTCGTTCGTGGGCAAATGAGGCGAGCAGGGTCCCTCCTCGGTTTCCGTAATGTGGTCAAGGTGGCCCATCTTGTGAGACCCGTCCAGAAAGCGGATCTCGCCGTTTTCGTGGCAAGTGTCGTCCAGGTGAACTAGCGCATCAATGAATCGCCCATCCTGGTGGCCGTAAAATGGGTTGTCCTGATGCATCGGGAACGGCTGACCCGTCTGAGGCGGCTTTATGTGCAGGGTAGTGTGATGCAGTTCAACGTTTTCACCCAGTAGTTGACTGAGCGCTTTGGCCAACCTCGGATTCGTGGCCGCCCGCATCCAGGCAACTGAATAAAAGTGTAGATCATGCATCGCCGTCAACTTGGACTGCTTCTCCGTCTCCGGGTCCATGTAGGCCAGACGCCATGGCCCGGACCATCCTGGGCTGGTAAACGCCCAATCGGCGACGAGTCGGTCCATTTCATCCGAGAGCTCCTGGGTTTCCTCAGGCGTGAACACCTCTGGAATGCGCAAGTAGCCATGTTCGTGATAGAAGTCGACCTGTTCCTGTGTGAGCATTTGGCTGTCTCCTTAACTGGCTTCCTTTAGTCCACCGGATTTGGGATAGCAAAGCATCGAAGTCTGACCCGCCCAGCTGAACGGTTGTCCTTTCGCTTTGAAGGGCGAATCGACCCGTTTGCGCAATCACTTCTCATTTGCGCCTGCCGGACTTGCCTGCAGCCCAGCCCGGCGCAAACCACCAGGACTTCGTTCACATAATCTGGCCCTTAGTCTACCCAAACATGAGCGCGAACTGCAACCACGTCCGAGTTGTTTAAGCGCAAAACTGGGTACAACGCCTGGTGGTTCAAATTGCGCCATTCGTCCCATCCAGCGCTTGCCGAATGCGGGCTGCGGTTGCCTCGATCAGTGGGTGATCATCCTGCGGCAGCGCCTCTTCCAGTAGGGTGAAGGTTTCGCAATAAAGCAGCAGACCCGCCCGAACCTCTTCGCGTAGCGATAATGAGCCGCCGCCGGCCGCCGTCCCAAATGCACGCTGCAACAGCGAGGCCCATCTGCTCTCCTGCCCGACCGCGCCGATCACATCGTCGTAGAACATGTTGTCGCTGGCAGACAATACCCCCATGTGCAGGCGCATCACCCAAGCCAGTCCCCAGGACAGTCCGAATCGGGCGTTAAGCAGCCGCCCAGTGTCATTGCGCTGCAGGCCTTCCAGCCCTTTGTGGGCCTCCTCTATCCACCCGACCAACTCTTTGCTCGCCAGACGATCTGCCTTTTCCTGATGTGTCGGCGTCCATTCAAATTTACGCGCCCTCTCCTGAATAGCGGCAAACACACCCTCTGGGTCCCACAGCGCCACCCCGTCGCGCAGGCCGACAATGATGTTGACCGCCTGACCTGGCTCGGTAAACCAGCTCTCAACCTGACTCGGCGTGATCGTGCTGCGCACAACCAACCACTTTCGGGCCCAGAGCGGCTCGTGTGCGGCCTCACAGTCGCCTGCCTTCCCCGCAGCGCCTCCGTCGCCAATCAAGAAACTGCGCGCCTCCTCCTCCTGTTTGTCGTCGCCGACAAAGCGCGAAATGTCAATGTCGCTATGCGGTCCCGCATCGCCTCGTGCATAGCTTCCCAGCAGAGCGAATGCGACGGTTTCCGGCGTCGTCCACGATTCAATGTGTGTAGAAAGTGTAGGCGGGAGTTCCATTGCGTTACCAGTTATGCTTCATGGCGGCGCACCAGGTCCGGCCAGATAGGCGCCAGCGTGCCCTTCGTGTAGGTTTCCCCTACGTCCAACACCGGTCCCTCTACCGGGACGCCGTGCTCGATCAAGACATCAAAATAGGGTTCCCGGCTGCCGGCAAGAAGCTGCAGCAGCTTGGCCCGCATCGCCCCGCAAGTCTCCGAATCGCTTTCAGCCAGGTTGTTCATCTCAAAGGGGTCGTTTTCCAGGTCATAAAGCAGTTCATGTCCCGTCTCATAAAATGCGTACTTCCACCGCGTCGTAACCACCCCGCGCCAGTCCAGAAAGTCCAGGTTCCACCTTGGGTTGCCCGACATCTCGATCAACACCGCATCCGGCCCCGCGAAGTCCTGTTGTCCCCGCAGCGCTTCGCTGAAATCAACACCTTGGCAATGTCCCGGTATGTCCAGCCCCAGCAAGCCAAGTGTCGTCGGCATCAGATCGACCAGGCTGAACAGCAGACCGTCCCTCCGGCCCTGCGCCGGGATCTGCTCCGGCCAGTGGAATACGGCCGGAATCCGCACCGAATTTTCGTGAGGATTCTCCTTGCGATTGATCGCGCCGCGCGTTCCCATATAGTCGCCGTGGTCCGAAAAATAGACCGTCAACCTGTCGTTCTGAAAGGCAGGCAAGCTGTCCAGGGCTTCGCGCAGCCGCCCAATATTCCAATCCAGGTTCTCGATCATTGCGTAGTAGGTCGCCAGCTGCGCTCGCATCTCCTCCGAGTCGGCAAAGCTGGGCGGCGTCTCCAGCGCCGAAGGATCAAGTCGTTCAAACGCCTCCGGAGCCTCCAGCGGAAAGTGGGGCGGTTCAACACTGAGAACCAGAAAAAGCGGCTCATCACGGTCGTAGGACTCCAGGTATTCTATCGCCAGATCAGTGAGACAGTCGGTCTGATAGCCATCCATCTTACGTGGATTGGCCTCGTTCTCGTGATAGTAGACGCTGTTGAACGGCGCGTTGTTTACCTCAAATCCGTACCAGTCCTGAAACCCTGCCCGATGGTACTCCGGCGTGCGGTGAGGCCAGCGCGTGAAAGCATCCCTATCCTCCCGCACCCGCGGCGGCTCCTGATTTCTTACGACGCCGCAGTGCCATTTGCCGAAATATGCCGTGTGGTAGCCCGCGGCCCGCAGGGATGTGGCCGTGCTCGGCGCGCTCGCCTTGAATACATCAAAGAAGAACTGCACAGGCCCGCAGTGCGCGTGCCGACCGGAAAAGATGGTGCCTCGCGAAGGCGTGCATATTGGACAGTTGGCATAGGCGCGATCAAAGCTGATCCCCTCCGCTGCCAGGCGGTCAATGTTGGGCGTCCGCACATTGGCATCGCCCATATGGCTCGTCGCGCCTCCGTAATGCTCATCGGACAGAATGTAGATTATGTGTGGTTGACGGGGCATGTCAGCTCCTTGGCAGAACGAAATGCATTGTGAGTTGGACCTGTTTGCTACGACGCGCCAGCCCATCCCCGGGCCGGCGCGGGGACTCAAACGTTACACAGTTCAAACGCCTGCCGCAGTGACGCAACGACATCGCCCCGCGGTCGGAACTCATGGCCCACATAACCCTCGTATCCGGCTTCGCTAAGCGCGCGGCAAATGCCTCGGTAGTTAAGTTCCTGGCTGTCGTCCAATTCGTTCCGGCCAGGGTTGCCCGCAGTATGTATGTGGCCGATGGCAACCAGGTTTTCCGTCATCGTCCTGATCACGTCACCTTCCATGATCTGCATATGGTAGATGTCGTACAGCAGCTTAACATTCGGACTGTTCACCTGCTCCAGTACCGCCAGCCCCCAGGCGCTATGGTCGCACTGGTATCCGGCATGGTCTACTTTCGAGTTCAGCAACTCCAGATTAAGATTGACGCCTTTCGCCTCGGCATAAGGCGCCGCCCGGCGCAGACCCGCTGCCGTATTTGCAATTGCCTCCTTCTCCCCAACTCCCGGTAGGATGTTGCCGCTGAAACAGATCAAGCCCGCCACACCGTGCGCAGCCGCGACGTCGATCGACTGGCGCAGTTCTGCCTCGATGCGATCATGATTGGCGGCATTGTTCAGACCGTCTGGCAGTGAGTCGTGGCCGCTCATGCTGACCACCTGCAGACCGCGGACTGCCGCCGACTCGCAAAGGTCCGCAAAGTCGTCGCCCCTTCCCCAAATCTCAACGGCCGGGAAACCAATCCCCGCGATTTCACCCAGCAGTTCGTCCCGGGTAAGAGGGCCAAGAGGAAAAATCGGAATGCAGACGGACTGTTTCACGGGCATTTATTCTCTCCTCGCAATCGGGATCAGATTCAATCTTGCGGACTGGTTAATAGATCACCTTGTTTAGCGGATACTCAATGATGCCGGTTGCCCCGGCCTCCTTCAGTTCCGGGATCAAGTCCCGCACGATCTTCTCATCGATCACAACCTCCAACGCGACCCAGTCCGGGTCGGTCTGGTTCGTGATCGACGGCGTGTGCAACGCCGGCAGTTTTTTCGTAATCCTCTCCACTGAGCATCTGGGCAGGTTCATCTTCAGCCCTACTTTCGCGCCCGCCTGCAACGCGCCCTTGAGGAGCATCGCCAGGTTCTCTATCTTCGACCGCTTCCAACCATCGCTCCAGGCGTCATGATTGGCGATCAATTTGGTCGTGGATTCAGCAACCGTATCCACGATTCGCAACCGGTTTGCCCTCAGTGACGACCCCGTCTCTGTTCCTTCGACAACGGCATCCACCAGCAGGGGCGCCTTGACCTCCGTCGCCCCCCAGGAGTACTCCACCTCGGCTTCGACTCCATGCCGTTCCAAATAACGGCGCGTCACCTGCACCAGTTCGGTCGCGATTCGCTTTCCCGCCAGGTCCTTCGGGCTGCGGATTTCGGAATCATCCGGCACTGCCAGCACCCAGCGATAGGCCTGGTTGGTCGCCTTGCTATAGACCAGGTCCTCGACCTCCCGCACATCGGCCTCGTTTTCCTGTACCCAATCCTTGCCGGTCAGGCCGACGTCGAGCACACCCCTCTCAACATAGCGGGCGATCTCCTGAGCCCGAAACATAAGGCAGCCAATCTCCGGGTCGTCTATGTACGGAGCGTAGGAACGGCCCCTCACGTAGACCTGGTAGCCCGCCTTGGCAAACAACGCGATCGTGGACTCTTGCAAGCTGCCCTTCGGAATTCCAAGTGTCAAACGGCTCATTATGTTCCTCAGTGTAAGTGTTGGCGTTTCTTTCTGTCTTGCGCGAGGATTCCGCGCTCTGCGCGAATCCTATCGACTCAATTCAAACAAATTCCAGCCGCCTTTGGGCAATCGGCCCTTCTTCCGGCCCGCCAGCCGGGCCTTCCACCATCTCAATTCGGCGGTAATAGCACGCGGTTCTTGCTTTGCCGTCCGCACCCTTCGTATGGCAAGCTCCCGCGCCCAAAGGTCGAACCAAATAGAGCAGCGAGTTCTGCTCGCAATTCACCCTCACCTCGACAAGCTCCAGCGTGTCACCGGACGTGGCGCCCTTCACCCACAGCTCATTCCGCGAAGTGCTCCAGAACGCGGCAACACCGTGCGTAAGCGTGTAAGCAAGGGCCTCCTCGTTGACATAGGCAACGATCAGGACTTCCTTCGTATCATAGTCCTGCACCGCCGCCGGAATGACCGCAGCCTCTCCCCTGCCAATCTGACGCAGCTTGCTAAAGTCCAGTGTCAGAGCCGACCCCTCCTCCAATGCAGAGGGGCACATCGCTGTTTTCGATTCTGTTTTGCTCATAGGGACTCTCTTCAACTTGGGACGGTTGTCTCTTTCAGGCCTGCCTTCACTCCAGCGCGCTTCCCCACACCTCCATGTCCACCTCCACCTCCGCCCGGTTCAAAACGTCGTCCAGGAGCAGGTGCGCGTCCGGCAAATCCTCCAGCCTCTCGGCGACTAGAACCAGGTCTGACGGCGTAGCATCGGTGACATAGGCCTTCTCAAAGATCTTCCGCGGGTTCAGCCAGTAGCCTCCCGCCGCCAGCTTCCCCCATTTCGTCAGAAGATACAGGACGACGTAATCGCGGCCCCCACGGCTCGTGTCGACAATGCGCGAACCGTTCACGCTTATCGGGTACAGAAAGTCGATGCCGGAACGTGTTCGCTCTGCCCGATAGTAGCGGATGTTCGACGTGCGGGCGAAACGATAGATCGCTTTTGGTATCAATGCCGCGCGGCTGCTATCCTCCATCCCCCTCCTCTCTCTTGCAGGAACGGCCGAGGCGATTTGGCCTGTAGCGTAGCAGTCTTGGACCGTCTTGTCCAGATGCGCAGCCCTCCAAATGGGGGTGGATGCAACCAGCCTGACGCCCTTGCCCAAGCCCTTCCGCACAGAAGCCCTCCTCCTAATAGAGACCCCAAAACGTCCTTCGCGCCCTTCCCCCAAATCTCCTTTCTGACAACAGACTACTGTTGGAATCAAAAAGTAGCCTATAGCTCGACCCCAATCCGAACCGCCCCCGTACGTAAAACCCGCCTTGACAGGCAGTACCGGGCTTGTTACGATCGGTGCCGCCGAACCGGTATGCCAGAGTCGGCGTCCATCAGCTCATCGCCCTACTCAGAGCAAAAAGTTCGCGGCTTGCTCTCCTATTCAGATTTCAACCAGGCGGGAGCGGGCCGCGGCGACCCACTGCGCCAGGGCCTGCCGCAACGATTCGAGCCTTAAGCCCATCAGGAGATTAGCCCACCATGTCCAACGGCAATCGTCAGCCCGCTTCAAACGTTTCCACTACCCTGCCGCTCATTGTTACTGTCGTTTCCGCCGTTGCCCTCTTTGTCCTCCTGGGCTTTACCTCCAAAGTGGGCGAGTATGAGCTTCTCTCCTTCCTCCTGCCCTTCGAGAACTACATTTCTGTCGCAGTGGTATTTATTCTGGGGCACATAACCGTACAATTCGGCACAAAATGGATTTACGGCGTCGTCCAGAGGCAGATGGACGCAGACGCGGCCCGCTCCATGCGCGTGATCGCCCGTCTGATCGGCTATGGCTTGATCTTCTCTTTCCTGGTTTCCGTCCTGACCGACAACGCCGCGGCTGCGTTGACATTGGGCAGCTTCGCGGGCCTCGTCGCGGGCTTTGCCTCCCAGACGGTCATGGGACAAACTGTTGCCGGGATCTTCCTGGCCCTGTTCCGGCCCATCGGCATAGGCGAACGCGTTTCAATCGGCAGCAACAGCGGCATAGTGGTCGACATAACGCTGATGCACCTGGTCTTGGACGCAGACGACCGGCACATTCTTATACCCAGCGCGACCGTGGCCAAATCGATTCTGGTCAAACACAAGGAAACTGAATGACGGCGCAAGCTCAAACAACCATAGGATAGTCTGCAGTACGCCATTCCCGTCGTCGACCCGATTGGTCGCGCCTGCCGACCGTACCCCCCAACTGTACTCCCCTCGCCCACCTGGTTACGATCCTCCACCCTGTCTGCTCCGCTTCCCTTCGCTGTGAAGCGCACAGCAATAGGCCCGGTTGCGAAGACGGGGCGAAGTGGTCAGCTCCTGTCTGTATGGCGCTCGGCGGGCCACTTCAATTGACACGACTTTGCCAGCCCTATACAATTCACACTGGATGCGAATCGTAATCCGCCGCCCTTTCTAAGGTCGGCTGCCACCGTCTCGAATGGCGTTGACCTGCCCAAATAATTTTAGGAGCCCGCACAGTGGACATAACCAGAACGGTCACTTCCCAGTTCAACGCAGCCCTTTCCATGATGGAGCAGACCGTAAGCCGCTGCCCCGACGATCTGTGGGATGTGCCAGGCCAGGCGAACCCCTTCTGGCGCGTCGCCTACCATGCCCTCTTCTATGTGGACCTCTACCTGCAGCCGTCGGAAGAAGAGCTGACCCTTTGGGAAGAAGCGCGAACAGGGTACCAATTCCTTGGTCCCACCCCGTTCCCTCCCCATGAACAGCCCGTGGCAGATAACCCATATCACAAAGAGGAGATGCTGGCCTACGTCGAATACCTGCGGTCCCTGGTGACCCGCACTGTGCCGGCGCTCGAGTTGGGCGCGCCCTCGGGATTCCACTGGCTGCCTTTCGACAAGTTGGAGCTCCAGGTTTACAACATCCGCCATCTGCAGCAGCACGTCGGCGACCTGAGCACAATCCTGCTTACACAGGCAGATCTTGAAATTGATTGGGTCGGCAAGGGCCCGTCATAGCCGATCGCGCAGCCTCCAACAGCCTGTTCCGCGCGCAGCAGCTGACCTGAACCGATCCTACGGAGAATTCCCATGCACCTTTCAATGCACAATTGGATGCGCGCAGAGCCAATCGAGGTGACTGTCCGCAGGTTGGCACGCTACGGCTACAAGAGTATCGAGATCAGCGGCGAGCCGGATCTCTTCGATACCAGAGATCTGCGCAAACTTCTTGCCGAAAGCGGAATCTCATGTTGGGGCGCAGTTTCGCTCATGTTCGAAGGACGCGATCTGATCCACGCCGACGAAACCGTGCGCGCCGCTTCGATTCACTATCTCAATGACTGTGTCACGATGGTAAAGGAACTGGACGGCTTTGAGATGACGATCGTGCCGTCGCAAGTGGGAAAAGTGGCCCCGATGGACACGCCCGAACAGGAGTGGGCCTGGGCCGTCGAGAGTCTTAAAGAGGTCCACAGCCACGCGCAGAAGGAAGGGATTCGCTTGGCTCTCGAACCGCTCAACCGCTTTGAAACCAATTTCCTCAACCGGGCCGACCAGGCCATGCTCCTGGCAGAGGAAGTCGGGCCGGACTGCGGGGTCTGCCTCGACACGTTCCACCTCAACATCGAAGAGGCCGACATGTTCGGCGCGATCAGGGGAGCCAGGGAGCGCCTGGTTGACTTCCACGTGGCCGACAACAATCGCATGGCCTGCGGCATGGGCGCGCTGGACTGGCCGAAGATCATCAGTACGCTCAAGGAGATCGGCTACGACGGCGCCGTAACTGTCGAATTTGTCGCGCCGCTGGACAGAACGCCCGCCAACCCCTACCAGAATGCCGTGGCCGCCGCCGAAGCGGAGTTGACAGAAGAACAGTTGCAGTTCATTCAGGATCACGGCAGCGGCGTGCTCTCTGAAGAGTTCTACAGCTGGCTGGTGGAAGAGACGGCCAAAACTCTACTGCCGCTGATCTAACCCTGTCACTTCCGTTGACCACAAAGGGGACCCGTCTTTCGCCAAACGGTTGCCCCCATGTGCGCGGGAGTGAGCCCTCCTGTCCGGCCTTCTCCCGGCGCCAGCCTGCTGCCGGCCGCGGCGATTACAGGGCGATCCTTCGTCCTTCCCGCGCCGAACGGTACGCCCCAAGGATCATCTCCACCGATTTGCGCCCTTCCTCCGCGCTAACATGCTCGTCACTCAACCCTCGCACGTAGTCTATGAAGGGCCGCGGCACCGCCGCGATCCGCTCCCCTTGGCTGGCCGGGACTGGCAAATCAAACGCCTCCCAGTCGCTGTCCCCCTGCCGGATCATGCGCAATGGCGCGACCCCCGCCGGCCTGGGCAACGAAGTGGAAACCCCGTCGCCGTAGTCCTGTATGATCGTGCCCTCCGCCCCGTATATTTCGGTTGTGTTGACCCCGGCCACCGTCGTCGAGCCGTTGAAGAGCGTCCCGATGGCCCCGTTCTCAAATCGGAAAAGCGCTACGCCGTTGTCGTCAGGAGCAACGTTGCTGACGATGTTGTCAATCTCAGCCATCACCCGCTTGGCCGGGCCGAATGTCCAGTAGAACCAGTCTGCCGCATGGATCGCGTCGTCAAAGTACATTCCCACATTCGAGACCGGATCAACGTGCCATCGCGTAGGGCCGGTGAAAAAGTCCGGATTGTTTAGTACACTGATACAGTGGCGGCGTCGAATCACCGCGATCTGCCCGACCGCGTTCGCGTCCACCAACTCCTTGATCTTCCGGTTGACCGGATCCTGCCGCATCTGGAAAGCCACGCTGAACTTGACGCCCGTCCGCCGCACAACCTCGATGATGCGATCGCAGTCGTCGAGTGTCGTCGCCAGAGGCTTCTGGCAGAGGATTGCCTTGCCCGCTTCGGCTGCAAGAGCCACGTACTCGGCATGGCGGTTTGTCTCCGTTGCCACGATGACCGCGTCGATTCCGGGGTCGCCGGCTACGGCCTCGCTGTCAGCCCGAAACTCCATGCCGAACGTGTCGGCGGCCTCCCGTCCCCTCTCCTCGTTGTCGTCCCAGCAAGCCACCAGATCCACGTCATCAAACTCCAGCATCTTGCGGCAATAGGCATTGCTGTGGCCGTGGGCGTGACTAAGAACGCCAATGCGTACTTTCTCCATGCAGAGTCTCCGGAATTGTGTTGGTTGAAGTCGGTGAGGGGTCAGGCCTTCAAACCGCCGGCGGTCAAGCCGCGCACGTAGTGCCGCATGCCGAAGGAAAACAGAACGATCAGAGGAATGGATGCCAGGATGTAACCAGCCATCTGCGGCCCTAAATCCGTAACACCGATCTCTGAAGTGAACTGGGTCAGCGCAACGGCCACGACCTGCCGCTTCGGGCTGGAGATGACCACAAGGGGCCACATGAACTGGTTGTATGTCGTAACCAGTCTGACAACAGCCACCGTAACCAGAATCGGCGCCGATAGCGGCACGGCAATGCGCGCGAAGCTCTGCAATTCACTTGCGCCGTCAATGCGCGCGGCATCAAAAAACTCTTCCGGCAAGGTTGCAAAGAAGCTGCGGCACAGGAGCAACGCAAACACCTGGCCCCCGGAAGTCCACGGCAAAATGAGCGCCCAATAGGTGTTTTCCAGGCCCATATTGAGGATGAGTACGTAGGCGGGAATGATTGTCAGAATCGGCGGAATCATCAACAGGGCGAGGATGCCCGTATAGATAACCTCCTTGCCCGGAAAGCGGTGGCGGGCGAAGACGTAACCGCTCAGGCTGGCGAGAACGACGGTCGCGACTGTCGAACTCCCGGAAGTCAGGATCGAATTCAAAATGGGCCGCCAGATCGCCAGTGAACCCAGTCCGAAATTCTCCCATCGATACGGGTTCGGCATCGACCAGAAGCGGCCGTAGATCTGACCGTTGTCCTTGAGCGAGAGAGCCACCAAATAGATGATCGGGATAAACGTGATGAAAAGCAGAACGATCAGTATGAGGTACATCAGAATCTGGCCGCTGCTCAACTGGCTAAACATTTGAGCGAAACGGTTCATGGAAAGCGGCTGGCCCCCGGCGCCGTCCACAGTTTCGGCCGAGACGACAGTTGCCGCCTGTCCTGTCCCTTCGCCTCCGCGCGCCTGTACCATGCTAGGCCTCGTATTCCGTGGAAGACTTGACGAATCGCATATTGACAATCGTGCCCGCCAAAATGATGAAGAACAGGATCATGCCGATGGCGGACGCCACACCCATGCGGTCCATCCGCATCGCCAGGTAGTAGAGTTCCAAAGCCGGTGTGTACGTGGCCGCCCCTGGCCCGCCTCCCGTGGTCAGGTAGACAAGTTCAAATGTCTGCACAGCATTGATAAAATTAAGGATCAGAAGCAGCTTGATCTGTCCCATCAGCAAAGGAAGATCAATGCTCCAGAAGCGCCTCCACGTGCTGGCCCCGTCCACCAGGCTGGCGTCAATAATTTCATTCGATATCGAAATGAGGCCCCCATAAAAGATCAGGAGAGCAAACGCATTCACCCAGGGCACTCCAATGAAGATGATCGAGCCCAGCGCGACGCTGGCGTCACCGTACCAGACGCGCGTCCACTCTTCCAGCCCCACCAGCTTCAGACTCTCATTTAGAAGACCAATCGCTGGATCGTAAATGTTGTTCCAGACCAGAATCTCCACCACAGCAGGTAACACAATCGGAACGACAAACAGCGTCCGGAACCAGTACTGCGAGAACCGGTTTCGCAGATTGAAGATGAATTCGGCTACAATCAGTGGCAAGGTCATCGTCTTTGCCACTGAGACTACGACCAGAATGGCGGCGTTTCGAAAGCCCGACAGAAAGAAGCGGTCCTCCATCAAGAACCTGAAATTCGACAGACCGACCCAATCAGTCCGCGCCCCCGGGCTCCAATCGGTGAAGGCGTGATACAGCCCGGAAAAGGCCGGATAGTAGTTGAAGGTCAGCAGCAGTGCCAGCGTTGGCAGAATCAACAGATACGAGAGACGAGCGCTCCACACCGCCTGTACAACGCCAAATGGCCCCGCTGAACTGCGTTGCCACGCCTGCTGCCCCGCTGCCGTATTGCGAGCCGCCCATACGGCAGCCACAACCAGTGCGGCGAATACCAACGCAATCGAGATAAACAGCCTCTGCCGCTGCGCAGACGCCTGCTCTGCCCCGCTCAAAGCCGAGGCCAAATCGTATGTCCTGGACGCGCCGGCCACCGTTCCCACCGCCAAACGCCCTGCGCCGCCTGCCAAAGCTACACTCAGCACCTCGGAATTCTGTCGGAATTGGTGTCGGAGCGTGCCGTCGGCGCCCAGCAGATAGGCGGTGCCGTCCTCCGAGCCAACCAGCGCGCTCGACCCGTCCCCCGCCAGCGCGACACTGGTAATCGTCTCTTCAGCCTCGAATCGCCAAAGCTCATTTCCGTTGGCGCCATTGAGCAAAATCGCCGAACCGTCTCCGCTGCCGGCAAGAATGCGGGCGCCGTTCTGGGTAACGGAAACAGACCGGACATTGTAGTCCAGCCCGGCCTGCAACAGCTGGCGTCCCTCCCGGCTGTAAATCGTGACCAGGCCGTCGTTCGAACCCAACACGACGCGGGCCTTTTCGCTGCTGCCGTAGATGTCGACAGCCTGCACCCCGATCCCCAGCTCCTCCTGCCATAGCAGGTTTCCGTTCTGATCGAGCGCATAGACGGACAGATCATTTGACGTGGCAGCGACCAGTGACCCGTCACTGGCCACAGCCGCATTGTTCATCGGCCGCGCGGCCTTGAACTGCCACAAAACGTTCCCCTCTCCATCGAGAAGATAGACAAATCGATCCTCCGCGGCAACAGCGACCCACTTCCCATCCGGCGAAATGTCCACGCCGAGGATGCTGTTTTCAGCCTCAAACTGCCACATCGGTTCGCCGGACGCGTCAAATACCCGCAGGGTATTGTCGCGGCTTCCAACCGCGGTAATTCTTCCGTCTTCAGTGATCGCAACGGCCTGTACGCGGCTGGTCGACCCATACTCCCACAGCAGCCCTTCAGGAGACTGCGCGCCCAGCGGCCACGCGGCCGCCAGCAGCACTGCCGTTGCCAGCGCCAATCCCCAGGCCGCGCGCCTCAACCGCGCCCCGTTACCCATGATACGCCAACCAGACAAGCCGCCCCCTCGCGGGAGCGGCCAGCCTGATCTTCTGCGATCTCTGCCTCTGTTTTTCGACCACTTATGCGTAGTCACACCAATTTACCGTCATTCCATGCATTGGGCCCGCAATGAGCAGGCCCAATGCGATAGCGCAACGCTACCCTCTAGTACGGTCCGGCGGCAACCCAACCCGGCGGGCGCTTCTCAGGGCTGTCCAGGTCCTCATGCGTCAGATTGAGGTACTCAAGCATGCCGTCGAAGTTGCTTTCGAGAAGCTCCTGATAGCCGGCCGCAAACTCCTCTGCCGTTATCTTGCCCTCGAAGAACTCCTGCACCATGATCGACCATTCGCGCTTCGTCTCTTCGTACTTGAAGAAGCCGCGGGCTACAGCGTCGCCTGGCGCGCCTGGCTTTTCATAGTTGCCGATAAAGACACTCTGGGCGAACACTTCCTCCCACTCGCCGGGAAGTGACACGTTCTTGATCAACGGAGGTCCGGCGATACCGCCTTGCAGGTTCTCCGGATCAAGTTTGTTTTCAAGGAAAACCTGCATGCCTTGCGGGCTCGTCCAGAACATGATGAAATCGACCTCAAGGTCGTTCTGCGCCCGGTCTTTCAGCGGCAGCGCCAGGTAGCCTTGCGTCAACTCGTTTGCGCGCGCAGTTCCCTGAACGCACGGGCCTTCAATGTTGGGGAATGCGAAGCGACCGTATTCAAACTCGACCGCGGCGGCCGAATCCTCTTCCGTCACCTCGGCCTGGCCGCCGTACTCGCCCTGGGCAAGCCCGCGGATGTCTTTGGGCAGGCTGGTGTAGATGCCGCCATGCACCATCCGCATGGCTGCCTTCTGTGTCAGGAAGAGCGGGTACGCATCGGTCATGCCGGTCCACCCGTCCGGGACAAACCCATTTGCTGTCTGAAACACGCGACCAACCTGTGTCATCATCTCGACCGTGCATTCGTTGTCGAAATTGATCGCGCCGTCGCGCAGTGCCGCCAGATGGCGCGATATATTCACCGAGACCCGGTCCGGATCGTCGTTGCGCACATCAGTGGCATCGTACTCCCAAATGTCGTCAATGCCCTCGCGGAAACACCAGTCCCCTTCCTGGCATTGGATCAACGGCAACTCGTCTCGATGGTACTGGTCCATCGCCGAACGCATCAGCCACGGCATCCTGCCGCCGCCCCAAATCTGCTCGGTTGTGCCTTCCATCGCAATCGGGATGACGCCGGAGTCCCTCAGTTTCTCATTCCATTCGACAAACTGATCCCAGGTCGGCTGCGGCGGCACGTCCGTGATGCCGGCCTGCTCAAAGAGAGCCTTGTTATAGAGCCAGAAGGTCTGTACGGACATGTAAGGCATGGTAAACATCTGGCCCGTGTTGGGATCGCGAACCAGATTCAAACCCCACTCTTCAAAGCTGTCCTCCCAAGTCGCTCCCGTATAGGGATTCTCTTTGTTCAGATACGGGCCCCAGTCGACCAGCCGGCCCTCCTGGGCGAATTCGCGCAGATGGGGCGACTCGATTATCGACACACGCGGCACTTCCGAAGTGAACTGCGTGCGTATCCACTGCAGATACGCGTCAACGGTAGGCGCCTTCAACTCCACCAGAACGTCCACATTCGGGTGCAATTCCATGTAGGCATCCGCAATCGCCTGGTAGGTCTGCACGTCGTTGGAGGCAATGCTGACGACAATTTCGCCGCTCAACTCCATCGCCTCTTCCTCTGTTTCCTCAATTTCAACGACTTCGTCTTCAGATGCGGCTTCTTCCGCGGCCGGGGCATCATCGGCAGCCATGCCGCCGTCAGCCGGCGCCCCGCATGCCGCCGCAAGCGCAAGCGACAAGAGAAGAACAAGCCCAAGCACTGTTCGGTAATGTTTCATCGACTTCTCCCTTTCGTTCTGTCTGAACTGAATCGGCTATGCCCTTACATTTGTTCGGCAAAAGGAAACGTGCCCGCGTGCCCCAGCGTTTCCAGTCTGAACTGGGGATCGCTGACAATCTTGATTCCCGGAAACATCGAATTCTGCTGTTAGTGGAGAACGATACTCTCCCGTATCTCGCCTTCCGGGTCTGACCCAACCATCGCGCCCAGGCGGGAAATGTGGCTGCAAAAATCCACCGCATCGCCGGCCATCGGATTCAAATGCTCCAGCTCCTGCTCGTGGCGCCAGCGATGGAGCGGGCCGCTCCGGTCATCGGCGTAATGCAAAAGAGAGACCAGCTCTTCAGGCACGGGGCGGTCACCGTCCTGCCCAGCAGAGAAGTCGGTCGCGTAGGACCTCATGTCGCCGGCACATCCTCGGCTTTCCCGCTCCCATGCGATCGAATCGCGGCCTCGATTATCTCCTGAACAGCCAAACCTTCGCGGCCCGATGCCTCAATCTCGTCTCGCGGCGCTCCACTGTCCACCTGCTCAATCCAGCGGTTAATGCGGTTGGTAAAGGTGGCGTCGAAACCGCTCAGCCCGCCCATGATGCTGTTGCGAATAACCGTCAGCTCATCGCTGCCGCGGGGGTATAACGTCAACTCCTGGTATAGATTGTCCAGCACAAAACGGCCGCCCGTCCCCATCACTTCGCAACGCTCCAGGTTGTGCCGCGGATTTGTGTCGTAACTGCCTGTCAAGTGACCGACAACGCCATTTTCAAACTCCAGATTCACCTGCGCATTGGAGTAGCAGACCCGGCCCGGCGCCTGGTTGAAAAACGCGTGGACCCGCTTCACGTCACCGCAGAAATAGCGCATGATGTCGAGGCTGTGCGGATGCAGCGCACGCATGTGAAACCAGGGCGAGGTGTCATTCGGGTTGCCGATCCACATGGTCATGTTCATCAACAGCAGTTCGCCCAACCTCCCCTCCTCCACCCACTCCTTGGCCTTCGCCGCGGGCGGCACGAAGCGGTGATTGAGGTTGATGCCGAAGTAGAGACCGGTCTCATCCGCCCTGGCCACCATCTCGCGTGCATGTTCAATGTTATTGGAAATTGGCTTTTCGCATAGAACATGCAACCCGCCGTCCAGGCACTCCATGACCGGCTCATAGTGATGCCCGCCGTTCTCCGGACCGGCTGTGGTGACACTCACCGCATCCAGTTCGACGGCGTCAAGCAGTTCTGCCACGCTATAGTAGGCGGGAACGCCAAACTGTTGCGCGGCCGCGTCCGCGATGCTTTCGTCCATATCACAGACCGCGGCCAAGCGCGCGTGGTCGCTGGCCTGGTAGACACCAGCGTGCGTCTTGCCAATGTTTCCCAACCCAATGATGGCAACATTCAACACGAAACATTCTCCTCAGCGTTAAGTGGATTCGTATAGTCGTAGTGCTGCTGCGAGAGGAAAAATCGGATGGCGCGAATCCTAACATAGCGCCTGACGAATGTCAATCACCCCATTTCACGCACGATGGCCAGTCCCATTTAGCCCGGTCCCTTAGAGCATGCTGCAAGTCTCATCTTGGTTTCCTGGTGGCCGCCTCAACCTTGCGCCTGTTCTGCCCCCCCTTCCCCTCTAGGGCCGCCCCTGTGGGCGCCCTCCCCATCGATTCCCCGACTGACCAACCCGCGTCGCCTACCAGTCCCGCCACCCACTGACCACTGCAGTTCAACCCCCTACGAACGCCCAAGCCCCGCAGCACGGAAATCCTCCTCAATTCAAGAATGCCAACACCTCCCTCGCGCCCTTCCGCCGCCGTTCCTCTGCCCCTCTCCGTGTCTCTCCGCGGATCAAAAAGGTGTTGCCGTTTATGGAATCCCTCTTACTCTCCGTATGCGAATCGTTCCGCCAGCTTCTCCTCGTACGGCCTGACTCGATGATAGACGAGGGGATTCTGGCGGTCGTCGTCGAGCAAATCGCCAATTTCGTAGCTGGCAAACTGCTCGTCCGTAAGTATGTTCTGTTTGCCATTGAACGTGCAGCCGTCAGGCATGAAGCCGCAGGTCATCGCCCGGCGCCAACCCGGCGTCATGTTGGGCCCGGCCCCATGCGCGATCAGGCCGTTGTGGAACGAGCAGGAGCCTGCCTTCATCTCCGCCGGCGCCGCCATTATCTCCTTCCACTGAGGGTAGACTCGAAAGATGTCGCTGATGTTTTCGCCAATGCTCACGTTTTCAAAAGTGGCCGTCTTTTGGCTGCCGGGCAGAAAATACAGGCAACCGTTCTGCAGTGTTGCGTCATCCAGAGCAACCCACAGGCTCAGTGTCTCGCGCGATGAGTACGACCAGTATGGATTATCCAGATGCCATCCGGTCGGGTTGGCCCAGGGCTGCTTGATCAACGCCTGGTCATGCCAGAGACGCATGCCGTCCACACCGGCCAGATCTGCCGCCATCTTGCCCAATCGAGAGTCCAGAATCAACCGCTTCACGTCCGGATTGTCCTGCCACAGATTGATGCGTTGCACGAAAACGTAATCGTAGTAGCTCTCTTCCCGCTCCTCATCCACCTCCTGGTGAATCATTCTCTGCCTGCCGCGCTGTCGGACCGCTCCGTCCACCGCCCGCCGCCATTCCTCGAGCTCTTCTGGCGTGAGGAAGTCGTGCAGAACGACAAACCCGTTCTTCTGGTAGGAGCTGATTTGTTTCTGGGTCAACTGTGTGTTCATATTGCCCTCTTATGTAACGCAGGCGCACTGCCCGCCCGTCCGCTGGACCGGCCGCCGCAGCCGCCAAAGCCAAAAGAAAGGGCCGGCACAGATGTGCCGGCCCTCCTACTAAAGTCTCAATTCTTGAGAACAGTTCCTGTTTCGCCTATTCCGCCGGGCCCAACTGTCCGGTCAGAATCTGGATGACGACAAAGGAGTCGGCGTAGGGGCTGTTGACGTAGATCGGATCGCCCTCCGGCAACCAGCCGCTGGCGAAGCGGCTCGGAACCGGGTTGTTGCCGTAGCGTTCCCACAGAGGAATCTGCGGCAGCAGTTCGTTGTATGCCATGGCAATCGCGTCAAACGCCTCGACCTGCATCGCGGCGTCGCCGCCGGAGCCGGCCTCTTTGGTCAGCGCCCACAGGTCCACGTCGCCAACACTGTCGGTGCTGACGTTCAGATCGAAGGACATACCCGGCAGTTCAATGCTGCCGGCGCCCGACGCGCCTACGCCAGTCGCCGCTGCGTTGTGCGTGCTGAAGTTATTCTCGTATGAGAAGGACGGGTGTGGATTGCCCGCGCCCCAGCCGCGAATCGCAAGTTCGAACTTGCCCTCATTGATGTCGATCGGATGCTGCTGGAAGTTCACGCCGCGGAAGCTCGTCTGGAAGCCAAACGCGGTCAGCTGCTCAGCCACGTTTTCCGCTGCGGCAGACCAGTCCGCATACTCGGCCGGCGCTGTCAACTCCCACTCCATCCGGGCGCCCGTGTCATCGATCCAGACACCGTCGTCGTCCCGGGTGAAACCGATGTCAAGCAACATCTGCTCGGCCGTCTCCAGGTCCTGGCTATACGGGTTGAGGTTGGCGCGCGTATCATCGCTCAGCCACAGCGGCGTTATGTTGTCGGAGAATCCACACATGCACTCCTGCGCAATGCCCGACTCTGCGAGAGAGATAAACGCGTTCTCTTCAAAGTTGATGGCGTAGGCCAGCGCTTGCCGCACTTCTTTCACGTTGAAAGGATGGATCGTGTGGTTGAAGTACAGGGCAGGTCCGCTGTAAATCGGCGCGCGGATGATGCGGTAGCCCAGTGACATGAACTCGCGTTCCGTGGCCGGCGGGAAACCATGCGTGGCATAGTCGACGTCGCCTGAGAGAACGAGCGGCGTCACGACCGGCGTTTCGCCATTGTAGTTGACCATCCGGTCGAAGCGCACCGTGTCGGCCCAGTAGGAAGTCTCAACCTTGTTCAGAATCATCTGAGACTCGGTAATGCTGTCCGGGTCAATCGCGTAGGGTCCAAGAACGACCATCTCATCCGGGCGCAGCTCATTGAACTCCTGCAACAGCTGCTTCCACTCGTCGTCCTCGTTCGTCATGCCGGCCTCGACCAGGTCGCGTGTGCGCTGGGCGAAGTCGCCATAGACCGACGAAGCCGTGATATGCACCTCGCGCAGTACGCGGCGCGGTACAGTCGTCGACGGGCCGCTCAAAACGAAGTCGACCGTGTGGTCGTCAACCGCCTGAACGTCGTCCAGGAAGCGCCACACCGTCTGGCTCAGCAGGCGGGAAATGGCAAACGTGTCAACAACATCCTGCGAAGTGAAGTCGCTGCCGTCGCTCCACTGCGCGCCCTGGATCAGACTGACGCGCAACGTCACGTCATCAACCCACTCCCAGGCCTCGCCGGCCACCGGCATCCAGCTGCCATCGGCCCACAGGAACATGAACAACGGCGGCTCCATCAGCGCCCTGTAAATGCCCAAGGTCATCCCATTCGTTACCCATGTGTTGAAGTGACCGGTGGGCGGGGGCGCGTACGGCCACGCCGGGTGGAACTCGGCGACACCAGATGCCGCCGGGGCGGCCTCTTCCTCAGCGGCAGCCGGAGCTGCCTCGCCGCCGCCCATGTCAGCCGCCGGCGCGCCGCAGGCGCTGATGACCAGAGCGGCAATCAGCGCAAGCGCAAACAAAAGTCTTCTGTTCATTCTTCATCCTCCTAAGGATATGTAAGTTTCTGATTGGAGATAGCGATAGCAACCGAAGCCGCGCACGAGAGCGCCTTCAGGCGCCCGCCTGCCAGGCTCACTGTTCCCTACGCTTCCCCCACTGCACGAGTATGACAACCAGTAGCAAATAGACGAGCCCTATGCCCAGCGTAAACTGGGTAATCACGTATTCGGCGGTCCCCTTTTCCAGAAACAACAGGAGCGCGCCGGCGACAAATGATATGTAGAAGCCAATGTGAAAGGCCGCTCTACCTAGAAATGGATCCATGGTCCCCTACTGTGAACGACAATGCCTACGCTGCGCCTCAAAAAAAAGTGAGTTTCCTCACACTATCTGAGTTGGCTCTGACATGCGCACTGGACAGGCCACGCGCCCCCCATCTGAAATCCCTTCCAGCTGAGGGACAGCAACGTCGCACTCGCCTTCAACAATGTATGGGCAGCGCGGGTGAAAGGTGCAGCCGGACGGCAAATTTAGCAGACTGGGTATCTCCGCGCTCCGCAGCTCGATGTGCATCTTCTTCTTCGCCAGCTCCGGATCGGCCTCCGGCACCGCCCCCAGCAGCGCCTGCGTATAAGGGTGCCGGGAATCGGTAATCAGGCGCGGCGTAGGCCCTTCTTCGACAATCCGCCCCAAATACATAACCGTGATGCGCCCTTCCCAGGCAAAGTACTTCGCCAGCGCCAGGTCATGCGTGATAAAGAGAAAGGTCACGTCGAACTCGTCCTTGAGCCTGTACAGCATGTTCAACAGGCTCACCCGAATCGACACGTCCACCATCGAAACTGCCTCGTCGGCCACGATGAACTTCGGCTCCACCGTTAACGCCCTCGCAACCGAAACACGCTGTCGTTGCCCCCCGCTCAACTGATGCGGGTACTTGTCCAGAAAGTCGCCCACCGGCGTCAAATCTACAATTTCGAGCAGTTCAGCCGCCCGCCGCTCAACGTCTCGCCGCCGCTCCCTGCGGCCGCCCCCGGCGCCGTTTGCGTTCGACCTGTGCATCTGGTGACGCACCAGCGGGGTCACGATCATCTGACGCACTGTCTGGGTAGGGTTGAGCGAAGCGTAAGGGTCCTGATGAATGATCTGCACCGCCCGCCGGTACTGCTGATAGTCCGGCTTATTCATCGCGGCAATGTCCTGACCCTCATACAGGATCTGCCCCTCCGATGGCGGCAGCAGTCCGACGACCATGCGGCCTGTCGTGCTCTTGCCGCACCCGCTCTCGCCGACCAGGCACACGATCTCACCCGGCTCGATATCCAGGGAAATCGAATCGACCGCAGTCACCTGGTCCCGGCCGCTCCCGAACGTCTTGGTTACGTTGCGCAGTTCGATAATTGGCGTCATCTGCAGCGGCCCCCACTGGCCGCGCCCCGAATCCGTAAAAGGAAGGCCGCCTTCGGCGGCAAGAAAACTGTCAGTCCCGCCGGCCTCGCAGGCCGTTGCGTTCAATGTCCTCCTGCACCAGGTCGCTGTGCCAGCATGCGGCCAGGTGATTGGCGCCGACGCGCTCAAGCACCGGCTCTTCACTGCTGCAGCGCTCACTGGCGAACGGGCAACGGGGATGGAACTTGCAACCCGACGGCAAATTGATCAGATCGGGCGGAGATCCGGGGATCGACGACAGCTCCTCAAAACCGCCCGTCACCGTCGGCACCGCCCGGATCAACCCCAACGAATACGGATGGCGCGGCTGGTAGAAGATGTCTTCCACCGGGCCCAGCTCCACAACCTGCCCCGCGTACATCGTCGCAACCCGGTCCGCCAGCTCCGCCGCAATCGCCAGGTCGTGCGAGATGAACAGCATCGTAAAATGGAGGTCTTCCTTTAACCGGCGCAACAGATCGATGATTGTCCGCTGTGTCAATATGTCCAACGCCGTCGTCGGCTCATCCAGAATCAGTATCTGTGGGTCTAGCAATAGGGAGATGGCCAGTAGAGTGCGCTGCCGCATCCCTCCGCTCAACTCGTGCGCGTACGAGTCTATCACCCGCGAAGGATCCAACTGCACAAAACGAAGCAGGTCCAGGAACCGTTCGCGGACCTCCTCTCGGTTGTTCCACCGGTGCGCCTTGGCGGTATCCCATACCTGGTCCCACACTTTCAGCACAGGATTGAACGCATTCAACGCCGACTGAAAGACCATCGCGCAGTCCCGCCAGCGAAACTCGCGCAGGGGACCCTCGGCCAGGTCCAATACGTCCAGCTCCCGACCATCCCGCCGGTAAATGATCTGGCCTGGGCTTACCTCCGCCGTATCGACCAGCAACCGAACGATGCCCAGCCCCAACGTGGTCTTGCCGGAGCCGCTCTCGCCGATCAGGGCCAGGCTCTCACCGGCCAGCAGGTCCAACGTGACGCCCCGCACCGCTTGCACACTGCCCTTGCGCGTTCGATAGCTGACATGAACGTCGCGCAGACTCAGCGGCGGCTCGCTGCCGTTTTCTTCACTGCTCTGGCGCCAGGAAAGATCCGTGGTTTGGCTCATACGCCTCTTCGACCCTTCCTCCCTTTACTCGCTCGCTCGCAAGCGGGGGTTGAACACGAGCTCAAGCGAACGGGTCATCGAAATAATCGCCAGCTGCAAAATCGCAATCGCCACAATCGGCGCCATAATGTACCAGACGCTGTCCTTATAAAAAATCGCGCCCCGCACCCATGCCAGCTGAATCATCACACTCCAGTTGCCGGCGCTGATCGGCACCAGGCCCAGGAAAACTAGCCCGGCCTGCTGGTAAACGGCGAAGGTCATCCCAAGCGCAAAACTGACAACGATATACGGCATCATGTTGGGCACCATCTCCCGCAGCACAATGTGCCACACCCCCAAATCCAGCGCTCTGGCCGCTTCGATAAAGTCTCGCTGCTTGAGAGACAGGGCCTGGGCGCGCAGAGCCCGCAGAAGCGTCGGCCAGTTCAGAAGCCCCATCAGAATGCCGAGAAACGTCAGACTGTTTAACGAAATAAACGCAGCCAGCACGGCGAGGAGCGGGAACTGGGGGATCGTGAGAATAATGTCGGTCACCGACATGATGGCGCTGTCCATCCAGCCCCCGATAAAGCCACTCATCGTCCCAAACACAACCGCGATCAACGTCGATATCAGGGCCGCCAAAAATGCGACATAGATGACGTCCTTGCCGCCGTTTACGATCTGCGACCAGATGTCCCGACCCTGGTGATCAGTTCCCAGGGGATGTTCAAGGGTCGGCGTGATGTAGATCCTGTCGATCTTTGTCTTCGTGTCCAGTTCGATGAAGACGGGACCTGCATAGGAAAGCAGAACGACAAACAGGACAACGATGAAGCCGATAAAGCCGACGCGATTGTAGGCCAGGAGGCGCACAACGGTCCGAAACCCTTTCCATGTTCCCGCGATGACCCCGTCTGCCTGTTTGTTGTCCATCGCTTGTGCCGTCATATCTCTACTCCCGGCCTCCCATGGTTCTGATTCCCCGCATAACCCGCTCCCCTTTGGAAACACTCAGGGGCAGGTCTCAATTGTCCTGCAGCTTGATGCGGGGGTCGAGCCAGCCGTACAGGACATCGGCAAAGAAGTTGGCGAAGATCACGGAAAACGTAATGATCAGGAAGATGCCCTGCATCAGCGTATAGTCCCGCTGGTTGATCGCCTGGCCCAACATGCGGCCTATCCCGCCATACTCGAAAATTTGCTCCACAAGCAGCGAACCGCCTACCACAAAACCGATCCGGATCGTCAGAATCGTGAACAGAGGTAAGATCGCATTCCGTCCCACATAGGCTGTGGTAATACGCCACTCCTTCAGCCCGCGCGCCTTGGCAATCGTCACATAGTCCTCGCCCAACGTGCTGATCGTGTTGCTCTTCATGCTCAGCATCCAGAATCCAATACTGGTCAGTACATATGTTGAGATCGGCAAGGCGCCGTGAAAGAGGGCGTCAAGAAAGAACTCGAAATTCAATCCCGGCGTCATCCCCGACGAGTACGCGCCCCGCATCGCCGCGATCGGCAGAATCTTCCACTGTACGCCCAACCACACCACGATCAACAGCCCAATAAGGAAATCAGGGACCGAACTCACCACCGAGCTCAGCACCGTCAAACCATGGTCGAGATAGCTGTCGCGGCGGTAGGCCATGATCACGCCCAGCAGCACGCCGATCGTGAAGCTGATCAGCAGCCCCAGACCAACGCTGAACAGAGTCCAGGGCAAGAAGCGCAGGATCACCTCGGTTACAGTCGTTCCGGGTGACAGGACCGACTGGCCGAAATTGCCCCGCGCCAGGTTTTGCAGATAGGAGAAATACTGGAGTATGACCGGCTGTTCCAGGTCGATGGCAAAGAGGGCCGCCGCCTGGTCCTTGGCCTCATGAACCGGCATTCCGTACGTGACGATCAGCTGGTTCACATAGATCTCAATTGGATTGCCCGGCAGAAGTCGAACCAGAAAGAAGATGATCGTCGTAACAATGAAGATAGTGGCCAGCGCACGCAGAAGCTTGCGGAAGAAATAGGAGCCCCAGATCGCGCTGAGAATCGATAGCGGGCTGGTAGCGCCACCGCCGCGGACATCAGACAGGTCAGCCACTGTCGCCATACTGATCACTTCCAATCTTTAGTTGGATTGCTTTCGGGGGTACACCCAGCCGAAACCGGTGTGTTCGCGCCGCCTATTGCCCAAACGGTACGTTGGACAAGCCTTCGGGGGCGAAGGCCACTGCAGTTGCGCTTTCGGCGAAAGTATAGCACGTTTCTTGCTTCTGACAAACTATCGCGCCCGCTCTGAACAGCTCAAGCGCCTACTCCTTGCTTCGCCGCCAATCCGAGGCCTGGCTCGCCGAGGTGCCTTCACCTCAACATGAACCTGACGGCCGGCGCTTCTTCGCCCCTCCCGGTGTGCCATTCCGCGCCACTTCACGTACAATGAATGCAGCTTGACTGCAAAACAACTGTGGAGAAACCAGATGACGCTGACAAAACAGGATGCTCTCGACTACCACGCCAACGGCCGCCCCGGCAAGCTCACAATCACGCCGACCAAGCCCATGGAAACCCAGCTGGACCTCTCTCTGGCCTACTCACCGGGCGTGGCGCACCCTGTGCTGGAGATCGCGGCCAACCCCGAAGACGCCTTCGACTACACCTCCAGGGGCAATCTTGTCGCTGTCATCAGCAACGGCACCGCCATTCTCGGCCTTGGCAATCGCGGCGCCCTTGCCTCCAAACCAGTCATGGAAGGAAAGGCCGTCCTTTTCAAACGCTTCGCGGACGTTGATGTATTCGACATCGAAGTTGACACCGAAGACGCAGCCGAAATGGTGCGCTTCTGTGAACTGATCGCCCCAACCTTCGGCGGCATAAACCTGGAAGACATCAAGGCGCCAGAGTGCTTCCTCATCGAGCAAACCCTCCAATCCCGGCTCGACATCCCAGTCTTCCACGACGACCAGCATGGGACCGCTATCATCTCCGGCGCCGGGCTCCTGAACGCCCTCGAAATCGCCGGCAAACCCCTCGACGAGGCCCGCATCGTCATCAACGGCGCCGGCGCCTCCGCCATCGCCTGCGCGGACATCTACGTCGCCCTTGGCGCGGCAAAAGAGAACATCGTCATGTGTGACAGCCGCGGCGTCATCTACGAGGGCCGCACCGACAACATGAACGAGTGGAAGGAGGAGTATGCCGCCGCCACCGACGTCCGGACCTTGGGCGATGCAATGGCCGGCGCCGACGTGCTCATTGGCCTCTCGGTCGCCGGCGCGGTCTCACCGGGAATGGTGCGCTCCATGGCCGACAACCCCATCGTCTTCGCCATGGCCAATCCCGATCCGGAAATTCCCTATCCCGACGCCGTCGCATCCCGCAACGACACCGTCATCATGGGAACCGGACGCAGTGATTTCCCCAACCAGGTCAACAACGTGCTCGGCTTCCCTTTCATCTTCCGCGGCGCGCTCGACGTGCGCGCAAAAGCCATCAATATGGAGATGAAGCTGGCCGCGGCGCGTGCCCTGGCCGACCTGGCCAAGGAGGACGTGCCCGACAGCGTCCTCAAGGCCTACGGCCTCGATACACTGCAGTTCGGGCCCGAATACATCATCCCCAAGCCGCTCGACAGCCGCGTCCTGATGTGGGTTGCCCCCGCCGTGGCCAGGGCCGCCATGGAAACCGGCGTGGCCCGCCGCGACATCGACCTGGACATCTATCTCGACGAGCTCGCCCTCCGTATCGGCAAAGGCGTGCAGGTGATGCGCACGCAGCAGAGCAAGGCCAGGCAGAATCCAAAGCGCGTCGTTTTCGGCGAGGGCGAAAACCCCAAGATCATTCGCGCGGCCTACGCCGTCGAGTCCGAAGGAATCGGCGCCCCCGTCCTCTTGGGCAACCCCGAAGTCATTCGCGTCCGCTGCGAGGAGCTCAGGCTGGATTACCGGCCCACTGTCATCAACCCGCACCAGGATTCCAAATACCGCGACTACGCCGCCGCCTTCTACCAGGAGCGCCAGCGCAAGGGCGTTACCCTGGCCCGGGCCAATGAACTGATGCGCCAGGCCAACTTCTTCGGACCCGCCATGGTGCTCAACGGCGACGCCGGCGCCTTCATCTCCGGCCTGACCTATAACTATCCCGATGTCCTGCGGCCTGCACTGCAAATCGTGGGCACCGCGCCAGAAAGAGGCGTCCTCAGCGGTGTCTACCTTATGATCGTGCGCGACCGCATCTACTTTTTCAGCGACGCCACCGTGAACATCGACCCCGACGCCGAGACCCTGGCCGCCATCGCCATCAACGCCGCCGATGTGGCCAGGCAGTTCGACGTCGAGCCTCGCGTCGCCATGCTCAGCTTCTCCAACTTTGGCAGCACGCGCCATCCACAGGTTGACAAAGTGCAACGGGCCACTGAGCTTGTCAAAGCCCAGCAGCCCGCCTTGCAGATCGACGGCGAAATGCAGGCAGACGTCGCCGTCGTGCCCGATCTGATGCGCCGCCACTATCCTTTTAGCGCAATTGAGGACGCAAACGTTCTGGTCTTTCCCGAGCTGGCCTCAGCAAATACCGCCTACAAGCTGCTCCACCGCCTCGGCGGCGCCGAAGCGATCGGCCCCATCCTCGTGGGGATGGGCAAGCCCATCCACGTGCTCGAAACCGGCGCCGAGGTCGTGGACATCGTCAACGTCGCCATTCTCGCCGTCGTCGATGCCCAGTTCCAGGAAGAAGGTGTCAGGTCAGCCTGAGCGTGTCGAGCGAAGCCGTCCCGGCGCTCCTGCCCCGGGCGATCAAAGATTCCAGCTCTCGTCGCAGTTTGACACCGTATACATGATCATCTCAGCCGCCGCCTCCACCTGGGGCCAGACCTCCTGGTGGATGTCGCGGCCTACCCACGCCTGGCGCAGCTCCTCGCTCTCCCAGTAGGATAGCACCTCGTGCGAGAACGGCGGCCTCACCGCGCCCATCGCCTCCAGCTCCTCCTGCGGCAACGGCGTCATCAGTGTCGCGTTCACAAAGCCCGGCTGCTGACGCATCGCCTCCATCCATACCTCCACAATCACCCGTTCAAGCTCGGCGCTTTCGCCGTCCTTCGCATTGAAATAGACATCCAGTGCAATCATTGCCTGCGCTCTCCTGACTCCTTGAAAGTTTCGTCGCCGCAAACTCCGGCCAAAGGAAACATTATCATCTCAGGCGGCCCAATCCGCAATTCCCTGGACGTCTGTCCGCCTATGCTCTGTCCTTGGGGCCTCCCCCAACCCCCACCCTACGGTCCATACGCCAATGCGATCGGTTCGCGGCCCCTCCGCGCCCCGCCCTTCGCGCCACCCAACACACCCCTGCGCAACCACACGCCGCCCGCCGCCAATATGCCTGCGCAACGGGGCGGGGCATGCAGGGAGCGGGTAGCCTTGCGACAAACGTCAACCCCCGTCACGCCCAACCGCCCGCCCCGGCCCGTCCCAATGCGGCCATCCCGCAAGCGACGCCGGCCAAGCCTGCGGGCGATACGCCTCCATCCTCCTTGCCCGCACTTAGACGCGCCAATTCAACTCTGTCACCACCTACCTTGCAGGACCCGAGCCCGGCCAAGGCATTCACCCTCAAAACATGCGTCTCCCTGCGACCTGGACCCGTACGCGGTAGAGCGACGTGCTGGCAGTGACGAACAGGCTCTTCATATCGTCGTCGCCCCAACAGAAGTTTGCGCAGCCCTGAGGCATCTTGATAACGCCGAGACAGACGGCGTCCGGGTCAAAAACGTGGATTCCCCCCGGCCCTGTTACAAAGAGATTGCCTTGGCTGTCGACCTTCATTCCGTCGGGCGCGCCATCGCGGCCCCCTGTGACCTCGGCCCAGACGCGGCCGTTTTCGAGTACACCTTCACTGTTTACATCAAAGACGCGAATGTGCGCCCGCATCGTGTCGTTTATGAAGATTTGCGACTCGTCCAACGAGAAACAGAGGCCGTTGGGCTGGTCGAAATCGTCGACGAGCAGTGTCAATTCGCCACTGTCCGGTTCGAGCCGGTACACGCCCTGAAAGTCAAGCGCCTGCGGGCGGGGCAAGCCATAGTACTCCATCCGACCGAAACCGGGATCTGTGAAATAGACTGTGCCGTCACGCTTCACCGCGATGTCATTCGGGCTGTTGAGCTCCTTGTCACCGTAATGGGTCGCCAGTACCGTGACGGAACCGTCGCTCTCCGTGCGAGTAACGCGGCTGGTTGCGTGTTCGCAGGTCACGACGCGACCTTCGCGGTCGTAGGCGTTGCCGTTAGCCATGTTGCTGGGGTGGCGCCAGGTCTCTACGCTGCCGTCGGGCCGCCAGCGGCGCATGATGTTGCCCGGTATATCGCTGAAGATGAGGTGCTTCTCGACATGGTTCCAGATCGGGCCCTCGGTGAATTCAAAGCCGCTGCCGGCTTCTTCGATTTCGACACCGTCGTCGATGACGGCGCGGAATCGTTTGTCGCGAATCTCGACGTTCACTTTGTCCTCCGAGTGCGCTGTTTGAGAGTGAATGGGGTGTGATCGTGTCTACTATTCGTCCGATTCGTATTTCCGCATGAAGTAGCCGAACGACGTGTTCTTGGAGCGCGCCGTATCCTGATCGAACACTTGCAAGATTTCCAGCATGAATTCTGCTCTTGAATTGTATCTTTTTGGCATCAGGCCGAGAAACCGTTCTTTCGTGAGATGGTCGGTGTTATGCAGATCTGTAGAGATTCCCAGCCTCTCACATTCACCGGCGTTCAGACCCGCGAGATACCAACTCTCAATCTCTCTGCACACAATCAAGATTCGAATCGAATGGCGAGGATCAGTGGGGTCTGAAGCGTTTGAAGATAAAGATCTGAAACTGGAGAGAACGCGCTCTTTCCTGTCTGTCACACATGGAGACTCATCCAGGTCCGCCACGACGATTATGTCGGCCAGGCCAGCATCCTGCATGGACCTGATACTGTTCAGGAAGCTGTTTATCTTCTCCTTCTTCTTCTGGCTATACTGCCAGCATTGCACGATGTTGTATTCATTTTCACAAATGGGCTTGATGACGCTCTCGAAGAATCTCTCGTCGTCGTTTCCCTCCACCAATATATAGAGCCGCCGATAGTTCAACGTTCTGCACCCAACAGATTGTCAATAAAGAGGTCCTCTACTCCCAAATCATGTTCCAGAAAGATCCTGACATGCTCACTGGCGGCGGGCTTTGTTATGCGGCTGAAACCGTTCTTGTCACGGCTTACCAGAAGGATTTTCTCGATACCTGTGTACTTAACAACCTCCGGATTGTGTGTGGTCACAAGGATCTGTCTCCGTTCGGACACCTCTTTAAACAGTTCCATCAGCCCAGAGAGTGCCTTGGGGTGCAGGTGCATGTCTGGCTCTTCGAAAATGGCGAACCGTTTCTGTTTCTGAAAGAAGAGAGCGACAACGATAGCAATTATATTGGCCGTTCCGTCGGAGAATAGAAAGGCTGGCAGTTCCTTGTCTTCGGCGAAAGTTTCCCGAGCCTTAATCGCTATAAACCTGTCTGCCAGTTGTTCAATCCCCAGGTCCTTGAGGTAGGGAAGATTGTACTGGCACAGATTGCGGACACTTCGTCTGGTGTCTTTGTCGCTGAGCAGCTTTTTGAGTACAACGGCCAAGTTGCTGCCGTCCGTCTCCAGTTCTGAGCGGCCGGCGACTGGAATGACTTCCTTGGCTCTTCTCGGATCAAAATCGTAGATGCCAATTTCCTTAAACCAATCCATATTTGTTCCTGCAACATGGTGAAGAATAGGCGTTTCAATCAGAAGTGTTTTCTCGGCAATCTGCTCGCCTCCGAGTGAAGATAGGTGTTCCATTTTCGGAACCGTTGACCTGACGCTAAGCTTGCCAGAAGAGTTCTCGGCAGTTATTTTGGCGGAGTCGCTAGCACTCTCCCATGCATTGGCAGGATTCTCATGTGCATAGCTGAGAGTCATTCTATCTCGTTCAACGGAATATTCATCTCCTCTCTCGTGAAATCTAAGCGAAAACTCATAGTTGAACGACTCAAGCTCTTGAGGAATTTGAATCGAGAGCCCTTGAACTTTCTTGGCATCAAAGCCTTCGCCCACATCTACTCTTCTGTCCACCTTGTGAGATTCACCTCGAAGAGTCAATTGAAATGAGAGAGGCTCACTTGCAGCTATCCCATAGTTGCGCAAGTATTCCACCCCTCCTTGCAAAGAGATTGCGTCCTCCAGTCCGTGCGTAGCGATGTCGCGCAGGAACTTGAAGGCCTGAACGAAGTTGGATTTGCCCGACGCGTTCGCGCCGACCACCAGGTTGAAGCCGTTCAATTCAACCGTCTGGTCCTCGAAACTCTTGAAGTTGGCGATTCTGATTTTGCAAACTGGCATTTTGTTTTTCTCACAATGAAGGCTGATCTCCATAATGAGTTGTCATCAGCCTTCAAATTCTCAAGAGAGCTTTTCCCAGGTTTCAAGCGTCGATCCGCGCCGCCGGCATCTGCCCAAACGGAACCAACCATCGAGCCAACGACCTTGAACCACCTCTCGATCCCGTGCCACAATTATGACCGCGCTTTACCCAAACGCAAACTTGCGGCTAAATATGTTCTGACTCCCCAATCGTCCCAGGGAGCCCGCAAACGGCGTATTCTCCTTCACTCTATGGTAAAATACCCGCCAATCAGACCATACACCGCCACCGGAGGGGCGAAGCCGCACAAGCCCGGGGGAATCTGAAGATGAGCAGCACGCGGGAATTAACCTACATCGCAGCCATCACCGAGGCGCTCGACGTGGAAATGGCGCGCGACCCGGAGGTAATCATTTTCGGCGAAGACGTTGCCGGGCCCTTCGGCGGCGCATTCAAAGTGACCAAGCCCCTGACCGATAAGTACCCGCCCGAACGCATCTTCAATACGCCCATGTGCGAAAACGCCTTCATCAGCATGGGCACAGGCATGGCCCTGATGGGCATGCGCCCCGTAATCGAAATGCAGTTCGCCGACTTTATCTCCAGCGGCTTCGACAGCATCGTCCAGTTCGCCGCCACCAACCACTATCGCTGGGGCGCGCCCGTGCCTTGGGTGATCAGGGCGCCGAGCGACGGCGGCCTGCGCTCCGGCCCTTTTCACAGCCAGAATCCGGAGGCCTGGTTCACACACTCTCCCGGTCTCAAAGTCGTCGCCCCCGCCACGCCGGCAGATGCCAAGGGCCTCCTGATCGCCTCCATCCGCGACAACAACCCTGTCATCTACATGGAGAGCAAAATCCTCTACCGTTCAGAGCGCGGCCCCGTACCCGCTGGCGACTACTCTGTGCCAATTGGCAAGGCCCACACGGCCCGCGAGGGCGCCGACCTCTCCATCATCACCTACGGCGCCCAGGTACGCGAGGCCCAACGAGCCGCGCAGCAGCTCGCGGAAGAAGATATCGAAGCCGAAATCCTGGACCTGCGCACGCTCAAGCCGTTGGACAAAGAGGCCATCCTCACCTGCGCCCGCAAAACCGGCAAGGTTCTGATCGTCCACAGCGCAACCGGAAACACCGGCGTCGGCGCCGAAGTGGCCGCGTTGATCGCGCAAGAGGCGTTCGAATGGCTCGACGCGCCCATCCAGCGGCTGACCGGGCTCGACGTTCCCGTTCCCTTCAGCCCCACCCTGGAAGACGCATACCGTCCCAGCGCGGAAAAGATCCACGCCCGCGCCGCTGAACTGGCGGCGTTCTGAACATGGCCGAACTCAATCTGAAACTGGCAACGCTCTGCTATGTGCAACGGCCCGGCCAAACTCTGATGCTGCACCGGGTCAAACGAGCCAACGACTACCACGAGGGCAAGTGGAACGGGCTCGGCGGGAAATTCGAGCCCGGTGAATCACCTGAGGAGTGTGTCGTGCGCGAGGTCTACGAGGAAAGCGGCCTCGTCTGTACCCAACCCGCGCTGCGCGGCCAGATTACATTTCCCAACTTCGACGGCGAATCCGACTGGTATGTCTGGCTCTTCCTCGCCAGCCGTTGGACCGGCAAACTCCGCGACTCGGAAGAGGGCCGACTGGCCTGGATCGATAACGACCGCTTGCTGGATCTGAACCTCTGGCCGGGTGACCGGATGTTCATCCCCTGGATGTTCGAGGACCGCTTCTTCTCGGCCAAATTCCTCTACGCCGACGGCGACTTCCTGGGCTATGACGTCACCTTCTACGGTCCGGACGGACGCATCGAACGCCAGAGCTACCAGCACACCGAAGCCGCACCCGCGCCCAACTTCGTGCCGGTCTACCAGCCTGCGGACGACACCAGTTGCTGGCTGTGCGGCGGCCCGGTCAGCAAACGCCACTGCAAAATCATCTGCCAGCAGTGCGGGTTTACCCGCGACTGCAGCGATCCCTGATCGCCGCGCCGCCGCATTCCCCGCCTGGCTGCCGCGGCTATGAGAAAGCGCGCCTGCACTGAAGCCGCCGGCTTGTACCTGCGCTCCTACCGCTGCGCAAGCGCCTCTTCGCCAGCAGCGAGCACCTCAAGTATCCTGTCCGTGTCATAGACGCAGCCGCCCCAAGTGCCGCCGCTGACCGCCTGCAGCGCCGCCCACAGCCGCGTATCTCCGGGAAGCCGCGGATCCGCGGCCAGCTCAGGATGTAACGCCCTGCCGGCCAGCAGCTCCGCCCCCGCCTCCCGCCGCTCCTGCGCGCCGGAGCCATTCCCGCCGGGCCCGCTACCATTTGGACTCGCCCCGGTCACCAGGTCCAGGCTTCCCTGAAGATTGACCGTGTCGACTTCAATCTGAATCGTATCCCCTTCACGCACGCGCCCTATCGCCCCGCCCGCCAGCGCCTCCGGACCAATGTGGCCGATGCACGCGCCCGTGCTGACGCCCGAGAACCGTGCATCCGTGATCAGCGCCACCTCCTTGCCAAAAGGCAGATAACGCAGCGCCGACGTCAGCTGGTACGTCTCCTCCATGCCGCTCCCCATCGGGCCGCGCCCGATCAGGACGATCACGTCTCCCGCTTGAATTGGCTTTTCATGGTTGCCCTTGATCGCCGCGATCGCCTCGCGCTCGCTCACGAAGACCCGCGCCGGCCCCGTCTTGCGGTACACCCCGTCCTCGTCCACCACCGCCGGGTCGATGGCCGTGCTCTTGATGACCGAGCCTTCAGGCGCCAGGTTTCCCATCGGGAACGTAACCGTGCTCGTCAACCCGCGCGCCGCCGCCGTCTTCGGGTCCATGATCACGTCATCCGGGTCCACGCCGTCAGCCGAATGCAGACGTTCCCGTAGCCGGCTGCGCCGCTCACTCCCCTCCCACTCATCCAGGAGCGGTCCCAGCGCGCGTCCATGGACCGTGAGCGCGTCCAGATGCAGAAGATTCAGCTCGCGTAAATGCAGCATCACCTCAGGCACGCCCCCAGCCAGAAATGCCTGAACCGTAGTATGCCCTTCCGGCCCGTTGGGCAGCACGTCGACCAGCCGCGGCACCTCCGCGTTCACCCGCTGCCAGTCTTCAACCGTCGGACGCGGCAGCTCCGCGGCGTGCGCCACTGCCGGAATATGCAGCAGCAAATTGGTCGATCCGCCAAACGCGGCGTGCACCACCATTGCATTGTGAAGGGCCTTCTCAGTCAGGATGTCGGCGCAGGCGATCTCGTTTTCGTGTAGTGATACCAAGGCCCGCGCAGACCGGTCCGCGGCTTCTCGCCAAATCGGCTGTCCCGATGGCGACAGCGCAGCGTGCATCAGCGTCAGGCCCAGAGCCTCGGCCACGACCTGGGCGGTCGCCGCCGTCCCCAGAAACTGGCAGCCGCCCCCAGGCGAGGCGCACGCCCGGCAACCCAGCTCAGCCGCCTCCTCCATCGTGATCTCACCGTGAGAAAAGCGGGCGCCGATCGTCTGCACCTTGCCCGCGTCTTCGCCGTCGCTGGGCGGGAGGGTCACCCCTCCCGGCACGATCACGACCGGCAGCTCCCGCTGCGCAGCCAGCGCGATCATCATCGCCGGCAGCCCCTTGTCGCAAGTGGCGACGCCCATGACTCCCTTTCGTGTAGGCAACGACCGGACCAGCCGGCGCAATACGATCGCGGCGTCGTTACGGTAGGGCAACGAGTCCATCATGCCGGTCGTCCCCTGAGAACGGCCGTCGCAGGGATCTGTGACAAAACCGGCAAACGGCACCATCCCAAGCTCCTTGAGCCGCTCAGCCGCCGCCTCCATCAGCAGACCAACCTCCCAGTGTCCGGTGTGGTACCCAAGCGCGATCGGCGTCCCGTCAGGGGCGCGGATTCCCCCTTGCGTACTCAGGATCAGAAACTCTGGATTGCGCAGGCGGCGCGGGCTCCATCCCATCCCCGCGTCCTGGGTAAGTCCGAATATGTCGCCGCTGGGCGCGTCGCGCAAAAACTCTTCATCCAGCGGCAGGGAGCCTGTCGGCCCGGCTGCGTGGGTCTCAACCTCGAAAAGGCTGGTGTCGTCATTGTCTACCGGAATGCGGCTGGATTCTCTGGCTGCCATTGTCATTTCCTTTGCGGAGGGTCGTGCATCAATCTGTCAGAACACATAGGCCTTGCTGCTTGCCCTTTATAGCATGGGCGGGTAAGATGGACAACCACTGAGGAAGCCCATTTCTTGTAGTCATCCAGGTCTGCCCGATGCTTAATTCGTCCCGTCAGGATGCCTTCGGCCTCCTGTTGACCCACCATCTCGCCGGTGAGCCCTGCGAAGAGTTCATCGAGCGCGATGACGGCTACCTGATGGCAACCGGCAATCTTGCCGCATACTTTGCGCCCTATGCTGAATGGCCCCCCCGCATGCAGCAGGCCATGAGCTTCGTGCGCGGACGCGTGCTAGATGTCGGTGTAGGCGCCGGTCGTTTTGCCCTGTATCTGCAGGAACAAGGCCGCGATGTAGTTGGGATCGATGTATCGCCCGGCGCGCTGGAAGTCTGCCGCAAGAGGGGCGTAAGAAACGTGCGCAGATTGCCCTTTCACAGGATCGACGCGTCGTTGGGCAGGTTCGATACCGTCCTGATGATGGGCAATAACTTCGGCCTCTTCGCCAACCCGCGCCGGGCGCGATGGATGCTGCGGCGATTGAAAAACCTGACCAGCCGCAATGCCCGCATCGTGGCCGAAACACTCGACGTCTACGGCACAGACAAGCCGGAGCACCTCGCCTACCACGCCCGCAACAGGCAAAACGGTAAAATGGCCGGCGAAATCCGCCTGCGCGTCCGCTACCGCGAACTGATCGGAGACTGGTTCGACTATCTGATGGTTTCCCAACCGGAAATGCAGGAGATCGTTGAGGGAACAGGCTGGCATGTCACCGAATTCATCGGCAGCGCCGGCGGCCAGTATATTGGCATAATCGAAAAGACGAATTGACCCGCCGCCCCGTTTGCGGCGGCAGAAAGTCCAAATACTACATGAGGGACAGTGATGACTCGCAAAATTCTGCTTACCGGCGCGGCCGGCAAGATCGGAAGCTTCTTTCACAACACCTATGCCGGCGAATATGAGTTCGTCCTGACCGATATCGCAGAGCCGGCCGACACCAAAGGCGCGCCCTTCACGCAGGCCGATCTAAGCGATTTCGAGGCAGTCCGGCCCCTCTTCGACGGCATCGACACGGTCATTCATCTGGGCGCCGATCCAAGCATGGATGCTTCATGGGAAAGCCTGCTGCCCAACAATGTGATCGCCGCCTACAATGTATTCGAAGCGGCCCGCCAGGCCGGCTGCCGGCGAGTCGTCTTCGCCAGCAGCATCAACGCCGTGCTGGGCTACCCCCGCGATCAGCAGGTCCACACCAGTCAGCCCGTCTACCCCATCAACCTCTACGGCGCAACCAAATGCTGGGGCGAGGCGCTGGCCCGTTACTACTCTGCCGCGCACGGCCTATCCTCGCTCTGCCTGCGTTTCGGAGCCGTTCAGTACCGCGATTCGGAATGGATACACTGGGATCATGAGTACGTCGACATCATCCAGACGCTGGAAGACAACGCCAGCCTGATCGCAGCCGCGGTCGAGGCCGGCGAAGACGTTCTTTTCGGCAACTTCCATGGCATCTCAGACAATCAGTTCAAGCGGCTGGACATGACCGACACCAGGGAGATTCTCAACTACACACCCCAGGACGACGCATTCAAAATCGCGCGCCGGCGCGGCAACCACTGAAGCCCTGCCGCGCCGGTCGCCGCGCTTCGCTCCTCAACCCAGCGCCTTCAGGTCCGCGTCGATCGCCTGCAGAGTCTCCTGCGTAACACCTGCCTCCACCGCCTCCGGGTAGTAGGAAATCTGCTGCAGTGTCATGTGCATGGCCATCGGCAGGTCGGGATGGGAGGAAACGCCCGGCAAGTGCCTCTCCAGAACGGCCTTCGCCCCTTCGTCACTCAGAATATCCCGCAGGGTTGAATGAATGCTGTAGGACATCGCGTGCTCTCCTTCAGTTTTTGTAGGTATTATGGATGCTGCGCGCCGGCGGTCTCAACGTAAACCGCATAGAGCGACTGGCTCCCAGCCATAAAGAGCCGGTTCTTCAACGCGCCGCCAAAACACAGATTGGCGCATATCTCAGGCAGATGTATCTGCCCAATGCGCGTGCCGTCGGGCGCATAGCAGTGAACGCCGTCAAACCCGGCGCCGGCCCATCCGGCCGCGGCCCAAAGGTTGCCGTCCACATCACAACGAATTCCATCGGCCATACCCGGGTTCATGTCAACAAAGAGGCGCCCATTCTCCAGCCGGTTGTCCGCCGTTACATCGAAAACGCGAATGTGCGAGGGACCGTCGGGGTCGTGCGAGCGTCCCGTGTCCACAATATAGAGCAGTTCTTCATCCGGCGAAAAACAGAGCCCGTTCGGCCGCAGAAAGTCATCCGCTACAATCGTCGCCTCTCCCGATTCCGTGTCGAGCCGGTAGACGCGCGTCGGAAGCTCAGCCTCGGCAATTTCGCCTTCATAGTTGAGCATGATTCCATAGCCGGGGTCGGTGAACCAGACGCTCCCATCCGAATGAACGACAACATCGTTCGGCGAGCTGAGAGGCTTTCCCTCGAAGCTGTCCATCAACACCGTGATCGACCCGTCATGCTCCGTGCGCGTGACCCGGCGGCCAGTATGCTCGCACGTGACGAGCCGCCCCTGCCGGTCGCGTGTATTGCCGTTGCTGTGTTTCGCCGGGCTGCGAAATACGCTGACCTCGCCGCTCTCCTCGTTCCAGCGCAACATGCGATTGCTGGGGATGTCGCTCCAGATCAGGCAACGCGCATCCCCGAACCAGACTGGACCCTCTGCCCAGCGGCTGCCCGTGTAGAGTCGCTCCACCACAGCGTTTCCAATCCTGTACTTCGCAAATCGCTCATCCAACACCTCGACCGCCGGGTCCGGGTAGCGTACGACGGCCCCGCTCCAATCCCGCTCTGCCAATGACGTGGTCATCTGTTTTGCTCCTTATGGTTTGACGGTGGCCTGCGGTTGCCCTTGCTTCCACCAAGTATCACAGATCAACTGCTCCTGTCGCCAACCCTAAAGGGGCCAGAAGAACGGGATCAGAACAGTCGCCAAAGCCCACATGATCAAAGTGAGCGGGATCCCGATCCGCAGATAGTCCCCAAAAGTGTAACCTCCGGCGCCCCGCACAATCGCATTTGTCTGATACCCCATCGGCGTCATGAAGCTGGCCGAAGCGCCAAACGCGATCGTCATCAGCAGCGGTTGCGGATTCACCTGCAGCGTCGCCGCCATCGAAAGCGCGATCGGCGTGAGCAGAACCGCTACCGCATTGTTGCTGATCAGCTGCGTCAGAAGGCTGGTAAAGAGATAGAAAAGAGAGATCATGACAACCGGACTGACCTGGCCCGAAACCAGTATCAGCTGGTCCACCAGCAGTTGCGCCAGGCCGGTCTTCTGCATCGCGATCCCCATCGGAATCGTGCCCGCGAGGAGCAACAGAGTTGCCCCGTCAAGCGACGACATCGCCTCGTCCGCGCGCAGGCAGCGCGTTGCCACCATCAGCGCCGCGCCGCCCAACGCCAGCACGACGATCGGAACGGCCGTCAGGCTGGCCAGCAGGATCACTGCCCCCATTATGATCAGCGCCAGGCGGTTCTTTGCCCGCCGCACGATCGCCGATTCCACGCCTTCAACCAGCAACAGCTTGAACAACTCGCTCACCGCGTGCAGTCCGTTCGCCGTCCCCTGCAAAAGCAGAACGTCCCCGCTGTTGAGACGCGCCTGGCGCGGACCGACCCTGCGCTGTCCTCCCCGCCTCTGCACGCCCAACACGTGAACCTGGTGACTGTCCTCAAATTCCAACTGCTCCAGCTGCCGCCCAATCGCCACCGAATCCGGCAAGATGACCGCCTCGACGATCCGCGTGGCCGGCGCCCTGCCAGCCGACCTGGAGGGAGGCGGCGGCGCAGTCTGACCCGGCTCCATTCCTAACCCGGAGTAGGTCTCGATAAAGCGGGCGATCACCGGCGGCGCGCCGCAGAAGACCAGTACGTCCCCCTCCTGTATCCGTAAGGATTCGGCATCGTCCGCTTCAAACCGCCGCACCAATCCAAAACGGGGAGGACGCGGTCTCCGGGCGCGGTGTGGGCTCCCGTCCCGCAATAGCTCGAGCAGTTCGATTTGCTGGTTCGCTGAATCACCGTTGCTGTGAATCGCTCTGTGCAGGTGCGTCAGTCGCCGGTGGTGACGCTCCGACCTGCGCCGCGAAAACCGGACACCCGCCCCCTCGCTGAACAGTTCGCCTACATTCTGGCCCAGCAGCGGGCTTGTCTTCTCCACAATCAGCTCCGCCACAAAAGGTGTGTGCTGGTGGCGGCCCTCGCCCAACGCCCCTGCCGGGGACCGGTCAGGCAACAGTTTCTGGCTGGTGAGTACAATGAAAATGCCGCCGGCAACCGTAAAAATCAGGCCGAGCGGCGTGAAAGTCAGAAAATTGAAGCCAGGCCCGCCCGCCCCACGGTAGAGATCATCGACAAGGATATTGGTGCTTGTGCCCAGAAGTGTGATCGTGCCGCCCAAGACGGCAAAATAACTCAGCGGAATGAGCAGCTTGGACGGCTGGATTCTGAATCGCTGGCTGAGGGACAGTACGACCGGCGCCATCATTACAACGACCGGCGTGTTGTTCATGATCGCGCTCGCCAGCGGAATCACGCCGCCCAGCAAAATGAGCAACCGGCGCGGACTGCCGCCCGAAAAGCGCGCCAGCCCAATCGTCACGATCTCCAACGCGCCAGTGCGAAGCAGGCCGCCGCTGATCACAAACATCGCTCCCACCGTCAACGTCGCGGTACTGGCGAAACCGGAAAGCGCCTCGCCGGTATCCAGTATGCCGGTCAACGCAAGCGCCGCGATCGCAAGAGCCGACGTCGTCTCCGTCGCCAGCCAGTCAGTGAGATACAAGTAGGTCGCCACCACAAGAATGACGACCAGCATAATCATGTCGGCAGTCATGAATGGAATGCTCTCTTGGGCACAAGCCTCTTCGCCTCCCCACCCGGATCCGTGTTGAAATTTGCAGGAACGCCCGAACCTGCGAGACCTGCTGAACATGGACTCCTGCGACGCCGGGCACTACTCTGCCCTGCCCCGCTTGCCAGGCCCGCCCTCTGCAATGTTCGCATAGACAAATGCCAGTGCCGAGACGGCGTGGGAACCGCACCGCGCCAGTCAATGCAGACTTCAGCATACTTTCTTGCCCCATTCCGCGTCAAACCTGTAAGCGTGACGGGCGCAGTCCAGATCCGGGACTGTCAAGCGAGGCTGGCTGCAGTCTCCACAAAGACTCCCCCGAGGTAGCCTGAAAGAACACCCCTTCTTCCCTGGCCACCACATCCCCGCCCCGCGGCGCCTCCCCTCCCGCCACTGACCACTGACCACTGACCACTGACCACTGACCACTGACCACTGACCACTGACCACCGACCACTGACCACCGCAGTTCAGTTTGACGGAGCAGGCCCGCCATGTTAGTCTTCGTGTATTCCCCTGCCCGTTTCCCCCCGCCGCGTCCCCGTCCGATAGCGTAGAAACGGGGACAACTGAGGTCCCGTACATGGCCGCAAGAAGCAACCACCAAACCGGCGGAAACCGCTGGCTGGACCCGGACTGCCAGCCGATGTCCATCAACGTGCGCTGGCCCTATGTCAGATTGCCCGACGTCGGCCTCATGGCTGTCGCAGGAAACACCACCGTAATCAGCAAGGATGACGCAACCAGCTGGCAGGACCCACGCCCCATATTCGCTGGCAACGGATCCTCCCTGCACTCATCAGGTCCCGGCATACCCAACAACCGCGGCCAACTCCTGTATACCAGCGACGGCGTCCTCGTCTATGTCTGGATGGACGAGCGCGTATTGAACTGGGACGCAGACCAGCGAGAGCCCGGCGCCGACGCCACCGGCGATCTGTGGGCCATCCGCAGCCTCGACACCGGCGCCACCTGGACCGACCGCCAGCGTCTCTTTCGCGGCGTATGCGGCCACCCGCCCATTAATTTCATTGAGACTGCAAACGGCCGCATTGTCGTAACCTGCCAGTTTTACCTGCGCCACCCAGGGAGAAACGTCATTCGAGTCTATTCGTCCGGCGACGCCGGCCAAACTTGGCGCGGCAGCAATATCATAGACCTGGGCGGTCATGGCCACCACGATGGCGCTTTCGAACCGACCTTCGTCCAGAGGCGCGACGGCTCTCTTTGGATGTTGATTCGCACCAACTGGGATCGTTTCTGGGAAACCATCTCCCTCGATGACGGACTCTCCTGGCGCACGATCCGACCCAGCGCCATCGAAGCCAGCTCGTCGCCCGGCTATCTCCTCCGATTGCGCAGCGGCCGTCTACTCCTCGCCTGGAACCAACTCTACCCGGAAGGGACAGACTCCTATCTCCGCCGCAGCGGTCAGTTCTCGGAAGACATGGCCAGCTGGCACCGGGAGGAGCTATCTGTCTCCCTCTCGGAGGATGACGGCCGCAGTTGGTCGAACCCGCGCGTGCTCGCACGCGAAAAAGATGCCTGGATCTCATACCCATACGTCTTCGAACACGCGCCGGGCCGCCTCTGGATCATGACCGGCCAGGGCGACCTGCAGTTGCGCGTAGCCGAAAACGACCTGTTTACAACATGAAACAGACTAAAACACGCGGCGATTCTTATTTCTAAGGGAATTCAGGAACTGCAGAGGAGAACCCGCCGTCCACTTCAGACGACTTCCTTCGATTGCCGCTCGTGGCGGCCTGTTACATTGTGAGCGGGCGAACGGACTCGAACCGTCGACATTCAGCTTGGGAAGCTGACGTTCTACCACTGAACTACGCCCGCAATTCGAGCGCTCTTCCAGATAAACGCAACTTGGGTCGGGCAGAAGAACTCTCCCCGCAATAGTACAAATTCACTGCGAAACTGTCAAGTTGGCAAGAGCCGCTTGCGCTATGCATTTGTTTCGTGTAAAACTATCATGTGGAGTGCTACGCTTTTCGACTCGATGCGCTAACTCCACTATCGTATGGCTAAACTTGAAATTTTCGGAATTACTGGTTCCGGGTATGGCTTACACGTTACGCCAAAAACACCAATTTCGTGATAGGAGGGAACGATCGAATGATACAGTTTGACTTTGGCCGCCTGGAGCAAGTAGAACTGCGAACCGTTTGGGTGAGTGAAGACAGCGACTTCGCCTCGTGGCTGGCACGCGGCGATAGCCTCGCGCTGCTCGGCGAAGCCATCAATATGGACCTGGAATTGGAGGACACCGAAGGCTGGGTGGCGCCCTACCCGCGCGGCGTTGTCTGCCGTTCCCGCGGCAGCGGCGGGTACGTAGTCATCGAGAATCAACTGGAACATACAGACCAGAGCCACCTGGGCCAGCTGCTCACCTACGCAGCCGAGTTGAAAGCCGTGACCATGGTGTGGGTAGCCGCGCAATTTACCCAGGAAGATCGCAACACGCTCAACTGGCTTAACGAGGTTACCAGCGACAATATTCGGTTTTTCGGCCTGGAAGTAGAGCTTTGGCGAATCGGCGAATCGCCCCTGGCCCCCAAATTCTATCTCGTTAGCAAGCCCAGCGGCTGGGGCGGCAACGCCGATGAGCGCACGCGATCACCCGTCGATAGCTCACCTTCCTCCACCCCGAACCAAACGCCGCCGCCCACACCTGCCCCGACAACCGAACCGTCCCCGAATCCATCCGATACATCGCTGGAAGATCAGCTTCAACAAGTCGAAAACGAACTCCAGCTCGAATATCAACTCGTAGAAAATGAACTGCAGATGGAATACTGGCAGGCGTTGCGAAAACACCTGGAAGACAGCGGCAGCTTCATCCGGCCTGGTACGCCCCGTTCACAGAATTGGATGAACTTTGACGTGGGACACTGGCGCCTGCGTATGACCGCTTTCAACAATATGCGGGAAGGCGGAATTGGCGTTCAACTGGTGATTCGGGAAGGTGATGCCGAGGTCTCCTACAATACGCTCTACCAGCAGCGCGGCGAAATCGGAGCCGAAATCGGCGACGCCCTCGAGTGGCGCGAACTGCCCGAACACAAACAGGGCCAGGTGATGTTGCGCAAGTACAATGCCGACCCGACCAACAGGGCGCAGTGGCAGGAACAACACGACTGGTTCCGGGAGAAACTGGAAGCGTTCGATCGGGCTTTCCGCCCCCGTATTTCCACCTTCGGCGCCTCCGCCTCGTAACCGACGCGACGCGCCCGGCCCGCCCTGATCTCGCAACTCCTCCGATCGTTCGCCGCCCATCCGGCCCCTTTTGCCAAAGCCGAATGGGCGGTTTGCTTTTTTTAGTCCCCGTCCCGCTCCCCTTCTCTGACGATCTCAGGCGCAAAGACCCCCTTGTCCATGATACGCTCCCCGTCCACGTAGATCGTGCACTGCGTTGGAATGACATCGACATGATGGTCCGATTTCCAATCCGCGCCTGTCTGCGTCCCGTACGGGTCGCCAAAGGCAACGTGTACACCCGGGAACTTCTCGTCCTGAAGTAGGTTCCCCACCAGTCCAGTCAAGGCGATGTTGGTGCCAATCGCGAACTCCCCGACCCGGTCTGCGTTTTCCGCCCCAAAAATGTAGGAGCGGACATCCTCCGCCAAAATCTCGTCTTCGCAACGTATCTCGACCACCCTTCCCTTCTCAACCGCAAATGTCACCGGCGTGTCGAGAATCCCGTATCGTTCACTGAAATAGTCACCCAACTCGTCCGCCACCAGAACACCATTGACGTCCCGCGGCGACGTAAACGTCTCTCCCTCCGGCAAATTCCCCCACTCGCCCGCTTCATGGTAGAGCCCGTGACAAGGGATCCAATTGAACGCCGGATCAAAGCTGGCCGTCAAATCCGTTCCCTTCGGATTGGTCACCCGTATCTCCGCCGCGTTGCGCACGATCCCGTGGACCCGCATCGTGACTTCGTAAATCCGCTGGTAGTCCACTCGCATCCCCTGCATCATCAACGGCGGCGTGATGTTGATCATGTGTCCGTGGCGGGCCCCGTCCGGGTTTGCCTGCATGACAGCGGGCATATAGGCCATCCGGAACTTCAGCTCACCCGGACGGCTGCTGGCTGTGTAAAAGCTGACGTGCGGCTGGAATCGTTCCAGCGCCGCCTGCAGCGCAGCAGGCATCGCCGTAATCGGCCGCGTGCCAAACGTCTCCAACGTATATGTCTCCACGGCCGCGGCGATCGGACCTGCGGCATCGGCCAAAGCCTGGCTGATCAGCGAAGAACCTTCGTCCCCGAGAATCAGCGCTCGCTCGCCCGGCTGCAGCCCCATGCAGACCCGCACCGCGGCCTCCGCCCCAGCCCTCATCTCTTCAAGAGTATATTCCCTTGTTGCCTTCATCTCCTTGCACGCCTCCTGAACTGTAGATGTATTCGCGGCGGCGCCTCAACAGCCAGCGGGCTCCAGCCGTTTTCTTCTATGCCCCCTACCCAAGAATAACCGGTTCCTCCGGATATTGAATGAGCGAAGGCCGCTCCCTTTGCGCCAGGGCGATCACAATCGTCAACGGCCCCAGTCGACCCCAAAACATCGTCAACGCGATCAGCGCTTGACCCCATTCATTCAGCCTCTCCGTAAAACCAAGCGAGTAGCCGGCATTGGCGAACGCGCTGACTACCTCGAAACCAAGCGCGAAGATATCCCCCTGGTGCAACAGCGACAGCACCATCGTAACGGCCCCCACCAGGAGAGTGCTGACTGTCATGATCGCGACCGCCTTATTCAGAGTTTCTCGCGGAACCGAGCGGCCAAACGCCACGGCCTGGTTGTCGCCCCCCTTGGCCGTTGCCAGGGCCGAAATCAGCAACACACCGACTGTGCTGCTCGTTACACCTCCAGCCATGCTCGCCGGCGCGCCGCCGATGAACATCCAGAAAAGCAGCATCAGCTGCGTGCTCTGGCTCAACTCTTCCAGGGGCAGAATCGTCAAGCCCGCAGTGCGCGCCGATATAACTGTGAAGGCACTGACCGCAACCTGCTCTCCTAATGTATGGGCGGCCAGGTTAACAGCGATAAGCTCCCGATCCAGAAACATCACGGCCAAGCCGATTGCGAGAAGGGCTGCGGTCAGGCCCAATGTGATGCGTGTATTCAGCGCCAGCATCCGATTCCTGAAGTAACTGGCCAGATCGTACAGCACCGCAACGCCCACGCCTCCAAGAATGATGAGGATGGACATCACCGCTAGCGTGAAATAGTCGGCGCCAAAACCGAAAACCGGTTCGTGGCCGCTGCCGGCAAACAGGTCGAAACCGGCATTGCAGTAGCTGCTGACGGCATGAAAAAGCGCCAACCACAGCGCCTCCCCATCAGGAAGCTCCGTCCGCCAGCGCAGCCAAAGCAGCAGCGTGCCGACCGCCTCTATCGACACAGTGATGACCAAAACATAGAGCGCAAGATTGGCCACGCTGCCCAGCCGGCCCCAGCGACGCGTGAGGCCAAACTGTCTGTCCCCTCCCAGCGACTGATGGATCACAAACCGTTCGTTGAGCGTGACGCGCCGCCCGACCAGGCGGAAGAGCAGCACGCTGAAGGCGATGAACCCGACCCCGCCCACCTGGAGCAGCGCCAAGAGGACGACCTGTCCAAACCTGCTGAAGTCCGTGGCCGTCGTGAGCACCCCCAACCCCGTCACCGTTACCGCGCTGGTTGACGTGAAGACGGCCTCAACCCAGGAAATCGTCACGCCCGAATTCGTGGCCGCGGGCAGCTTCAGCAGAAGCGTTCCCAACGCAATGATGCCGGCGAAACCATAAATCAGCATGCGGGGCGCCTGCGCCTTCGAGGCCCGCCGCTCCGAAATGCTTCCGTTCCGTGCGTCGCCACGGCCCCGCCCATTGCCCTGCCCATTGGGCTTGGCCGCTTCCTCCTGCTCTTCCGGGTGGAGCCTCAGCAGCAGCTCGCCGGAGGACCCGTCCTCGGAGGCGCCGCGTTCTTCCTTTTCTCGATCAGCCAAACCGTTCTTCATCGCCTCCGTATGCGGCCATCTGCTTTCTGCTCTCCAGCGAACCTTTCGCCGCAACATCCTGCCCCAGCCAACCTGAATGTAATGTACACCCGCGCCTGGGCCATTTCAAAAGGAGAAGGCCTCCCGCCTGAATTCTCAGACATTTCACTTCACCCCCGCTAGGCCCGCTTCTGCGCCTGCTTCACGCCAGGCGCGCATCCCGACCGCAAGTCGGAGGGTCACCTTGCGCCGCGCTGGTTCTCTGGCTCCAACGCGCCAGTTGCGAGAATGCGCACTTGCCGCCCCCTCCCCCCTCCCCCAACTCTTTACTTTGTATAAAAACTATTATACGGAATAAAAAGCCAGGTCGGCATCAGGACCCCTCCCCCGGTCTGTTTCCCTGCGCTCCGGGTCCTTCGCTTCCTGAAAGTGCAGCGGCCCCCCATCGTACGCACGCTAAAAGTGTGATGAGACTGTCCGCCCGCCGGCTCCTGAACAGCAGGCGAAACTCTGCAGGGAATTCAGTTTTGTCAAGTTGGCTGAGGCCCAGTCCGTTGCCCCACTTTGCTCGATCTGCTATGCGAAACAGATCCTGGGATACGCGCGCCAACCCCTTCTGAGACCCGCCAAATCAAAAAAACACACGTGAACACACGTGAACACACGTAAACGCTCGTAAACGCTCGTAAACGCTCACGCCACGGCTGCCGTCTTCGCCCTACCACCACGCTCCCCAATACCCCGATTCTACTTGGCCCCAACCGCAATGAATCGACTGGAAACCGCGACAGCGCTACTGATCTGTACAGCGTGGTAAAGGATCCGTTCACGTCCTCCTCCGCAGATACCTGGCGCATCAGATGCCACAGTTCAACACGCCGCAAACCCCCTTCTCGCGCTACATTCTTTTGTCCCAATTCTTGCCAATTCGTCCCTGTTCATGTAACCTCACTCTGAATGCGCGTTTCCTTTGTGCCAGGATTTCACATTCTCTCTTTCTGAGTGCGGAGAACTGCCTTCAAATGATACTCTATCTGATTCGTCACGGACAGTCAGCCAACAATCTTCTCGCCGAGAAACTTAAAGAGCGAGCCGGCCCGTATCCCTTCGAGACCTACATGAAGCAGCGCGTCGCCGAACCGCCTCTGACCGACATGGGGGAAATCCAGGCCGAAAGGCTTGGCGAACACGCCCAAACTCTGCCCTTGACCCGCCTCTATTGCAGCCCCATGCTACGCACAATGCAGACAGTTCGGCCCCTTGCCCAACTGAAGGGACTCAATCCCGCCGTGTGGATCGACCTGCACGAACACGGCGGCGTCTTCCATCGACCCGGCTCCGACGTCGCAGCTGTTGGCCAGCCGGGCCTCGACCGCTCGGAAATGAGCAAACTTTTCCCTGGTTATCAGCTCAACGGAATCAGCGACAAAGGCTGGTGGCGCGGCGGCGAAGAGGACCTCGCCTCCTGCCATGCCCGCGCCGTGCGCGTCGCCGACAGACTGCACCGCATGGCCGGAGAATTGGCAGAGGATGAGAGCGTCGCCGCTGTCAGTCACGGCACCTTTATGGACAGCCTCCTGAAGGCTCTCCTTGGCCGCCTGCCCGGCGCAGGACTCTATTTCAACCACCACAACACCGGTGTAACCCGCGTCGACCTTCACTCGCCTGAAAACGGCGGCAGCGTAATCGTCAACGTACGCTATACGAACCGGGCCGAACACCTCACTGAAGACCATCTGACCTACTGAGAGGAGCGATAATTGGCCGACTTACGCCCCTGCCTGTTCGCCAGTGACCTGGAGGGCGTTCTCGTCCCGGAAATCTGGATCGCCTTTGCCGAAAGGACCGGTATCGAGCAGCTGCGCCTCACCACGCGCGACGTGTCCGACTATGATCAGCTGATGCAAATGAGGCTCAGAATCCTGAAAGAACGCAACCTCCGCCTACAGGACATTCAGGACGTTATCGCCGCCGTCACGCCCCTGCCCGGAGCCGGGCGGTTCGTAGACTGGGTTCGAGAGCGTACACAATTCGTAATCATCTCCGATACCTTCTACGAGTTCGCCCAACCGCTCATGGCGCAACTCGGCTATCCAACCATCTTCTGCCACTCTCTCGAAGTCGACGCAGAAGGAACAATTACCGGCTATCGCCTGCGCCTGAACCAATCCAAACGCAAGGCGATGGCAGCATTTCGCGAACTGCAGTTCCGGACCATGGCGATGGGTGACTCATACAACGACATCGCCATGCTCAGGAATGCCGACACTGGTGTCCTCTTCGACCCCCCTGCCAACGTCATCGAAGACCATCCCGACCTGCCTGTAGTCCGAAACTATTGTGAAGCGCAGTCAAGCATAGAGGCCTGGTTAGCGGACGGAGCATAGGATTCCCCCCTGCCCTTTCCGCTCCGCATTTGAGATTGGACAGATGGCCGCATCGCCGATCGGCCCCAAACAGGCGGCTCAGAAGGCCGGCTCCACCGAGTTGGTGACCGTTCTCGGCTACATTCTGACGGTGTCCTACCCGCTTCTCGCGCTGTCTACTGGCGTCCGGGCGCTGTTTCAGCTCTTGCTGAAAGAGGGCGTCGTCAACTACCTCGCTCCATCCTTGAGCCTTGTGGCCGCCCTCTCCTACCTGACAGCCGCAATCGGATTCGCCTACCGCACGCGCTGGGCTTGGCGCCTCTCCGTATACGTGCTTTTCTTCGAGACTGTTCTCACACTCCTCGTCGGTTCTCTGAGCCTCTTCATACCCGAAGCGATCGGCCGTACTGTCTGGCGTCACTTTGGCGCCGACTACGGCTACTTTCCCCTGTTCCAACCGGCAATCGGTCTGGCCTGGCTATTCTGGCCCTCGATACGAAAACAGTATGGTCTGTCCCCTGGCCCCAATCGGGTCGCGAGCGGACCCGTCGAAAAGCAAGGGTAAGAGGCAAATGAGCAGCGGGAAAGGGTCGCATGCGCCGAACAGAAGGAGCATAGCAAGTCAAGTCCTGCGCAACGCATATGCCTCCGGGCCGCTCAGCCATGCAGGGCACGCCACCCGTCTTGCCGTTCACCGGCACTTCGGCTTCCTGTTCAAAACCACGGTCCTCCTCGTCGCGCTGGCCATGTTGCTGCCTCCCGCCTACCTGGTCTACCGAGCCGCTGGCGTGGGCTTGAACGAGCTGACAAGCCTGCTCGGCCGCACGCGCATCCTCCAGATTCTGTGGAACAGCCTTCTGCTCACCTGCGGCGTCACCACCTTGTCCCTCGCCCTCGCCCTACCCCTGGCATGGCTGACCGAGCGAACCGACCTTCCGGGACGAAAGGTCTGGACTGTGCTGGCAATGATGCCGCTTGTCATTCCGAGCTATGTCGGCGGTTACACCCTGATCGCCATGTTCGGACCGCGCGGGATTCTGCAGGAACTGCTGCATCCTTTCGGTGTAGAGCGGCTGCCATCGATCTACGGCTTTACCGGCGCGCTTTGGGTCCTTACGCTCTTCACCTATCCCTATATCTTCATGAGCGTTCGCGCCGCGCTTCACCGATTCGACCCTTCGCTCGAAGAAGCCTCGCGCTCACTTGGCTACAACGGGCTGCAGACCTTTCTGAGAGTCACATTGCCCAATCTGCGTCCCGCAATCACCGCAGGCGGCCTCCTGGTCGCCCTGTACACACTCAGCGACTTCGGCGCTGTCTCCCTCCTGCGCTTCAACAGCTTTACCCGGGCGATCTACGTTCAGTATCTGAGCAGCTTCGACCGCAACGTCGCTTCTCTTCTGTCATTGGCGCTGATCGTGTTTACGATTATACTACTGCTGCTTGAACGCAACAGCAGAGGGCGCGGCCGACCTCGCTACTACCGCAGCAGCGGCGGCGTGGTCGCCCCCCGTAAACGCATTGAGCTCGCTCGTCGCAAATGGCCTGCGCTCGCCTTCTGTTCAATCGTCGTGATGGCCGCCCTTGTGTTGCCTACCAGCGTGATCTTGTACTGGTTGCTGCGAGGACTCGCAGCCGGCGAGCCCCTGGCCCCCGTTTGGGCGGCGACGCTTAACAGTTTCCGCGCCGGCGCCCTGGCCGCCGTCGCCGCCGCCGCCCTCGGCCTTCCTGTCGCCTATGGGGCCATCAGATTGGGGGGCCGCTTGATGACTTTCGCGGCGCGAGCCGTCTATCTTGGTTATGGGCTGCCGGGCATCGTTATCGCCCTTAGCCTGGTTTTCTTTGGCGCAAACTTTGCTCCGTGGCTTTATCAGACTCTGTGGATCTTGGTGTTCGCCTATGTCGTACGCTTTCTGCCCCAGGCCATGGGCGCGATGCAAATCAGCTTGTCGCAGATGAATCCTCGCCTGGAGGAAGCCGGACGAAGTCTGGGCTTGGGCAATCGCGCCGTTTTCAGGCGCATAACCGCCCCAATCCTGCGCCCCGGCATCCTGGCTGGAATGGCTCTCGTCTTTCTGACAACGGTGAAAGAGTTGCCGGCAACTTTGCTCCTGAGCCCAACCGGCTTCTCAACACTGGCGACAAAAATCTGGTCGGCAACCGACGAAGCTTTCTTTGCCCGGGCCGCAGCGCCCGCGCTGATTCTGTTGGCAATGTCAGCCTTTAGTATCTTTCTTGTCCTTACGCAGGAGGAAAGGGAAGTGAGCGGCGGCTAGCCATTCATCCAGCCGCAGAACACACCCCCAACGCGCCGTGAGTCGACTGAACCAAAGGCCGGCAGGACTCCATCTACAAGGTGTATCCAAACAGTTTGGCCCCAAGGATGCCCCCGTACGGGCCGCCCGTGACGTAACCCTGGAGGTTGACCACGGTGAACTTCTCGCCCTGCTGGGTCCCTCCGGCTGCGGCAAAACGACAACACTGCGCCTGATCGCTGGATTTGAACGCGTCGACGCCGGAACCATAGAGATCGACGGCGCTCTCGTGGCAAGCAGATCCGGCCACCTGCAGCCCGAAAAGCGCCGTGTCGGCATGGTCTTCCAGGAGTACGCCCTATTTCCCCACGTCACCGTTCTTGCCAACATTCAGTTCGGACTTCGCCGAATGCGGGCAGACGACAGAAAAGCGCGCACGAAGGAAATCGTGGAGTTGACCGGGCTGGCTGGCTTGGAAGAACGCATGCCCCACGAACTGAGCGGCGGCCAGCAGCAGAGAGTCGCTCTCGCGAGGGCGCTTGCTCCCAAACCCGCGCTCATTCTCCTGGACGAGCCCTTCAGCAACCTGGATGCCGGCCTGCGCGCCCGGGTCCGCACCGAGGTAAGCGACATTCTGCACGCTGCCGATACCACCGGAGTCTTTGTCACGCACGACCAGGAAGAGGCCCTCAGCCTGGTCGATCGGGTCGCCGTCATGCTGAATGGCGCCGTGGTGCAGGTAGCGTCTCCTTATGAACTATATACCGACCCGGCCACAAAGGCTGTTGCCGAATTTATCGGCGACGCCAACTTCCTGCCCGGAATCGGCCAGGGAGATACGATCGAGTGTGAGTTGGGCATTCTCGCTGCCCGCAGGCCGATACGCGGGCCCGTTGACATCCTTCTGCGCCCCGAAAACGTTGAGCTTCTCGTCGCGCAGCCAGGGCTTCCCGCTGCCCGCGTTCGCAAATCGCTCTTTTTCGGCCATGATCAGCTGATTACCGTGCAGCTTCCAACCGGAACGTCTATCACCGCCCGGTCGGGCCCATCTGACGGCTTTATACCGGATCAACCGCTCCAGGTGGCCGTTCACGCGCCCGTCATCGCGTTCCCGCGCAACAAAAGCGGCAGCTAATGCCCGTCAGCTGGCACAAGAATTGACCTATCAGGCGAGATGCAAGGAGGTGACTGAATATGAGCGAAGGAATCGTTCTTGAGGAAGTTCCTGACGTCCAGGCGCAGTTTCAAGTCTCAACGCCTGCCATGATGGTAATTTTTGGCGCATCCGGCGACCTGGCGAACCGCAAGCTGATCCCGGCAATCTACAGACTGTCGCAGCAGCGGCTCCTGCCTCCCAATTTCGTGGTTCTGGGCTACGCCCGCTCGCCGCTCAACGATGAAGAACTGCGCCTGCGCGCCCGCAACAGCCTGCTTGCCAATCCGGAGGTCGATTTCCAAAGCGCCGACTGGGAGGCATTTGCCCCCCGGCTCTACTATATGTCCGGCGAATATGACGACGCCGAAGGCTTCAATCGCTTGCGCGAACGCATCGTTGATCTGGAAGACCAGTGGAATATCGGAGGCAACCGACTCTTCTACCTGTCGACCCCCCCTTCAGTTTACGAGCCGGTCATCACATGCCTGGGATCCGCCGGCCTCGTTGCCCCGGTCGACAACCACTGCTGGACTCGAGTCGTCATCGAAAAACCCTTTGGCAGCGATCTGCATAGCGCCCACAAGCTCAACGATCACGTCCTCTCCGTCTTTGACGAAGAACAGGTCTACCGAATCGACCACTACCTGGGCAAAGAGACAGTGCAGAATGTGCTCGTCTTCCGATTCGCCAACGGAATCTTCGAGCCGATCTGGAATCGCAACTATGTCGATAACGTCCAGATAACGGTGGCTGAAAGCATCGGTGTTGAGGGCAGGGGCGGCTACTACGAAAAGTCCGGCGCCCTGCGCGACATGATGCAGAATCATCTCATGCAACTGGTCTCGCTCACTGCCATGGAGCCGCCCATCGCCTTTGACGCCAAAGCAGTCCGGGATCAAAAGGTCAACCTGCTTCAGGCCATCCGCCCGTTGCGGCCCGAAGAGGTGCCGAACTATGTCGTCCGCGCACAATACGGGGCCGGCACAGCCGACACGCGGCCTGTTCCCGCCTATCTGGATGAGAACGGCGTCGCTTCAAATTCCACCACCGAAACCTATGTCGCGTGGCGCCTCGAAATCGATAACTGGCGCTGGCAGGGCGTGCCCTTCTATCTTCGTACCGGCAAAGCCCTTCCCAGAAAAGCGTCCGAAATCTCGGTCACCTTCCGCCGCGCGCCCCACCTGCTCTTCGACTCAGCCGACGGATTCGACGGCGCGACACGCCCACCCGAGGAGATTAATCAGCCATCCACCCTGGGCATGATACAGAACGGTGACAGCCTCAGCCGTAATGTCCTGACAATGCGCATCCAACCGGATGAGGGGATAACCTTGAAGACCCTGGCCAAACGCCCGGGCCCTTCCGTCAATCTGACTCCCGTCAACCTTGAGTTCACCTACGGCCACAGTTTCGGCGAACCGCCGGACGCCTACCAAAGGCTTCTTCTGGACGTCGTACTCGGAGACTCCACCCTTTTTACCCGGCGGGATGAGGTTGAGTTGGCGTGGCAGCGCATTACCCAGGTCTTGGACGGTTGGCAGATGCAGGAAGAGCTCGGCGCCAACGGCAGCGCCCCCTTCCGCCTGCCCCACTACCCTGCCGGAACCTGGGGCCCCGCAGAGGCCAATGCGCTGCTCGAACGAGAAGGACAGCACTGGGTGATCGAATAAGCGCGCTAGCGGCGCCCACAGCGTCCAAACAACCCTTCGCCCCGAAGTCGTCCTGCATCCGGGCGGCCTGCCGCGAGCAGCCTCCCTTCTGCGGGAAATGACCCCCGCAACGCCCCCTGCCCTTCGCAGCGCCACGCCTTGCGGCCGCTCACCGTGCAACGCCGTCTCACTGCTCGCAGCCATCCCCAGACCACTGGCCACCTACGCCCGACCAAGTCCGCGCCGTCCGGAGTTGGCGTTGTCTGTAGACGCGGGCTGCAACTGTCAGTCTGAAGTCACAGAGGCAGCCTGGAACCCACCCCCTTTCAGGACTGCGCACCAGGACTGCGCACCAGGACTCGCACAAAGGCCTCTCCGCTACCGGCCTGTGAGGTACTGGGCTATAATAGTGACCGTCCGGATCGCCGGGATCGTTGACCGCTTCCAAATAGCGGCGTCCCCGAGTAGAGGGACCTCTGCGTCTCCGACACCCAAGGCATGCCGTCAATCAGCAAGAGCGGGCGCCGAGCAACCACCGTTCGGGGCGCCTTTATTGGGAATGCAAGCCATTCCCATTGCTTCTGTCCAGCCTGTCCCGAAAGGCAGGAAGAGAAAGATGGCGAAGTCGGGCGCAGCAACGCCGTAGCACCCGACCAATTTCAACGGAAACTGAATGTAATGACTATCGACAGCTCGAATTCCGACCGTGACTCCGTATGCGGGCGGCGCCATGCCTGCTCAGATGACAACATTATCATCCAGCAAGACCGCACAGAACTCGCCGAAACCGCCGCCAGTATGATCCTGGCTGCATCGATAATCAGTATCGCCCAAAGAGGCGTCTTCACGATCGCCCTCGCAGGCGGTTCCACGCCTGGCCCGGTGTACGAACGACTGACCACCCTTGCCGAAATCGACTGGCCGCGCTGGCGCATCTTCTGGAGCGACGAACGGTGTGTGTCCCCTGCGCATGCCGACAGCAACTATCAAATGGCCCGTGAATCCCTTCTCGATCGGCTGCCGCAGGCCCCCGGCACAGTGTCGCGCCTGCGCGGAGAACTGCCGCCGCAGGAAGCCGCGCGCGTGTACGAACAGGCCATTCGGAAAACTGTCGCAGCGCCCGATTCAAACTTTCCCCGCTTCGACCTGATCCTGCTTGGAATGGGTGACGACGGCCACACCGCCAGTCTGTTTCCAGGTTCGCCGGCGCTGAACAACACCAAAGACCTGGTTGTCGCCGACTTTGTCAGCAAGCTCACTGCCAATCGTCTGACTTTCACCTATCCTCTTATCAACGCCGCCCGCCACGTCTTGATCCTTGTCAGCGGGTCATCCAAGGCAGACGCGCTGGTTTCAGCGCTGAATGGCCCCCATAGGCCAAATGAGTTGCCTGTTCAGGGCGTAAAACCGGTGGACGGCCAGCTAAGATGGCTTGTTGATGCCGACGCCGCCCAGAGCTTGAGTCAGTAGGTTCGTGCCTTCCCCTCCAGGAGCGTGTCTTTGTGAATATCGTAGGCAATATCTCCGTTCTTCCACCTCTTCCCCAACCCATCAGCCGCCTACAAGAACTGGCGTACAACCTCTGGTGGACCTGGAATCCTGACGCGCAGGACCTCTACGCATCAATTGACTGTAAACTGTGGGAGCAAGTCAGCGAGAATCCAGTCAAGTTCCTTCGAACGGTCTCCTTGCGGCGCCTGCAAGAAGCTTCCCGCGATCCCGGCTACCTTCAGCGGTACAGTTCGGTCATTCAGAAATTCGACAGCTACATGGCTGAAGGATCCGACACCTGGTTCAAACGTCATTTTCCCGGTAAACAAGACGAGCTGATCGCCTATTTCAGCGCAGAGTTTGGCCTCCACGAAGCCCTGCCAATCTATAGCGGCGGCCTCGGAATCCTCAGCGGAGATCACTGCAAAGAAGCCAGTGACATGGACCTGCCCTTTGTCGGGGTAGGTTTCCTCTATCCGCAGGGCTACTTCACACAACAGATAAACGCCAAGGGCGGCCAGGACGCAATCTACGAAAAAATCGACTTCTCTGAGGTGCCGGCAACACAGGCCGTGGATCCGGAAGGCAATCCAGTCGTCGTCCACGTCGATCTCCCTGGCCGAACCGTCTATGCCAAGGTTTGGAAGATCCAGGTGGGGCGCGTCCCTCTCTATCTGATGGATACGGACGTAGAGCAGAATGCCCTCCAGGACAGGGAGCTGAGCGCCAGGTTATACGGCGGCGATCGGGAAATGCGTATCAGCCAGGAATATGTGCTGGGCATCGCCGGCGTGCGAACGCTCAGGGCTCTGGGCTATGAACCGACAGTTTGGCACATGAACGAAGGCCACAGCGCATTCCTCAGCCTCGAACGAATCCGGGAGCTGGTCCAAGGAGGAATGGAATTCAACGCGGCGGCCGAAATCGTGCGAGCCGGCAACATTTTTACCACGCACACCCCCGTAGCCGCCGGTCATGACGCCTTCCCTCTCGAACTGGTCGACAAATTCTTCTGGCAATATTGGGGCCAGATGGGCATCGACCGGGAAGGATTCCTCGCGCTTGCCCGCCACGAGCACGAATGGGGCGCCGAATTCAGCATGACCGTTCTGGCGTTCCGCCTGAGCGCCTACCACAACGGCGTCAGCGCGCTGCACGGCGAAGTTTCGAGGAGAATGTGGAGCCATCTCTGGCCAGGCACGCCGGAAGCCCAGGTCCCAATCGACCACATCACAAACGGTGTGCACACAGAGTCATGGCTTGCCCCGGAATTACGGGACCTGTTCAACTGTCACTTCAAAGCAGACTGGCTTGAAGAAGCCGACGACATGAGGGCATGGGCAGGGATCGCCGAAGTCCCCAGCGAAGAACTTCGAGCGGCTCACCAGGCATGCAAAGAAAGACTCGTAAGTTTCCTTCGCGCACGTCTGAAACGGCAGCAACTGCGCCAAGGCGAAGGATACTCCAAACTTGCCATGACAGATAGCGTGTTTGATCCAAATGCGCTGACCCTGGGTTTCGCCCGCAGATTCGCGACGTATAAGCGCGCCACACTGATTTTCCATGACAAGGAACGTCTCAAACGACTCCTGAACGATCCGGAGCGGCCTGTCCAGCTCGTCTTCGCCGGCAAAGCCCATCCAGCCGACGACTATGGCAAGGCGTTTATCGAGCGCATCTACCGGTTGAGCCAGGAACGCGATTTCTACGGCAAGATCGCCATCGTCGAGAACTATGACATCAACGTCGCCAGACACCTGGTCGGCGGCGTCGATGTCTGGCTCAATACGCCTCGACGGCCCTTCGAAGCCAGCGGGACGAGCGGCCAAAAGGCGGCCATAAATGGCGCGCCGAATCTGAGCATTCTCGACGGGTGGTGGCGAGAAGGCTATAACGCCAAAAATGGCTGGGCAATCGGAGAAGAGCGCGAATATAAGGATGAGGATACCCAGGACGAGGCCGACGCCCTGAGCCTTTACACGATCCTGGAGCAGGAGGTTGTTCCTGAGTACTACGAACGCCCTCAAGACTGGACGAATCGCATGCGCAGCGCAATCGCGTCCTGTGGGCCCCAGTTCAGCATGAGACGCATGTTGGCGGAATACACCCGAAAATTCTACGTCCCCGCGATGGAAAGCGGCAACGCGTACAGCGCCGGCATCGGAGAAACAGCGCGACAGATCTCCCGTTGGAAGGAATACGTTCGCAGAGAGTGGCAAACGGTATTCGTGACCGTGCCCCATCTCCCCCCTTCACAGGCGAAGACCGGCCAACCGATCGAGATTGAGGCCCAAGTCTGGCCGGGAAGGCTCTCAGCAGAGGATCTGGCGGTCGAAATGGTTACATTCGTGGCCGCGGAAGATGAAAATGCCTCGCGGCAAGGGGAGGCGCCGAACCAGCCAATCGCCTTGCAGACGCTTTCCATGCAGTGCGCGATGGCTGGCCAAGAGGAGCCTGGCCACGATCCGCATGACAACAGCGTTCGTTTCCGCGGCCTCTTTGTGCCAGAGGAAACTGGCAAGTACAGCTTCGGTGTGCGCGTGCGGCCCTATCACCCGGCGCTCATCCATCCACTGGAAATGGGCCTGAGCGTCTGGGCCTGATCCGTAGTTGGCGATTCCCCCCAGATCGCCGCCCACCGGCGCTCAATGAAGAAGCGCCACTAGAGGAGGATACGATGAGAGTACTGATTGCTGGAGGAACAGGTCTGATCGGTTCGGCATTGGCTGCCAATCTGCTCGACAGCGACTGGGAAGTGACAGCTCTCACAAGGTCCCCTGATCTCCCCCAGTCAGGAAAATTCAAGCGCGTGGAGCTGGTAAAGTGGGATGGCGAAACGCCCGAAGGTTGGGGCCACCTTGTTTCACAAGTGGATGCCATTGTAAACCTTGCAGGCGAGGGGATTGCAGACGGACGTTGGACGCCAGAGCGCAAAGCCAGGATTCGGGAAAGTCGAAAAAACGCCGGTCAGGCCCTCGTGTCCGCGCTGCAAAATGCGGACGCCGTCCCGAAAGTGCTGATTCAGGCTTCCGCCGTGGGGTACTACGGGCCTTGCGCCGATCAAGAACTGACCGAGCAGGCCCCGCCAGGCACAGATTTCCTCGCGCAAGTTTGCGTCGACTGGGAGGCCTCGACTGAATCCGCCGAATCCATGGGTGTACGGCGCGTTGTCGTACGCACAGGCGTTGTTCTCAGCGATCGCGGCGGCGCCCTGCCCAAAATGGCTCTGCCCTTCCGCCTGTTCGCAGGCGGCCCGCTCGGCAGCGGCCGTCAGTTCTTTCCCTGGATCCACATCGCCGACGAGGTGGCCGCCATCCGCTTCCTCATTGAGAACGACGCTGCCGCCGGCCCTTACAACCTCGCTGCCCCCAACCCGCCCCGCAACAGAGATTTCGTGCGCGACCTGGGACGAGCAATGGGTAGGCCGTCCCTTATGCCGACTCCCTCCTTTGCGCTCCGAGCTCTCTTCGGCGAGATGTCCACCGTCCTCCTCGATGGCCAGAGGGCAGTGCCGGCTAGCCTGCAAAGAGGGGGTTTCGCCTTCACTTACCCCCACGCCATTGCCGCCCTGCAGGACTTGGTCTAGCATGGGACTTAACGGAGCGGGCGCCGACTTCCTGCAAAAAAGGATCCCACAAGCCTGCCTCGGAGAGGGCCGCTTCTGCCCGGCGCATCCATTCCAGGAGGTGAGCGGAAATGCTAAGATCAGCTGCTGATTCTCCTCAGCAAACAGCAGGATTGAGTGCGAGTCCTGAAGAGGCATCAGGACCCGGCAGCGATTCCAAAACGACTGCCTCCCTCATCCTCTGGGCCGGTATCGCCTTTAGCGCACTGTTCACTCTGCTCATCTGGGCGCTGGACTTCCGGCTGGCCAGCATCGAGTTGCTCCCCGATACCGGCGCCAGCTGGTACTATTGGAAACTCCCCTCACCAACTTTCTGGACCCGCGCCACCTCTTGGGGTTTCTACCTCGCCCACCAGTTCGCTATCTGGGCCATTATTTACTATGCCCAAAGCTATCGCAGGCATCGCTATACCAAGGGGCTGCACAAGGCCAACATCTGGGCCCTGGCGGTTAATGCCGCGTTTATCTTCCTTCACCTGATCCAGACTTACATCTGGTATGACGGGTTAGCTCAGGACACGCCAATCTTTAGCAGCCAGGGAGCCGTAATCGTTCTCCTTGTCTGGGTCCTCCTGATGGAAAACAACCGCCGCGGACAGTTCTTCGGCCGTCCGGCCCCCTTCTCGAAGGAGATCGTCCGCTTCGCCCGCACCTATCACGGTTACTTCTTCGCTTGGGCCATCATCTACACTTTTTGGTTCCACCCGATGGTCTCAACCTCGGGACATCTGATCGGCTTCTTCTACATGTTCCTTTTGCTGCTGCAAGGCAGTCTCTTCTACACGCGGATCCATACCAATAGATGGTGGACCTTCGCCCTGGAGGGCACCGTGCTTGTACACGGAACACTGGTGGCCGTCATGCAGGGCAATGGGCTTTGGCCGATGTTCCTCTTCGGATTTGCCGGGATCCTTGTCGTTACGCAAATGTACGGTCTGGGCCTGTCGCTTCCCTATCGCCTTCTCATCCTCGGCGCCTTCGTTGGCTCCGCGCTTCTGGTTTACGGTAACTTCGGCTGGTACCGGCTAAACGAAATTGTTCGTATCCCGCTCATCGAGTACGCCTCCGTCTTTGTTCTGGCAGGGATCTTCTGGCTCGGACTTCGGATTGCACGGATCGTACGGCATATGCGCAGCGTGTGATGCCGACAAACTTTTACCATTCACGGCGCCGAAAATGAGTCAACACCAGCCCGATCAAGGCGCTGCCGACGACGTAGCCCGCAAAGACGACAATGGGTCCTCCCGGCCAGGACGAGCGCAAAGGAAGCTCCGGATTTGGCTGCTTGCCGCCCGTCCAAAGACGCTCCCGGCCGCAATCTCGCCCGTGTTGGTCGGGACGTCGCTGGCCTGGGCTGACGGCCGCTTCTCGCCGGCGCCTGCCCTGGCGGCAACGGTCGGCGCGCTCCTGCTGCAAATCCTCTCAAATTTCGCCAACGATTACTTCGACTACGTCAAAGGAGCGGATACCAGGGAACGGCTTGGCCCCACGCGCGCCCTGGCCGCCGGTCTGCTCTCCGCAAAGGAGCTTCGAGTCGGAATCGTCGTTACCGCCGTCCTGGCGATACTCGTCGGAGTCTATCTTGCGCTGGTTGGCGGCTGGCCTATCGTGGCGATCGGCGTCGCCTCCCTGCTTGCCGCCGTCCTGTATACCGGGGGCCCGCTTCCCTATGGCTATCACGGCCTGGGGGATCTGTTCGTCTTTGTCTTCTTCGGGCTTGCCGCCGTCTGCGGAACCTACTTCGTGCAAGCCGGGACGATTTCGGCGCCAGTATTTCTTGCCTCAGTACCCGTCGGCCTCCTGATCACCGCCATTCTCGTTGTCAACAACCTGCGCGACCTGGACACCGACGCAAAGGCTGGCAAGCGCACGCTGGCCGTGCTGATCGGCCCCCGCTCTACGCGCCTACAATTCATCGCCCTGCTCGCGCTGGCCTATGGTTCCACGCCTGCCCTCTGGCTGATCTATGGCCACGGCCCCGCCGTTCTCCTGCCATTTGTCAGCCTGCCTCTCGCTGTCCGAAGAGCCGTTTCAATGTATACCTCCAGCGGTAAAGAGCTCAACCCCGTCCTGGCCGCGACCGCGCAACTGTCATTGCAGTTCAGCCTGCTCCTTTCTCTCGGCATCCTTCTCTGACAATGTCGGATTTCGATGTCCTCTTCATTGGGGCGGGCCACAACGCCCTTGTCTGCGCTGGCTACCTGGCCAGGGCAGGCTATCGGGTAGGCATGCTTGAGCGCCGTTCGACCGTCGGAGGCGCAGTCGTAACCGAAGAAACCGTTCCCGGCTTCCGATTCGATCTGGGCGGCAGCGCCCACATTCTCATCCATCACACGCCAATCGTCCGTGATCTCTCCTTGGAGAATTTCGGCCTCAGTTATCTCGATATCGATCCTCTCTTCTTTGCCCCCTTTCCCGATGGAGACCAGATCTTTGTCTGGAAAGACCTCGACCGGACTTGCGAGAGCATTGCAGCGGTCTCGCCTGAAGATGCCCAGAGGTACCACAAATTCATCAAGGACTGGACCCCTTTTGCGGAGGCAATGGTAGCCTCCTTTCTCCATGCCCCTACACCATTCAATCTTGCAAAGTGGCTGGTCTTCAAGAGCGGTGTAGCCGCGGACCTCGGGCCGCGACTTCAAGCCGTTTTGGGAAGCTATGGCCAGTTTCTGCGCAACGCCTTTGTCTCCCCCAAGGTCCAGGCTCTCATCGGTTGGATGGCTGCCCAATCCGGGCCGCCGCCAGGGGAACGGCTCAGCGCTCCGTTCGCCCTCTGGCAACCCATGTATCACGTTTCCGGCGTCAAAAGGCCGCGCGGCGGATCCGGTATGCTGACACAGGCGCTGGCGCGAATGATTAGAGCCAACCGCGGCACAATAACCGTTGACGCTGCGGTCGAACAGATCATCGTCAGGAACGGAAAAGCTGTCGGCGTTCAGACCGACGCAGGCGAGCAGGTCACAGCAAGCGAGGCAATCGTATCCGGGACGCACATCCACACAACGCTCAAGCTCCTCGAGGGTCAGGTCCCGGCCCGGCGCATCTCATCGGCGCGTCGATCCAGGATCGGCAATGGCTTTGGCATGATGTTACGTTGCGCGCTGACGGACCTGCCCGACTACTCCGACCGGGGACGGACGCAAGGCGGCCCTCCTCGCCCGGAACATCGCGCTTTGCAGTTTATTTGTCCGGATCTGGACTACCTGGAACGCGCCTACGACGACTATCTCGCCGGTCGCCCTCCCGCAGACCCTGCCCTTATTGCAATGACCTTTTCTGCGGTGGATCCGTCACTCGCCCCGCCCGGCAAACACGTGCTCTTCCTGTGGGGACAGTACTATCCCTATGAACTGGCGTCCGGCAGGAGTTGGGATGAGATTGGGGACACCGTTGCCGATCAGATGATTGCCAAGCTGGCGGAGTACGCGCCCAACATAAGGCAAACGGTAACAGGCAGGCTCGTTCAGACTCCGCTATGGTTGGAGAGAGAGTTGGGGCTGCTGCGTGGCAATGTCATGCATCTTGAAATGTCTGTCAACCAGATGTTTGCCTTGCGTCCAACCCTCGGTTGGAGCAACTATCGCGGACCAGTGAAGGGACTCTATCTGACCGGCGCCAGCACCCATCCCGGCGGCGGCATCATGGGCGCTTCCGGCAGAAATGCGGCCGCCGCGATCCTGTATGACCTCGATCGCAAGTCTTTGAATTTCTTGGGCATTCAGTAATGGGAATCCCCTGGCAACCGACGCGGCGTCCGGCAGACACTCATTCACGTCGTAAAGGGCTCGCGCATTGGAACTGACTGTTGAAAGTGTTAGAATCGAGCCATGCCCCCCTCCACAGACACAGTCCCGGAACGCACAACAATTTTTCGCTTTCGCGCCAGTGGCGACGACGCTGTTGGATACGTTCTCGCCAACGGAATCTACCGCCTTCGCTGGCAGGAGGGCATTGTAATCGGCCGCTGCGAAACTGGGGATTCTGGTGGGCGCATCTTTCGAACAACGCGGTTCGGCGAGAAAGAGCTCGGAGGAATCACGCTTGAAGGTGTCATCCACAGTCACGGTCTGTTTGAGGGCGGCAACCTGGGCTGGTTGGAGCCAGACGGAACAGTAATTCGGGGCGGATACATATTTGCCGAAGAGGAAGTCGGCCGCGTCAATGGCCCGCAAGTGCAGCTGGCGGCGGCAGCGTTACTGTTGATCTTTTTGCCTGAAGAGGAGGAAGAGGATCGAGAGGCGAAGAGGTTAGTTTGAAATGAGGATGGTTGGATTTTGGATGTTTTATATGACTACGCGAAAAAAATCCCGTGTTCACCATTGTAACAGATCCCATCACCTTTAATCTCCGGTCATCGGGCAGCAAAGATGGTGTCCCCATTCTCCTGCTCCACGGCTCCCACGCAACCAGCCGCTGGTGGGAACCTCTCTTCGCTGTCTTGCCGGATTCGATCCACGCCATCGCGCCCGACCTGCGCGGCTGTGGAAGGAGCACGCAGTCCGATACGGGCTACGATATTGAAAACCAGGCCGAAGATATCTCAGAATTGGCAGCCGCGCTGGACTTAACAGACTTCGATCTCGTGGGGCATGGCAGCGGCGGCGCCATCGCCGTGGAATTCGCGCTGCGCCACCCTCAGAAGCTGCACAGCCTCATCCTTGTTGATAGTGTCCCTATCGAAGGCGCCTTCACCCCGCTTCAAGGGCTGCAACTCCTCTCCCAAATGCGCGAGGACCGCTCCCTCCTCCGCCGCGCCCTTTCCTCGCTCATGCCGACCGCGCCGCCTCCCACCATGACCGACTCAGAATTCGAAACATTTTTCGATCTACTGGTCGACGACGCCGCCGCCATGGCCCCCGCAGCATTCACCGCTGTGGCAGAGGCGCTGAATCGCTGGAATCGCCTCGAAGAGGCCCACAGGCTTACTCTGCCTACACTTCTCCTTCTGGGAACAGAAGACACAATAGTTGAAAGAGATGCCGCCACGCGCACCCTGCTTGCCATACCCGGCGCCGCCAATTTGGAGATTCTAAGAGGATTGGGCCACTCCCCCATGATCGAATCGCCGGTTGTCCTCGCCGAGCGAATCATTGAGTTCATAACGGAGGACTTTGAGAGCTTCGAAGAGGCCAGAGAAGTCGCGCGCCAGGACAGCGAAAGCGCTGGCAACGCCGAGTAGGCTGTCCAACACATTCCTACCCAACCGGGCAATTCCCACCTGCCTCACATTAGTTTGAACGGGTTATGAACACTGAAAGCGATCAAGAACTGCGTGCCCACTGGGATGAGCGCTACCGCAGCGGACATACACCGTGGGATACCGGAATCACCCCTCCCGAAGTGCGGACATTCTGGAAGGAATCCAATTTACCCAGAGCCGGAAACCTGGCAATCGATATTGGTTGCGGCACCGGGTTGAACACCCTGTTCCTGGCAAGGCAAGGATTGTATGCAATCGGGTTTGATCTCTCAGGACAGGCTTTGATGCTCGCCCGCAAGAGAATCAGCCCTGACGCTGCCAGTGAACAGGAGCCTCCGCGAGGCAAGGCGATGTTCGTGCAGGCGGACGTATCCAGACTGCCTGTAGGCAGCCTTGACGCTTGTTACGCCCTGGATATCGGTTGCCTTCACAGCCTTCCGGACGACCGCAGGCCCGCATACGCCCAGGGTGTCATCCGCGCTCTCAGACCCGGAGGCTACTACCATCTTTATGTGTTCGACCGGAGCAAATCTGATGGGCCTGGCGCCAGGGGGATGGACGACGGAGAGGTAGCCGCCCTGTTCGACGGCAAAATGGAAATTGTGTCAGAGGAACGAGGCGTTTCTTCTGCTCAGGTCTCCCGACCCTCACGCTGGTTTCTGCTGAGAATGACAGAAAGGTAGCTTCTGGGTCTACGGAATCGAGCCTTTCCCCTCAGCGACGCGTTCAAAGCAGGCTTCCTTTCCCGTCCCCACTGGTTAAAGAGCCGTCTGCCCCTTCCCTCCAGGGGAGCATTCCACCCGACGCCTCAAACTCCTAAGGGCAAAGGGGCCTCGATACGGGGGCCGGGCCCCCGCCGTCATCCGGCTGTGGGTTCTCAGGGCTGATCGACGTATTCGTCTCCACCAGTGGCGGCCTGTCAAAGACGCCTCTTAGCTCTTCCGCGATATAGTCCCAATTGACCACAAAGACCGCCATCCCCTCGCGCCAGCCATGGCGCATCGCATCCGGGGGACCCATCACCATACCCTTGACATCCGTCTCGCTCAGAGACAAGCCGAACCGTGCATACCGCACTGTGTCCCATCTGCCTACATCCGTGTCAACCGAATAACGCAGCGCGTCATACAAAAGGAAGGCTCTCGGCAGGAGATTCTGTTCCACAAGCTGCTTTCTCAGCGCCCACACGACACGCTGTTGCCTGCGCGCCCGCTCAAGATCGCCGCCGCCAGATCGCCGGCTGCGCACGTAACTGAGCGCCTGTTCTCCACTCAGCAGATGCTCGCCGGGCGGCAGATTCAGGTAAATTCCTTCCTCGGGATAATATTCGTAGAGGTAGCAGTCTACGTGTATCTTGAGACCGCCAAGGGCATCGATCAGGTTCTTGAAGCCTTCAAATCGAAAACGGATGAAATTATCTATCGTGATTCCGAGCCTTTCCTCCAGAATCGAAGTCAGCAGACGAGGCCCTCCCCCTCCCGGGGCATCCATTTCACCCAGGTAATCGATGACATTGATCCGATTGGGAAGGTGGCCCGGTATGTGGTCAATGTACATATCTCGAGGAAAGGAAACGATTGCCGCTTCGCCCAGCTCCGGATTCATCATGAGCAAAATGATTACGTCTGTCCGCCAATTGGGCTGATCCGGGCGCTGATCGCTGCCCAATATCAGAATACTTGTCGTGTTTTCGAGGTCGGTTATTGGCGGGGTTGGCTCTGGGCTTGGCGTTGCTGTAGGCGTAGCAGACGGTACCGGTGTCGCAGTGGCAGTTTCGACAACCGAACTTTCGCCTGCTGCCGGTTTCAACTGTTGCCTGGTTTGAGCGCTTTCAGGCAGCCTGTCGAGTGATTCCGACTCGCCCGGTTGCTTTTCAATCTGCGCCTCTCTGGGCAGTGAAACTTCAACTCGTGGTTCTTCCCCCGGTGCTGACTCTCTGTTGACAATGACGAAACTGAGCAGAATTGCGCTGCCGAGAATCAGGAGCAGATAGGGTCGAACAAACGGATGGAGTCCGCGTCGAATCGTCGTTCGTGTCTGTTTCTGAAGAGCAGGAAGGTTGCGCCGCAGGCTCATAGCCGGAAGGTTCGTCCATCAAAAAGGCAAGTCGACGATCGTCTCACCAAGAGACCTGGTCTTGGATTTGCAAAGGGCAATGGGACGGCGAGAAGTGAGGTTCGGGAAGTGAGACCGGCTCTTTCTCCTCCTTGCTCATTCCTCTGCTCGAGAAAGGGCCCGTGGGCTAGACTTCAAGGTCAAGTAAAATTCGGCGGAGCAGGTCCATCGCTCGATTCCCAACCCATGCATTCGTCAACCTGTCAGCCCCGCCAAAGGGGAATCGCGCCACTTCAGTTCGTTCAGGCCCTGCGCAGCCGATCCATGTTTCGCCGCCCTGATTGGAGTGGAAGGTCTCGTCGGGTCGGCCACTGGTGATGACGGCCAGCCCATGGGAAGCCTTGCATTCGTCACGCAGCTTAAGTGCCAAATCACCGGCGACTTCGCTTGTCGGGGGCTGCCTGAGCAACTGTTCGAAAGTGTCCTGTCCAGGGTTTCCTTCCAGGATCCGCCGGGCATTCTCCGGACCCGCTCCGCTTTTCATTCGTTCAGCGATTGCCCCTCCGGTAACCGTCTCGAGGAGGGCTACACTGGCGTCAGTCTTCGCGAGCAGACGCGCAAGGACCGCCTCAACCGTCTCTTCCGGCGTCGTGCTGTAAATGTAGTCGCCGATTACAGCGCGTACTTCCCTTTCCATCCCGTCCAGGAGACTCTCGGCCTCCTCCGCGCTTGGCGCCCTCGCCGCAATGCGTACATCGGCCTGACCCAGATGCGCTGCCAGCCCCATCGTTGGATTCCTGCTATCCATCAGTCCGCCCAATTCTGCGTCCAGGCTGCTCTCCCCGATTCCAACCGTCCGCAGAATTCGCCTGCGAATGACGCCTATACCGCCTGTCAATTCGTTCAGGTACGGCAATACCAGGTCAGCCATCATTCGCTTCATTTCCCGGGGAACGCCCGGCATGGCAATGACCTTCCCATTCCGTCCGTGCCTTCGATCGTAGGCGATAAACCCGGGCGCGGTGCCGACCGGGTTTTCCAGAATGGTTGCACTCTCGGGAATCTGGGCTTGGCGAAGGTTGTTCTCGCTCATCCGTTGGTAACCCCAGCGAGCGAATCGTTCTTTCAACTTTTCCTCAATGTCAATGTGTCTTTCCAGTGGACAGCCAGTGGCATTGGCAATCGCGTCGCGCGTGATATCATCCGCGGTTGGCCCCAGGCCGCCCGTTACCAGGACGACGTCGCTGCGGGCCAGAGCCATCTCCAAAACGCCTCGCAGACGCGGCTCGTTGTCGCCGACACTCGTCTTGTAGTATATGTTGACGCCGATCTCCCGTAGCTCCTGGGCAATCCAGGCCGCGTTGGTGTCGACTATATCGCCGAGTAGAATCTCCGTACCGGACGTGACGAGCTCCGCTGAGACCTCTTTTGTGTCTGACGTCATGGCTGTCGGTTCCTGGTCCTTGCTTTTTCCTGAACTGATCGTCCATCCTCGCTTTGCACACCAAAGCTAAAGCATGAGAGCTGCCTGTCCTCGAATGCTCCTCACCCGGCTTGCCAGAGCCCCGTTCCCCTCACTGCTGAATCGCTCCTCCAGCCCCTTCAGCGCCTCGACAAATTCTGGAGAAAGTTCTGATCGGTTCTCCTGCAGCAGGCTGCGCATGGCGCCTTCGTCCGGCGCGGAAAGGAGACGGTTGAGGAGCTTCATCTCCGGTGGCATACGCTCTTCCAGGATGGCCACCGCCTTTCCATAGATGGAACGCAATCTCTGAACTGCGAACGCCGCATTGTTTTGTTCGGCCTGCTGAATGTTCGAAGCCAGGACCGCCAGGAACATCTCGTTGATCTGGTCGGCGTTTTCTTTCAGAGCCGCGTCGGTATCCGGGGCCTGCAAGACCTCTTGCAATACTGCCTGTACCTCCTGCGCCGCAGCCTGCTGACTCTGCGTTCGTTGCTCGTTTAGCTCGACCGTACGTTCACGAATCTCAATCAGGGCTGATCGCTCTTCAGGATCAGTGGAGTTCTCCAAACGATCGGCGAGCCCAAGCAGAAATGAGTAATCGGTGATCGCGGCCGCCGCGTTAATAACTGCAGTAGCTATGGCTTCCCCTTCTTCCCCTTCCAGCCAGTACTCAAGTAGCTGCGTCAGTAGTTCGTCACGCGTCGTCCGCGGCCCGAGCCTCGAAAGAGCTTTCTGAACCCGTTCCTCTAACGCTTTCAACTCTTGACCGGCTTCAGTGGTTTCAAGGAGCGTACTGCGAAGGCTGACCAGGGCCTCCTGCTGCTCAGTCTGACCTTCGGCGGCAACCGCGTTGATCACCTGTCCCAGTAGCACAAAGAAGCTCGAATCGATCAAAGACTTGCTTCGTTCAACGACCATCTGCATCGCGTTCAAGTCGCCGCCAAGTCGAACCAGGTTGCTGATCAACTCCGACTGTTCACGGCGCCGGCGAAGCATCTCGGGTGTGACACCCTCGAATCCCCACAGCTTTTCAATCAATGAGTCCCACTCAAAAAACTGTTGCGCCTGAAACATGTAGCCTTTGCGCTGGTCCGTAGGCAGCCGCGCCATGAGCGCCTGGCTTAACTCCCCTATCATTTTCTGCGTCTGCATGTCATCCAGCTGCGCCTGACCGGGCACGACAACGCCGAGAAACTCATGCTCAGGTTCGTGGACCATCAGCGGCACGCTGAGTGGGCCGCCTGCGCCGCAGGAACTGCAAATGGCTGTATTGATCTGCCCGCCAAGCAGGGGACCCTTCAGCTCAGGGTTGGCGCCAAAATCAACAATCGAAAACACGGCCGTCGTGTAAGCGGCGCCGCAACCGGGGCAGGTGACTTGCGCCCCGGTGGGAGGGAAAAGTAGATTCAATTCGGGTTGCTGGCCGGCGCCAGCCTCGGCGGAAGCCTGCGGATCCGAAGGTGCCTGGGGGCGTTCTTCACTCGCTGTTTCCTCGGCCTCAGACGTTGGCTCCGCCTCAGCCTCTGGCTTGCTCGGCTCTTGTCGCCTGGAAGTGGAAAACCCTTTCGGGAGCTCGATGCCGCCGGACGATTCTGACGGAGGTGGGCTGCCAGGAGTCCAGATTTCACTCATGATTGTTAGTCCAGTTCCTCGTGAAAACGCAGTCTTGTGTGTAAGGTCTCTTTTACCAGGGCAGCCAGACCCCAGCGCCTCTTTGTCATCGCATCTACGAGCCAGGCCTGATGTGTGGCCCGCGCCGCAAGGCGGCGTCGTCCCGGCGGTTCCAGATCAGGCTCCTCAGCCATCACGCCAAGAGGAGTAAACACACCGGCCACAGTTGCTGCCAGCTCCGCAAAATCACCCGACGCCGGCAACCTCCCTCTCGCGGCGCTCTCCACGCCTTGGGCCAGCGCCGCGCCTAAAGGCAACAGACCGCCAACCTGGTCCAATTCGACCAGGTATCTTGCTGTTGGCACAACCTGATCGAGTGTCGACAGCACCAATCGTTCATCCAATTGCAACGACAAGCTGAGAGCCTTGGCAAAGCAGTGAGCTGCAGCGGTCGTTTCTCCCCTTCGAACGTTCAGGAAGCCATCCACACGAAAAGTCTGCACGAGCCCTGCGCCGTCACCAATCTCAAGGAATGCCTCCTGCGCCTTTCGATTGTGGTCAGACGCCGCTTCGGACTCCCCGCGGGACTCCTCCAATGACGCCAACTGCGCCATCGCCCTACCGTACCCGGCAATATCATTTGAGGTCGCAGCTTCCTGCGCAGCAGCCGCAAACGTAAGCGCTGCGCTGCTCTCCTCGCCCTGCGCGAGCAAGGCTGCGCCCTCATCCAGCTTTCTTGCTACGCCTGCGGAAGGCAGCAAGCCACCCTCCTTTGCGCCGCTGGTTGACGGGACCTTGTTATCGGAATGAGTATTGATTGCCAACCTACTGAATTTTATCGGATCACACCTGATTCGGCTATTCTTCCTTGCAGCGCGCGTCGCGGACTACAGAGGCCCCCTTTCGGCGACTTTCAGCGCTGAATTACAGCGCCTCGCAGCAACTCCTCTTCCGAAAGGATCGAAACCCCCAATTGCTGGGCCTTGTTCAATTTGCTGCCCGCCTTCTCCCCTGCCAGCAAAAAGTCGGTCCTGCTGCTGACGCTGCCCGTTACTCTTCCCCCCGCCGTTTCGATGTAGGCCTTCGCTTCAGCGCGACTCATCGTTGGCAAGGATCCTGTGATGACAAACGTCTTCCCCGCGAACGGCTGAACGTCCTCAGTGTCCACTTGGTCTCTGCGCGGCATCGTCAAGTCCACGCCCAACTCGCCTAGTGAATGCACCAGCGCTTGGTTTGGCTCGATACTGAAATAGGAGACGATCGCTTCGGCGATCTTCGGTCCCACGCCTTCTATTTCGCTTAGTGTATCCAACTCCGCAGACATGAGGTCCAAAATGGAATCAAAATGCGCCATCACGAGCTCGGCCACCACCGAACCAACAAATCTGATGCCCAATGCTGTCAGCAGCCGAGTTGCGCCTCGGACCTTGCTCTCCTCCACGCCGCGTCGCAGATTCTCGATCCGCTTCTCGCCGTACCCTTCAATCTTTTCGATCTGTTCCCAAGGCAGCCGGTATATGTCGGCAAGCGTGTGGACAAACCCTTCATCAACGAACAGCTCCGCCTGTTTGGTACCCATGCCAACGATATCCATCGCGCCCCGGGAAACGAAATGCTCGACTTTGCGCGCCAACTGGTCTGGACAGGCATTGTTGACGCAATAGGTCGCTGCCTCTGCAGGGGAACGCTCCAGCGGCTCAGAGCAGGAGGGGCAAAGCGATGGCATCCTCCACGAACGTTCGGAGCCGTCGCGCAACTCCTTTATCGGCCGCACCACTTTTGGAATAACGTCTCCTGCCCTCTTGACCAGGACGGTATCGCCGATGCGGATATCAAGCTCCTCGATGTAGTCGGCATTGTGGAGTGTGGCGGCTTGCACGGTTACGCCGCCGATTGGCACCGGTTCCAGTACGGCGTTCGGCGTGACCGCCCCCGTCCGACCGACCTTCACGCCGATGTCGGTAAGGCGGGTGGTTGCCTCCTCGCCGCCAGTCTTGAAAGCGATGGCCCAGCGGGGGTCCTTGCCAGTGAAGCCTAGCTGCTCCTGGTGGGCCAGCAGGTCCACCTTGACGACCATGCCGTCCAACTCATAGGGCAGTTTTGCCCTCAGCTCATGCCAGCGCCCGACAAAACTGATCAGCTCGTCCCACTCGTCATCGCCAAAGCGCCGGGACTCTCTGCAGACTGGAAGTCCATAGCCTTCCAGCCGCGCCAGCGAGTCCCAGTGTGAGTCAGGAGACTCGTCCTCCCCCTCCTCCAGAAAGATCTGATAGGTCCACAACTTGAGGGGGCGCCCCGCGCTGATTCCGCTGTCCAGCAGACGAAGTGAGCCGGCAGCGAAGTTTCTCGGGTTTGCATAAGTACGCTCGCCTTTGCTGGTCTGTTCCCGATTGAACGCCAGGAAGTCACTCTCCTCTACATAAACCTCGCCGCGCACGATCAACCGACGCGGCGCCTCTCCTGCCCCGTGGCCGTCTTGGTCCGCCGTCGGAATTCGGAGCGGAAGCTGATGGACGGTTCTAAGGTTTGGGGTGATATTTTCCCCAACTTCGCCGTCGCCGCGTGTCGCGCCCAGCGTGAACTGACCATCTTCGTACTGAAGCACGACGGTCAGGCCGTCGAATTTTGGCTCCACGACATAGCCGAGTCGGGCGTGCTCTTCCTCAGGAAGCAGGCGCAGGAGACGGTCTCGCCAGCGTTGAAGGTCCTCTTCGCCGAAAGCGTTCGCCAGACTGAGAACGGGAACCAGGTGCCTGACCTTCTCAAATCGATCGGCAACGCCTCCTCCCACACGTACGGTTGGACTATTGGGATCTCTTAATTCGGGGTATTGCTCTTCGAGTGTCTGAAGCTCGCGAAAGAGAGTGTCAAACTCGGCATCGTCTATCTCAGGATCATCAAGCACATAGTAACGGTATTGATGATGAGAAACCCTCTCTCGCAGCTTCTCTATCCTCTTTTGAGGACGCCCTCTTTCGGGAGACTCGACCTGTGAAACCATCGTCATGGGACATCCACAACAAAAAAGTCAGAGGCGCTCCATCCAACGACCGGCGTTCCGTTCCCGTCTGTCATCCCCGGCACGCGCATCCGGTACCATAGGTAGCCGTCTTTCGGCACCGGATATTCGGAATACTGGGACTCCGGCTCGGCCGCCAGAACGACCATTAGTGTTCCCTCGTCAATAATTTCCAGCAGTTCGCCATCAAGGCCAGGGCCGGCACGCAACTTCACGCCCTGTCCGCCGGTATCTCCGACAGTGACATTTGCGTTTATCGGCAGCAGTATCGGTGAATCGGTTGGGGTGGGCCCCGGCGTGCTGGTGGGCGGCGCGGGCGTCGGCGCCTCAGCCGCCACTTGCTGCACAGTCGGCTCACTTGCTGCCGCAGGCGTCTCCTCTCCTGAACCCATCAGTCTGGATATACCGAACCAGCCCAGCCCAACGATCAGAACCAGGACGACTCCCCCGAGTACCCAGACCGGTCCCGTGCGCCCCAATTTGCGCGCCGGGGGAGGTGAAGCAGCCACCTCGGCTGCCGGAGTCTCCTCAAAGTAACTGTATTCCCTTTCGGTGAAAGGGTCAGCGGCTGCTTCAGAGTCTGAATTGACCTGCACCCAATTCGTACCGCTGCCCGAAGCCGTTTCCGCGTCGAGTTCCTCGCTATCGACAGCATCGCTTAGTGATTCTTGCCCATCTGTCGCAGGGCTGAACGGCGCGTCGTAGTCGTACTCCCGGTCGGACACCTCGTAACTTGAAGCAAGGATATCCTCCTCTGAGCCGGAAGACTCTGACTGATCATTTACGCTGTCCGCACCAAAAACCGGCTCTTCCGTTCCCCTGTCAGTCTCCAGGTCCGTCGGTGGAAGGGCGCTCGCTTCCGAACCAAACTCCGGTTCCTCCGATGCCGCGGGAAATCCCGTGGGCGTGTCCAACTCTTGCTCACCGGATGACAGTCCTTCCGATCCGAAAACCGGCTCGTCGAGCTCGGTTTCACTATCCGAATGCCGGGTGTCATCAGTCACTTTATGCTCCTCCCGGATCTGTTTCGCTTCAGCATCGCCAGAAGTTCATCCAACGGCCTTGCGTTCAACACATCCTGCGGGCGCAGCCATGCCCTTCGAGCCGTATGGATTCCGTACGGCAGGAGATCGAGCTGGCCGATGCTATGCGCGTCGCAGTTAATCACGATGGCGCAACCCAGGTCAACGGCCATGCGCGCATGTTCGGCTGAAAGGTCCAGCCGCTCCGGATTGGCATTGATCTCGACCGCGGTGCCCGTTGCTGCGCAGGCCCGGAATATCTGCTCCAAGTCGACTTCAGAAGGCGGGCGCCGGCCCAACAGCCTGCCCGTCGGGTGGCCGATTATGTCTACGTAAGGGTTTTCGACCGCCTTGAGACATCGCTCGGTGATACGCTGGCTCTCTTGCCTCAGGCCGCTGTGTATGCTGGCCACCACAATGTCCAACGAGGCCAGGACCTCGTCCGATAGACCCAGCGCGCCGTCGCCCAGAACTTCAACTTCAGTCCCCTGTATCAACCGGAAGTCGACTCCCCTGTCGGCATAGTACGCGTTGGTTGCATCAATCTCTTTGCGTTGCTCAGCCAGCGCCGCGGCGTCCACGCCCTGCGTGACCCCCAGTCCGACGCTGTGATCGGTGACCGCCCAGTAAGTGTAGCCCCTTTCGCGGGCCGCCTCAGCCATATCGGCAACCGGCGACTTGCCGTCGCTCCACGTCGTATGCCCATGCAGTTCACCGGCGATCGCCCCGGCCGAAATCAGTTCGGGAAGCGCGTCGCCCATCGCGGCGGCAACCTCACCGCCGCCTTCCCGCAACTCCGGCGGCACCCATCTCATTCCCAGGAACCTGTAGAGCGCCTCTTCATTTTCGAAGCAATGACGTTCTGCCGCCGTCTCCTGAGAAGGCTGTGCGCCGTTGCCAGGCTCTTCCTTGCCAGGATCCGAAGCGATGCCAAACTCTCCAATTTGCCAGCCTCGCTCTTGCGCCTGCAAGCGAAGTCCGTCGAGGTGGGACTTGCTGCCGGTGGCAAGGCACAGAGACGTTCCCCAGTCCGCTTCATCAACCAGCGTCAATGTCGCTTGGGGACCGTCTCGAAGGGAGACTGTCACCGCAAATGGTCTTTTCTCTTTCGTCTCGTTTACGAGCGGCAACTGGCTGAACTTCCGTAAGGCACGTTCCGGGAAATCGCTTGTTGCCAAAAGCCCGATTTCGCCGGTCGTCTCCCGCCAGCGCCGGAGGCTTCCGACAATCTCGACCCGTTCGAAGACGCCCTTCTCTTCATTTTCTTTCAGCGCCTTCACAAGCATCTCTGCCAAGGGACGCGAAGCGCCAATCGGCGTCCGATCATCAGTTCGGCGGTTGAGCAAGTCGATACTTTTGAGTATGCGTTGTTCGGTTTTTGCGCCGAACCCTTTCAGCGCCCTGAGCTTGCCCTCGTGCGCGGCGTCCTTCAACATGTCGATGCTGGTGATATCCAACTCTCGCCAGAGGCGTTGCACCGTCTTCGGTCCAACATCCGGCACCTGCAACATCGCCGCGACCCCTTCGGGCACCTGTGCCGCGGCTTCATCATGAATTGGCAGTGAACCAGTGGCCAGCAGAGTCTCGATCTTTTCGGCAATCGCCTTCCCGATCCTGGGCAGATCCTGAAGTCCGCCTGACTCGGCAACTGCATTGATGTCCTCTTCCAGACTGTCAATTGTCCTGGCTGCATTCTGGTACGCCATCACCACAAATCGGCTCTCCCCGAGGATCTGCAAGAGGTCCCCTGTCGCCTTGAAAAGGCTGGCTGCCTGCCGATTGTCGATCGGAGAACGCTCGTTGCTTTCGACCACTTCCTCAACCCCAAAAAAAGTTGGCACAGTTTTCAAGATAGTCCGGACATTTAGGTTACACTGATAGTCAGGATCAACGCAAATGAACTATATAGTACTGCAATATAGATTCCTCGAATTTGGACACTGAAACACGCCCCTGCCCCTCCTCCGGCCATCGCCCCGACATTCGCCCAGAACGTGTTTCGCCGGTACAATATCGTTGCGCTTGGCGTTGAAGATTTGAGTGCTTCTGTCGCAACTAAATTTGGCGCCTCCTCAGTAGAAGGCCGCGAGGGAGAAAGTTCTTCCTGGCATGGGCATATCGCTCGAAAAGGGCACATTCCTTGGCTACAATTCGTTTGAGCAACGTTTCCAAAGATTTCGGGTCGCACAGCAGGATCGCGCGCGAAAGCCTCATTCCCTGGATGCGTTCTTCGACACCTGTCCCGCGTGAGGACGAAGGTGAAGGTGAGCAATCCGATCGGATCATGGCGCTCGACGGTGTCGACTTGACTGTGCCTGACGGACGGACCATGGCAGTCCTGGGACCGTCGGGCTGCGGCAAAAGCACGCTCCTGCGGGTTGTCTCCGGCCTGGAGCCCGACCACGACGGCTCCCTCTTCTACGACGACCAGAATATGCAGGATGTACCCCCAAGAGACCGCTACATCGGCATGGTCTTCCAGAACTACGCGCTCTACCCCCACTTTGAAGGGCACGGCAACCTCTCCTTCTTCTTTCGTCTGCGCAAGGCCCCCGATGAAGAGACCGAGGAGAGGATACGCATCACATCCGAAATCATGGGGATCGGCTTCCGTTCCCTGCTCCAACGAAAGCCGGGCACGCTTTCCGGGGGGCAGCAGCAGCGAGTCGCCATCGCCCGCGCCATCGTGCGCAGGCCGCGCGTCTTCCTGTTTGACGAGCCGCTCTCCAATCTGGACGCGAAACTGCGATCCCAAACTCGAGTCGAAATCAAGAGACTCTTGAACCGGTTCGCCATCACCTCCCTCTACGTAACCCATGATCAGACCGAGGCAATGGCCCTCGGTGACCTGGTTGCCGTGATGAGAGCTGGCCGGATCGAGCAGGTTGGCGCTTTCCACGAAATCATCCGGCAGCCCGCCAATACCTTTGTCGCCGGCTTTCTTGGGATACCCCCGATGAGCCTGGTGACGAGCGCCGTTGTAAATGACGGCGGAATCGACGCCGCCAGCGGGCTTCGCCTCAAACCGCGACCCTCCCAACTGCAGGCGCTCACATCCGGCCAGAATGTTACCGTCGGGATCCCGTCGGAATCAGTGAAGATTGTCGTTGATGAAGGAAAGGATCCAACGAGCGAACGGTCAACTGAGGATGCCCGCGCCAACCTCTGGCGCGGGACGGTGGAGTCAGTTGAGCCTGACTTTGGTAGACAGATTCAGTTTGTACAGTTTCGTGTGGGAGACCTGCCCTTGATGGGACAGGCGAGTATGCGCGACCGAATTACCCAGGGGGAGCGGATCGTTGCCCGATTTGAGGAAAAGGGATTTCACATTTTTGACGGCGAAAGTGGAGCTCGCATCGCCTGAACTGTCCTTCAATTCACAAGTGCGTCTGCCGGCGCCGGCCCGGCCCCCGTCACCCGCATATACTGGCTCATATACAGGTCGTGATAGAAGCCCTTCAGCGCCAGGAGCTCTTCATGCGACCCGCGTTCAATTATGCGATGGTCATTTACAACAAGCACCTCATCGGCATTGCGGATGGTACTGAGCCGGTGGGCGATGACAAAGGCGGTTCGGCCCTCCAGCAGACGCAATAGCGCCTGTTGCAGGTGAACTTCAGTGCGGGTGTCAACACTGCTGGTCGCCTCGTCCAGGATGAGAATGCGGGGATCCGCCAGAATCGCCCGGGCGATTGCAATCAGCTGGCGCTGTCCTTCGCTAAAGTTGTTGCCCTGTTCCGATACTTGCGATCTGTAGCCTCCGGGAAGCAACCGGATGAACGCGTCGGCGTTGGCCAGCTTCGCCGCAGCCACCACCTCTTCGTCGGTTGCGTCCAGCTTACCGTAGCGAATGTTCTCGCCCACAGTGCCGGAGAACAGGAAGGTGTCCTGAAGGACGATACCCAGCTGTCTTCTCAACGATGCCTGCTGGATGTCACGAATATCGTGGCCGTCAATGCGAATGCTCCCCTCGTTCACATCGTAAAAGCGGCTCAACAGGCTGATGATCGTCGTCTTGCCCGCGCCGGTCGGGCCAACCAATGCGACGGTGGATCCCGGCTTGGCATGAAGGCTTATGTTTTCCAGGACGGTCTCAGGCTCCCTCTCCGTCTCTTTCGAGCCGTTCTCGGCCGCCTTTGGCCTGGGCCCTCGCCCATTCCACACCGGTTCCGGCGACGGCGGCGGCGCGTCGTAACTGAAGCTGACGTTTTCAAATTCTACTTCACCTGCAATCTTATCCAGTGGCGGCGCGTCCGGCTTGTCGGTAACAACCGGAGCCACGTCCAATGTCTGGAAAATCCGCTCCGCGCCGGCCAGCGCTGACTGCAGCTGGTTATAGAGCATCGCGATGCCGCGCATCGGCCGGAAAAAGTTCATGATGTAAATGATGAAAGCAGCCAGGACCCCGACTTCCAGAACACCCTCGATCGCCAGCCAGCCTCCCAGAAGAGCGGCCACCGCAATCGTAACGGTCATCATCGTCGTAAACATCGGACCAAGCGCAGCCGTAATAATGTCTGCCGTCATCCCGGCGCGGCGGTACCTGGTGTTTACGTCGTGAAAGCTGGCGTAAACCTCCTTCTCGCGGGCAAATGCCTGCACGACCCGCGCCCCGGCAATGTTCTCCTCCATCACCGCGTTCAACGCGCCCAGGTTCTTCTGCACGGTTCGGAAGGCCGCACGGCTGCGCCTTGTCACCTCGCCCGTAATGAACAACATCAGCGGCATCAGAATCAGCATCGCAAGCCCCAGCTGCCAGTTTAACAGGAACATGGCGACAAACGTGCCGCCCAGGAGCAGAATGTTGGACGTAAACTCGATTAACCCGTTCGTAAGCGTTCGGTTAATCGCCTCCGAATCATTTGTGATCCGGCTCATCAGGTCCCCAACCTGATTGCGGTCGTGGAAGACCATCGACAGCCCTTGAATGTGGTTGAACAGTCCTGCCCGAATGTCGGACACAAACCGTTGCCCCAACACCACCATGATCAGGCCCTGCACAGCCGATGTCGCGCTGGCAGTTACATAGACGGCGATGATCATGAACACCAGGTTCCGGAGCCCGACCGCGTCGCCGGGAGCGATGAAGTTGTCAATTGCGCGGCCAAGCAACATCGGGCCGATGAGCCGCAGCACAGTGCTGACGGTCACGAAGAGCGCGACAACAACCAGCTGAAGTCGGTAGGGCCGCAAATAGCTGGCCATACGCAGAAGGGTCTGCCGCGTGTTGGCCGCGGCTTCGCCCGTGAGCATGCCGCCCCCGCCGAAGCCGAGACGCATAGGTTGACGTTGAGGGGGTCGCATTACTGACATTGGTGATCGGCTCGCACATGGCCGCGGGATAACCGCGGGCAGATTTCAGTCCTATGCCTCTTCAAACTGCGAATAATAGATCTCCTGGTAAATCTCGCTGTCCTTCAGGAGTTCCTCGTGTGTGCCCCGCGCTGCGATCTTTCCGTCGTCGAGAACCAGGATCAGGTCCGCGTCGACAACGCTGCTGATGCGTTGCGCAACAAGGAAGGTCGTCGTGTCCGTCAGCTTCTCTTTGAGCGCTTCCTGCAGCCGCAACTCGGTATCAAGGTCGACCGCGCTGGTGGAATCGTCAAGAATGAGGACGGCCGGCTTTGTCAGTAGTGCCCGGGCAATGGCGATTCTTTGCTTCTGGCCGCCGGAAAGATTGGCCCCGCGCGCTTCCACCATGCTGTCGTAGCCGTCCGGCATCCGCGTGATAAAGTCATGGGCCTGCGCCGCCTCTGCCGCCCCAACAACCTCTTCGATGGGGGCATCGGGCCGCCCGTAGGCAATGTTTTCGTGTACGGTTCCCGCAAACAGGGTCGTCTGCTGCAAGACAACGCCGATATGTTTCCGCAACAGAGTCGGTTCCCATCCCTTTACATCGACGCCGTCCAACTTTACTTTGCCGCCAATTGCGTCGTAGAAACGGGGAATCAGGTTGACGAGCGTGCTTTTGCCCGAACCGGTTACGCCCAACAGGGCTACCTTCTGGCCGGGCCTGGCGTGCAGATTAATGCCGTCAAGAACCTCTTCGCCGATGGCGCCGTTGCGGCCGTTACTGGGCAGCGACGATTGCAGTGCCGAATCGCCGCTGTCCTTTCCGTTCGCAGAGGCGCCGACCACTGCTGCCTGGCCGTTTCCAGTTGCCGTCCCGCCTAAACTCCCTGTCGGTTGCGAACCGGAATAATGGAAGGAAACATTTTCGAAACTGATTTCACCTGTTGGTTCCGCAATCACCTGCGGCTGGGCCGGCGCCTGGATGGCTGGCTCTGTGTCCAGCACTTCAACCAGGCGTTTTGACGAGGCTTCGGCCCGGGAGATCATCGACAGTATGTTGCTCAGAAGCAGCAGAGGCGACATCCCGATCAACATGTAATTGCTGAAAGCGACGAGCTCGCCTATCGTCAACCGGCCGCCGATTACGTCCATCCCCCCCCGCCAGATCACTACAGTCGCGCCAAGGTTGGTCAGGACCAGTAACACCGGCATTACCAGGGCCAGGTACCTGCCGACCTTGATGTTCTCATCCATGTATTCCACATTCTGCGCGCTAAACCTGTCGATCTCATACCCTTCGCGCACAAATGCCTTGACAACATGGACCCCGGCCAGATTTTCCTGTACCAGGGTATTCAGTTTGCCCAGCTTCTGCTGAACAATCGTGAAGAGCGGCCCAACGACTCGCAGGAACCAGAAAATCACCGACCCTGAAATCGCGAGCATCACAATCATCACCAGGCTTAGCTGCCAGTCGATGAAGAGCATCATAATCAGGCTGCCGACAACCATCAACAAGGATCGAAGCAGAAGAGCAAGACCCGCGCTGAGGAACATCCGCGCCACATCCACGTCGCTCGAAACCCGAGTCATCAGTTGCCCGGTCTGCATTCGGTCCAGATTGGCGAATGAGAAGCGCTGGATGTGCTGGAACAGATCATTGCGCAGGTCGAAGGCGATACCCTGCGAAATCTGTGCCCTGGCTATCCCCTGCCCGACGGTCGTTGCCGCGCCGAACACAGCCGCAAGAAGCATCACCGCGCAGCCTTGCCAGACGACGGTCATGTTTCCGACGCGGATGCCCTGGTCGATAATGAACTGGACCATACGCGGCGTAACCAGCTCCATCACCACCGGTAGGATCGTCGTTACGATGCCCAAGACCGCCATCCAAGTATAGGGCTTCACGTAGCGTATAACTCTGGATAATCCACGCATCGGCAACAGGCCTCTGAAGCTAGAGTGAACGAGCCGGCAATCTGTCTGGTTTTCAGCTTACTAAAGCGGTTTCGAAAGTATAGACTGAAATCCGCGAAACCGCAAATGAGGATCGCCAGAGGGTACTGCCCAGATTTGGGACGAGGGATTTTGTCTGGACGAGGGATTCTGTCTGAACGGGGATTTGGGCGGATTCTTGGGATTTGGGGGATTAGGGCGAACGGCAATCGCGAAATTCAACATCTCTTGATCCACGAAGGGACGCGAAGGGGCGCGAAGGGGCGCGAAGAAGGGCAACGGCGAACTTCAACATCTTTTGATCCACGGAGGGACACGGATGAGGGCAGAGGGAGGGCGCGAGGGAGGGCGCGAGGGCCGTGTTGGCGTCTCTGGATTGGGGGCTGGTTTCTGTGCGGAGGGGCTTGGGCGCCCACAAGGGACGCCCCTACGGAAGGTTTGCGGAGCGAGGGAGGGGTGCATGGCGCGAACAAGGGCAACCATTCGGGCAGCCGTTGTTCGCGGTAAGTGGTGGGGCGGAGTCTCAGGCGCGGGAGGAGGGGGCAAGGGAAACTGCGGGGGAGGGGCGGGTGAAGGCGAGTAATCCATTGAATCCTGGGACCCGTTTCTCCTGGCAACCCCAAATGTGGACTGCACCCTTGGGGCAACTGGGGGCATAAGCATCTTATTGGGAGAGAACTTTCAGCAGAAAGTCAGTTTTCCAACCGGCTCGTTACCGTTGACCCGATTCAGATGCGATTGCCCTGCCCCAAATTCGGTCCATGCTTGACTTTCCTACGCCTCTGATGTATAAGAATTCGAGCATTTGCCCGCTGTGATTGCCTTGGAAAAAGACACGACAATCGGGGCGTCACGCACGAGCCTGGATTCTCGTCTTTCCAGCCGCTCACTCAGGCCGCACTCTCTAGAATTGCCGCTATCGCGTTGAACTGCCTTTTTCCAAGAGCATCGCCAACAAGAACTTTCTGACACAAATCCCGAGGTCTACGATGCACATTACCGACGCCCAACGAGAGCAATACCGCAATGAAGGATTCATGATTCTCGAAAACGTAATACGTCCTGATCAGGTGGAAGGACTGCGAGAGGAGTGTCAGCGCAACATCGACAAGTACGATGCCGAAATGGAAGCCAAAGGAGTAACGGTACAGGGCATCAATCACTACAAGAAACGCTACTTTATCCCCAGGCGAGGCATGGAAAGCCCCATCATCACTGACTTTCTTTTCAGCGAGCTGATGGGGGACATCTGCAGAGCCACTCTGGGCGACAACGCGTTTCTGTTCCACGAGCAATACGTCGTCAAATTCGCCGAAGTGGGCACAAAGTTTGGTTGGCATCAGGATTCAGGATACATTGGCCACTACCACAGACCCTACCTTTCATGTTGGTGCGCGCTGGACGATATGTCCAACGAGAATGGTACCGTTTCAGTGCTGCCTTACTCTGCAATCGGCATGAAACCGGACGATCTTTACGACCATGAAATTGAGGCCGGCAGCAACGACAAGATTGGATACCAGGGGGATCACCCAGGTGTCCCGGCCCTGGTTCCCTCAGGCAGCATCGTCGTCTTCAGCAGCCGTACCTTTCACCGCAGCGGACCCAACACCACGTCGAAGGTCCGGCGCTGCTATCTCGCCCAGTATTCCGCCGAACCCATTATGAACCGCGAAGGGACGGATTTCTGGGCCCAGGCCATACCCGTCCTGCAGGACGGCAAGCTCTGCCGGCCTGATTTCGCCGCAACCTAATGGATATCCCACACGAGCCCAAGAGTACTTGAATTTCGAATCAGCGGTGCAGCATGGTGTGCTCCAGTCACGACGCCATCGCGAAAAGTCGTAGTTTCAAATGAGATCCACATTAGTTGGGCATCTCAACGCATTTGCGGCCCTCTTGATATTATTTCTTTGACACAATTCACACTGCTCTAGCGCAGCCCTGTAACGAACGAGGAAGGGAAGTGAAATGAGCGTTTCCAACTATCTTCTGACTGACGATCAGATGCAACAGTTCATCTCTCGCGGGTACCTGGTCTTGCAGACCGACTTTCCCAAGGAATTTCATGAAGGGCTCAACGCCAAACTGAATGAAGTCATGGAGAAGGAGGGGAACCCGGGCAACAACATACTGCCCCGATTAAGTGAAGTCGGTGAAATCGTTCAGAATCCTGTCGTGCGCGGGGCGTTGACGAGCGTCCTGGGGAATGACTACACGATTCACCCACATCGCCACTGTCACTTCACCTACCCTGGGCGCAAGGTGCAGGGCTGGCACAAGGACAGCTACTGGGGCCACCAGAAGGTTCGAAACCACCACAACTGGTGGGCCATGATCTTCTATTACCCCCAGGCCGTCGATGAAAGGATGGGCCCGTCAGGCCTGCTGGAAGGATCACAATACTATACGAAACGGGCCGGAGACAGCACCGAAAAGCCGGTTTTCCTTGAAGGACCGGAAGGGACCTTCGCCCTCATCCATTACGATCTGTGGCACAGGGGCGGCGCGAATCTTTCCCAAAAGAACCGGGCCATGATGAAGTTCCAATTCGTGCGCATGGAAGCGCCTTCAGGGCCGGCCTGGAAGAACAAGAATGATGACTGGACCCCAGTCGAGAATGCACAGGTCGATCACAACGCCGTTTGGTCTCACCAGTGGAACTGGCACCGCGGCTATTCGAACTCGCAGCAAAACGGCGACGCCCGCCAGGCCGTTAGACAGAATGGACACGGGAATGAGAGATCCGATGCGGCCGAACTGGCGGAGAAGCTGGCCTCCAGATACGAACCGGAAGGCGTCGAATCAGCCTATCGTCTGGCTTCATCTGGCGCCAAGGCAGTTCCATTTCTTGCCGATGCCCTGACCAGCGGAGACGCAACGGCCTCCCGCAATGCGGGGTACGCGTTGAGCGCGATCGGGAACGCCGGGCAGGAAACCTTGATCGATGCCCTGAAGCACGACACAGAAACGGCGCGTACGCACGCTGCTTTTGCGCTGGGCGAATCCGGGCACGCCGGCAGCGACGTAGCCGGCGCCGTAGCTGAAGCCGTGACAGACTCATCCGTTGTGGTTCGGCGCACCGCTGTCGAGGCCCTGGGCCAGCTTCAATGTCCGGCAGAAAGGATCCTCCCGGCCCTGGAAAGGGCAATGAAAGACGACGACGGGCAGGTTCGCTTCACCGCCGCCCTTTCGATGCAGCGCCTCGGGACCAAGGCAGCCCCGGCCATTCCCGCATTGCAGGACGCTCTTCGCGACGAAAACCGATACGTTTGCGCCAACGCAGTTGACGCGCTGCGACGTATCGGAACCGCCGAGAGCCTCAACATCGCCCTTGACTACCTGAGCGCCCATCGCTGGTGCCCATCCACGACGCCGGACAATCTCTTTTAGAGGAATGCAACCATGAAGCAATCCGTCATGGACCCGGGAATCGAGGCGGGTCTCATTTCCCTGTCAGTCGAAGACCTGGACGTTGCCGAGGCCGCGGCAATCTACAGGCAGTACGGATGCCTCGTCGTGCGCGGTCTGATGAAGCCATATGTGGAGGACATGGCAGCAGACATAGCCGCCACAGTCGAACAGTCGATTGCGCTCCTCGACCAGGCCGAAAAGAAACCTGAAGGATGGGTCTCGCCCAACGGCTCGCTCTTCATCCCCGCGCCCGAAGGATATAGCCGTGACAAGCAGATCATGACCGTAGGAATCAGCTATCTGACGAGCGCGGCATTCCTCCGCTCTGCTTTGGATCCGACTGCCCTGGATATCCTGGAAGCAATTCTTGGCCCTAACATCGAGCTCTTCGGACAGGGCCAGTCGCTTGTCAAGGAACCGGTGGGCGGCCATCCCAAACATTTGCACCAGGACTCAGCCTATTTCGAGCATCGGTTCGAAGGGCCGGTGGCTATCCTGTCCTATGTTGTCGACACAGACCTCTCCAATGGCGCTCTTCATGTCGTGCCCGGCACGCACAAGAAGGGCCAGCTCCGCCATGTGGACACCTTCTCGCACCTCGGCCTCGACGAAGACGAATGGCCCTGGGACGCATCCCTCCCCGTTACCGGACTGGCGGGAGATTCAATCTTCTTTCACGTCAGGACTGTGCACGGTTCGAAGCAGAACTACTCCGACTCGCCCCGTCCGGTTTTCATAAATCGCTACAGACGGCCTGACGATTACGCAGTCATCAGAGCAACGACCACGGCCAATCGCGCTGAAGCGGAGAAGCGGGCCCTGCGCGCCCGCCGCGATGACGAGCCGAAAGGGCTGATGGTCAGAGGTTTCCGGCCTTTCTCAATGTCCGACGGGGCCGGCGCTGATGGGGCGGCATAGCGACCAAGCGAACTGGAATTTCTCGGTAAGCCTCTGGGATATCACCTTCATCACCCTGGCGTTCAGTTTCATTTCGCGCGAAACTGTGATCCCTGTCCTGGTGAGCCAGCTGACCGACTCCAAGCTGGTAATCGGCCTGATTCCGGCCATGTGGGCCCTCGGCCTATACCTTCCCCAACTCCTGACAGCCAATTGGGCCGAAAGTATGCCCTATAAGAAGCCCTTTGTTATGCGAATCGGCTTCTTCCTGGAAAGACTGCCCTATTTTCTTGTTGGCCTCTCCATCCTTTTCTTCGCCCTCTCTGCCCCCACTGTCGCCCTCGTCACTGTTCTTGTTGGCCTCGCCATGGCAGCCTCGGGCGCCGGCCTCGGCACGCCTCCCTGGCTGGATATGATCGCCAAGGTGATCCCGGTCCGGCGTCGCGGCCTTTGGCTTGGCTTGGGCCATGGAATCGGCCAGCTGATGGGCGTAATCGGCGCTTTTTTCGTGGGCCGGATTCTCGTCAGCCGCGCCTTTCCGGGCAACTACGCGCTACTCTTCTTTTTGGCCTTTACCTTTACGGTGGTCTCTTGGTTTGGCCTCGCGCTGACCAGGGAGCCTGCCAGCCAGGCAACCAAAAAGGCGCTTCCCGTCCTGCACTATCTGGGCCGCGTATCGTCTGTACTCAAGTGCGACGTCAATTACCGGCGCTACCTGGTCAGCAAGTCATTTGTCAATTTGGGAGGGATGAGCGCCGGGTTCTTCGCCGTCTACGGTACCGAAACATTCGCGCTCGACGGTCGCGGCGTTGGACTTCTCACCGCCGTCCTCGTAGGGACCCAAGCGGTTCTCAATCCGATGTGGGGCATTTTGGCCGATCGCGTCGGTCACAAGACCGTGTTGGCGGCCGCTGCCTTCTTTGTCTCGCTTGCCCCGCTCAGCGCGCTCTTCATCGGCGGCTTCGGGGGCCTTCTGCCCCAGCCTCAGCCCAACGAAGGCATTGGCGCACTGGTCATCTCGACCGTGACCCAGTCCCCGATCTGGGGGACCGTGCCGCTCGGCCTCATTCTAACCTTCGTTTTCGTCGGATCTTTCCTGGCCGCGGATCACACCTCTTCACTCAACATCACCCTGGAATTCTCCGCGCCGCAGGACCGTCCTACCTATATCGGTCTTACCAATACCATCCTGGCTCCCGTCCTGATTGGGGCGCCTATTCTAGGTGGTTTGCTAGCCGGCTCGTTGGGCTACACCGCACTTTTTGCGGCGGCTTCCTTGTGCGGCGTCACATCTCTTCTTCTGATGGTCTTTTGGGTCAAGGAGCCGCGGCATACCACGCCGGTCAGCCTTGAGTCACAACCTTTCAGAACCACTTCGTAGCTTAGGATATCCTTTGCCTTGCGGCTTTCATCCCTGCCACCCTACATGCCTTCACCAAGGCGATTCAGGACCAACACGATAAGAAATCCTGTGAGCGCAAGTCCCAGCGCCAGAAAAACCTCACCACCCAATGTTGAGGGCAGATAGTTTCGTTCAACCGTAGGCAGAATCTCGCCGTGCCGGTCAATGATGAAGGCCACCGTCTCCTTCCACGGCCAGATCTTTCGCAGACTTCCCGCCATCAGGCCGATAAGAACCGCGATCGTCAGGTCATGATGCCGCTTAAACAACCAGGCCAGGATCTGCGCAAAAGAAACGATTCCTACGACCGCGCCCCCACCGACAATTCCCAGGCTGACCAGATCGCGCTGGTTCACTGCGGCAAGAACAAACTGGTACTTTCCCAGGAGCACCAAAATGAACGATCCCGATATACCCGGTAAAATCATGGCGCAGATCGCCAGCATCCCGCTCAGAAACAGATACCAGGCCGAGTCCGGTGTCTGCACAGGGACTGCCCCGACAATGAAGTAGGCCCCCACCGCCCCAAGGGCCAACCCTCCCATCAGCAAGCCGTTCCACCTTACAATCTTCCCGCGTATGGCAAAGATGGAGGCCGTTACCAGCCCAAAGAAGAAACTCCAGATTAACACAGGGTGGTTTTCCAATACCCACTCGAGCCAGGAGGCCAGCGTCACCACTGCCACGGCTATGCCGGCCAGGACCGCGGCCAGAAAACGGGCATTGACTGCATCCAGCGCCTCCAGCAGTTTGAACCGCAGCAGCGCCCCCCAAAGCGGCCAGCGCGCCCCCGCCCGTATGCTCATCACCAGTTCTTCATAGATTCCGAGAATGAAAGCCATCGTCCCGCCGGAAACTCCGGGAACAATGTCGGCGCAGCCCATCGCAAAGCCCCGCGCGGCCAACCCCAGATAATCTACGAACCTCCGCTGCTGGGCAGGCTGGACCACTGAAGTGCCTCCAGATTGGAAGGCAGGATCTGCCTGGCGCTCTCTGGCATGGGAATCCACGGTCATTTCGCATCCTTCCGCATTCGAAGCTCTCTCATCGCCGAATATTTCTTTCCTTTTCTCCAGTGCATCTTGTTGCTGGCCGCGCCAGCTTCTCAGACTGTCCTGGAAACTTGTCCCAGCCCCAGCCTCGAGAGGGACTCAAGAATGCGCGTTGAGGCCGGTCGCCCGTCAGCTCAGCAGTTCAGACCGGTAGGCAAGCTGGTCCGATCGGTTCGAAACTCTTGTACGTCAGCACGAATTCCTGGTGGCCCAGACTTTCAGACTTGGTCGGCGCGCCTCCGGCTACTGCCAGCACCTGCGAGAATATTTCCTCACCGACCTCGTCAAGTGTCGCCCTACCCTCCAAGATGCGTCCTGCGTCCACATCCATGTCACCTGCCATGCGCCGGAACGTATCCGGGTTGGCGCAGACCTTGATCACCGGCGAAATCGCGGACCCGACTACCGACCCTCTCCCCGTCGAAAACAGGGTCATGTGCGCGCCGCAGGCGATCAGTTCGGCAATCTCAGCATTGTCGTTGATATTGGGGAAGCCAAACCGCGCGCCGCCGTCTGGCACGATATCCAAGAGATATAGTCCGCCAGCTGGGGGTACGTCTCCGGGTTTGATCAGTCCTGAGATTGGCGAAGAGCCGCTCTTGGCGTACGCGCCCATCGACTTTTCCTCGACGGTTGACAGACCGCCGTCGGCATTCCCGACTGCAAAACTGCCGTGCCCCATCGTTGTATAGTAGCGGGCGGTCTTCTCCATCGTCGCAAGTATCTCTTCGCCGAGTTCTGGCGTAACGGCACGCTCGGCCATGATCCGTTCGCAGCCGATCAGTTCGCCGCCTTCCTCGAATATAGCCTTCGCGTCCTTCTCCACCAGCAAGTCAAAACACCGCCCGATCGCCGGGTTTGCCGTTATACCGCTCGTCGCATCGGAACCGCCGCATATCGCGCCCACGACTAGCTCATCCACAGCCATTGTCACACGCGGCGTCGACTCTTCCAGTCCTGCCATCGTCTCTCCTAACCAGGCCTGGCCCTGCTCGACCGTCGACAGCGTGCCCCCCTTCTCTTGGATCACCAATGTCTCGACGGGCCTGCCGCTTTCTGCAATTTGCTTCGCCAGGCCCCGGCGGTCGAAACTCTCGCAGCCCAGCGAAACAAGAAGGGCTCCTCCGGTATTCGGATGCGTGCAAAGCCGCGCCATCATGTCATAGGCGTATTGGTTGGGATAGCAGCCGCCGAACCCGATCAAATGTACGCCCTGTTTGCGGTGGGGATAGACGATTTCCCGCGCTACGTGGTGGGCGCACTCCACCAGGTAGACGACCAGAATCGTATTGCGGATGCCCTTGCGGCCGTCCTGCCGCAGGTAACCTGAAAACTCGGCTTTCGCAGACATCGGATCGCTCCTCGACCGATCTATTCGGTCACCGAATCCAAAGTATACGTAGGAATGTAATCGCTCTTGATGTTGTGGACGTGAACGTGTTCACCCGCGCGTATATCGCGTGTCGCCGAGCCGATCGGCGCGCCGTACTTGATGATCTTTTCCCCGGCCGCAATGTCCCGCGCCGCGATCTTGTGCCCCAATTCGAGCGCTTTCTCGTGTACGGTTTCTCGCTCTCCGAACTTCAGAACTGTCCCCGCGGTCAAATTGCGCAGTAACACGTATACGTTGTCTACGTCCGAAATGCGCAGAAGCAGCCCGGTCTGTGCCTCGTCCATCGTCTTGTTCGCTTCCCCGCAATGAGATCGCCTGGCATGGTCTTCGCAGACCCGGCGCAATCGACGCGCCGCCGTTTCCCACTTTCCCTTCGCCCATGGTGTCTTCGGCCTTTGTTGCGCCGCCCCTGAACATCTGCCTATCATAGCCGAAAGTCGGGCATAGATACAGATCCGGAAAACGCGGCGCGGCGCCAGATTCAGTTCGGACGCGCCAACGCCTAACCGGCCTTGCGAGGGCTGGGGGCGCGCGAGACGGCCACCAACAAACTGGCAAGCAGATAGACGCCAATGATGCCAAGGAACGCCAGTCGGTAGTTCCCTTGGAAGTCGTAGGCCAGCCCTACAAGCACAGGGGCAACTGTCGGTCCGATTACCGTCAGCGGTTGAGCCAGCCCCCGAACGGCGCCAATGTAAGCGCGGCCAAAGTAACTGACCCAGAGATACTCGCTCACAGGAATCGTGCCCCCGAAGCCGAAGCCATACAGAAAGAAACCGCCAAAGAGGAAAACGGGTTCTGCAGTTGAGGCGGCCAACAGCATCAGTCCCACACCCGTCCCACCAAACGCGAACGCCGTTACAGCCAGCCTGCGCGGGGGAAACCTTTGCAGGCAAAAGCCCCAGAATGCCTTGGAAAGCAGGTTTCCCAAGCCATTGACCGCCAGCGCAAGCGAAGCTGTTCGGCGAGAAAATGAGGCGTCGGTTGCAAAAGGGACGGCATGGGCCAGCACCGATGAGAGCGCGGCCTGATTCATACTGTAGCCGAGTAGGAGAAGCCAGAAGCCGGATGTGCGCAGAGCTTGCTGGGCCGTATAGGAGCGCGATCCCTCAAGGTCTGAGAACGCCTCGTCTTCCTCGAACGGGAGGGGATCGCCGTCAGGCCTAAGACCAACATCCTCCGGGGCGCGCCGCAATAGCAGGGCAACTGGTCCGACTGTGGCCAGCACGAACAGGGCCTGTACAATGTAACCGTTGCGCCACCCAACAGTGTCGACAATGAGCGTCATCGCGTAGGGTGCGATCAACCCGCCGAATGAGATGCCGGTAGAGCCAATCGCGAGCGCCCAGCCGCGACGACGAACAAACCATTTGTTTACAGTTGTGTTTACGACCAAAGGACCAAATAGCGTCCAGCCGACAAAGCCAGCGCAGAGATGCAAGGTCCAGAACAGCCACAGGTTGGATTGTCTGCCCAGGCCGTAGAGGCAGAGGGCAGATACGACCGCCCCCACCAAGGCTGGCAGCCTGGGACCGCGCCGGTCGACCAGGCGGCCCACAACGACGCCGGAAAGAGCGCCTGCCAGTACACCCAGCGACGATCCCAGGGTAAACTGCCACACTTGCCAGCCCAATTCCAGCACGACCGGACGCAAGAAGACGCTTACGGTTGACTGGCTTACGCTGAGAAAGGTGAACTGGAATAGAACCGCAGCGGCGACGATCCACCAGCCGTAGAAGAGACGGGGAATCAATCTGCAGCCCGCCCTGCAGCATGGGGATCAAGCATCGAATCTCTGTTCACGACCCAACGATTCACGCATTCTGACCAAGCCGCCGGACCAGGGGATGGCGCCTCTCCTCCAGCGGGAGGCGCGCCCTTGCCCCCGTAAAGTGGGATTCGTACACCGCGAAAACACATTCGAGCGAAGTCAACGCAGCCTTGCCGCCCAGTTCCGGCTGCCTGCCCTCCCGGATCGAATCCACCATATCGCGCACGCTCCAGATAGACTGGCGTCGTTCCCAGAGCCCCTCTCCGATTCTGAAGCGTTCCGCGTCAACCGGCACTTTCTCCCAGCGCGGGGTATGGGAAGGAAAGGAAACATCAAATGGACAGTGCCACAGTTCGTCCACATAGGTCTCCGGATCCGGTCTGATCATCAACTGCCCTTCTGAGCCTAAAATATGGGGACCCATCATCCAGCCCTGTACCTGTTCCCGTTGATACAGCTCCAAGACTCCGTTTCCCCCGTTACGCCCTTTCACATGAATAACCATCGTGTCTCCGGCCACCATGCCGTTGTCTCTGCGGTCAGTTGGGCACAACTCCGCGCTCGTCATGATTTCCTCTACACCAACGTCGCGGCCCTCGAAGGTAATTTGGGCATGAACCCAGTCGATGCCTCCCAGCAACAGGTCCATCTCGTCGAAATAGTGTACGCCCATCTCCATCAGTTCGAAGCCGGCAGGCCGCCCCTTGCCCAGCTCGCGAACCGTGCGAAGCTCACCGAGTCGACCGGCATCGATCCACGCCTTTGCTTCCCGAAACAGCGGGGTGAAGCGATACTGGTGGCTCACGGCCAGACGCACCCCCGCTGCGCTGCAGGCACTTACCATCTCGTCTGCAGACTCCAGATCCACCGACAGCGGCTTTTCGCACAGGACATTGATTCCTTGGCGGGCGGCTGCCAGCGCGACCGGGCCGTGAAGTGGCGCATGTGTGCAGACGCTGACAACATCCAGCTCTTCCTTCTCAAACATCTCCTCAAAATCGGCATAGCCAGCCGGGACTTCATATTCCTCAGCACGTGCATTGAGCGCTGCCGAGTTTACGTCGCACAGTGCGCTGAGCGTTACACCAGCGAGGGTTGCGTATGCTGTGGCGTGGGCGCGACTGATGCCCCCGCACCCGACAATGCCTGCTCTCAGAGTCATTGTTCTCCTCCGATCATTTGCGAACCCCATTTGGAGGCGGAAGGCCCTACACCGCTGCGTTGAACCTGTTTCTCAGATAACTGTCCTCGACTGCCAGAGCTGCTCCAGGAACTCTCGGGCCTTGCCACATGCCTGGTTTTGCCCAGGCGCGGTGCGGCTCCAGCCAAAAGCAAAGTCAGCGGTGTGCCCCCCGCAAGTTGACACGTCTTCAGTTCTCACCTAGAGTCATCCCTGTCGCGACCCAAAGCGTAGCCGTTGCTGGGGTTCTGTGCAGTTTGGGAACCAGCAGCTACTGGAGGCAGCCATGCAATCAGTCGACTTTTCTCGTTCCTTCCTCACCTTTCGCATCGACTATCTGAAGCGGCCTGCCGAAACCGCTTCCCACGAGCCGCCTTCATCCTTGAACAACGCTCGCATCCAACTGGAGTGCGTCTGCTCCATCATGGACAAGACGACCGGCGCGACGCAGACCTTTGTCATGGGAGCGAGCTGCAAAACAGAACGCGTTGGCGTGGACCGCGACATCTGGATCGAGCCAAACGCCGACTTCGTACCCATCCTTTCTGACCATGACTTTCTGATTATCAAGACGTACGACACCGCCAACAAAGGAGTCCCGTTCTATCCTCCTTCCCGCGGCACGCAGCCGGAGAGACAGGTGGGACGAACGGCAGACGCCTTTGACAGCGTGCGCATCGACGTCGCCCGCGCCCCTGCCGAACGCCTGGAATCAGCGGCCCGAATCGTCGAAGCAACGCTCGATCCCGTTCGGCCCCCACTCGCGGCAAGAACGTCTATCGGCACAGATCGTTACACTGCCGTGCTCGAATATCCGGTGAAAACAATGAACGCCAGCGAGCGCGATTTCATCTACCAGACTGACACCGGGCCGGTGATCTTACCGGACTTCACCCGCGACCCCGAAGAACTGATCACGGGCCTCGAACTGGCCTTTGTTGCCTTCAACAGCCCGCACTGGGCGGAATTCATTGTGCGCGCCCCGGTGTCGGTCGGCGGAGAGATCGAAGTCTACCATTACGCCAAGCCAGTTCGGCTCGAAGCCGAAAACCAAGTATTTCGCCTCAGCTAGACCTTAGTATTCTCCATCCATGGCGTCCTCTCATCCCATTCCGTGAGCAGGTCATCCAGTTCGACCTCCCTTTCTGCCTGCTGGCCAGTCCCGGCGAGATTGTTCATCTCGTAGGGGTCGCTGCGCAGGTCGTAGAATGAACTGGTCTCCCCCTCGTCAATCCCTTCTTTGCCGAAGATTTGCCTTCCAAACAGGTGGTCGGGCGTCCTGATCCCTATTTCGCCCCCGCTTGTTTCAATGAACCCCCAGTTCTCTTCCAGCTGATCGCGCTCCCCCGCCAGAACAGGTGTCAGGTCCCTTCCCTGCGCCTGGGCCGGCACGGAGCATCCACTTGCCTCAAGCACGGTTGGCATGATGTCAACAAGCTGCGCCACCTGCGAACTGTTGACTCCCGCCTCCCACAGCCACGGCGCGTGGAAGATCATGGGAATGCGAATCGACTCTTCGATTAACAGGCCCTTGTTGAACCGGTGATGGCTGCCCAGGTTGTCGCCATGGTCCGAGGTAAAGACGACGATTGTATTTTCGAGCAGCCCGTTTGACCGCAGCCCTTCCATCATGCGTCCAAGCATGTCGTCGACCCAGGTCGTCAGCCCATAGTACAACGCGATCATTGCTCCCAGATCAAAGCCTTCTGGGAGTTCCATCGTATGGGGAAGCTGCTGGGAATAGTAGAGAAAGTCCCACAGGTAGACCTTGAACCAGTGCTCGTCGTACGCCATCCCGCCGTCCTGGAACACGTTGGGCCTGAATGGAATGTCTGCCGGGTCGTACATGGTCAAGTACTCTTCCGGCGCGTCCGCCAGCGGCATGTGCGGTGGCGAAATGCTGTAATAGAGAAAAAACGGGTTGTCACGATCGGCGGCCAGAAAATCAAGTACGCGGTCGCTCTCGTACTTCACGCTGAAACCGTCTACCACTCGCGGAGGACCGCCGTTCTCGACGAACTCTTGTCCTGTATGGCGGTGATTGACTCGGGGATGCAACGTGTAGTCGAAGCCCACCAACTCAGGGGCAGCATGTATATGCCACTTGCCTATCAACGCAGTCTCGTAGCCGGCGGCCTGAAACTGTTCCGCAATGGTTGGCTCCGGCAAGTGGACCCGCCCCTGAGGAGGCCAGGAGGCAACGACTGGTCTGCCGTTCTCATCCGGTTCGGAGACATTGCCCAACGCTCCCATGCAAGTACGGGAGTACTGGCCGGAAACCAGTGAGGAACGCGCAGGCATGCAGACCGGGTTTGTCGAAACCGCATGCTGGAAACGGACGCCGGCGGCGGCCAGCCGGTCGATATGGGGCGTCTGAATGACCGGGTTACCGTAGCAACCGACCTCAAACGCCCTCAATTGGTCACAAATGCAGACGATGACATTCGGTTTGTCGTTCATGTTTCCCTGCCTCGCACATGTGGGCCCGCGCCGAGCTTGCTCTACCTGGCTCGGATTCCTTCAGGAAGCAGTCTCTTGCCGTTTCTCACTGTTCGGAAGGAGTATCAGGCTGGCTAATATAGACTTTTTGCGCATGCAATTCCTGCGGCTCGAATAGCTTGGTGACGGTCACGAACTGTATCCCGCGGCCTCGAATGGCGTCTATAATGGCGGGAACGGCATCGACTGTAGACTTATGAATGTCGTGCGCAAGAATGATCGCCCCAACCGGCGCCTCCATGATTCTGGCAGCGACTATCGCCGCGTCGCGGTCCCGCCAGTCCAAAGGATCAACGCTCCAGAAGATGATCGGCAACCCTGAAGCCGCCAGAACCCGGTCGTTGTAAGCCCCGTAAGGAGGCCGCAGAAATGGTGTAGGCCCACCGATAAGTTGGGCGATCAGGTCGTCGGTCAGTCGCAACTGTTCCTGAATCTGGTCATCAGGCATGTTGGTGAGATTCGGATGGTCCCACGTGTGATTCCCTATTTGATGGCCCTCGCGAAACATGCGCGCCACAGTTTCAGATTGGATGCGGACTTGCGTCCCCAAAACGAAGAAAGTCGCCCGTACGTCATGTTCCTTGAGAATGTCCAACAGTCCTTCCGTGTAGAAAGATGGGCCGTCATCGAATGTGAGGGCCACGCACGCAACTACCTGACAGTTGACACTTTCGTCCCAAAGTGAAGACTCTTGTCTACCAGGGCCGAATCTCTGGAGCAACGCGGCGCCTGGACCTGCAAATGAATGGCCTGACGAAAGCGTCGTCAACACCATGGCAGAGCTTGCCAGGCTTCTTGCGCCATCGAATGCATAAACCACTTCAGCCTCGGCGAACGTAGCATCAGTCTCGATTACTCCCGTCCCAGACTCCTCCGCCTCACTCTCGATGCCTAAAAGTTCCCGTACCTCCGGTTTGAGCAGGTCCGCGATGTCATCAAGGGGGAGCGCAACCTCAACGACCCCTTCTACGCCCGCGGCAACCTGATACTTGTCGAACCTGACCAAAAACGTTCCATCGGTCCGAAGCAGTATATTGTCGAAGTTCCCGGCAGCCGGGGCCGTGCCATCCTCAACCCAGTCTAGATCGCTCGCCAGCTCCTCTTTGCTTACGCGCTTGGCCAGTGCCTCCCTTGTCAGGGCCGAGAGCCGCCCAAGGTAGCTTTCATCAAGAAAAAGATCGGAGAGGGCAAGCTCCGCGCCGCTGCGTCGGTCAAAAATGTACCCGACGACATAGGCGTTGCCAGTGCCTCCCGTGTTGATTGATCGCACAAGGTCGAAAAAGATCAGACTTTCATCGGCAGCTGAAACGTCAAAATGCTGTCGGAAATGGGTGACAAACGTCGCCGCTTCCTTGCCCGTTTCCGCCTTGTATTCCTGGTAGGCCGCCTCGATTTCAGCTGCGGTTGACCGATACTCATCGATAAACGCCTGCGTAACCGCTTCCATTCGGGCATTGATTTCCTCATGCTCGGTGAATGGATAGGAGACTCTGAGCAGCGATCGTCCATCGTTCTCGACCTCTTCGATGGCCTTGACCCAGACATTCTCATACTTTGAGGTATCAATGGTAGTTGAGACCGCTGGTTTGGCGGAACCAGGAACAGGAGCGGGAGTCCCCGCTTCGCCGATGTCAGCGCCCGGCTCGATTGGAACGCACCCGGTCAGAACTGAAATGGTTAGAAGCGCTGCCATCGCTACCGCTATTCGAAATCGTCTCATTCTCTATTCTCCCTTCAGGGCTCCCCGGAGGCAGGCGTCCGGTGAAATTCGATTCCGCAATCACTGCCTTACCCGAAGTATTCGCGCAACGATAGCAAAGAGAAGCCTTGATCTTTCCCTACCTTTCCGCAACTCCATCGAGGGAAAAGGATCTCAGTCTGAGCGGGCATGTGGTCCCCGGTGATCTGGGCCGTGCCCTTCCGGGAAGCGTTGCTCACGCCGTGCGCGCCGCGACCCGATTGCGGGAATTCTCCCATGGATTCTCTCTTTGCTCCCAGACCCCCGGTGCTCTGGAGCCTGCAGGACAGTTGCCCACTCTCGGACTCTTTGGCAGGATATGGCTACGTTGCCTGATTTGGCGCTTGGCAGGAAAGTCCAAGTGTGACAGGCTACTGCATGGCGCCGTTAAGAAATGGTAGGTGCTGCGCAAGTGGACGCTCGCACAGCCGACCACTGGTCACCCACAACGATTTGAAAGGAAGCACAGTGATGATCCGAAAAGCATTTGTCATGTCGGTCAACCAGGACCAGCACGAGGAGTATGAGAAACGGCACACACCGATCTGGCCGGAATTGGAGGCCGTTCTTAAGGCGCACGGGGTCAGAAACTACTCGATTTTCCTCCATGCAGAGACTAATCAACTGTTCGCCTACGCTGAAATTGAGGACGAGGACCAGTGGAACAGCATCGCCCAGGAGGAAATCTGCCAAAAATGGTGGCGTTACATGGGGGACATCATGCCTTCCAACCCGGATAACAGCCCCGTCTCAACAGACTTGCGCGAAGTCTTTCACATCGACTGAAGTCTCAGAAAGGCGCCGGCCAAGGTTCATTCGGGAAGGGGCGATAGATCCTCACCAGTGGACACAAGGGGCTGGCCACCTTCCTGCAGGCTTCCGCCATACCCCTACCGAAGGGAGCGAACGGAATGCGAACCAACTACGTTCGAAACAATGTGCGCAACGGCAAGAGAGCTTTCGGCAGCTTTCTGGGAATGGGGAGCGCAACCGTTGCCGAGCTGCTTGCCCACGGCGGTTGCGAATGGCTGCTGATTGAGATGGAGCATAACGGGCTTGACATGGCCGAAGTGGAACGCATCCTCATGGCCGTAAACGGGACCGATACCATCCCCATGGTCCGCATCCCATCGGCCGATCCGGTCTTCATTCAGAGATCGCTTGATATCGGCGCAATGGGCATCGCAGTCCCAATGGTCAGGAACGTGGAAGAGGCCAAAGCCATCGTAAGGGCCTCGAGGTACCCCCCTGAAGGCAGCCGCAGCTTCGGCCCGCTGCGCGCATCCCACTACACATTCAAGTATGAGGAATACTTCGAACAGGCCAACCAGAACATCCTGATCATGCTGATCATTGAAACGGCCGAAGCGGTCGAAAACCTCGAAGAAATCGCCCGCGTTCCGGGCATCGACGTGCTGTTTATCGGCGCCTTTGATCTCTGTCTCTCTCTGGGACTGAACCCGTTTGATATGCCCTTGCCAGAGATTGACGCTGTGATGGCGCGCGCCCTGGAAATTGGCCGCTCAACGGGCGTCGCCGTCGGCGCCGGGGCCTCCAACCCGCAAGAACTGCTTGCCCTCGCAGAAAAGGGCTTTACCTTTTTGAGCTACGGTCCCGACTATCAACTGCTGGTTGGCGCAATCCGACCGGGCGTAGAGGCATATAGACAGCTGGAGCGATCCGAGACCCAAGAATAGGCAAGCCGGCCCTGCCAGTGCACACCTGCTGCCCCACGGGGCCGGCTGCCGCGCTTAGAGAACCCTCTAGACAGCCAGCGCGACCGCTCGCACCTCACCGAATTCGCGCGCCAGCTTCGTCCAGGTATGCCCGCCGTCGGTACTGCGATAGAGCTCGCCGGCAACACTGTACGCCACGATCCAGTCAGGCATTGCCGGATTGTTTGAGACCGCCCAAATCGTGCTGTTGGCGACGCCGCCAAGATTGGCCCTCTCCCACGTCTTTCCCAGGTCGCCGCTATGAAACAGACCCCCCTGGTCTCCGGGCGGGCCGTTTCCTGCCCCCACCCAGATGCGGCTGTCACCATTTGAAAGATGCACAATGCCGCGGCAGTAAGGCCAGGGATAGTGATTGCCAACTTCGAGTGGCGTCCAGTTTCGCATGTCTGTAGTTACGCAGACATCGTTATTGGTGCTGGCAACCAGGGTCTTGGGCGACCCGGGCACGACGGCGAGACCGTGGATGTCCAGGCTTGACAGTCCCTCGCTGCCCTCCTCCCAGGTATCGCCTCCATCCCGGCTTATTCGCATACCGTCGATTTCAATGCCGGCGTAGACTGTTTGCGAGTCTTCAGGATCGATGAGAATGCTGGTAACTCGCGGCGTGATCGGAACGCCCTCGCACTCCTCCGCAAGCTCCACGTCCAACTCCTGCCACGTGTTCCCGCCGTCTTTCGTACGGTAAAGCGCAGATGGGCAGGTCCCCGCGAAAATCGTGTCAGGGTCTGTTGGATCGATGGCAAGCGCCCAGATCTCTAGGTCGTCCATCGGTGACTCGATCAGCGTCCAGCTGTCGCCGCCGTCTCGTGTGCGGTAGAGGCCGCCCTCCGTTCCAGCATAGAGAACTGTTGAATCCTCCGGGCTGATTGCAATGGCGCGAATGTCCGCCTCCAGGAACATCCCCTGTGAGCTCCTCTCCCAGCTTTCGCCCCCGTCGCTGCTTCGCCAAACGCTTTGCCCGATCGTGCCAGTGTAGATTGTAGGTAAGGCTGTCATCCCTGAACCTCCTTGCATGTGCCGGTGAAGTGTATGCTGTGCCATACAGATTGTTTTTGTCAGGCCCCAGTGTCCCCGTCCAAAAGCTATCTCTCTACACGCCCCTTCCGTCCTTATCGTCAATCCCGAATTCTGTCATCAGGCAGAACCTGAACGATGTTGCTGGAAACTGCCTCCTACGCCCAGAATTTCTGATAGTTCTCGAGCCGCCCAGGCAAATCGTATGTTTATGCCGGAAAAAGGGCCGCCGCGCCCGTCGGCAAGACTTCCTTGCAGCCAAACTGCGTCAAGGCCAGGCAGCTCCTTCAGCTCCGCTAACCAGTTGTGAATCAGAGCCCGCCGCCTAACTGCGGCTCCCGTCTCAGGCTTGATTAACAACTCCTTCCCTGCTCTTCCAGCTTGTCATTGCGCCGCCAAGGCCCGCTACGCAGTCTTTCCCCGCAGAACCGCGCATTGAAAGGAGTGGCCCTCTTCAGTGATGCCCAGCGCTTCTCTAACCTCTTTCGGCGCCGCATCATAGAGGGCTTGAATCGCGATGCAGTTGGCCTGCGGCGTCTCCATGCGCTCGGTCCATTCCTCAAATTGAAGGAAGATGCGATAGGAAAGCACAATCTCAAAATTGAATCCGGCCGCCGCAAAATGGTTGCTCCATTCCGCCAGCGTATAGTCCCGCACATGCGAGGGATCCCGGAGGAGTTCAATGGCGTTCAGATATGTGTCGCAGACCGGATCGCCAAAACCTACCACGTCGCTCAATACAAACTTGCCGCCTGGCCGCAGCACGCGCTGAATCTCCCGCAGAGCTTTGTCTGGCCTGGCCCAATGATGCGCGCTATAGCGCGACACAACGAGATCGAATGAAGAATCGGTATACGGGATCTTCTCAACGTCCCCGAGGCGCGTTCTGATGTTCGTAAGCCCTCTGCTTTCCGCCAGAACATCGACCTGGCGCAGCATCTTGGCTGTAAAATCAAGGGCCTCGACCTCGGCCGCGTGCGGGGCGAAGCTGGCCGCGGCATGTCCTGCGCCGCAACCTGCATCCAATACCCGTTCATCGCCCTGCATACCAGCGGCTTCGACCATAACAGGCAGGTCTTCCCCCTGCGCATGGACCGCGCTGGTAAGATAATTCGCCGCCACGCGTCCGAACTGCTCCTGCACGGCGGACTTCAGATTGCCCTCTCTAACCATGATGTGTCCCAATGGTCCTCTATGAAGCCGCTCTGACTTGCCCATAGCGCTCCAATATGGTTGACATTGCCCGAAGGCCAAACTCCAACGCGTCGACGGGCACACGCTCATCAGCTGCATGGACGGTTGCGCCGAAGTTTGTGCCGGGCGGCAGCTTCATCGGCAAAAACCCATAGTTCTGAATGCCCAACCGGGTGAACATGCGCCCGTCGGTGAAGCCGCCCACCATCGCCGGAATGACGACGGAGTCCGGATCAAGTTCCTCTACAATCTCTTTCAGGAGCGGGAAAAGGCCCATATTCACGTCGGCCTGCCCTGGATCATGGCGGATGATCTCAAACTGCAGGTCCTCGCCCAACAGGTCGTGCAATTCGGAAATGAGGCTGTCCGCGCTGAAGCCAGGAAGGACCCGGCCGTCCAGTTCGAGTAGAATCTCGCTGGGGATCACATTGGTCTTGACGCCGCCGCCCACAACAGTTGCGTTGACCGTATTGTGCAGCAGAGCGTCGAAGGACCTCGCCTGCGGCAGGCCATCAGCGGCCATCTGATCCAGCGTCTTGTCCGTCTGCGCCGGATCCAGGAGCGCCATCGCCGCGGCAGCCAGGTTCTCCGGCGCGTGCTCCGCAAGGGCAGGAAGCATCTGCTCCATTACCGGTGTAACGTGGACCGGCAACCTGTTGCTGTTGAGTGTTGTCAGTAGCGATCCAAGCCGCGCCATGGCCCCGTCGCGCAGTGGCGTTGAGCCGTGTCCCCCCGGACCGGCGATGCGGGCGCGCAGCCAGCAGACCTGCTTCTCAGCCACCATCAGGGGATAGAAGCGCTGGTCGCCCAGATACTGGGCGCTGCCTCCTCCTTCGCCAATTGCGTACTTTGCGCCGTCAAACTGTTCGGGATGCTCTTCAGTCAAAAAACGGGCCCCGAAGTCGCTGCCGGCCTCTTCATCGCTCATTATCGTCAGGATGACGTCCCCTGCCGGTGTATGCCCCTCGGCCAGCGCCCGCAATACAGCGCAGGTCATCATCGTTACGCCGCTCTTCATGTCGAGACTGCCGCGCCCCCAAATCATGCCATCGATCAGGTCGGCTCCGAATGGACTATGTTGCCAGGATTGATTCTCAGTCGTCACGACATCCACGTGCCCCTGAAGCACCAGTCCCGGCGCCTCTCCTCTCCCTGGCAAACGCGCCACCAGGTTCGGCCTGTTCGGGTCTTTCGCCAGTAGAGTGGTCCGCAAGCCCGCGTCCTGCAGCAGCCCATTCAAGTAGCCGATGCACTCGGCCTCGTTGCCCGGAGGATTGGTTGTATCGAAACGGATTAAAGTGCGCAGCAGGTCGGTCGGGCGCTCGTAGATGGGAGTAGACATCGCTCTGTCTTCTTTCTGTTCGAAAATGTAAGCAGATTCGGTCTCTGTCAGGGTTTGTTCGGCTTTACAAGGACACGCAGGGAAACTGCTTCCCTCGCCTCGCCCTGGGGCTATCTTGCCCCGGGTTGGATTCGTTTCGCCACAAGCCTAACCTAACAGGCCCCGAACGGCAAGACGCTCCCAAGGAAGCAGGGCGCTGGCGAGCTACTTCCTCCCCCTTAGACGGCGTCTCAGGGTACGATAACCGTCTTAATCAGCCAGCCGCTCGAAGCCTTGCCGAATATGTCCACCGAGACAGTTCGTATTTTGGTCCATGGCTGTTACAATGGCCCCGTTAGACGCCAACGGCAGCTTCAAAGGAACCGCTCCCACTCCTTTCATGCCGGCAAGCCTGGAATGCACGCCAACCTACGACTATCTGCGCTTGGACCATATTCCAAAATGAAAACCATCACGGAACGAATCGAGGAGAGCGCGACAGTTCTGATGGACGGCGCGACGGGAAGCGAGCTGCAGAAGCGCGGCGTACCCATGAACAACGTCGCTTGGAGCGGGTTGGCCACTGAATCCGATCCGGATCTGGTGCGGCAGGTCCATCGCGACTACATCCGCGCCGGGGCCGAGATTATCATCACCAATACATTTGCGACGGGCAGACACATGTTGCGCCTCGCGGGGATGGAGAAGCGCACAGCCGAATTCAACAAGCACGCCGCGCAGTTGGCCCTTCAGGCAAGGACTGATGCGGGGGAAGCAAAGAGCAACGATTTCGATGGCTCCTGGCAGTTGGCCCCTGACAATGTCTGGGTCGCGGGTTCGGTCTCTCCTTTGTCCGGGGGCCTTGCCGATTCCGATATCCCGTCTGTACCGCAAATACGCAGCGAGTTCGAGGAGCAGTCCGGGCTGCTGGCCGATGCAGGCGCTGATCTTCTTCTGCTGGAAATGGTCCGCGACATCGATTACGGCTGCGCTGCGCTCGAAGCTGCCTTGGCAACCGGCTTGCCTGTGTGGGTGGGCTTTAGCTGCGAACGAGCAGAAGACGGCCGCCTGTTCCTGGCCCCATCCATACGTGAAAGAGTCCCGTTCGCGGAGGGCGTCGCGGCCGTAATGTCGGTAGGCGGCTCACTCGCGGCCGTCATGCACAGTGACGTGGACGTCACCGACGCCGCCCTGGACGAGGTCAAGTCAGTCTGGAATGGTCCAACAGGCGCTTACCCCGAGAGCGGATACTTCAAGAAGCCGCACTGGCAGTTTGTCGACATAATCTCTGAAGATGACTTTGCCGTCCGGGCTTTGTCCTGGATCGACCAGGGCGTTCAAATGGTTGGGGGCTGTTGCGGCATCGGACCGGCGCACATCCGACGACTCGCAGAGCGGCTGAAAACGCATGCCCCTTAGCGCAACCGCTGCCTGACTACTGATAGGAAAAACCGACATGAATTCCTCCCCTGCATGGCAAGCCAAGATTAGACACATCCTGTTCCTGGGATTCCTGATAGGACTTGCGGGAACGCTGAGTGGATGCGGCCGAGGCGAAAACGAAGAATACCTGCTCGCGCCAGATAACCCGCCTGTCACCCTCACCTACGTCGCTCCCAATGCCTCCGTATTCAACGACCCGGAAGATGTGGCCATCCAACGTTTCCAGGAGCGCGCTCCCAGCATTGAGGTCGACCGCCAGTCGTACGGCTTTAACGCAGGAAACTACCTGCTTGAAACACCGCCGCCGGATGTAATGCTGATGTGGGACGGCTACGAGTTGCGCAGCGCCGCCGCAAACGGGCTGCTGGCCGATCTATCAGATGTCTGGACCGAGGGAAATTTCGCCGAGGCATACGGGAGGCGATTTCAAGACATGAGCCGCTTTGACGGCGCTTTGCGATTCGTACCTGCCGGTTTCAACTGGTCGGGCATCTACTACAACAAGGAAGTCTTTGACCAATATGGCCTGACGCCGCCGGCAACATGGGAGGAGTTCATCCGCATTTGCGATACATTTCTGGCAAACGGCATCACGCCGATGTCGCTCGCAGGTCAGAATCCCTTCATCAGTATCCTGTGGTTCGACTATCTGAACCTGCGCCTGAACGGCCCCCAGTTCCATCGCGAACTGATGGCGGGACGCGTCGACTTCAACGACGTACGCGTGGCACGTGTTTGGGAACTGTGGCAAATGCTTCTGGACCGGGACTACTTCGTGGAGAGACCGGGCAGCACCTCTGAAATGAACAGCATGACTGCTTTGATACGCGGAGACGGGGACAGCCCTCTTTCCTGGGAAAAGGCGGTCATGACTCTGGCCCCGCATTTCAGTCTGGGTGACCTGCCGCCCGTCTTTGCCGACGAACTCGACTTTTTCCAGTTCCCCCAGATCGACCCGAACGTCCCCATCGGCGAGGTATCAATCGTATTTGGGTATATCATCCCGGCGGACGCGCTGAACCGATTTGAGGCCGGGACGTTCGTTGGCTACATGGGGTCCGCAGAGGCGCAGGAACTCCAACTAAAGCGAATGGGTGACGACGGGATCAACATCGGCTACGTTCCCGTTCATCGCGAGTTCGATCGTGAACTTCTGTCGTACGCAGCCGAGAAGGGCGACCAGATTGTGAACGGAGCCGCAGAAATTAACCCGCCGCTCTTCCTTGTTCTGCCCGACAGCATGAGAGCCAGTTTCAACCAGGTGCTGAGGCGGTTCTTCCTGGCTTCAAACTTTCCTCTGGAGATTACGGAGATCCAGTTGCAGTTGGAAGAAGGGCGCCAAAGGGCGATCCAGAGCGGAGAATTTCCGCAGTAACGCGCCCCCCGGTTCGGCGCGCCCTCTCCCAACCGCCGTTCAAGGAATCCAGACAACTGAGACTGTCTATACAGCCTCACCGTTCATGGCTTCCCTGATGCCGGGCCACTCTCGCCAGATGTCGGTGAAGGCCGATTTGCCGACGTGTTCGGTCTCCTTATGACGAAGGCGCGTGATAACAGCCTGGCGAACATTCGGCGAACTGTTTGGCCCACCAGTGTGAAATATCAGGTGGTGCGCGATGATCAGGTCGCCCGCCTCGGCCGTCACCATCTGCGGCCCTTCAGGCAACGGAATATCAGGCCTCCCATTGGCCAGCACCTCGTGGCCATTCTCTTCAAAGTACTTCTGAAAGGCCCGATGGGATTTGGGCCAGACTGTAAAGTTGCCTGAGTTGGGTTCCAGCAGGTCGACCAGGTAAACCACGGCAAACATCGTGAATCCACGCCCGTAGTAACCCTTCGGCATGCCGTTTGTCCCGCTGCCGATGCCATCTATATGTCCGCGCGGTTCTGGAGCATCCTCACCCAATGGCAACGGAAACCGGGGATACGGCTTGGCGTTCAGGAGGGGCATTACGTTTCCCTCTCCCATCAACTCTTCGGCAATCTCGATGACAGGAGACTTCTGGAACAGGTCCAGAATGACCGGCGCCTTCAACAGTTCAGCGCAGAAAAAAGCCGATCGATGGTTGTCCATATCCTCGCCGCCGAGACCGACGGAGCCGATGGAGTGATTCACCGCACGCAGCGCCTCATCGACCAGCACCTTGGGGACCACACCGGGAACTTTCAGGAAACCTTCTTCATAGAACTGTCGCTTTTGTGCAAGAGATAGCATTGGTTCCTCCTTTTCAAGGACAGATAGGCGCGACAAATATAACCTTACACACTTTTTCTGGTGAGGTCAACAGTAACCCCATCTGAAGAGAATCCAATTTTGAAGTTGCCTGGAGAAGCGGGGTCCAGTCCTCATTGCAAACTGTGGGGGCCCCCTTGTGGGCGCCCGCCCCGTCGCTCCGCCATTTACCCGCCCTGTCCCCACTGCGCGCTTCATGGACGCCAGTTGGCGACGAACAACGGCTGTAATATCATACTTGGCACATCGTAAACAGTTTCGCACTACAAGGAAAGGAGATTGTCGTTGCACGAGCAAGCTCCACCCCTGAAAACCGCGCTGGATCTCTCCGGAAAAGTCGTTCTGGTAAGCGGCGGAAGCAGGGGCATTGGCTCCGGCATCGCCAGGCGTTTTGCCGAAGCCGGAGCGTGGGTTGTCGTGAACTACGTCAACTCCGAATCCGCCGCCCAGGAGGTCGTCGGACAGATTGAGGCGCAGGGCGAAAGGGCTCTTGCTCTACAGGCAGATGTCACGCAAGCCGCAGAAGTTGACCGACTCATCTCCAAAACCATAGAAGTTTGTGGCGGGCTGGATGTATTGGTCAACAACGCCGGAATCTACCCGCTCTCTCCACTTCTGGATATGGCCGAAAGCGAGTGGAGCCAGGTGCTGGCAGCCAACTTGACCGGTACCCACCTTTGTACCCAGCGCGCAGCCCGCTCGATGATCGAGTTGACGCCTCACGATGAGCCGGACAACCATAGCCGCTCCATCATCAATATCTCATCCATCGAAGCCGTGTCGCCCGCATATGCGCACAGTCACTACACGGCCGCCAAGGCAGGTGTGGACCAGTACACGAGAAACGCGGCACTGGAATTGGCCGAGTACGGAATCCGCGTCAACGCGGTCGCTCCGGGACTGATTGGACGAGATGGGCTGGAAAATGAGTGGCCGGACGGTGTGCGCAGCTGGCGGGCGAGGGCGCCTCTGGGCCGTCTTGGCGCCGCCGAAGACATTGCCGACGCCTGTCTGTTCCTCGCCTCTCCCTTGGCTCGCTGGATTACCGGCGTAACGCTCTCAGTCGATGGCGGCATTCAGGCTGCTCCCGCCTTCTAACTCAATATGCGAACCGCCTCCTTAACAGCGGCAGACGTTATCCGCATGTTCGACCTGGAACCCCTACCGATTGAAGGCGGCTATTTCCGCGTCACCTATACAGGCCCCCTTATACTTCCGGCCACCGCCCTGCCGTCCAATCTCACATCTGACAGGCCAGTTTCCTCCGTCATATACTACCTGCTGACAGCAGATTCCAAGTCTCGGCTTCACAGGCTTGAGATTGATGAAATGTGGCATTTTTATGTTGGTGATTTGGTGGAGTTATATAGGTTTGGGCCTGATGATCACTACGCGAAAACAATCCTTGGATCCAACTTGACGGCAGAACAGACTGTTCAAACCATCGTCCCTGCGCACACATGGTTCGGTGCGCGTCTCCGTAAGGGTGGAAAATGGGCGCTAATGGCCTGCTCGCTTGCCCCGGCCTACAGCGACGAGGACTTCTCCCTTCCCAACGACGCCGAGTTTTCCGACCTGTTGGACCGCTTCCCATCCCAGCGCCAGATTCTCCACGACTTGCGCTGAACGCAAGAGGTCCTGGCCGCAAAGCCACTGCGCCTGCTTCCAGATCGTCTTTGCGCCACCCTGATCAATCCAGGTTCAGCCGCGCTAAACTGCGGCCCTGAGAATCTCTACTTCTGATGTTCCGCATTTGGCCGTGCTTCACTTTTGTGCTAAATTTCTCCCGAAGTTTACCTGCCCCTCATGCCGCGACACAGCGCGTTTTCTCCTCATTCAAACTAGCGAAAGGAGGCTCCATATGACCAAGGTAAAAAAGAATCTGAAACTCACGAGTAACTGCCCGCATATGGAGCTCAGCTAGCTGGTTATCCTGTAACGTTCGAACCGTGTTCCACTTCGGTACACGCGGACCTATTGGATCATCCCTGGCTAACGAAAGAACAGCCCCTCGTATCTGAGGTTGCGGGCGTTGCCCGGTCGCGGCCTCCATTGATCCTGCCCAAATCTACCTTCTGTCGACACCAGATGTACCTGCCCAGAGGCTGGCGGCGCAAATCTCGAAACCGCGCGAGCGAACCGCGTGACGCGCCGCAGTATGCGGCCCTGAACTCGGCGGCCGTTTGCCGGTTTGGTGCGGAGACGGACTTGATTTCCGCGATATGGAGTCGCAGCACAAGGAATACAACATCTTGAACAAGCAAGAAGAGCTGGAAAAAGAAAGTTGGGATCACGTTCAACAAGAGGAAGAGCCTGATTTGCACGAGTCGGACCTGCTGTGGGAAGAGGAACAGGCGGAGTTGGACTACTATGAGAGGAGATTTGGCCTGGCCGAACGGACCTACCGGAATCCTCGCATGCCCAAGAACGAAAAGCAACGCTTCGAAATGCACCGCGCCGAAATTCAGGCGCTGTCAGAAGTCGCGGGACTGGAAAATGTCTGGGAAATCACCTATACGCCGGCCCGCTTCGAAGGGATTTTCCTCCGAAACTCCCTGCAGCCGTTCTACGAGCAGGATCAGATCGTAGATGTGATGGCGCAGGTGAAAGGTGGAAAGGAGGCCAACGTCTATCGCTGCCGCGCCCACCCGTCCATGGACACGGAATGGATCGCGGCCAAAGTTTATCGGCCCCGCCAGTTCCGCAACCTGAGTAACGACGCCATGTACAGGGAGGGCCGCCATCTACTGACTGAAGAGGACGGGCGGCCACAGGCTGTCAGACCCCGCGACGATCGAACCGTCCGGGCCGTCAACAAGAAAACGGCATTCGGCGTTCAGGTTCGGCATACATCGTGGCTTATGTATGAATTCTCGGCTCTGCAGACACTCTACGCCGCCGGAGTGCCTGTGCCGAAACCATACGGGGTAGGCGAGAACGCAATCCTGATGGAGTACATCGGCGATGAGCAGACGGCGGCGCCTACGCTCCATGAAGTGCGGCTCGATGACGACGAGAGCGTGCCGCTGTTCGAACGCACGCGCCAGGGGATCGAGACCATGCTTCAGAAGGGATTCGTTCACGGAGATCTGTCGGCCTTCAATATCCTCTACTGGCAAGGCGACATCAAGCTGATCGACTTCCCGCAGGTGGTAGACATTCATTCGAACCAGAGCGCGCAAGTCGTTCTTCGCAGGGACGTGACTCGGGTCTGCCAGTACTTTCGCCGCTACGGCGTCACGGCCAGCCCCGTCGCTCTCGCGCAAGAGCTATGGGAGCGGTTCGCCGCCGCAGACCCTGACGACCTGGCAGCGGATCTCTCACGATTAACTGTTGAAGAGCTGGATGTTGAATCGGACAGTGAAGACCAGTAAGACACTTCATGAACTGCTTGCGCGGCAAGCAGTTTTCACCACGGCAGTCGACGAATGTCTCTGCGCATTGCTCGCCAGAGTTCCAACGCCCTCGCCAGCCCCTCCTGGCGCAGGGCGGCAGTTCCATAGCGCTCGCGGCTCACCGCGGCCGTCAGCCCCAATACGTTGCGCGTCAGCCTGCGGCGGCGTTCAGGTTCCGTCTCTTGATGGGCCAAGTGGGCAGACAGGCCGCGGCCATACTCCAGCTCCGTCTGGTTCGGTTGATGGGGCCACCCAATTCGATGCCCCCAGGCCAGGAGTCCAAGCCAGGGGTCCTGCGGCCTTCGCTCAAACCAGCGTCCCAGCAGGTACAGGACGACTGCAACGGGCAGCAGCCAGAAAAGCATCTGCCAGTTCCAGGTCCAGCCTTCTTCCGCTGGCTCCTGGGCTGGCTCAGCCGCTCCCGAACGTGTAAAGCTGTCCGGAGCAGTCTGAAGCGCCGCCTGCCTGTGGAGCGACGGTCTGCCTGCCGTCGGCTCAAACGGGACCCAGCCGATCTCAGGCAGATAGACTTCCGGCCACGAATGCGCCTCGGCCTCTGTGATCGTCCACTCCCCCGACTCGAAGTCCCATGACCCCCCGATGTGACCGGTCGCAAAACGGGTGGGCAGCCCGTTCAGTCGGGCCAGGACAGCGAATGCCGTCGTATAGTAATCACAGTACCCTTCCTGCAAATCAAACAGGAAAAAGTCGGCGACATCTTCGCCTGGCGGGGGACCCGGCACCTCGAGGTTGTAGCTGATGCCGCGCAGATGGGCCTCGATCGTTTCAGCGATGCCAAATTGGCTCGTCTGGCCAGCAGCCAGTTGCTCGGCCAACCTGCGTGTGCGAGGGGTGATCGAATCCGGCAGCGCCAGGTGCGCGACCACCTCCGCCGGCAGCTCGAAGACACCCTCCCCCCAGGCAGGCAGAGCCTGCAACGCCTCTGTTGACATGGCAGGTATGAAGGATACGACCTCATATCGATCCACCGGTCCTGTACCCGACCAAATCGAAACCAGGTCGCCGCCTGAACGCCTTTCCAGTTCGTACTCAGTCCGAAATACGGCCGGTTCTCCCGCTGCAGGAAGAACTGCGGTCGGCGCTGTCAGCCGCACGCGCTGGGTTAGCGGCACGCGGCCCAGCCACTCATCCTCTTCACGCCAAGCCAGGTTTGCATCGAAATCGGCGTCCCTTTCATGGCCGCTGTTGCTCCAACCTCTCCCGTCGTAATGGACAAACGTGCCGCGCCGCATATAAATGCGGGGAGGAATTTCGCCCAGCTCGGTAACGGCCCCAAAGGGATAGTTGGTTGAAACGCGCATGACTTCATATTGACCGAGTTCCGCGCCGCCCTCGAGCAGAAAGCGGTTGGGAAGTCCGGTCCCTAGCCGGCCCAGCCCTCTCCTTCCCCCTTTCAGATCAGGAAACATCCTCTCCGTAACCTCGTCCACCGAGTCATACACAGGTGTCATGGTCTGGTAGACTCTGTAAGCAATCGGACTGATTACGATGTTTGGCATAAAGCCCGCAACCAAACCAATCAGGACGGCCCCGGCGCCTACCGAAATCATCCGATCAGCCAGGAGCATGGAGCTGAAGTCTGTTCGGTGACTGATCCAACTTCTTTCCATGCGCTGCTGGTCGAGAAAGACGTGAAGCAGGACGGTCGCGGCAAACCCGATTAGAATCAGCGGGCGGCCCTGCCCTCCGTAGAAAAGAAAAGTGGCCAGCGCCCAAAGAACCGGCGCGCCAACGATCAGTCCGTTCCGGGTGGCAAGTATCAGCAGCGCTGTAGCTCCGCTCAAGAACCACAGCAAAACGCCAAACAGCGTCAAGAAGACAAAATCGTCCTGATATGCGCCACCCGCCTGCACCCCGCGAGCCCAATCAGAGTACCGCAGCACCAGGCCGTTCAGGTCCCCCTCAACCCCTGCTGCCAGCGCAAGCAGATCACCGGCGTTCATTGCGCGCCAGATATCGAAAGGTCCAGGTATCCAATGAACAAGCACCTGAGACACGATTACGCCGCCTAGAGCAATCCAGAGGAGGATGCCCAAGACGAGTGTGAACGCGAAGAAGCTACGATGAATCCGATGGCGGCCTTCTGCAGTGGACCCTTCGTCTTCCCCCTGATTAAACCCTTTTGACTTCGACCGGATGTGTGCAGCCCACCTTCGCAGAACGACGAACAGCCGCCAGGCACTCAGCATCCCGAACAGGCTGACCCATTCAAGATTGACACGGACCCTTCCCAAGTCGATCCATTCGGCTTCTCGAATCGCCAGGGCGGGTAGCAAGGCCAACGTAAGCCCGATTCCAAGAACGAGCCAGCCCAATTGGGGTCGATATCGTTGCGCAACCGACGACAAGATGCGAAAGACTATATGTCGCTGGTCCTCGACATACTCGGTGATCACCCTACCTCTTCCTCAATTTCATGAGCAACGACGCCGCCGCTCGGAGTCGTACGCAAGACTGTGCGAGTCCGTCGGTAAGTCAATGCAGGGGCCAACTGGGTGCCGGCCTGCATGAACCGGAGGGGGATCTCGTACTTGGCAAGTATATCGATCAAGTTTGCCTGTGATGAAGCGTCACTTTGGACTTTAGCCGTTTCTGATTCGGGATCCTGTTCGTCTGGTAGGGAAATGGCGAGCGGAGGAGAACCTTCAGGTCTCTCAGAATTACTGACGTTCTCCTCCAAAGCCAAATCTTCGTCGATCATATCTGAACCCGCCGGCGTCACGGCAAAAACGCTGGCCGACACACCTACCCGACGCAGATGCAGCAACTCAGCCGTCCAGTCTTCGACGCCTGCTCCAATGTCAGAGGTTATCGCCAAGACGGTCTGGCCCGCATTGAACACGCCCCGGCTCCGGCGTAACAGTTCTCCCAGCGGAAGATCGCCAGCATTCACCGGGGCAAGCGCAGCCAGGATTTGCCACATCTGCCCTTTTCCAGGTTGAGGCGGCACATCCACCAGCGCCGGAGTAACTGCGTTGCCGTTCTCCTTATTCGCTTGCTGCTCCACGTAGGTCAATGGACTGGCCCATTGACTGTCAAAGGGATCCGAATCAGTGGGATACTGCCCATCTGCAGCGGGGCCCTCTGCCGGCCAACCCGCTGTTGCCTGAACCGCAGGGGCTGTCAATAGACCCACAGAACGTCGTTCGCCGCCTCCGAGAAACTCGGCCGCGACACTCGCCGCCAGGATGATGCTCGTCTCCAGCGAACTGTCCCCGCCTTCGCCAGTTTGCGCCAGTCCGTAGGCATCCAGAACGATCCAGAGATCCCCGCTCGGTTCAGTTTCCACATCCGTAACGAATAGTTCGCCCTGCCTCGCGCTGCTCGGCCAATGTACGTGGCGCAGGCTGTCGCCAGGCCTGTAGGCCCGCACCGCCTGTGACCGCTCCGACCCGCTGTAGGCGCGCCTCCGCCTGTCCTGCCCGGAAAGACTCCCACGCGGCAGGTCCAGCGTAGGGATGTGCGCTACCCTTGGATAGACCAAAAGCGACTCGGAACGGGAGTCCACCGTCTCAAGACTGAACAACCCGAACGGATCTCCCGTCCTCAACTTGTGAGGCCCCAGGCGAAATACGCCCCGTTGCGTACAGTTTGCCTCTGCCCGCCACTGGTAGCTGCTCCCGCTGCCGCAACTGATCACCTGCCTCGGATTGTAGCCGGGCAGGAAGGAACTGTCCGCAAATTCAAGCCAGTGTACTGGCAGCGGGCTATCGTTCCGTACAATGAAACGCTCCTGCATGGCATCACCGACCACAAGCATCGCCCCTTCGCGCCGTCTCTCAAAAAATATCTGCTGAACCTGACTTCGTATCCAGGCGTAACTGATTCCGTAGAGCCCGATCAGGGAGAAAAGAAGCGCGACCCAAACCGGGCTGGGGCCAAGGAGTTGCATGAAGAGCAACACCGGTACGAAGAAAAGAGGCCAGCTGCTACGCATCTCGATTCGCCAAGGTTCGGGCACGCGCCGGTTGAGGAGCCTGTCAAGCGCCCCATGAGGACTGAAGCGACGTACGTAATCAGTAAATCGGCTCATGTCGAGAGCTGTCTCGATAACGGCGTTGAGGATTGGATGTATGCCGATGCTATGTGAGAATGGAATCGAAAGGCCGCCGCTGCCTGCCTTCTGTTGACGGCGCCGCCCGGGACCGCGGCACAGGGGATCGCGAAAGAATGCTGTCTACGAACGATTCCTGTTCAGCTTGTCCCAGGCCGAAACTGAACAGATTGTACCACAAAGCGTGCAGGCTTCCAGGAACCTGGCACTGACCACTGAAACCATGACCGTCTGGGCTCTTCAACTGCTTCGACAAACCTTGCCCGTTGATACTAATTTCCTTCGAACGATACTCTTGTTCGCAACGTCGGTGGCCGCAGAACCTCTTTCTATCCTGTGGCGTATCCTGGCGGTCCTTGCAGTCGGTGGACTCCTCCTCGTCGTCATCCTGGCGGTGATCGAACCCGGCCCGCTCGTCAAAAGGCGTCCATTTCCTGGAAGGAATCGAACTGGGAAGCATTTGGCCCGGGAAGAAAGGCCGTCGGAACGAGACCTGCGAGCGTCATCACCAGTGGCAAAAGACGCCGCGCAACTTGAAGATGAAGAGAACTGACCATCCTGCGCCCGAAAATACCGGAGCTCACTCTCAAATGGAAAAGGAAGGCCTGGCGCTCCCGCCAGCCATCGTAGGGCAGATCGACAGCCAGGTGCAGCCCGGCCAGCCGTTTGCGCTTCGCCTCCCTCCTGGGCCTGTCCCCCACTCACAGCCACTAAGTGGCCGGTACTTCCTTGTCAGATGCGGTTCCGAAGTTGGTATCGAAAGAGATGGGGAGTGGTCAATCTTTCTGCGACGCGCTTTGTTCATTTGTGGTCGGCAAACCGTTGACCAGGCCGAACGCTGGCAGCTGTTTCTTCCTCCCATCCCCGCAGAACAGGGCCTCTATCAACAGTCGGGCGATGCAGACGGGGCCATTGTCGCCGATCAGGGACTTGCTTGGCTTAGCAAGCGGATTCCCGGAGACCTCCTCAACCTGTCAGGTCCATTTGGCAACGGCTTTGCCTTGCTGCCAGACCCACATAACCTGCTCGTTGTCGTCGACATTCGCTGGAGCGCTGGTTGGTTCTGGCAGCTTCTCCCCCTGTGCGAACTCGCGCTCGACAGGGGCGGCAGAGTAACGATTCTCTTTCGCGCTGGTGGCATGACTTCTGTCCCAGACCTGGTACCTTGGCTCCCTTTACAAGCAGAGGTCCGCGCCGCCGTCGATCAGAAACAGTGGAGCGATATGGTCCGCGACACCCTGCTCTGGGCCGACCGGGTCTGTGCGGGAGTCCCGCCGGAGTCCTTTCGTGAGCTTCTTCATCTGGTCCGGGAAACCCGGATCCGGGTTGACAGAGAATTCGCCCAAATCCTTGTAACAGCCGACCTGCTTTGTGGCTTTGGCGCCTGCCTCGTATGCTCCGTTCAAACTGCCCGCGGCGGCAACACCCGCGCCTGCATTCACGGCCCCGTATTTGACCTCTCGGAAGTCGCTGGTTAGGGTCCTGGGCCCGTCTTCATCCTAGGCCCGATGCCAGTGCAGCTGCACGGTCGGCCATACGCGGAGCCCTTCCATAGCGGGTATATCCCAGACCTTTCCCCTTGTCCATTGCCTACCTCATTGGGGAGGCCTGCCATGCGGGGCGTTTTCTGGGTCAGCTTCCGCCGAGACTACCTCATCCAGATGAGACCCGGCAAAAGAGCGTGAACAGGGCGCGAATCGGTTCCCGCGAACGACCGCGCTCTTTGCTCGTCAGGTCCTACTGTTGCTTCCTTTTCCGCTCTCGTTCTCTACATGCCTGCCCATCGCAAACACAGAACTCGCTGGCTGAGCCATGGATCTTTCCTTCTCGTTGTCCTGCCTGTTTTGCGACTGTGGTACAATGTGCGGAGTTATGTCGGTTCGCCTTGAGCCATTCGCAATCGGGGCACTACCTTAGTTGTGTCCGACCAGGAGCATTGTATGACCCATGCAGGGGAGCGATCCAGGAAACCTGCTCCTTCAGACAGTTCAAAGTGCTTAGCCGCCGTCCCCTCTGGCGAAGAAATCGCCTTCCCGGAATTCAGCCAGGAGGTGAAGCAAGTCTGGAACCACAACTCTTCCTATTGGGATGGTTACATGGGAGAAGGCAACGACTTTGTCGAAGTCCTTTGCTGGCCCGCCATCCAGGAGTTTCTCAACGTCCAGCCCGGACAGTCAGTTCTGGATATCGCCTGCGGCAACGGACTGACCAGTCGAAGACTAGGCCGCTTGGGAGCCCGAGTCGTCGCATTTGATGTAGCTGAAGAGATGGTCCGTTTTGCGCAGAAACGGACTACGTCCAATGATGGCGACATTCGCTACCTTGTGCATGACGCAAACGACGCAAGATTGGTAGAGTTGCTTGGCGAAGCGAGCTTCGACAGCGCGCTCTCGAATATGGCTCTCTTTGATATGGCAGAGATCGAACCCCTCTTTCATAGCCTTTCCAGGGTTCTTAAGCCTGGCGGCATTTTCGTGTTCTCGATGATGCACCCTTGCTTCAACCAGGCCCATTCTGTCCCGTATTGCGAACGCGCGGAAATAGAGGGGGAGGAAGTTACCACGTTCGGAGTGCGGGTCAGCGGCTATATGACTCCGACAATGTTCAAAGGGCGTGCGCTGGCCGGGCAGCCCCTTCCGCAGCCTTACTTTCATCGCCCAATCCATTCGGTACTGAATGTTGGCCTGCGCGCCGGGTTCGTCTTGAATGGAATTGAAGAAAGAGCCTTCCCTCCCACCCATCCTCCTGGCAGAAGGGAGGTGAGTTGGGGACCCAATTTCAGCGAGATTCCGCCGGTAATCGTCTTCCGCCTGCAACGACAATAGCGCCCTGCCGCCGAATTTCCCATCAGACGAAATCGAGGTAAAGACATGGACGAGCGAGTACAACTGTGGGAGACTCCGACCAACAGCGAAATGGTCATGATCGCTGGATGGCACCAGTGGGCCGACGCCGGCTCAATCTCGTCTGGACTGCCTGCATACTTGATTGAAAAACTGGACACAAGAAAAATCGGCGAAATCAGCCGCGATAGATTCTTCCTCTTTCAGATGCCGGGCGCCCATCACCTCCTGAGACCCGAAGTGCATACGAAGGAAGGCGTCGTGCAGGATATGCGAATCATTAAGACCGAGCTCTACTACACGGAACTTGGGGGCAAAGGTCTCCTGATCTTCCTGGGCGAAGAACCGCACGTCAACGAGGAAGAATACGCCGAAGCTTTCTTTGACATCGTAGAGCAACTGGGAGTCAAACGAGTAATCGCAGTAGGCGGTGTCTACGGGGCGATGCCTTACAACAAGGACAGAGATATCTCTTGCGTGTTCAGCATGGAAGAAATGCGCAAGGAAATGGAAGATTACGCAGTCCGGTTTTCCAACTACGAAGGCGGTACGACGATTGGATCCTATCTCGCTTACCACGCCGGTCAGCGTCAGCAGGAGTACATCTGCTTCCATGGCTTTGTGCCCGCCTACGACTTCGGTCAAGTGATGCTGCCCGCCCAAAGCGTCAGAATTGAAGATGATGTAAAAGCCTGGTACGACATCATGAGAAGGGCCGACTTCATGTTCCATCTGGGAATGGATCTCTCGGAACTCAGAATCCAGAGCGACGAACTGATCCATTCCATGGAGGAACAACTGGAGGAGCTCTCGCAGCAGGCCCCCCAACTCGACGTCCAATCCTATTTGCAGAAACTCGACGAAGAATTCACGGAAAATCCTTTTATGCCACTGGACGATGTCTGGGAGAGGGAGTTGGGAGATCTGCTGGACGATCTCGAGAGTTGAACGCCTCGAAAATCCGCCAACCCCGAGCCGTTTCGCACATGCCTGAACTATCCAGAACTGAAGCCGTAGAACTGTTGACCCGGCTGGTGGAGATTCCATCTCTTAGCCGTGAGGAAAGCGAGGCAAGCAACTTCCTGGTCGGCGCCATGCGCGGTCTTGGCTATGATAGGTGCCAGGTGGACGCGGCCGGCAATGCAGTCGGAGAAATCGGCGCCGTGGACGCCGGAAGGACAATCGTCCTGCTCGGCCACATTGACACCGTTTTCGGGGATATTCCCGTGCGCGTTGAGAACTGCCCGGACGGTCCCCTGCTTTTTGGCCGGGGTAGCGTCGACGCCAAAGGCCCTCTTGCGACCTTTACGGCAGCCGCTGCCCGTCTGGGGTCGGAATGGGCCCGCCGCCATGACATACGCCTGGTTGTCGTCGGGGCGGTGGAAGAGGAAGCCGCAACCAGCAAGGGAGCCCGCTTCATTCGCGACCGTTTCGACGGGTCCCGGGAACCAATACCCGACTATTGCCTCATTGGCGAACCAAGCGGCACGACCCGCATCACCCTCGCATACATGGGCCGCCTCCTGATGGAAATGAAGGCCGACCAGCCCATGATGCACTCCGCCGGCCCCAATCCGGGAGTCGCCGCGAATGCAGTTGACCTCTGGAATTGGGTTAACGGCTATGCAGCCTCCTTCAATCGCGAACGGTCCGGAACCTTCGACCAGATGCGGCCGAGCCTGCGCGAGATTCGCTCCTGGACGGACGAAAACATGCGCGACCTTGCCTGGATCAGGATAGGAATTCGGCTTCCCCTTAACTTCGATGTCGACGCGCTCCTGGCAAACTTGCGCCAGTGGGTCTGTGAGGATAGGGTTGACCCGGGGACGCCGCTAGAGCCGCCCTCCGCAGAAACCGTTGACGCGGCGCCGCAGGAGTTTCAGGTCGGCGATGACGAACTCAAACTGAAGTTTCGCCTCTTCGGGTACGAACCCGCCTGGCGCAGCAGCCGAAATAGCGCGCTCGTCCGCAGCTTTCTCGCCGCTATTCGTAAACAGGCAGCCGTACGACCTCGCTTCGTCAGCAAGAGCGGCACGAGCGATATGAACGTCGTTGGCCCTGCCTGGAACTGTCCTATCGTGGCCTACGGGCCCGGGGACAGCAACCTCGACCATACCCCGAACGAGCACATCAGCCTGGACGAGTACTGGCAGGCAGTCCAGGTATTGGAAACGGCGCTGCGACGATTGGGGCAGCAATCCTGACAGTCCCCCCAAGGGCGCTGTTTACCCTTTCCAACTTGCATTGCCATGTTCGCCATCTGACCCCACCGCCTGCTGAAAATGCCGTTCTTTGCTCTCCGATTCCCTAATGAGCCTGGGCTCAAATTCTCTTCGCGGCCGGGTTCGACTCACAATAGAACCGACTTCCCGAGTACGACGCCTCTTGATCCTATGGCAAGGGCCCCTTGTACGACGCATAGATTCATGACCCGCTGCAAGATACCTGGGCCAGCCGCGTGAGAGGCTTGAACCAGAGGGGATCATTCTCGCCGTGTGTCAGGGGACACCCACGAAAACGCGGACCGGGCTGGCCGAAAGTGGAATCCAAACAAGGCAGACTGCCTACTGGATCAACTGACCAGTGAATCTGAATATAGGGGCTTGCAGAAAACCTGAGAGGTGAGAGAAAGCGGAGAGATTGGTTTCCCTATTCCAGCGGACTGAGCCAGCGCTCGCCTTCTCGACCATCCGCCGCCCAGCCCTCCAACTGTCCGTCGTCAGAACGAATCTGATACCAGAAATATCCGTCCGCTGCCTGTGGTCCCGCCACAACCGTAAACGTCTCGTTGGTCGCGGCGCGAGCGACCACCGCAGAACCGATCCCGGGAAGGGCCCGCACAGTTAGTTCGCCATTCAGCGAAACCACGACTTGATCCCCAACGATGGGTGAGCGGTCAACCGGGCGTGCCACACCCACCTGCGACGATATCCACGACTCTTCGCCCTGGCCTCCCGCAACCCACCCAACATTCCCCTGGTTATCATCCACCCTCCACCAGATATATCCGTCCGCGCTCACTGGACCTTCCAGGACCATGATCCGCTTATCCTGGGCGACCAACGTGATGTTTTCCGACCTCACCGTTGGCTGCTCGCGCATATTCAGCCCCCCAATGACGGTGATGCGGGCTTGCTCACCGATCGTCAGAGGGTTCCGAACGACAACTGTCGGAGTAGGCAAAGGGCTAGGTGTTTCGGTCGGGATCGGGTCAGGCGTGGACGGGGAGGTTGGCGTCGGCTGCTCCGGAATTGGGGTCTCCACGGCAGAAACTGCGGTGGGCGGCTCCCTGGTAGGAGTCGGTCGGGGTTGGAAGCTGCCGCAGGCCAGTATTGGGCCGACCCAAATCAAAGAGACCGCAAGCAGGGCAAGCGGCAAACCTCCTGTTGTCGCGGGTCGTTCAAGGACGGCAACCGTCGGCTCAGCTGTGCCGTAAGGCTTACAATGCGCGAACAGAGGAGCGTTCTGTGCGCAACGTCTGAATGGACGTTCTCTCCACCTTTTGCAGGCGTGCTCCGTGCAGTACCTGAAAAGACCCTTCGTTTTCGAGCCAGTACCCATTACTCTTCGCGCAACTCAACAGCTTTCAGCCAGCGGATGTCGCGAAACTCCGCCAGCTCCTTCAAAACTTTGGGCGGCGTCTGCTCATCCGTGCCCAAAACCATGATCGCCTCGCCTCGCGGCGCCCTGCGGCCTACATGCATGAAGCTGATGTTCACGTCGGAACGCCCCAACAGTGTCCCTACTTTCCCAATGATACCCGGTCTGTCCGTATGTGAAGCCAGCAGCATATTTCCTGCCGCGGGAAACTCCACCCACAGATCATTGATTGCCACAATGGTTGGCTCATCCAGCAGCACAGTGCCCAATATTGTGCTGATTCCCCGTGCGCTGGTCATTCGAAGCGTTATCATACTCTCGTAGCGCTCGTGTTTGGGCATCTTTCGCTCGACAATCTCGATACCGCGCCGTTGTGCCATCAACTCCGCGTTGACAAGATTGACTCGCTCCTCAACGACTTCGGAAAGGACGCCGCGAATGGCTGAAGCGACAATGTAGGCCATGTCAAACGCTGTAACGGGCCCATGACCTGTAATCTCAAGCCTTTGAATGCCCTGTTCATCGATCTGACGTAATAGCCGGCCCATTCGTTCCGCCAGGTTTATGTAAGGAATGACCGTATTTAAGGCTGTGGGGGGAATGATCGGCGCATTTACCGCGTGAAGCGCCGGCCTGCCCTGCAAAATGTCGACGACCTGGAGGGCGACTTCCTCCGCCACCCGGTCCATTGCCTCCACAGTACTCGCGCCCAAATGTGGAGTAAGTATGATTCTGTCATCGCAGCGAAGCGGGCTGTTTTCTGGCAGCGGTTCGCTTTCAAAAACGTCTAACGCTGCCCCCGCCAGATGCCCGCTCCTAACCGCGTCGGCCAGCGCCTGTTCGTCGATCACGCCGCCACGCGCCACATTCAGTACACGAGCCCCCTTCTTCATCTGCTTTAGTCTGCATCCGTCAATGATGTGTCGCGTTGACTCAGTCAAAGGTACGTGGATCGTGAGGAAATCGACCTGAGGCAACAACTCATCAAGCGAAAGGAGCGTTACCTGCCTCTGGGTAGCATACTCCTGGCTGACAAAAGGGTCGTACGCATAAATCTGCATCCCGAGTGCGTGAGCAACCTGCAGGACTTCCTGCGCGATTCGTCCCAACCCGACGATGCCCAGCGCCTTTCCCCGAACTTCCGTCCCAACGAAAGAACCTCGATTCCACTGCTTGGATCTTACATCCCGGTCGGCCTGCGGGATATTGCGGGCCAGCGCCATCAGCATAGCGATCGTGTGCTCCGCCGCGGCGATTGTATTTCCGGTCGGTGTGTTGACGACCGTCACGCCAGCACGCGTTGCCGCTTCAACATCGATGTTGTCAACACCCGTGCCTGCCCGCCCGACCGCCTGTAATCGCTTGCCGCTGCAGATGAGGTCTGCCGTGACCTGCGTGCTGCTTCTGACGAGGAGCGCATGATAATCCGGAATCAGGGTCTTCAATTCCTCATGCGCCAAATCTGTCCGAATGTCGACTTCGATGCCTTCCGTGTCCAGGAGCGGTTGCAGGCCATTCTCAGATAGCTTGTCGCTCACCAATACTTTGAAACTCTCTGGCATTACGCAAATCTCTATATGTGTCGCCCATGGGAACGCACCGCTGCCCTCTTGGATGCGCCTCCGAAAACCGATATCCGGGCTCCTGGTCGCTGATCTCTCTTTGGGCGTCTTGCGGAGCCGCTACATTTCTTCAGGCGCAGTCATCCCCATCAGTCTCAATACCCTTGACAAAGCCGTTCTCGCTGCCAGGATCAGAAGCAGCCTCGCCCGCGCCAGGTGTGGAGGAACTTCCGAATGAAGTACCTGACAGTTCTCGTAAAAGACACTGAACGTCTTGGTCAGGTCTTCGGCGTAGTAAGTAAGATTGTGCGGCGATAGCCTTTCAACGGCCAGCTCAATCTGTTCCTCCATTTCCAGCATTCGGCGAACGAGCGTTAACTCTGCCGGGTCGGTCAGAAGGGAGACGATCTCAGAGGCGTCCTCCGGCACTTCCTCCGCGTTCGGATACCCGCTTTGCGATGCTCTTTGGATAAGCGAACAGATGCGTGCATGCCCATATTGAACATAGAAGACGCGATTCTCGTTGCGGCGCTGCACGGCCAGACTCATATCGAAGTCAATGTTCCGCTCCGGGCCGGTCGTAAGCAGCATGAATCGTACGGCGTCGGGTCCTACCTCCTCCACAACCTCTCGCACTGTCAGAAAGTCCCCGGAGCGTTTGCTCATCTTCACTTCCTGTCCATCGCGAATCAGCTTGACCAGATTGTAGAGAAGTATCACCAAGCGGTCCGGATCCAAACCCAACGCCCGCATGACGGCGCCCATCCGGGGGATGTGCCCCTGATGGTCCACCGCCCATACATTGATCACCCGATCAAACTTGCGGCGGACAAACTTGTCGTAGTGGTAAGCGATGTCACTGGCGAAGTAGGTCGGCGCGCCGTTCGACCGAACAACAACCTCATCCTTTTCATTGCCGGGGTATTTACTGGCCAGGAACCATCGGGCTCCGTCACGTTTGATGACCTCACCCTTGCCGGCAAGATCATCGAGCAGACGATCAACGAGACCCTCGTCGTAAAGACTCTGCTCACTGAACCAACGGTCAAAAGTGACACCCAACTCGTCCAGCTCTTCCCGAATGTCGTTGACGACGATTTCACGCCCGAATTGACGCAATTCAGCAACCGCCTCTTCGCGATCCAGGTGTGCCAGACGGTCTCCCACCTGGTCTCTCACCAGTTTGGCGTAGTCGTGCAAATAGGCGCCGCGATACCCGCCCTCCGGAATCTCCAGACTCTGATCGGGCAGGCCGTCCTGCTCTTGGCACAACTGAAGGTAAGAGACATACAGACTCTCAACAAATAGCTGAATCTGCGTGCCCCCATCGTTAACGTAGAATTCGCGTTGCACCTCGTACCCAGCCGCCTCCAGCAGATTTGCCAGCGTGTCACCCAGGACCGCGTTGCGGCCGCCGCCGTAGTGGAGAGGCCCTGTGGGATTGGCGCTGACATACTCCACTTGCCACCGCTGCCCAGCGCCTTTGTCTATGGCGCCGAAGTCGTTCCCTTGTTCAATAATTGACAGTACACTCTGCTGCAGCCAACGGTCATTAAGACGGACATTGATGAAGCCAGGCCCTGCCAGCTCGACACTGCCGACGAGCGCACCCGGCTCAATTTTCTCGGCGATGGCCTGGGCGATCTGGCGGGGATTGGCCCTTTCCCCCGTCGCTTTGCGAATTGCTGAGGCAGCCAGAAGCGCGACATTTGAGCTGTAGTCGCCGTGCTCAGGTTGATTAGGGCGCTGAATTTCGACAGAAGGAAAATCAATGGGGTGTAGGTCGCCGGACAGCTTTGCTGAGGCAATCGCTTCTGTTACGATCTGCCGAATCTGGTCTCGAATCATCACTTATGTCCTGAACTGCCGGCATTCGGCAAGGTGGTCTGCGCGGGATTCACTGAAACATGGTTGCTCGACTCGACGCCTTCTCATGTCAAGACTGCTTCCCGCTGCGGTAAGTCATCCATTTCGTACCAGTTCGGTCCTACCTCAATATCCACCTGCAGTGGAACGGTCAGTTTGAAGGCCGATTCCATTTCCTTGCGTACGATCGGCGCCACTGTTTCCACCTCCTCGCGGGGGACCTCCAAGACCAGTTCATCATGTACTTGCAGCAACATCCTGGATTCCAAGCCGCTGCCCTGGAGCCGCCTATGGAGGTTCCGCATGGCCAGCTTGGTGATGTCCGCGGCCGTCCCCTGTATCGGCGCGTTGATCGCCTGTCTTTCCAAGGCTTGTCTCTGATTGAAGGGAAGATTCCCTGACAGTTCATTGAACCAGCGCCTGCGCCCTAACAGAGTTTCCACGTATCCCTCTTGAACTGCGGTCCGAATCGTCTCATCAATGTATCGCCGAACGTTAGGGTAGGTGGCAAAGTACTGATCCAGGAACTGCTGGGCGTCTGCCGGCCCCATGTCTGTTCGGCTGCTGAGACCAAACGCGCTGACCCCGTAAATGGTCGCGAAGTTGATCGTCTTGCCCAGCCCGCGCTGCTCATACGTGACCTGGTCCAAGGCTACGTCAAATAGACGTGACGCCGTGACCGCATGAATGTCCTGCCCTTGGCGAAACGCTTCCACCAGCAGTTCTTCTTCGGCAATGTGGGCCAAAATTCGCAACTCCACCTGGCTGTAATCCGCGGCCAGCAGTACGCTTCCTTCGTCGGCCACAAAAGCTTTGCGAATTTCACGCCCCTGTTCTGTCCGGATGGGAATGTTCTGCAAATTCGGATTGCTGCTGCTGAGCCGGCCCGTGGACGAACCGGTCTGATTATAGCTGGTGTGGATTCGACCCGTTTCGGCATGAACAAGCTCGCCCAACGCGTCAACGTAGGTGCCGCGCAGCTTCTCAAGTTGGCGCTGCTCGAAAAGCAACTCCAGAAACAGATTCTGGTCGGCGGACAGTTCTGCCTTCGAAGCCTTCAGCTTTTCCAACTCCCCGACCGCAGTGCTGACAAACCCCGATCGTGTCTTTCTCAGGCCTTTGGTCGGAAATCCCATCTCGCTGAACATTACTGTGCTGAGCTGCTGTGTGCTGCGAAGATTGAATTCGCGGCCAACAATCTCCTTCAGTGTGGTGTTGATCTCCTGCAATCTGTTCGCCAAACTCTTGGATAGGTCCGCCAAAAACTCGGAGTTCAGGCGAATGCCGGTCATCTCCATCCTGGCCAGAATCGGCAGCAAGGGCAGTTCGATCTCCTCGTAAAGCTGCCACATCCTTCCGCTTGTCTCCTTAAGCTTTGGCTCAAGCGCCTCCCACAAATGTAGGGTAACGTCCACATCCGCCCCGCAATAGGCAGTCACACGATCAATGTCAACCTCGGCAATCGAAATCTGCTTTCGACCTGAGCCAATCAACTCGGAAATCTCAGTCATCGTCCAGCCGAGTTCACTCTCGGCCTGGCTTTTCAGGCCAAGCGACCTGCTTGCCGGATCAAGCAACCACGCAAGTGTCAGCGTATCGTGTATGGGCCCGTCTACCTTAAGGCCATGACGAAGGCACACCACCAGATCATACTT
>JAJEBF010000019.1 GCA_022824025.1 Caldilineaceae bacterium
CGAACGCTGAAGGTGACGCCCCAAAATGCCGCGGCGGAGGTGGCGCCAACCGTTGCGCTGGCGATGCAGGGCCGGCCCGGCCCGGTGCATCTTCAGGTAAGCAACGAGGAGGCGGAGTTGCCGGCGGCGAGTCCAGGCGAAGGGTTGGCGCGCCAAATGTCTTTTGGCGTAGAGGACGCCCAGGACAAGGAGGCAGCGCCGCGCCCGGAACAGATCGCCCACGCCCGCGCCCTTCTGTCGGAGGCGTCGCGTCCCATCATTCTGGCTGGGCTGGGCCTGGAGCCGGAGGGCCCCTACGAAGCGCTGCAAGAGCTGGCGGAGGCGGCCAACGCGCCGGTCATCGTTTCGCCGAAAGGCAAGGGAGCGCTCCCCGATGATCACCCGTTGAGCGCGGGCGTCATCGGCCTGACGCGCACCGATCCCGTCTATGAAATCCTGGAGGAGGCCGACTGCGTCGTGGCGGTCGGTTTCGACGTGGTGGAACTGGTGAAGCAGTTCACCCTGCCCAAGATGGAGACAGATGCCGATGGGATGGGGTCAGAGAGCGCGCCGCTCATTTGGCTGGCAAACTGGCCCAACTATGACCCGATCTTGCCGGCGGCGGTCGAGATGGTTGGCCCGATGACCCCGGCGCTGATGCAGCTGGCGGACAGCGCCTTTTCGACCGACGCAGGTTGGGGCAAGGCCAGGGTGGACAGGTTCCGGGCGCAGCGGGAGGCAGAGGCGTTGCCGTCCGCGAGGCCGGGACTGCTGCTGCCGCAGCAGCTGCTGAAGGGCATGAGAAGGCAGTTGCCGGAAGATTCGATGCTGGCGGTGGACGTGGGCAGCCACAAGATATTCGGGAGCCTGGAATGGCCGACTCTGGTACCCAACGGTTTTTCCCTGTCCAATGGTCTGTCTTGCATGGGATTTGGATTGCCGGCCGCGATTGGCACGGCCCTGGCCAGGCCGGGAGAACCGGTCGCATGCCTGATTGGAGACGGCGGGCTGTTGATGTGCCTGGGGGAGTTGAGCGTTCTCGCCCGGCTTGGCCTGCCGGTGATCGTGGTCGTGGCGGTGGACAACGCCATTGATCTGATCCGCTCGCACCAGATCCGGCAGGGCAAGAAACCGTTTGGCACTGAGTTTCCCGCGCCCGACTTCTGCAGAATCGCGGAAGGGCATGGGATTCGAGCCCTCCAAGTCACGACCGCGGACGGCTGCGAGGAGGCATTGGGAGTGGCCGCCGCTGCGGGGGAGCCCTTCCTGATCGAGGCCCACATTGATCCGATCGGCTATCCAACAACGCCGCGGTAGCTCTTCTCCTGCCGACGAAAATCCTGATCCAGACAGCGTGACCGCCCTGTCCACTCAGTCGCGTATCCGACTGGGATGCGCCGCGACGTTTTTGGCGCGGCCGCTCCGGTCTGGCAACCCGGCGCGATGAAGGCGTGCCGCAGGCAAGAGATGTTTTTGAGGGGGGCGTTGCGGGGGGAATCCCCCCGCACAAGGGAAGCCGCTTGCGGCTGACCGCCCCGAAACACAGAGGCCGCTAGTTGACTGCCGGCGGTCAGGAGGAAAGGCTGTTGCGTTCGTCGCGCAGGACCGAGAACCTCCTGTGGCCTCCTCGCGGACCCCGGTTCAGAAGGTCACAATTTCCCTTTGCTGGATCTTGTTTTCGTCGAGGTCCATGTCGATGCCGGGAGACGTCGGCACACTGACGCTGCCGTTGACAGGTTTGAGCGGGTTCTTGAGAAAGAACTGGTGGACTTCATTCCACTTGATCAGGTATTCCAGCATGGGCGTGGTCGGCTCGGGCCAGGCGGCGATGACGTGGATGCTGGCAGGCGTTGAGTGGCCGTGGGGGATGACCGGAACGTCGTATGCCGAGGCCAGGGCCAGGATTTTCTGCGTTTCCGAGATGCCGCCGCACCAGTAGATGTCGGGCTGGTAAACGTCGCAGGCGCCGGCGTCCATCAGTTGTTTGAGCCCCCAGCGGGTGTATTCGTGTTCTCCGCCGCTGATGGGAACGTTGACGGCGCGGCGGATCTGGGCGTACTGTTCGATCTTGTCGGGGAGAACGGGTTCTTCGATCCAGCGGGGGGCGTATTCTTCCAGGCGGCGGGCCATCTGAACGGTGTAGGGCACATCCCAACTCATCCAGCAGTCCAGCATAATGTCCACGTCGGGGCCGACGCTTTCGCGCAGCGTGCGGGCGAGGCGCAGGTTGCGTTCCATACCTGCTTTGCCGTCGGTGGGCCCGTCGCGGAAGAACCATTTCGTGGCTCTGAATCCGTCGGCCGCGAACTGCTTGGCCCGTTCCCGGACGAGCTCCGGGTCGAGCGAATAGCCCAGGGCGCTGGCATAGGCGGGGACTTCTGTCCTGGTGGGGCCGCCAAGCAGCTGGCAGACGGGGGCGTCAAACCATTTCCCCTTCAGGTCCCACAGCGCGCAGTCGACCGAGCTGATGGCCATCATTTCTGTGCCTTTGCGGCCATGAACCTGGGCCCGGTACATTCTGTCCCACAGGCGTTCTGTGGCCAGGGCGTCATGGCCTATCAGCTGGGGCGCGAGCTGGGTCTGGATGACGAAGGCCTGCTCAAATGGGAGAGGGCCGCCGCGGCCGGTGACGCCCTCGTCGGTCGTAATCTCGACAAAGTAGGCGGAGATGACGTAGCGGCCTTCGCTCTCCTCGACCATTTCGCTCGGGCCTTCGGCTTTGTGTTCCGGATAGATGTCGAGGGGGCGCAGGAGCCGCTCTTCCCAGAAGTCTCCCTCAAATTCCAGTGTGCCCTGCAGCCGGACAACGGTTACGTCGGTGATTTTCATTTTCTTCTCGCTCGTCGCTTGCAGATTGGGTGGTTATTGAGATGTAGTATACTGATCCGAAGAAGCGGGGCAGCGCGCTGCCGGTTCGCGGATCGAAACCGGGGCGCTGCATCGAAATGACCGGGCCGTCAGGGCGATAATCCCCTATCTTGTGAATGTATGCAAATCACCCAAGGGGTCGCGCAGACAGATGCAGGCATTGGGGCGATAGAGACGGGGGAAGCGGTCCAGACAGTTTGTTCGCAGGTGAGGGATAATTCATGACCAGGAATTGGCGCGGGATTTTTGCGATTGTGGTGACTCCGTTTACGGAAGATCTCGAGCTGGATGAGCCAGCGCTGCGCAGACAGGTCGAGTTCTGCATTCAGGCCGGGGGAGCGGGACTCGTCGGCCCGGCAAACGCCGGAGAATTCGCCGTCATGTCGGACGAGGAGCGGCGACGTTGGATCCGAATCGTGGTGGAGGAGGCGGACGGGCGCGTGCCGGTGATCGCGGCGACCACGCACGGACACAGAGTGCCGGCCGTTGCCCTGGGCCGCTACGCAGAGGATGTTGGCGCGGACGGCATCATGGCGATGCCGCCGCACATTTTGCACCCTGACGCAGACGGCTGCCTGGACTACTACCGCTATCTGGACGACAGCCTGGGCATTCCGATCTGCATTCAGAACTTTATGGGCCCGATCGGCACGCCGATGTCGTCGGAGCTGCTGGCGCGCATGTGCCACGAGCTGGAACTGGTGCAGTATCTGAAGGAGGAGACGTTGCCGGAGCCGCGCGCGATTTCGCGAACGCTGGCGGCGGCGGGAGATGCCTGCAAGGGCGTCTTTGGCGGGCAGGGCGGCATCTATATGATCGATGAATGGCGCCGGGGGGCGTGCGGAAACATGCCGGCGAGCCAGTCAATCGATCTCCATACGCGGATCTGGGAACTGTTGGAGGCGAATGACGAGCCAGCTGCGCGGCGCTTGTTCAACCAACTGCTGCCTCTGATCAATTTCGAGCGTATGCACGGTGTCGCGGTATACAAGCAGGTCTTTTTGCGGCGCGGCATTTTCACTTCCACCGCGAGCCGCATCCCCGGCGCCTATCTGGACGAACAGGACTTACAGGAGTTTGACGCAATCTGGCAGGGGATCGAGCCGCTGCTGGAGGGTTGATTGCCGGGATTGGGCCCATGCAAACGCCGGGGGTTGCCGGCGGCCACGCTCCGTCACTGAGTTCCTACCATGAACGCCACAGTTACTTCAGTTGATCTTTTTCCTCTCCGGATCCCGCGCGACGTTCCCTACCTGGGCCCGCTGGAAGAGGGCAACCGGCCCAACGAAAAGGGATACATCGTTCGCCCTGGAAACCGCACGGTCTACCCTGTGTTCGACCAGACGCTTCTCGTCAGAGCCGAGGCGAGCGACGGCACTGTGGGCTGGGGGGAAAGTTTCGGGGTTGTGGCGCCGCAGATCGCCGAGTCGATTCTGGAGGAGTTGTTGATCCCGTTTGTGGTCGGCCGCAGCCCGCACGATGTGGAACGAATCTACGAGGACCTGTACGATCTGCAGCGCGTTCGGGGCCATTTCGGCGGTTACGCGCTGGACGCCATCGCAGGACTGGACATGGCGTTATGGGACCTGCGGGGCAAGCTGTTGGGACAGCCGGTGTGGCAACTGTTGGGCGGCCTGCGCCAGGCGAAACTGCCGGTCTATGTATCGGGGCTCCCTGGGGGGACTAAGGAGGACAGGGCCGCACTCGGAAAGGCGTGGATCGACAGGGGATTCTCGGCGCTGAAGTTCGCGGCTGCGGTCGCCGACGAGGGCGAGGTTGCCGAGATCCGCGCAATCCGCGCGGAAGTGGGCCCTGCTCCGAAGATCCTGGCTGATCTTCACTGGCGCTATACGGCGCTGGAGGCCATTCAGCTGATTGAGCGGCTATGCGAATTCGACCTTCATCTGGCTGAAGCGCCGGTTGCGCCCGAAGATCTCGAAGGGCAGGCGCGGGTCGCGAGGGCGGTGAAGACGCGCATCGGCCTGGGTGAGGAGTGGCGAACCGTCCATGAATATCTTCCCCGCCTGCGGGCCGGTTGCATGGACGTAATCCAGCCGGAGATGGCCCACACCGGAATCACCGGTTTCCGCCGCATCTGCGAACTGGCGCAGGCCTTCCACTGTAAAGTAATGCCGCACGCGACGATCAACATTGGCATCGTCCAGGCAGCAAGCCTGCAGGTTTCCGCCACACTGGCCAACGCTGAAATGCACGAGTATCAGCATTCGATTTTCGACCGCAACAAGCAGTTCCTCCGCAGCGGCATGGACTGCCAGGCCGGCTACTTTTCGCTGCCGGAGGGACCCGGGCTGGGCGCCGAGCCGACTGAAGAGGCGCTAGAGTTCACCATTGGACGAGGCCAGGCCAGGAGGAGGATTCAGGATGGGTGAGCGTGCGTTTGACGTAGTAGATACCCACTGTCATATCGGGCTGCAGAAGTACGAACCGGTCGAGGCCCTGCTTTTTCACATGGAGCGGGCGCAGGTCGGTCAAGCAGTACTGATTCAGTACATGGGGAACAGCGACAATCGCTATATCGTGGATGCGATGGCAGCCAATCCGGGCCGCTTCGCGGCGGCGATGATCGTCGCCGATGAAGACGATGGGAGCGCCATTCGCCGCTGGGCCGAGCAGGGGCTGAGCGGCATCCGCTTGCTGGCCGATTTTCGCGGGCGGGGAAGTGATCCCCTGGCGCACTGGCGCACGGCCGCCGAGCTGGGCCTTGTGGTCAGCGTATTCAGCCGGCCGGATATCCTGCAGAGCGACGAGTTCAGCGAAGTCCTGCGACTCTTCCCGGAGTTGTCGATGGTCATTGAGCATCTGGGCGGCGTCAAGCCGGATTTCGACCTGGAAACGTTCACGGCGATTGCCGCCTTGGCGCGCCACGAGAATCTGACCATCAAGCTGCCCGGATTTGGCGAATTCTGTCACCTCCCCTGCCCTTTCGAGGATGTTCCGCCCCTGGCAGAACTGACTCTGGAGGCTTTCGGCGCGCGTCGCATGATGTGGGGAAGCGATTGGCCGCCTGTGAGCAGCCGGGAAGGTTTCGACAATTCGCTGACATTTCCCCTGTCCTATTTTTCCAATTTGAGCGATGATGAGCGCGCCTGGATCTTCGGCAAAACCGCGAGGAAGGTCTGGAATCTGGAGGGTTGAGACCGGAGAACCTTCACTTCTGATTCCCATTGAGTCCCGATCTTGGCTAATAACTGTTGTCACTTCCACAGAGGAACTCCCTGATGCCCAGAGTCGTTTTTTTCACGAACCTTGCGCCCGAGCTGGCCCAGCAGGTTGTTGCGCCGGCGCCACCAGACTGGGACGTTTCCGTTCAGGCCCACGATTTGCCGGAGGCTGAGAAATCAGGTCTGGCTTCAGAGGCCGATTTTCTCATTCTCTTTCCCAGCGCCCTGGAAGAGACCGTTTTGCGAGCGGCGCCTGGGTTGAAACTGGTGCAGCTCGTCAGCGCTGGCTTCGATCGCATGCCGCTCGGCGTATTGGCGGAGTTGGGCATCCCCCTTGCAAACAATGGCGGCACGAATTCGATTGACGTGGCCGAACATACCTTTGCGCTGATTCTGAGTGTTTACCGCCGGTTGACGGAGATGGACCGCAACGTGAGAAACGACGGCTGGAAGGAGATCGACAGCGGAATGACGACCTTCACGATTCATGGCAAAACGGTCGGAATCGTTGGGCTGGGTCACATCGGCCGCGAGGTCGCCAAACGGCTTGTCCCTTTCGAGGCGGATGTTGTCTACTTTGACCCGTTCCCAGTTGGGGAGGAAGTGGAACGGCGCTTGCAGGTGACACGGGTCTCCCTGGACGAGCTGCTGGAGAGGTCCGACATTGTTTCCCTGCATGTCCCGCTGAATGACCAGACCCGCCATCTCATCGGCGCGGCTGAATTGGCTCGCATGAAGTCGAGCGCCATTCTCATCAACACGTGTCGCGGCCCGGTGGTTGACGAGGCGGCCCTCATCGAGGCTCTGGCCGGAGGCGGGATTCTCGGCGCCGGGTTGGATGTTCTGCAGGAGGAGCCGACCGATCCCGCCAACCCGATTCTGCGTCTTGAGAACGTTATCTTTTCACCGCACATCGCTGGCGTAACCTACGATACCTGGCAGCGCAGGGGACGCTTCATCTTCGAAAACCTGCAGCGAGTCTGGGCAGGGCAGGAACCGCTGTCGGGTATTCCACTGTAACTGTTTCACAGGCGGCGGCGCGCTGCGGGCGTCTTCTGCCAGGGGCCCCCAAGCGGCGGTCGCTGCACCCCCACTCCTTTGCCGTTCGGACGGCCCACTGTTATACTCCCTCAGATACAAGCCCACCGACCTGATCTGCCGGCTATGCGCATCGCGTCTCCTGATAGAGAGGCTGAGGAGGCGTTGCAGGGCATCGGAGGTCCGGGTCGGCGCGGGGCGGCAGAGCAACTGTCTTTCCCTCGACTGCACCAGGACAGGCCCAAGTTGCGGAGGTGCAGTCAACTAAGGAGAATTCATGACAGACATCGCCTATGTGCAGGAGCTGGCTCAACGGCTGCGGGACAATGTTGCGCAGGTGATCGTAGGCAAGGACGGGGTCGTAGATCAGCTCTTGGTCGCCCTCTTCTGCGAGGGGCACGTGCTGCTGGAGGATGTTCCCGGCATTGGCAAGACGATGCTTGCCAAGACGCTGGCCGCGTCTCTGGGCATCAGTTTTCAGCGCATCCAGTTCACGCCGGATCTGCTGCCGTCAGACATTGTTGGCGTCAGCGTCTATAACCGCAAGACGGACGATTTCGAGTACAGACCGGGCCCGGTGCTGGCGGGAGTCGTTCTCGCCGACGAAATCAACCGCGCCGGCCCCCGTACACAGAGCGCTCTGCTGGAGGCGATGGAAGAACGTCACGTTACCGTTGACGGCGTCGAACATGCGCTACCCTATCCGTTTTTCCTGATGGCGACGGAGAATCCTGTGGAGTTGGCCGGCACGTTCCCGTTGCCGGAGGCGCAGATGGACCGTTTCCTGATTCAGGTTGGGATGGGCTATCCTGAGCGGGAGGAGGAGCGAGAAATTCTGCACAGGTTCCGGACCGACAATCCGCTGTTTCGCGTCCAACCGGTTGTGGGGGCAGATGAGATCAGTAGGGCCGTGTCGATCTGTCGCGAGGTCTATGTCCATCCTGTGCTGGAGGACTATCTTCTTGATCTGGTTCAGGCCACGCGCGATGACGGCGGGCTGGACTTGGGCGTGAGCCCGCGCGGCAGCCTTGCCTACTACCGAACGGCGCAGGCCTATGCGGCCATTCAAGGACGCAGCTACGTCATACCGGACGATCTGCAGCAGCTTGCAACCCCCGTATTGCGGCACCGCCTGATCCCCGGCCCTGACACGCGGCTGCACGGGACATCTGTCGCCAGTGTTTTGGAAGGCATCCTGGACAGGACGCCTGTGCCCGTAGAGGAAAACTGGCAGGAGACCCCGACCGCCGAAAACGCGCTTGAGATGCCGGCGCCGATCGACGCCAGCGAAGCGGAGAGCCTGGAAAACGACTTGACTCCTGAAACGCCGGTTACCGCAGTTGACGGGCGCTCCAGCGAACCAAGCTGATGGGGCGTTCTGGGTGGACGGCCGCAGTCGTCATCATGTTGGTGGCGCTATTCACGCGCAACAGCCTGATCTTTACGATGGGGGTGATTCTCGGGCTGTTGGGCCTGGTGATCTGGCTGTGGAGCCGGTACAGTCTTTCCGAAGTGACGTACCGGAGGCGGTTCGGCGTCGATCACCTTTATTTCGGCGAAGAGACCGAGCTGTACCTGGAGATAACCAACGCCAAACCCTTGCCGCTGGCCTGGCTACGCTGTGAGGATGATATCCCCAATGCTCTCAAACTGGACCCGGACGAGCGGTCGAGGCATTATCAGCCGACGCGCCGCATCCTTGTCAACCTCTTTTCACTCGGCATCTACCAGAGAGTGACGCGCCGCTACCGCGTCACCGGCACGCAACGCGGCGCGTGGCGGTTTGGGCCGGTGCAGTTGATTTGCGGCGACATCTTCGGATTCCGCAGTCTGTTCAGAGAGTATACGGAAACGATTCTCCTTCTTGTCTATCCCCGCCTGTATACGTTGCCTGAGCTCGGACTGGATGCGCGCCACCCATTCGGCGACTATTTGAGCCGCAACCGGCTGATCGAAGATCCGCTGCGGATTAGCGGCGTACGCGAGTATGTTCCGGGCGACAATTTTCGGCACATTCACTGGAAGGCGACCGCCCGCCGGCAGGATTTGCAGACAAAGCTGTTTGAGCCGTCCGCCTCCCGTCCGCTGGGAATTTTCATCAACATCCGCACTTTCAATCACCGGTTCGAAGGAGTGGACCCGGCCTTGCGGGAATTCGCGATCAGCGCCGGCGCGTCGATTGCGCGCTGGGCGCAGATGCGGGGTGAGGCGTTCGGCGTGTTCGCCAACAGCATGATGTATGCCGGGCAGAGGGTGCGCATTTTGCCGGCAGCCCACCCGCGGCAATTGAGAAGCGTGCTGGAGGCGCTGGCATACTGTGTTGGCGTGCCGCACACGACGATTGAGCGGGTGCTGCTGCAGGAGGCCGATCGTCTGCAAAACGGCACTTCGATCATCGTGATCAGCGCAACCTTGTCTGAGAGCCTGCGCAGAGTCCTCATCGATTTGCAGCGTCGCGGTTTTGAGGTCACGCTTCTTGGCATTGGCAATCTGACCCCTGAAAGAGCCATTCCCGGCGTCTCCTTTCAGCGCCTGTCCCAGAAGGTCGTGGAAGAGCTGACGGCAGAGGCGGAACAGGAAGTTCCGGAGGCGCCGGAACAGGAGATTCCGGAAGCGCCGGCGCCCGTCCCGGCGGGTTAGAGGGCTGGCAGAAAGAAGCGTCGAGCCTGGTGGGCTGCCCCTACAAAATCAGTTGCGTATGGATTCTCATCTCTTGATAGTGGAATCAACAGGCTTAGGATGAATTCGTCGATCTCGGCGCCCTGGCGCCACTCGGAGTGGAATGGTGTCGACGGCATGCTGCTGCCTGCCCTGGTCGGTGTCATGCGGTTGTGCTGGATTTGGCCGTGGATGCTGATGTTGCAGGGATTCCTGTCGCCATCGCTGGGCGCGCCGCTGATGACGCCCTGGATGATCATCGGCCTTCCGGTTGCCAGCTTTACTTTTGCCCGCTGGAGCATGCCGACGCTGGCGGAACGACGCAACTATCGCAGGGCAAACGATATCAGACGGCAGATCGCCACAGTGGGCATTGCAGCGATCCTGATCCTGTTCTGGCTGCGGTTCTTGAGGCCGGAATACTGGCTGGTGGACCTGCGCTGGCTGATCGCCGCGGGGTATGAGCTGATCTACTGGAATGCCGAACCCATTGAAGTTCCCGGCGCGGTACTCTTCCTGTTGTTTGGAATCTTCCTGTGGCTACGAGGCGCGCTGGACGGCCAGGGCCAGTACCGGCACGACGAGATTTGGCGGGCGTTTCTCTCTGGCGTGGCGGCCTTCGCGCTTTTCGCCTGGCTGATTCCGAAAGGTCTTCAGGGCAGCAACCCAGGCGCCGCGCTCAATCCTTTTGCCGCGGCCGGGGGCCAACTGTCCAATCCCGTCGGACTGTTGTTGATCTTTGCGGCCGCGGGGCTTGCGGGGATGGGGGTCGCGAACCTCGGCAAGTCTGGCGGGTGGCGACGCCGCGCGCACGTGGGCAAGCTGCGGCCCAATCGCGGCTGGATGGTCGGCATCGGGGTAACGATTGGTGTGATGCTGGGCATGGCGCTGCTGATCGGGTTGTTCCTGCAGCCGGAGGACGCGGCCATCCTATGGAAGGCGCTGGGATATGTCTGGCAGGGGGTTAGCACCGTACTGATCTGGATCATCACGGTGGTTGCCTACCCATTCTTCCTGGCGCTCGAATGGCTGATACGCCTTCTGCAAAGCCTCTTCGGAGACCGCCGGCAGGAGACGGAGCGGACAGAATTTGCCCAGCAGCCCACGCCGGAACCGCTCCCTGAGCCGCCGGAAAGGGCCGTCGAGGCGGTGCCGGAACCTTTCCGCTGGATCGCGCTGCTCATCTTCGCGGCCGGCGTCTTTGTCCTGTTCATGCTCGTCCTGCGCCAGCTGCGAAGCCGGCCGGAAGAGGAGAGCGACGAGGTTCGGGAGTCGGTCTTGACGGCCAGTTTGTTACAGGCGCAACTGGCGGACCTGTGGGGGCGGCTGCGGTCGCGGTTCGGGCCTGCCCCGGAGGAGCCGGACCCGTACCTGTCGTTGGAGGGAGAGACCGATACACGCCGTCTGATTCGGGCGATTTACCAGCGCCTGCTGGCGGCCGCCCATATCCGCAATGCCCCGCGTTTGCAGAGTGAAACGCCCAGCCGCTACGGGGGCCGCCTCACGGGGGAACCCGGCTTTGGGGGGCCGCCTGTGGGGACGATCACGTCGGCCTATACGGAAGCGCGCTACGGCGATGAGCCGCCGAGCCAGGACACCGCCGCGGCGGCAGAAAGAGCATGGCAGGAGATCGAGTCCGCGTTAATCCCGGACGAGACGGAAGACGAGACCTAAGCAGATTGCAGATCCTTCAATTGTCTAATTCATTTGCTATTGCGGAGAATGTCAGATGAACGGCGCTCAGTCTTTGATTCGTACACTCTACGACGCCGGCGTGGACACCTGTTTCATGAATCCCGGCACGTCGGAGATGCACTTTGTGGCCGCCCTGGACACCGTGCCTGAGATGACGTCGGTTCTTTGTCTGTTCGAAGGCGTTGCCACCGGTTGCGCTGACGGCTACGCCCGCATGTCGGGGAAACCGGCCGCGACACTCCTGCACACCGGCCCTGGGTTGGGCAACGGGATCTCCAATCTGCATAACGGACGCAAGGCCCATTCGCCTATCGTCAACATCGTGGGAGACCACGCCACCTATCACCTGAAGTATGACGCGCCGCTCACCTGCGACATCGAAGGGTTGGCGCGGCCGGTTTCGGGGTGGGTGCGCACGTCGGCCCACGCCCGCAGCGTGGCTGAAGACGGGGCCGCGGCCGTTGCCGCCGCCCGGACGCCGCCGGGCCAGGTGGCTACGCTGATCCTGCCCGCAGATACGGCTTGGGGCGAGGCGGAGGGCCCGGCCCCGCCCAGGAACGCGCCGCCGATGGCCGCGGCGCCGGAGGAGCGAATCGCCGCCATTGCAGAGCTGCTGCGCCGGGGAGAGGAAACAGTCATCCTGGTGGGCGACCAGGTGATGCGCAGCGCAGGGGTCAGCGGACTCGCCTGCCGGATTGCCGCGGGGGCCAACGCCCGCGTCGTGGGCAATCGTGCGGCCGCGCGGGTGTCGCGGGGCGCGGGCCGTCCTGTCCTGGCCCGCCTGCCGTATCCGGTCGATCAGGCGATCGCGCTGCTAGCCGGGGCCCGCCACGTCGTCCTGGCGGGGGCGAAGGATCCTGTCGGATTCTTCGCCTACCCTGACCGCCCCAGCCGCCTTGCGCCCCCGGACGCGGAGATTCATTTGCTCGCCGCCGAGGATGAGGATGTAGCCGCCGCGCTGGACGCGCTGAGCGAAGAGTTGGGCGCGCCGGCCGCGCCGCCCGCCGATGCGCCACTGGAACGGCCTCCTCTACCCACAGGCGCGCTCACGCAGGAGAAAGTTTGGACGGCTCTGTGCGCGCTGATGCCGGAGAATGCGATCGTCGCCGACGAGTCGGTCACGAGCGGGCGGCAGGCCTACCCGCTTACGGAGACCGCGCCGCCGCATGACTGGCTTCACGTTACAGGGGGGTCCATCGGCCAGGGCCTGCCGGCGGCTACGGGAGCTGCCGTGGCCTGTCCCGACAGGCAGGTATTCGGGATGGAAGGGGACGGATCCGGCATGTACACGTTGCAGGCGTTGTGGACGCAAGCGCGAGAATCTCTGAACGTCGTGAACGTCATCTTTGCCAACCACAGCTACCGTATTCTGCAGAGCGAACTGCTAAACGTCGGAGGCGAGGCAGAACCCGGGCCGCATGCTCAGGCGATGATGCGTCTTGATTCGCCGGAGTTGGACTGGCGCTCCCTCTCAGAGGGAATGGGGGTGCCGGCCGTTCGCGCGGAGAACGCTGAAGCTTTCACCGATGCGCTCCGCCGGGGAATCGAAGAGCCGGGACCTTTCCTGATTGAAGCAGTGGTCTGACGGCAAACAGACTGCGGGATGCCCCCGCCCTTGAACACGACGCCAGTCCCCTTTAGCGGCCATGCTCTCCATCGCTTCCGACCAGCCAGTTGAAGAAGCCATCGCGCAGGTCCTTTCCGCTTTCATGGGTGAGCGGGCGCAGGTCTACATTGTGGGCGGCGCGGTCCGGGATCATCTGTTGGGCCTTTCCTCGATACCGGGTTGGACACATGCGGCCGCCGCAGAACCCTCCGGCGGCTCCTTCACTTTTCCTGAACAGACGCGAAGCGCGACAACGGACCTGGACCTGGTTCTCGAGGGTCCCGTCCTGCCGCTGGCAAGGCAGGTGGCGGACCGGCTCGGCTGGGCCTACTACCCCCTGGACAAGGGAAGGGATGTGGCGCGGCTCATTGGAAAGGCTGCGGACGGCCAGCGGATTGAATGTGATGCCGCAGCCTTGCGAGGCGACCTGAGGACTGATCTGCTGGCGCGTGATTTCACCGCCAATGCGCTGGCGCTGGCGCTGGCGGCGGACAATTCGCCCAAGCTGATCGACACTTGCGACGGCATCGGGGACATACGCGCCCGGCGTCTGCGGCGTATTTCCCGTGACAGTCTACGCGCCGACCCGATCCGGCTGCTGCGCGCGGCTCGTTTGGCGGCTCAGTTGGCGTTTGCGATTGAAGACGGGACGCGGGCGCAGATCGGTGACTGCGCGGAGACTGTTCTGTCTGTCAGCGCTGAGCGTGTGCGGTATGAGCTGTGGAAGCTGCTGGACTGTGTCCGCCCCGACGAAGGCATCAGAGAGCTGAATGCGCTCGGGCTGCTGGTCCATCTGTTGCCTGAGGTCGAGGCGCTGCAAGGCGTGACCCAGTCTCCGCGGCACCACCTGGACGCCTATGAGCACAGCCTGTTGGCGGCGCGCTACGCGGCAGAACTGCGGGACTGGCTGCGTGGAGGCCCTGCGACGGAAGAGGATGCGCTGACAGAGACGCTGGAGCCGTGGGCAGAGCCGCTGCGCGCCCACTTTTCCAGCGAGATCGCGGCTGGCCGCGACCGCGCGGGGTGGCTTGCGTGGCATGCGCTGCTTCATGATACGGGCAAGGCGGACGGGCCCGGTTCAGATTCGCGCCAAGTAGACGAGCGGCGGGGCAACGCCGGCCACCAGGCTTTGAGCGCCCGGTTGGCCGGCCGTCGCGTCGAGAGTCTCCGTTTCAGCAGGCGCGAGGTTCTCCTTGCGGAACGGGTGGCCTCAATGCACAACGTCCCTCGCAGGATGGTCAGGAAGCTCCCTCAAAATGTGGAACGGATTGGCGCGCGGGCGGCCTTCCGGTTTTTCAGCGACGCGGGCAGCGTTGTAGCAGGCCATCAGTTTGCGGCCGGTCTTCGGTCGGCGGGGATGCCCCCTCCTCCGGACGGCCTGGATGTCATCGTTCAAGCGATCTCGGACCTGCAGGCGACCGGATTGGCGCGCGGGCCAGAGTGGGCGCGCTTCCTGAAGGGGATTGAGGGGCTGTTTTCCTATGCGTTCACGCTGCGAACGGAACAGGGCGAACCGTTGGTAGACGGTCACCAGGTGATGGAGAGTTTGGGACTGAGGCCGGGGCCGCAGGTGGGCGCCATCATGCGGGAACTGGCGGAAGCGCAGGCTGCGGGCACCGTGTCGAGCGCGGACGAAGCCCTTGCGCTGGCGGAAGAGTTGATGGCCAAAGGGGTGGCGTAGGTTACGGCGAAGGACGTAAATGGACAGCCGCTTCCTGAAGGACGGAGTTGGCTGCCGGCGCGGCCCGGGGGTCAGGCCCCGTTGTATGCCGCCGCCCGATCGAGGCGGGCCTGCGCGGCCCCCCTTTCGATGGTCCGCCGGGCGCGTTCAATGCCATCCGGAACGCTGCGAACCAGATCGAACAGAGACAGAATGACGCCGACGGTGAGGCAGACCTGTTCGGCCGCGTCACTATCCGTTGAGGCGAGAACGGCTGCGTTGAGAGCCGCGTGGCCGGCGGCGTCTGCGGGCCCGGGCACGCGCACGCGTCCGGTATGGCCCAGCGCAACCGGATCCAGGATCAGGTCGTCTGCCGGGTCTTCGGCGAAGACATGGGATTTGCGCCCGACGGCCATTTCGATGGAACCTTCTTCGCCCTGGACGATAAAGCTGCGTTTGGCTCCGGTCTGGACGGCGCGCAGGCGTTCGATGTAGTTTCCGTGGAAGAACCCGCTGACCTGGTAGGGCGCATTGGCCGGGTTGAGGAGCTTCTCCACACTGTTCAGCACTGTTCGCAGGCCGAACTGGCGCCGCAGGGGCAGGAGCGCATGCCATTGGGGCGCGAATCGGGCGGCGGACAGGTAACCGACGCCGACGGATTCCAACATGCGCTCCACAGCCTCAGGCGCCAAGTCGTCGGCGATCCCCATCTCCCGCAGGACGGGCCCCGGCCCGATTCCGGCCTTGGTGGGTACCCCCTCATCGCCATGGAGGAGGACCGGCATCCCGGCTTCAGCGAGAATGAGGGCGATGGCCGGCGCCAGCTGGGCGGTCTTTTCTTTGCCGTCGTAGGGCACAGCCAGATCGAGCAACCCATCCACCCCGGGGCGGATCTGCTTGATGGTTTCCGTCCTCAGCAGTTCAGTGAAGCCCCGGACCTCATCCACGGCTTCCCCTTTTACTCTTTGCGTTACAAGAAACGCGCCGGCCTGCGCGGCAGAGCAGTCTTGCTGGACGATCTGACGCAGGGCTTCGACTGACTCCTCGTAGGTGAGGTCGCGCTTGAGCTTCTCACCGCGCCCGACCGCCTGAATGAAAGGGATGAAGGGGCCGGGATCCCGGTCGGATTCATAGATTGAAGGGCTTGCTGTGCTTGAGGCCGGCATTGGGTCGGTCTTCACCGCCTGGGGGGATAGGTGAACAGATGAATCGGGTCAGTTGCCCGTACCGAGTTGGCTGAGGAGGGTGTCAACGTCGGGAGCGGAGGGCGCGCGCAGCTCGAAAGTCAGTGGCTCGCGGGCGTCGTTGTCAACGCGGGCGACGGTGGCGTCGGCGCCGAAGAGCGCGGCGAGACTGTCGGACAGTTGGGCCTCAGCGGACGCGGCTGTGTTGACGCCGTCCCCGTTGGAGGCCGCGTTGGGGTAGTTAAGCCTATCCAGCAGGACGATGGTGGCTCCGTCAGTGCGCAGCTTGAGTTTTCCCTGCAGCTCTACGTCGCTTTCGGTCAGCTTCACGCCGTTTAGCGCCTGGGACAGTGTCGTGTCCAGCGCATTTGAGAGATCGGCGCCGAGGTCCCGTTTGCGGACGTAGAGCAGGCCGGGCTTGCCGTCGGTGAAGTCGATCACATAGTCGGCCTCATGGCCGACGAGAAGAATCGCGGGCCCGTCCAGGATGTGCTTGTAGTCGGCAACGTCGAGAAGGAGCTCGTTGGGGACGACGTCTTCCCGAATCCAGCGGTGGAAGACGGGGATAAAGGACTCGGCGTCGACGGAGAGCTCTTCGAAATAGAATTTAACGCTCAGGCGATGTGGCGTAATCATCAATTGCTCCAGCGGCAGTGGTGCGCGGGGCATCGGCTGCGGCGGGCGCCGCCGCAGCCGACGAACCGCGATTAGATTTCTACCAGTACGTTGCCGCCGACTTTGGATTCGCAGGCGTGGGTGGCCTCGATGAACAGGAGAGCCTCCTCGATCAGCCGGTGGGCGGAATCGTTGTCGGGGTTTGGATTTGGATTCTGGTGCCGATCCAACAGGTACTGCCCGAACTTGCCCTTGGCGTACTGGTCGAAGAACAGCTCGGTGTCGAAGAAGCGGCTCTTGAACTCCTCCACAATGCGGTCCGGGCTATCGCCTACGTCCAGGAATTGGGTCCTTACCAGGGCTCTGGCGGCCTTGAGCATTGAAGAGTAGGCGAGCGCATCCGCGCGCGCCGGATCGTTTTCGTCAAGCGCAATCTGGGCCTCGAAGGCTTCTGATTCGGCCGGCGATATTTCCATGGAGAAGAGAGAGACGACCTCACCGGCGCATTCACCGATGCCGATATCGCCCAGGCTGAACACACGGGGATCGCCCCAATCCGAGAAGTAGTCCGGTTCCTGCTCAAAGGCTGGCAACTGCATGAAGGGCTGAATCATGCCGCGGGCTTCCTTCTTGCCGATACGTCCAATCCAGTCCTGGAACGTTTCCCCTTTGGCGCGCTCGTCAATGTAGCGATTGGTGATGATATCGACGACTTCGGGAACGGTCTTGGAGGGAACCGCGCCGACGGCCAGACCGTAGCTGCCGGCATTATCGCGCCATCGTCCGCCCAGCACGACCTGGAAATGGGGCATTTTGAAGTTGCCGGAACGGCGGCTGTTGCCGAAGAAGCCAATGTCGGAAACATGATGCTGGCCGCAGGAGTTGAAGCAGCCGCTGATCTTGATCTTCAAATCTTTGATTGCGTCGGGCAGGGAGGCGCTCTTGGCGGTCAGGCGCGTGCGAAGCTCGCCGGCAAGCCCGCGTGAGGAGGCGATGCCAAGTTTGCAGGTATCGGTGCCGGGGCAGGCGGTGATGTCGACGATCGTGCCGGCTCCCGAATCACCCAGGCCGATGGCTTTCAACTCTTCGTAAAGGCTGGGCAGGTCGGAATCCGAGACCCAGCGGAGGACGATGTTCTGCTCGACGGTCGCGCGCACATTGTCTCCCACGTATTTGCGTGCGACGTCGGCCAGCTCCCAAGTCTGCTTGGACGTCAGATCGCCCAACGGGAGGTTCACCGTCACGACGCTGTACCCCTCCTGGCGCTGGCTGTAGACGTTGGTTTCGAACCACTGATTGAATTCAGCAGAGTGGACCTGGCCGTTCAGGAAGGTGGGAGGCTTGGCGGGTTTCTCCTCGTACTGGGGCAGAGTATCGAGGTAGGCGGTCCAGCGGTCGTCGTGGGGAAGCGTTTTGCGCTCCTCTTCGACGAGACGGCGGAACTCATCAATGCCGAGCTTGGCCACCAGGAACTTGATCCGGGCGCGGTTACGGTTGCGCTTTTCGCCCAAGCGAGCGAAGACGCGGGCAACAGCCTGAACCAGGGGCAGCATCTCCTCTTCCGAGGTGAATTCGCTCAACACTTTGGCCTGATGCGGCACTGTGCCGAGGCCGCCGCCGACAAACACTTTGAAGCCCCGCTTGAGCTTGCCGTCGACCTCTCTGACCTGTGCCAGGTAGCCGATGTCGTGCATCATCACCAGGCCGCAGGCTTCGCTTTCGCAGCCGGAAAAGGCCGGTTTGAATTTGCGGCCAAAGTCCTGCACGTCGTCGTGGCCGAGCAGGAACTGCGCGAAGGCTTCGGAATAGGGCGTGGCGTCGAAGACCTCTGTGCGGCAGACGCCGGACAGGTGGCAGCATGTGACGTTGCGGACGGAGTTGCCGCAGGCTTCTCGGGTGGTGATGCCGACTGCGGCCAGCCGGCGCATCATGTCGGGCGTGTCCTCGATGTGCACGAAATGCAGCTGGATGTCCTGGCGGGTCGTGATGTGCAGGATGCCGTCGGAGTATTCGTCGGCGACCTGGGCGAGGACATCGAGCTGTTCCGGTGACAGACCGCCGCCGGGCACCTTGATGCGCTGCATACCGGGTGCGTGCCAGAGAGTGTCGGGCCCTTTGATGCGGTCCGCTTCATCGAAATCGAGCTCTCTGCTCTCGAAGCCGTCGTGCCGCTGGCCGTTGTCGTAGCGCTGGCCGTATACACCGCGGCGCAGGCGGGTCTCAGCGAAGACCTTTTCGTCCAGCTTTCCCTGGCCCATCAGTTCCATCTGGCCTTCGAAGATATCGATTTCGTGGGCCAGGTCGACGGGCATGTCATCCGTCAGGACGTCCTTCCAACCGATGTTCGACACAGTTGTCTCCTTGCCTATTGTCAGTTACGCCGTCAGCAGGTCGGCTTGGATGAAGCGGATAGCCGCAAGCAACAATCAGAACCGATCTTCCAAGGGCCAAAACGGCAATGAATAGGTAGGCGGGACACCCGCAAAACAGGTTTGCCCGCGTCCTTTCGATTCAGCCTCATCTAATTTGGCGTTTGACGACAATTGTAGGGCAGTGACGCTTGTATTGTCAAGCCTGTTCCAGGAAGGGGAGCAGTCCAATTTGGGGCAGCCAGGAAAAGCGAGCTGGAGGCCCCAACGTGAGTTTCCTGAAGCAGCCTCAGACTTGCGCCAATTCTGCCCCGCCCCCAAATCGTTGCCCCGCGGCATCTACGCGCTCCGCCTCCCCCTGTAGGGGCGCCCCTTGTGGGCGCCCTCCCCACCGACCCAACGTTTGCCCACCTCGCGGCGCCTGCCCTTCCCTCCACCCGCTGACTACTGCGGTTCCATCCCCTTGTGGGCGCCCAAGCCCCTCCTCACAGAAACGCGCCTCCAATCAGAAAGGCCAACACCCCCCTCGCGCCCTTCCCCCGCAGTTCCCTTGCCCTTCTCTCCACCGCTCGCCCACCAATCAGAGCCCATCCCTTGCTCTCTCTTCCCCCCACATCCCCGTCCAGCCACCAACCCATCCCCCAAATCCCTTAAATCCCCCCAAATCCCCGTTCAGACAACTGACCACTGTTGTAATCCAGGTTCGCCCGACCCTCTTCCCAATCTTGACCGCTTCCCGCGTTGTCCTCCCATTCACACTCCTCACTCCCCTCTCCTTGTTTTCTCACGTCTCCCCCCTCTCTCCTCACCTTGCGGCGGAATTTGGCCGGTCCTGGCCTTCTTTATTTTGGGGCTTGGTTCGCGGATCCCTTATACTTTTCCGGCGAGCCAATTTTGCCCGGCCATGTCAGAAGCGCGGCATTCGACGAGCGCAAGGGCCAGTCGAATTGGACGCAGAACACGCGCAGCCAGGGCGGTTTGTGAAGCGCGGCCAGTGGCCGTGCGTGTGCGGAGTCATAGGCGGCTGGGCGCAACCGAACCAGTCTCGCGCCAAGGTAGAGTGGGACAGGTGGCAGAGGGCGTTGCGGCCGGAATCCCGCGCAAGTGAGGCCCTGCGGGCCGACCGCCCATAAAATTTGGCGCTGAAGATTGAGAAAGCTACATCTCAGGACAACAGGATATTCACATTCATTGCTTACACTGGTAGTCGCCAGAGCGAGCTACTTGGAAACCGAAAGGAATAAGGAGCCGAGAATGACTGGATTAACGACGAAGCGGCCCGTTGCGTCCCACCTGTCTCCGGGACGCGGGACTTTCGCAGTGCGGACAGCAGGGAGGGCCAAGTTAATGGTGGGCCTGCTCCTGCTCATTGCGCTGCTTGTCAGTGCGTGCGAGGGCATCGAACCGCCTGCCGCCGGCGCTCCGGAGGGAACGGAGTCCGGCGCGGAGCAAGCGGAGGCGCCTGCAGCAGAGACCGATCAGGCGCAGGCGAGCCTGGATCTCGACAGCGAAACGTTGGACATGAACGCGCCAATTCCGCTTGACCCGAGCATCCGCAAGGCGCAGCTGGACAACGGCCTAACCTATTACATTCGCCACAATACGGAGCCGGCCAACCGCGCGACGCTGATGCTTGTCGTGAACGCGGGTTCACTGCAGGAGGATGAGGACCAGTTGGGGCTGGCCCATTTTCTTGAGCACATGATGTTCAATGGCACCGAGCGCTTTCCCAAGCAGGCGCTAATCGACTATTTCGAGACTGTCGGCATGTCGTTCGGGCCGGACGTGAACGCGTATACCTCCTTTGACGAGACGGTCTATTTCCTGGAATTTCCCACCGACGACGAGGGGATCATCAGCACGACGTTTCAGGTCGCGGAAGATTGGGCCAGCCGGGCAACGATCGCCGATGACGAGGTTGAGAGCGAGCGCGGGGTGATTCTGGAAGAGGAGCGCCTGCGTGATCAGAATGCCAGCGGCAGGCTGAACAAGCAGTTGTTCCCGTTGATGCTGGGCGAATCCCGGTATACGGACCGGATGCCGATCGGGGACATGGAGATTGTGCGGAACGCGCCGCCGGATACCTTGCGCAGGTTTTATCAGGACTGGTACCGGCCTGACCTGATGGCGGTCATTGTGGTCGGCGACATTGACGAGGACGCGGTTGAGACGAAGATTATTGAACACTTCGGCGGGCTCGAAGCGCCGGAGACTGTCCGGCCGCGAGTTTCCTACTCTCTGCCCGACTATGAGGACACCGGATATCTGATTCTGACCGACCCTGAGTTTCCGGTGACGATCGCCCAGATCATCTACAGGCAGGCGGCGCCGGATCTGAGCTCGCCGGGTGTTTTCCGCGACCGGCTGATTGGCAACCTGTTTTACAAGATGCTCAATTTCCGGCTTGACGACATCACGCGGGAGGCGGATTCCCCATTCCTGGGGGCATTTGTCAGTGAAGGCCAACTGGTGCGGGGCGTAAGCTACCAGGTGGTCGGCGTGCAGGTGCGCCAGGGCGAGGCCCTTTCCAGCCTCGATGCCGCCCTGACCGAGGTGGAGCGTGTGCGCCGCCACGGCTTCACGGCAGCCGAAGTGGAACGAGCGAAATCGGACATACTGAATACCTATGAGCGCCTTTACAATGACCGCGAGAACCTTCGCAACCACTCACTGGCGAGCGAGTATAGCCGCAACTTCCTGGAGAACGAGGCCGTTCCCGGCATCGCGGTGGAATTTGAGCTGGTGGGACGACTGCTGGAGGGGATCAGCCGCGACGACGTCAATCAAAGGGCGGAACTCTACGTGGGCGGAAGCAATCGCTCGGTATTTGTCGTCGGACCGGAGCGGGATGCCGATAGCCTGCCCAATGAGGATGAACTGGCCGCGGTGATCGCCGACGTTCGAACAAAACAGGTAGACCCCTACCAGGATATTGAGGCGGTAACAGCGCTGTTGACCGAGATACCGGAGCCGGTGGAGATTCTCTCCCGAGAGACGGACGAAACCTACGAAGTGACGGACATAACCCTTGCCAACGGGGTCCGCGTCCTGCTCAAACCGACGGTGTTCAGGGAGGAAGAGATTCTTTTCAGCGCGAGCAGCCCCGGCGGCTCCTCTCTGGTCAGCGATGACGATTATCCGGAGGCGGATTTCATCGACAGCATCGTGAGCCAGAGCGCGGTGGGAGAGGTGAGCTACGCGGCGCTGCAGCGCCTGCTTGCTGACAAGTCTGTGGGGGTCGCTCCCTACATCGGTGAACTGGAAGAAGGGTTCAACGGCCATTCTGGGCAGGAGTACATCGAGACGTTGTTCCAGCTCGTCTATCTGTATGGCACGGCAGCGAACGCGGACGACGACGCATTCGTCACGCTGAAGGACCAGTACACGGAATCCTTGCGCAATCGCGAACTGGACCCGTTCAGCGCGTTGACCGACGCCTTCATTGAAGCCCGCTACGGCGATTCCGTGCGGCGCAATGTTCCTACCCTGGAAATTATCGATTCGCTCGATCTGGAGCGGGCCTTCGACATCTACCAGGATCGTTTCGCCGATTTCAGTGATTTCACATTCGTCTTTGTCGGCAATTTCGATCTGGAGCAGATGGTCGACTGGTCGCAAAGATACCTGGGCAACCTGCCCTCTCTGGACCGTTCCGAGACCTGGCAGGATGTGGCTCCGGATCCCCCCGGGGGTGTGATTGAGGTACCTGTCTATCGCGGCCAGGACGAGCAGAGCCTGACGTCGATTCTGTTCACGGGGAAGGGCGACGATACGCTGGAGAACCGGCTGCACCTGCGAATGCTGGAAACGATTCTGGATATCCTGATGCGCGAGGAGTTGCGTGAGGAGCTGGGCGGCGTCTATGCGTATGGCGCGTCCGCCTCCGTGCTGCCCGACCCGGACAGCCTTTACGAGATTTCCCTGTACTTCGGCAGCGATCCGGGCCGCGTTCAGGAGTTGGTGGATGCCCTCTTCGGGCTGATCTCCGAAGTTCAGACTGACGGTCCAAGAGAAGACCTGTTGGAGAAAGCCAGGGCGCAGATCGTTCGCCAGCGAGAGGAACAGCTGGAGCAGAACAGTTACTGGCTGCGGATACTGGAATACTACGCCGTCGAAGGCGATGTGGACCTGGCCAACTTTGTCGACCTGGGCGTCGTCGAGAGCCGGACGGACGCGGTGACAGCGGAAGGTGTCCAGGCTTCCGCGCTGGAATTCCTGCCGCTGGACCGGTATATTCTGGTGTCGTTGTATCCGGAGGACTTTGCGGAATAGGCTGGCAAGGAAATTCAATAAAGAGCGGGCAGTTGACGAATAACTGCCCGCTTTTTTGTTCTTTTTGTTACGGAACTTCCCAATCAGTGGCCGTAAAAGTGCTCAGTGGGATCAATCACAGAGTCCTGCCAGTCGAGATAGCGGGCTGCGGCTTCGAGATCGACCGCTTTGCCGTCGTCGATCAGTTGCTGGAGCGTGTCCAACTGTATTTCAGTCAAAACGCCGGCCTGAAGCGCCAGCAGCCAGCTGCTGAACTCCTGTCTTTCATCGATGCGCGCCATGTTTGGTTCTCCTCACTTTGGAACGACAGCCCTCGTCAAATTGTGAAGGCGACATCGCTGCCATCTTCAAAGTAGAGTTGGAGGTGGAGGGCATTGAGCCGGAAGTGGCTCATGCCGAGACAGGCGCGGTCCGCTTGCGTACGCTGCGCGGATGCCTGTGCCCAGCGTTTGTCCCGCCCCTTGTGCTCGAACTGCAGATAACTCCCGTCCTTAAAGAACAGGACAGCCTGGTTGAACTCGGAATTTGCCACGTAGCGGACTGCGTTTGCGGCGGCGCTTTGCGCCTGGGAAAACGAATTCAGTTCGATCTGAAAGGGATCATCGGAGCCGGTCATTCCCGTTCCCGTTTCCATGCGGATTCCGAATCACGGCGCGCAGGAGAGGCAGAAAACCATCTGAGGGCGAGGGCCAATGTCCGATTCGCCGCGTCTTGTGACAGGACTATACAGCAGCGGCGGCGATCACGCAAGGGAAACCGGTTGGAGCGGCAGGGGTCGGAACTGCAGTGGTCAGTGGTCAGTGTGTGGGACATAGAGTTTGCTGGAGTCGCGGCAGGAGACTGTGGATTTTCTTGAGGGAAGTGTGTGTGCTACGATGGCTGCAAATGTCATGACTGAGCCTTGAATCAAAAGAGGGAGGCGCGCGATGAAAAAGCTGCTCAAGTTCCTATTCTTTGTCGGCTTTGCCGCCGGCGTTTTATATGTGCTGAAGCAGGTCCTGGGACAGGGGCAGTCCGAGGGGGTAGGCAGCGGCGTTTTGCCCGAGACGCCTGTTACGCCTCTGGAGGACGCGCCCCTGGGCGGCGAGGTGAGCCCGCAACTGCTGGAAATCCTGGTCGATCCGGAGGATAAAGGCAAGCTGCAGCTGATGGACGACAGCAAGTTTCTGCTGAATCCCCGTAACGGATACCGCTATCCCATTCGCAATGGGATTCCGGTCATGCTGATCGAAGAGGGCAAGAAATACCAGGACAAAAGCCTGATCCAGAACGGTCAGCAGCAGACGGAGGCGTCTTCAGCCTGATACGAGTCTGGAATGGAGAAGAGGGCGCTGCCTCCAGCCTGAGAGTTGGCGGGGCGTGACCGGCAGGAGCTCACTTCTCATTGGAATTGAAATTCGCATGATGAGAGAACCCGGCGACATGACTTGCGCCGGGCTTTCTTTTCCTGTTGGGAACGGGGTCGACGGTTGGGAAGCCGCGCTAGCCGAGGGCCGCCGGGTTCGAGCCAGGCCCAGTCGCCTCTGGCGGGTCTGAGGGAAGAGAGATTGTAAAGGCGGCGCCGGAGACGCTTTCCACTTGCACGCTGCCGCGATGCGCTTCCACTGCGCTCTTGACGATTGCCAGGCCCAGGCCGGCCCCCGGCAACGATTGGCTCCCTTCGCCGCGATAGAAGCGCTCGAACAGTTGATCCATGTCAGCAGTTTGAATGCCTGGCCCGTTGTCACGGACGGAAAGCAGAGTGGCCTGCTCGGCGCTGGATGCTGTGATTTCCACCCTACCGCCCTCAGGGGTGAACTTTAGCGCGTTGTCGAGGAGGTTGGCCAAGGCCATCTCCAGGCTGACCCTGTCACACCAGATCGAATCGAGGCCTTCCTCCACGGTCAGCCGCAGTTCGATCTGTTTGGCGACTGCGATCGACCGGAAGGGGGCCAACGCTTCTTCCAAGATGTGTACGGGATCATGTTGCGCAATGTCCAGCGCCGCCACGCCGCCATCGAGTCTGGAGAGGTCGAGCAGATGGCCGGTTATCCACTGCAGACGTTCCAGCTGGCGCTGGCTTTCGGCGAGAAACTCTGTGCGCGTCTCCGGTTCGCCGCCGGCCTTTCCCTGAAGGATTTCGACGAATTGCCGGAGCGCGGTGAGCGGCGTACGCAGTTCATGCGATGCGTCGGCGATGAAACGGCGCAATGCATCGCGTTCGGCGGCCAGGTCCGCAAAGGAGGCCTGGAGCCTGGCTGCCATGCGGTTGAAGCGGCGCGAGAGGTCGCCAATTTCACCGACCGATTCGGGCGCGCGAACCGCGAGGTCGCCCGCTTCCATCTTCCGGGTTGCGCTGGACAGGACCATGAGAGGCGCGGTCAGGGTTCGGCTCATCAGGAAGCCAAGCAGGACAGCGACCAGCACGGCGCCCATGCCGGCCACGACCAGGGCCCGGCGGATTGCGAGAAGGGGTTCGGCGAAGAACGTGAACCTGTTGGTCATCTGAACGAAACCGACGACCTGATTGTCAAAGTGAACGGGAAGGGTGACTTCGGGCCCCCGCGCCGGCGCGGGCACAGAATCAGGCGTATAGCCGAAAACGATACGCCAGATGCGCGGCGCCGATGGGTCAGAGGTGGTTACGGCGCCGTTTGGGGCGGCTTCACCGTCGCCGGGCGAAGCTGAAGCAGGGTCTATGATGACCAGCCTGTCCCCCAGAAATCCAGGTCGCCTTTCGAGGGACAGTGCGGCCGCGCTCTCGGCGGGGTATTCCTCTTCGTCCAGGTCCAGCGCCAGCATTCCTCGCGGATGACCGGCCCCCGAAACGACAATCACGGGGCTGATCATCCCTCTCTTCCAGGATTCTCTGCCGCTGCGGGAAAGTTCGCCCAGCAGGGTCGTGAGCGCCGGCCCCGAATCCAACGCGGCAGGGCGCGCCTGGGAGTAGGCGATGACACGCCTGTCATGGTCGAGGATTTTCAGGTCGGTATTGGTGAGAAAGCCGGAGGTGATAGCCAGCTGCTGGAGGCGGATGTCCTGGTCGCGGTGGATCAGGTAGGGCCGGGCGATGCGGGAGACGGCCTCGGCGTTGAGCGCAAGGGTTTCATGTTCACGGGCTGCCATGTAACGTGTGAGCAGGCTGAGGGCGACGATGCTGATCAGCAGAATCGTGAGGATGGTCAGGGCGGTATAGCTGATTATCAGTCGCCAGCGGATCGAGTGAATCATTCTTGCCCCTTTTCACCTGCAAGCAGCAGGCCGAAACGACTCGTCGCGCTGCTTGCCATGGCGAACTTGCCTAAAGCCCCCCTCTCTGCGGCCCGGGGCTGGACCGCAGAGAGGGGGGATCATGCAGTTGCTTCTACTTCAGGAGCGCTCCCACTTCGTCGTGTGGAGCTGGTTGTGACGGCGCAGTAAGCTGCCGTCCGGGAAGGCGTCTAGGAGTTGCTCTCGGACTCCTTGTCCTCGTCTACCTGCCGTTCCCAGCGGCCCTTGCCGTCCTCCTCCCGGATAAACGGGCGGAAGCGTTCCATCGGCATGATGGACACGCCGAGAAATGCCTTTGTTTCGTCGTCTGGATGTGATCCCAACGTCACGGTTGCCGACAGGATTTCGTCCATGCGATTGACGGTCAGAACAACCTCGTCGCCCGGGCTGTGGTTTGCCAGGGCATCTACGAGGTCCTGGCGGTTCGTGATTTCCGACTCGTCGACGGCGATGATCACGTCGCCCTCCTGCAGCTCCGCGACGGAGGCCGGCCCCGCGTCCTGCACGCCCATCACCAGGGCGCCTTCGGGAAGGCCGCCGGCAAAGAACCGGCTATCGAATCGACCCCACTGCGGCAGTCCGAATCCAAAACGGCCGCCAGGCTGCCGGCGTCGATCAAGTTCTGCGCCATCGGGGCCCATTCGGAAGTGGTGAGCGTGTGCGATGGCAACGCCGATGAAAGCCTTTGCTGCGTCATCTGGGTGGGCTCCCAGCGTGACGGTCAGGCTGATCGCCTCCCCGTCCCTTTCAACCGCCAGCTCGACCTCGTCGCCGGGGCTGTAAGCGGCGATGGCGTCAGCCAGGTCTCCCATACCAGTGATCGCGGTTTCGCCGACAGACGTGATGACGTCACCTGCAAGCAGGCCGGCCTCGGCAGCAGGGCTATCCGCCAGGACCTCGGCGATCATCGCGCCGCTACCCGGGATAACGGAGAAGCGGTCCATTCCTCGGAACCGGTCCCTGAAGGGGGCGCGGCCAAAGCCTGGCATACCAAAGGGGCGCCCTTTTCGCGACAGCCTCGACTGACCGATAGAGGCATCCGCGCCTACGCCGAGGAGGGGATAGCCATCCTGATCGGCCAGCGTGACGGTCAGCGTCAATTCTTCCTCGCCGCGCTTCACGGTCAGCTCAAGCGTGTCGCCGGGATCCTGCATCAGAATGACCTGCCTGAGCTCGGCAGCGGTATTGACCCGGTCGCCGTCGATCGCAAGCAGAATGTCGCCGCGTGCAAGGCCGGCTTCCGCCGCAGGCGTTTCATTTGCTACGGAAACGATCAGAACGCCGGGCTCAGGTTTGATTCTCTCTTCCAACGTAGCTGCCGCGGCGGTCCCTCCCCAGACGAGGAGCAGGAGCAGGGCCAGCGACAGGACAGTCCAGGTTTGGCGCCTGGGAAAGGAATGCGTTAGCCGTATTTTCGTCAGTTGATTCGTGTTTTCCATCTGTTTCTCCTTTAGCTGCGCTACACGATTGGTGAAATAAGCCGACTTCCACCCCAGTGTATCGCCCTTGTTTGAAAGGGCGGTTGCCTTAGGATTAAGGTTTCGCAATAAATGATCTGAATCTCGATCAGACTGCCGGGCAGTGGATTTCCCGGCCATCGCAGGGCCGCGCGGGAAACAGATTTCGAAGTGCAATCACAAGTTTTGACAGGTCTTGGGCGGGCGCTATACGGCGCATGGCGGCATGTCAAACCGCCCTATCCCTGAAATTTGTACCCGATTCCGCGGACCGTCAGGAGCCGGGTCGGGTTGGCGGGCTCCTTCTCAATTTTTTGACGCAGATGTCGGATGTGGACATCCACGGTTCGGTCGCTATTGACATCGCTTTCATAGCCCCAGACGGCTTCGACAAGGCCACTCCTGGTAACAGGGATATTGGGCCGAGCGGCAAGGTGCTGCAGCAGCCGAAATTCGGTCGGCGTCAGATCGACGACGTCGCCCTCCAACCTCACTTCCAACCGCGTCAGGTCGATTTCAAGACCCTCGAACCGTTGGACCCGCTCTTCTGTGGTCGCGGCCAGTTCGCCGTAGGCGCGGCGCAACAGCGCGCGAATCCGAGACACCAGCTCACGCAGCCCGTAGGGCTTGACCATGTAGTCATCCGCCCCCAGTTCGAGGCCGAGCACCTTGTCAAGCTCTTCATCTTTGGCGGTCAACATCAGGATTGGCTGGCGGTTGTTCTGGGAGCGGAGCGCACGGCAGACGTCGTAGCCGCTCAGGTCGGGCAGACGCAGGTCGAGCGTAATCAGGTCGGGCCGTTCTCGACTGGTCAGTTCGAGGGCTTCAGCGCCGGTTCTGGCCCAAAAGACCTCGTAGCCTTCAGCTCTCAATGCGTATATCAGTCCTTTGGCGACAGCCTGTTCGTCCTCCACGACCAGTACCCGTTTTCGCTTCATTTTCCAGCCTCCACTCTGCGCATTTCGCGCCTTTCCGCTTTCTGCCGACGCCGTCACATACCCGGTTCGCCTGGTATCTTCGAAGCTGCGCGATGGGGGGGCAGTCGCGCTGGCCGGCAACCTGAATGGGACACCTCTGCCAGGCCGCGAGATTTGGCGTCTGCCCGCCGCGGGTGTAGAATACGTGTTTGTAGTCGTGCGCCGTGCGACGGCGTAGTTTCATGACTGAATAATCAGTCTCGGAAGCAGGAAATTCCGAAGGTCAACTGCCTTACCTAAACCAGAAACGGAGCGGGGACAATAGCATGGCAGTAAAGCCGTTAATGGGATAGCCACATGAACATTGAACGGCAAGGCCCGCAGTCTACGGTTACGAAAGGAACCCTAGCACCCGTCTGGAGCAAAGCACCATCCAAGGGAAAGTGGATGATACCCGAACCCCTAGAACGCTAAATCTAATGGCTTTAGCGACCTCCGGCCTCAGAATTTAAGACTACGGTTCTGAGGAACCTGCCAGAAGGGGAGAATCTGATAACGAATCAGAGTAAGGGTGCGCTAAAGGGAACCTAAGGACTGCTAGAAAACTATGCACCGTACCACGGGATGCCCTAAGTGGCGCGAGCCATAAGGGTACAGAGTCCCCATAGTACTCGCCGAAACACGAACGGCCAGGGAGAGTGGGAAAGCCACTCACAGGGGGAAGGGGGACAGGTGGAGTTGCGACTAAGAGTACAGGAGGATATGCGTAATGCAAAGAACCAATACAGTACTCGAAGTCCTAAGCAGGAGGGGAAGCAAGAAGCAACCCGTAGAAAGGCTACACCGACAGTTATACAACGTCGACCTGTATGAACTGGCATACGCGCAAATCTACGCCAATCGAGGTGCTACCACGAGAGGCATAGACGATGACACTCTTGATGGTACATCAATCGCAAGATTTGAGAAAATCATTGAGAAAGTAAAGTCGGGAACCTACAAATGGAAACCGGCACGCCGGACATACATACCGAAAAAGGGCGGCAAAAGGCCACTTGGAATCCCCACAGGGACAGACAAGCTGCTCCAAGCCGCTATGAAAATACTGTTGGAATCCTACTATGAGCCACAGTTCAGCGAAAGAAGTCACGGCTTTCGTCAAGGCAGAGGATGCCACACTGCACTGATAAAGGTCAGACAGAAATTCAAAGGAACAACTTGGTTCATAGAAGGAGATATTAAAGGTTGCTTTGATAACATCGACCACGAAATACTGATGAGAATTCTGGCCGATGACATCAAAGACAACAGATTCCTAAAGTTGATATGGGGTCTGTTGAAAGCAGGGTACATGGAGGAGTGGGATTTACACAAGACCTACAGTGGTACACCACAAGGTGGTGTAATCTCCCCCCTACTGGCAAACATTTACCTTAACAAGCTTGACGAATGGGTAGAAGAGAGCCTGATACCCCGCTACAATCATAGCCACGATGGGAATGGCGGTAGAAGGAACAACCCCGAATATAAACGCTTGGCTACGGCAGCATGGAGAGCAAGCAAGAAAGGGGATAACGAAACCGCTAGGATGCTGCGTAGAAAGATGAAGTCCATTCCATCGCTCATGGTCAATGACCACGAATACAGAAAATTGGAATACATCAGATACGCAGACGACTTCGTTCTCGGCTTCATTGGACACAAACATGAAGCAAAGGACATAAAAAGGGAAATCGGTGAATTCCTGAAAGACAGACTGAACCTAGAAATGTCAGATGAGAAAACACTGATCACACACGCCGGAACAGAGAAAGCCAGATTCTTAGGCTACGAACTAGGAATCATGCACTCCGAACACAGAAGGACAGTAAACGGAACTGTATGGTTCGGCGTCCCAAAGGAAGTCGTAACAGAGAACGTGCGGAAGTATACCCATAAGGGAAAAACGGCAGCCCGTATACAAATGCTAGAGAACAGCGATTACGAAATAATCGGCAAGTACCAGGCAGAGTACAGAGGGTTGGTGAATTACTACTGCATGGCTCACAACATCCACAGGCAACTCAGAAGAGTGAATTGGGCTTGCCAATCGTCCTTACTGAGAACACTTGCCAGAAAGCATAAATCCACCATCAGAAAAATGATGAGGAAATATGCAGGTACAGTAGATGTAGAAGGGCACACCTACAAGGTATTAACGGCAAGAGTAGAACGAAAGGACAAGAAACCACTCATCGCACACTACGGAGGAATCCCATTAAGGAGGAAGTCAAACCCCGCACAGATCAGCGACAGCAGATGGAAATCCTACAACCAGTATCACGAGGTTCTGGAAAGACTAAATGCTGACAAGTGTGAAATGTGCGGGAAAGCAGGGCCGGTTGAGATGCACCATAGGAACCCCATGCGGAATGTGAACAAGAAGGGAAAGAACTCACTACCCGCTTGGAGAAAAAGGATGATCGCAATGAAACGGATAACGCTGGCAGTATGCTGGCCCTGCCACAAGGCAATCACCTATGGGGATCACAGACCGGAATGGGATGCATACCTAGAGAAAGAACGCTTAGAAGCAACCCACTGAGAAAGCCGGATGATGGGAAACTATCACGTCCGGTTTGTCGGGGGGCACGGGGAAAAGTGCTTCGGTAACTCGCCCCGTGCCTACCCACTTACCAAGCAAACGCGGGCTTTGCTACAGGGGATGCGGCTGAATCGCGCCCGACACGGTCTGTTGGGTTGGTATGGCAAAAGCGGAGTAGACAGCTGAACGGGGCGTCTGGCAACCGGCGGGCGTCTGCGCCTCAAGATCCTGAAATGCCGCTGGACACGAGAAGGAACAATAAACGATGGCACGAATGAAAGTACTGTTGACTGAAGACATTCCCACCTTGGGCCTTGCCGGCGAAGTGCATGTCGTTGCTCGAGGCTATGCCCGCAACTACCTCATCCCGCGCAGGGAGGCGATCCTGGCCACCAAGGGAGCCTTGAAGCAGGCGGAGGACATTCGCCAGGCGGCAATCCGCAAACGGGCGCAGGAGCGGTCGAACGCGGATGCGCAAGCGGAGGTGATCGCCGGCCAGCAGCTGCTCTTTAATGTTCGGGCAGGCGAAAACGACCGCCTCTACGGGTCGATCACGACTTCGGACATTGCCGATCGAATGGCGGAATCAGTTGATTTCGAAGTCGACCGAAGGCGAATTCTGTTGGATGCGCCCATACGGGAACTGGGTCTGTATGATGTGACGATACGGCTGATGATTGAAGTGGAAGCCACCTTTGCGGTCGCTGTGGCGCGCGAGGGTGAAAGCTGGTCCGACGTTGAGCAGAGGGAAAAGGACCGGGAAGCGGCCGCCCAGGCCGAGGCGGAAGCTGAGGCCGTTGCCGAACTGGTTGATGACGCCTCTGAGTCAGAGGAAGATTCGGACACCGACTGAGCCTGTTTTCTGAAGAAACAATCGGGAATATCGGCGGGCAGGGAACGTGCCCTGCCCGCTTTCCTATTGGCGCGGAAGTCGCCCAGCCCCCACTCCCATAGCCCCCGAGTTTTCGCCCTGTTCGCCTCCCTCCGCAGGACAAGCCCAGTCCTCAAACTCGCGCCATCGGTGTCAGTTGTGCAAGTATTTTTGACTGTTGCCTTCGTTCTGAAAAGCCCTTCGCGCCCGGGTTGCGGGCACGGTGGAAAGCGCAAATCGTTAGCCATTTTTGGGTTGATCGGGTATAATTGAAGTTGGCATAATGTCCTATTTTTCGGGCTGAAAATGCAAGCGTTTTGCCCAGATTTCCAGGTCGTTTGGTCAGGGTACAGGGCCATGCGACAGACCGGGTTTGAGGAACGGAGACCTGGGTCGAAAACTCCTTCGGGATGGCCCGCGAATCAAGAAATGAGGAGCGGGATAGTGGCGGGAGAAAATGAATGAGTGAGCCAAACGGCATAGACGGCGCAACCCCTGGCGAGGACGGCATGGGCGGTCTGCCGGCGGACCTTTCCTCACACAACGGAGCAAACGGCAACGGCCTGTTTGCCCAAAGCGTCGAGGAAGTATCGATAGAAGATGAGATGCGCACCGCCTTTCTTGACTATGCGGTCAGCGTGATTGTCGCGCGGGCTCTGCCCGACGCCCGCGATGGCCTGAAACCGGTTCACCGGCGCATTCTCTATGCCATGCATGACATGGGCTTGCGCGCGAATTCGTCATACAAAAAATCGGCTCGTATCGTGGGTGAAGTACTGGGCAAGTATCATCCCCACAACGACCAGGCAGTCTATGATGCGCTGGCGCGCATGGCGCAGGAGTTCAGTCTGCGGTATCCGCTCGTCGACGGCCAGGGGAATTTCGGATCGATTGACGGCGACAGCCCCGCAGCCATGCGGTACACAGAGGCCAAGCTGGCGCAGTTGACCGAAATGCTCCTCCAGGATATTGAAATGGATACGGTCGACTGGGGGCCGAATTTCGATGACAGCATGGAAGAGCCGTTGGTGCTGCCGGGCAAACTTCCCAATATGCTTGTCAACGGATCCAGCGGAATTGCCGTGGGCATGGCCACGAATATTCCCCCCCACAATTTGAGTGAGATTTGCGATGCGGTTGCCTACGTCATAGACAACTGGGAGCGGCGTGAACAGATCGGCCTTGAAGAGCTGATGGAGATGGTGAAGGGCCCGGATTTCCCGACAGGCGGCGAAATCCTGGGGACGGAGGGGATCAGGCACGCCTTTGCGACAGGGCGGGGCCGTGTGCTTGTGCGCTCCCGGACAGAGGTAGAGGAGACGAATAACGGGCGCTTTCAAATCATCGTTAGCGAGATTCCCTACCAAGTCAATAAGACAACGCTATTGGAGCGCATCGCGGAGCTGGCCCGCTCCGGCCGTCTGGACAGCATCAGCGATCTACGCGACGAGAGCGACAGGCGCGGGATGCGGATCGTCATTGAACTGAAGCGGGGCGCCTCGCCCAGGAAGGAGCAGAACAGGCTCTTCAAGTTTACGCCGCTGCAGTCTACTTTCAGCGTGAACGCGCTTTCGCTGGTGAATGGCCGACCGGTGACTTTGGGCTTGCGCCGGGCCCTGTTGATCTACATCGACCATCGTTTCGAGGTCATTACGCGGCGCACTGAGTTTGACCTGACAAAGCAGCGGGAGCGGGCCCATGTATTGGAAGGGTTGCGCATCGCTCTCCAGTTCCTGGATGAAGTGATTGAAACCATCCGCAATGCCGCCAGCGCCGAAGACGCGCGCAATCAGCTCGTTGAACGGTTCAGCCTGAGCGTTGTCCAGGCCCAGGCAATCCTGGACCTGCAGTTGAGGCGGCTGGCCGCGCTGGAACGGCAGCGGATCGAGGACGAGTACCAGGAAGTAATGGCCCGCATCGCCTATCTGGAAGATCTGCTGGCCAATCCGTCGAAGATTCGCGGCCTGATTCGCGAAGACATCGTCGAGATGAAGGAGAAGTACGGTGACGAGAGGCGGACAGGGATTGTCCATCATGTGAGCGGCGATTTCAGCGATGAGGACCTGATCCCGCAAGAGAACGTGTTGATCAGTTTCAGCGCCAACGCCTATATCAAGCGGATGGAGGCCGATACATTCCGTGCGCAGGGTCGGGGCGGCCGCGGCGTAATCGGGATGACGACGCGAGGCGAGGACGAGGTTATGGATCTGCGCTTCGCCCGAACGCTTGACCACATTCTCTTCTTCACGAATAAGGGCAGGGTCTACAGCAGCCGCGTTTTTGAGTTGCCCGAAGGCAGCAGGACCTCAAAGGGAGCCCACATCGCCAACATTCTCACGCTGCAGCACGATGAGCAGGTGACGACGATGTTGACCCTGGCCGATTTTGAGCAGGCGTCATACATAACGCTCCTGACCCGCAAGGCCCGCATCAAACGCGTCAAGGCGTCTGCGTTTGCCAATGTCAGGACGACCGGCGTCATCGCGATGAACCTGGACCAGGATGACTCGCTTGAGTGGGCCCAGTTGACGAATGGCGATCAGGAGTTCATCGTCGTCACACGCGGCGGCAAAGCGCTGCGGATGCGGGAGGACCAGGTGCGGGCCATGGGGCGAACTGCGGCGGGTGTCTGGGCGATAAAGTTGATCGGCGACGACCTGGTGACCGGGTTCGATGTGGTCCGGCCGGGGGCCGATCTCTTTGTCCTGCACGAGTTGGGGCGCGGCAAGCGTGTGCGGCTTGACGAATACCCGCGCAAGAATCGGTATACGCAAGGCGTGTGGTCGACGGATCATAGGCGGCTCGACGATGAGGGTCCCATCATCGACGCGCGGGTTGTCACCGATATGGACCAGATAACCGTGATCACCGGCAATGGCATTGTGTTGCGCACTGCTGTGTCGGGTATCAGCCGTATCGGGCGTCCCACACGCGGCGTGCGAATTGTCAATCTCGACGAAGGGGATACGGTCGCGGCCCTGGCGGTGTTGAGGCATGAAGACCTGATCCGTAAAGTTGATGGCACAGACGAGGATGAAGAGGAAGCCGCTGAAGCCCTTGCCGGTTCCACACCGGCAGCAGCGGCCAGCTAGAGGGAGGGGCGTCCACCGATGACCGACCTGCATTCGCTGCTGGGCCGCGGCCCTGGTCCCAGACAGGCTTTTATGCCAAGCCTCGATCCGGATTCGCTTGCGGAAACACTCGTCGCCTTCGCCAATGGTGAAGGCGGAACTGTTGTATTGGGGGTCGATTCGAGTGGCCGCTATGGCGACCGCCTGGTTGGGGATGAGGCGGAGGGCGCGCTGCAGGCCGCGCTGGCGCTGTGCCGTCCCCCCATGCGCACAGCATGGCAGCATGAAGAGACGCAGGGCGGGCCTGTGATCCTGTTGCGCGTTGATCGCAGCAGCGAACTGCATATACTGAGCGACGGCCGCGCCCTGGTTCGCCGCGGCGGGGATAATCGACCGCTCAGCCCGTCGGAGTTGGCGACGCTGGTGGGGAGTCGTTCGATGGGCGAATTCGAGACGGAAGAGGTTCCAGGGGCCGCGAGAGCGGACCTGGACGAGGACGTCGTTGACGAGTATCTCGAGAAGAGGCAGCAGCGCAGCCCGCATGGGACCCTGTTGCCGAAGGACAGGTTGCTGCAGCAGATTGGCGCGATCAGCGCGGACGGGACACCAACGGTGAGCGGGATGCTTCTGTTTGGCCGCGAACCGCAGCTGTTTCTTCCCCATAGCCGAGCGGTTTTTGTCAAGTTTGACGACAGTCCGGCTGCATTGAGGACAGGGGAGAGGACAAAGCTTGCCCAAGCGGACAGCGCAGAAGCATCGCTTTTCCTGGGCGGTGAAGGGAGCTCTTTCGGCTATGGCCGCCGCGAAGAGATTACAGGACCGCTGGCTCGAATTGTCGAGAGGGGCTGGCGCATCATCTGGGAGGAAATGGGCAAGAAAGCGGTGGTAAAGGGGCTGCAGCGGGAAGATCAGACTGAATATCCCCCTTTCGCCGTGCGTGAAGCGCTGGTCAATGCCGTTTGCCACCGCGACTATCGCCTGCGCGGCAGCAGCATCGAGGTCCACATGCGCCCGGACAGCCTGGAGATCGTGAGTCCCGGCGGCTTGCCGGCATACATTACCATCGACAACATCGTTGAAGAGCACTATAGCAGAAACCCCCGCCTCGTGAACGGGCTCTACCAGTGGGGATACATCGAGGAGCTCGGTCTCGGCGTTGACCGCATGATAGAGGACATGGTTGCCGCGGGCCACCCGCCGCCGCTCTTTGACGCCAAGAGCCATCGATTTACGGTGACTCTGCAGAATCGCAAGGACCTGGACAAGATTATCCCTGAGTGGGAACAGCACATGAACGAGCGCCAGCTCAAGGCGATGCAGTATGTGCAGGCGAACGGCAGCATCAGCAATCGGGATTACCGGCAGTTGTGCACGCACGTCGGCGCGGAAACCTTGCGCCTGGATCTGGTCGATTTGGTCAACAAGAAGCTTCTCTTGAAGATCGGAGACAAACGGGGCACTCGCTATATTCTCAGGTAACGGGCGGCGTCCTGGCCCGATCGTGCGCGCGTCGCGCTCGATGGGATTTCGGCATGCGGGGCGTGATGAGCCGTGTCCGCGCTGCGAGTCGACATTCGCGTGTGCGCAATTGGGTCGTTGGCGGACCCGGGGTGACGCGGAAAGCCCGCGGGCGCGGCGAGTTTTTGGGGGGCGGTTTAGCCAAACACTTGCGCCCGACGTGAGAGGGCAAAGGGGCCCCCTCAACCCAGAGTGCTGAGCGAGATCTAATGGATGGGGAAAACTCCGGGTTCAGTCTGGCCGGGACAGCGCGTTTGCGGGCCAATTTGGGATAATTGGGTTATTGATTTGGGATAAATGGGGTGATTGGGGAGGAAAGGCTGTGAATATACGCAGTGAAACAGGGCGTAATCCGTGACCCAGACCTCACAATGTCCGTTTGGGCGACACCCGCAATTCGTTGTTTCACATCACGAAAACCCAAACCTGGCCCCACGGAAATGCGGAAGACGCGCTCATTCACAGGCGTAATCCATGCCTGATTGCCGCCCTTATGTGTCGAGTGATATAATTTGCCTATTGACTTGCCCTGGATCAGGGCACTTGCCCTAAGGAAACCGGACCCAAACCATTGCTCCCCGAAAAGAACACCCCAGACACGCTTGAGACCGATTCCGATCTACCGGTCCAAGGTGATTCCGGCTCGGATCGAGTTCCTGAAAGGGATCATCCGTTCCCAGACACGCTGCCACCCCGGCCTGCAATCGAGCGAAGTTCTGAAGGAAATCTGCCTGGCCCCAATGCCATGGCTACTGCCGTCCCCACAGGAAGCGCCATGCCAGTCGGCGAGAGGCAGTCGGTGGTCGCAGGCGATCCGCCGGAGGAGGGGAGTCCGGGGTTCGGCTTGCTCTTGCGCGAGACCTTGGAGACGGTGATCCTCGCGGTCCTCATCTTCCTGGTCATTCGCAGTCTCGTACAGAACTATCGGATCGAAGGCCAGTCGATGGAGCCGAACTTTCACCACGGCCAGTATCTGCTGGTGAATAAGCTGGCCTACCGTTTGGGGGAGTACCAGCGGGGGGATGTAATCGTTTTTCATTATCCCAATGACCCATCGCAAGATTACATTAAGCGGGTCATTGGCCTGCCCGGAGATACGGTTGAGATTCAGGAAGGCGTTGTGTTCGTGAACGGTTTGGAGGTCGATGAACCGTATGAACAGATTCCGATCGCGCGGGATATTCCTTCCCAGACTGTTGAACCCGGGTTCCTGTATGTCTTGGGCGACAACCGCCCTTCATCCTCTGATACGCGCACGTGGGGCCAGCTGTCACAGGAGTTCGTCATTGGCAAGGCGTGGCTGGCCATATGGCCGGTCGATACAGCAGGCCTTGTGGAACACGCAACCATCGGATTGGGACCGGCGATGGAGCCAGCGCAGTAGTTCCCTCGGTCTAACGCCGAGAAGTGTCGGGGTGTTTCGAAGCAAGCGGCAGTTCCCGGTTGGTCAGGGAGTACATCGTTACTGACACGTCAACAAGAACAGGAAGTTCGAAGGACGAACCGGGAGAATTCGAATGGCAACCGGCAGGGTTAGAGATTTCCTAATTCTTATCGGGCACTCATGGATCTGTCTGGACTGCCGGAGGATGCTTCTTGAGGAGACGGAAGCTACCCTAATCGGTCACAAATTGAGCGAATTTGAACGAGAGCGGCTGATGGAATTGACGGACTCCTCTTTCCGCACGATGATGGACCTGGAGGCTGCAACGGGACTGACGGCTGAGGAGGTTACGCTCGCGATCGATCATCCTCGTTCTCGTCTGCGGCACTTCGCCAAACGGGTACGGGGGTAGCGGCGAAGGTCGTACTGTTGCGCACGCGCCGGCAATTGGGAAACCTGTGGACATTCCGGAGTTGTTTGACCGATACGAGTGGGGCTTCGAGACGGTCGAGGAGGGGATCTGGCGCAGCGCGTTCGCCGATGAGCAGGATGACGAGTTCGATCTTTTCGTGGCCGCGGGAGAAGACTGGCTGCACTTTGCCGTAACCCCGTTGACACCGGCCCCGACGCCCGCGTGCGGCGCAAAGCTGGCTTCCCTGCTGCTGCAACTCAACCGGTCGGTGCGCCTGGTGCGATTTGCCATAGACAGTGAGGGTGACGTGGCCCTTCTGGCGGACTTGCCAATGGCGGAATTGGACTTTGCGCTTTTTGCCGCGGCGATGGATGCCCTCATCCACTATACACGCGAGTTGGCCGGCCCTCTTTCCAGGGCCGCAACCGATCCCCGCTTTGAAATGTCAGCGCCATAACCAGGACTGGATGGGAATATCGAGATGAAGGTTGCGCATGCAGCCAAGTGGTTGCCATTCGTCGAGCCGCTGGGCGTGAAATGTCCGGGAGCAGTGGGTTGGGTACACGGCGCCAATCGCTCGCAGGCCCTGAAGGCGGCATTGGCCGACCCCAAAGTCCACTTCATTGAAGGTGACATATCGGTGGTCGGGGACGAAGTAATCATGGCCCACCCTCCGATTGTGGAGAGCGACCTGAGTTTCGAGAGGTGGTTGGACTTGACTGTTGCCGCGGGAAAGGGGGCGAAACTCGACTTCAAGTCGCCGGACGCGGTCGCCCCTTGTATTGGCTATGCGAAACGCGTTGCCGCTGACAGGATTCCGCTGTGCGCGAATGCAGACATCCTGGCGGGTCCCGGCGGGGAACCGCCCATCTTCAATCCCGAGGAATTCATCGACCTGTGCAACAATCTTCTGCCCCAGGCCTTTCTGTCGGTGGGTTGGACGGTTGAAACCGGTGACAGGTTCGGCTACACGCAGGAGATGCTTGCCGCGATGCGCGGAGCGCTGGCCGGTGTCGGGGCAGCCGTTTCCCTCTGCTTCCATGCAGCCTACCTGCCCAACATTTGGCCGCGCATAGAGGAACTTCTGAAGCAGACCGATTACACCATCACAGTCTGGGGCAGAGTTGAGGATCCGGCGCTCCTGTCCTGGATCCGGGCCAACACGCCGTCAGAACGTTGCTTCTATGACATGCAATCAGGAGACGGCAGGCAAATTCACCTGTAGTCCCCGTGAGGATATGGTCCTGGAATCCCCTGGACGGCCTCGTCGCTCAGCGTCGTAGGGGCCAGGGCATTACGCCGACCCGATCGGCCCAAGCGTGATAGAGTTCGGCGAACTCTTCCACCTTGGGCCGGTTTTTTTCGCTCAGGTCGTTCAGCTCGGTGCGGTCTTCGTGCATGTCGTAGAGCTCCCACGGATCACCGTGTTTGCTGACAAGCTTCCACTGACCCAGGCGGACGGCCCGATTGCCTTCGTGTTCCCAGAAGATATGGCTTTGACGGCTCCAGCGGCCGGTTTGCAGCAGCGGCAAGAAGCTCTCTCCCTCCAGCGGCAGGACAGGCTTGCCTTTGTATTCGGCAGGATGCCCCACGCCGGCCGCTTCGAGGAATGTCGGCATGACGTCGACGATGTGACAGGCCTCATGCGCGATCTGGTTGGCCTGAATCGACGCGGGCCAGTAGGCGATCATCGGCGTCGAAATGCCGCCCTCGTGGACCCAATGCTTGTAGAGCCGGAAGGGCGCATTGGACGCGTTTGCCCACGGAAGGTCATAGCTCATAAAGGTATGGGGGCCGCCGGGAGCGAGAGTTGGGTCGTTCCCGACCGTCATCGGTCTGCCATCGGGCGTCCAGTCGCTGTATCGGTCAACCCAGCCGTTTTCCGAAAGGAATTCAGCGCACCCTCCGTTGTCTGAGAGGAACAGAATCAGCGTGTTGTCGTCCAAATTTGATGCTTCCAAGGCGGCGAGGATACGCCCGACTCCCTGGTCCATCCGGTCAACCTGGGCGGCGTAGACGGCCATGCGCATGTCTTCCCAATCTCTGTTGCCGGCCTCTTCCCAGGGAGGCGCGGCGCTGTCGCGGGGCGAGATTGGCCAGCGGCTGTCAAGCAATCCCATCCCCTTAAGTTCCTCATGCCGTGCCGTTCGCAGCGCGTCCCAGCCACCCTTGCGGTAGAGTCCTTCGTATTTGGCGATGTCCTGAGGCAGGGCGTGAAGCGGCCAGTGGGGCGCTGTATAGGCCACATAGAGAAAGAAGGGGTCGCCGCCGTCCGCGGCCTCTTCGATCATCCCCACGGCCTGTTCGCTGATCGCGTCGGTGTAGTAGAAATTATCCTGCTCCGCGCCGGCGTCGACGAAGGAATCGTCCTTCATTAGCGCATGCGGGGCGAAGAAGCTGCCGGCGCCGTCCAGGGTCCCGTAATAGCGGTCAAATCCACGTTGGCGTGGGGTCGGGTGTTCCCGCTCGCCGGGGCGCCAGCTGTCCGGCCGGGTTGGATCGTAGGCGCCGCCCACATGCCACTTGCCTGACATGTACGTGCGGTATCCTCCGCTTTTGAGCGCTTCGGCGATGGTAACGACGTCGTCGCGCAGGAATCCCTGGTAGGCCGGCGAGCCGGTGTTCTCCATCATGTGGCCGATGCCGGCCTGGTGAGGGTAGGCGCCGGTGAGGAGGCAGGCTCGTGTGGGGCAGCAACGGGCATAGTTGTACATTTGGGAGAATCGCATGCCGTTGCGTGCCATCCGGTCCAAATTGGGCGTCTGAATCTCCGATCCATAGCAGCCGATGTCGGAAAAGCCCATATCGTCCACGAGGATCAGAACGAAGTTGGGACGGGTATCTGTGTTGGTCGCCATGTGGGACTCCGTGGAGAAGAGGCTCAGAAGAAGCGCGGTCAGGCAGGCGGGCTGAGGACGAACAGACAGGCAGCGTCAGGCCTGAGCCTTGTCGTCCAGTCAGTTTCCATTTCAACCTTGCGCGAGGTGGGGAACATGACTCTCGACGTAGGGCCTGACGGTGTCCAGGCTATGGGCCATGGCGTCGACAGCCGCGTCGACTTCGTTCTCGGTCATTGGCGTGGAGATGGCGAACTGGCATCTGGGCGCGCTGAAGATGCCCCGGTTCATCATCTCCAGGTGTAACAGCTTGGGCAGGTCCAGCGCCTTTTCCTGCGCCGCCGCAGCATCGCGGGCTGTTTGCACCGTGCCGTCACGCCAGTGAAGGCGGATAATCGATCCTGAGCCTACAGCTTGGATCCTGACGCCGGCTGACTGGAAGGCGGAATTGAGCCCGGTTCTGAGACGCTGGCCCAGTTCGTTGATCCTGACGACCTGTTCCGCCCCAAACTCCTTCATGGTTGCCAGGCCGGCGGCCATGGTGATGTTGTTTCCGTTAAACGTTCCGTTGTGGGGAATCGTCTGAGGGTGCGTCGGGTCGAACGGCGCCATGATCTCTTCCCGGCCGCCAAAGGCAGCCAGGGGCAGGCCGCCGCCAATGAACTTGGCGACTGAAGTCAGGTCCGGGGTAACGCCGGCGACGGCTTGAAAGCCGCCGACATCCTGCCGGAACGTCATGATCTCATCAAAGATGAGGAGAACTTCATGGGAGTCGGCCAACTGCCTGACGCCATGCAGATAGCCTGGCTCAGGCTCCACGCCGCCGCCGGCGCCGAGCGCGGGTTCCATAATGATGGCGGCGACCTTGCCGCTGTTGGCGCGTAGCAGGTCTTGCAGGGCGTCGAGATCATTGAAGGGGGCGACAAGCATGCCGTCCAGGATCGCTTCGGGCACGCCGCGGCTGGAAAGAGTTCGGCGCGGCAGCCCATCCTCCGCTGTCTGCGACTGGATATTCACCTGCACATAGTCGTGGGAGCCATGGTAGCCGCCGTCCATCTTTACGATCAGGTCCTTGCCGGTGTAAGCGCGCGCCGCGCGCATGGCCAGCAGAGTCGCCTCTGTGCCGGAGTTGCAGTAGCGAACACTCTCGAAGCTGGGAACGCGGGCGCAGAGCATTTCCGCGTGTTCAACCGTGGTTTCAGCGGCTGAACCCAGCACAGTGCCCCGGACAGCCTGCTCTTGGATTGCGCTTACGGTGGCCGGATGGGCATGACCATGAATCAGGGAGGTGTAGTTGTTGAGAAAGTCGATATACGCATTCTCGTCTCTGTCATAGAGAAAGCAGCCTTCGCCGCGCGCCATATAGGCCGGATGCGGAGTATAGTAGGAGGCTGCCCTGGTGTCTCCGCCGGGCATCGACCTTTTGGCGCGTGCATCCCATGCCCCTGACTCAGCGGTGCGTTGAATGAAGGTTTCGGTGATCGAACTGGCGGTATCGCTGATTGACTTAGACATCAAGGAGGTCCTCCATGGAGTCGCAACAGAACGATTTGGGGATTGTAGCATAACAGTTCAGGCCGCAACAATGGGGCCGAACGGGCTGGGAAACCCAATAGAGATTTCACAGAGTTCGAGTGGGAAGAGCAAGACCGGTAACTTGCGGCACGACGGGAGCCGCTCGAAATCGAGTCTTCTTTCCCGCAGATTAGTCACGGATTGCCTGCCTTCCGGCAAGCCCTTTTGAGAATTGTTGACTTGGCGCTTATCGGTTATCTTTGTGCTGATCGCGATTCGCGCACCCGGTTCGGGGGCGAGGGAGGGAACAGAATTGCCTGTCAAGCCGTCTTAGCTTGTGGTTGGAATGCTTCGCCGCTGAAAATCTGTCGTCAGACTCAGCGGCAAGTACGGAGAATTTATCCAGCATGCGATCACAAGCAAATGAGGTGTGGGATGAGACGGCTATTGACACCCCTTATCCAAGGGACACTGGCAATCCTGTTGGCCGGCATTGGCGCCATTTCAAGCATCCAACAGGCATCGGCCTACGAGGTGCACATTGTCCAGCCAGGCGAGACGTTAAGTCAGATTGCCAAGCAGTACGGCACATCTGTCTCGGATTTGCTGCAAATTAACAGTCTTAATGATGCCAATTTCGTCTGGTACGGCCAGCGGCTTCTGATCGATTCAGGAGGCATCGTCGTTGGCGCCCCTCAGGTTACGGGAAACAGTGAAGTTTACATTGTGCAGGGGGGAGACTCCCTGACCAGGATCGCCAAGCGCTTCGGATTCGACGTGAGAGAGCTCGCCCAGTTCAACGGGATTTCTCCATTGCGCTGGCTGTATCGCGGTCAGGTCTTGCGTCTGCCCGGTTCGCCGGCGTCTGTTTCGATTGCGTCTGCGTCAATTTCGGATTCTGGCGCCGCAGATTTGGAGGACGGACAGCGCTACACCGTGCAGCCAGGCGATTCTCTCGCCCGCCTTGCCAAGCGACACGGCATCAGTCTTTCAAAGCTGATGTCGATGAACGGCCTTTCGGCGGCGAATTGGCTCTATGTGGGTCAGGTGTTGCTGGTGCCTGGGGCTTCAGCGCCCGCCCTGCAGCCCGCGCCGCAATCTGCCCCCCAACCTGCGCCGCCGGTCCCCGCGTTGCAGCCGGCCCCGCCATTCGCGGCGCTGCAGCCTGGGCATACCGGAGCGACAAGCCACACAGTTCAGGAGGGGGACACATTTGATAGCATTTCAGGCCAGTACGGGGTCAGCGCCCCGGCCATAATCCGGCTGAATGGTTTAGCGAAAAGCAGCGCGCTTGAGGCTGGCCAGATGCTGCAGATTCCATCCCGAAATGCGCTCGAGCTACTTGAAAATCTTCCAAACAGGCTTAGCCCGGCGCAGTATCCAACCTCAACTGAGCGGTGGATTGAGGTAGACCTGAGCGAACAGTTAGCTGTCGCCTATGAGGGCACGCAGCCTGTGAAGGCGTTTGTCATCTCTTCGGGCGTTGGCAGCACGCCGACCGTCAAGGGAACTTTCCGAATCTGGGCCAAGATCGTCAAGCAGGATATGAGCGGAGGCAGTCATGCCGCCGGCACCTACTATCACTTGAAAGATGTCCCGGACGTCCAGTTTTTCCACAGGGGCTACGGGTTCCATGGCACCTATTGGCACGACAACTTCGGTACGCCCATGAGCCGCGGATGCGTCAATATGACGAAAGAGGACGCCAAATGGCTGTTTGAGTGGACGTCCCCCACAGTTTACGGCGACGAATATCTGTTCAGCACCTCGGCCAACCCTGGCACATTGGTTTTGGTTCGCGAGTAAGAACCGGCGCATGCGTTTATTCCGCAAGGGGAGTCAAATTATGATTGCCAGAACTCGGATTGTTTCACGCGCGCTGGGTTTGCTCTGCGGACTGTGTCTGCTTGCTCTGGGTAATACGCATACAGCCGGCGCTGCAGAGCCGCATGTGCCTTTTCCCCAGTTACCCACCACCGAGGGAACGCAGGATGGGTTGGACTTGCTGCCGCCGATTCCCTTCACCGGCGCGACGTTGGACCTCCCGCGCATACGCCAGGAAAGGGAGGCGCTGCTCGAGACGCCTATTCCGCAGCCTCAGATTGACGAAGTAGTCGACCCTGACTATGCAGTCTCTTTCAACGGCGCAACCGCACTGCATCTCGATGTGGGCAGGGCGCGTATTGAGGGTGACAAATGGATTGAGGTGAATCTGAGCGAGCAGACGCTGTATGCGTGGGATGGAGACCAACTGGTGAATCAGTTCCTGATCTCTTCAGGAATCCAGATATATCCCACGGTTACGGGCGTGTTTCGCATGTGGACGCGGACTGCGTCGCAGACAATGTCGGGCGGTGACGTGGCTGCGGGCACCTACTACAGTCTGCCAAATGTACAGTGGGTCCAGTACTTTTACGGAGAATATGCCCTGCACGGGACATACTGGCACGACAATTTCGGCACACCCATGAGCCACGGCTGCGTGAATCTGGCCATTGAAGATGCTGAATGGCTCTTTCACTGGGCCTATCCCGAGTGGGATGGGGCAGGGGGGTGGATACGCACGACAGAGAGTGACGCTACGTTAGTGTGGGTTCATAACTGATGGCAACGAGAGCAAAATCCAGAAAGAAGACCCGACGGCAGGGCGGCCGCCACGCACAGAGGGAACTGCGCGGCCAGCTGGCCCGGCCCTCGCGACAGGAGTTGAAGGAGATTGCGGCGCGCAGGAGATTCAGGCAGAACCTCTATGTCTATGGCGGGGCTGCCGCCCTGGTCGCTATCGTGGCCCTGGTCATCTACCTGAACATTCGCAGCACAGCCCCGGTCGGAGACGAAGAAGTCTGGCCCACGCAAGGCAATACCCACATCCAGCAGGGCAGCGCGTCCCCGATCGAGTACAACTCGACGCCTCCTACGTCCGGGCCCCATTACCCTGGCCTCGCTCCCTGGGACATCTACGACGAACCGATTCGCTATGAGCAGGTGGTGCATAACATGGAAGACGGCGGGGTCATCGTCTATTACCAGTGTGAGGACGGCTGTCCGGAGTTGAAGGAGCAACTGGCAGAGGTTGTCCGGCCATACGTGGAAGCTGGGCGGCACGTCTTGATGATGCCCAATGACCCCAACTGGATCGGATTTGGATCGCAGTCGGCGCACAAGGACATGGAATCGAGAATCGCATTGACTGCGTGGCAGCGTCTCGACAAGTTTGACAGTTTCGACGCAGCACGAATTCGAGCCTTTATCGAACGATACGAGGGCATCGACCACCACGTCAACTAGAATTCAGACCTGTTCGCAGAAGGACGACCTTGTATTGAAAGAAAGAGGCCCCGCGGCATTCTGCCGCGGGGCCTGCCTATTGGACGATTCTTTCTGGGTCAGCTCGATGCGAGGACCGACTCAATGGGGACCAGCTCTACTTCACCGTCCTCCAACTCCACAACTTTATAGACCTGCTCCGCTCGGTCGACCATCAGGACGCCGTTCAGGTGATCGATCTCATGTTGAAAGATGCGCGCCAGCCAATCGTAGGCCTTGATTCGCTGGGATTTGCCGTTGCGGTCCTGGGCCTTGACAAGCACGTAGGTCGCCCGTTCCACGTCGGCGGCCAGACCGGGCAGACTCAGGCAGCCTTCCTGCCCGATTTCGGACCCCTTCGCCTTGACGATTTCCGGGTTAATCAATTCGTACCGCTGCATCGTCTCTTCTGGCAGTTCGGGATCTTCTGGATATTCGATGACGAAGATTCGTTGGTTCAGTCCAATTTGAGGCGCTGCCAACCCGACGCCCTGGCCCTCGCGCATGGTTTCCACCATGTTATCCAGAAGCTGGCGCAGCCGGCGGTCGAATATCCGGACCCGCTTCGCCGGCTCCCTCAATATTTCGCTGTTTTCCTCCCAGATGGTAACAATCTCTAGCGTTGTCATGTTCAGGCTGGCGTATGGCGTGGGTTCGCCGCGCAATGATTGGACGGGCCGGCGGGAGGACACAGGCAACTCACAAGCGCCGCCAGGCACTCGTAACGGCCGCGGCGGCGCGCGGCCATGGGACAGCGGTCAGGTCCGCTGGATAATCATCATCGTCAGGCGGCTGATATTTACCAGGCGCCCCTCTCCATCTTCGATTCGAATCTCCCACACATGGGTCCGCCGCCCGATGTGGAGCGGACGGACGGTGCCGAAGACGTAGCCGTCCTGAACGGTGCGAAGATGGTTGCCATTGATGTCCAGGCCGACGGCTGCTTGAGTGGAAAGGTCTATCAGCGCGGTTGAGGCCACGCTGCCCATCGTCTCTGCCAGGGCAATTGAGGCGCCGCCGTGCAGCAGGCCAAAGGGCTGCAGAGTGCGGCTGTCCACCGGCATTCGGGCGCAGATAAAGTCGGCGCCAACCTCGGTAAACTCGATACCGAGGTTGGCGGCCAGGGTTCGCTCGCTCATCTGATTGATGGCAGCGAGGCTCATGTCAGGGTTGAACATCGTACGAGTGCGGCATCCCTTCCTACTTCGCCATGTTTCGCAGCGCGTGGAAGATGGGCAAGGGGCTCCAGTCGTTGCGGACGATTCCCCACTGCGCTTTTTCAGTGCCGTCTGCGACAACGCGGAAGTTCAGGTTCCACAGGAAGGCAGGACCGACCCAACCCCAGTTACGCATCATCTGGAAGGCTTCAACGGTCCACCGGGCCTGCTCATCGAAGTCGTTGTCGTTGGCGTAGCCGTAGCGTGGGTCAAAGGCGCCGCCCGCGGCCCAACCGAACTCGGTCGGCCAGATTGGGAGATTGCCGGCTCCGTAGCGAAGCGCGAGGTTCCTGTAGCCTTCCATCGTGCTGCGGAAGCTCCATGAGTGATGGGGATTGTCGCAGGCGCCGTTGAAGTGCTGGTTGCCGGTCTGTTGGATGGCTTCACACGCGCTCTGCCAGACTGCGCTGGGCGGCACGTTGTACCCGCTTGGATGGGCGCCGAAGCCATCTACGTAATTGGCAAGTCCTTGCTGCAACATGGCCTCGAAGTACCGGAAGTCATCCATAGCCAGGGAACCGTTGTCGCCGGCGGGCGTCAGGGCGCCGCTGATGACGTACATCGAGGGGCAAGCGGCCTTGATCGCGCCGTAGGAGGGGCGCAGCAGCGCCATATACTCGCTCGGGTTGATCGGGCGGTTGCCCCATTCGTAGTGCAGATTCTGTTCGTTCCAGACCTCGATCGCTTTGACGGAGGAGCCGCAGTATTCACCTGCCAGACGACCCAGGAACCTGGCGAAAGTCTGGGGGTCTGCCGGCGGGCCGCCGACGGTGCCGTCGTAACCGGATTCGCGAGACCAGTTGGGCGCGTTCACCACACTGAACAACAGATTCAGCCCGCGAGCGTTGGCGGCGTTCACGAGCGGCCAGATGTCACCGAAGCCATACTGGCCCTGCGTGGACTCGAAGACCTTCCATTCGATCTGCTGCTTCACCCAGCCGAAGCCCAGCTCGCGAGTCTTGTCCATCGCGATGCCTTCCTGGCCGTTGTGGATCATATGGGCCTGGACACCATATCCGAAGCCTATGCCTGGCAGTCTCGTTGCCGGGGCAGAGGGGGCCGGCGCGGCAGCGGGCGGAGCCGCTTCAGGCCGCGGCGGAATCTCTGACTCGGTGAACTTCTTTACGCCGGAAAGGGATCCCACAAGCTCTGTCAAGTCACGGTAGATCCAGGCAGGATCGCTCAGTCCCGATACCTCGACCTGGAACCACTGTTCCTGCGGGCCGAGGCCGGTAATCTTCACCTGCGTGCCGGCGGAAATAACGCTGAGGACCGGGTACTCGGTGCCGGGACCGCCGCGAACATTCAGGTTTGTCGGCTGGCTGACCGCGAAGGGACCGCCTGCTACCGGAGCCGGCTGCACGGGCTGCGGCTGCTGCGTTGTGGTTCCGCCGCTGGAAGGAGGCGCACTCGAGCCACCCTGAGGGATCCAGATCCTCGTGCCCCAGAACAACGTGTTCGCATCGGCGAGACGATTGGCCTGCATGATGGAGTTAATCGTTGTGCCGTGGTTAAAGGCGATGCGGCTGAGCGTGTCGCCGAGCTGCACCTCGTACCAGATGCCGCCGGTCCCGGTTGCGCCGCCGCCGCTGCTTGTACCGCCGCCGCCGCTGCTTGTGCCGCCGCCGCTCGTGCCTGAGCCGGGAATGCAGAGTCTCTGTCCGATATAGACGTAGGAGGTTACGGAGGTACTATTGGCCTGGGCCAGGCTTTGGATCGTTACGCCGTAGTCAACTGCGATGCCGGAGAGCGATTCACCGGCCACGACGTTGTGGTAACGGGAGCAAGCGCTGGGCTGCGAAGGCGTAGCCTGCTGCCCAGTTGTCGGAATCCGAAGACTCTGGCCGACGAAAATCTGATTTGCATTGGCGATATTGTTGGCGGAAACAAGCGCCTGGACTGTAACGCCATAACGAGCGGCGATTGCGGAGAGGCTCTCACCGGCCTGCACGACATGGGTCGTGTACCCGCTCGTCTGTGGCTTGACGTTGACGAGCGGTGAGGCTGCCGAGACCGGCTGAGGCAGCAAAGAGAGGAGCATGAACGTCGCGACAGCGAGAAGCCAGAAACGACGGGAGGCTCTGAACTGAGGGATACCTGCGGGCATATGAAACTCCTTATTCAAGTCCATCTTCTGTCAGAAGGGAAGAGTAAACTGTGTCAGACTGATTATTCTGCATCTTTTCCTGGCTGAAGTCAAGACGAAACGAGCTCTTCCATCAACGCGATGCCAACGCGAATGCCACGATAGAAGTTCGGCAGATGCAGTTTCTCATTGGGCGCATGCAGATTGTCGTCGGGCAGGCCGAATCCCATAAACAGGATGGGCATGTTCAGCGAATCCTGAACAATCGCGGCAATCGGAATGGAGCCGCCTTCGCGGCTGAAGACCGGGTTCTCACCGAAAACGCGGGCATAGGCGCGGGCCCCGGCCTGCATTTCGGGCACATCAAGCGGAACCACGGTGGCAGGCGCATGTTGAAGCGTACGCACCTCCACTTCAACCGTATTCGGGGCAATCTTCTGAAGGAATTCTTCGATCATCGGCCCGATTGCCGCTGATGGCTGGTCGGGAACCAGCCGGCAACTTACTTTGGCGTGCGCCTCAGCGGGGATCACCGTCTTGAAGCCTTCGCCGATGAAGCCTCCCCACATGCCGTTAATCTCCAGGGTTGGCCGGGCCCCAATTCGTTCGGTAACCGTATAGCCTTGTTCGCCCCAGGCCGCCGGCGCGCCGCTTTCGTGCAGCAGTTGTTCGTCACCGTAGGGAACCTGCGCCAGGGCTTCGCGTTCCTGCGGCGACAGCGGTTGGACGTCTTCGTAGAATCCGGGAACCGCCACCCGCCCAGCCTCGTCATGGAGCTGCGCCAGCAGCGCGCACATGGCCTGATTCGGGTTATGCACCGCGCCGCCGAACATGCCGCTGTGGAGATCCTGAGAGGGGCCCTTTACCGTCACCTCGCCGGCCCAGACCCCCCGCAGCCCGTAGATAATCAGCGGCTGCTCGGGCGAAAGAATGTGCGTGTCGGAAATGACACAGACATCGGCCGCAAGTTTCCCGGTTTCCGCCGGCACAAAGGCTGTCAGCGCCCCGCTGCCAACTTCCTCCTCGCCTTCGACAAGGAACTTTACGTTGACAGGCAACTTCCCGGAGGCTGCCAGGAGGGCCTCGACCGCGGCCACGTGCGCGAACAGCTGCCCCTTGTCGTCGGACGCGCCGCGGGCAAACAGGTCGTCACCGCGCACGGCCGGTTCAAAGGGCGGCGACGTCCACATCTCCAGCGGGTCGATTGGTTGTACATCGTAATGCCCGTAGACCAGGACGGTCGGGGCGCCGGTTCCCGCGTGGAGCCAGTCTGCATAGACGATCGGATGGCCGCCGGTGGGGATGATTTGAACGTTGTCGAGACCGATTGAGGTCATCTTTTGCGCCAGCCAGGCCGCGGCCCGTTCCACGTCCTCCTTGTGCTCCGGAAGGGTGCTGACGCTGGGAATGCGCAGCCATTCGCTCAGCTCCTTGAGCTGGCTCGGCTCGGCTTCCTGCAGATAGGTTTCAAGTTCGTGGCTGAAGGCGGACGTTTCATTCCTGTTCATGGGGAGGGATCTCCGGTGGCTCGTGGATAGCCGTGATGACTCTCCTGGATTTCCTGCGCGCTGAGTGAATTACGGGGCCGGGAAGCGTTGCCGTCGCACCCGTCAGCCGGGAAGTTCGACGATGACGTACTCCTGGTCGACCGAGACTTCGAAGGTTTCTGCAGTGTAGGGGCCCGGCTGATAGGTTGAAGGAAGGTCTTCTGCCGTTGCGATTTCAACGTCGTAGCTGCGCGTACGCACGGAGGCCGGATCAACCCAGGACTGGCCGGTGGTTACGTCGTACTCCCAGCCATGCCACGGACAACGCAAGATTTCGCCTCGCCTCTCATACCTGTATTCGCCGCCGGGCTTGTCGGCCATCACGAATCCGGTTAGCCGGCCTTCACAGAGCGGGCCGCCCTGGTGCGGGCAGATGTTGCGCAGGGCATAGAATTCGCCCTTAATGTTGAAAACGCCGATTGAGCGTCCACCCACCTCTACGACCTTGCGTTCCCCCGGCGGGATTTCGTCAACTGTAGCGACGATGTGTTTTGCCATTGCTCATCTCTAAAGCTTGTACAGGAGGCGGGCGTTCTCCGCCATGAATTTGCGGCGGCGTTCTTTGTCCAGGGGCACGGGGAAGGCGCGATCGGGGGCATCAAAGTCCCAGTGGGGGTAGTCGGTGGCAAAGAGCAGGCGGTCGTCCAGATCGAGCTGGCCCAGCAGTTGCCGGAACTGCTCCGGCTTGAAGGGCTCCTCCATTGGTTGCGTGCTGACCCAGAAATGGCGGCGGAAAAGCTGCGAGGGCGGTTCGGTGACATGGGGCACTTCGCTGCCCAGTTTGCGCCAGGCGCTGTCCATCCGCCAGAGCATCGGCGGGATCCAGGCGAATCCTCCTTCAATCAACACGAATTTGAGCGTGGGAAACTGCTGGAAGACCCCCTCAAATATCAGGCTGATTACCTGCGCTTGAAATGTCTGGGGCATGCCGCCGTGATCTTCGATGTAATGGTTCGGATAGCCCGACCCTGTGATCGGCACGCCGGCCGCGCCGCCGAAATGGATGGCGATCGGAATGTCATGGCGGCAAGCGGCTTCATACATGGGCCAGTATTTGCGCCTTCCCAGGGGCTCCTTGGTCCGGGCGATCAACAGGGCGTGGACGAATCCCGGATGGCTGCCCCACCTGTCGATCTCGGCGGCGGACAGTTCGCCGTCCTCCCAGGGAACGATGATTGAGGCGCGCAGGCGCGGTTCGGGGTCGAGCCACTCGGCCACCTGCCATTCATTGGTCGCGCGGGCGAAGGCGGCGCCAAAGGCCAGGTTGCGCTGTTCGCCGGCGCCTACTAGCGGGTTGAGGACGCCGACCTCGATATTCCACTCGTCCAGGAGTTGCTTTTGCATCAGCGGCAGGTTGGAGCCGGGCGGTGTCCCGTCTTCGGGCCAGGCGTCATGGCGGGCCGCATTGGGCATTGCCCGCGGATAGTGCGAACCGTCAAACCCCCTCTGTCCGTATGTTCGATGGTAGTCCTGCCATCTCTCGTCCAGATAACTGCGCAGTGTGTCCTGCGTCGGGAAGTAGATATGGATATCGGTATCGATGATGGCCGTGTCCAGCGGGGCCCTGTAGCGGGGCGCCGGTTGAACGGACGATGCGGGACTGTTTGCGCCATGACCATTTGTCTGGTCTTTCGTTACCGGGCCGCTCTCCACGCTGGCGGTCGAGCCGAATTGGGCAGTCACGGTTGTCCTCCTATTCTGTCGATCGGTGACAGGAAGCATGGGATTGGGATCGGGTAGCGTCTCGTCGCCGTGAAAAGCATTTCACAGCCGGTAAAAAGCGCGCGCGTTGGCGCTGCAGATCTTTTTCCTCTGGTCCGCGGTCAACAGCTCCAGGAGGATGTCCTGGTCGTCGTGGCAATGGGGATAGTCGCTGGCGTAAAGGAGCAGGTCTTCGGCGCCGCACTGGTCCAGTATTTGCGCAAGATGCAGGGGGTTGGGCGGTGCGTCGAGGGGTTGGATGGTGAGGCGTAGATGCGTGCGCATGTATTCGGAGGGAGGGCGGCGGACATAGGGCGTGTTGTGGCGGAGCCCTTTCCATTCTTTGTCGATCCGCCACATCAGCGACGGCAGCCAGGTGAAGCCCCCTTCGATGAGCGCGACCCGTAGAGTGGGAAACCGTTCGAACGCGCCTTCGCAGACCAGGCTGATCACCTGGGATTGAAAGATTTGCGCCATACCTGCGTAATCTTCGATGAAGTAGGATGGCCAGCCGGTGGGCGTAGGCGGATGGCCGGGCGCGCCGCCATAGTGGATGCCGATGGCGAGGTCTCGCTTTACGGCGGCGGAGTAGATTGGGTCGTAGCGGCGATTTCCATAGGGCGCTTCGGCGCGTACAGGCAGGATCACCTGCACGAAGCCAGGGTGGTCGCCCCATCTCTCGATTTCCTTTGCCGCGAGCGCGGGATTGTGGCTTGGCGCGACGATGGATGCCCGCAAACGGGGCTCCTTTTCGAGCCAGTGTTCCACTTGCCACTGGTTTACCGCCGTGGCCAGAGAGGCGGCCAGATCCTCGTTGCGCACGCTCTGGACGCGATAGGCACAGTTCAGAATGCCGATTTCCACGTCTTGCAATGCACGGTTCTGCACCTCGGCAAGATCCGGCCTGGCGCTGCTTCCTTCGCGGGCCGAGATGGGAACGGACTCGGGATAGTCGGCCGCGTCAGGACCGTTGAAAGCCGACTCGCGGCAGTAGTCCAGCCAGTGATCCGGCAGGTAGGGATACAGAGTCTCCAGGTTCGGAATTTCGTTATGGATGTCGCAGTCGATTCGGGTTGGGTCAGGCATTGGGCATTCTGGTCAGGTACGGGTTCAGGAACATATAGCGACTATCGTACTCGAATTGCAGGGCGCGGGCAATCTGTAAAACGCGAATGTCCGCTCAGTCAACCGGCAGCCCCCATTGGGCACGCGCCTTCTCCATTGGGATCAGATCCTTGATCCCGTGGACGGTATGGCCCGGACCGCCATCCACCCAGCGATGGTCTGCCGGCTCGCTGGCCGGCTGGTAACGCACATCGCAGCTCAGGCGGAAGCGATTGGTCAGATTTGTAGTCGAAGCGTGCATGGTGTGCATGCCAAAGAGAACAGCGTCTCCCATGAGGAATTCCCCCGTGAGCCACTCGCCGCCGAACTTCTCGACGATCTCCATGGGGTCTTTCGTGAACCAGCCGTCTATACCGTCGCGGTCCACGTCCATGCGTCCGTAGGTGTCGCGGATGCGGGAGAAGCTGGGCAGATTGTGGGAACCCCGGCAAATGGCCAAGGTACCGTGATCGACGGAAATGTCTCCGAGTGGAATCCAGACTGTGTGGAGTTTTGCCGATCCCCGGCCCATGTAGACGAAGTCATAGTGGGCGCCTGTATACTGCTCATTTCCCACGGCCCGCAGCCACTTGTAGTCGAAGGTGCGCGCGGGCTCGCCAAAGTAGGCGGCAAAAAAGTCGAATAGTTCGGTGGCCTGAATGACGGCAAGGACGTCGTCGTGGTAGGCGATCCGCCGCATTTTTGCGCCGCGGCCGCCCTTGGGCATCACCCCTTCGAGGACGGGAGCATCCGGGGTCAGCACATTCTGTTGGTGCATATAGTGAAGAATGGTGGCCCGGGCCTGCTGTACCTTTTGGCGGTCAATCAGACCGCGCAGCAGAAGATATCCGTCCTCTGCCATCCGTGTCTGCAGTGCCTTCATGTCAGGCAACAGGGGCTGGCTGTCCTTGAGGGCGCCCAAAGAGTCTCCGGGGTAGGCAACGTCTCGATATCCAAAACGAATTTTCATCATCATCCTCTACCGAGTCACTGAAACCACTGTCCGCCATGCGCCCGGATTCTGGTGTGGGTTGCCGGCTGTCATTGGCGGCTTCTGCGCAGGCGCCGGACCGCGGGCCCCCGCAGCAATCCCCAGACACTCATGGCCAGGGCCAGCGCGACGAATGCCATCGCGGCGAACGCGACATCCCGCAGCCCGCCGGTCTGCGCCGCGGCAGCTGCCTCAGTCACGTCGCCTGCGAAATCAGACCCGGCGTAGACCAGAACGCGACTGGCCCACAACGCGCCCAGGGCAGCGACACCGGCGGTATTGCCCAGCGTCCGGCCAATCACGTTGACGCCGCTTACGACGCCCAACCGTTCCCTGGGAACCGAACCCATCACCGCGCTGTTGTTGGGCGATTGAAAGATGCCCATGCCCAGCCCCAAGGGCAGGACCCGCAGAATGTAGCCGAGAACGGAAGTTTCGGCGGTGAGCGTGCTGATAGTGTAGCAGCCGAAGGCAAGCATTACCAATCCTGCGGTGGCGATCAGGCGGTACCCGAAACGGTCTGAGAAGATGCCCGAAATTGGGGCAGACAGACCGAAGAAAATCATCGTGGTTGTCAACAGCAGTCCCACGACTGTGGGATCCAACATGAGAAGATTGCTGAGATAAAAAGGAAGGAGGAGTGTGATGCCGCCGGAAACGATGAAACTGATCAGCCGCATCGACAGATTCAGGCTGAAGAGCGTGTTGCCAAAAAGAGAGAGGTCGAGGAGCGGCTCCTTTACTCGAAACTCCGTGCGGATGAAGAGCGCGAGGGCGATCAGGGAGAGGGCCAGCAGGCCAAGCATAGGAGGGGATCGAAAGCCGTTACGCTCGCCGACGGTGAGAAACAGCATCAGCGCCAGAAGAAAGGAGAAGAAGGTCGAGAAACCGGTCCAGTCAAAGCGCTGCCGGCCTCCGGGGCTGGTGTTCGGCAAGTAGCGCCAGGCCAGAATGAAGCTGACGGCTCCGACGGGTGGGCCGACGAAGAAGATCCAGCGCCACGAAAGGAATTCGAGGAGAGCGCCCCCCAGGAGGGGGCCGGCGATGCCTCCGATTGAAACCGTGGCGCTGAAGAGACCAAGCGCTTTGCCGCGCTCCGATGCAGGGAATGATTCGGTCACGATACCCATGCTCAGGGCGGTTGCAAACGCGCCGCCGATTGCCTGAAGGACACGGAAGAACAGGAGCACTTCAATGTTGGGCGCAAGCCCAGCGAGGACGGATCCGATGGCGAATGCGATGGTGCCGCTGAGAAAGATGGGTTTTTTCCCCACCATATCTCCCAGCCTCCCCACGCCCAGCATAATCGCCGTCTGGGTGAGAGAGAAGGAGAGCACGACCCACTGGATGAGCGCGAAGTCGACATCGAATTCGGTTACAAGCGCCGGCAGCACCACCCTGACAGCCCCGCCGTCAAAAGAGGCAAGAAAGATGCCTGAGCCGAGCGCGGCGAAAATATGCCACTTGCGCTCCACGAAGAATTGCTCAGATGACTTTGTCATGGAGGGAGGACGATCACACCGGTCTGGATGGATAGCGAAAACAGCCCTGGGACCTGCGGCCTCTGTTCGGACGGTCGGATGGAACGCGCATCCTCTCCAGCGCTTTTTGTCGCTTTCGCCGGTCGTGCGCTTGCGACAGTAACCTTAAGTCCAATGGAAATCCAGGGCAAGGATTTCGTGTTCTTAAGGACGACCTGAAAGGTTGCCGGCGCCGGGGTCGATCAGGTTCCGGCCTGGACCCTTCGAAGCGGCGTCCGGGCCTCCAGGATACCCCATGCGCTCAGAATCAGCGCGACAGCGACAATCGCGAGGGCGGTATAGGAAACGTCGCGCAGCGCGGCGCTCTGTGCCGCCGCGGCAGCTTCGGTGACGCTCCCAATGAAGTCCGGCCCGGCATGAGCGGCGACCCGGCTTGCCCAGAGCGCGCCCAAGGCCGCGATGCCGGATGTGCGGCCAAGTGTGCGGCCGATTACGTTTATGCCGCTCACGACGCCAAGACGTTCGCGGGGAACGGAGCCCATAACGGCGCTATTGTTTGGCGACTGAAACAGTCCCATGCCCAGACCCAAGGTGGCCACTCGCAAGATATAGCCGAGAGTCGTCGTTTCGAGGCTGAGCGTGCTTACCGTGTAACAGCCGAAGGCCATGAGAACGAGCCCGGCGCCGGCGATGCGGCGATAGCCAAAGCGGTCGGACAGTGTGCCTGCGAACGGGGAGGCAACCCCAAAGGAGATCCAGGATGTCGTCAAGAGGAGGCCCACGGTCACGGGCCCCAATTGGAGCAGGTTCGTCAGATAGAAGGGAAGCAGAAGGTAGACACCCCCGATCACGATGAAGCTGACGAAGCGCATCGAGAGGTTGAGGCTGAACTGCGCGTTCCCAAATATCGACAGATCGAGGAGGGGATCCTTCACGCGTCGTTCCGTGTTGATGAAAAGCGCCAATGCGAGCAGCGAGACGGCGAAAAGTCCCAACATGGCTGGGGAGCGGTATCCGAAACGGGGACCGAACGTCAGAAAGAGTATGAAAGCCAGCAGAAAGGCAGCCAGGAGAAGCGAACCGGTCCAGTCGAAGCGTTGTCTGCCGCCGGGGTTGGCGCTGGGCATGTAACGCCAGGCCAGGAAGAAACTGACACAACTAAAGGGAAAGCCGACAAAGAAGATCCACCGCCAGGAGAGGAACTCCAGCAGCAATCCCCCCAGAAAAGGGCCGGCGACGCCGCCCAAGGAGACGGCCAAGCTGAACAGGCCCAGAGCTTTGCCTCGTTCCGAAGCAGGGAAGATCTCGGTCACAATTCCCATACTGAGGGCGGTGGCAAACGCTCCGCCAATCGCCTGGATTACGCGGAATAGCAGGAGAAGCTCGATATTTGGCGCCAGGCCAGAGAGGACGGATCCGAACAGGAATGCAACTGTACCCCCAAGGAAAACGGGCCTCTTGCCAATCATATCGCCCAGTCGTCCTACGCTAAGGATAATCGCGGTTTTGGTCAACGTAAAGGCAAGGACGACCCACTGGACAAGCGTGAAGTCGACCTGAAGGTCGCGAACCAGGGCGGGGAGAATGACGACGACGATGCTGGCCTCTTTCGAGTCCAGAAAGATGCCGCTGCATATGGCGGCGAAGATGAGCCATCTTTGCCTGGCGGTCAGGGTGTCAGGGAGATTCGTCATGGGTCAGGATGGATTGGCGCCCCTCGAAACCAGTGAAATGTAAAGAGTTTAAGTGCGCTATGAAGCTATAGAGTAACCGTCAAGCTATGGTCGACAAACTGTAAGACTCTACAAGCCTGGTCTCAATGCCAGGAACAGAACAATTCTGCCGTCGGAGTTCGGGTATCTGGATTGCAAGGCCTCCGGAAAGGCTGAACTGTGGCCGGGCCTTTCGTGCTTGTCGCTAGCTGCCGGCGGCCCGTTCGCCGCGGGAGAATACGCCGGCGCTGGCGCGGAGAATCAGTTGGGCGCCCAGCTGGTGTGTATTTGCCGGAAGGGGAATTGCGGAGGCTGGCCGGCGAGGGCCAGACCCCTTCGGCCTGCGAGCCGTTACCAGAGCCTGTGAACGCGGAATCTCTGTCGGGACATCCGGGCCGGCCCGCAGTCCTCGCCGGCAATGCGCATCCTTTGGCGTCAAGAGATAGCCCGGCCCGGTCATGTCGGTCGAGATCCGCCGCAGGGGCGTTCGCCGTCACAGTGACCGGCTACGAAGGCTGTTGCGCCGGCCGGGCGGCTGATCTGGAAGACAGAGATTCCCAGGCAATCAGCGCGAGGGTGACGCCGACCAGGGCCAAGGCCGCGAAGGCGACACTCTGGAGCCCCGCTATCTGGGCCGAAGCGGCAGCATCCGTTACAACGCCGCTGAAATCGGACCCGGCATTGGCTCGCACGCGGCTGGCCCACAGCGCGCCAAGCGCGGCGACTCCGGCGGTGCGCCCCAAAAAACGACTAATCGTGTTGGTGCCGCTGGCAATGCCTAGCCGGTCGCGAGGCACGGAGCCCATGACCGCGCTGTCTGTGGGCGAGTGCGCGATCCCAAAGCCCAGAGCAATTGGCGCGACCCGCAGAATGAAATCCGCAGCGGAGCTGGCGGCGCTGAGTGTGCTGACCGTGAAGCAACCGAGGCCGAGAATAAACAGGCCAATGCTGGCGATCAGACGAAACCCGAACCGATCAGTAAGGGCGCCGGAAACCAACACGGCCATGCCGAAAATGACCCAGAAAACGGTCAGGAGGATGCCGGCCAGCACAGGGTCGATCAGCAGGATATCCACCAGATAGAAGGGAAACAGAAACCACAGACCGCCTATCGCGACATTCGTGAGGATACGAATTGACAAACATACACTGAACTGCGAGTTCCGGAAAAGGGACAGATCAAGAAGCGGAGCCCGGACCCGCGCCTCGTTTCGGACAAACTGCCATATCGCGAATACTGAGACGGCGAGCAGCCCCAGCATGAAAGGAGAAATGAATCCAAGGCCACTGCCAAACGTCAGGTACAGCATGAGTGTCAAGAGCCCCGAAAACAGCAGGAAGGAACCGCTCCAGTCGAAACTCTGCCGGCCGGCTGGGCGGGATTGAGGCAGATAGCGCCACGCCAGTATCAGGCTGATCAGGCTCAGAGGTTGACCGACGAAGAAGATCCAGCGCCACGACAGGGCGCCCAAAACGAAACCGCTGATCATCGGCCCGAGAATGCTGCCCGCCGCAAAGATTGCGCCGAATGCGCCCAAGGCTTTGCCGCGCTCAGAAGGGGAGAAGGTCTCGATCACGATTCCATAGTTCAAGGCGATGGCAAATGCAGCGCCCACGGCCTGCAGGACGCGAAAGAAGAGCATCAGTTCAATGGTTGGCGCCAAACCGGGAAGAATCGAAGTGACCATAAAGGCGATCGTGCCGCCGAGGAAGACCTGCCGCTTTCCGAACATATCGCCCAGTCGTCCCACAATTGGCATAATCGATGTCTGGGCGAGTGTATATGACAGGAGCACCCATTGACCAGCGGCGAAGCTTATTTTGAATTCCCTGACGATGTCGGGCAGAACGACCGCCGCTGAACTGAAAATGAGCGAGGCCATCAAAACAACGCCGGCCAGTGCAGCCAGAATCTTCCATTTATGCTCGTTTGAAGTTGTATCCAAGGATGGCGTCCCTGATGGGTGAAAGAGGTGGTGGTAGGTGGCCGTTCAAGCCTGACCCTGACCGGCGGCCCTCGGAGAGGTTCACTCCGCTTGAGCGGGGCGACGGGTAATTGTCAGCAGACTGTTGGGCTGTATCCGTCGACCCTCAAGGAGTGAAACGGAACGGTCCGGCCAGCGGATCTCGATGGCGTAAATCCTGGAATCTTCAGGAAAGCCAAAGTGCTGGCGGGCGCTGCGGCCGGACAGGTAGCCGCCCGCCGCTTGCACGGTGCGGCGGAGGATGCCGTTCGACGTGTGCAGCAGCAACTCGGCGCCCAAGGCGCGTGTATTTCCGCTGCCGGGATGGCGCAGGTCCACCAGCAGAGCATGGCCGCGGCACAGCCTGTTCTCGAATAGTTGCGCGGGTGAGCGCAGATTATTGATGAGCGCATCCAAGTCGCCGTCGCCGTCAAGGTCGGCCAGGCTCATGCCGCGGCCGCCTGCGGTGCTGTTCAGCTTCCACTCGGGAGCGGGGACAAAACGGGCCCCGCCTTCATTGCGGTAGGCCTGGTTTTCTTCGACCAGCTCATCGCCTGGCAGGTGACGGAAAATCTCCATCGCGGTCATGCCGTTAACGATGTACAGGTCCAGCAGACCGTCCTGGTCCAGGTCGCCAAATTGGGCGGACCAGCTCCAACCTGTGTAAGGGATTTGCCACGGCTCGGCCATATCAGCCCAACTGTCCCGCTGTCGCTCCTGGAGAACGTTGGCCATCACCTGGGGGCCGTCTTCGGGGCTCGGGGGAGGCATCGTCTCCATCACCGGAAGCCACTGGCGCATGATCTCCGGTTCCTCAGAGTAGGGGTGCATGTCGGCGGCGAACAGTTCCCACTGGCCGTCGTTGTCGATGTCGCCGCTGGCGAAGCTCATCGTGCTGAAGGTCGTTCTGTTGAAGGGTTCAACGGGGAGCCAAACGCCGTTGCGCTGGCCGAGGAAGACGGCGTCGCGAGTATCGAAGTCGTTGCCAACCACGATGTCCAGCCATCTGTCCCCGTTCACGTCCAGAAGTTGGAGCGCCAGGGCCTGGGCATGGGCCGCGATGTGCGAGGGCACAAACCGGCCGTCCCGGTTCTCATAGACAAACACGCCATTCAGGTTGCTGGCGTCGAGGGCCCGGCGCCCGATCTGCTTTTCGAGCGAGGCGTCGTAGGAGGCGGTGACCAGGTCGAGATCTCCGTCCCGGTCCAGATCACCCCATTGGAACGAGTAGGCGAAGCCCCTCACGCCGGGCAGTGATGCCGGCTCCTGCAGATCGTCAAACTGACCGTGTTCGCCGGCGCGCTCTCCCCGGTTGCGCCAGTAGACGATTTCGCCTATGCGGCTGGACGCGGTGATGTCGAGCCAGCCATCTCCATCGACGTCGACGAGGGCAACGCCGCGCAGGCTTCCATCAAGGAGGAGCTGGCGGCGAAAGGCCCATCCACCCTCATTCCAGAAAATGTGATTCGGTCCGAGGAGATTGGCCATGACAATGTCCTCGTCGCCGTCGTTGTCGAGGTCGCCAACGGCCAGGCCCGCGCCATTGCTGGTAAAGTAAGCGACGCGTTCAAAGGCTGTGCCCGTTACGTGAGGCAATTGATGCTCAAGGAAGGCGCCGGCGCAGAGGGGCGAGGACCCGCCTTGCTGTTGGCCTCGGATTGAGTCCGGCTCCAGGGCGCGGCTTTCGATCTGAATTGTATCGGGCGGACCAGTCGAAGACGGGGAGACCGGCAATCGGCCTGAGGCAAGGTTCGCCGAGCAGCCGCAGATCAGGGCGGCTGCTACAAAGAGTGCAGGGAGGAAAGTGCGCATGTGCGGCCGGTTCAGGTTGCTAGCCCTTCATCCCTGTCAGCGAAATTCCTTCAATGAATGTACGCTGGGCGAAAAAGAAGGTTATGATAATTGGAAGCGCAACGAGCGTGCTCACGGCCATCAGGTAGGGGATTCCGTTGCTGAAATTGCCGACATCATTGGCGCGCGTTGAAAGCTGCTCGATCCCAAGCGCCAGCGGGTAGCGATTCTCGTCACGCAGATAGATCAGCGGCCCCAGGTAGTCGTTCCAGGCCCAGAGGAACCTGAATAGCGCGACGACGGCCAGGGCAGGCTTCGTCAGCGGCAAGATGATACGGAAGAGAATGCCGAATTCGCTTGCCCCGTCAATTCGGGCGGCGTCGGAAAGCTCTTCGGGCAGCGTCATGAAGAACTGACGCAGCAGGAAGACGATGTAGGGATGGCTGAACAGGGCGGGCACGACTAGAGGGCGGTAGGTGTCAAGCCAGCCAAGCCATTTGAAAGTGATGAAGAGCGGTACCATGGTCACGGCCCAAGGCAGCATCATCGTCATCACCACCAGCCAGAAGATTGAGTCGCGACCGGGCCAGCGGATGCGGGAGAACCCGTAGGCTACGATGGTTGAGGACAGCACGGTAAACGCGACGGCCGGCACCGTATAAAATACGACCGAATTGATGGCGTACCGCGTGAAAGGCAGAATCTGCCACCCTTCGATAAAGTTCACCGGATGAATGGGAAAGGGTAGAAGAATGGGCGGCACCGTGTAAACCTGCGAGTCTACCTTCAGGGCCGAACTGATCATCCAGTACAAGGGGAAGGCAAAACTGGCAGTGAGGGGAATCAGTACAGTGTACTTGATAATTTCCAGCAAAACGGTCTGCCAGCGATGGCCGGTGTCACGGCGATAGTCCGTTACGGGTCTCGTCCCCGATTCCGAAGCGATGGTTGTCATTTCTCGCCTCCGTAATAGACCCAACGTGCCGAGGTCTTGAAAATGACAAGTGAGAAGACAACGATGATCAGAAAGAGAATCCAGGCCAGGGCGGAAGCCTTCCCCATCCGCAAATACTCAAATGCGTTGCGATAGAGATGGACCAGATAGAACTCCGTGGAGTTCATCGGGCCGCCCTCAGTAAGCAGCCAGGGCACGGTAAATTCCTGGAAGGCTACGATGAGACCCATGATGAGGTTGAATAGAATGATAGGCGAGGTAAGGGGAATGGTGACGTTGCGGAATTTGTGCCAGATGTTGGCCCCGTCAACAGTCGCAGCCTCGTACAGCGAACGGGGGACGTCTTGCAAGGCGGCAAGGAAGATAACGACGGCTGCCCCCTGGGCCCAAATGGCGACCAGGATCAACGAGGGCTTGGCCCAGCCCGGGTTGGAGAGAAATGGGATGATGGGAAGGCCGAAGTAGCGAAGAACACCGTTAATCGCGCCGTACTGAACATTCATCAGGAACTGCCAGACCATGGCCGATGCCACCGCGGGAACGATGGAAGGAATGTAGATCACGCTGCGGAAAAAGGACCGGGCCACGATCCTTGAATTCAGAATGTTTGCGATGAGGAAGGCCGCGCCCACACCGAAAGGAACACTGATCCCAACATAGTAGATCGTGTTGTACATCACATTCCAAAAATGGGGATCGTCAAAAAAGAGGGTGAGATAGTTCTTGGCGCCGAGGAAAACGGGCGGGCGCAACAGGTCATAGCGAGTAAGGCTGTAGTAGAGTGATGACAGCAAGGGATAAATCGTAAAAAGGAGGAAGCCGAGCGCCCAAGGCGATACAAAAAGGAGGCCCAGGCGCAGGTTGCGCCATTCCTGAGGTGTATAGCGGCTGACTCGCTGTGTACTGGCTGCCATAAGGTATCCTTCCCGAATCAATAGATCCAGCGGCCAGGCCTGCCGGCGCTGGCCGCTGGTCTGTGTCAGTTAGAGCCCTTGGGCTTCCCACTCATCCAGGGCGCGCTTTTGCAGCTCGGCGACAGCCTCTGAAGGCGTGATGAGGTCGCGGTACACCTGCTCGCGCAGGTCCCAGAGCTGTGTATTGACGAACCAGTGAATCGGGGACCTGCGTCCGACGATCCAGTCGGTGACCTGGTCGATATTGTCAATGTAGAAACGCAGTCCGGGGAAGGTATCAACGTCGATCGTGGGCAACCAGCTCTCTATACCCATGATCCAGCCCACTTCATTGAAAATGATGTTGAGCGGCTCTTCCGTGTGCAGGAATTCGGCAACCTTGAAAATGCCGTCCGGGTTCTTGCCGTCCCTGTAGATCTGGACCATATGGGGACCGGTCGCCATGATCTTCGCGCCCTCGCGGAAGGCAGGTACGGGGGCCCACGTCGCGCGGTTATGCACTGCCACTTCCGGCTTTTGGATCGTGGTCTCGCCGGCGTGCCAGTAACCCTCGATGATCATCGACTGAACCTCGGCGTTGAAGGCAGCCCCCCACGTACCCTGTCCTTCGACCGAGCGTAACCCGGCGAAGTTGTCCGGGCCGATGAAGCGGAAGAACTCCGCTTGCGTTTCTATGCCTTGCGCCATCAGTTCGTGGTCAAGATGGAAAGTCTGTTCCTCGTCATTCCACCAGGTGTGTCCATAAGAAGTGGCGATGAAATCCGGTTCGCCGGCCATAGCGTCGATCGGGTCAAGGCCGATGCGGAGGACGTTGCCGCCATCATCAAACTGGGACAGCTCCTTGTGCCACTCCATGACGCCATCCCAGGTCAGCGGTGGGTTGTCCGGGTCGAGGCCGGCCTCTTCAACATGCTGCGCATTGTAGTTCAGACCATACCAGAGAAAGGACTCGATCGAAGGGACACCGATCAGGTCGGCGCCGTAAAATCCTCCCTGCCAGACTGCATCCACGACCTCATTCGGGTCGATTATTTCACTGGAGTCCACCATGTCATTGACTGCCAGGCAAACGCCGCGCGCCCAGAGCCCGGGATAGTCCATGTTAGAGCCGCCGTCAGGAGGGTCTCCCGCCGCCAGCGCGGTCAGAACGGCTTCATTATTCGTGCTGCCGCGGTAGTCCAGCGTCGTATTTTCGCCGATGTGTGCTTTGAAACTGTCAAGTTGCGAAATGGACTCCACAGCGGGATCCAGATTTCCCCAGGCGTACCACCAGGAAATGGTCTGCGGTTCGGTAGCGGCGGAATCATCACCGCCTGATGCCGGAGCGGCTGCAGGCGCCGCGCAGGCGGCCAACGCCGCGCCACCGGCGACGAGCCCGGACGTCCGCAGAAAATCTCGGCGGCTAATGGTTCTTCTTGTCATGCAGGTTTCCTCCTTGGATTGAATATGATTGCTGATTCTGGCCTTGATGCCGACTGAGCACGATTCCATCTCACGCGGAGTGCGTGACAGGTAACAACCGCCAGAAGCACGAAATCAGTTTAGACTTGCGGATTGGCACATAACAAAATGGGACGCAGAGCAAAAGACCGGCTTTTGCCCAATCCATTTGACCTAAGCGGGGGAGGCCTGATGGCAGATTGAACGGTCCTACGAATTGGAGCAACCTCTACAGGTCAGCTGATTACAACAAGGTTGGCCAATTGCCGAAAACGCCGCGGTGTGAACAAGGAGCTTCGGCTGCTAGCGTTGCAGTATACCCATTTTAGAGCAACTGGACAAAAAAAGGACTGCTTCAACATTGCTTCACAGTTGCTTCCCGGCAGCAGGCAGGCTTTTGGGGAAGACTTACTGTGCCAATCGCCAGTTTGTAAATTGAAAGTGGCGTAAGTGGGATCCGATTATGTAGCCCTACTGCCATGCGTGCGTCTCTTCAGGGAAGAAGCCAACTGCCATCGTTTCACCGTCTTTCCTCTCATACCGTTCAATGGAGCGGGGCCAGGCGGTTAACTCGGCTTTGGCCAGGTTTCTTTCAGCGCGCGTCTGGTTCTACAAGGCAACAACACCGTTTTCCGTCACGCCCGACCGGCTATAGAATGGCACTATCGTGTAACACGCAGGCGGGCTCGTCGCACCGCAGCCGCGGGCGTGCCTAGGGTTCGGCTTGTGCCAATGCGACTCGCGTCACGCACTCTCAGAAGGCGAATCTAACATGTTTACCGTAATCGGAACCGCAACGGTCGATCTTTTTGTCTCCAACCTTGCTGCGATGCCCCGCAGCGAGGGGGACGAGTTCACAGTCGACAGCCTAGTCTTCCACGATGAGCCACTGCGGACCTCTCTCGGCGGTAACGGGGCCAACTCGGCATATGCCCTGGCGCGCTTGGGGTCGTCCGTGGAACTGGTCGGAGGCCTGGGCGCGGATCACCTCGGGGACTGGATGGCCGCACAGCTGGTTGAAGCCGGCGTAGGCATGGCAGGGGTGAGGCGATATCCAGGGAAGGGTACGGCGACAACGCTCATTCTCAGCGATATGCGGCAGAACCGCCTTGCGTTCCATCATGAAGGGGCCAACAGGAGCGTGGACGAAAGCTCCATCGACATGGCGCAGGTGAGGCGTTCGGACATTCTGCTGTTGACGAGCTACCCGATCATGCCGGGGCTGCGGCCGCAAGGCGCTGTCGCGCTGTTTCGCGACGCGAAACAGCGCGGAACGCGTACCGCGGTCGATATTGGCCCGGCCATCGGCGAGCCGGCAGTATTGGCGGAATTGCAGCCCTTGCTGGGTTACACAGACTATTTCATCAGCAACGAGCACGAGTTATCGGTCTGCACGGGAGGCGCAGACCTCGAGGCGGGGATGGCCGAGATCCTGGAGAACGGCGCCAGCTGCGTCGTCACAAAAAGAGGGTCTGCAGGCGCGGCGGTTCTGGAGCGGGAGCCTGCGACGACGGGGTCAAGTGGCGAGCCGACGTATGTGCCAGGATTTTCTGTCGACGTCAAAACAACAGTTGGCGCAGGCGACTCCTTCAATGCAGGATTCCTGCAGGCAGCGCAGGGCGGGGCGCCTATTGCCCAGGCTGCGCGCTTTGGCAACGCGGTGGCGGCCCTCGTCGTCTCCGCGTCGGACAGACCGTTGCATTCTCTGACGAAAGAGGGGGTTAACCGGCTGCTCGACTCGTCATAATGCCGGCGACTGACTTTTCGAGCGTACACCGTTCGCCTGCCTGAAGCACGCGCACAGGCTGCTCCAGCGCCGCGGCGGCCGCGACGAATGTGTCAGGCGAAGCCGTGTTGAAGGAAAACATTTCGTAGTGGCAAGGGATCGCCAGTTTTGCGTGGATGGCGCACGCGAGCGCGGCTGCTTCACTGCCATTGAGATTGCCCGCCACCCTCCGCTCCGGCCTGCTGCCGTTGATGGGCAGGATCGCCGCATCCACGTTGAAGGGCGTCAACCGCTCGACCAGCCCGCCGTAATGGACCGTGTCCCCGCTGTGATAGACGGTCCAAGGCCCGCATCGTGCAACGTAGCCAAGGAATCTGCAGCGCCCGCTTTCGTCCTTCTCCAACTCCTCATGCGCGGCGGCGATTCCGTGCAGGCGGAACGGGCCGACCTCTCTGACGTCTCCGTCGTCCATCCCGACCGGCCAGGACGGGTCGCACCCAAGGCGCTCGGCGACGAATGCACGATTGGCTTCCGGTATGACGAGCCGCAAGTCCGGATTTGCGTTCAGCAGTGGGCCGAGCGTCTCGCCGTCCAGATGATCGGTGTGGTTGTGGGAGGAGGTGGCGACATCGACAAAATCGAGTTTCTCGGGCGCGATGACCCGCTCTGTCATGCGAACATGGGGTTTGTCCGTGGCGGCGTATTTCCGTGTGAGCGAATCGGACAGATATGGATCGAACAGGAGAAAATGGGTGCGCCATTTGAGGAGAAAACCGCTCTGGCCCAGCCACCAGATGTGCAGGACGCTCTCGTCTGAGGATGCGTCCTGCACATCGTGGAGGAAGGCCCCATCCTGGATGAAGGGCTTGATCAGTGCCATAGGAGGTCGCTAGGCGCTATCGATGATTTCCTGGCTTATCTCCCCAGACTCGTCGTTTCTGAGGATTACCTTAATCTGGCCGCCCGGCATTCGTTCGCGCTTGATGATGGTGAGACCTGCGGCGGCGGCAAGAGCTTCAGCGGGATCGTCTTCAGCCTCGGCTCCTGTTTCCTGGCCGCGGCTGTCCCGGATCAGGGGCACATTCTCGCGTCCCCGCCAGACGTCCAGCTCCACCGGCTCCCACTGACGCGAGGAGGCTGAGCGGTAGCAGGCGTCTATGACGGCGTTGACGACATACCCGTCATAGAAGGTTTCCCTGGGTTCGCGGCCTTGGTCGATGGCATTGAACATGTCGTCGAACATATCGCTGTAGCCCAATTCGACTACTTCGTCGCCCACGGGGAAGAGCCAGCCGCTCTCCGATTCCGCTTTTTCCGCGACATAGCCAGTGCCTGCGCCGCTGGTATACATTTCATAGCCGGTTCGCAAAAAATGGTTGAGCCAGATGGTGCCTTCGGTGCCGGCGACTTCGTCGCGCAGGTCCATGCCGCCGCGGAAGGTCCAGCTGACTTCGAATTGACCGATGGCGCCGTTCTCAAACCTGATGAGAGCGATGCCGTTGTCTTCGGCGTCGATTGGGTGGACGAGCGTGTCGGCCCAGCACATGACCTCGACGGGGCGGATGTCCTTGCCGATGAAGCTGCGGACGATTTCAATACAGTGGCAGCCGAGGTCCACGATGGCGCCGCCGCCGGCCTGTTCCAGATCCCAGAACCAGTCGCTGTGAGGACCGGGGTGGGTCTCGCGGGAACAGGCCCAGGTTACGTGGCCAAGAGCTCCGTTCTCGACCGATGCAATGGCTTTCAGGGTCTTGGGCGTGTAGCATAGGTCTTCGAGATAGCCGCCGAAAGCGCCGGTTGCTTCAACCTTGTCCAACATGCGTTTCGCTTCCTCGGCATTGCGGCCCAGCGGCTTGGTGCAGAGAATCGCTTTGCCCGCGTCGGCGGCCAGTTCTACGCACTCCTCGTGGATGTGATTGGGCAGTCCGATCACGACGGTATCGATGTCGGCGGAGGTGCAGGCTTCGGTCAAGTCGGTCGTCCAGGCGGGGATATCCCACTCCTCGGCGAATGCCTTGGCTCTTTCTTCTGTCCGGGAGTAGACGAGCTGCACCCGATCAGCTCCTCGCCCGCCGTTGAGGGCCATCGTGTAGAACATGCCAATCAGGCCTGTACCCAGCATTGAGATCTTGTGTTCCTGCACGTCAGACGCTCCTTCCAAAGTGGCTGTACAGTGGTCCGTCATTGAAAATATGTCTATCAGTCGGGAAATCCCGGTCAACCCTATGGATTGCTATGCGAACTCCAGGTGGCCAGGGCTGGGCGTACCCGGCAAGGTCAGCGGCCTTCTGCCACGTCCAGGGCAGCCTGCGCGGCCGCAGGGATGCGCGGACCGAATGCTGCAAAGCGTTCGTCCTGTGTCTGGCCCCGCACATAGCGGACATAGATCTGGGCGATGATCACCGTCACGCGAAACAGGCTGAGCGCATGGTAAAACCGGATTGCAGACAGGTCTCGTCCGCTATGCCGGGCGTAATGCGCGACCAGCTCCTCGCGCCGGAGGAAGCGTTCGTCAACCGGCATCATGGCCATGGACCGCACGTGCGGTGGATCGTCCGGGAGACACCACCAGGCCAGCAAGGCGCCCAGGTCGGAAAGGGGATCGCCCAGCGTGCACATATCCCAATCGAAAACCGCGACGATTCGGCCGGGGTCACCGGCATCAAGCATGACGTTGTCCAACTTATAATCATTGTGAACCAGGGTCGGCGCGCCTTCTGGCGGTTCGTTGCTCAATAACCAGCCGTATACGGCGTACATCGCCGGCAGGTCCTCCAACTTGGCGGCCTGCCAGCGCCGCTGCCAGCCCTCGATCTGCCGCCTTATGAAACCGGCCGGCCGGCCCAGGTCCCCCAGTCCGATCGCCTGATAGTCAACCGCGTGGAGGTTGGCAAGCGCCTCGACCAGGGCCCTGCTCATGCGGGCGGGCGCATCCGCGAAACCGTTGTAGGCCGCGGGAATAGACTCCCGGACGACGGCGCCGCGCCTGCGCTCCATCACGAAGAAGGGGGCCCCAACGATGGACTCGTCATCCGAAAAGAGAAAGGCCCGAGGCGCGAGCGGGAATGATTTCCAAAGCCGCAGAAGCACTTTGGACTCCCTGGCCATGTCGTGGGCGGACGGCGCCACGGGCCCCAGCGGAGGGCGCCGAAGTACGTATTCGTGGCTGCCATAGTCAAGAAGATAGGTGAGATTGGCCGCGCCGCCGCCAAATTGTTGTACAGTGAGCGGGTTGTCGGCGCCGGGCAGCTTGCCGCGCAGGAATTCGGCGACGACACGCTCGTCAAACCGTTCTTCCGCACGAACTCTGATGGTGTCTGGCAGGGGGTATGAAGCCATGGAATGAGGGCAGATTGTTGGGCCCTGCGGGCGACGTGAGAACCCCGGCGCGCAGGTCGGTTTCGGGCGATTATAGCGCAGTTTCGCATTTCTGTCTCGTTGGCCCGAACCCGTTTCAGGATTGGGCGGGTCGGCGGAACTGCGGCAACGAATCGCTTTGACATCTTCCGAAAAATCAAGTACCGTTTAAGCGCGAATCTGCGCCGGATGGTGTGCCGAAGCCGTCAAGCAGGGCCAGGTGGGTAGGAGTCCATCAACCGCCTTCGGACCAGAGGGAACTGCGCAGGCTGACGAGAAACGCCAAGACGGTTTGGGCCCGAGGTCCCCCTGGACATGGCCGGCAACAGAGCGCGCGTGCAGTACCATCGGCTCCTCGGCTCGGGCATGAGGCTCAATTTGGCTACCGTCAGTGTGACAGTCACGACGGAGTCGAGCATCCTAAGCGAGTCTCCCAGGGTCGACATTCTGCTCTTGCGGCGAGAAGGGAGGAATTGGACCAGGGAGCAGAGGGCGCGGCTGCCGGACGGAATTCGCGACAGCGCGGCTGCGCACGTCCTGGTCGAGTTCAAGTACACGGAGTCCGTGACCGAAGATGGGATTCTCCGGGCAGCCGCCTACGATCTCTTCTACCGTCAGGTACAGAAAATCTCGAAAGAAGAGACCCTGCCAGTTGTGCTGAGCGCAAAAACGCCGCAAAGGAGCCGGCTTGCCGAGTGGGGATACGAAGAGACGCAGAGAGGTGTATTCCGTACTCACCTGCCATTTGTGGGACGCGTCGTTCTCCTGGCGCTCAACCTGTTGCCGGCCCAGGCCAATAACGCGTTTGTCAAGCTGTTCGCGAGCCGCAGGCAGCAGAGAGAAGCAGGATTCGAAGCGCTCGACAGAGATCTATTTGCAGAGTCGACGGAGTTGCACGCCTATGTTCTCGGTCTAACCCAGACCCTCAGTGTGAAAGGAGAGGTGAACATGGCGGAAGAGTTGACCCCGGAGAAGGTTTTGGCGTACGGAAAGAGAATGAGGGAACTCATTTTCGAAACAGGAACGCCAGAGGAAAGGTTGGCGGGCCTCGGGCCAGAGGAAAGGTTGGAGGGCCTCGGGCCAGAGGAACGGTTGGCGGGCCTTAGTTCCGACGAGCGACGCGCGCTGCTGCGGCTGTTGCAAGACGAACTGGATGCCGGCGCCGATGGCGAGCTCCGCGGGCGTGATGAAACTTGAGGATTTTCGCGGTCAACATAATACCTTGGTCCAAGAGCCGGGAGCCGGACAGAGACGCATGCCAGGTCCGTTCGCCTGTCGGTCCAGAATGGGTGGAGACAGATTGCCATGAAGATCACTGACATTCGCGCCGTGCGCGTCAACTTCCCCACACCCGCGCAAAGAACCGAGCCGCGGCGCAAAGGATGGGCGGAGACCGCGGAAGTTGCCAATCCAATGTCCTGGTATCCCAAGGTAAAGCGGCACCGCAGCCTGTGGACACCCAGCCGCTGGGGACCGGTGTGGTGCAAGGTAACGCTGGAGGACGGCACCTGGGGACTTGGATTGACCGACAATGGGCGGGTTGCCGCGGCCATTATTGACGACCACATCGCCCCGAATCTAGTCGGCGAAGACGGCTTGGCGATCGAGCGGTTAGCGGACATGATGTTCCGCATGACAAAACCATACGGCTCAGTTGGGCTGGCCGCGTACGCGGTGAGCGCTGTGGACCTGGCCCTGTGGGACGCGAAGGGCAAGTTCCTGGACCAGCCGGTTTACAGTCTGCTCGGCGGCGCGCAGAAGGAGAGGCAGTTCTGTTATTCTACGGGCAATGATCTGGACTGGTACAAGGAGTTGGGATTTCGCGCCTTCAAGCTGGCCTGCCCCTACGGCCCCGCGGATGGTCTGGACGGTTTGCGCAAAAATGAACAGATGGTGGCGGAGGCCAGGGATCTGGTCGGCGATGAAGCGGAGTTGATGCTGGACTGTTGGATGGCCTTCGACATTGAGTATACGGTTCGGCTGGCTGAAACGCTGCGACCCTACCGGCTCAAGTGGATGGAGGAGTGTCTGCTTTCGGAAGATCTGGACGGCCATGTTGAGGTGCGCGAGCGCATTCCCTGGCAGACGCTGAGCACCGGCGAACACTGGTATACACACATGCCTTTTCAGTGGGCGCTGCGTCACAATGTTGTCGATATTCTGCAACCGGATATCAATTGGGTCGGCGGCCTGACAACTTGCTTGAAGATCGCGGCCGCTGCAGACGCAGCCGGAAAAAAAGTGATCCTGCACGGGGGAGGACGAAATCCGTTCGGCCAGCACTTTACGCACGCGGTCGCGTGCGTGCCCTGGCTGGAGTACTTTATCGGTTCGGCGCCGGGCGTGCCACTGATTGAAGCGGCCGGCATCCCCGGCCAGGCTATCGCGGAGGACGGTTGGCTGGTCCCCTCTGATGCGCCAGGTTTCGGGCTTGAAATCCAGGAAGAGTGGATAGAACCCTATTTCTGATTCAATCTGTACGACTGCAAAGATCGCGGCGCGGGCCGATTTTCCCAACCAAAGGAGCATTCAAATGCTGACCCGAAAACAGATCGACTTCTATCACGAAAGCGGCTACCTGGGGGTGGATGGCGTTCTTTCGGCTGACGAGGTAGCGGAACTGAGAAGGATAACCGATGAGTTCGTCCAACTCAGCGCCAGCGTCTCCGAACATACTGACGTGTTTGATCTGGAGCCTGGGCATACCCCGGAGGCGCCGAAGTTGCGCCGACTCAAGGAGCCGGTATCCCAACACGAGGTATACCAGAGATTTCTGAACCACCCGCGCATCCTGGATATCGCCGAACAGCTAGTTGGGCCGGGGGTACGAACGAATGGCAACAAACTGAACATGAAGTCCCCGGAATACGGCAGCCCCGTAGAATGGCACCAGGACTGGGCATTCTATCCACACACGAATGATGATCTGCTGGCTGTCGGCGTCTGCATGGATGACATGTTGTACGAGAACGGCTGCCTGCTTGTCATTCCCGGGTCGCACAAAGGCCCCGTCTATTCTCATCATCAGGACGGGCGTTTCGCGGGGGCCGTGACTGAAGAAGTGCCGGACGCGGACAAAGCGGTTCCTATCGAATTGGAGGCGGGCGGCATTTCGATCCACCATGTGCGGACGCTTCACGCATCGGCGAAGAACGTCTCCACACGTCCCCGAAGATTGCTCCTGTACCAATATTGCGCCGTGGATGCCTGGCACCTTCAGGGCTACCCGGACTGGCAGGCATATGCAGATTCGGTTTTGCGCGGGGAACCCTGTAACCGTCCCCGGCTGGCCGACGTGCCGGTGCAGATGCCAATGCCCGAGGCATTGCGCGGGGGATCGATATACGAAACGCAGACCATTCTTGAAAAACCTGTTTTTGCTCGCGCTGCCTAAATGACCATGATTATCGACAGCCATTGTCACGCCTGGGAGCGCTGGCCTTATCAGCCGCCCGTGCCGGACTTTCACGGGAAAGGCCGGTTTGAGCAGCTGCTGAACGAAATGGACGGCAACGGCGTAGATCAGGCTTTCCTGGTCTGCGCCGGAATCGAACACAATCCGAACAACAACGAATACATCGCCCGGATGAGCCGGCTCTACTCCGGGCGCATTCGCCAAGTGGCGGACGTAGACTGTAGTTGGTCGGAGACATACCACACGCCGGGCGCCGCGGACCGGCTGCGGCAGGCCGCGGCACGCTGGTCGCTGGCTGCCTTCACCCATTACATGAAGAGCGAAGACGACGGCAGTTGGCTCTTTGGGGAGGATGGGCTGGCCTTCTTCACGACCGCGGTGGAGGAAGGGCTGATCGCCAGCATCGCCTGCGCGCCGCATCACCATGCCGCGCTGCAGAAGGTTGCAGAGAGGTTTCCTCAGCTGCCGATCCTAATCCATCACATGGGGCATCCGGGCGTCGGTGACAAGGAAAAACTGGCCCAGGTCCTCGCGTCGGCGCGCTATGCCAATATCGGCGTCAAGGTGTCAGGCTTCTACTACTCTACGCAGCAGGGGTTTTGGGACTTCCCATACATGGATTCGATTCGGGAAATCGTGCAGCCGCTGTACGACTCGTTTGGTCCTGAGCGGCTCTATTGGGGCTCCGATTATCCCGTCTGCCTGCGTTCCATGACCTACCGGCAGGCCATTGAGTGCTTTCGCGCCCACTGCGGGTTCATTGACGAGAAGGACCAGGCCCTGATCATGGGGGAGAACCTGCGGCGGCTGCTTGAGTCAGGCGGTGACAGGTAGAGCGCGGTCGGAGGACTTCCTCAAACGCAGCTGCCGCTCGACGGCAGGCTCCTCCACGTGCAGACGGGATTGGACGAGGTTGAGATGGCGGTAGACTCCGTCAACCGCCATCAGTTCATCGTGGTTTCCTTGTTCGGCGACTCCTTCATCCTGCAATACGACAATTTGATCGGCGTTTCGGATCGTGGAGAGCCGGTGCGCGATCATGACCGTTGTTCGGCCTGCCATGAGACGTTCCAGCGCCTCCTGAATCAACTGCTCGGTCTCAGTGTCCACTGAGGAAGTCGCCTCGTCCAGAATCAGGATTGGGGCGTCTTTGAGCACAGCGCGCGCGATGGCCAGCCGTTGTTTCTGACCTCCGGATAGCTTAACGCCCCGTTCGCCGATCACGGTGTCATAACCTTCCGGCAGCTTGTCGATGAACTCGACCGCGTTGGCAACGCGCGCCGCCTCCTTCATCTCCTCTTCCCCAGCATCGGGCAATCCAAACAGGATGTTCTCCCTCACAGTTCCGTGGAAGAGGAAGACATCCTGCAGGACGATACTGATCTGCCTGCGCAGACTTTCGATTGTCAGGTCGCGGATGTCGTGTCCGTCGAGAGTAATTCGTCCTCTATTCACGTCGTAAAAGCGGGGAATGAGGCTGGCCAGGGTACTCTTGCCAACGCCGGTGGGGCCAACCAGGGCGACCACTGACCCGTGGGGAATATCCAGGTCGATGCCGCGAAGAACCGGTTGGTCCTTCAGGTAGGAGAAGCTGACGTTTTCGAACCGAATGTTGCCCTGGGCCCGGCCCGCGTACTCCAGGGCGTCCGGTCTGTCGACGATGTCCGGTTCCTCTTCCAAGAGTTCGCTGACCCGCTCCGCCCCTGCCAGCGCCTCCTGAATGGCCTCCCAGGCGTGACTCAGATGGCGCACCGGCTGGTAGAACAGCTCCAGGTACAGGAAAAACGCGACCAGGTCCTCGATCGGCAGCTCGCCGCCCAATGCCAGTCGGCCGCCGAAATAGATTACGACAACGACGCCCAGCGCCGACGCGAAATGAACGAACGGCTCGAAGGTCGCCAGAAGCCTGAGCGCTCGCAGGAGCGAACGTTTGTAGTTTTCAATCCTGACGCCGATGCGCTCGGATTCCATCCGCTCGCGGGTGAACGTCTTGATCTCCCGAATGCCGGACAGATTGTCCTGCAAAATCGCGTTGAGCTCACCCAACTCAGCCTGGCGCTCTCTAAAGGCAGGGCGCACGTACTTGGCGAAACCTCGCATGGCAATGACGATGAGTGGGATTGGGATCAGAGTGAGGAGCGTCAGCTGAGCGTTCATAAACAACAGCATGGTGCTGACGCCCACCAGGGTCAGCACGTTTACCAACACATCGGGCACTGCGTGGGCGATCAGCTTTTCCAGCAAATCCGAGTCATTGACCATGCGCGACATCAGCTGGCCGGTCTGTTTGTCCTCGTAGTAGTGCAACGACAACCGCTGCAGATGCCTGTAAATCGCTACCCGCACGTCGGCGACGACGCCCCACCCAGCGACATGGGCCATGTAGCTGCGCAGAAACTCAAGCCCGGCCCGGGCCGCATAGATGGCTAGGGCCAGAAGAGAAAGGCGGGCGACAAGGCCGGACGCGAGGGCGCCTGAGTCCCCTGTGCGCACAGTAGCAATCAGCTCGCGGATGAACCAGGGCGCAAAAAGTTGCACCCCCACGAGCAGGATCATGCTGATTACCGTTGTGAGAAGAGGCTTTCGGTAGGGGAGGGTGAACCTGAAGAGCGTTCTGACGAATTGCATGTGGATTTCAGATAACCATTCTTTGGGTTTATTCTCGGCTTGGCGGGCTGGGAGCGGTTGGATATGAAAGAGGGCTATGCGCAGGATGCAACGACTTGGACGGAATCGTCTGATCGGGCAGCAGGGCCCGCAAGATCACGGCTGCAGGGGACGGCAACGAACGGTTCCTGAAGTTGCTGAACCCCACCCATTGCCGAAGGAAGGCGCTACTGTTGCGTGCGCAGTTCCACAAATGTCGTTTCCCCATCTTGAACCACGATTTCCTGCCTGACTTCCTCGCCATTCACTGACCCCGTCAGGAGATAAACGCCGGCAGGGATATGGCTCAAGGCCCCATTTTCACCCCACGTCGGGTCTGGGCCGATACTTTCCAGTTCGGGATAGGTTTCGATCATGCGGAACCAACGGACACCGGACTCTTCGTAGTGGTACAATGACAGTTGAACACCGGGCCAGGTTCGGCCTGCCGCGGAAAGCAGGCGCACCGCGACCGTCCCCGTATAGGAAGGAGGGCGCATCCACAGAGCGGGATTAACGGTGTGCAGGTAGCTGTTCTGCCCGATTCTGACCTCCAGATGCAGATGGGGGCCGATGGCGATGCCGGTCATGCCGACCCCGCCCAGATAGTCACCGGCTCCAACCCACTGCCCTTCCTCCACTTCAACGCTGACAAGGTGGCCATAGAGTACGAAGACGTCCTGTTCGCCGCGGGGCGTCGCCAGCTTGCGATCGAGACGAATCACAACCGAGTTGCCGTAGAAATCGTTGTACGGACCCAGCAGCTCAGGGTTGTCCGGCCCGGCGTGAACAATTTCCCCTGAGGCCGTTGCGAGAACCGGCGTGCCAATCGGATTGCCGATGTCGACGCCATGATGAATACGATACCGGCCGCCCCCTGTGCTGCCAAACTGATAGCCCGGACTGTACATCTGATTGAATCCTCCGGGAAAGGGAGGTTCGAGCCAGAAATGTTCTCCGCTCAAAGAGTTGGGCGGTTCGAAGGAGGGCCAGAGGCTGCCGGGCCCGCTTGGGCTACGGGGCGCGATGCCCGTGTCCGCGCCGACATCGACCTGAATGGACAGTGATTCCCGCGCCTTGTCAATCTCGGCGCGTAACACATTGAGCTCGCCCATGGGCGGCCTGGAGGCAAAACGGGAAAGCAGGGCCTGCGAGGGCACGGGTGTGCTCAAGGCGCCAGGTCGCCCTTCCCCCAACCGCGGCATTGGCGGTCGTGAGACGAACTCATCACGAAATGTCGGGTTGAGCTCGTCTCGGTATGGCCCTTGCAGGAACAGGCTGCCCATATCTGGCAGGGGAAGGACGGGTGGATTCTGGAGATAAATTGGATCGATGCTTGCCGATATGTCCTGCGTCTCGGAAACATTCGCCAGAGAAGCCTGCAGAGTGGAATTGGCCGTTCCCGACCCGGAGCCGGCAGCCTCATCACTGGGAACATTAACCTGCACGAGCGGCGCCTGCTCTATGGTCGGCCGTTCCGCGGCATTTGCGATCGACGCCGGTAACAGTTTCAAGACGCGTGTTGAACTGGCAACTGAAGCGGATTGCGGCTCTTCCTTCCGCGCTTCCAAGACGCCCTGAACAAGGGCGGAGGTGGGAGCCGGCACGGGCACCGGAACGGGCCTGAGCGCCTGAGAAGCTACGGGGGCCGCGAGGCGGCGAGGAAGATACAGGCAGCCGACAAGAACGACCGTCAGGGCTACGGCAAACGGGGACCGCAGAGGAGAGCGCGGACGCCGCATGCGTCCCGGCCGCGGTCCGCCGGCGGGCGCCTCGGCTGTCTGGAGCTCCTGCGGTTGTGCTAAAATGACGATACGAATGCGGCGCAGAAACCGCTTCCACCGACTCGGCCTGGGCTGATGAATGCTTCCGTCCATCACAGAATCCGCCAGCCGACGGAAGTATGCCAGACCCAGAGCGGTTAAGAGAAAATCATGGCCCAAGGTAAGGTGCTGGAGCAGCGAACGGATGACGAGATCGACAAGGCCTGTGTTCAAGAGGAGGCTCCTGACGCCATCCACTTCGATGTTTTCACTCTGTTTCCGTCGATGTTTACAGGCCCTCTTTCCGAGAGCATTCTGGCCCGAGCGCAGAAGAAAGACATTCTAACAATTACGCTCCACAATATTCGTGACTATGCAACAGATCGCCATCATACCTGTGACGGCTATCCATACGGCGGCGGCGGAGGCATGGTCATGCGCCCCGAACCGGTTGCGCGCGCGGTCGAGACGGTCCTGAACCGGCCGCAAGGCTGGCAGTTGCCAGAAGCGTCAGCCCATTTCGACTTGCCCGCCTGGGAACCTGACAAGCCGCCCGTTGCGGGACATCCCGCCCCGGTTGTACTCCTGACGCCCCAAGGGCGCCGCTTCAACCAGGATGTGGCCGCAGAACTCAGCAAACACAGCCGGCTCGCGCTCGTGTGCGGAAGATATGAAGGCGTTGACGAGCGGATTCGAACACAGTTGATCACGGATGAACTCAGTATAGGAGACTTTGTCCTCAGCGGAGGCGAATTTGCCGCCCTGGCCATAATCGATGCCGTGACTCGTTTGCTGCCCGGCGTTTTGGGCCATGAAACCGGCGCGTACAATGACAGCTTTTCCGACGGACTGTCCGGCATCCTTGAAGGCCCGCAGTTTACCCGTCCTCCCGAATTCCGAGGGGAGAGCGTGCCGGAGGTTCTGACCAGCGGACACCATGCAAATGTACAGCGGTGGCGAAGGCAACAGTCACTCTTGCGTACCCTGGAACGACGGCCCGACTTGCTGGCGCTGGCGTGCGAAACGGGTCGCTTAACGCCCGAAGACCTTCTGTTTCTCTCCCGCCAGGGGTGGCGCCCCCCAGGCAGTTCAGACGACCCGCTGCCCAACGGCTGATGCAGGTGTGTTCGTTGCTGCGCCTTCAACCTGTGTTGGCGCAACCTCTCTCGCGTCTGACTGTTTTTGGACACCTCAAAACATGCCAGAAAGTTGACCTGTCTGAGGGCAGGGCCATTGTACCACCGCGGATCGGCCAATTCCAAACGTTATTCGCACCCAACATTTGGGCAGAATGTCTACGAATGAAACTCTAAAGATACGGAACGCGGGCGAAGCGGCAATTTGGCCCAAATCGAGCGCGAAATAGAGAGGTAGACAGATTGGAACATAAGGGGCATACTAGGGGCCAACGGGTACCATTCAACACTGAAAGCCGCAGTTGGCGCTGAACGTGAGCGAGGAAACAGTTCGATGGCGTAGCAAAAAGGGCAGGCCGGATTCCAAAGCCTCAATTTCTGTGGATTTCCAAACTGTTCGGTCCTGATGCGCGGTTGGCAGTAGGGTAGAGCATGGGTCGGGGGGCCAATCAAATGTCGAAACGAATTTACGTGGGCAACTTGCCCTACTCAGCGACTGAGGAGGAAGTACGGGATCTGTTCTCGCAGCATGGTGACATCATCAGCGTCGCAATGATCACGGATCGGGAGACTGGTCGATTTCGCGGGTTCTGTTTCGTTGAAATGGATGATGACGCGGCGGATGCGGCGATAGCGGCCCTGAATGACCAGGAAATGGGGGGGCGCGCCCTTAGGGTGAATGAAGCGCGCCCGCGTGAGGATCGCGGGGGACAGGGAGGCGGATACCGAGATCGGGGCAGCGACCGCTGGTAGCGAACAGAGCCGCTCACGTCCACCCTTCGCACTTTTGGCCGCCTCTATTTACGCCCAGAGGCGGCTCTGTATTTCTGCGTAATTTCTGCGCAGGGCCGCCGCTGTTCATCCCCCTGTGAAACAGCGCGCGCCGCAAGCGGGACAGTTCCACATGGACATACATCTTCGCCTGGCAACCGCCGAGGATGCGGCTGGCATCCGGGCAATCTATGCGCCCATCGTGCGCGACACGCCAATCTCTTTTGAATTGAACCCGCCGTCGAGAGAAGAGGTCGCGGCCCGCGTGCGCAAAACATTGACGCAGTATCCCTGGCTCGTCTGCGCCTGTGGCGGACAGTCGCTGGGGTATGCATACGCGGGCGCGCACAGCGAGCGAGCTGCTTACCGTTGGTCGGTAAACGTGTCGGTGTACGTCCACGCCGGCGCCAGGCGGCTGGGGGTAGGGGGGATCCTGTATGAAACGCTCTTTGCCATTCTGCGCATGCAGGGGATTTTTCGGGCGTACGCCGGGATCACGCTGCCTAACCCGGCCAGCGTCGGCCTTCACGAGTCGCTCGGCTTCAGACCTGTGGGAGCGTTTGAGAGAGTCGGTTACAAACTGGGGAGATGGCACGATGTCGGCTACTGGCAACTGTCGCTGCAGTCGGCGAAGGGAGCCCCCGTAGCGCCCATACCCCTGCCTGAAATGCTGAACGATTCCGCTGTGCAGAAAGTTCTGGCGGCAGGTTCAGAGCGGCTTCCCAGAGATTGTGGAAGTTTCTCTGAATCGTTCGGTGGCGGAAGTCGGACCGAACTCGGGTAAACCGGCGGCGAACCGCATTTTGTCAGGTGAATTCTCTCACGACTTTGCTCCAACGCTTGAATAACTGTTAGAATGCCCCTGAAATCTTCTATTTCCCAAGTTGGAAAACCGGTTCGAAGGAAGCACCATCGCTACGGCCGCACCAGTGCATGGGAGTGCAACTGTGGTTGAACCTTTGGCGCAGAAAGGCGAGGCCTGCGCTTCCGCACTTCTGGCGGAGGTCCGGGCCGGTTCCTATTACGATTCCGTGGTGCTCATGCAGCTTCAACGCGCCTTGACTGATTTGCCCGGCGTTCGGGACGCTGGCGTGGTGATGGGCACGCCGGCCAATAAGGAACTCTTGACCCAGAGCGCGCTTGTCACCGCTGACGCGCTTCGCGCCGCGCCGGAGGACCTGATTCTTGTGGTCCAGGCGGAGTCCGAGCAGGCCGGCCGCGCGGCGCTGGCGAAGGTGGACGACCTCCTGTCAGCGCGCAGAACACAGCAATCAGACGCCTATCGACCGAAGACCCTTTCGTCTGCGACGCGCATGTTTCCGGAAGCGGACTGGACGCTCATCTCGGTTCCGGGCGCATACGCCGCCGCGGTCGCGCGCGACGCGCTCAACCTGGGCCAGAACGTCTTTCTATATAGCGACAACGTTCCAGTAGAAGATGAAGTTTCACTCAAGGAATCGGCGGCCGGCAAAGGGTTGCTGGTCATGGGGCCGGACTGCGGTACCGCCCGCGTGGAAGGCGCCGGCCTCGGCTTCGCGAACCGGGTGCGCCAGGGCAGAATCGGCATTGTCGCCGCCTCCGGCACCGGACTTCAGGCGGTGATGGTTGGCATTCATCGTTTGGGGGAAGGAATCTCACAAGCCTTTGGAACGGGCGGCCGAGACCTGACAGCGGATGTCGAAGCGAGGACGGCACGACAGGCTCTAACCCTATTGAAAGACGACGCCAATACGGAGGTGATTGTAATCGTCTCCAAACCCCCTTCTTCGTCGGTCGCCAAGCAGCTATTGTCCGCAGCGAAGGCCTGCGATAAACCGGTAGTCGTGAACTTCATCGGTTATTCCGGGGAGCCCAACGTGGCGGATCACGCGGCCGGCATCTCTTTCGCCAGGACTCTGGATGGGACCGCGGAGCTGGCAGTCCAAAGGTTGGCCGCCTCGGATTCAGATCACCCTACTGGTAAGCCTGAAGACTCCTTTCAGCCCACGGCCGCGCCGGCGCAACGCGTCTCTCCGGTGCGTCCGGGCTCCTGTCTGCGGGCGTTGTACGCCGGCGGCACACTTGCCTGTGAAGCCCTGTTCCTTTTGCAGGGCTTCCTGCCGTCGATCCGTTCGAACGGACCGCTGCCCGGCGGACTTCAACTGGAAAACGCGCACCGTAGCCAGGGCCATACGGTAGTTGACCTGGGAGGAGACGCGTTTACCGTGGGGCGTCTGCATCCCATGCTTGACAACGAGTTGCGCATTCGCCGCCTGCTGCAGGAAGCCGAGGACCCGGAGACTGGACTCATTCTGCTGGATGTCGTGTTGGGCGATGGCGCGCACCCTGACCCGGCCAGCGAACTTGGCCCGGCCATCGAAGAAGCCATCCATACGGCTGCACGGCATGGGAGATCCATGCCTGTTGTCGCAGTTGTCATTGGCACGAATGCCGATCCCCAGGGCCTGGGCAGGCAGGTCGAACGCCTGAAGGAGGCCGGGGCCGCGGTATTCACCAGGCACGACGAGGCCGTGTACGCCGTCGGACGCGCCTTAGGCGAGATGGGCGAAGATCGACCTCTCCCCTCATCGGAGCCGGACTCCAATGTCCCTTCCGAGCGGGATTGTGCCGCCAAGGCGTCTGACTTTGCGGCCATTAACGTCGGACTCGAGTCATTTACCGACAGCTTGCGCGCCCAGGGGGCCGAGGTCGTTCAGGTCGATTGGCGTCCACCGGCGGGAGGGGACAAAAGACTGGCCGGACTGCTGGCGCGACTCAGGTAGGGTATGCGGCTCGACCCTGACACAGAGATTGGGGCTCGGGCACGTCAGGACAGCAAGGCGACGTGTCGCTGTGCCGCCGACGCCCGGAGGGGCAACATGACAGTCAATATCGACAACGCCAATGCCATAGCAGTTGAACGAATGATTGAGGCGAGACCGGTCCTGACGGGGCTGGGCAAGGCGCTTGATACGGTTCCGGACATGCACGAAGACCTGTTGCTCCATGCCGGACCCCCCATCGCGTGGGAGGATGCATCCGGCCCGCTGCGCGGGGCATTGATTGGGGCGCTGATCTTCGAAGGGAGAGCGGAAGAGGAGGCGGAAGCTGCCCAACTGATCGCAAGCGGCGAAGTGCGTCTCTCGCCTTGCCATCACCACAGCGCGGTTGGGCCAATGGCGGGTGTGATTTCGCCCTCCATGGCCGTTTATGAAGTGGAAAACAAGACGCACGGCAACCGCGCCTTTTCGAATCTCAACGAAGGGTACGGCAAGGTGTTGCGTTACGGCGCATACAGCGACGAGGTGCAGGAGCGGTTGCGCTGGATGCATGATGTGATGGCGCCTGTACTTGGCGCCGCGATTGAGGCGTGTTCCGGACTGGACATTCGTGCCCTGCTGGCGGAAGCTTTGCACATGGGAGATGAAGGTCACAATCGCAATAAGGCGGGATCAGTCCTGTTCACCAAGTTGCTGGCCCCGCATATCGCGATGGCCGCGCCGGACCCAGCCACCGCCGCCGCTGTCATTGATGCGCTGGGCGAGAACGCGCTGAGCGTCCTGAATCCGGTGATGGCCGCTTGCAAGGCAATGGCCGACGCCGGACACGGAGTCGAGGGGAGCACGGTTGTTACAACGATGGCGCGAAACGGAACTGAATTCGGCATTCGTGTCAGCGGGATGGGGGAGCGCTGGTTTACGTCGCCATGCCCCCAGCCTGTCGGGCTATATTTTCCCGGTTTCAGCGCGGAAGACGGCAACCCGGACATTGGCGACAGTACGATCACCGAGACCGCGGGACTGGGCGCATTTGCCATGGCTGCGGCGCCGGCTATCGTCACCTTTGTCAGCGGCACGCCCCAGGACGCGCTCAACGCCACCCTCGAAATGTACGAAATCACCGCCGCCGAGCACACCGTCTTTACGATCCCGCAACTTGATTTCAGAGGCACGCCGGTGGGAATCGATTTGCGCGCGGTCGTGGAAACCGGCATCACCCCCAGGGTAAACACCGGCATCGCGCACAAGGAGGCGGGCGTCGGCCAAATCGGGGCCGGGCTGGTGCGTCCCCCCGCCGCGCTCTTCGCTGAAGCGCTCATCGCATTTGCAGAACAGTATGGTTTCCAGGAGTAAGACAACGATAGTTGCCGCCCAACAGAAGTCTCTGAGGAGAACTGTGCAATGATCCCTTATGATCTTTCGCAACCCTTGAACGCGGACTGTTCCTTCTGGCCCTTCTATCCGCCTTTTGAAGTCAAGTATTTCAAACGCAAATCCGAGCACGGCGTGAATGCCCAGTACATTCAGTCATCGAATCACATGGGCACACATCTGGATGCGCCGCGCCATTTCGTCACCAACGGCAGAACCATCGATCAGATTCCATTGGACTGGCTCTATGGCGATGGCGTTATCGTCGACCTCAGCGATATGCTGGACGAGCTGGACATCTTCCGTCCTGAGGACATCGAGGAACGGGTAGAGGTGCGAAAGGGGGACATTCTCTTCATCAACACAGGCTGGCATCGCTACTCCTTCCTGGCTGAGGAGGGGGACGAAGAGAAGTACATTCTGCGCCATCCGGGGCCGCATCACAGCATCTGCGATTGGCTCCTGGAAAAAGAGATTCGGATCTGGGGGGTTGACATGATTTCCACCGACCATCCCATGAATCTGCCGATTGGGCGTTTCCTGGGCAGGGGCGGCCTGGACCAGTGGCAACGGGTGCGCCAACAGTGCGAGGAGAAGTTCGGCGGCTCCGACGCGGTCGACGAGTTGTTTCCGGAGGAAGCCTACCAGTTGACGCACAACGCGCTCTTTCCGCACGACTGTATGCATGTTGAGAACATGGGGGGCCAGATTGGCGCGCCGGAGTTGCAGAATCGACGCCTGACGGTGGGCGTTTTCCCCTGGCTGTTCAAGGGGGGCGAGGCGGCCTTCTGCCGAGCGGTCGCATTCGTGGAAGCGTAAAGTGTTTTGGGGCTTTGACGCAGACTTGCCCGTTGCTGCCCGCACGCGGCGCCAAAGGAGGCGGGCAACCGGATGAAACCCGCGGCCTTTGACTACCACGCGCCCCGGACGTTGGAGGAGGCGCTGGACCTGCTCGCAGCGTATGGGGAGGATGCCAAGCCTCTTGCCGGCGGGCAAAGCCTGGTGCCGACGATGAATTTCCGGCTGGCGCAGCCCGAGGTGCTGGTTGATCTGAACAGCATCGAGGAACTCTTCTTTATGCGTGAAGGCGAGGGGGGACTGCACTGCGGGGCTATGACGCGTCAGCGCACAGTAGAACGCAGCGCCATGGCAAAACAGGTTGCACCTTTGCTATACGAAGCCATGCCCCACATCGCCCACGCGCAGATCCGCAATCGCGGAACAATCGGCGGGAGCCTGGCACACGCCGACCCCGCCGCGGAACTTCCCGCGGTGGCAATTGCGCTCGATGCCAGCATGTATGTGCGCAGCGTTACAGACGCGCGCTGGATTGCGGCGCGAGACTTTTATGTAGGGCTCTTCGCAACCGCCATGGAGCCGGGGGAGTTGCTTATTGAAGTGGCCTTTCCCCGCCCTCGGCCCCGCAGCGGCTGGTCCTTTGAAGAGGTGGCCCGCCAGCATGGCAACTACGCGATGTGCGGAGCGGCGGCCGTCGTCGAACTGTCCGATAGGGGAGTGATCGAGAGGGCCAGGCTTGTGTTTCTCAGCGTTGGCGAAGGACCGGTGGCGGCGGACCAGGCCGCGGCGATGCTGGTGGGCGAGCGGCCCACCGCAACGGTTTTGCGCGCTGCCGCGGAGGAAGCCGCGACGAAGGAGATTGACCCCGTCGGCGACATCCACGCAGGGCCGGCTTACCGGCGCCATCTCGCGCGCGTCATCGGTGAACGCGTCCTGAACAGTGCTGCGGCAAGAGCATTCGAAGCCTGCCCGACGTAAAGTGAAGGCATGCCCTTTGAATCAGACGATCGAGCTTATTGTTAACGGCAAGCAGTATAGGCGAACCGTTGAGCCGAGGTTGTTATTGTGCGACTTTCTGCGCAATGAACTTGGTCTAACGGGCACCCACGTGGGTTGTGAACACGGTGTCTGCGGCGCCTGCACCGTTCTGCTGGACAGGGAAGCGGTCCGCTCCTGCCTTCTCTTTGCTGTCCAGGCAAACGGGCGTGAAATTGCCACGGTGGAAGGCCTGGGAGAAGGACCGCAACAGATGCACGCATTGCAGCACGGTTTCTGGGAGACGCACGGGTTGCAGTGCGGCTATTGTACGCCCGGAATCCTCATGTCGCTCGTCCCGTTTCTTGAGGAGAATCCCAATCCGACCGAGGAAGAAATACGCGATTTGCTTTCGGGCAACATCTGCCGCTGCACCGGCTATCAGAAAATTGTGGAATCTGTTCAGCTGGGCGCTAGGCTGTTACGGGAGACATCCAAATGAACTCACTATTCTTGCAGGGCCTGGTTTTTTCAGTTCTGGCCATTGGGTCTTTGGCCATCGCGGCGTGGTGGCTCTACCTGTCGCCGATGAAACTGGCCGCAGCCGCGGGCGGAGCAGGCGGTTCGGGCGGCGTTGGCGTGGTCTCCACCTCCATCCGACTTTCAAATACGCTGGCTCTTCTGGTTGGCATCGGCGCCTTCCTCGTTTGCACCGGTGCGTACTGGGATCTCAGCGAGCACGTGGTCACCGGCATCGTGCCAGGAGGCGAGGACTTTCTGTGGCCGCCCCACCTGATGCTTTACACTGGCTTTCTGCTTTCGTTTATTGTGGCAGTGAGTGGTCTGGTGGCTCTTGCCGTCCCCAACATCGGCGCGGGCATCAAAGATCCACGCCGCTGGGTACGGCGAAACCCTTATGTGGGCGCAATCGTAATCGTCGCCGGTTACGGAGTTCTCTCCATTCCCGGAGACGCCATCTGGCATGAGCTGTATGGGCTCGATCTGACTGCCTGGAGTCCCCCGCACGTCATTTTGGCAGCGGCGTCAGCTAGTCTTCCCGTCTTTGCTGCCGGGCTCTTGATAGAGCGCGCGAAGAGCAAAGCGGCCTCAAGAAGCGTTTCGAAAGGGCAAAGCTGGCAAGACCATGGCGCTACACTGCGCGCAAGACTAGGCCGGCCATCCTGGAAACAGGCATTGGAAGGCGTGTCAGCCTCAGGCTGGCGAAACATCGTCAAACTGTTTTATGTCGTTCTGGCATTGAACTTGCTGCTCATAATTGGTTCGGTCGAATGGGAAGTCGGTCATGTTGAAGGCTATGTCGCCCTGCGGCCAATCTGGCTCTACCCGGTTGTGATTGGTGTGTGCGCATTTTTCCTGTCGGTCGTGGCTCGGCGAATTGTGCCAGGACCCTGGACGGCAACAGTTTTCGCCCTGTTCTTTTTTGGCGTTCGGATTGCCATGTCGAGTTTCGCAGACCTGGTCAGCGGCGCACCCCCCCGGCTGACACTTGTCTTTGTCCTCGGCGCGATTCTCCTGGACCTGACTTACCTGTGGATGGCGAGATTCGGGTTCAAGTCGGGAGACTGGCAGTTCCGTCTGGCGGCGTCCGGAGCCTTTATGGTTGGTTTTTCGATCGTTGCGCAACCCACAATCGCATTCTTTCTGCTGCGCTACTTCCCGGCATTTTCCATTCCGGACCACCTGCTTACCGCCCTGATCCTTTTCATCGTGAACGCGGCGCTCTATCCGGTTGCGTTGGGCTTGGGGAACTGGCTGAATGCCGCTGCTTCAGGGGATGTGAAGTCATTCCCGGAAGTGCCGGAAGCGAACGCAGCGCCGGCGAAAGCCTGAGATTTCGAATAGACGGGGAGAGATTCGCGCCAGGTTTGTCTTTTGAGGCAACGGCCTCTCCTCTGGCCGGGGTTCCTCTAAGCGGCAAATGCGATTCGTCTGCTCTCGCCGGGTTGCGGGCCTCGTCCTATTCTCCCCTTCACACTTCAAACACGCATGACCACACGCCAATTCGGCCAGCCTCTCAAGCGCAACGAAGATCCGAGACTGCTGACTGGACGCGCGCTCTTTACAGACGACGTGCAACTGCCCGGAATGCTGCATGTGGCTTTCTGGCGCAGCGACTTGGCCCATGCCCTCATCCGCTCAGTCGATGTCGAAAGCGCGCGCAAGCGGCCGGGGGTCGTCGCAGTGTACACGGCTGAAGACCTCGGTGACTTCTGGCAGCCCGGCCCGCTCCTCTTGCCGCCGCCGCCGGTCGAAAAGCTTGAATTCTATCCGCGCACACAGGTCCCCTTGGCGAAAGGAATGGTGCGGCACGCGGGAGAAGCCGTGGCGATGGTGGTCGCCGAAAGCCGATACCTGGCTGAGGACGCGCTCGACGAAGTGCTCGTGGATTACGAACCTCTGGAGGCGGTCGTTGACTTGGAAGCAGCGCTTCACGACGACGCGCCGCTTGTCCATGAGGACCTGGGGTCCAATGTAAACGCCCGGGTTACCCAGACAAAAGGAGACTGGGCGGCTGCTGAATCAGAGGCTGACCTGATTATTCGCCGGCGATTTCATTACGACCGTGGTACGGCGGCGGCGATGGAAAATCGGGGCATCGTTTCCAGTTGGGATGAACGGAGCCAGAGGCTCACGGTCTGGGATACGACACAGGCGCCCATCGCGATACGCAACGGCCTTGCAGCGATGCTTGGCCTATCGGAGCACCAGGTACGCGTAATCGCCCCGTTTATCGGGGGCGGCTTTGGCCCCAAGATCATGATGTTCTACCCAGAGGAAGTCCTGCTCGCCTGGGGTGCCCTAAAGCTCAACTGCTCACTCAAATGGATTGAGGACAGGGAAGAGAACTTCTACGCCACAACCCAGGAACGCGGACAGATGCACGATGCCGCCATCGCGCTGAAGAGTGATGGCACAGTCTTGGGGGTCAAGGATGTCTTTCTTCACGACGCCGGCGCCTACGCCCCTTATGGTTTAACCCTCCCCATCAATAGCCAGTGCACTCTGCTGGGTCCTTACGTCGTCCCCAATTACCACTCAGAATTTACCAGTGTCTTTACCAACAAACCTATCGTCACCCCTTACCGGGGAGCAGGCCGCCAACATGGCGTCTTTGTCATGGAGCGCCTGCTGGATGCCGCAGCCAGGAGGCTGTCGCTGGATCCAGCTGAGATCCGGCGCAAGAACTTCATTCCCCCGGAAGAGTTTCCCTTTTCAAATGAGATCATCTATCAGGATTTCGCGCCGCTCGTCTATGACAGCGGAAACTACGAACCGGCCCTGGACCGCGCGCTGGAACTGATCGACTATGAACGGTTCAAGCGGGAGGAGCAGCCGCGCAGGGAAGCCGCCGGTGAACGGGTCGGCATTGCCGTCGTGAACTACATCGAAGGAACCGGCATCGGCCCTTATGAGGGGGCGAGAGTGACGGTCGAGGCCAGCGGAAAGGTGAGCGTCGCGACGGGTGTTGGCACGCAGGGGCAGGGGCACTATACCAGCTTCGCCCAGGTGGTGGCCGAGCAAATCGGCGTCGACGTGTCGGACATTCACGTCGTTACCGGCGACACTGATCTCTTCTATTGGGGCGCGGGAACCTTCGCCAGCCGGGGCGCGGTCGTCGCCGGCAATGCCATGCACGCCGCGGCGACAAAGGTGCGGGGGAAGATTCTGAAACTGGCTGGCGAAAAGCTGGAGGCCGCCGAAGAGGATTTGGAGCTGATCGAGGGGCGCGTGCAGGTCAAAGGCGTTCCACAGACATCGATCTCGTTAGGCGAACTGGCCGCCGAGGCCAACCCAATGCGGGGCGCGGTTCAGCCCGGTACGGAGCCCGGCCTTGAAGCGACAGAGTATTTCGGGCCGGAGCGGGGCGCGACTGCGTCCGGTGTGCACGCCATGATTCTACGTGTGGATCCGGATACATTCCTGTTGGAGATCGAGAGATATGTAGTCGTCCACGACTGCGGAACCGTGATCAATCCGTTGATCCTTGAAGGGCAGATCCAGGGCGGTGTTGCCCAGGGCATTGGAAACGCATTCTATGAACAGCTGCACTTTGACGAAAACGGCGCGCTGCGAAACGCGTCTCTGATGGACTACCTTTTGCCAACCGCTTCCGATATACCCAACATCGTGAGCGATCACGTTGAGACGCCGTCGCCTCTGAATCCGTTGGGCGTGAAAGGCGCGGGTGAGGCCGGCGCCATTCCCGTTGGCGCACTGTTTGCACAGGCCCTGGATGACGCTTACCGGGACATCGAACTGGAGGTGCGCGAGATTCCCCTCAGCCCCAATCGGTTGTTTGAGCTGGTAGGCGAAGCGCTGACGCGAGAGCCGGCATGACGACAGCCCAGGATCGGTTTATCGACGCGCTTGCGGCGAAGGCGCAGGCCGACCCAAGGGTTCGGGCGGCGTGGCTGGCAGGAAGCTTTGGCAAAGGGACTCCTGACCGCTGGAGCGACGTCGACGCCCATCTGCTGATCGCTTCGGAGGCGCAAGAAGAGTTCCACATCGGTGTCGAGCGCTGGCTGGGAGAAATCCAGCCCCTTGTTTTCCTTCGCCTGATGTTTGACGGCCGTATGGTCAACGCGATGACCGACCAGGCGATGCGCCTCGATGTCTGGCTGCATAGCGGCGAAACCGCCGAAGTCACGTATGGTGAGGCGTGCGCGCTGTATGAAGGAGAGCCCGGGACCCTTTTGTGGCTGCCATATCCAGGCGATGCGCTGACCGCAGAGGACGCGGGAGAGATGCTGCGCAGGGAGATTCCCGAGTTCTGGCGATGCATCGCAATGCTGCCTGTGGTGGTGGGGCGTGAGGAAAAACTGGTCGGCGCGGCCGGCAATTCACTGATCCTGTTGACACTCTCAAATGTCCTTTGCGCAGCGGGCGGGCAGCGCCGGGATCGGGGCGTCAAAGCCCTGAACGGCTTCCTACTGCCCCACCTGCGGCGACGATTGGAGGAGGCCGCATTCCCGACCTCATTTGCCGGCGACGATGTTGTGCGATTCCCGTTAAGGCTGGCCGGAATCATGCGCGACTGCGGACCAGAAATCTGCGAACGTTGGGAGGTCGAATACCCGCACGCCATGGAGAAAACGGTGCTTCGCTACGTGGCCCAGGAGCTGTGTTTGTTGGGACGTGAGGCCGTGCTAGAGGAGCTGGATTGACGTGGAATCAGGCTGCATACTGCCGCCAAATCCAGTGTCTTTGCCGGAAGCGTGTCGTTTGTGCGCAATGTCCGCCATCCGGCGCAAGACATAATTTGCCCGATTCAGAGGAGGAATTCAGATGGCTCAAATCGTTCGGGGCGCGCTGCTCCAGGCTTCATGGAGCGGCGACCAGGAGTCCATGATCCAAAAGCATGAGAGGTTCGCACGCGAAGCCGCAGAACAGGGCGTGCAGGTTCTCTGCTTCCAGGAGCTCTTCCACGGCCCCTACTTCTGCCAGGTCCAGGATCCCCACTGGTACAGCATGGCCGAGCGCATTCCCGACGGCCCCACCACCGAACGGATGCAGAAGCTGGCTGCGGAGACGCGAATGGTGCTGATCGTCCCCATGTATGAAGAGGAACAGGCCGGCCTCTACTACAATACGGCGGCTGTCATTGACGCTGACGGCAGCTACCTGGGGAATTACCGCAAGACGCACCTTCCCCATCTGCCGGGCTTCTGGGAGAAGTTCTATTTCCGACCGGGCAATCTCGGTTATCCGGTGTTTGACACGGCTGTGGGCAAGGTGGGCGTCTACATCTGCTACGACCGCCATTTCCCCGAAGGCGCGCGAATGCTGGGGTTGAACGGCGCCGAGATTGTCTTCATTCCCTCCGCGACCTCGCGCGGCCTCTCCCAGCACCTGTGGCGCATCGAACAGACCAGTCACGCCATCGCCAACGGGTATTTCGTGGGCACGATCAACCGGGTCGGCGTTGAAGCGGAACTGGGCGACAACGACTTCTACGGTCAAAGTTACTTCTGTACCCCGCGCGGGGAGTTCGTGACCACCCTGGGGGATCGCGATGATCTGCCGGGCCAGGGGGACCCTTACGAGGAGGAGTTGATCGTCCGCGACCTGGACATGGGCCTGATCAAGGAAGTTCGGGACACTTGGCAATTTTTGCGCGACCGCCGGCCGGACATGTACGACAGGATTGTAGCGGCCTGACTTATCAATTCCGAGTCAGTTGTTGTCGGGCGCTGCAAACAGTTCATGCGCCGACTCAACGGAGGGGGAGACTGAAATGCAAACGCTGATCAAAAACGGAACCGTGGTCACTGCCGCAGACAGTGTGCAGGCCGACATCCTGATCGAGGACGAACGCGTCGTGCTGATCGGTCTCGATCTGTCTTCTGAGGGCGCGCATACAATCGATGCTTCCGGCAAGCTCGTCATGCCGGGCGGCATCGACGTCCATACCCATCTTGAGCTTCCCTTCGGCGGCACTGTCTCTTCGGACGACTTCTTCACCGGCCATCGCGCCGCGGCGTTCGGCGCCACCACCACGCACATCGACTTTGTCATTCAACCCGTCGGCGGCTCGCTCCAGGAAGGCATCGAGGAATGGCATGGCAAGGCAGCCGGTAAAGCGGCGATCGATTACGGATTCCATATCGCCATCACCGACCTGCGGGACGACGTCATGGCGGAGATCCCGTCCGTGGTCGACGAGGGCATTACAAGCCTCAAGCTCTTCATGGCATACAAGGGTCTATTTCAGGTGGACGATACAACCCTCTTTCGGGCTATGCAGGTCGCGGAAGAGCACGGGCTGTTGGTGATGGTCCATGCCGAGAACGGCGACGTCATCGCCGACCTGACGGCCAGGCTCCTGGAAGAGGGGAAGACCGCGCCCAAGTACCATGCCGCGGCCCACCCTGCCATGGCGGAAGCTGAAGCGACGGGACGGGCTGTCGCGTTTTCCGGCATCAGCGGCGCACCCTTGTATGTTGTGCATGTCACCTGTGAAGAGGCCGTGGAGCAGATTGCTTTGGGCCGCGCAAAGGGCTTTCCCGTCATGGGAGAGACGTGTACGCAGTATCTTTTCGTCTTCGAGGAGGACCTGGCGAAGCCCGGATACGAGGGAGCCAAATTCGTTTGCTCGCCGCCGGTCCGGCAGCCGAAGGATGCCGGCGTGCTCTGGAAAGCCCTGGCGGAGGGGGGTCTCCAGGCAATTTCCACCGACCACTGTCCCTTCTGGTTCGAGGGCGGTGTGAACGGCCGCATCGCGGGCAAGGAGTTGGGCCGGGAAGGTTTCCACCAGATCCCGAACGGCATGCCCGGCATCGAGGACCGGATGCCGGTGATGTGGCACGCGGGTGTCGGCGGGGGCCGCTACAGCGCCAACCGGTTTGTCGAGATTGCCTGCACCAACCCGGCGAAGATCTTCGGCCTGTATCCCCGCAAGGGCACGATCGCAGTCGGCTCGGACGCGGACATCGTGATCTGGGATCCGAATCGCGAGCATACCATTTCCGCGGCCACGCACCACATGAATACCGATTACAACGTCTATGAAGGCATGCGCGTTCAGGGCTGGCCCGACAAGGTACTATTGCGCGGGCAGGTGATTGTGGACGGTGACAGCTGGTTGGGAGCCGCCGGAGGAGGACGCTTTCTCAGGCGCAAACCCTTTGCGGAGGTGCTGTGACACGGGTCAGGCTGCCCCCGCTGAACGCGGGCGGGTATTTTGTCTTGATCGTTGCGCTCCTGGCGATCTTCTGGGAGGCGTACAAGCTGCTTGGCGCGCCGGGCGGCGCGTATCTGCGGGGGACAGTGCCGGTTCAGGCGGAGGCAGACAGGCCCGCGGGCGCGCTCTGCGCCGCGGTCGGCCTGTGCGAAGTGCGGTTGCCGGTTCGGGCCGATGACCGGGCGATGCCCCACGTCTGGGACATTCTGCTGACCATCTTCCAGCCGCCGCGGCGCGGCAGCGACACAATTCTGCTGACGATTCTGCTGAAAGCCTCTCTGTTTACCCTGCAGGAAGCCGTGGCCGGCTTCCTCATCGGCGGGATGCTCGGCTTCGCGCTCGGGGTCGCCTTTGCGCACTCCGGGCTGCTGGAACGGGGCCTGTTGCCCTATGTCGTGGCATCGCAGACTGTTCCCCTGCTGGCGATCGCGCCGATGGTCGTCATCTGGCTGGGCGGCAGCTGGTTTTCAGTGGCTGTCATCGCCGCGTATCTGACCTTCTTCCCCGTCACGATAAACACGCTGCAGGGGCTGCGCTCGCCGGAACCGACCGCGGTCGAACTGATGGAGTCCTACGCGGCATCGTCTTGGGACATTTTGTGGAAATTACGGGTACCCTCCGCCCTTCCCTACATCTTCACGGCGCTCAAAGTCTCGGCGACGGCCAGCGTGGTCGGGGCGATCATCGGCGAACTCCCCAGCGGCATCGCCGACGGTTTGGGGCGGATTATTCTCAACTACAACCAGTATTACGCCACCGGGCCTGAAAGACTTTGGGCCTCAATCCTTTTCGCCTCCTTCACCGGAATGGTCTTCTTCCTGGTCATCTCTCTGTTGGAGAGAGTTTTCGTGCAGAAACAGGTATCGGAGACGTGATCTCAGCCTCACGAGACGGATTCAACGCCGGCTGTCCGTTTCATGCGGAACCACATCGCTGGTTTCCATATACCACTGGAGCATCCGCTCTTTGAGTGAGGCCAACACGTCCTGATAGGCCGGATCGTCGATCACGTTTTGCGTCTCGCGCGGGTCGGCTTTCAGGTCGTAGAGCTCGTCCCGCTCGTAGAAACGTCTGACGTATTTGTGTTCGGCCGTCCTGCACATCGCCGCCTTGGTGTGCTCCGGGCCCTCCTCCATCTGCAGGCGAAGTCGCGGCCAGTACAGGAATCCGGGCTGGGCTTTGCTTTCCAGTTCCATGCACTGGCGCTCGCCCTTGAGGCGTCCTCCCTCACAGAAGACAGCGTCCCGGTGGCTGTCCGTTTCGCCGGCAAGCAGAGGCAGAAGTGAACGGCCAAAATGGTCGTAGCCCGCCTCGATGCCGGTCAGCGCGAACACAGTGGCCGGGAAGTCGATCAACTCCACCAGCGCATCGGAGACGCGCGGCGCCACCTCTGTGTTTGCCGGTGGCTTGACCAGAAGCGGAACGCGGGTCAGGCAGTCCTGAAACGTATTTTGCGTCTTTTCGACCAGGCCATAGTCACCGGTGAAGTCGCCGTGGTCGGAAAAGAAGAACACCAGCGTGTCGTCGTAAATCCCCGCCTTCTTCAGCGCCTCCAGGACCATGCCGAACTGGTGATCAACACGAGCGCACATGCCGTAGTAGGTGCGGCGTAGCTCACGCAGTCGCTCCTCAGACCAGTCCTGCATCAGCTGCCCTTCATAGATCCCCTTCAACATACTGGGATATCCTTCCCACCCGCCGCGCTCCTGACTTGGCGTTGGGGTTCGTTCGGGAATGCGGTCCGGTTCGACCTGGCTGTACCAGGGTTCCTCTACCGCATAGGGAGGATGGGGATAGGACAGGGGAAGATAGATGCAGAGCGGCTGGTCCGGCGGCGCGTTCTCAATCTGCTCGATCGCCCCTTCGACCATCGCCCAGTCTGAGTCGTAGGCCACCGTCTCGCCATCGGGAATCTCGGTCCGGCCCACGTAGAACGAGTAGTAGTTGTCGCCGTCGGGGTCTCCGCGCCATTCGGTCAGCATGTGGGGATTCTTCTGAAGGCGCTCCGGCTGCGGCGGCGCGTACTTTATATCACAGTAGCCGGCGTAGCCGTTCTGGGCAGGAACGACATCGTTCTTGCCGCCCCACCAGACATAGTAGCCACTGTCGCGCAAGGTTCGCAGGAGCATCGGTTCGTCCGGGCGCAGCATGTGGAACATGGTGCGGTGGCCGCGCACATGCGGATACCACCCAGTCATGAAGGAGCAGCGGCTTGGGGTGCAAACGGGGTTTTGGCAGAAGGCGTTGGCAAAGGAGACTCCCTCAGTTCGCGCGAATTGGTCCAGCACGGGCGTAACGGCGCCAGGGTCGCCCATGTGGCCCAGCACGTCTCCCCGCCACTGGTCGGGGTTGAAGATCAGGATGTGCGGCAGCTTGTCAGACATTTCAGATTGCCCCCGTGAAATGGGTGAGGCGGAGTTTGAGCGGAGCGCGTAATCATGCGTGAGAACGGGAGACCGCCCGCCCAGCATTGGCGCGCCTGTCCAGGCATGATTGGAGGCGTGCAATGGCATTTTCTCAGTGTAACTTTGCCTTTTCGGAGAGCAAAACTGAGCAGGTGCTGCCATGCCTCATCCTGCCTACGGGCGCGCAGTGGAGCGATGCTCTGCCCCGAGGCGCCCTGTTTGACATGTGTCTGCGAGTACGTCCAGGCCCAGGCCCGGCAGCCGGTCGTCCTCGCCTCGCATGGCCAGCCAGGTGGATTGATGCGCGGCGCGACAAGGCTTAAGACAGCGCCCATTTCCCAGATTGCAGTCCACAGGAAGGAGGGGACCAGAGAATTTTCCGGTTGGCTTCGCATTCGGGCGTGTGCTACAATCGACACCACTTCATGCGCGAACTATCTTCGCAAGATTCAACCGTTGCCAAACCTAGAGATATTCCATGCCCGGACCTGTTGTCATTCTCGAAAACGTCGACATGATTTTCGGTGAAGGCGCCTCCGACCAGGTCCATGCGCTGAAGGAAATCGACCTGCGGATCGAGCAAAACGAGTTCATTTCGTTGATCGGGCCTTCGGGGTGCGGAAAGTCTACCCTCCTGCGCGTCGTGGCTGATCTGGTCCAGCCAACCTCCGGCGTCGCCGCGATCAATGGCAAGAGCGCCCGGCAAGCCCGGCTCGACCAGGACTATGGGATCGTTTTCCAGGCCGCGACGCTATATGATTGGCGCACTGTTGCCAGGAACGTGCAACTGCCGCTGGAGTTGATGCAGTTCAGCCGCTCTGAAAAGGAGAGCCGGACGCAGGCCATGCTGGAGCTGGTCGAACTGACCGATTTTGCGGGTCACTATCCCTGGCAGCTTTCGGGCGGCATGCAGCAGAGGGTGGCGATCGCCCGCGCGCTCTCCTTTGAACCGTCCATTCTGCTGATGGATGAGCCCTTTGGCGCGCTGGACGAGATGACGCGCGAACGGCTCAACCTGGAGCTTCTCAACATCTGGCGAAAGACTGACACGACTGTGCTCTTCGTGACGCACAGCATCACGGAAGCTGTATTTCTGTCGACAAGGGTGATCGTCATGTCGGCGAGACCGGGGCGCATCACCGCCGATATCGCCATCGATCTCCCCCAACCCCGCAATGCGGAGACGCGCAGCAACGTGCGCTTCTTCGAATTGGAGACGACTGTGAGGGAGGCGCTTCGCGTCAGCGAAGCCGGTGAAGAACCGGAGAGGAAGCCGGGATGAGCGACCCCAGGCAACGGTTTTGGGCTCCGGCCGTCATCCTAATCGTGCTGGTCGTCCTGTGGGAGTCGCTTGTGACTGCTTTCAACATCCAGCAGTTTCTGTTGCCAAAGCCATCGGCCATTGCCGGCAATCTGGTGCAGGTGGCGGCTCTTGATGCCTCGGTTTCGGAAGAGGGGGAGGACATCTCCCTGGAGAACCGGTTCTTTACTGTTCTGCCGGCCGACCTTTCGCCTGAGATGCAGGCATCACTGGAGGAGGCGCGTTGGCTGGCGTTCAACCTGGGCGGGCGCAGGTTTTTCGTACTGCGGGGCAGCAACCTCACCCCCATCCTGGCAGCCAGTTGGTTCACGTTGAAGGAGGCATTGGGGGGGATGGCGATGGGAACAGTGGCAGGCATCGCAGTAGCAATTGCCGCGGCGCGCTGGACTGCCACGCGCGAGGCTTTGCTTCCCTTTGCCATCGCGGCCAACTCGATGCCGATCATCGCGTTCGCGCCGATCATGAACAACTGGTTCGGCATTGACAACCCGTTCTCCAAAATGGCGATTGTGACCATCATGATCTTTTTCCCCATCATGATCAATACCGTAAGAGGTCTGGTGTCCGTTGATGCGCAGTCGCTGGAACTGATGCGTTCGTATGCGGCCAGCGACTCCGAAATCCTGGTCAAGCTGCGGATTCCCAACGCGCTGCCTTCACTGTTCAGCGGCCTGAAGGTGGCGGGCGCGCTCGCCATGATCGGCGCCATTGTGGGCGAGTACTTTGGCGGGCCCCGCATTGCGTTGGGCGTCTTTATCACGCAGGAAGCCGCGCTGTTCCGTTTTGCGTCGGCATGGGCCGCTATTCTCGTGGCCTGTCTGATCGGCATTGGCATCTATCTTGTCATTTTGCTTGCGGAAGGGCTGGCGTTGCCGTGGCATCCGACTTTCCGCGCCTAGTCAAGGCACACTCTATCCAAACACTTTAGGTCGGGAGGATCTCATGAAGAACCGAACTTCATTGTTGCTCACGGGCTGCGCGTTGCTCGTTCTGGCGCTTGGGGCATGCGTCGCGCCAGCCGCTCCGGCGATGGATACGGGAGCGGACGAGGCCCCAGCGGAAGGCGCGGCCGGGGACGCCTGCGCCGAGCTCACCCCTGTCAGCCTGCAGCTTCAGTGGGTGACACAGTCCCAGTTCGCGGGCTACTTTGCGGCAGTCGATCAGGGATTTTACGCGGAGCAGTGCCTGGACGTTACCATCCTTGAAGGCGCCGTGGACATTGTGCCCCAGCAGGTGGTCGCCTCCGGCCAGGCTGAGTTTGGTCTGGCATGGGTGCCCAAGGTGCTGGCCTCGCGCGCGGAAGGCGCTGATCTGGTCAACATTGCCCAGGTATTCCAGCGCAGCGGCACCTTGGAGGTCTCCTGGGCGGACGCGCCGGTCGAGACGATTGCCGATATGGCCGGCAAGAAGATTGGTACCTGGGGGTTCGGCAACGAGCATGAACTGTTCGTGGCGATGCGCGCCGAAGGTATCGACCCGAACAACCCTGACGACGTCACCGTCATCCAGCAGAGCTTCGACATGCTGGCTCTGCTCAACCGGGAGCTCGATGCCGCCCAGGCGATGATCTACAACGAATATGCGCAGGTTTTGGAGGCGGTCAACCCCGACACCGGGGAGCTCTACCAGCCTTCCGACCTGGTGGTCATCGACTTCAACGACGTCGGGACCGCGATGCTGCAGGATCATGTCTTCGCGCGCGAGGCCTGGCTGGCTGAGGAGGGCAATGAGGACATTGCGATTCGCTTCCTTGCCGCCAGCTTCAAGGGCTGGCAGTTCTGTCGCGACAGCTTCGACGCCTGTGTGCAGGTGGTGCTCGACAACGGGCCAACCCTGGGCCACAGTCACATGAGCTGGCAGCTGAACGAAATCAACAAGCTGATCTGGCCGTCCCCCGAAGGCATCGGCGTTTTGGACCAGGCGCTTTGGGATCAGACGGTGGAGGTGTCGGTTGACGGGGGCGTAATTTCCGAACCCCCAAGCGAAGGCGCGGCCCGCACGGACCTGGCAAAAGCGGCCCTCGAACTGATGGACGGGGACCTGATGGGAGACAGCTACACGCCCATCGAGGTCGAGCTTGTCGAGGGCGGCGAATAGCCGTTGGGTCAGACGGAAATCGGCAGGCCATCAGTGGCCGGCGCACGGAATGGTCGCCGGCCGCTGGTTTTGCTTGTCCGCAGTTGAAACAGGAGACGCAAAGTGCGTAGAGCGCGGGAATCCGCGACTGTCACATACGCGACGCAGTCCGCGCCGGCCCAGGGCAAGTGGACGTATGACGACTATGCCCTTCTCCCAGACGATGGCATACGCTACGAAGTCATTCGGGGAGAACTCTACATGTCAGCTGCGCCCTGCCCTCTCCATCAGCGAGTCATTACCCGTCTTGCATTCTTCTTGGAAGGCTTTCTCGAAGAGTCTGCTTTGGGAACTGCCTATGTGGCCCCGATTGATGTCATACTTCCCGGAAAACTGGGGGACCCCGTTCAGCCTGACATTCTTTTCGTTCGCCAGGAAAGAATGGCGATCGTCGGAGAGACCCGCATCGAAGGGGCGCCCGATCTGGTAATTGAGGTGCTGTCGCCATCCAACCCTGCGCACGACCGCAGCTTGAAGTACGAACTCTACGCCGAAGCCGGCGTGCCCGAATACTGGATCATCGATCCCCACGGACAGACTGCCGAAATCCATCTCTTACGTGAAGGAACTTACGAGTCGCTCGGGCTGCGGAACCGCGGGGAAACCGCCCGTTCAGAGGTATTGGACGGCTTCGCAGTTCCTGTAGAAGAGATTATCCCAGCATGATCCTGGTGACCGGCGCCGCCGGCAAGACAGGCAAGGCCGTGCTTGACGCCCTTGCGAAAACCGACCGACCCGCGCGCGCCTGGCTGCGCCGCCCCGAACAGGCCCAGGATGTGATGGCGGCGACAACTGTTGTCGGGGACCTGGAGGATTCCGGCCTGTGGCGGGAGGCGTGCCGCGGCATCGAAGCCCTCTATCTCATCTGCCCCAACATGCACCCGCGAGAGTTTCAGATCGCCAGGATGGCGATCCAGGCCGCGCACCGGGGCGGCGTCAAGCGCTTCGTGTACCATTCCGTCCTCCACCCCCAGACAGAAGAGATGCCGCACCACTGGCAGAAGTTGCGCGTGGAGGAGGAGATCTTCCGCAGCGGCCTGCCTTTCACGATTCTGCAGCCTTGCGCTTATATGCAGAATCTCCTCGCCTACCGGCAACAGATTGAATCCGGAGGCATCTACCCCGTGCCCTACAGCGTACGGTCCCGCTTCGCGCTGGTGGACCTGGATGACGTGGCGCTGGCCGCTGCACGGATTCTCACTGAAGAGGGCCACGCGGGCGCCATCTATGAGCTGTCCGGGCCGGCCAATCTGTCATCGGAGGAACTGGCGCAGACACTGGCCGACCGCATGGGGAGGAAAGTTCAGGCAGTTCAAACGCCTCTCGACGAATGGGAATCTGCCGCGGCTGCAGCGGGAATCCCCGGCGAGTCGATCCGGTCCCTCTCTGCCATGTTCCGCTACTACGATCGTCACGGCCTGGTCGGGAACGGCAAAGTGCTTGGCTGGCTGTTGGGCCGGCGTCCGACTTCCTTCAGGCAGTTTGCGGCGCTGACATTTTCCGGCTGACGCGAAAGCCTGCTGCAGGTTTACGAGCCCGACAGCGAGGGATGCTGAACAGATCTGTCCGGAGAAACTGATATGCGTTTCATCCTGTCCACCGGTTCACTCTACAGCTACAGTATCGACCGCGTCTTTGCGATGGCGGCCGAAGCCGGGTTCGACGGCATGGAACTGCTGATCGATCATCGTTGGGACTCACGCCAATCCGACTATTTGCAGCAGTTGATCGAAAGACATGCGCTGCCCATTCCCGCGCTCCACAGCCCGTTCAGCCGCAACTGCGTGGGTTGGGGCGAATCGGAGCATGGCGCCGTCGCCCGCACGGCCCGGCTGGCAAGTGAGTTGGGCTCGCAGGTGGTTATCCATCACCTGCCCACGCGCATCGGCGTTGCCTATCTGCAGACTGCCGGAAGCGGCCTGCTGCTGCCCAACCCCTTCGACGCCCAGAACCGCCGCTACGTGAACTGGATTAACGAGAGCTATGCCGCGCTTCAGGACTCGACCGAAGCGCTGTTGTGCATAGAAAACCTGCCCGCCATGCGTCTTCTGAACCTGCGCATCAATCCTGCCCACTGGAATGCGCGCAGCCGCGCAACGCTGGACGACATCACGCGTTTCCCGCACATCACCTTGGATACGACCCATTTGGGAACGTGGGGTTTGGACCCCGTCGAGGCCTACAACCGCTGGGGGCAGCGGGTCAAGCATGTGCATCTCAGCAACTACGACGGCAGCGAACACCGCCGCCCCGAAGACGGCCGCCTGCGTCTGGACACTCTTCTGGCCCAAATGGCCGCCGACGGATACGCATACTCGGTCTCATTGGAACTGCATCCGGACGCCCTGGAGGCAGGGGCGCCGGACAGCCGAATTGTAGAGCTGCTGCAGGGAAGCCTGCGGTGGTGCCGGCAGGCGGCGGGACAGGACTGAAAAGCAGCCTCGGTAGACAACCTGGCCTGGCGGTCGCGCGCCCATCCTGGCCTTACTCCATCGGGTAGCGCAGGCCCCACTCCGCTCGAAGTCCATCCATCAGGCGCATGATCGCCAGGGACTCGTCCAGGGGCATCAGCTCGTGTTCAGTCTGGCCTGCGCGCAGACTGCGGCCGCACTCGACGGCCTGGTAGTTCCAGCCGTTGCCCACAATATCGGGATGCACCGTTTCCGGCTCGCGCCCGTCACGCGTGATCGTGAACCCCGATGGCGCCCACCAGCGGCTCTCGGCGCGAATCTCCCCTTGCGTGCCGCTGATCAGCAGTGAATCAGGCGAGTTGGCCCTGACCGCGGTCGCCATCACTGCGAGCGCGCCGTCCTCGTATTGGAACAGCATGCCGGCGAGCTCGTCAACGCCTGTTTCGCCCAGGTGCGCCAGCGAAGCAATCCTGGCAGGTTCGCCCAGCAGGTGGTGGACCAGCGAAATCGGGTATACCCCTATGTCGAGCAGGGCCCCTCCGCCGAGCTTCGGATCAAAGGCGCGCAACGCTGGATTCATTGGGGCGCGATAGCAGAAATCTGCCTGAATCAGTCTGATGTCGCCGATCTGGCCCTCCTGGGTGCGGCGGGCCATTTCGCGAATATGCGGCAGAAATCGCGTCCACATCGCCTCCATCAGAAAAACACCGTTCGCGCGGGCGCAGTCGATCATCTCCTGGGCCTCGGCGGCGTTGATGGCGAACGGTTTCTCGCACAGCACCGCTTTGCCTGCCTGCAGGCAGGCAATCGTGTTTTCCTTGTGCAGAGGGTGCGGCGTGGCGATATAGATTATGTCGACTTCGGGGTCGGCAGCCAGGGCGTCGTAGGTTGGATGCCGGTTCGGGATGCCGAATCGCTCCGCGAATCCGTCCGCGGTCTCCTGTGTCCGAGACCCGACCGCGACGACTGTAGCATCCTCCTCGGCGGCGAGCCCGGTGGCAAAATCGCCGGCAATGCGGCCGGTGCCCAAAATACCCCAACGAGTCTTGTCCATGTTTTCAGCTCCACCAGATTTTTGCTTTGCTCCTCTTCCCAACGCCTCCGACGTTCTTCTTCTAACTCATGGTTATCCGGCTTTGCCTGAGTCAACAGTTCCAGATTTGACTCTATCCTCTCAAACCTTTCTCGTGCCCGTTCTTCCTCCGCGGAACTCCTTGGGGATATTTGGCAAACCGAATTGTTCATGGGTCATTGCCACTATAACACAAGTCTGTTAAGGAGACAGCACCACAACAGCACGACTCTTTGCTCTTGGTCGTCAAGGCCAGAACAGGAAGTTGGCGCGTCTTCGCGCCCCTCTGTTGGGTGACCTTCAGCAGAGTTGTGCGTGCTGTTGCGGTAACAACCCTACTTCCTGTTTCACCGCCAAGGGGCAGGTCAATAAAGTCAGGAGAGTTTCGAATTGAACACAAGCCAAATTCGGGTCTTAGCTACTCAAAGTAGCTGCGATCAAGACCGGAATGTTTGATTATGTTTCTTAGCGTTCCTACGGGGACTTCTGTCTCATCAGGCACGACCACCGTTATGGTAGTCATTCGGCCGATTTCATCTCTGATGCGAGATTGCATTACGATGTGGCTGCCGGACTGCCTGTCTTTTTCAAAACCGTGTTCTCTGAGGATTCGGAGAATCCTGCGCGATGACATCGGACCTAATCTGGGCATAAGCCAGAGTAACCTCACCAAAGGTTGTGTGGGCTCTCTGATCAATGGGCGTGAACTGAACCTCTAAGTTTCGCTGACTCTTGGCAGGTGTATCTGAATCGAGACGGCTGAGATAGCTCATTACCTCTGTAAAGGATGCAGACTCAAGAAACAGCATTATCGCTTCTTGAAGATTATCCTGCGCCTCTTTCAATGTCCTTCCCTGACTTGCTATCTCTAGTTCCTTGCATTCGGATACATACCAATCATCCTCACGCCAAATCGAGCATTCGAGTTTCCACATCGTTGTTTCCATCTCTCAGATGCCTTTCCTTCTCTCTCTCTCGCTTTGTCTTTGAGTCTCTGAGTCGTTGTGTCGTTGGACTATGAAAGCCTGTGATTCTAAGTCCCAGGCAACGTCCATCCACACGGGGGAGAGGTCCAAGACCTGAGGCCATGTTTCGACGAGCAAATTCAGGAAGTGTAGCGGTGTATTGGTCCCGCATTCCTCGGGGACTCTAAATCAAGACTTGCAATCTGTCAAAGACCCACAATCATTGGCTTTTCGTGGCACGATTCGAAAAAATCCCCTCGTGGTCGTTGAACACGACTCATGCAGCCCGCCAACCGCATGGGCCTATGTTATACTGATCCCAGTTGCCAGCGGGGCCCCGCATTTGCGGGCTAGGCGGTGTTTCACGCGCCCCGCCCGATGCTGGATCGCTCGCGCCGCCGTTCCGGACAGGAGGAAGAGGAATGACAGCCAAAACCGATTCACTGCTTGCAATCAACGGAGGAACGCCTGCCCGCAGCCGCATGGATCCGTACATGGCCCCCGGCGGCAAAGCCCTCGACGAGGCGGAGGAGCAGGCTGTTCTCGACGTATTGCGCGCCAAACGACTCTTTCGTTTCTCAGGTCCGGAAGAAGGCGAGTCGAAGGCCGACCGCTTCGAGCGCGCCTTCGCGAAATCGCTCGGCGCGGCCCACGCCCTGGCGGTTACGTCCGGCACAGCCGCGTTGATCTGCGGGCTGCAGGGAATCGGCGTCGGCCCTGGCGATGAGGTGATTCTGCCAGCCTACACCTGGATGGCGTCGGCCACCGCGGTAATGGCAGTCGGCGGCATCCCCGTGATCGCCGAAATTGACGAGTCACTGACCCTCGACCCCGTCGATGCGGAGCGCAAGATCAGCCCGCACACAAAGGCGATCATGCCCGTGCATATGCGGGGCGCCCCGGCGAGGATCGATGCCCTTCTGGACCTCGCCCAGCGACACGGACTTCGTGTGATAGAAGATTGCGCCCAGGGCAACGGGGCCAGCTTCAGGGGCAGAAGGCTCGGCTCCTTCGGCGACGTGGGCTGTTTCAGCCTGCAGTTCAGCAAGATCATCACCACCGGCGAGGGCGGCATGGTCGCCACCAATGACCCGGAAGTCTGGCGGCGGGCCTTCATGTTCCACGATGTGGCCGCCTTTCACCGGCTGCAGTTGGAGGATGAGGCGGTTCTTTGGGGCGCAAACTTTCGCATGTCGGAGATGCCGGCAGCCATTGGACTGGTACAGTTGGAACGGTTGCAGGGCATTGTGGACGCCGCACGCGCCAGAAAGGAGATGCTGCTCGCCGGTATCCAGCCAAGCGCGGCGGACAGAGGTGTCACGTTTCGGGACATACCGGACCCTGCCGGCGACAGCGGGATTGCCCTGGCCATGTTCCTGGATTCGCCCGCCAAGGCACGCGCGGCTGCGGATGCCTTGAACGCGGAAAATATTGCCGCTGGCGTTCTTTACCAGCCAGACCGGCGCGATATCCATGTCTACGCGCACTGGCTTCCAGTGCTGACCAAGCGCTCATGGACAGACAGCGGGGGCCCTTGGCGCTGGGCAAAAAGGGACATCGACTATGCGCCGGAGATGTGCCCCCGTTCGCTCGACATTCTGGGGCGGGCGGTCGTGCTGAATGTGGACCCCTACATGAGCAATACCGACGTAGAGGAAACCGTCGACGGTGTCACGAAGGTGCTTGATGCGCTTGCATAGTTTCGCCATCATGGGCCAGTCCATCCAAGCGATGAAACCGAGCATTTTCTACCTTGTCGCGCTGGTTTTTCTCCTTGCCGGATGCGGACGGCTGGACGTGACTTTCGGGCCGCTCCTGAGCGACGTGACCGTGTCCCCCGACCAGATTTCCCCCAACGCCGACGGCCAGACCGATGTGACTGAGATCCGCTATACGCTGAGCCGTTCCGCATACGTCAGCATCTACTTCGAGAACGAGGAGGGCGACAGGTTCTTCTTCCGCCAAAACCGGCGCCGTTCTCCGGGCAGCTACAGTGTGCTTTGGGGCGGCGTAATGGATGAACCTGAGATTGAGGAAGTCGCGGGCGGAACCAACGAGATTCTCAGCCGGGTCTTACCTGATGGCAGGTACCGCTGGATCGTGGAGGCGGTCGACGACGACGGACATGAGGAAGCGCTTGACGGCGCAATCTCGTTGGAGGACGGCGACACAGAAGTCCCTCAGCTTGAGAACTTTGCCGTGATGCCGGTCGTTTTTCGCCCCAATCTGGACGGTCTGCGGGACGACTGGGTGAGCATCTCGTACTACCTGTCTAAAGAGGTCCAAAACATACAGGTTTATCTTCTGGACCCCCACAAGCCCGGCGTCAAGGTACATATCGCAGAGGGGCCCAATACGATCGAACCAGAAGAAGCTGGGAACCATACCTTTAAGTACTTTGGCGGCGTCGACCTGAACGCGGAGCCGCCCCCGGACGGCGAATACCTGGTCGTTGGCGAGGCCAATGACCTTGCCGGCAATCGCGTCCGGGTCACGCGGCCGTTGACGATAGAGATGGGGGGCAGGCCGCGCGCGGATGTCGTCCAGGGCGAGATCGACTGGGTCAACGAGATCAACCGGGTCGTAAGCGTGCCGCTTGGGCAGAAGCTCTGTTTCTCTACGATCGTAAAAAATGAAGGGGATGTACCCGTCCGCACCAACGGCCCGTGGCCAGGCCAGGACTACCTCTTCGCCGAAGATTTCACCTACGAGTCATTCAACAGCATCGCTGCGAGGCCGGAGAACAGAGACAAATACTGGTTTGAGCTGCCCGGCGCGTTTCGGTTCGGTCTCAACTTCAGCACGACAGGATATGCCTATCCCTTCAGATGGGCGATTGGCCGCCAGCAGGACCTGGAGTATCTCGAGATTGAGGGAGAAAGCGCGTGGTATCTGATGCCCGGCGAGTCGGGCCAGGTCAACGGCTGCATCCTGTTTGACGGCCGGCCCCCAGGAGGCAACGTTCTCTGGTGGGGCGGACTGATCCATGAAGCCTACGGCCATCCCAACGATTTCATCGACCGCATCACCGTCAATGTTGGAGAGGAATAGAGACTGACCGCTGCATGCTGAACGCAACGCGTCCCACACACGATTACTATGCGCCTTTCTGTCATCGTCGTCTCCTATAACGTGCGCGAGCTTCTGCGAGGCTGCTTACAGAGCGTATTTGACTCTGCCCGGCAGAGCGAGGACTGGCTGGACGTAGACGTCACCGTTATTGACAACGCCAGCCGCGACGGCAGCGCGCAGATGGTCGCGAAAGAGTTCCCGCACGTCAATCTGATCGCCTCGGCAGAGAATCTTGGCTTCACACGCGCCAACAATCTTGGATTGCGCCGACTGGGCTTCGACGCGAACGGGGAGCAGAGCGCTGAGACCTGCCCTGATCTGGTCCTCCTCCTCAATCCCGATACCCAGGTCGTGGATGACGGGCTGGCCCAATTGGCCGCGTTCATGCGCGAAAACCCGTCGGCGGGGGCGTGCGGCCCGCGTCTGCACTACGCGGACGGCAGTCTGCAGCATGGCGCCTTCGCCTTTCCCGGCCTGGCGCAGGTTTCCCTGGATCTCCTGCCCCTGGCGGAGTTGCCCGGCGCGAGACGCCTGCTCAACCGGATTCTGAACAGCCGCTGGAACGGCCGCTATGCGCGCCGCAGCTGGATGGGTGTCATGCCGTTCAAGGTCGACTTTGTGCTCGGGGCGGCGATGATGGCGCGCGGAGAGAGCATCCGCGCGGTCGGGCTGCTCGATGAAGGCTACTTCATGTATTGTGAAGAAATGGACTGGTGTTTGCGCATGCGGGAGGCATCCATGGCGACCTTCGCAGTTCCCGCCGCCAGGATCATCCACTATGAAGGCCGTAGCAGCCGCCAGGTCCGCTGGCAATCGTTCGAGCGGCTATGGGCCAGCCGCTACCGATTCTTCAGTTTGCACAAGCGCCTCTATCCGCGCCGGTTCCATCTTCTCCTGCGCCCGCTTGTACGCCTCGGTCTATCCTGGAATAGCATGATCGCCAGGCGCAGATTTGCCAAAGGAGATCTCTCCGGCGATCTCCTCGGCCGCCAGTTGACGGCCTACGCAAGGGTCATGGATTTCGCCAGGTAACGGATCGGGCCCTCTTGCGCCTTGTGTGTCCAATCTCCTGCCCGTAACACCCAGCCTTGAGAATTGCTCCAATGCCGTTGCGCCTCACAGCCGTCATACTCACGAGAGACGAGGCAGAAAACATTGCCGACTGCATCGCCGGCCTGCGGGATTGGACCGACGCGGTGGTCGTGTGGGATTCATGCAGCCGTGATGAAACGCGGGGCATTGCGCAGCAAGCGGGCGCCCGTGTCGTTGCGCGGCCCTTCGATGACTACGGCCGCCAGCGGCAGGCCGCTCTCGACACCATCGACAGTGAGTGGATTCTTTTCATTGATGCCGACGAACGGACCACCCCGGCTTTGGCGGGAGAAATCCAGGAGGCCTGCCGCGACACGCATCGCGCCGGGTTCTGGATTCCGCGCCGAAATTTCATCGTCGGTCATGAAATGAAGGGAGGGGGCTTTTTCCCCGACTATCAGTTGCGTCTGTTGCGTCGGGACTCGTCCCGCTACGACCTGCGCCGGGAGGTTCATGAGGTTGTAATCCTGGACGGCGAGGATGGCGTGTTGGGCGAGCCGTTGCTGCATTACAACTACGCCGACTGGCAGCAGTTTCACCGCAAACAGGAGATTTACGCCCGTTACGAAGCGAGAATTCTGGCTGAGCAGGGCGTACAGGCGCGGCCGCACAACCTCCTCCTCCAGCCGGCGCGGGAGTTTAGGCGCCGGTTTTTCACATTGAAAGGGTGGCGGGACGGCATCCACGGGCTGCGTATGGCCCTGCTTCTCGCCTGGTACTACGGCTTCATCCCCTACTGGCTGCTGCTGGCAAAGCGGAGGAGATCCCGACGACGCGCCTGAGTTTCCCCTCCTGCCGCCATCAGCTGGGTCCCTCTGTTCACTTCGACTCGAACGCCTCCCTGTGGGCGTTGCGGACTGCGTTGTCTTCGAGCTTGGCGTAGATGCGGGTGGTGTTGGGGCTGGCGTGGCCCAGGGCTGTCTGCGTGACTGCAAGATCGCGGGTCGTCTGGTAGATGCGGGTGGCGAAATAATGGCGCAACGCGTGCGGCGTAATGCCTTTGGCCCCCAATCCGGCTGCCTCGGCCAGGCGTCGAATGGTGTTCTGAATCGACTGGGTCGAGAGAGGCAGCACCTTTGCGCCGGCCTTCCTGTCATGCCTCGCAAAGACCGGCAGGTCGGACAGCGGGCGCCGCGTCGCCCCGTCAAGCGGCTGTCGCGCCTGCAAATAGAGTCGGATCGCGTCCCAGGCTCTTTCGTCAAAGTAGACCCGACGGACCTTGTTGCCCTTGCCCACAACCCAGACGGCTCGGTCCTGATCTTCCAACTGCTTGCGGGTAATGGCGACCAGCTCCCCGACGCGCAGACCGGTGCATCGAAGCGCTTCGACGATGGCAATGTCCCGCAGCTTGGCGAGTTGCTCGCGTGTGTCGCCTGCGCGGCGTAAGATTTTTTCGCGCGCGGCGGAGACCAGCCTCTCCATCTCCTCCGGCCGCGGAGGATGAGGCATCAGATCAGGTGGACGCTGGTTCCTGCGGACGCGTTTCACGCCGTGCTGCAGCCGGGCCAGTTCCTGCGCGTTGAAGGGAAGCCATCCCCTCACTTGTAGGTAACTCACCCAGGCCACGACGGCGGCCAGATAGGTATACAGGGTACGCTGGCCGATACTGGTCTCCGCCATCAGCCAGGTGCCGAAGGCCAGGATCCGGTCTACATCAAGGTCTTCAAGCTCCTTCTGGTCAGGTGGAATCTCCTTTTCTTCCAGATACCGCTGGAATAGATTCATCGCGGTGCGGTATGTGCGGCGCGTGTGCGCGGAGCCGGTCTCCGCCGACTCCAGATAGCTTTCAATCGTGGAAGAAATAGACATCGGATGTCCAATTCAGGATGTTCTGTTCCAGAACCCCGCATGCGTCGTGAGCGTGAGTCAGGTTCGCCGCCCCGCTCCGGAGACGATCCGGCCCGGCTTGGCTCCCGTGTGTTCGCCTTCCTTGAAGACCCGTTCGCCGTTGACCCAAACGTCTCGCACGCCTACAGAGAGCTGGTGAGGGGCGGCAAATGTCGCCCGATCTCCAACCGTCTCCGGGTCGAAGATGACAACGTCGCCGTAGAAGCCCTCGCGCAGCTGGCCTCGATCCCGCAGACCCAGCCGGTCGCAGAGCGCCGAGGACATCTTTCGAACCGCGTCCTCAAGAGGGATGACCTTCTCTTCGCGCACGTATTTCCCCAGCACGCGGCTGTATGTGCCGTATGCGCGCGGATGGTAGGGTCCCGTTGGCGCGGCCCAGGCCGGGTCGAGTCCCCCGGCGTCGGTTGAGATCATGATCCAGGGCTGTTGCAGCTGTCGGCGCAGATTCGCTTCGTTCATCACAAAGTAGAAGGTGGCGATGCGCTGTCCCTCCGATGCAAGCAGGTCCATCGCGGCGTCGGGCCAGTCCACGCCCATCTCCGCGGCGATCTCCGACAGGCGTTTGCCCACATACTGCTGGTTTTCCTCCTTGAGGAAGCCCACCGGCATGACGCCTTGCGGTCCTGTCAGGTCGGCCATGGCTTCCCAGTCGCCGGATGGATTGAGAGCCGCTTCTCTGATTTTTGCGCGCATGGAGCTGTCCCGCACATTGTCGTACAGCTTGTCACCCGCGGCGGCCCAGGGCGGCAAAACCGAAGTCAGTCCCGTCCCCGCGGCTGGGTATGTGTACATGTCGGCGGTGACGTCGATACCTTGCGAACGGGCTTCGGAAATGCGTTCCATCGCCGAGGCCATCTTGTGCCAGTTGCGCGTTCCCGCTGCCTTCAGATGGTAGATCTGCACGGGGACATCGGCGTCTCGCCCGATTGTCAGCGCCTCTTCCAACCCCTCTAAAAAGGCGTCAGCTTCGGAGCGCAAATGTGTGATGTATATGCCGTGGTAGGGCTGAAACGCCCGCGCGATCTCCAGGATCTCGTCTGTTTCGGCGTAGCTGGAGGGCGGGTAGATCAGAGCGAAGGAGACGCCAAAGGCGCCGTCCTCCATTGCCTCCGCGGTGACCCGCTTCATCGTCGCCATTTCATCGTCTGCGGGCGCGCGCATGTCCATTCCCATCGCGTAATTCCGCAGTGTGCCGCCGCCCAGAAAGGACCCGATATTGGGCGACACGCCTTGGTCGGTCATCGCCTCCAACCAGTCTCGGAATCGGGTCCAGCCGGCCGCCCGCTCAGCCCACGCGGGATCCAGTAGTTGCGTGAACTGATGTGTCGGCCTTTCGGGGCTTATCCTGCCCCCCACAGGAGCGGGCGTCCAACCCTCGCCCATCACCTCTGTCGTTACGCCCTGGGCGATCTTGGAGAGGCTGCGACCGTCCACCATGAGGGAAAGGATGGAGTGGCTGAGAATATCGACAAACCCGGGGCAGACCACGTGCCCGGAGGCCTCCACGACTTCAGCGCAGTTTTCGGTCGGAATGGAGCCTGCCGGCGCTACCGCGTCAATGCGGTCTCCGGCCAGGACCACGTCGCCATAGCGCCAGGGCGAGCCTGAGCCGTCAACGACTCGCGCATTTCGGATGAGTGTAGTTTGATCAGGCATGATTGCTTTCTGTGTGGTAAGAGGATGGTTTGAAGATCAATTGTCACAGACAGTCCTGGGCCAGACCCTATCGACTGAGCGCCGGCGCCTGCATCGGGAATGCGGTTGCCGTCAGGAGATTGGTCTCAGCGGCCCGTCACTCGAGCGGCATATCGTCCTCAGGCAGGCTGAACGGCTGGCGGTAAAGACGGCGAAGCCGATTCGAGTCTCTTGCCCAGGACGACAAAATCATTGCCCAGGCGTCTCCGCCCACGATAGGGACGAGCCACACTGGCATCCGCTCTACAAAAATCGTACTCGACTCCCTGGGATGCGTCAAGACGGGCCCCACAGCAGGTGCAACCCGGATTTGCACTTTCCAGACGTGGCTGGCTGCAGTACCCATTAGGACTCCCCGGAAGCAGCCTGAAACGTGCCCCGAAGTTTCCCCGCCCCTCGCTCACAATACAAAGCCCATCCCCCAAATCCCCGTTCAGACAAAAACCCATCCCCGTCCAAATCCCCCGCCGCGAGCCCATTGGAAATCCCATTTCACTGTATGATATAATCGTTCTGGCCTGTGGAACATCGCTGGAGCGTCCAAGAGCTTGTTCAAGGCACGAGCCTTGCGCTCGCATATTTCGATTCCAAGAGTTAGCGTTTCCTTCTTCGCTACTACGCGGCGATTCCATGGTTACCACCTTCCGCACACCTTCAATCCTCATCAGCCTTTGTCTCGTTTTTGTACAGCTTCTACTCGCTTCGTGTAAAGACAGTTCCCAACGGCCTCCACTGATTGGAAAAGGGGAACCCTATGTAAGCGGACGGATCCTGATCAAATTCCGGCCCGGTCATTCTGCCGTTTCAATGATTGAGATGGCCAAGGAGTTTGATCTGCAGCCGTCCTCGCATTCATGCGGCGCAGTCCACTTCCACACTGTGCGGCCAGGCAAAGAGGTGGAGGCGGCCGAGTCGTTCATGCTGGATCCGGCGGTGGAGTACGCCGAGCCGGACTTCCGGATCGTGGCGGCCGCGGCGCATGCCATGTCAGAGGCGGTGCGCCGCGGTTCGGATCTTCGAGGGGGCCTGCCGGCGGTCAGATTCCTTTCTGACGCGTCATCTCCTATGGGAGCTGCGCCCAACGATCCCATGTATGACAGTCAGTGGGCGCTGGGCAAAATTGAAGCGGTGTCTGCCTGGAAGATTTCCACCGGCAGTGATGTCACGATCGCGGTGATCGACTCGGGCGTGGACCTGGACCATCCGGAGTTCGCTGCGAGGATTCTGGATGGGTACGATTTCGTCAATGAAGATACCGTGGCGGACGACGACTACGGACACGGCACACTGGTTGCCGGGGTTGCCGCGGCGGCCGCGAATAACGACAGGGGAATCGCCGGGCTGGCTTGGAACGCCAGGATCATGCCCGTAAAGGTGCTGGACAGCCAGGGGCAGGGGGTTAGCAGCGACCTTACCTGCGCCCTCTACTGGGCGGCGGACCAGGGGGCCCAAATCATCAACATCAGCATCATCAGCTTTGGCCCCTCGTTTGGCATGCAGAGCGCGCTCAACTATGCGGCGAATGAAGGGGTCCTCACCTTTGCGGCATCCGGCAACCTTTTCGAACAGGGCAATCCGGTCACATATCCTGCAGCCCAGGAAGGCGTCATCGCCGTCGGCGCCACCGACAAGGATGACAGCCACGCCTGGTTTTCCAGCGCCGGCAGTTTTGTAGACATTTCAGCGCCCGGCGTCAGCATATACAGCCTCTTTCCCCCGTCCCATGACGAGTACAGGGCGGTCCGTGGAACCAGCCTGGCATCGCCGCACGGCGCGGGCCTCGCCGCGCTGGTCCTGTCCGCGGCTCCGAGTCTATCCCCTGCGGAAGTGGAATCGATTATCCTGAAGAGCGCTGTTGACCTGGGTGAGACCGGCCAGGATGACAAGTTCGGTCACGGCAGGATCGACGCGTCGGCCGCGATGTCGCTGACCCTGTCCTCATTGCCGGTGCGCCTGTTGCTTCCAGGTGTCAACTTACCTTCGCCGACCGGAACGCCCACTGCAACCCCGTCCGCTACGCCGGACGCGGCACAGACTCCTTCTGCCACGCCCAGCCCAACAGCCACACCGAGCCCAGCCGCGACGCACAGCGAGTAAGGACACCGGGTCCCGTCGAAGGCGCAACAGGCGACGGAACCCGAGGGGGCGTTACCAGCAAAGATGGGCGAATCTATACGCCGTGGCGCCGCACGAACCGGTACATTCGCTCCAGCGCAAGCTCCAGTTTGGACATCTCCACGGGGTAGGCGCACCGTACGTGCCCTTCGCCGCCGGCGCCGAAGCCGCTGCCCGGAATCACTGCCACCTTCTCTTCGAGCAACAGCTTTTCAGCAAACGCAAACTCGTCCAGCCCGGTTCGATGGACGCTGGGAAAGGCGTAGAAGGCGCCCTTCGGCTCGAAACAGTCCAAGCCGATTTCGTTCAGTCCGTCAACGAGGAAGCGTCGTCGTTCGCCATAGCTTGCAACCATTTCCTGCACGGCCGCCTCGGCAGAAGGGTCTGTCAGCGCCTTCAGCGCAGCGGCCTGGCCGCCTGAAGGAGCCGACATGATCAGGTACTGGTGAATGCGCCGCATCGCCCCGAGCAGTTCCGCCGGGCCTGCGGCGTAGCCGATGCGCCAGCCGGTCATGGCGTAGTCTTTACTCATTCCGCCCAGGTGAATAGTTCGTTGCGCCATGCCGGGCAGCGCGGCGAACATCACGTGCTCGTGACCGTCATAGACAAGGCGATCGTAGATTTCGTCAGAGATGACGACCAGGTCATGCTTTTCAGCGACTTGCGCGATGGCTGAAAGCTCTTCCCGGTTCATCACCGCCCCGGTCGGATTGCAGGGATAGCCGATGAGGAGAACTTTGGTTCTGGGGGTAATCGCCTCCTCCAGTTGGGCTGGTGTGAGGACGAAGTTATTGGCGGCGTAGGTGGGAATGTCGACAACGACGCCGCCCGCCAGGATCACATCGGCCGTGTAGGAGACGAAACAGGGCTGCGGGACGAGCACCTCGTCCCCCGGGTCCAGCAACGCTTGCATCGCCAGGTACATCGCCTCACTGACGCCAACCGTGATGAGCACCTCTGTCTGGGCATCGTAGCTCGGGGCGCCATAGAGGGCTGTCAGCTTGTCAACGACAGCTTCCCGCAGTTCCAATAGGCCCGCGTTGGACGTATAGGATGTATTTCCCTGCTGCAGGCTGTTCAGGCCGGCGTCGAGAACCGGCTTCGGCGTCACATAGTTGGGCTCACCGATGCCTAAACTGATTACATCGTCTATTTCGTTCGCCAGGTCAAAAAAACGGCGGATCGGAGAGGGCGGGACGCGCTGCACGCGTTCGCTCAAGCGGCTCTCCAGTGATCTTCGCAGTCCCGTTTGTCCAGTTTTTCGTTCGTCCCCTCTGGTTGACGCAACGGCAATCTTGGTGTCAGGGGATCTCGTCAGCGTTGTATTCATTTCTTTTCGAATTATATCCGGTCCGCTCCGGTCTGTATTCTTGTTGTGAGAGTCAAATTTGGCGTTTCATCTTCTTTATTCAGGGACAAAGTCTATGCAGCCGATTCCACAGCGGGGGCGACTTAACCGGCCCGCTGCCGGCTGGATGCGCCGGCTGAGCAGTCCCGCCTCCGAGCGTATGCCCGCAGCCGGCAGCCTTTCATGGGCGCAATCCTTGAAAACTGCCCGTGGAAAACGAATCTCTCTTTCACAGTTTGGGGCTCCGCAAACGCCAATTGGCGCTTTGTTCGTAGGCGTAAGCAGCCGCCAGGATCGTCTCTTCACCAAAGGGAGGGCCGAGAAGCTGCAGACCGATCGGCAGATCGCTCCCATCGAATCCGCATGGGACACTGATCCCGCACAGGCCGGCCAAATTGGCGCTGGTCGTAAAAATATCAGTCAGAATCATCGCCAGCGGGTCGTCAACTTTTTCGCCGATCCGGAAGGCAGTAGTCGGCGAGGTTGGCGAAAGAAGCACATCGACCTGGGAAAAGGCCCTGTCAAAGTCCTGCCTGATCATCGTGCGCACCTGCTGGGCCTTCAGATAGTAGGCGTCGTAATAGCCTGCGCTGAGCGCATAAGTTCCCAGCATGATGCGTCGCTTGACTTCAGGACCGAAGCCGGCGCCGCGCGTCTGTCGAAAGTGGTCGAACACTGTCTCGCCATCGGCGCTGAGACCGAAACGAATACCATCGTAGCGGGCAAGATTGGCGCTGGCTTCGGCGGTGACAACCAGGTAATAGACCGGCAGAGCCAATTCGGTATTGGGCAGGCGGACCGGTACGATTTCGGCTCCCAGCGACGCGAAATGCTCGATCGCTGAACGGACGGCCTCTTCGACCTCTGGCTGAATCCCTTCCACGAAATACTCTTGCGGGATGCCGATACGCAATCCTGCAATGTCTCCGGTGAGCGCTGACGAGAAGGCCGGCACGTCCACCGGCATGGTGGTGCTGTCCCGCGGATCCGCGCCGGCGATAACTTCCAGCAGGAGCGCGGCATCGGCGACAGACCTGGTGATCGGCCCCACCTGGTCCAGGCTGCTGCCGTACGCGATCAGGCCATAGCGGCTGACGCGGCCGTAGGAGGGCTTCAGCCCGACGATGCCGCAAAAGGCGGCGGGCTGCCTTACGCTGCCGCCGGTATCCGTCCCAAGAGCGGCTGGAGCCTCATTCGCGGCGACGGCTGCCGCGGAGCCGCCGCTGCTGCCTCCCGGCACGCGGTCAAGGTTCCAGGGATTCAGGGTAGGGCCATAGGCGCTGTTCTCCGTGCTGGACCCCATTGCGAACTCATCGGTGTTGGTTTTGCCCAGTATGATTGCGCCTGCAGAGTTCAGTCTTTCGACGGCCGTCGCGCTGTAAGGGGGAACAAACCCCTCCAGTATACGGCTGCCGGCAGTCGTCTCGATTCCGGTGGTCATCAGGACATCCTTGATCGCCAGCGGAATCCCCAGGAGGGGCCGCCGATCACCGTCGGCCCGCGCGCGATCGGCCTCCGCGGCCGCTTCCAACGCCTGCGCGGGCGTTGTCCTCAGGAAGGCGTGAATGCGGCCGTCGACCCGGTCGATCCGTTGAAGAAAAGCCTGGGTCAGGTCGACGGACGAAAACCTGCCGCTCGCCAATCCCTCGCTGCAATCGACGACGCCCAATGTTGTCAACTGTTCCGTCACGTTGCGGCCGGTCATTGACGTTGCGAGCCTCCCGAATTGACAAGTGAAACGCTTTGCGCTTTAGTCACCAGGTTTTCCTTCAGGCCCCGGTGTCGTCAAACACCGCAACGACGCGAAAATATCCCTCATCGGAATCCGGGGCATTGTCGACCGCCTGATCGTTTGAGAGGCTGACGCTTGCTTCATCGGCGGCCAGCACATTGGTGAGTGGAAGTACCTGCGGCGTTGGAGGCACCGCGCTGGTATCCACTGACTGGACCTGCTGCGCATAGGCCAGAATCTGGCCGAGCTGACCGGAAAATTCCTCCAATTCAGTATCACTGAGCTGCAGCTTCGCAAGTTCGGCAACGTGCGCAACTTCGTCCTTGGTTAAATTCACATCGACCTCGCAGCTTTCACTCGAAGATGAAACCGTCCACAAAAAAACGCCGTGGGGCAAGTCCACGGCGCTCGTGAGCACTCTCTCAGCGCCGTGACCCGTAATCGGTGCCTACGGCGCAGTAAAATCAGCAATACCTGCTACCGCAGCACGTAAGGTGCTGCGCCTGCTGCGTGGTTCGCTTCAATTTGCGTCTGGTTCATCGGGACACGAATTTCGAATCGCATGATCGCAGTATAGTGGGACTCTCTGATCGTGTCAAATGACGGCCCTGGCAGGGTGCAGTCCAGTTGGTTTTTGGGTTAGCCGGGAGAAGAGGGCTGCAGGGCCCGTTGTGATTTTCCAGAGGCAGCCTCAGCCCTGCGCCAATTCGGCCCCGCCCCCCATATCCCTGGCCCGCGGCATATGCGCGCACGCGCCCCCCGACGCCATCTACCCGCCCGCAGCTCGGGGGTGCAGTCCAAATTTGGGGTGAGATGGTCAGATGGGTATTTCATGCCAGCGGTCACTGAGCAGGCGTGCGCGCAGAGCGAGCATCGCCTGAGCACCGTCACGGGACCAGCGCATGCCACTTTGTTTCATGCGCTGTTGGACAAGAGTTTTGGCTGCGGATTCGACGGTGCCGCTGCTGATCGGGAGGCCTGCCTTTCGATAGGCGGCGTAATGCATGCGGTGTCGGTATTTCCACAGGTAAGCGACGGCCTGTTTGACTTCAGGAGGCGCATCGCCCAGCTTGGGGTAGAGACGCAAAATGTGACTGAA
>JAJEBF010000046.1 GCA_022824025.1 Caldilineaceae bacterium
TCCAGCCGCCGCCCATCCCCGCACCCCCCGCAACCGCCTTCCCTCGCCCAATCCTGCCTTTCTCGTGCTTCCCCCGCCGTGCATCTGCCCTTCACCACGCAAACTCTCGTCAAACGCTCACGAACGCTCACACAACGCTCACACAACGCTCACAAACGCACGCCCATGCCGGCCAGCCCCCATCAAAGCCCGTCACCCGAATCACGCCAACTGCAGTTCACACAATCTCACCCAGACTCTCGTCAAACGCTCACGAACGCTCATGAACACACACCCATGTCGACCAGCCCTCATCACAGCCCGTCACCCGAATCACGCCAACTGCAGTTCACACAATCTCACCCAAACTCTCGTCAAACGCTCACGAACGCTCACGAACACTCGCAAACACTCACACCGGCGTCCAACTGCCCTTCCCGCAGTTTCCCACAGTTCCCTTTGACCCTGCTACAGTTGTCTGCTAGCATGGCCGGGCCCGTGGCCGCAGAGCGGACGGATCCCAACCCCCATAATGATCTTTAGCTATCGAGCGAATCCAGCGGAACACTTTCCTGAAAGGATCTTCCATGCCTGACGCGCGACCAAACATTCTCTTTATTATGTCCGACGACCACGCATCGCACGCCATGAGTTGCTATGGCAGCAGGATCAACAAAACGCCCCACCTTGATCGCATCGCCGACGGCGGCATGCGCTTCAACAACTGCTTCTGCACCAACTCGATCTGCACTCCGAGCCGCGCCGTGATCCTCACCGGCACCTACAACCACGTCAATGGCGTCACGACACTTTCCTCCACTCTCGACGGCCGCCAGGTCACCATGCCAAAGCTGCTCCAGGCAGCGGGCTATCAGACCGCCATCGTTGGCAAGTGGCACCTCGGGCACGGCGGCGTCAGCGACCCCACCGGCTTCGATTACTGGAATGTTCTGCCCGGCCAGGGCCTGTACCACGATCCGGAGATGATCGAGATGGGGGAGCGTAAAGTCTTCCCAGGTTACGTCACCGACCTGATTACCGACTTTTCGCTGGACTGGCTGCGCGACCGCGACCCGGAGCGGCCCTTCATGCTCATGTGCCACCATAAGGCGCCGCACCGCGCCTGGGAGCCGGACGAGAAGCATGCGCGTATGTACGAGAACGAAGAGATCCCCTATCCGGAGACCTTTGACGACGACTACAGCAATCGCGCCGCAGCCGCGGCCGCGGCAAAAATGCGCATCGACCGCGACATGACTTTGACCGACCTGAAGCAACCGACGCCTGAGGGACTTACGCCTGAGGAGGAAAAGAAGTGGAAGTACCAGCGCTACATCAAGGATTACCTGCGCTGCGTAGCCTCGATCGATGACAACGTCGGCCGACTTCTCGACTACCTGGAAGAGGAAGGGCTGGCCGAAAACACGATCGTGGTTTACACCTCAGACCAGGGCTTTTTCCTCGGCGATCACGGCTGGTATGACAAGCGTTTCATGTATGAGGAGTCGCTGCGCATGCCCTTGCTCATCCGCTTCCCGCGGGCCGTGGCACCGGGGACGGTTAACGACCAGATGGTTCTGAACGTCGACTTCACGCCGACTCTGCTCGAATACGCAGGCGTCGAGATTCCCGACCACTTCCAGGGCGCCAGCTTCAATCGCCTGCTGGCAGGGGAGAGCCCGGACGGCTGGCAGACGTCGATGTACTACCGTTACTGGATGCACCTCACTCACCACCACGTCTACGCCCATTACGGAGTGCGCACACTCCGCTACAAGCTGATTTACTACTACGCCGACGGCCTGGACCAGCCAGGTGTCATCGACGACTCCAAAGAGCCGGAATGGGAGCTATTTGATTTGGATGTGGACCCGTACGAGTTGAACAACGTATACCACGCTCCGGAATACGCCGATGTGGTCGAGACGCTGACCGGGGAGTTGCACCGGCTGCAGGCACGGGTGGGCGATGAGCCCTACGACCACCCTACCGCGACCGGTACATGGCGCGGCTGAAGTCCTTTCGCAATGGACAGCCGATCACAGGTCATCGTGATGCCTTTGCAAGGAGGGCCTCCCCTGGACGCCTGAGCATACCTGTCAGGACGCGGATCAAAAAAAGGGCGCCTTCTGCGCCCTTTTGCCCTTCAGATTAGGAAGGCCCCCGGACAACCAGTCAGCCGGGAACTAGCCGTGTTCAGCGTGGGCGGGAAAAAGATGCGTCCGGCCCAGCCAGAGCGCCAGCGCGCCCAACGTGGCAGAAATGACCACGCCGCTAACAGCCACCGCCACGACGCCGCTGATGGAGTAGATTCCCCCAGTCCCCAGACTGGCGGCGGCTGACGCGATCGCCACCATGGCCTCGTTGATGCCTTGCACGCGCCCCCGCTGCCGCGAGCCCTCCAGCGCGGCTGACAACAGGGAGGAACCGGCGATATAGCTGAAATTCCAGCCCAGGCCGAGAAGAAACAGCGAGAGAAACAGTAGAGGCAACTCAGTTGAAATCGGCATCATGATCGCGGACAGCACCTGTACGAGCGCCCCGGCGAATATCATGGGCACACGCCCGACACGCCCTGCCAGCCATCCGCTAAGGCCTGAAAGACCAAACATCCCCAACGTGTGCGCCATCAGCACATAGGAGATCGCCTCGGCATCGTAGTCGGCGCGGTTCATATGCAACGGTGTTACAACCATCAGCAGCGTCATGACCAGCTGCCCTATCGCCATCGCCGCAATCGCCAGCTGCACTTCCGGAATCTTCAGCAGCTGCAAAACCTGTCTCATTCCTCGCTGGGATTCATCGTCCGCCGCCTGCGCAGCCGCCGCGCCGTCCCCGGAGCTTACCGCAGCCTTGGCGGCTCGTGCCTTCTGTTCCAGAATGGCGGCCAGTTCCTTCGGATCGGGCCGCAGCGCGACGAGAAGCAGAATCAGCGCCAACGTCATCAGGCCAGCGCCGATCCAGAACGGCCCAACGTGCTCATGAAAGCCCTGCGCACGGGCCAGCCCGACGGCCGGTTCAACCAGCAGGGGTCCGCCAACCGCTCCGACCGTGCCGGCAAACACGATCATGCCGATGACCTTGGCCTGCTGCGCCAGCGGAAAGATCTCCGCGGCCGCGTAACGGGTCTGTTCCAGGGCGGCCCGGCCAACGCCCAGCAGAACAGCGCCGCCAAGAAACGCGACAAGCGAACCGGCGCTGATCGCCGAGGCTGAGACCAGCATCCCGAAAATCACAAAAGAAAGGCCAACGGCCAGCCCGATACGGCGCCCTGCCTTGTCCAAGAGCCAGCCCAACGGGTAACCGGCGCCTGCCCGGCCCACCATCGACAGAGCATTGGGGAGCCCAATTAGCTGGACTCTGCCGCTCAGGGAATAGGAGATGATCGGCGTCAGCACGAAACTGGCGATCATGGCAGCGCTGTTCAAGCTGCTGACCACAAACAGTGTGATAATGAGCCGCCGCTGTACGCGGGACATTGGAACCATGGAGAAGGAGTCCTTCGCAGAACTGGTCAGCCCGGCGCTCCGCAGACCGGGTATGGGGAAGACCTGTGCTGGGGATGGCGTGGGTTACATTGTAAACAGTCATTCATCATTCAGCAATTGCTGGCAATTCCGAAAACTCCAGCAACTTTCTGTTGCCGCACTGTTCGTTGGCGCCGGCGCCTGTATTTAGCTCTCCAACGCTCACTTCGTGCCCTGAACCGCCTCCTGTCCGGCCCGTCCCATTCTGCCCTTGCCGGACTTGAACAACTGTGAGGACGACTAGAATGAAGCGGTAATTCTTGCGACGAACAGGGGGTTGTGGTACGGTTCAACCGGTTTGGGCAGTGATTGACCGGATTCTTGCCAGGAGACCGAACCTGCCTGCCACGCGGCCAGAATAGTCTTGACTCGTAGATCGACGCAAGTCTCTCATATTCGCCCAACACACCAATTCCGATACCCGCCGGTTCACTAACTGCGAAGGAAAGCGCGATGGCATCGAACGCAAAACCGAATATCGTCCTGTTCGGCATCGACTCGCTGCGGGCCGATCATATGAGTTGCTACGGCTACGAGCATCTTACCAGTCCCTACCTGGACCGGTTCGCCTCCCAAGGCGTGCTTTTCGAAAACACGTTCAGCGCCCACATTCCGACCACGAGCGCATACGCCTCCATGCTAACGGGCATGGACGTCTTTTCCACGCAGGTGGTGGCGTTGCGTCACCAGGGCCCCCTGAGGCCGGAGGTTAAGACCCTGGCTGAAATCCTGCGCGAAGAGGGATACCACACCATCTGCGTCGGCTTCGACGGCAATCCCAGTAGCCGCGGTTTCGACGAGTACCTGAGCTACAAAGCCTGGGGTTCATGGGAAGAAGGACGCCTTCCCAAGGCACAGCTATTGAACGAGCAAGCGATCCCTGCGCTCGATCGCATGGTCAACGATGACAAGCCCTTCTTCCTTCTCCTTCGCCACATGGACCCGCACGCGCCCTATCTACCGCCGGAACCCTATGAGCGCATGTTTTTCCATGGCGACGAGTGCGATCCCAGCAACAAATCGATGGAACCGGTTCTTGCATTCAAACCCTTCCGCGACTTCCTCGCGTCGTGGCTGCCGCCCGGTATCACTGACAAAGACTATGTCATCGCCCAATACGATGGCTCGATTGCCTACATGGATGCCGCGATTCAGTCGATTTTTACCGCTCTGGAGGCGCACGGCATCTTTGACGAGACCATCGTCGCCATCAACGGCGACCACGGCGAGACGTTGTACGACCACGAGTGCTGGTTCGATCACCACGGCATCTACGATAACGTCTTGCATGTGCCATTGTTACTTCGCTACCCGCCCAAGCTGTCCGCCAACCAGCGCGTCTCAGGATTCAATCAGCATAAGGACCTTGTTCCCACGCTCCTCGACCTGGCAGGCATTGACACCGGCATCAACTTCGACGGGCGCTCTCTCTTGCCGATGATTGAGGGCCGCGTTGCCTCCCACGAGAGTGAAATCTACATCACCGAGTGCACGTGGATGCGGAAGCACGGCTGGCGCACGCCGCAGTGGAAACTGATGCTCGCGCTGGAACCGGATTTTCACTTCAAGCCGCCGGTGGAGCTGTACAACCTCCTGGAAGACCCCGATGAAAACTGCAATCTCGCAGAGGAGCTTCCCGACGTCGTCGCTGCCTTGACCGCCCGTCTCAACGCTTGGGTGAGCAGGCGGGAAGGGGAAACCGGACTGCCGAATCCGATCCACCATCAGGGCGACTGGCATGGCCTCAAAGGGGTCGGCCCTTTCACCAGCTCACAGCAGGCTTACGACTCTCTCTACATTGGCGACGCGAGCGCGGCCCGGCGTTTGCAGGCAAAATCGCGGGAAGCCAACGAGAAAGAATAGGGGCAGGGAGAGCGCGATGACCTCCTCCGCGCAACCGAACATCGTTCTTCTCGGCATCGACTCGCTGCGGGCCGACCATCTGAGCTGTTACGGCTACGACCGGCTGACGACGCCCCATCTGGACCGCTTTGCCTCCCAGGGCGTGCTCTTCGAGAACACGTTCAGCCCGCACATTCCAACCACCAGCGCCTATGGGATGATGCTGACCGGCATGGACATCTTCAGCACGCAGCTGGTGGCGCACAGGCCGAAAGGCCCCCTGCGGCCGGAGATCAAGACACTGGCTGAAATCCTGCGACAGCAGGGCTATCGCACGGTCTCGGTCGGGTTTTCCGGCCGGGCAAGCGCCCGCGGCTTTGACGAGTACCTGAACTTCACGCAGATGGGAAGCTGGTCCCGGGGGCGCGTGCCCAAAGCCCAGAGGCTGAATGAGCTGGCGCTGCCCGCGCTCGACCGCCTGGTTGATGATGGCAGACCTTTCTTCCTCTTTCTGCGTCACATGGATCCCCATTCACCCTACCTGCCGCCGCAGCCATTCGAACGCATCTTTTACCACGGGGACGAGTGCGATCCCGCCAACCGGTCGATGGAACCGGTCTTCGCGTTTGAGCCGTTCAAGCATACGCTCATCGACATGCTGCCTCCAGGGATCAGCGACCGGGGATACGTGAACGCACAGTATGACGGCGCCATCGCCTATATGGACGCCTGCATCCAGTCGATCTTCACCGCGCTCGAAGCGCACGAGATCTTTGACGAGACCATCGTTGCGGTCAATGGCGACCATGGTGAGGAGCTCGACGAACACGGATTCTGGTACGACCATCATGGCCTTTATGACACTGTGCTCCATGTGCCGCTGATGCTGCGATACCCGCCCAAATTGCCGGCGGGCCGGCGCGTGGCGGGGTATAACCAGCACAAAGACCTTGTACCGACAGTTCTGGATCTGGCCGGCATCGACGCCGGCGTTGATTTTGACGGGCGTTCTCTGTTGGCCATGATCGCGGGCGAGGCAGCGTCGCACGAAAGCGAATTCTACATCACCGAGTGCGCGTGGATGCGCAAACACGGCTGGCGCACGCCCCAATGGAAACTGATCCGCGCGCTCGAGCCGGACTTTCATTTCATGCCGCCGGTCGAACTCTACAATTTGATCGAAGACCCAGGGGAGAGTGTCAACCTGGCCGAGGAGCTTCCTGAAGTGGTGTCGGCGCTCACGGCGCGCCTGGAGGCCTGGGTGCGCGAGCGGGAGGCGGCAACGGGTCTGCCCAATCCCATCCAACACCAACCCGGTTGGCATGAAATCGAGGGCATCGACTACTTCACCAGTTCACAGCAGGCCTACGAAAATCTGAGAATTGGCCGTCCCAGCCAGGCGGCGCTGCAGCGGGAACAGAGGCTACGAAACGTTCAAGGAAACAGAGCTTAAGTCTAAGCCGTTCAATGCCGGGAGCCGAGAACATCTAACCGGCCGACTGGCTTGAACGCCCCAAAACGGAGCAAGATTCATGAAACTTGGCGCAAATTCAGTCCTTTTCGGCGGTTACGACATGGAGACCGCCTTCCGCTGCATCGCGATGGCCGGCTACGACGGCATCGAGATGGCTGCGATCGACGCGATGGCCCAACACCTGGTATTGGACCGCTGGCAGGAGCTGGCGCCAGAGATAAAACAGCTGGCCCAGACCTACGAACTGGAGCTGCTGGCGATGGAGCAGCCGAGCCGCGACAGGGACCTGATGGAGAAGGCGATGCAGGCGGCCGTGGAGTGCGGCATCCCTATCGTCAACTGCGGTCCGGGCGGAGAGAGCGGCGACGAGGAAAGTCTCGTTCAGACTATCGATGAACTCGGCGAGCTTACGCAGATGGCTGAGAGTTACGGTGTAACGCTGTGCGTGAAGGCGCATGTGGGAGCCAGTATTTTCGATACGCCGACGACGCTGCGGGCGATGGAGGCGATCAGCTCGTCCAGCTTCGGCATTGACATGGACCCGTCGCACATTTACCGCGCCAACGAGAACCCTGTCGAAGCGATCGCGGCGGTGATCAGCCGCGTCAAACACGTGCACATACGGGACTGCAAGGGGCGCCAGCAAGGGCCCGGCAAGCCGGAGCTGCAGGCGAATGGACGCGGGGACATCGACCTGGTTGGTTATGTGCGCGTCCTGCATGAGAACGGCTACGACGGTCCGCTGAATCTAGAAGTTATCGGCGCCAGGGAGTACACTTTGGAGCAGTGCTGTGTGATCGCGGCCGAGAGTCGCGGCCACATGCAGGCCTGTCTGCAGGCGTGCGGCGCGCGTTGAATCCGCCGCGTCGGAGTTATCGCCGCGAAAGTTGCGGAGGGATTGGAACACATTTCTAACATGTCTGAAATGGGGAGAGTGCTATGCTCACTTCACAACAGGTTCAGCAGTTCAACGCCGACGGTTTTTTGAACGGCGGGCAGGTACTGAGCGATGATGAGGTGGAGACTTTGCGGACCGAAGTGATGCGCGTCATTGACGAGCGGGAGCGCAAAGACATCCCCCAGCCCGTAATGGTCCGCAATATGAGTCGAGACGGCGACAAAGCGGTCTGGCAGATTGTCAATATCTGGGAGGCCAGCGCGCCCTTCCGCGAGCTGATGGCGAGGAAGGAGATCACCACCGGAATCGCGCAGTTGACCGGCGCCAGCGAGCTTCGCATCTGGCACGATCAGATCCAGTACAAGCCGCCCCAGACCGGCGGCACGACCCACTGGCATCAGGACGCGCCCCTATGGCCAATCATCAGGCCGATGACCGAAGTGACTGCCTGGGTTGCCCTGGACGACGCAGACGAAACCAACGGCTGCATGTCGATGGTACGGGGCTCGCACAAGTGGGGCAACAAGATCGAATACCTGAACCAACTGGAAGATATCCAGGAGATGCCGACAGAGTACGATGGACGCCCGCTTCAGGTTGCGAGCTGCCAGGTGAAAAAGGGTGAGGTCCACTTCCACCACGCGCTCACATGGCATGGTTCCCACGACAACAACAGCGAACGGCCCCGGCGGGCCATCGCCCTCCACTACATGACCAACGAGACCTTTTATGTCGCGAGCGGCGAGCATGTAATGAAGGAGTTTGTTGAGGTGGAAGACGGCCAGAAGCTGCGTGGAAGGCACTTTCCACAGGTGTTCAAGAAGGGTTGACCAAAGGGGAGCCCAGGAATTCAAGAGCTTGAGTGGGCTCGCTGCCGCTTGGATCGAATGGAGCGTGTCGCGAGGATGCCGGACATCGGAAGTTGAAATTCCACCATTCAAGAAAGGAGGAAACTTGGAGAGACTGTCTTGGCGAAAGCCCAATCTGACGCAGGCTCAGCAATGAAATTTCATGATGATTCTGAGCTAGCAGCGCTGTTTTTTGGTAGCGAATCTTCTCTTGTTGAACGCAAGAGGAGTGCGGGAGACAGTAGCGCAATCCACCGCAATATCTGCGCTTTCGCCAACGACCTGCCAGCCAGCGGCAGAGCGGGAATCATATTTATTGGTGTTGAAGATGACGGGACTTGCTCAGAAATTGATGTAACCGATGAGCTACTTCGCAACTTAGCGCAGATGCGGTCAGATGGCAGCATTCAGCCGTTGCCCACGATGACTGTGGAGCAGAAAACTATCGGTGGCTGCGAGATGGCGGTGATCCAGGTGTTGCCGGCGGCGAACCCCCCTTTGCGATTCAAGGGACGCGCTTGGATAAGAGTGGGGCCCACTGTTCAGCAGGCTAGTCCGGAAGAGGAGCAGAGGTTAGCCGAGAGGCGAAGGGCAGGCCAAAGACCATTTGACATGCGTCCCGTAGCAGATGCGTCCGTTGAGGATCTGGACGTTGAATATGTTTTGGCAACGTACCTTCCAAACGCGATTGCAAGGGAAATACTGGACCAAAACGAACGGCCGCTATCCCATCAGCTACTTTCACTTCGTTTGCTACACCAACACATACCCGTTCAAGGAGCGCTCATCGCGTTTGGCCGCGACCCACAGTATTGGTCCCCAGGAGCCTACGTCCAGTTCCTGAGAATAGCCGGGAGCTCCCTTACCGATCCCATAAAGAACAGCAAGGCATTAACTGGCAATCTTGAAGAGGTACTTCGTCGTTTACACGAGCTCATTGAGATTAACATTTCAGTAAGTTCGGATGTCGTGACCCGGCCAAGAGAGGTTCGCACACCGGACTATCCTATTGAGGCACTTCGGCAATTGGCAGCCAACGCAGTTATGCACAGGAGCTATGAGAACACAAATTCGCCCTGCCGGGTCTATTGGTTTGACGACCGGATAGAATTCCAAAGTCCAGGAGGGCTATATGGCAATGTTACGCCTTTGAACATACACGAGGGTGTAACAGACTACCGAAACCCCCTCGTGGCAGAGATTATGCATCACCTTGGCTTTGCGCAACGATTTGGCCTTGGAATTCAGCTTGCCAAAGCCAGCTTGCGAGACAATGGCAATCCCCCTCCAGAATTCTTGTTCTCGCCGACCCAAGTAACCGTTGTTGTAAGAGGACTCCAGTGAAGACCATTGCATTCTTCAACAACAGCGGGGACGTTGGCAAGACATCCCTGGTGTATCATCTTGCATGGATGTACGCTGATCTGGGTCTTTCGGTGGTGGCAGCGGATTTCGACCCGCAGGCTTGTCTAACGAGAATGTTTCTGGATGAGCGTAAACTGGAGCAGCTTTGGGATGGCGGCGACCATGAACGGACGATCTTTGACGCCATTCGACCTCTGTTGGCTGGGACAGGGGACATCGCGCTTCCTCACACTGTGGAAATCACTCCTGGGCTTTCCCTCCTGGCTGGCGACCTTGCGCTCTCAAGAGTTGAGGAGGAACTGTCAACCGAATGGCAGGGCTGTTTGGAGGGTAAGGAAAGGTCATTCCGTACAATTGACTCCTTCCGGAGACTGGCGGATTTAGCAAGTAATAGAAACGAAGCCAACCTGGTTCTTATTGATGTGGGCCCCAACCTTGGCGCCCTCAATCGGGCTGCCTTAGTTGCCGCTGAAGACTTAGTGATTCCCCTTGCGCCAGACCTTTTTTCCGTCCAAGGATTGAGGAATTTGGGCCCCACCCTGCGAGACTGGCGGAATGAATGGCAGGAAAGACTGAATCGTGCGAACGCCATGGAGGACGTTTTGCGGTTGCCTACGACATCGATGAACCCCATAGGTTATGTCGTTTTGCAGCACGCGGTCCGTCTTGACCGACCGGTGGCAGCATATGTGAAGTGGCTAAAGAGGATTCCCAATGAGTATCGATCAGCCATCCTGCAGGATGAACAGGAATTCAAAGGCTCTTTGACCGATGATGATCCCTATTGCCTCAGGATCCTGAGGCACTCCCGAAGCCTATTGCCCTTAGCCCAGGAGGCTCGTAAGCCTGTCTTCAATCTTAAGGCTGCCGATGGCGCCACTGGGAGCCTTTTGCAGGCTGTGCAGGACTGCTACGACGACTTTCATTCACTCGCCGCGCGGCTTGCCGACCGTGTTGGCCTGTCCCTTCCGTTTGCAGTCTGACCTGATGCCTTTGCGCTGTAGGACGGAATCACGCCGGCAGAGGGCTAATGAAGTCATAGCCGCCAACTGAATTGGAATAGGAAGGCAGTTCAATTCACCCGTCTAGGTGTCTAACTCCAGGTCTCGCCTGTGATAGACCTGGCGCGATCGGTTTGGATTTTTGAGGGACCTTTGTCCCAAATCTTACGGAGCATTTTCATATGATTCGAATCGGCATTGTCGGCTGCGGCCGCATTCTAAACGCCCATCTTCACGGTTACCGGCTGCTGCGGGAGGCCGGTTACGACGGCTTTCGCATCACCGCGCTGTGCGCGCGCAAGGAGGACGACGCGTTGATGTTCCGCAAGCGCGGGGAGGGGCCGCCGCCGCGCGCGGCAGTGCTGGCGCCGGAGACAGGCGACCCGCTGGCTGCGCCGCACATCTATCTCGACGAGTTTCAGCCGGACACGGACGTTGCCGTCTTCACCGACTACCGGGATATGATTGCGGCTGACGTAGTCGACGCTGTTAACGACTTCACAACGTTGTCCATGCACCACCAGATCGGCGCGGCTGCCTTTGACGCGGGACTGCATCTGCTCGTGCAGAAGCCGCTTGCAATTTCGGTTGCGGCTGCGCGACTGCTGGTCGACATGGCAGAGGCCAAGGGTTTGACCCTGGGCCTGTTCGAAAATGTACGCCAATCAGCAGGGACGCGCGCCGCGTCCTGGGCCATCCGACAGGACCTGATCGGCGACCTCCAGCTAGCCCTTCTTGGCGGAATCGGCGGCCTGTGGTCGCCAGACAAGATCGTGGCCGAAACACCATGGCGTCACCGCAAACTGGAAGGCGGCGGCGGGGGCGCGATCGATATTGGCGTACACGTGATGCACATGGTGCGATACGTGTGCGGGGAGGTTGTAGCGGTAAATGGTACGGTCCGCACCTTCGAACCCCAGCGCTATTTGTTCGGTGACCCAGCCGCCGGGCCAAGCGTAGAGGCCAACGTGGACGACACCTATCTGGCGACCGTCACCTGTGAAGGCGGCGCGCTGGCGCAGCTGATGTGGTCCTGGGCCGGACACGGAGAGGAGACCTCGATTCCCGGCGCGCCGGTGTACTACGGCAGTCGAGGGTGCATAAAGGGCGGCGAAATCGTAAGCGACGACGGCGGCCGCCGCAATCTTCAGGACACCTTCTGGGCCGAAGCGGACCCCGCGCTGCTTGACGTTCAGTTCCCTCTGGTGGGGCCAAAGGAGACGCGGCTGACCGACCCCTTCGCCATTCAACAGTACGACTGGCTGGAGGCCATCGCACGCGGCGGCCAGCCGGAGACCGACGGCGAAGAGGGCCTGCGAGACCTGGCTGCGGCGTTCGGCATGATTGAGTCTTCGGCGCTGGGACGCACGGTCACGATGGATGAACTCTTGTCGGGGGCAGTTTGCGGTTACCAGCAAGAGATCGATGAACACTTCGGTTTAGCGTAATCAGGGAAGGTGGAAAGCGAACCATAGCGCGCGCTATGTAAAGATCGTGGTATGGTCTGGCGAGGATCAGAATCGCGTTGGAAGCCGGCCCGGGCCCTTCTTCGGTGGCGCTCACGGTAATGACGAGGTGATGGCATTCATGGAGTTATGTCGGGCCGTATACGAGAAGATTGAACGCCCCTTCCTGCACCGACTGATGGCAACGACGAACTCAAAATGATGTCAGACCTCTTTGCAAAGTTGGAACGGGCATAGCAGTCTGCTCTAATTCACAGTTCGTGTAAGGTCAGAAACCTCATCATCAATATCTGTAGGCCGAATCAGGGAGAGATTTAGATGCGACGAGTCGGAATCGTCGGAGCAGGCGGGATTTCCAGAACACACGCCGACCGCTGGAACCAGATGCCAGGCGTTGAACTAGCCGGCTTTTACGACATCATCGAGGATGCCGCCCAGCGTGCGGTTCAACGATCCGGCGGCAAGGTGTTCAGCAGCATGAACGAGCTGTTCGATGCCGTGGACTACGTGGACGTGTGTACGCCGGGCACGGCGCACATGGGGCCGGTGGTGGCCGCGTTGGAGGCGGGTCTGCCGACCGTTTGCGAGAAGCCCCTGGCCAACAGTGTTGCGGACTGCGAGAAGATCGTTGAGGCGGCCGAACGAACGGGCACACCCTTGTTTGTCGCGATGGTTGTGCGGTTCTTTCCCCAGTTCGCCAAGGCCAGGGAGGTGCTGGAAAGCGGGGCCATTGGCTCGCCCGGCGTGATCCGAACAGTGCGCAGCGGGAGCTACCCTGATTCCAGTGTTGGCTGGCGTAAGGGACTGGCGATCACCAGCTATTATGCCGACTTTGCGCAGAGCGGCGGCGTACTGCTCGATCTCTGCATCCACGACATCGACTACCAGCGCTGGTGTTTCGGGGAGATCGAGCGCGTGTTTGCACGCGGCATGATGTTCGCGGGCAAGGAACCGAAGGACCACGCGCTGCTCACCGTCCGATTTTCCAACGGCGCGGTCGGTCATATCGAAGGCAGCTGGTCGTATCCTCGCGGGCGCTTCGCGACGCGAATCGAAATCGCCGGTACGGGTGGCGTAATCGAGTGGGACTCGCGAACGAGGCCGCCGGTGGAAGTGGCTCTCGAGCAGGAGGACGGGAGCCTGGCATCCTCAGGAAGCTCACCGACGGCGCCCCAGCACGACCCCTACTACGCCGAACTTGCTCACTTTGTACGATGCGTTGAGGCGAAAGAACCTTTCCTTGTTTCACCCTATGACGGGCTGATGGCGGTGAAAATCTCACGGGCCGCAATCGAAAGTCTGGAGAAAGGGAAGGCAGTTACAATCAGGTAGGACAGTCCTGCGGCGATTGCATGCAGTGGGCCTGTTTTGTCTTGCGCGCCGCGTCCACTTCGCAAAACAGTTTGGTTACCGATCAATTGACAGGGATAGAGTCTCGGCCAAAGTAAAGGGAACTTCATTAGATGTCAGACATTCGAATCGGCATGCTCAGCTTTGCCCACATGCACGCGGTCAGCTACCTCCATTTCCTTAGCCAGATGGAGGGGGTGGCCATTGCGGGGATCTACGACGACGACTACGATCGGGGCGGCCGGATTGCCGCCCAGTGCAAGGTGCCCTATTTCAGACGGGTTGACGGCCTCCTCGATCAGGATTTGGACGGCGTGATCATCTGTTCAGAAAATGCGCTGCACGCGCCGCTGGTTTTGGAATCTGCCGGTCGCGTTCAAGGCATCCTTTGCGAAAAGCCCATTGCCACGACGCTCGAGGACGGCCAGGCGATGATTGACCGCTGTCGGGAGACGAACACGAAACTGCAGATTGCCTTTCCAATGCGCTTCGCCCCGCCGGTGATCGAATTGAAGCAGCAGCTTGATACGGGCGTTCTGGGCGAAATCTACAGCGTCAAGACCACCAATCATGGCTCGATGCCGGGCCGCTGGTTTGTTGAGCACAAGCTGGCCGGCGGCGGCGCAGTGCTTGATCACACTGTGCATGTAATCGACCTGCTGCGCTGGTTCTGGGACACGGAAGTGGAGGAGGTCTATGCAGAGGTCGGCCACGAACTCCTGCATCCCGGATTGGGAATCGACGATGCGGGATTGCTGAGCTTCCGACTCGCCAACGGCGTCTTCGGCACGTTGGACACGAGCTGGTCGCGTCCGGAGAGCTACCCAACCTGGGGGGACGTGAAGCTTGATGTCCTCGGGGAAAACGGGTTGATCAGTGTCGATGCCTTTGAGCAGAACCTTCAGGTCAGTTCAGAGGATGATGGCAAGACCTCCTGGGTGAACTGGGGCAGCAGCGGCGACGAGGGTCTGGTCGCGGACTTCGTGGACATGATCCGCGCGGACCGGGAGCCTTCCGTTAGCGGCGAGGACGGACAACGGGCCCTGGAAGTTGCGCTGGCTGCCTACGAGTCGTCACGGCGGGCGGAGCCGGTAGCCCTGCCGATCTAAAGCATAGCCCCAATGGTGATGCGCCACCGAATGAGTACCCTATCCGCAGATATTGGGCCGTTGCCGGCTCGAAAAGTTCCGACCGTTTGACATTCCTGGTGGGCCTTCCGGCAAGAGATCCCCTTGCTCTCGCGATTTCCTTCCCTTCAGACAAGCATGACCTACTATGACCCAGAGTGCGACGGCGCGGGCACGGGCCATTCTTCGGGACGACCCACTCTTTTTCGACACTGAAACGACTGGTCTTAGCAAGAGCGCCGAGATTGTTGAAATCGGTGTTGTTGACGCGGAAGGCAGGACGGTCCTTGAAAGTTTGGTGCGTCCTCGACACCGCATCCCTGCTGACGCCATTGCCGTGCACGGGATCTCGAACGACATGGTGAAAAATGCGCCTACCTGGGCAGAGATCTGGCCAGACGTCAGGCAGCTGTTCGGGGGCCGTCGCGTCGGCATCTTCAACGCAGATTTTGATCTGCGCATGATGAGGCAGTCGCACCGGCAGCATGGATTGCCTTGGGAGAAATATGGAGGGAGCGCCTTCTGCGTGATGAAGATGTATGCCCGGTACTTCGGTGAGCAGCGGGGTCTGAGGAACGCGAAGTGGCAGAGCCTCCAGAAGGCGGGCCGGCAGTGCGGCATTGCGCTGCCGAACAGCCATCGAGCCGTCGGCGATGCCAGGTTGACGTGCGCGATTTTCCGATATATGGCGGGACTCACTTCTCCTTGACTGCAAATTGATTGCCTGCGGGAATTTCCGAAATGGATAAGGAATTAGGGGCCTTCCTGCAGGGGAGGTCTCCTCTTGTTGAGGAACGGCAGGACTGGCTGGGAGGGGATATTGAACTCCTGCAGACGCGAGCCACCCACGCACTGACTGAGGCAGACTCTCCTCCTGCAGGCTGGGTAACTTCGGTCAGAGCCTTGCTGACGCGCGGCTCCCAAATAATGGTCGTTCGTGATCCGGACGGAGAGCATATTCTCCCCGGTGGGCGTGTGGATGAAGGCGAGGCGCCGGGGGAGGCGTTGGTGAGGGAACTCCTTGAAGAAACTGGCTGGAGCGTTCGCGGCGTGCCGTTCCTGATTGGCATGTTCCACTATCACATCCACTCACCAAGACCGGCGGATTACTCCTACCCCTATCCGGACTTTCTTCAGCTGCTGTACAGAGCAGAGGCAGACAGTCATTACCCGGAGGCTTTGGAGGTCGGCGGCTACGAGTTGGGCGCCGAGTTTCGGCCGCGCCTGGAGGTCCAGCGCCTGCCGCTTTCACTGGGGGAGGCCGCGCTTCTCAGAATTGTGACGGAAAATTAAAGAAAGCCCTCATGCAACGAAAGCAGACGTGTTCGGACCAAGAAAGCCGTAGATCTTACCGTTGAAAAAGGCGAGGTTGACTGATTCGACGGCCTTGACGGCGCCGAAACTGCGTGAGAGAGAGTTGGTTTGAATCGCGAATTCGTTGTTCATTTCCGTTACCCCTCCTCTCCCAGTTCGATCTCGACCTTAGGTTCCTGCAACGAGACGCCGCGAATGAGCTGCAGATCTGTTGCTTTGCCGGTCAGGTCGCTTCGCAGCGCGACCGCCAGATCGTCAGGACTGAGGATCGAATCACCGCCAAGTTTGACGACGATGTCGCCGACCTCCAGGCCCTCTTTTTCAGCAGGGCTCGCGGGCGCAACGGAGTTGAGGAGCACGCCGGTATCTTGTTCCAGTTCTTTGCGCATATTAGGGGGCAGTTGAACGGTTTGAACGCCTACGCCCAGGTAGCCCCGGCGAACAGTGCCGTGTTTCCTTAGGCGTCTACCGTTGGCTCGACGGTTCAGCCAACTGTCTTAAGCCTCCCGTCTTCTCATACAGGCTACTTTTCTACCGGAATCGCATTCTGGCAACACAAAAAAAGACGAGGGGAAGAGAGGTATCCATCTTCCTCTCTTCCCCTCGTCATTCTATTGAAGGGCAGGGAACTGCGCCCTATCCTTCAACAATCGCTAGTGTTTCCAGGACAGGGGCGGCTTCGGCGATAAGAGTGTCATTCACGTCGGCAAAGACAGTGGCGGCATCCTCGCCCAGCACGGTGACCCGCTCAAGTCCTTTGCCGATAATCTGGTCGCCGTTTGGCACCCAGACGCGTGCGCTATCTTGCGGGCGAGTCAGTTCCAGCTGGTCGACAGCCGTCTTGAACTGGGGAAACTCTTCGTAGTAGCTGGTCATTTCGGCGCTGGTGGCTGCGCTTTTGCGAACGGGCATGTAACCGGTGCTCTTAGACCAGAAAACCGTGTTTTCCGGGTTGGAGACGTAGGCGATGTAGTCCATGGCTAAGGGCAGTTTTTCGGCATCGGTCGTGTTGAGAATGCTCAGGCCGGCGCCCCCGGTGCAGCAACCGAAGTAGTCTTGTTCGGGCAGGAAGGCGGTGCCGAATTCGAATTCAGCGTTTTGGCGCAGGCCGCCCATGCTGCCGGTCGAAGCCATCATCGAGGCGCTGAAGCCATTAAGGAAGTCCTCGCCAATGCTTTTGGAGGGACGGGCCCAGCCGTAGGCGTGGACTGTATCGTGGTAGAAGCGGCCTGCGTCGACCGTGTTGTCTTCGGTCATGCGCATGGTGAAGTCGGGGTTGCTGTATGCGCCGCCGAACTGCCAGGCAACGCCTTGGAAGAGCCATGCAATATAGCTCGCGCTGTCTGGGTGGACGAAGGCCGCCACTTCCGGCTCGTCGCCGTCCGCTGAGACAAGGTCCGGCGCCCACTGATTGAACTCATCCCACGTCTCAGGCCCGCGGTCGGGAAGGCCGGCCGCGTCAAACAGTTCTTTGTTGTAATAGAATAGAGGGGTGCTGCGGGCGAAGGGGATCCACCAGTAAACTCCCTGCCGCAAGCCCTCTTCGATCAGAGGATCGTGGTAGTCGGTTACGTCGACATTTTGCGATTCAAGCAGGTCGTTGAGGGGCGCCAAGGTCTGGTTCAGATAGAACTTGAACCACCAGACGTCGCTCAGCAGGGCAACGTCTGGGGCATCCTGCGCCTGCAGGGCGGCCGTGACCTTCTGCGCGGTCTCCTCATAGTTTCCCTGGACCTGGTAATCGACTTGCAGATCCCGGTCGCCCATCTCTTCGTTGAACTTGTCGACAAGGGCCTGCTCCGCCTCACCGTTTCGCCCGGTATAGCTGCTCCAGAGAAGAAGCGTAACCGGCTCAGAGGCGGGACCCGCAACGGATTCGTTCCCGGAAGTGGTAGTCGGGGCCGGCGCGCAGGCGGCCAGGGCAGCCATACCTGCTCCGGCGCTCATCGCTTTGAGCAGTCCCCGCCGAGAGATTGTACGATAGTCGTTCCTTGACATTGGAATCTCCTGAGTGATGATGGGATTGGTGACTCGAGAAAGGTCTTGCCATCCAGGGTTGAAAATGGGCGTGCAGAGGCCGGTCAGCCTTTGACGGCGCCGGCCGCGATTCCTTCCACGATGTACTTCTGGGCATAGAGAAAGATGACCAGGACTGGTAACACGACAAGCACGGTGCCCGCCATGACCGGACCCCAGGAAATGTAGCCCTCCTGAACCGTAAGCCAGCGAATGCCGATTGGCAGCACGTACCATTCCTCCCTATTGGTGATGATCAGCGGCCATAGGTAGTCGTTCCACTTGGACACGATACTGAGTAGCCCGAAAGAGATGGTGGCGGGCTTTGCCAGTGGAATTACGACTGACCACATCGTCCGAAGGTGGTCGGCGCCGTCGACTTTGGCCGCATCGAAAATCTCTTGCGGCAGGCTCATGTAGTACTGACGCAGGAGAAAAGTTCCGTAGGCGACTGAGGCACCGGGCAGAACGATCCCCTGGTAGGTGTTGGCCCAGCCCAGAACGCGTGCGACTGTCAGATAGTTCGGGAGTACGGTGACCTGGTTGGGAATCATCAGGGCGGCGAGCAGAATAAGAAAGACCCAGTCCCGTTTGGGGAAGCGCAGAAAGACAAAGGCATAGGCGGAGGTCACGCCGAAGAAAATCTCAAATCCGCTTCCGAAGAAAGTCGTGACAATAGTGTTTATGTAGAAATTTCCGAAGGGCACGGATGTCCACGCATCGGCGAAGTTTTGAAGCGTTGGTTGCTGCGGCCACCACGTCGGAGGTAGCTGATAGATCTCATTATCAAATTTGAACGCGCCGGTTGTCATCCAGTAGACCGGGAGACCGATCATCAGGAGTACGATAAGCATTCCGGCGTAACCCAGCCCATCGGCGACACGGCTGCGGCGTTGCCCTACCCAGGAGATGGGAGCTACGAATTGGGCGGCATTTTCTTTGCGCCAGGCGGTACGACTCTGCCAGGAATGTTTGGGGCTATGTTGGGTCAACTTGGCGGTGTTTTCCATTTTGAATCAAGCGTAGTGAACGCGGCGTTCGCTGAACCGCATCTGAACCAAGGTAATGGCGAACATACCCAGGAAAAGCACGACCGCGGAAACGGCTGCCCGACCAGCGCGAGTTGCTTTGAACGCCTCGTCGTAGAGATTGTAGATCAGGGTGGTGGTGGCATTGACCGGACCGCCTTCAGTCATCACATGGATAATGTCGAAGGACTGGAAGCTGGCCAGCATTGTTGTAATGAAGAGGAAAAAGAAAATGGGGGAAAGTCCCGGTAGCGTGACAGCGCGAAATCTTCCCCAGGCGCCGGCGCCGTCCACCAAGGCGGCTTCATACAGTTCTCTTGGAATCGCCTGCAGACCAGCAAGGATTATGACGACCGCATAGCCCAGATTCTTCCAGACGTGGACGACAATTACGCCGGCCATAGCCCAGCGTGTATCCAGGAACCAGTTGGGCGATTCAAGGCCGACATAGTTGAGCAAAATGTCGAGGAGGCCGTAACGGGGGTCGAGGATGAAGAGCCAGACGATCCCCATCGCCGCTCCACTCAACATGACCGGGCTGAATACAACCGCTCTCACGCCGTCGCGCCACAGGAGTGACCTGTTGAGAAGGAGCGCGACAGCAAGTCCCAGTCCGCAGATTAAACCCACGGCAGAGACGGTAAACACGAAAGTATTCCAGAGAACGAAGCTAAAGTCGCCCTGAGTGAAGAGGTGTGTGAAGTTGTCGAGGCCCACCCAGACCTTTGGCCCCAGAAAATCCCAACGGACCATGCTCAGGTAGCCGTTGTAAAGGAGAGGCCAATAGGTAAAGACAGAGAAGAGAAAGAGGTTGGGTCCGACTAGCAGGGCAAACAGCAGCCATTCCTTGCGTTCTGCCGAGGATACTCTCGTATTCGCCCGTCTGGTTGTTGTTCCTACCACGTTTCGTCCCTTCTTCAGGTTGAGCGGCCGAATGACTGGCATACGCGGCCGCAGCGCCTAAACAGCTACTGACTGCAATGTAACTAAGGGACGTTAAATGGTCGTTCAGGGCCTGTAAACGCGGGATAATAACCGGCTAAAGAACGGTTAAGGGCCGGATCAGGGGTGATCAAACGGTCGAGAGTGGGTTGTGCAGAGGAGAAAGGCCGTCGCAGCGGTTCCGTGCTGGGACGGCAAGGTTGACTAGGTTGTCCACAGAATGATTCAGTGGCGGGCCGCCCGGTCAGGCGAGCCGGTGCAGCTCATCGAGAAGCCGGTCCGTTTGCTCTGGTCGGCCAACCGAAATGCGAATGCAGTTGTCGAGACCCGGCTTCTGATAGTAACGGACGAGTATGCCCCGCTGTTCGAGCGCGAGCTTCAGGGCCGCGGCGTCACCGCTACCCCTTACAGTGAAATTGTCGACGCGGCAGAGGATGAAATTGGCGCTGGAGGGGTATGGCGTCAGGTAGGGCGCCTCCTGAAGAGCGCTGAAGAGTCGATCACGTTCGAGGCGAAGCTTCTCAACAGTTGACTGCATTTCGTCGGCGTGTTTTAGGCTCGCGAGGCCTGCGACTGTGGCAGCTACATTGACGTTGTAAGGCTGCTTAAACTTCCAGATGACCGGCATCATCCATTCGGGGAAGATCCCGTAGCCCAGCCTGAGGCCCGCGATGCCGGCGGACTTGGAGAACGTGCGAATGATGACTAGATTGTCGTGCTCCAGGACCCACGGAACGCGGCTGGTTTCGACGGCAAATTCGACGTAGGCTTCGTCCAGGACCACTATCAGAGGGAGATCCAAGAGGCGCCGCAGGTCTTTGTCCGGCAGCCAGTTTCCGGTCGGGTTGTTGGGTGAAGTGAGAAAGAGCAGCTTTGGACGGGGCGATTTCTCGTCCTGCGCCGCGGCGGTGACAAGATTGCAGGTTGCGTCGACGTCAATGTGGTAGTCGTCTGTCCGCCAGACCTCCAGGACCTCGGCGCCGACCAATTTGGCGTCGAAACTGTACATGCCGAAGGTTGGGGGCGTGTTGATGATGGCGTCTCCTGGGCCGAGAAAGAGACGGCAAAGATAGTCGAGGATTTCGTCGGTGCCGTGGCTGGGAAGGATCTGGTCGACTGGCACTGACGGAGGGGCGGCGCCAGCGTCCTCGGCATCTGCGCGGAGGGCGCCAGGCTGACTCTGCTCGTTCTGCAAGTGGATTGCCAGAGCTTGTCGGAGCTCGGTCTGTTGCGGGTCCGGGTAGATGTGGTAGTAGGCGTACTCGGCCAGCGCCTCGGCGACAGCAGCGTGCGGTCCGTAGGGGTTCTCGTTTGCGTCCAGCTTGATGATTTCGCCGGCGGGAACGCCCAGCCGCTTGCTCAGGACTTCGAACGGTTGAATCGGTGTGTATTCTTCCAGGTCGGCAAGGTGCGGTTTGAGCAAAGACTGAAATGTGCTTGTTTGCATACCAATGACTCGTTTTCTGTGGGGATTCAGGAATTCAGCCTGCGGCTTACTGCCGCGGCGTGCCCGCCAAGACCTTCGGTGCGGGCCAGCGTCTCGGCGGCCGGGCCGATGGCGGACAGGGCTTTCTCGTTAAGGCCAATAATGCTAATGAGCTTGACGAAATCGGTCACGTTTATCGGGCTGGCGAAGCGGGCTGTGCCTCCCGTGGGCATCACATGGCTTGGACCTGCCGTATAGTCACCCAGCACTTCGAAGCTGCGTTCGCCCAGAAAGATACCGCCGGCGTTCTGCACCGTGTCGATCCAGCGCCATGGATCTTCAACGAGGAGGCAAAGGTGTTCCGGCGCGTATTCGTTGGCGAGGGTAAAGGCCTCGCCCAGGGAATCGGTCACGACGATCCCTGCGCTCCGGGCAAAGGTGGCGGCAGCGATCTGGCTGCGCTCCAGATGTTCCAATTGGGCGTGGACCGCGGCCTGGACTTCGGCGGCCAGTTTCCGGCTGGGCGTCAGCAGCACGGCGCTGGCAAGAACGTCATGCTCGGCCTGGGCAAGCAGATCTGCGGCGGCCAGCTGCGGGTCTGCCGCGGAGTCGGCCACGATCACCGTTTCGGTTGGGCCGGGCAGGCCGTCGATGCCAACCAGGCCAAAGAGTTGCCGTTTCGCCAGGGTGACGAACAGGTTGCCCGGTCCGCAAATTTTGTCAACCGCGGGGAGTGACTCAGTACCATATGCCATGGCGCCGATGGCCTGCGCGCCGCCGGCAACATAGACGGCATCAACACGGGCAACTGTCGCCGCTGCCAGCGTGACCTTGTCCGGGAGGCCGGTTTCCCGCTGGGGCGGCGTGACAACGACCAGTTCCCCTACGTTGGCCACTCGCGCCGGGATGGCAGTCATCAGCAAAGTACTGGGCAGCGGCGCGGTGCCGCCGGGAACGTAGATTCCGACGCGCTCGATGGGCCGTACGAGCTGGCCGACGGTCCCTTCGTCGTCGTTATGGATCCAACTCTGATTGGGCTGACGGCGGTGGAAGTTCTCGATTCTCTCAGCCGCCAGAACGAGGGCATCGTAAACCTCAGGGGCAATGTCAGCTGATTCCCGCAGGACAGCTTGTGGATCGACGCGCAAGTTAGCCAAGTTTACGCCGTCCAGCTTCTGCGTCCACTCTCTTACTGCTTGGTCACCGCCGGTTCGCACGTCGGCAAGAATCCTTCGAACGGCCTCATCCGGTCCGATACGGGATCCAAAGATGCGTTCGTTTCTGTCCAGAAACTCTTCCGGCAGTTCAAATTCGTCCCAGGGTTGACGGCGCAGGATCGAAGCGCGGGCGGATTCTGAATCGAGGATTGGGAAGGGCTTGTTCATGGTAAGGATGCGCGTTATATGGGCGATTTCGGGATTCGATGGTTTGTTGGGCGGGGCCCCGTAGTCGTTATTGCCGCAGCCGTTCGGCATCCTCCATGCGGCCCAGAACGACCACGATATCTTCTTCCTTCAGGTTGAAACCGGCGCTGGGGCTGACGATCAGGTCATCGCCTCGGTGCACCGCGATCACGGTCAGCCCATAGCGTTGCCGCAAACTCAATTCTGACAGTGAGTGTCCCCAGGTGCTGGGCGGGGCCAGGAGCTCGACAATCCCAACGTCGTTGCCTACTTCCAGATAGTCGATCAAGTGGTCGATAGCCATTTTCCGTCCCAGCCGTCTTCCTGCCTCATGCTCAGGCAGGATTACCTCGTCTGCCCCTACCTTCAGCAAGATCTCTTTCTGCGTGATGGTCATGGCTTTGGCGATCACGCGCTGGACGCCCAGTTGCCGCAGAAGTACAGTCGAAAGAAGGTTGTTCTCAAAATCGGTTCCGATACAGACAAGCCCTGTGTCGAAGGACTCGACTCCCGCCTGCCGCAAGGCGTCAATATTGGTTGCATCCAGCTGCACGACGTGGGGAAGTTCGCCGCTGAGCGCTTGCACGCGGTCATGGTTCGAATCGATGGCCAGAACGGTGCGGCCATGCTCAACCAACGTGGTTGCCACTGCTGTCCCGAATCGACCCAGACCGATCACGACATATTCGGACTGGCGTCCCCCTTTGCGGAAGGGGGAATAGCGCGCCGGCTCTCCTCTGTCCATCTTGTCGGAGATTCCACCAGCTGGCGAGGCTTCGCTGGCAAGCGCGGCCGCCTGAACAGGCCCGGGAGTAAATGGGCGAGCCATGCGACGAATCAATCGTCGAAGCGACATGAAGCCTTCCAAGGGAATGCAGTAGCCAGCGATCGCGATGAGTATGGGCTATTTTTGATTCCTTTGCTGCCTTCAGGGCGACTGTTCACCATTCCGGTCCCGCAATCCTGTGCCTAGCCTTGCGTTGGTGCCCTTCAGTTCGTCGGGCACTCATGACCGCATTATAGCATAGCCATGTGGTCTGAACCTTTTCAAACGGGGCATCTCGTGATACCATTCGCCAGAATTGGATGTTGGAGGCGCGGGTTGAAACCATCCTGAAATTGAGGGACGAACGGAGTAATGTCTGACAGCAATCCGGATGCAACCAGAGTCGAACTATATCCAGGCTTCTTTTCGGAGAGGAAGCGATCCTTTCTGGAGTTTGGCGAGCTGAAGGCGTCGCTATTCGCCTTTGACAGCGGTGTCGCGGCGGTCCAACTTGAGAACGCTGTGAGCGAGCTTGTCATGTTGCCATTTCAGGGCCAGCAGATATGGTCGGCCACCTTCGGCGGCAGAAACGTTACGATGAAATCGATGTTCGACCAGCCGCGCTCAACAGATGACTATCTGCAGACATATGGCGGATTTCTCCTGCACTGCGGCTTCACCGCGATGGGCGTGCCAACGGAGGAGGATGACCACCCTCTGCACGGGGAGTTGCCAAACGCGACATTCCAAAAGGCATGGCTTGTGTCGGGCGAAGATGCGGGCGGCCCCTATATTGGCTTGGGAGGGCAGTACCGTCACACAGTTGCATTTACATATAATTACACAGCCACGCCAATGGTGAAGCTCTATGCAGGCGCAAAAGAAACGCAGGTGTCTCTTCGGTGCCGCAACTGCAAGAACACGCCAATGGGGTATATGTACCTTGCCCATGCCAATTACCGGCCCGTGGACGGCGGCCGCATCGTGTACAGCGCCAAGGTTTCGCCCCAGTCAGTCCGAGTTCGACGCAGCATACCAGGTCATGTCAAACCTGGCGCTGAATATCTGGACTTTTTGAACCGCCTGGGCGACAGTCCGGAAGAACATCATGTTCTGGATCCGACCCTATCGTTCGACCCGGAACTGGTTTTTAGCATCGACTACGAGGCCGACGCTGAGGGCTGGGCCCATACCTTGCAGGTTCATCCTGACGGTAGCGCAGATTATGTTCGCCACAGACCGGAGCAGTTGCCGATCGGAGTCCGTTGGATTAGCCGTACCCCGGACCAGGATGCACTTGGCCTGGCGCTGCCGTCTACCGCCGAACCGGAGGGCAGAGCCGCCGAAGTGGCCAAAGGAAATGTCAGGGAGCTTGAGGGTGGCGGCGTTTGGCGGTGCGACTACACTTTGGGGACCCTTGATGCCCGCGACGTTGGACAGGTAGAGGAGAAGATCGCGGGAATTATTCAGGATGCGTGAGCTGCGGATATTCCTGTAGGCGTCTTTGCAGAGGGTAACAGAAAACACATCGGGATTCTCTGAATGCTGGTAATCAAGGTCGGTGGCGGCAAAGATCTGAATATTGACGCAGTCGTTGGTGATGTCGTTGCGCTTCGGGACGCCGGACAGGAGTTGATCCTGGTTCACGGCGGAGCGGAGACGACCAACGATGTAGCCGAAGCCTTGGGTCATCCTCCGCAGTTCGTTACAAGTGAGAGCGGCTTTGAGAGCAGACGCACCGACCGACGCACCCTGGAAATCTTCGAGATGGTCTACTGCGGCCAGCTCAATAAGATGTGGGTGGAAAAGCTGCAGAGGGCTGGCGTGGATGCGGTCGGGTTGAGCGGACTGGACGGGCGCATCTTTGAAGGCAAACGCAAAGACAGGCTGCGCGTGCGCGTTAACGGACGCCGCCTGGTGCTGCGAGATGACTGGACAGGCACGGTTGAGACCGTAAATGTGAATCTGCTGCGCCTCCTATTGGGTGCGGGCTATCTGCCGGTCCTCACGCCTCCAGGAGCGTCCGACCGCGGCGAAGCGATCAATGTGGACGGTGACCGTGCCGCGGCGATGGTTGCCGCCGCGTTTGGCGCCGAGGCGCTCGTAATTCTATCCGATGTGCCCGGTTTGCTGCGGGCGTATCCTGATGAGTCCAGCCTTATCCGTGAGATTCCGCGTGCGCAGGCCGACCATTTCATGCAGTTCGCGGAAGGCCGCATGAAGAAGAAGGTGATGGGGGCTACGGAAGCGGTCGCTGCCGGCGTGCAAAAGGTCATCTTTGGCGACGGCCGCACTGAGAATCCAATAGAACGGGCAATAGAGGGGCATGGCACGATGATTTCGTGAGCGATTTCGTGAGCGATTTCGTGAGCGGCTCTCTCTTGAAAAATAAGAAGGTCTGACTGCTAGAGCAATGGGGTGGCTACGCGATTCGGTCAGGTGCGTCAAGGATTGATTGAAGTGACTTGATGCCTTGGGACGACGCATTGGCCTCCAGGAACACAGGAACGAGAGATTTGCGGGTGCCGGATGGATACTGTTCAAAGTTCAATTGACGCGAAGTCGGCTGTACGCAATACGCAGGCTTACGAGTCTGGCGTTGTGCCCCGTCGCGGGGATACGGTCATGGTGGCCGGCGAGGGCTGCTGGATGTTCGATAGCGAAGGGCAACGTTATCTCGATCTAACGTCCTCACAGGGTGTGGCCATGCTCGGGTACAACCACCCCGTCCTGACTGCGGCGATCCAGGAGCAGGCTGCCCTGATGCATGCATGCCCCAACTTCTTTCACAACGACACGCGTGCAGATTTTCTTGCCAAACTGATTGCGGCAACGCCTCCTCATCTGACGCGGGCTTTTCTTGGCAATAGCGGCGCGGAAGCAATCGATGGGGCCATAAAGTTTGCCCGGTTGGCAACAGGACGAACGGGCATCGTGGCGTTCCGGAACAGCTTCCACGGCCGAACCGTTGGAGCGCTGTCTTTAACCTGGAATCCGAGATACCGCCGCAAATTTGAGCCGCTGCTGCCTGATGTGAGCCACGTCCCCTTCAACAAGATCGATCTGCTTGACAAGGCCGTTGGCGACGGGACCGCCGCAGTCGTGCTGGAGGTAATCCAGGCAGAGGGCGGCGTTCATGTAGGCGAGGACGATTTTTTGGGCGCTGTCCAGCAGATATGCCGGGAGCGCGGCGCTAAGCTGGTCATTGACGAGGTTCAGACCGGCTTCGGCCGCACGGGCCGTTGGTTTGGCTTCCAGCATTTCGACCTTGAGCCGGACATGATTGCCCTGGCAAAAGGCTTGGGCGGCGGTTTCCCCATGGGGGCGGTCGTCTACACGGACGAAATACAGGCAAGCGTTTTTTCGGGCGCCCATGGCAGCACTTTCGGGGGGAATCCGCTGGCTTGCGCAGCGGGCGTGGCGGCGCTGAGCGTGTACCAGGATGGACTGATCGAACAGGCCGGACGGGCTGGTGACCGCTTGCGAGCGGGGTTGAAAGCAGCGATTGGAGCCAGAAGAGTCGTCCGTGAGATTCGCGGCAAGGGCCTACTCATTGGCATTGACCTCCGCACCAAAGCGGTCCCCTTCCTGAAAACCTTGATGGAGACGCACAAGGTGCTGGCGCTGCCGGCCGGCTCGACCGTGCTCAGGCTGCTTCCGCCGCTGACGATAAGTGATGAAGAGATTGACTTGGCCGTCGAGGCCGTTGCCGCATCATTGCCGGCTTAGCCTCGCTCCTATGATTTACTAAATTTGGAAGGATATATCCGATGAGAATTGCGTATGCAGGCGTTTTTGTAGACGATCAGGAGAAGGCATTGGCCTTTTACACAGACATCCTCGGCTTTGTGAAAAAGGCGGATGTGTCCGCGGGGGAATTCAGATGGCTAACTGTTGTGTCGCCTGACAACCAGGACGGAACGGAACTGCTGTTGGAGCCGAATGCCAATCCTGCTGCCGCGCAGTATCAGAAGGCGATTTACGAACAGGGAATCCCCGCCAATTCGTTTGTCGTTGATGACATCCAGGCTGAGTATGAAAGGTTGAGAGACCTGGGGGTTGAGTTCAAAGTGGAACCGACCGACTATGGCGCCTACGCGATTGCTTCCTTTGACGATACGTGCGGAAACCTGATTCAAATCCAGAGTCATTGAGTCAGTGTCGCTTGCGATGTGGATTGGAATGGGTGCGAGCACCCAGAAATGCAGGGCGCAAGAGGCGATACTGTTCGAAGAAGGGTCGCCGGCGACAACCGCTTGCCATATTGGAAATCCTGGGCGGATCCCTGGAACAAGGCAAGGGGACCTGGTTTCACCAAGCGAACCGCGCTTGACACGAGGCGGTTCCGTGTCTGGCAAACAACAGATATTCGGGAGTTAAGGAATGAGCGATTTGAATCAGAACGGCGCGCAGTTGCAGAACGGCGCTGGCAAGGCGGATGGCAGTGCCGGAGAGGATACAGCATTGCACGAGGTCATCGTCATTGGCAGCGGGCCGGCAGGTTGGACCGCGGGCCTGTACGCGGCGAGGGCAAACCTTGAGCCACTGCTGATCACAGGGGACGACTTTGGCGGCCAGGTCAGTATTACATACGAAGTTGAAAACTATCCGGGATTCCCCGAAGGTTTGAGCGGGCCCGACCTGGTTGATAAGTTCAAGTCTCAAGCCGAGCGATTTGGCTGCACGGTCTCCTACGATCATGTTACCGAGATCGTGGTAGACGAGCATCCCTTTACGGTCCGCACCGCCCAGAGCAAGGAATATAGAAGCAAGTCGATCATTCTCTGCACAGGGGCGAGACCCCGGTTCCTGGAAGTGCCGGGAGAACAGGAGTATACCGGCAAAGGCGTGAGTTACTGCGCCACTTGTGACGGCTTCTTCTTCCGGGGTAAGGAGTTGGTCGTAGTCGGTGGGGGGGACAGCGCGCTGGAGGAAGGGCTGTTCCTGACCAAGTTTGCCACCAACGTCAGGATCATCCATCGGAGAGACGAGTTACGCGCCAGCAAGATCTTGCAGGATCGCGCGTTTGGTCATGACAAGATTGAGTTCGTCTGGAACACCGTTGTGACTTCGATCAAAGGTAACGAGAACGGCGTTGTGTCAGGCGTCACGATTCGCGATACGCTGAATGGCGAAGAAAGGGAGTTGGACACCGACGGCGTTTTTGTTTACATCGGCCATATTCCCAATAACGATCTCTATCACGGGAAGCTGGACCTGGATGAGGACGGGCACCTGATTGCCGACCCAATGACGCGGACCAATATACCGGGCGTGTTTGCGGCGGGTGAAATCGCCGACAAGATCTTCAAACAGGTCGCGACGAGCGTGGGGCAAGGCTGCGCGGCGGCCATGCAGGCGGAGAAGTTTCTGGCCTCTTTGGAAGCAGAGGGGCTGTCTGATTTGACGGAGGATCCGCGGGCCTGGCCTACGCCCGGCGTCCCAAGAAAGACTGCCGACCTGGTGGCAGCCGACTAAAGTCGGGGCTCATGCCGGCCGGGACCCCTACAAAATAGAGGCGGCGCTTCGACGGTTTTAGTTTTTCGCGGAGGCATCATGAGCAGCGAAAGAACGGACCCTTAGTGCCGCCTTCTCCTCGTTTGACAGCTCAAGATCAGCCAACCGAAACATTGGCCCGCAGCGCTTCACTGCTTTCGATCGGCGCAGTTGCCAGCAGGGCGCTCGGTCTCGCCCGGGAGATGGTGATTGCCGGCTTCTTCGGCGCGACCGGGGCAGTGAGCGCCTTCACGGTGGCCAGCACCGCGCCAAAAATGCTGTACGATTTCCTGATTGGCGGCATGTTAAGCGCTGCCCTGGTGCCGGTCCTCAGCGACTATGCCCGGCTCGAGCGGAACCGTTCAGACGCGGAGACGACGGGCGAATCACCTGCCAGCTACACGCAGTTTGGACCTAATCCGGAACTGGTGCGGCTGGTCGGCGCGCTGCTTAGTCTCTCTGTCGTTACACTCGCAGTGCTGGCATTGCTGATGGCGGTCTTTGCCCCACAGGTCGCCAGCTTGCTGGCGGGTGGCTTTGATGACTTTGATCCGGCATTGTTGCCATTGACTGCCAGGCTGCTGCGCCTGATGGCGCCGGTTGTTTGGTTCGTGTCGATGGCCGGTGTGTTGACTGCAATTCTCTTCGCGCTCCAACGCTTCACGCTGCCGGCGCTGGCCTCAGCGGTATACAACCTGGGAATTGTTGCGTCCGCCCCGCTGCTGGCCGGCCGCATCGGCATCGCCAGCCTGGCCATCGGTGTGCTGGCTGGAAGCCTGGCACAGTTCGGGCTGATGGCTTGGGACGTTCATCGCGCAGGGCTGTCGTTCAGACTCCGGTGGAGTCATCCCGCCCTGGCCCACATCGTTAAGCTCTATCTTCCGATTGCGGCTGGGTTGATTGTGGCGCAGTTTCAGGTTGGGCTGGATCGGCGGCTGGCCAGCGGGACCGGCGTTCAGAGCATAGCGTGGATGAGCAAGGCGACGACATTGCAGCAGCTGCCGTTGGGGATGATCAGTGTGGCCATTTCGCTGGCCGCGCTGCCCAGGTTGAGCCAGCAGTTTGCCGCAGGCGACGAAGACGCATATCGAGCCACTCTGGCGCGAGGGATGCGTATGGTGCTTGTTCTGATCGCGCCCCTTCTCACTGGATTAGGGTTGCTCGCGGAACCGACAGTCCGGCTCCTGTTCGAGCGGGGTCAGTTCACGGTTGAGGACAGCGCGATGGTCGTCATGGCGCTGGAAGTGTATCTTGTCGGCGCGCTGTTCGCTGCGGTTGACTTTCCCCTGATCTATGCCTTCTACGCTCGTAACAACACCTTGCTGCCGGCGGCGGTGGGGCTGTTTAGCGTTGTTGTGTACGGGGCGGCCGCGCTGGCGCTCATAGAGGGGCTGGGCTTTCTTGGCCTTGTCTGGGCAGATACGGCAAAACAGGCTGCTCATGCCTTCGCCATGCTGTTGCTCATTTATTGGAAGGTTGGGCGCGGGAATCGCACGAGGCGATCGGCGCGTGCGTCCGGGACATCATCGGGCACGCCGCGTTGGGCCTTTGGGACAACTGCCCAGACCGTTACCATGGTATTTGTTGGGGCTTCTGCCATGGGACTTGCAACTCTGTGGCTGCAATCGCTTTTCGAGTCAGGTGGACCGAGTTCGCCTGCCAATGACCTTGCTCGCCTCGTGGTCGGTGGAGGCGGCGGGATCGCGGTCTATTTTGGTGTCCTGCTCGCGGCCGGTCAACCCGAACTTCGACAGTTGTACAGGTCTGCTTTGAGGCAGGCCATATCTGCCAGATCGCAATAGGCGCTGACACACGGCCATTTGTGATCCACTTGCGAGCACCCGGGGAACCCCAATTTCGATACCTTTCCGAACGGCTTCATAATGATTTAAGATTGTTGCCGTGAACATCCTGACTCGACCAACCGGCATCGCTTTCATCAGACTGGCCAGAATGCGGCGAACCTCTTCGAAGGCTCTCATCGTGCTGCTGGCGGCGCTACTTCTCGGCGGCGGCGCCCCGCGCTTTCTTCCCACCCGCGACCATGTAATCAAGGCGGCTGTGGCCCTACCCGACTTCAACTTCGTTGGGTGGGAACTGGGAGCAGTTCGCCAACTGGTATTTCCTGAACGGTTTACTGGGCTGGACCAGCTAAATTCAGAAGAAGAATCGAAGCTTGTACGCGCATACCTGGACCGGTATGGGCGAATCCGCCTGTTGGAGGAGGAGCTCAGTCAACTGGTCGCCAAGAGCCCGCCGGCGTCCGATGAAGAGCTTCGTTCAACCGTCTTGGCCGACGACATCGAGCCCGGTTCCAGCGGGTCGAGTGAAGCTTCCGGCTCCGGCGCGAATGCCGTATCTGGATCTGAGATTCGGGAGGCCCGCTTTGAGCTGGCCGCCTTGCGCCAACAGCAGACGGCCGATCGGCCCCTGGTCGAGGCTGTGCTGCGGCGCCAGGTACAAGAGGCGTTGCGCGATGCCGGGCTGGGTCTTCGAGGGATCGTATGGCCTCCGGTCCACTTCGTATTTGTCGAACCTCCTCTCAAGTTAACGGTCAGCCCTCGGGATCGAATCTCTACGATACACTCTCGCGTGCTGCAGGCCGAATTTGATCCGGTAATTCTTGGAGAAAGCGAGAGCGCGATTGAGGCGCGCACGGATTTGAGCGCCCACATCACACAGATTGGGGGCATGGCAGTCTATCCGGCGATGATTGTCGATAGCAGTTCTCTCGAGTGGGCGCTGAATACAATTGCACATGAGTGGGTACATCATTACCTCTTCCACTTCCCGTTGGGTCTGCGCTATGCCAGAAACGATGAGGCAACGACACTCAACGAAACAGTGTCTGATATCGTTGGCAATGAGATCGGCGAAAGGGTGGCGCGGCGTTACTATTCTTCGGATGCGGCCGGCCCTGCAAAACCGGCTGAGGAGACGCTGGCAGACACTTGCGCGTGCAATATCGAAGAGCTCGTAGCGCGGGAAGGGGCATTGGAACAGCAGCGTTGGGAGCGATACGGGCGCCCGCTCCCGTTTAACTTCCAGCAGGCGATGCGCGAAACTCGATTGCATGTGGATGCCCTGCTGGAAGACGGGCTCGTAGAGACTGCCGAGGCCTACATGGAGGCGAGGCGGCGTTACTTTGTCGAGAAGGGATACCCGCTGCGCGTTCTGAATCAGGCCTATTTTGCCTTCCATGGCAGCTACGCGACCGGCGCGGCTTCCTCCAGCTCGATCGGTCCTCAGCTTCAGCAACTGCGCGCGGAAAGCAGTGACCTGGCCCACTTCCTGCAGCAGGTGCGTTGGTTTACCAGTCTCGCAGACCTTGAAAGCGCGTTGGGCGCCCAATGAGAAAGGCCTGGCCAGCCAAGTTTGTTCCAACCGGTTCGCGCGAAGGACGAACTGGATAATGTTGCGTTTCATCGAGTCTCTTCTAGCTTCTCCCCCTACATCGTCCATAGCAGGAGAACATTATGGCAACCTATCGTACAGGCATCATCGCGTGCGGCATCATCGCGCGTGTGCATGCTCGCGCTTGGCAGGGCGTTGCGGGCACGCCAACAACGATCGGCGCGATTGCGGACTCAAACGCGGACGCGCTGAGGGAGTTCGGCGAATTCTTCGGCGTGCCAGAGGAACATCGCTATGCGGACTACAGGCAGATGCTGGACAGCGAAAAGCTGGATTTTGTTGACGTGTGCTCCTGGCACCAGCTGCATGCGGAGATGGTGATCGCGGCCGCCGCACGCCAGCCCAAAGCGATCATCTGTCAGAAGCCGATGGCGGTAGACCTGGGCGAGGCCGACGCGATGTTGACCGCCTGCCAGCGAAACGGCGTCAAGCTGATGATCGCATACCAGCGGCCCCACCATGCCACTTGGCTTCAGGCCCGTGAGTTGGTGCGGGAGGGGGCCCTCGGACGCGTCCTGCAGATACAGCTGGATTCAGGCGGCAATCTGCTCAACACCAATTCGCACAATATTCGCCTGGCGCTGTTTCTGATGGACGAGCCGCGTGTGGAGTGGGTAATGGGCGCTGTGGAACGCACCACGGAGCAGTTGGAGCGCGGCCTGCCAGCTGAAGACGCCTGCCTTGGGCTTGCCGCCTGCGACAACGACGCCACCATCCTGATCATGGGGGACTTGATTCACGGGCTGGGCCAGGGATGCCGTGTCATAGGCACTGATGGGATCATGGAACTCAGCACCTCCTATCACCCTGAGAGCGAGATTCCATCCGATGCGCCGATGCACATGCCGGAGGGTCTGTCCGCGCGCTACAATTACGAAATCGGCACAGTGCGCTATTTCAACGGCAAGACCGGGGGATGGGAGGCGTTGTCGGCGCCCTGGCATGACTGTTGGTCGCGCCAGTGCGAGGAGGCAATCACGTGGGTTGAAGGGCGGGTAGAGAACCCCATCAGCGGCGGGGAGCGAGGGAGGGCGGTCCAGGAGGTGATGATGGCGTTGTATGAATCGGCGCGCAGAAGGCAGCGGATCTACCTCCCATTGAAGACGCGCGTCAATCCGCTCAGATTGATGGTAGAGAAGGGTGAACTGCCGGTGGAGTGGCCCGGAAGATACGAACGCCGCGCAACCCTTGTGCGCGGCGAAGGTATGTCATGGCACGAATCGTAGCTGGGACTGAAGAAACCTGTTACGCCTCCCGGAGCGTACCATCCGGGCGCACACGCCTGGGGCGAATAATCGTTACACTATCGTCTTCAATAATCGGACGGTCGTAGATGTAGGGGGGCTCCAGCACTGCCTGTTGGGCCGGAGTCAATTCGGCGACCCATTCCGGCATGGATGTCTCGTAGACGCCGCCGGCAAAGTGCAGGTAGTTGGGTGAGAAGCGGTACAGGAGGGAGCGACGCTGCTGTTCCGCGCGCCAAGGCAGGGTTCCATGGATCGTCGCTTCGTTGAAGATCACCATGTCGCCCGCCTTGCAGGGCACATTGTAAACCAGTTCCCGGTTCTTTTCATACCGGGCAATGTCTTCGGGCATGGGGAAGTTCGCCTTGTGGCTTCCGGGAATCACGCATAGCCCGCCATCGCCTTCGTTCACGTCGGCCAGTTGGAATTGACAGACGATCATCCCGCATCGTATCTGGCCGTTTGCATAGCTGTAATGTTGTGTGCCGTCAAACACTCTGCTGGTCGAACCATGAAGGCGCAGCCCCTCCGTTCCGGCTCTTGCAGCGAGCATAAATGGCGCGTGATCCATTTTCCAGCCGCGGCCGAACATTGTGTTCAGATAGGGGATCAGCTTGGGGTGGGCCAGCAGGTCGCGGAATGGCTGGCACCAGGGCTGTTCCCAAGTCAGCATTCCATTGAAGAAGTCACGCGGGCGATCTCCTGCCATGTCCCCGTCGGGGGCCGAATTGGGATCGGGAATCGCCTTGTCCCAGTTGGCGTCGAAGGCGTCGTTAAGTGATTGTACTTCTTCGGGGGACAGGAAGTTTTCCACTTTAAGGAAACCCTGAAGATCGTACAGGAACTTCTCGCGTTCTTTCATGTGAGTTCCTCCGAAATTGAGCGTGTTAACCTTGCCCACAGTTGCGAAATTGGTTGGACCAATAGTCAAAAAGTATAAGACAGTTGGAAAGTGGTGGCAAGGAACGGAAAAGAAACAGTTCCATGTTGACAGATCAGGTCTGGTAGGCTATATTGTCGCCACTGCCGACTCACCACGAAACTGAATCCTGGTGGGGCCCATAGGCAACTTTTCGCAACAGTTTTTGGACATTCGAATTTGAGTAGTTTCAGTAAGCCCCCACCGTTCGTGGGATCCAAGGGCACAACCAAAGCCATAAGGAGAAAAGTGATGAAGTCCAGGTTTATATTTTTCATTTTGATCGCGGCTCTCGCGATCTCAGCCTGCGCCGCGCCTGCCGCACCTGCGGGAGAAGCGGCATCTGAAGCAACGGAGATGCAGGAGGCTGAGGCAACGACAAGCGGAGAGATCGCCCGTGAAAATACATTGATCATTGGATTTGAGGGCGGCCCCCACGCCGCGCCTGAACAGAATGGTCTGAATCCGGGCGCGACCAATTCACAGGGACACCACCAGGTCATGATCGAGTCCCTGTACTACCTGAACTACCAGACAGGTGAACTGATTCCCTGGCTGGCGTCGGGCCCTGCCGAGTGGAACGACGAGTTCACTGAGGTGACGATCCCGCTGCGTGAGGGCATCACCTGGAGCGACGGCGAAGCGTTTACCGCCGATGACATTGTATTTACGATCAACATGCTCAAGGAAAACCCCACGCTGATATTCGCCAGTCGGGTCGTTGACGTAGACGACGTTGTGGCAGTCGATGACCAGACCGTCAGGATTTCGCTCCTGAACCCTGACCCGCGTTTCATCATCAACGCTTTTGGTGTCCGCATTTGGGGCGCCGTAAGGATCGTGCCGGAACACATTTGGGCCGACCAAGACCCCAACACGTTCGGCAACTTCGATCTGGAACAAGGTTGGCCTGTCTGGACAGGGCCGTACAAGCTTGTCAAGGCTACCTCGACCGAGTTTGTATTTGACCGACGCGATGACTGGTGGGGAGCGGAGACCGGGTTCCAGGAACTGCCCAAGCCTGAGCGAATCATCTTTGTCGAAGCCGGGCCGGACGAGCGCAAGGCAGCCGCGCTGGTGGCCAATGAAGTCGATGGCCAGCCAAGCCTCAGAATAGACACGTTCATCGATGTCCGCAGCAGGAATCCCAATGCCATTGGATGGACCGAGAACGAGCCCCATGCCTGGATCGATCCCTGCCCCGGAATGTTGGGCTTCAATACTCGAGTCGAACCTTGGGATGACCCGGACATGCGCTGGGCGATCGCGTACGCCATTCCCAACCAACGCATTGGTGACGCCCTGACAGGCGGTTTCGGCCAGGTTTCGCCTTACAACTTCCCGGACTATCCGGCCGTTCAGTCGTGGCTGTCAGAGAATCAGGACCTGCTTGATCAGTACAATTCGACCGTTCACGATCCGGAGCGAGCTAAGGAGATTTTCGAAAGCAAGGGCTATGTGATGGGGTCCAATGGCGTCTATGAAAAGGATGGCGAACCGCTACAGGTCGACATCCTGTTCAAGACTGAAGAACCGATCCTACCGCAAGTTCTGGTTTCTGCCTTCCAGGAGGTTGGCATCGACGCTGCGCCGCGTGCGCTGGCAGGCGCCACCTATCACGACGCACGGATGACGGCCGACTTCCAGATTGAGACGCATCATGTGGCCTGCGGCAGTGTGGTAGAGCCCTTTGACGAGTTGAACCTGTTTCACAGCCGATGGGTGAAGCCTATGGGCGAACGCCATTCCCAGAATCACTGGGGCTGGGCGAATGCCGAGTATGACCAGATCGTCGACGAAATGCAGGTCGTGGCGCCCGGTTCCGAAAGACAGCATGAGTTGTTCCGCCTAGCCCTTGAAATCCGCCTGCAGGAACTGCCGATCATCTCGCTGACGCAACAGAGAAGAGTGGTGCCCTACACGACCACCTATTGGACAAACTGGCCGACCGAAGCGAACGACTACCACCACCCGCCAAACTGGTGGCAGAACTTCCTGATGCTTGTGATGGAGATCGAACAGGCTGGCTAGATTGCGCCTAACGATTGACGCTTTCATGTTGGAGAGGGCCTGCGCCCTCTCCAACGTCTTTTCCCTTTGAACCACACACCATTCCCCAAGCGGGCAAGTCTTGACGACACTTTCACCGCCTCCTGCAAGTGACGAGCGAACATGAGCCTAACCTACATTTTGAGGCGCCTCGGCATCTTCTTCCTGATTCTCTGGGTCGCTTCGACGCTTAACTTCGTCATTCCCCGATTGGCGCCTGGAGACCCAATTGCGGCGCTGATTGGGGAGATGGAAGAGCAGGGGGCAACTGTAGAAAACAGCGCGGAACTGATCAATTTGTTTCGCGAACGATTTGGCCTGGATGACCCGCTTCCCATTCAGTATCTGAAATACATGGCTGCGCTTGCCCGATTTGATCTTGGTTACTCCATTCGCTTTTTCCCCGCCACAGTTTCGCAGATTGTTGCCGCGGCCTTGCCATATACCATTGGCCTGTTGACGGCTACCTCACTGATCACTTTCGTACTTGGAATCCTGGCCGGGGCTTTGCTGGTCTGGCACTCCACACCCCAATTCGGCAGAGCGGTTATCACCTTCTTCATGATGCTTGCCCCCATCCCGTACTATCTTCTGGCCATTATTTTTGTTTCGGTCCTGGCTTTCTCATTGGGCTGGTTTCCCTACAGCGGCGTCGTCTCTGTGGGCCGTTTGGCAGAAGAAGGCTTTGACTTTGGATACATCGTGGACCTGGTATACCACTCTCTCCTACCCGCTTTTTCAATCATTATCGCCGGCGTTGGAGGATGGGTCTTGGGGATGCGAGGGATGATGGTCACAGTGTTGGGCGAGGACTATCTGACGCTGGCCGAAGCAAAGGGGTTGAAGGATAGACGCATTTTCCTGCGCTACGCGATGCGCAATGCCATTTTGCCTCAGTTCACGGCACTGGCCATCACCCTGGGCTATGTTGTCTCAGGCGCCACAATAGTCGAGCTTATCTTTTCCTATCCGGGGATGGGACTGCGCCTATTTGAGGCCATCAATAGTAACGACTTCCCTGTCATTCAGGGAATCACTTTTTTTCTTGTCGTTTCCATTGCCGTGGCCATCTTGATCATCGATTTGATTTACCCCTGGCTCGACCCGCGTATCACATATTCGAGAAAGTGAACTTCCGGGACAATCAGCTATGACAACCGCATTCATGCCGGAGACGGGACCGGAAACAGCCCCCGCAGAAGAGTCTTCCATTGGAACGCGCGGCTTGAGAGCCAGCGTGCGCTATTGGCTGGGAAACTGGAAGCTTTCACTCGGGCTGGCAATGATTATTGGCCTAACCGGTTTCAGCATTTTTGGCTCTTACATTGTCGATTTTGACCTGACCAAAGTCGCCGCGGGCGACTTCAATGCCCGGCCCTCAGAGAAATACCTGTTGGGAACAGACAACGTTGGGCGAGATGTATGGGCTTTGATCATACATGGCATACATCCTTCACTTAAGGTTGGTTTGATTGCTGGTGTGCTGGGAACCGCGGTCGGTGTCGTGCTTGGTGTTGTGGGAGGCTACTACGGAGGAAGTACTGACGCCGTCATCAGCACGATGGCCGATATTTTCCTGACCATTCCTTCGCTCCTTATTTTGGTCGTGTTGGCCTCTTACATTCGTACGACAACGCTGGAGTTCACGGCGCTGGTGATCGCCATCTTTGCCTGGGCAGGTCCGACCCGGCTGATTCGTTCCCAAACTCTAAGCCTGAGAGAGAGGGCGTTTGTGCCGCTGGCAAAGCTGTCTGGGCAGAGCGACTTTGAAATCGCGATCAAGCAGATCCTGCCCAACCTGCTGCCCTACATTATGGCGGGTTTTGTCGGCGCGGTTTCTGGCGCGATTCTGGCCCTGGTTGGCATCCAGATCCTGGGGTTAGGCCCTCTGTTTACCCCCAATCTGGGAATGATATTACAGGCTGCCTACGAAGGCGCGGCGATCTTTCGCGGTATGTGGTGGTGGTGGGTGCCCCCGACGGCCGCCCTAATGATCATCTTCATCAGCCTGTTTCTCATCAGCCTTGCACTCGACGAACTGGCCAACCCACGTCTGCGTGAGCGGGCCAAGTGAGCGTGCCATGACAGTTGCCATCGAAAGCGCTCCGCTGCTCCAAATCGAAAATCTGCGCGTCTACTATTGGACCCAGGCGGGCCCGGTCAAGGCGGTCGACGACATCAGTTTCACCATTAACCCAAAGGAGAGATTTGGCTTTATTGGTGAGAGCGGCTGTGGCAAGACAACGACCATCATGGCCATCCTGCGACTCATCAAACGGCCAGGTCGGATCGAGGGAGGGAAAATCCTGCTTAAGGGAAGCGATATTCTGACCCTCAGCGACGAGGAGATGCGGCAGTCGCGGTGGAGCAGGATTTCTCTGATACCCCAAGGCGCGATGAATTCCTTAAACCCTGTGATGCGCGTACAGGATCAGATTGCCGACGCAATTGTTACGCATAGGGGCGCAGTGCCGATTCGGGAACTGCGGGAGAGAATTGGCGATCTGCTAGAGACTGTGCAATTGTCGGCCGAAGTGGCCGACATGTATCCCCATGAACTGAGCGGGGGTATGAAGCAACGGGTCTGCATTGCCATGGCCACTGCACTGGAGCCTGAACTGATCATCGCGGATGAACCGACAAGCGCGTTGGACGTTGTTGTTCAGAAAGCTGTGATGGAAACACTGATTGGCGTGCAAGAGCGCTTGAACGCTTCGATGATTTTGATTGGACACGACATGGGAATGACCGCCCAGGTCGCCGACCGGGTGGGCGTGATGTATGCGGGCAAGTTGGTTGAAGTGGCTGGTACAAGAGAGCTGTTTCGACAGCCGCAACATCCCTATTCACAGGCGCTCATCTCCTCGTTGCCCTCAATACGGGAGAAGAAGCGCGGCGGCGGGATTCCGGGCCTGCCGCCTTTCCTGCTCAATCCGCCGCAAAACTGTCTCTTTCATCCTCGATGTCCGCACGCCGTTGCATTTTGCCAGGAAACGCCGCCCCCAATGCATCGAATCCGCACGAGCCATATGGCTGCGTGCCACCTGCTGAGCGCCCCTGAGCAGTTCGACTCGGCAGGGGAATCAGATGGCGGCGTCTTGGGCGCGACGAAGGCTGCGGCAGGGGCTGAAGCCCCATCAGGACATCAAACGAGGTAACGTTCATGGCTCCCCCATTGCTTGAGATTCGCGATCTGACAAAGCGGTATGGAGGGGGACTGTTTCGACAGCCTTCACCACCGGCCTTGGAGAACTTTTCGCTCAGATTTGTGGAGGGCGAAGCGAAAATCACGACCATCGCGGGCGAAAGCGGCAGCGGAAAGACTACGCTGGCGAACCTTTCTCTGGACTTTATCCACCCTTCTTCGGGTCAGATTCTATACAGAGGGCAGGACATTTCTGAAATGTCACGCCGGGAGCGTTTCGTTTTCCGGCGGGAGGTTCAGGCGATCTTTCAGGATCCCTTTGGAACGTACAACCCATTTTACAAGGTGGACGCCGTGTTCAACACGGTGATCCAGAAATTCAAACTTACCAACGAACGATCGGAAAGACGAAGGCTCACTGAGGAAGCGATGGAGGTGGTGGGACTGCGCCCCAACGAAATTTTGGGAAAGTACCCGCATGAACTCAGCGGGGGGCAGCGTCAGAGAATCATGGTCGCGCGCGCCTTTCTTCTGAAGCCGCGCATCATTGTGGCAGATGAACCGGTTTCAATGATTGATGCCTCGCTGCAGATGCGCATCCTTGAGATCTTCCGCAATCTGAAAGAAGAGTACGGCATTTCCTTTTTGTACATCACCCACGACCTATCGACCGCCTATCAAATTAGTGATGACATTTACATACTTTACGGCGGCTCCGTAATGGAGAATGGCGACATTGAGGGCGTCATTCAAAATCCTCACCACCCGTACACACAGTTGCTTGTAGGTTCAATCACTTTGCCGGATCCTGATGTTCGATGGGAAGGGCGCAGCTCTTCCGCCGCTTCTGAGGACACTGCCGCGATCAATCTGAACGGCTGCAAATTCTATCATCGCTGCCCCCACGCCATGGAACGATGCGCATCCGGCACGCCGCAAGATTACAGTGTGACACCCAGTCAAACGGCCTCGTGCTTTCTCTTTGAATAGATTCCTCTCCTGTGTAAGACGCCCCATCCTGCCGAAACAATTGCGAAACAGCAGTGACCGCCCTGCACACGTCCGGAATGTAGCAGGCCCCACGTCAAGGTTTGAGGGCAAAGGTCGCCTTCAGCATGATCGCGACTTCCACTTCTGAAGGTGAATTCTCCAGTGAACTGGCGCTTCCCATCAGGTAGTAGCCGCCTGTCGCTGTCTGCCCTGCATGGGCGATGCAGCCGCCCGCCGGCCGGATCGCGCCGACTGGCGAGACGTCTTCCGACACCGTGATAACGCGTCCCAGCGACATATCCAGGAGACTAGCCATCCTCGACGCACGCTGACGCGCGTCGTCGAGGGCGGCGCGCATTGCCTCCAGCTCGAGGGCGGGGCAGTCCTCAACGCGGAAGATCATGTTCGCGCCTTGTATTGTTGGGCCGCGCCTCCCCTCCATCTCGTCCACGAGGTCCTGCATCAGAGAAAGCAACCGGTCCAGTTCGTCAAAGGAGAAGGCTACTTCACCCGCAAAACTTGAAGGGCCGTAGGCATAGTTTCGACTCAGATAGTTTATTTCAATGGTATCGACATCAATGCCCTGTTCAGCCAAAAAATCACCCACTTCGTCAAGATCGGCCGGCTCGACAAAGGACAACTCCGGGCCCCCGGGTCCATATGTAGGTTGCTCGCCAATATACAGATTCACGCTGACGCTGTCAGGAGCGGCCGACGCTGTGCCATAGCCCAATACGGTGATACTCATTGGAGGGTCGGGCGAATCGGCTTGGTTAGTCGGAGCGCCCAGAGTGGTCGAAGGGACGGAAAGAAGGAGCGCAAACAACAGGAGGGTGGGGAGGAACCTTTTCATCCTACATTCCTTTCCAAAATTCTTTCATCGTTGAACGAAAAGTGCAGTCATTACACCGGTACGAAAGGATAGTATCGCGACTGAGAAGTCGAAATGAAATTGGTCAGCGAAATTGCATGATCAGGCAGATATAAATCTTCCCTTCCTGCAAGGGGTTTCATCGGGGAGGGAAGTGTTCAAACGTACTATTATATTTCTTTGCCTTGCCCGTGTAACACCAGACTTTCGAGGGGAAAACTGTTTCCAGAGGGAGAGCGGTGGCCTGGGATCGCAGACTTACTGGCAAAAAGAGGTGCAACAGTGTGAATTTAACCTATTCGCGTGAAACTGGCAAATGCGTTTCCTGGGTCAGAAGTGGGAGAAATCTTCTCCGCAGTGTGTCGTTGTCGGCTTCGGTTGGGCCACCAATGATCTTGTTATTCAAGCATTGGTTGCGATTGACGTTATGCCTTCCCAGAGATGTGGGAAGTGACTCTTTGGGGTGCAGTCCAGGTCGGGGGCAGAAGTGGTCATATGGGTATATCGTGCCGGGGCCGGTTGCAATTGTCCTGCGACCCTTAATTGGGAGGCACTGGGCAGGCACGAGGCCTGCCCCCACGGTAGTGGCGCGAGGGTTGGAACACAGGTGGCTGTCTCAACAGTTCCAATTGTCCGCGATGATCAGGCTCGCGATGGGGGACGTTGCGGGGGGAATCCCCCCGCACAAGGGAAGGCCGAAGGCCCGATCGCCCAACTACAGTGGTCAGAGGGGACAGCGTTTGGCCTGATCAGGGATGCGAATCGGCTTGAGCCTGGTCGTTTCCGGACATGCACAAAAGTTCACCCCTTTTTTGGGGATGCACCCTTTCTTTTTCATCGCTTGACACAGGGTTGGCACCCTACTATGATCAGGAGGACTCTCCCCAGAAGTACGCTATCGTGCAGCCCGTATTCTTCGCAACGGCCTACTTAACGCGTTTCCTGCAGTCAATCGAATCACTGTCGCCTTTGTTTAGTAACTAAGGAGATTGGAGCCATGACAGAATCAAAGCTGACCCGACGTCAATTCCTGCGATTATCGGCCGCGGGAGCTGCCGGAACCGCGGTGCTTGCGTGCGTGCCCGCAGCGGCGCCGAGCGCAGCGGACTCGATGGCCGAAGAAAGTTCCCCTGACGAAGCCCCAACGGAGGTACAGTTCGTCAATATCTGGACTGCAAACGATACACCCTTCATCATTGAGTTGTTGGATGAATGGGACGAGACACACCCTGAGTATGAACTGACGTTGATTCAGACAACGAATAGTGAGTCGACCCAGAAACTGCAAACGCTGGTATCGGCGGGGACGCCGCCGGACTGCGGCTTCTGGGCCCCGAATGCTTTCATCGCCCTTGCACCGGCCGGTGCTTTTCTAGCCCTGGACAGTTACATTGAGCGGGACGCTGCAACTGTTCAAATAGACGACTTCCCTGACCTGTCTATAAATGGGGCGTCGGTCGACGGCGTCATTTACGGGATTCCCTGGTCGATAAACATTCAGGCTTTTGTTTCAGTGCCCGTTCTGTACGACGAGGCAGGCGTCCCGCATCCGGACTGGAATACGTGGACTTGGCAGGACTTTGGCGCGACGGCGCCTCTGATTGCGACGGGGGAATTCGCTGACAAGAAGGTAGCCCTGGCCAATCAGCAACGATATTTCGTGTTCATGTGGGCGTGGGGCGGCGACGTTCTGGACGAAGACAACGACCAGCAGCCAATCCTCGACTCGGACACCAACCTAGAAGCGCTTACGTTCTTGAAGAGCCTCTATGAGGCTGATGTCGTGTTGACTGGCGAATACGGCGAGGCTTTTGGCGGGCTGCGCCCAATGCTGGCTTCTGGCCGAATTGCACACGCGATCCACGGCATCGGAACCTGGAACTTCATGATGCGAGAATCGGTCGTGGATTGGGATTTCTGGCACGTGCCGGCTGGTCCTGCGGGTCGCGCGGCGGAAGTGATTCCTGTTTCGTTCCAGGTAGTGAACGGAAGCGAAAACCCTGATGGGGGTTGGGACCTGGTAAGCTGGATAACCGATCCTTCCTATGCTGGGCGGATTTTCGCAGAGAACTTACAGTCGCCGGCCCGCTACAGCCTGCGCGAGAACTTCGTGGAAGCGGCCTTGGTGCTTGCTCCTCATGCGACCATTCTTCCCACCCTGATCGACTACGGTCATGTCCGCCCGGATCTACGGTTACCATTTGGCGGAGAAATTGGCAGGGCAGTCAGTTCGGAGTTGTTCCAGCCGGCTGTGGAGAACAGCGACCGGACAATTGAAGAAGGGATTGAGATCGCCCAACAGAAGCTTGAAGAGATATTCGCCGAGAGGAGTTAAGCGGTCACTTACTCCAAGCGAGACGTTGGCCATGACGTTGGGTGGGGTTGAACGGAACCAAGAGTCTTGAACATTGTCCTTTTCATGGTGGACCAGCTCTCCGCCAAGTGGCTGGAGGGCGGATCCGCTATGGCCTGCCCGACGCCCAATCTGGATCGGCTGCGTCGGGCAGGCACTACATTCATAAACGCGTACGCCAGCAATCCTGTCTGTTGCGCTGCCCGCGCTACGCTAGCGACCGGGCTGACGAGCCGCGGGCATGGCGTTCTGCAAAACGGCTACCGACTGAACCCGGAACTCCCAACCGTGATGAGGACACTGCAGGGGGCAGGCTGGCAGACTGGGGCGTTCGGCAAGCTACATTTTGAGCCACATTACGGAGGATTTTATTCCGACTTCCACCAATACGGGTTTGACGTCGTCCACAATACGGAGGACCCGCGTGGGGGTGAGTGGCTGGACTGGGTCGAGCGAGAGCATCCGGAACACTACGAGTCTGCGCTGGCGACTGTGTGGCCTTCCTCAATCCCTGCTTTTTCCGCTTACGGCGCGCAGAAGACCGATCTTGCGAAACGCATCAGGGAGATTCGGGAAACCTTTGTGTGGGGTACTGCCGACTACCCGAACGGTACAGCACAGTACTACGTACTGCCCTTCCCGGAAGAGCTGTCCCAGACTGCGTGGATCAGCGGGCACGCACTCAGATTTATAGCGGGGGCTGACCGGAATCGCTCATTTTATGCTCATTTAAGTTACGTTCAACCCCACGGGCCATCCTGTCCACCGGCTGAGTATATGGAGCGCATAGACCCCTCCCTTATCCCGGAACCCGTTGCTCCCGAATGGACAGACGATCCGCTGGCGCCTCAGTGCTTCTTGAATGACGGATTTCGGGGCGACATTGCAGCCTGGCGCGACCGTCGCCATTTTTACCTGGCAGATGTTGCTCACTTAGACCATCAACTTGGACTGGTGCTCGACGCCCTGGAAGAGGCGGGTCTGTGGGAGGAGACAGTTCTCTTCTTTCTTTCCGACCATGGAGATCTCCTCTATGATCACGGCTTCTTTGGCAAGGCTGAACGACACTATGACGCTTGCGTTAGGATTCCCTTGATTGTTGCAGGGGGAGGAGTCCGGCAGGGACAAACGTGTGATGCCCTAGTCCAGCACGAGGACATCGTACCAACAGTCTTGGAGGTGGCGGGATTGCCACACCCGCAGTTGCCCGATCAGGGGCCTCATAAGTCGAAGGCAGCCGTTCCGGGCTTACCTGGCAAATCGCTGCTTCCCTGGTGTCGGGGTGTACGGGTCCCCAATTGGCGCGACGCTGTCTATATCGAGAGCTATAACAACACGGATAGCCGGACGCCGTTAAACTGGGCGCGTACCATCCGTACAGATGACTGGCGTTACACGTTCTACCCGGGCGGCGCTGGTGAGCAGCTGTTTTATCATACCGACGATGTTGACGAGGCACGAAACCTTGCCGGAGAGCGCGGCCATGCAGAAACGCGCCGAGCGCTGCGTGACCGCCTCCTGGAAGAGGTCGTCATACAAGACTTTCCACACCCGCCTAGAGACTTCATTGCTATGGGTATCCACTGAAGGGAATTGTACATTCCGAGGGAGGACTGCCCACAAGTGTGGTAGAAGATTTGATCTGCCTAGGGGCAGTGGACTTGGTCCCAGTTCCAATTCTCAGTTGGCGTTCTGAACCACAGTGATTGACAGGAATTATAGTAGGATTGAAGTACCATGATGGCTTTCATCAAGACCAACCGGCAGCGGGAAGCCCTCTACGGTTGGCTGTTTGCGTTGCCTGCCATTATTGGCATGGTGGCGTTTGATGTGGGGCCGATGGTGGCTTCAGTTCTGATCGCCTTCACCGAGTGGAATGGCGTTACGCCGCCGCAGTGGATCGGTCTGGCCAACTACGAAGAAATCCTGTTCCGTGACGATCTGTTTTGGCTCTCACTGCGGATTACAACAGTCTTTGCCTTCATATCGATTCCTCTCAATCTAGTAACCGGATTTCTGCTGGCGCTGCTGTTGAACCAGAAGATTCGCGGGCAGGCTTTGATGCGTACTCTCTATTACCTGCCTTCGATCGTGCCGCTGGTTGCCGTCGCTGCGCTGTGGCGGTGGATCTTCCTCAGACGATTCGGTCTGCTGGACATCGGGTTGGCAATGATGGGCATCGAGGCGCCCGACTGGCTAGGCGACCCAAACTGGGTTTTGCCCGCCTTCATCGTGATGGGTCTTTGGGGCGTCGGCGGTGGTATGCTGATCAATCTTGCAGGACTGCAGGCGATTCCTTCGGATCTGTACGATGCCGCCTCGATCGACGGAGCTAACGCCCTTCAGCGCTTGCTCAATGTGACGGTTCCGATGATGACGCCCTTGATATTGTTCAACCTGGTGATGGGCATCATTGGGGGTCTGCAGGTATTTGTAGTCGCATTCGTGATGACAGGAGGAGGCCCCAATAACGCCTCCCTGTTCTACATGTTGCATCTTTACCACACTGCGTTTGAGTATTTTCGTCTTGGGTACGGTTCTTCCCTGGCACTGATTCTATTCCTATACATTGTGGTTTTGTCGGCGATGGTGTTCCGTTCGTCTTCGGCATGGGTCTATTACGAAGGAAGCCGCTGACTCAGTTGGGTGTTCGAGGTTTCAGGTATGGCGCAAGCGCTTCCGTACCACGTTAAGAGACCTGTGACTGCCGTTTGGGGCGTTCTCAGCAACCCATACAGGTTAAGAAACCTTTTGGGAAGAATCGTCCTCTATGCGGTTCTGGTCGCAGGGGCGATACTGGTCACGATTCCATTCATCTGGTTGATTTCCAGTTCCCTCAAGCCGCAGGCTCAGCTTGTTGCCTTCCCACCTATCTGGATCCCGAAGCCAATCCTATGGGAAAACTACCCCAAAGCACTGACCGCCTTACCCTTCGGGCGGTTCATCCTCAATACCGTGATCATCGCAACAGGGGCAACGCTAGGCAGCCTGGTCAGCAGCAGCCTAGGTGCATTTGCGTTCGCACGGCTGCGCTGGCGCTTCCGGGATGCTGTCTTTTTTGCGCTCTTGCTGACAATCATGCTTCCTGGGCAGATAACGATGATTCCCCGATTCGTTCTCTTTTCCAAGATGGGATGGGTAAACACATATCTTCCGCTCATCGTGCCCGCCTGGTTTGCCAGCCCCTTCTATGTCTTCCTTATGCGGCAGTTCTTCATGGGGTTACCGTCCGAGCTGGATGACGCGGCCCGCATTGACGGCGCCAGCGTCTTTGGCATTTACTGGCGGATCATGCTGCCGCTGAGCAAGCCGGTGCTGGCAACGGTTGCGCTGTTCTCGGTACAGCATCACTGGAACGCGTTTATAGGGCCGCTGATCTATCTGCATGATCTGAACAAGTTTACGGCGGCGATTGGGTTGCGTTATTTCGTCACTGATACGCAGGTTCACTACAGTTTGCAAATGGCGGCGTCAGCTGCATTTACGATCCCGATCATCGTGCTGTTCTTTGTAGGCCAGAGATACTTCATCCAAGGCATCGTGTTTTCCGGCGTGAAGGGTTAATCGATCGAAGAGATGGCCAGGCGAAGACGCTCTTGCCGTTTCCAATCTTCTGTGGAGAGACAGTATGGATTCATCAATTGCCAGTCCGATTCCGATGACAGAAGAGCAGAAGTTTTTCTTTGACTTACGCGGCTGGATCCTGTTACCGGGCGTGCTTTCGGAAGAGGAAATCGGTACGATGAAAGCGGAGGCCTACGGTGTTGAAACGGCCCAGAATTCTCAGTCCACGAATCCCAGACAGTCGTTTCAGGGAACGCTCCAGACGCTGCTTGACCACCCGGCCATCGTGGGCGTACTAAGTGAGATACTGTCAGAGGATCCATTTCTGTCGGACGAGTACTATGCCTTCCGCTGCGAGAATTCGTTTATAACAGTCCGGCCGCCTGGGTGGAGCAAGCAAGAGCGCAGGGACGGCGGGTTGCCGCATGTGGTGCGCCCGCCGCAGCAGGCCAATGCGATGCGCTATCAGGCGGCCGGCGGGAAGATCTTTGCCGGTCTTACTCGTGTGGTATGGGAGCTAGAGGAGGTGAAGGCCGGGCAGGGGGGCACTTCGTTTCTCAGCGGGTCGCACAAGTCCCATTTCAGCTATGGCGGGCCTGACCGTTACCGTCCCAACATCAGCGACTCTTCCTGGGAACATAGTATTCGGGAGATGATGGAGGACTACAGCTGTCCAGCCGGCTCGGCTGTCATCTTCACCGAAAGTCTTCTCCACGCTGCCAACGACTGGACCAACCCCGACAATCCTCGCTGTGCGGTTTTCAATTGCTACAATTCGTTGTGGGCACAGTGGCACCGGCTGAATCTGGAGCACGAAATTATTGAGGCTATGCCGCCCAAACGAAGGTCGTTGTTCCGCGGCGTGTGGCAGATCGGCGGGGAGAACTACGCGTACTCGCAGGAAAATCGTAGCCTGTGAAACGAATTGTTCCGAGTCTTCGCTCCTGTAAAGGCACTGTCTGTAGATCTGGCAGAAGATGCTAACTTTATCTCTCTCTTCAGAAAACATCCTCCTTGAATGGACTCCTTTTCGTGGACACAATCCCCTTTGAACTGAGGACGCCAAACTACCGCACTACCGAGCTGGCGGGAATCGGATTCGATCCGATGCTTGACAGGCAGGATCCGAGCAATGTCATCAAGGTGGGCGAGACTTTCTATGTGTGGTACACGCAGCGCCCGGCAGAAGTGGAACCGTACGCGTCGACGATCTACTTCGCCACATCTGAAGACGGCTATAACTGGATTGATCGCGGTCAGGCGCTCGACCGCGGTTCGACCGGAGCGTGGGACAGTTTCGGTGTGATTACGCCGTATGTGGCCGTGGTGGGCGGACGATACTACCTTTACTATACGGCCACGTCCGACGTTGAACCCTTCAGCACAAATGGCACGCTGAGGCATATCGGGGTTGCCATGGCCGAGAGTCCTGCCGGCCCCTGGGTGAGAAGCGGAAGCAATCCAATCCTCAGCCCCAGCATGGACCCTTCTCTTTACGATTCACTTGTGGTCGACGATACGCATGTCATCGTGCGAGAAGGCAGATTCTGGCTCTACTTCAAGGGGCGCAGCCCAACACTGAAACCGAACGAGACGAAGTGGGGGCTCGCAACTTCGGACCACCCTGACGGTCCTTTCCGCAAACATGATCAGAATCCGATATTGGATAGCGGACACACGGTTTGTGTTTGGCCACACCGGGAAGGGGTGGCGGCGCTGGTGGACAACGCCGGGCCGGAGCGCTTTACGGTGCAGTATGCGGCTGACGGGATCGACTTTCGGCGTGCTGCTTCGCTGGAGTTCGTGCATACAGGCTGCGGACCCTACGACCCGGATGCATTTGCGGATACACCCTACGGCCGCGGAATCCAGTGGGGGGTCGCACAAGAGCGCGGCGAAGGCCGCGTGTATATCGTTCGCTTTGATTGTGACCTACAAGCCGTTTCCCCAGATGGTTGACTATGGCTTAGGGGAACTACCTCAATGACCGACCGTCCAAACGTTTTGTTCGTTCTCAGTGATCAGCATCGTTACTGTTCGTTGCCGGGCGTGGACGGCTGCGAGGTGCTTGCACCCAACCTGGAGCGACTACAGCGGGCGGGAACATCGTTCGTGAATTGTTACAGCAACTATCCTGTGTGCGCGCCGGCGCGCGGCATGCTGATTAGCGGGCGCTGGCCCAGCGACACCGGTGTTGTCAACAATTTGTCCGAATTGGATCCGTCAGATTCCTCATTGGGCGCTGCCTTTGCTCGAGGCGGGTACCAGACCTGTTTCATTGGGAAATGGCATCTCCACGCGGGGCCGCCAGCGACGATTGACGGCAACGACCGGTATATTCCTCCGGGTCCGGGCCGGCACGGGTTTGAGCGCATGAGTGTATGGACTGAGACGAATCGGCACTGGGACAGCCTGCGTTACGAAGAAGGAAGCGGGGCTGCGGTCCGTTTGCGCGGCTACAACGCCACATTGATGACCGATGAGGCGCTTGAATTCTTGCGTGACCGGGATACTGACCGTCCGTTTTTGCTCTTTCTCAGCCTGAATCCGCCCCATCCTCCACTTGACGACGCGCCTGGGGAATTTCTGCGCCTCTATGCCGGCCGCGGTTTGTCCATGCGGGAAAACGTACCGGAGGCGCTGGCTTCGGACAAGCAGCTGGTTCCGGCGGGGGCTCATCGTAACCAGGTGACGATGACACTGCAGGAGCAGATGGGCCAATACTATGCCCACATCAGCGCTGTGGACGCTGAGGTAGGGAGACTGGTCACGGCGCTGGAAGAAGCGGATGCACTCGACAATACTTTGATAGTGTACAGCTCTGACCACGGGGATATGCTAGGCTCACATGGACTGCTGCGCAAGGGGGAATTCTACAAAGAATCTGCCCAGGTTCCGCTCGTTCTGTCATGGCCAGGGCGGATCGGGGCCGGTCAAGAAAACGAGATGCTGCTCGGTCTGATAGATGTTTATCCAACTCTGATTGGGCTATGCGGACTGCCCGTGCCTGTTGGCGCCAGGGGAGAAGATCACTCGGCAGGTGTGTTGAGGGGAGACAGTGCTGGCTCGCGCTTCGTGCTCCATTTCAGCACCGGTCAAAGGGACCCGGCATTCCGATCGGGGCAGCGCGGGCTGCGTACGCTTCGCCATCTCTACGTCACTGACGGAAGCAAAGAGGAGCTCTTCGACACATTGGACGACCCATTCGAGATGCGAAACCTTGCGGGGGATGGGACCCATGCCGACCTGAGGCAAATGCTGGCTGAGTGCCTTCAGTACAACTTGCCTCCTGAAATGACGTTACGTTAGGGTTGCGGACATAGGGACCTCTGAAGGGAGTCCTGATGGCGAGTGGACAGACGGTAGGATTCGAATACAGCGAGGCTATCGGATTGGGTTACGAACCGGGGGTCACCCGGCGGGACCCCAGTTGTGTTATCTGCGTGGACGGGCTGTTCCACGTATGGTATACGAAGACACCCTACGGGCCGTCCGGCTACGACGCGACTGTTTGGCACGCCACGTCTGAGGATGGCGTTCGCTGGGATGAGAGGGGGGAGGCGCTTTCCCGCGGCGCAGAAGGTGAGTGGGACGAACAAAGCGTGTTCACGCCCAACATTCTGGTCGCCGATGGCCGCTTCTTTCTTTTCTACACTTCGGTGGAAAAGCCTTACACGGAGGAGGCGCTCACTGCCATTGGCGTCGCCTGTGCCAGTTCACCGGATGGGCCGTGGGTGAAATACGCCGAGAATCCCGTGTTGGGCACGGGACCGGACGGGAGCTGGGACAGTCACCGGGTTGATGACTCTTGTCTTATTGTGCGCGGTGGGTTGTACTGGATGTACTACAAGGGACGGCAGATGGGTCTTAGTCCGCGTGAAACGAGGATGGGGCTTGCCGTTGCCGAACAGCCTATGGGGCCGTACAGGAAGGCGCCGGAGAATCCACTGATTGAGGGCGGCCATGAGGTCTGCGTGTGGCGGCAGGGCGAGGGCGTAGCCGCGCTTGTTCAGCCAAATGGGCCGGAGGGAGGTACGCTTCAGTACAGCCAGGATGGTATTCAGTTCCATCGGATAGCTGAGGCCAGACCTCCGCAAGCCCCGGGACCTTATAGAGCCGATGACTTTGATGACGAGCCGACCAACACAGGGTTCGAGTGGGGGCTGCATATTGGCCTGCGGTCTCGCCCGTTGCCATTTTTGGAGCGTTTCACCTGCTTGGATCTTGCCGAAGACTGGCATCAGTCCGACTGAGCCACCGCCAATGTCCCGGCACCGTCACATGAGTAGATGGATACGGGCATTTGATTCGGAGGAGACATCAGGCTCATTCTCCAGGACATTGATTTATGGTGACCCACAAGGTAGCTCGCTACTGACTTTCATAGGCAGAGGGTTTTCTCATGACTGCTTACGAATCGGCTATTCAGGAACGGAGACTGTCCGGAAATGGCTCGAATGACTCCTCCAAAGGCTTAGGGGAGCCGCTCGGCCAGAGAACGAACGCGATTCGCTGGCTTCAGAAGAAGGTAATGCAGAAGGCTGGAGAACTGCCAACAGATTTCCACAGCCGGACGGAGTGGGAGGCGTATCGTGACCGAATCCGAACTGAACTGCCTGTGACGATAGGTATCCCTGAGCTTCCACCTTTGCGTGACAGTTTGGTTCGAGCCCAAATCCAGGTAGGTTCTGAAACGGTTTGTGAGCGTGTAGACGTCTACGTGGATGATGATTACGCCATCCCCGCTTTCGTGTTTCTGCCTTCCAGTCCACCGTCGACGAAGATGCCTGGGCTGGTCTGGAATCCTGGCTGGCCGGAAGACAAGTGGAAGCCGGCCTATCAGGCATTTGCGGTGCGGATGGCAGAGCAAGGATTTGTTGTGTTGATTCTGGACCATGCCCCGTTCGGCGAAACTTCGCCGATGAAGGACAAGGCCGACATGGGGATGTCGCTGCTCATGGGAATGGGTGAGGTGATGGGGGTTAGCCAGTTGGGGCTGCGTGCAGCAGAGACGATGCGAGCCGGCGAGTACTTGCGTGCGAGGTCCGACGTCGACGGGGATCGGGTGGCTATCTCCGGTCTCTGCCAAGGAGGCATGGATACGTGGCTGGTGGCGGCGCTAGATGAACGGTTCTGCGCCGCGGCGCCGTTATGCGCCGCTACCACGTTTGAAATCCATATGGTTGAAATGGCATCGTACTTCGCCAACGCCGACCCGTCGCCATTTCCGTTCGGCATCCTGAACGTGTGTGACATCCAACACTTGCATGCGGCAATCGCACCGCGACCGCTCCTGGTGCGGGCCAACCTGGGGGACCAGTGGTGGCCTGTCAGCGGGTTCGACGAGGTTGAAAGGCTGTCTCGGCAGGTGTATCGATTATACGAGGCCGAAGACAGGGTTGATTTTCGGGCAGAGGTGCATGAACACAACCTCACCGGTCCCTTTGCCGATGCCCTCGAAGCGTTCCTAGTACAGTACGTCTAGCCGAGCGACCAGGCCAATTCGCCTGCATTTCTACAGAAAGAGTTCACCCTGAGGGGTTCGGGCGATTGCGTGGACGGGACGATGCCCAAAGCTTGAAGGGCTGGCCATGCTTACCTGCAGATGATCGTTCGCGCACTACAAGAGAAATTTCGGCTTGAGCCGGGGCAGGTTGCGGCGGGAAACAGTTAAGAGGACGAAAGGAACTCGTTCGGCATTCATTTTTGCAAGGTTATGTGAAGGAGCAAGGCACAACAGATGAGAATAGAAGCGGTCAAGACGTTCCTGGTGGACTCCGGAGCGGCGAAGCACTGGTTGTTTGTCAAGGTCGAGACGGATGAAGGGGCACACGGGTGGGGCGAGGCGTATACGCAGTTGGACCGGGATCGCGTCATCAAGCGTCAGATCGATGAGCTTTCCCGATACCTGATTGGG
>JAJEBF010000033.1 GCA_022824025.1 Caldilineaceae bacterium
TGTTTCCAGTTCCTTGCGCTCCTCTGCGGTCAAGCGCACTCGATATCGTTTCGCTGGCATTTCCCCTCTCCTTGTGTTTGCCTTTATGGAGAGTGTGCCACAGTTTACTTATCCGTCAAACCGTTCCTGTTATACCACTAGGGTCCGGTGACATTTCGTTTGAGCCAGATGAGTGTAGAAGCAAAATGCAAAAAAGCCATGTAATGTCGTGCGAGTTTTTCGTAGCGAGTGAAGATGCGCCGGCACCACTTAATTTTGTTTATGAATCGCTCGACGTAGTTGCGCTCTTTGTAGCGGATGCGGTCATAGTCCCGTGGTTGCTTGCGACGGCCTCGGGGAGGGACGACCACCCCAGCCTGTTGGGCTGCGAGCAGGTCTCGCAGAGGGTCAGAGTCGTCGCCTTTGTCGGCAATAACAGCGTCAAACTCAAAGGAGGCAAGCAACGACTCAGCCTGGGTTATGTCATTGCGTTCACCTCCCGTCAATATGAACTTTAAGGGTAGGCCAAGGGCATCGACGAGGAGATGGATTTCGCTGCTGAATCCGCCCCGGCTTCGCCCCAGGCACTGTTCTTGCTGTCGGCCCCCTTTTCTGAGCCGCCCGCTGCGCACATATGGACACGCACAACTGTACTTCCCGGCATGACAGCAGCCATGTCTGGGTCCTGAGCGAAATGACTGAACATGTCGGCCCAGACACCGTTCTCTTCCCAGCGGGCGAAGCGTTTGAAGACACTGTTCCACTTGCCATCGCTGTCCGGTAGAGCACGCCACTGGGCGCCGGTGCGCATGATCCAGCAAACTGCCTCAACGAAACGGCGACACTTTTCCTCTTGGCCTGCGTAGGCACGAGGGTGTCCTTGCAGAAACACGTACAATTTCTGCCACTGATAGTTGGCTATTCTATATGTAGACATCCTACTATTGTCGCTGATCTGACAGAACAAACCAAACGTCAACGACACCTAGCACGACTTACTCCATTGAATTAATTCATGCCAGTCACTCTATCACAACCAACAGAATTCCGGCACTGCCTTCCTGCGAACAGGTAGGCTTAGTAGCTACCTCTTTTTCTCATAATTTCCATTCTCACTTACAATAGGAAGGCCTCCCTTGGCACGGAACGCAGCCAATACAGCCGGTTCTTGGGTATGGGTGCCGGGCGATTGGCGCGAGATGAAGCTGATTGAGGCGCATTCCTCCTTGCTCTGAGGCCATCCCCAAAGGGTAGGCCACAATAGTTGCGTAAGTACTGCGGACCATGAAAGTAAATCGGTCCAACCTTCTTGAAGGGCTTGACAATGACCCTGCAACTCCGCTTGCTCATCGGAATACTCCTGCTCGCTCTGAACTCCGTGGCCGCCTGCAATCGCTCTGACAGCGGGCCCACGACAACGCCGACCAAAACGTCCACGCCGATGGAGGAGACGAGCCAGGCGCCGACTGATACGCCGGCGCCTCCGACTGCGACAGCAACAAGCGAACCGGCGACGTCAACGCCAGAGCCGGCGGACACGGCAACACCAATAGCGACGGAGGAGCAGCCACCGTCCGCGGATACGGAACAGGCCGGCGCAAGCGGCTTTCTGCCGGCGACCATGGAGAGCCCTGATTTCGGTACGCAGGCCTTTCTGTGGTGGAGGCCGGAGGTAGCGGAACGGGATTTGAATCTGATCCGCGAGGCCGGTTTTCACTGGGTAAAGCAGACTTTCGCCTGGGAGAACATAGAGGGCGCAGGAAAGGGGCACTTAGACTGGTCGTTTTCGGATAGGGTGGTACAGCAGGTAAACGACAGCAATCTGAAGCTCTTGGCGCGGATTTCCACTGACCCACAGAAGCGGGATTTTTGGGCCGGTCTTCCGCCTGAGAGCGCTGACCATTTTGCCGATTATATCTTTGCGCTGGCCAGCCGGTACAGTTGCAAGCCAGGGGCAGTTGGCTGCATTCAGGCTTATCAGATTTGGAACGAGCCGAATTTGAGCCGCGAGTGGGGGCACAAGCGCCCGAACCCGGCTGAATACGTGTATTTTCTTGGCAGAGCATATGAGGCGATCAAGCAGGCGAACCCGAATGCCCTCGTTGTCAGCGCTGGGATGGCGCCGACAGGGGATAACAACGAACTGGCGATGCCGGACGACCTGTATTACGAGCAGATGTACGAGGCGATGGGCGGCAGCAGCGACGGCTATTTCGACGCGCTCGGCGTTCATGGCGTTGGGTTTGCGGCGCCCCCGGAGTTGGACCCCGATACGGCGGCGGCGGAGGCCCGCTATGGTGGCCATCGGTTCTTCAGTTTTCGCCACGTAGAGGACATTCGCGGGATCATGGAGCGGCATGGCGACGCTGACAAGAAGATCGTCCTGCTGGAGTTTGGTTGGACTTCCGATCCGGTCAATCCGAACTATCGCTGGCACGGCAGGGACGCAGGCATCGACTTTGCTGTGCAGGCTGAATATTTGAAACGGGCCTATGAGTGGGCTGACGCCAACTGGCGTCCGTGGATCGGCCTGATGAGTTTGATCACGATGCCGAATCTGGCGTGGTTAAGCGACGGCGACCCTGAGGATGAGGAGCAGTATTGGTGGGGAATTATGGAGCCAAGCCCGTGTTGCGGCGCGCCGACGTTTCGGCCGGCCTACCTGGAGTTGTGCCGCTATTTGAATGCGAGGGAAGGCCAGGTCTGCGTACACGCGCCGTAGGGCTGAGGTACGCAACCGGGATGGGGACGCGCGCGCAGCTGAGTCGTCACCCGGTGATCGCCTGGAAGGTCTGGATGGCGTCCTCGATGATGCCGGCGATGATGTCAATCCAATCTTCGCCGCCAAACAGCGCATCCATGTTAATTTCCGCGGGATTGGGTTGCCAGTTGGCGGAGGCGTAGAGCCAGCCGAAGATCCCGGCGCCAATCACGAGGGCGAAGGAGATTCGGTTAAGGAACCGGCTGCGGGGCCTGAAACGAGGCATGGACGTCCTGTGCGGTGATTGGTCGGCGTCCGATTGTTGACGCGGACGTGATTTGGATGACGGTGACGTCATTTTGCAACGCGGGGCTGAATTTGCCAAACGTAGGGTCGATGCTATACTCGGCTGTGCTTTGGCAAGGGTTGGACCTTGACAGCATGAAATGCAAGGGCGAGTAGCTCAGCTGGTTAGAGCGCACGGTTCACATCCGTGAGGCCGGGGGTTCGAGTCCCTCCTCGCCCACCTTCCGCAGCGTTCGATGTCCCCTATGCGAGAAGTTCAGAATCCAGTTCATCTGGCAGTTGATGCGGTCGTCCGTGTCGAGACTTGACGCGGCCGCAACCTTAGGCGTCCTTCTACAGAAATGGCCGATCATTGCCCCTCCCCGTAAAGCCTGGGTTCAGCCGGCGTTTCGCAACAGAACATTGACTGAATAGGCTTTCGCGATCTGCGGGTCCTTTCATTGCCTGATAGCGGATGACATCTCTCAAGAAGTCGGTCTACGAGATCATCGAGGAGGCTGCGCCGGGCCACCGCGCCAGCGAGATCTTCGACATATTCCTGATCGCGCTGATCTCTCTCAATGTCGTCGCGCTGATCGTGGGGACAGTAGAGGGGATTCACCTCATTTCCCCGCGGGGGTTTCACCTCTTTGAGGTCACATCGGTCGGCATATTTACGGTAGAATATGCGCTGCGGGTCTGGACCTGCACAGAGGATGCGAAATACGCCCATCCCGTAAAGGGTCGACTGCGGTATATGGTCTCTCCGCTGGCGCTGATTGACCTGATGGCGATTCTGCCGGTGTACCTGGTCTTTTTCGTCAATCTGCGCGGGCTTGACCTTCGCATGCTGCGAGTCGTTCGACTGCTAGCCCGTATCGTCCGACTCAGCCGTTACTTTTCCAGCTTGCGTACGTTGGGCAAGGTGTTGCACACGAAGCGGGGCGACCTGATGGCGGTGGTATCGGTACTCTTCCTGCTGCTGGTGATCACTTCGTCGCTGATGTTTTTCGCGGAAAACGGAGCGCAGCCGGAGGAGTTCGCCAGCATTCCCAAGGCGATGTGGTGGAGTATTATCACGCTGACGACGGTGGGCTACGGCGATGTGTTTCCGGTTACCGCGGCGGGGCGGCTGCTGGCGGGGGTCATCGCGATCGTGGGCATTGGGCTGTTTGCGCTGCCGGCGGGCATTTTGGGGTCGGGTTTCATGGAGGCGTTGCAGGAGGAGGAGAGGCCTCCGGTGAGGTGTCCCCATTGCGGTGAGGTGATCGAGAGGATGTAACATAGGGAGGACCTGAGTTCAGACTCGCTCGGAAACTTTGGCGACGGGTGCCCTTCACTCGAAAAACGCCCTGGGTAACTGCGATTGGCGAATGATTGACATAAGGGTTCCCATCCACAGTTCTCTGAGGTCTGGAAACCAGGACGGTGATCGTATTCCCAGGGGCCGCTTTTTGCATTGTCACGTGACTGTCTCTTCGACGCACCTCAGCGAATCCGTTATGCCCCAGGATCCTGCGAACCTCACGACCCGATAGCACGCGGAGCCCAGGCAGCGGCGACTTCCACCTGAGTCACATATACTTCATGGTGCAAGCGACTCTTTATTTCGCTGGCAGAAGCGGTCTCGAAGAACAGTGCGAGAGCCTCCTTCAAATTCTCGCGAGCCTCTGTAACGGTTTCTCCCTGACTTGCAATGTCGAGCTCCGGACAGAGTAAAACATAACCATCGCCTTCTCGTTCTATAATAGCCGTCAACTGCTTCGCCATTGACCACTCCTTCTGACCCTCTGAGCCAGTACCAAGGGAGAAGGAGGTAGTGCGCTTTTCGCCCTCGGTCTGTTACTAAGATTACTTGCCCTTGTCGGTGGCAGTTAGACCATCATTACTTTGACAAGAGGCAGCAACAAACCGGAAAAGCGCTTAACGTCCGCTGAACTGCGGCTGGCGGCGCTGGCGAAAAGCGGAAACGCCTTCTTGGGCGTCTGCCGTGTATGAGGCCAGGCTGCCGGCGATCGATTCGAGGACGGCTGCGTTGTCGCCGGCGGCCGGGCTGGCGGAGTCGATGAGCTGCTTGGTCATTTGCACTGCGACCGGACCGTTGGCGGCGATGGTTTTGGCCAGGCCAAGCGCGCGCTCGGCAAGTTGATCGGCCGGTACAGCTTCGTTTACAAGGCCCCACGTTTCGGCCTGCTCGGCTGACACTCGTTCTCCACTGAAGATCATCTGCTTGGCCCGGCTGGGTCCGATGAGCTGGGTGAGGCGTTGCGTTCCCCCCCAGCCGGGGATGACCCCCAGCTTTACCTCCGGGAATGAGAGTTGCGCGCCTGCGGCGGCGAGGCGCAGGTCTGCGGCCAGCGCCAGTTCGAGCCCGCCGCCGAATGTGTAGCCATTGAGCACGGCGATGACCGGCTGGGGCAGGCGCGCGTAACGGGTGAAGATGCGGTGGCCGTCGCGGATCCAGCGGCGGCCCATTTCCAGCGGCGTCAGGTCGCTCCACTCAAAGATATCGGCGCCGACGCAGAAGGCTCTGCCGGTGGCGGCGAGGAGGACGACGCGCACGTCCTGGTTGCAGTCCAGCTCGTGCGCGTACGCTTCGAGGGCGGTCAACATCTCAGAATTGAGGGCGTTGAGCTTGTCGGCGCGGTTGAGGACGATGGTTGCGATGGGTCCTTTGTATGTGAGTTGAACGAGGTCGGTGGCCATGGCGACTCCTTTAGGTAGGGAGCGGACGGAGATTCAGAAAGGGGGAAACGCTGAGAGCGCTATTTCCCTCCGCGAAGGGCCACGGAGGAAACTTTCTTGTTCATGGGAAGGTCGCGTTGGACATGGGTGGGGAATCCGGCATTTTTTGCGCGGCTGGGTGGCCATCCATGAGTCAGGATCACATTGGTTTCCCCCACTGGCTGGTCTGACCATTGTCAGCAGCGCCCAGCCCCTGTACGTGCTGTGGTTGGCTGTCGTTTTGCGAGCGGAATACGATGATTTTCGGACTTCGGTTGACCGGGTGACAGGTTATTCCTCGAAGACAACATCTGGGACAGCCTGGTTGCTGGCAGTCAAGGCGCCGACGGGGATGGCATCGGGCAGTGCAGTCCGGATCATGCCTGTATGGTCTGCGCTGATGACGACGACCATGCCGATCCCCATGTTGAATACGCGGTACGCTTCTTCACGGTCCATTTCGCTCCAGGAATGCAAGCGGCGAAAGACGGGCGGGGGATCCCAGGTATTTCGATCTATGAGGGCGCTCAGGCCGGAAGGCAGGATGCGCGGGACGTTGTCTACAAGCCCTCCGCCGGTGATGTGGGCGAGGCCTTTGATTGCGATGCCGGCTTCCTCCAGTTTCAGGAGCGCAGGCAGATAGGAGCGATGGGGGGCGAGTACGGCGTCGAGCAGTGTTTGGCCGTCTTCCAACTGTTGGTCCAGGTCGCGATCGGCGAGGATACGGCGAATGAGTGAGTAGCCGTTTGTGTGGGGGCCGCTGCTGGGCAGGCCGAAGAGGCGGTCACCCGGTTGCATTTCGTGCGAGCGGGGAAGGAGGGCGTCCCGGTTGACCAGGCCGACGATCGTTCCGGCCACGTCGCAGGAGCCGGGCGTGTAGACGCCGGGCATTTCGGCGGTTTCGCCGCCGAGGAGGGCGCAGCCGGCGGCGCTGCAGGCCTCGGCCATGCCGGTCACGACTGCGGCCACGTTTTCCGGAACGAGCTCGTCGGCGGCGATGTAGTCGAGGAAGAAGAGCGGGCGCGCGCCTTGGACGAGGATGTCGTTCAGACAATGGTTGACGATGTCATGGCCGATTCCCTGCCAGGCGCTGTGCTCTGCGGCGAGCTTGACCTTCGTGCCGGCGCCGTCGGTGGAAGCGACGAGCAGGGGCTGCGCGGGGAGATCGGAGAGGGCGAAGAGGCCGCCGAAGCTGCCTACGTCGGCGAGCACGCCGGGCGTGAAGGTCAAGCGCACGGCCGCTTTCATTAGTTCGACGGCGCGGTTGCCGGCTTCGATGTCTACGCCGGCGGCGGCGTACTGACTGGACGGTTGGCTGGTGCGATCTAGCGTGTCTTTGGGTCGATCGGGACTGTTGCGCGGATGTGGCATGGTGGAATAAAGTGCCCAAATGCGACAATTGAGCTAGTTGGGTCAGCGATGTGTAGGTGAAAGTGTCACTGACAGAGGGTTCTTATAGCGTTTGGCAAGGGCGTGTCGGTATTTGGCAATTTCACCACCCGGTAGACAGCCCGAAGAAACACCAAGAGAGACCTACAATCTGACTCAAGGCGCACCCCGAATTACTCGAATCAGCTCACCTTCCAATGTTTCGTACTCTTCAATGGACTCATGGACTCGTCTGGACTGCCTTTCAAAATCCCGATCGTAGGTACAAGTGACAATTCCAGAGTGAGTTGACGATTCCAAATGTAGACGTACGAAATCCCTATGGTTCATGGTTAGTACTGCCCGCATATAGGTATCGCAACTGACAGTACGTCTTCATCTGGAATGCCGCGATTTGCCTTGCCATCTTCTTGGATTGTCAAGACGTCATGCCCCAAAGATCGCAGTCCTGCAACGACGGGAAATGGAAAGTCTTCGTCGGCGTGCAGGCGGGCCACTCCTATGCCGCCTCGTTTTCTTTGTTCTGCTGTTCAATTTCTTCTCTATTGGCTCGATAGTATGCCCAAGCATTGGTCAGGTCCTCGGCACGAAGTGTTGGATAAGCCCTGAGAATTTCAGCTTCACTACTGCCAAGGATTCTGGCTTGCGCCAAAAGCCACACAGGGATACGCGTGCGCACAATACAGGGATCACCCCCAGGCACTCCTGGCCTACTTTCGATGCCGGGAAACGCGCCGCCGATGTCACGAACAATCCACTGGAGCAATTCAGCTTTCTCTGCTGCTGCTATATCAGGAATTAATTCTCTGATTCTCTCTAATGTCGTCATTTTCCTTTTCTCCCTGCCTAAACGGTTGCGAGAGAGAGCGGTTAAGGCAATGATAGCAGAGAAACGGAAATTCGTCGCAAGCCAATGCTCCCCCGCAACTTCCTTCCTCTGTGCTTGCCGTCGGCAGGATTGAGAGGCCAGATCCAGTCTTAAGGCATGTCGAAGCCTTAGACTATCGGACCCGATTCTTTTTCAACATTCTTCCGGAATTGCGATGATTCTCGGATGGTCATTCGTATTTAAAGCGGCGGATGCCGATGGCGAAGAGGACGACAGAAGCCGAGATGAGGACACCTATTTCGGGGAGGACGTCAATGAAGCCGCCGTTGTACCAGATAAGGTCGTGAAAACCGTCCATGGCCCAGGCGACCGGGGAGAGATGCCCGAGCGTCTGCATGAATTCGGGCACGATTTCGAGCGGCCACCAGGCCCCGCCCAAGGGGGCGAGCGACAGAGACAGGAGTAGAACTAGGCCCCTGGCCTGGCCCTCGCTCTTGATCCAGGGGGCGAGGGCGAAGGTGAGGGCGGTGATGCAGAGGACGAAGGCGGCCATGACCGCGAGTAGCGCGGCAGGACTGCTGCCGAAGTCCATACCGAGAGCTGCGCCGACAGCGAAAACGATGAAGTACTGAATCATGCCGAGTGAGAAATAGACGCCGATTTTGGCGCCGAGGATCTGGGCTCGGGATAGGGGAAGGGCCATCAGTCGTTGGAGCGTCCACTGGCTGCGCTCGCGCAGGAGGACGGCCATGCCGCCTAAGACTGTGAACATAACATACAGGGATCCCATTCCCGGCGCCGACTGGTTGAAGCCGTTCATTGAGCCGTCCTCGCTGGCGCTTTCGGCGTCGGCGACTCGGAAGCGGACGGGGGCTGGCTGCTCCGTCAGCATCTCTTGCGACCGCAGATAGAGGGCGCCAAGGAAGCCATCTAGCGTCTCAGTTTCAAGAGGCGGCAGTTCGAAGGCCGCCGTCAGATTCGTCAGCAGGGCGGCGGCCACACCCGTCGTCATGGATGCCGTGCTGGCGCGCTGCAGGACGGCGTTGAGGCTCTGCAGAACGGGGCCTGGCTGCATGGGGTCGGACAAAGAGTAGTAATCGACCGAGAAAATTTCGAACTCCTCCAAGGCCGCGGCGAAGCCAGCGGGGATCACGATCAGAGCGCTGGTGCGGCCCGTACGTGCGCGTTCGATGGCGCGCTCCAACTGTAATGGTTCCTCTCTCAGCCTGCAGAAGTCTTCAGCGTCGTTGTCGAGCGGGCACAGTACGATGGCGTCGTTGGCGGAGCGGAGGTCCTCGATCAGCTTGGCGGACATGCTGGTTTGGTCAAGATCGATCAGGTCGACTCGCAACCGGGTCGGTCCACCGCCGCCGATTTGGCCGAGACTCCATCCGATCACAAGTGTGAGGAGCACGGGGATGATGAGCAGGCCGGGGAGATTGGCCCGTTGCGAGAAGAAGATTTTCAGATCGTTGAGAATAATGGTCAGGATTGATCGCATTGCCGAATGCTGTCTAAAGTGCTGTTTTGCGTAGTCCGAATCAGTCGTAAGTCGAGCCGGAGGTTACAGATCCAAGCGGCGCTTGAAGAGCCATGTGCCCACCAGAAAGAGAAGGATGCCCTGGCCAAAGAGAACAAGCAGGTTGACTGCGATGCCTGTCTGGGCATTGGCCAATTGCATGAATGCATCTACGCCCCAGTAGATGAGAGAGAATCTGGCGGCCTGATCGGGCAGTGCAAAGCCGAAGGCGCCGCCCACAACGGCAAGAGAGATGTTTATCATCGGTCCGAAAAGATTAACCTGCTCTGGCGTCTTTGCCAGGCCTACCACAAATACACCCAGGCCCGATACGCAGAGTGCCAGCGCCAGGGTCACGATGATGATCGCAGCAAAGTTGGTTCCCCAGATCAATGTTGGCTGGCCGATGACAACGGAGGCAATCAGGGTCAGGGCGGCCAGGAGTATCAGTATCTGCAGGAAGACCGTGACCAGGTTTCCCAGCAGCTTGCCTGCCAGCAGGAAGATACGAGGGGTGGGTGATACGATCAGCCGCTGAAGGGTCCAGTACTTGCGCTCTTCGTAGATGGAATGGATGCCGAAGACGCCGGTGAAGAGGGCGAAGAAGACCGCCTGCGACGCGCCGATCGGGACGATGGTGCGGGCGAAGCGGGGGGCTTCCTGAATGGGTTCCAGCGGCGGCTGGGCGGCGGTGATGTTGTTGGCGCCGGGGGTGATCAGGCAGCCGAGCGGTTCGAGCGCGGCGGCGTTCAGGTTTTGCAGACTGGTCGGGAGCGCCGACAGGTCAACTGCGCCAAGGTCGATTTCTCCCTCGACGATACCATTTGCAAGCGCATTTGCGGATGTTTCCAGAGTCGCCCCAAGCGCGACGCCGGCGCGCACAAACTGATTCACGATTCCCGAGACGATGCTGTGCAGGATGCGTGCGGAGACCGGCCGGCCGTTGTTGGCGTATACCTCGACTGTTCCGCCATCGCCTGGAGATTGAGCTCGAAGTGTGAGGTTGTCATCGAAGGCAAATTTGGGCATTACCCGTTTGCTGAAGGCTGGGGGGACAATGACCGCGGCGACGAATTCTCCATTGTCGACGGCGGCGCGCGCCTGTTCCGCATCGTCCATCGCAGTTGCATTCAGCAAGTCTTCCAGAGACCCTTGCGAAGCGACTGCAGGGGGGGCGGCACTCTCTGAATCGTCGAGCAGGCTGCATCCTAATTCGGTCAGATCGAATCCTTCAGTTGTGGTTGTACCGGTACCTTCCACCTGTTGGGACAACAGAATTGCGGCCAGTTGATCGCCGAAATTGAGCGCGGTTCCGTCCTGCGAGAGCTGGTCCGGTCCGACGCCGGCCTGGGTGAAGGCGCTGGCGAGATCACCGGGATCGAATGGCAGCGCATCCAGGTCGGCAAACTGGTCCGGCAGCGTGATCACCTCTTGCATGTCGACGCCTTCGTCGAGATTGACGACCGCGACCGGAATGTCGGCGAAGTCAGGGAGTCCGGAGTCGCCGTTGCCGCCGATGCCGCCGAAGGCCAGCCCGATAATGGTGGACAGCACCAGCGGCGTCACGAACATGAGGAGCGCCAGGTTGCGATCGCGAAAGGCTGTGTATAATTCTTTGGAGGCGAAGGCGAGAATCTTTCGCATCGTTCAAGGCAGTTTGCGGTGGATGGGGGGCGCTGGCCTCTCGCGGTCCCGCTGAGTACGTCCCGCAGCAGGGCAGTCCGGAGAAGAAGTGACCAGGAGTTAGTCTCTCAATGCGCGGCCTGTCAGAGCCAGGAACACCGCTTCAAGGTCCGGCTCGCGTACAGCTACGGATTGGATTTCGACGCCAGCCGCGTCCAGGTTCTGAATTAACTGCGGGAGCGCGGTGCGGCCCCGCTTTGCGAAGACTGTCAGACGAGAGGGGGTAGACTCGCTGCTGTCGTCGCTAACCTGCTCCGGCGGGTTGTAGAGGATACGGGTAACGCCTGCTGTCTCCTGTTGAATCCCTTCGGCCAATGATTCCTCGAATTCCTGTGCGCCAATTATGAATTCCAGGCGGTCCTCTTCGCCCACTTGCTGTGTCAGTTCGGTCTGGGTCCCTATGGCGATGATCTCGCCGTGATCCATGATGCCGACGCGGTCGCTCAGCTCCTGAGCCTCTTCCATCAGGTGGGTGGTGTAAAGGACTGTCATGCCTTGTTCCTCACGCAGCAGCTTGACGGTGTCAAGGATGCGGCGCCGGCTCTGGGGATCGATGCCGACGGTGGGCTCGTCCATGTAGATGAGCGGAGGGCTGTTGAGGAGACCGGCAGCGAGGTTTATGCGGCGCTTCATGCCGCCGGAAAAGGTGTCGATGCGATCATTCTGACGGTCGGAGAGATCCACAAATTCGAGCAGTTCATCAACGCGGCGGCTCAGCTCCTTTCCGCCCAAGCCGTACATTCTACCGAAGAAGGCGAGGTTTTGGCGGGCGCTGAGTTCAGGGTAGAGGGCGATCTCCTGGGGAACGAAGCCCATGAGGCGCTTGGCGGCCATCGGCTCTTTGGTGATCGAGTAGCCGCCGATGGTTGCGTCGCCCCCGGTTGGCTCCACCAGGCCGCTGATCATGGAGATCGTGGTGGTTTTGCCGGCGCCGTTGGGGCCGAGAAGGCTGAAGATCTCACCCTGGCGGATTTCGAGATCCACACCTTTGACGGCTTCAATGGTGGAGCCATCGGGGCGTTTATAGGTTTTTCGCAGGTTGCGCGCCTCTACCATTAACTGCATCGCGTCTCCTTTACTGTACATACGGCTGAGGATGGAGAAAGTTTCGGCGAGGGAGCACGGTCTGAATCGGGCAGCGCAAAGGTAGAATACCACTGGCTGTGAACTTGAAGCCAAGTTCGGACGTCTTGCTTCAGAGGTCGGTGATCGGTATGCGTTGGCCGGAGCCGGATAGGGAAAGGAGGCTGACAGGTGACCGGGGCGCGACCGGTTCTGCTGGGCAGATGGGATAGGTTGTTGGGGAAATTGAGCATGGTGAAATCTGTGCGGCATTTTTTGCTTAGTTGTCGGAAGAGAAGTACAATTGTGCAGGCAGCCGGCGCCCCTGTGCCGCTGCCCCTTTTCATATGTCGATAGATGACAGCGCACGATGTTCTCCTTGCTTACGTCGGACGGCACCCACCTGGCGGACTTGAAGAATGGCAGAAACTTGCTCTACTCTCACACATCTTGCGTGCAGCCGGTGTGGTGAGGTATACGACTCGGAACAGCTGATGAATCTGTGCCCGGCCTGCGGGAAGCCGCTGCTGGCACGCTACGATCTGGGGCAGGCGGCGAAGACGCTGACCCGGGACTCTTTGCGGGCGCGTGAACCTTCGCTGTGGCGGTACGAAGAGGTGCTTCCGGTACGGACGCGAGCGGGGCAGCTCAAGCTGGGTGAGGGATGGACGCCCCTGTTCCGCGCGCGGTCGCTGGGCAGTGAGATCGGATGCCCTGAAACTCTCATAAAGGATGAGTCGCTCAACCCGACGGGCAGCTTTAAGGCGCGAGGGTTGGTGATGGCGGTGGGTCGCGCTTTTGAGTTGGGGGCGGCGGAGCTGGCGATTCCGAGCGCGGGCAACGCGGCCGGCGCGATGAGCGCGTACGCCGCCAAGGCGGGACTGCCCGCCCATGTCTATATGCCTGAGGACGTACCGGCGGCGTTTCGCGTCGAGTGCAGCACGTTGGGTGCCCAGGTAACGCTTGTGGACGGCCTGATCACCGACTGCGGGGCGAAGGTGCGGGAGAAGGTCGAGGCGTTCGGCTGGTTTGACGTCAGCACGCTGAAGGAGCCCTACCGGATTGAGGGCAAGAAGACGATGGGCTATGAAATCGTTGAGCAGCTGGGCTGGCGCATGCCGGACGTCGTGATCTATCCGACGGGCGGCGGCACCGGGCTGGTGGGCATGTGGAAGGCGTTTGACGAGATGGAGGAGATGGGCCTGATTGGAAGCGAACGGCCGCGTATGGTGAGTGTGCAGAGCAGCGGCTGCGCGCCGATGGTGCGCGCGTTTGAGCAGGGGGATGAGTTTGCCGCGGCGTGGGAAGGCGCGAAGACGGTTGCGGACGGGCTGCGCGTTCCCGCGGCTGTGGGAGATTTCCTGATACTCGAAGCGGTTCGGGCAAGCGGCGGAGTGGCGCTCGCAGTCACCGACGAAGAGATGCTGGCCTGCGCCGAGCAGATGGGACGGCATACCGGCGTGTTTCCGGCGCCCGAGGGGGCGGCGACGCTGGCCGGTCAAAAGCGGTTGTTGGATTCAGGTTGGCTCCAGGGAGACGAAACGGTGGTATTGTTTAACACGGGCAGCGGGCTAAAGTATGCCCATTTATGGTCATAGTCCTTATTGCAACAGTCATGTAAAACAGTCGTGCCGGAAGAGAAGCCAAAGCACAAGGAAGACAATCGAGGTGTAAAGTTGGAACGCATCAAAAACTACAGGGCCGCGGTCGCCGGCCCGGAAGAGACCCACGAGAGTCTGAGCGACGGCATAAACAGTATCGCTGATCTGCTGGCGCCGACACTTGGCCCGATTGGCGGCCACGTAGTGCATGAACGGGATGGCACGCGCGGTCCCGAGCTGCTGGATGACGCGGCGACGGCGGTGCGCCGCATACTGAGCCTGGGGGACCCGAAGGTGGATGTGGGCGCAATGTTGATGCGCCACATTGTTTGGCGGATTGCGGGGCAGGTGGGGGACGGCGGCACGGCAACAGCCCTGTTGACGCGGGAGATTTACCGCCAGGCCCTGAAGATGATGACGGCTGGTATCGGCTACCGGGAGCTGGAGATCGGTCTGCAGGCGGCGACTGCAGCTGTACGCGAAGAGATGGCTGAGATGGCGAAGCCGGTCGAGACTGAGGACGAACTCTCTGTGGTGGCTCTGACGGTTGTCAAGGACCGCGACCTGGCCGCGACGATTGGCGAGTTGAGCTATCTGCTGGGCCCGGACGCACGAGTTTCGGTCGAGAAATTTGTGGCTCCGTACCTGGCCCGTGAATACCATGCCGGCGCCAATTACAAGGCGGAGATCGCCAGTTTCCATCTTTACACAGACCCGATTCGCAAATGGGCGATCTACGGCGACTCCACGGTTGCGCTTGTCGATGACACGCTCTCTGAGGCGTCTGAGACAGTTACGCTGATCGAGCGGGCGATGGAAATGGGCAAAAAGTCTCTTGTCATCATTGCCTCCCATATCAAGGAGGAGGCTCTGCATGTTATGGTGCGCAACCAGACCGAGGAGAAGAAGAAGCTTTCAATTCTCGGCATCCAGCTGAAGGAGATTGGCGACCCGAGACGCATGGCATTCCAGGACCTTTCGACGCTCACGGGGGCCAATATTCTGGGCCGCAACTATTACGCATACGCGGCCAACGCCAAAGAGGCCGATCTGGGCGAAGCGATGCGGGTCCAGGTTGACCGCAAGATGATGCAGCTGCAGCCCTTTCAGAGCCGCATCGCCGAGATGCGGGAAACGGTCGATCAGCTACGAACCAGGCTGGAGGGACTGCGGGTGGATGATGAAGAACGCGATGACATCATCAACCGGCTGGCTGCGCTCACGGGCGGAATGGGTGTGCTGAAGGTCGGCACCAACCTCAAGCATGAGCGCGACCTCGTATCGGCTCTGTCGGAGCGGGCGCTGACAGCCGCGTCGCAGGCGCACAGGACCGGCGTCGTGCCGGGAGGCGGCGCGGCATTCGTGCATGCGCGCAGGGCGCTGGATACACTTGAGATGGACGGCGAGGAGAACGTCGGCGTCAAGGTGTTGAAGGATTCGCTGGGCGCGCCCTTTTTGCAGATTGTCCAGAACGCGGGCATCGAGTCTCCTTCGGTGGCGGCCCTTCGCCTGGAAGAGGCCGGGCCGGACTATGCGTACGATGTTATCAAGAAGAAGCTGGTCAATGCCCGGGAAACGGGCCTGGTGGATGTAACGGGCGTGCAGACTGCGGTGCTGGAAACGGCCGTCAGCGGCGCGCTGATGGCGTTGGGCACCAACACAATCGTATTCCACCGCGATCCAACAGAAAGCATGGAACCGTAAACGATGTCGATTATTCTCTCTCTTTCTGAACATGAAGGAAGTATCTGGGCCGCCGGCCCCTACGGCCTGTTTGCCGTTGGCGAAGAGGAGCTGACACCCACCCCCCAGCCGCAGGAAAGGTTGACCGCGGCCTGCAGTCTTGGGGACCGCATCTTTACCGGTGGCGCGCCCTTTGGCGTGGCCTATCTTCTGGACAGTGCGGAACAGTGGCAGGCGGCGTGGCAGGAGGGCGCTGATTCAGCGGTACTCACATTTGCCTCGGCGCCGGACTACGACGATTCCGGCGTTATCCTGGCAGGCAGCGAGGGTGACGGCGTGCTTCGCAGTCGCGATCGGGGTCTGCGCTGGATGCCCAGCAATTTCGGATTGCGGAACCTGACGGTTCTGACGCTGGCGTGGGCGCCGCCGATGGACGAGGACACGTGGCCCCACTGGCAGGTCGTGTTCGCGGGAACGGAGGAGGGCATCTACCGTTCGCCGAATGCTGGGCTGGGGTGGAAGCGCAGCGAATCGGCTGACGCGGCCTACCAGACTGTGGCGGTTGCGCCTGACGTACATTGCAGCGGGCTGGTGCTGGCTGGAACCGAAGCGGGCGGACTTTGGCGGTCCACAGACGGAGGCCGCTCGTTCGACACGGTTGAAAAGGCGCCGGAGCAGGTGAACGCGTTGCTCGCCCTGGCAAACGGGTCGGAAGGCGCGTCCGCGGGCGGGGGAAGTTCGGCCGGCTGGTTACTGAGCGATGACACGCAGCTGTGGTGCTCGCAGGACGGTGCCGCCTGGTCCCCGGTTGAAGGCAGCACGCCGGCCCTGTGCATGCTGGAGATAGACGGTCGCGTATACATTGGCGGCGAGAATGGCGTGACCGTGCTGAACAGCGCAAATTTGCAGGTGGAAAGGCTTCTACAGATTCCGCCCATTTCGTAGAGGGCGCAGTATCACGTCCCGTCGACCTGAAGCGGCGGCCCAATGGAAACAGGCCGGCGTTCAAGGCGACGGGACCCTCACGGCCCGAAGTTTTCTTGCACGCTTCCGCCGAGCCAAGGCCAATGCACGGGAAACCGAGCCGCTTTTGTGCACGCAACGCGCGTAGCCGTGCGATAGACCGTCCTCCCCTTTCTATATCAGCCTCAGCAAATAATTCACTCGCACGCCCGGGAGAATGCCATGCTACTTATTGACGCCCACCTCGACCTGGCTATGAACGCGTTGCAGGGCAACCGGGATCTGACGCGTTCGGTTTATACGATTCGCACGACCGAGCAGAAGATAAGCGGAAAGGGCAAGGGCTACGGCACGGTCGCCTTCCCGGAGATGCGGCAAGGCCGCGTCGCCCTCAGTTTCGCGACCGCGATCGCGCGGTCAACGGGACGCCCTACGCCCAATATCGACTACGATCACCCCACCCAGGCCAGCGCGATGGCGCAGGGTCATCTGGCGTATTACCGGGGGCTGGAGGACCTTGGGATCGTGCGCGTCATCACGACCGGGGCCGAGCTGGAAGAACACTGGAGCAGCTGGACGGCATGGGAGGATACGGGAGGGGAGGAGCCGCCGCTCGGCTTTGTGCTGTCGATGGAGGGGGCGGACCCGATTCTGACGCCTGACCATGTCGAATTCTGGTATGAAGCGGGTTTGCGGGCAATCGGCCCGTCCCACTACGGGCCCAACCGCTATGCGGGCGGCACCGGGACCGAACTGGGACTGGGAGACATGGGGCCGGCGCTGCTGCGGGAGATGGAACGGTTGGGAATCATACTGGACCTGACGCACCTGTCGGATGAGTCGTTCTGGGAGGCGTTGGAGATCTACAATGGCCCGGTGCTGGCCAGCCACAACAACTGCCGGGCGATCGTTCCGCACCAGCGCCAGTTCAGCGATGAGCAGTTGCGGGCGATTATTGAACGCGGCGGAGTGGTCGGCATGGCAATGGACGTTTGGATGATGTCGACGAAGTGGCGGGCCGGGCAGGAGTGGAACTACGATATTATGCTGGAAGATTTGGCGCCGCACATCGATCACATTTGCGAGCTGGCGGGCAACGCCAGCAACATCGCCATCGGCACCGATCTTGACGGCGGCTTTGGCCGCGAGCAGTCTCCGGCCGACCTGGATACGATCGCGGACCTGCAGCGGATCCCGGATTTGTTACGCGGGAACGGCTACGCGGAGGATGACATCGCGGCGATCTGTCATGGGAACTGGCTGCGGCTCTTGCGGGGGGCTTTGAAGGACTAGGATATGCCCATGCGGGGTCTGGCGCTCCTTACTGTGATGGCGGCGGCACTGGTCCTCTTCGCTTGCGCGCGGTCCGGCGGTGAAGAAAGCGGTCAGGCGCCGCTGAGCCAAACCCCGGCTGTGGAAGCAACGGCAACTCCGACTGAGGAGCCGGTTCCTCAACTGGAAGGGACAGTGGACAGGGCGGACGTTTCCGATGCTCAACTGGTGGCGGTGGGAGAGGTCCTTTACCAGCGGCACTGCGCATCTTGTCACGGAGCAGAACTGGAGGGTCAGCCAAACTGGAAGCAACGGGATGAGAACGGATATTTACCGGCGCCCCCGCACGATGAGACAGGGCACACCTGGCATCATCCCGACGAGCAGTTATTTGAGATTACCAAGATCGGGACGGAAGCATTTGTCGGCATGGGATACAGGAGCAACATGATCGGGTTTGAAGATCAGCTCAGCGATTCCGAGATCTGGGCCGTGCTGGCATTTATCAAGAGCGAGTGGTCTCCAAGGATTCAGAGGGCACAGCCCAAATAGATTCATCTGTGGCGGAAATAGAGGAATCGCTTCCCCGCAAGAGTATGTATCGGGCTCCCAATACAATGCTGCGCCAGTATATTTGAAGAGGACGGAATGACGATCATTTGTACAGTCCAGGAACTTCAGAGAACCGTTTCTCAACTCTCGGCGCAGGACCTCGCTCGATTCAGGAAGTGGTTTGAGGAATTAGAGGCAAAAAGGTGGGACGAGCAGTTTGAAGAGGACGTCAAGAGTGGGAAACTGGACCATCTTGCCGAATAAACCATTGCCGACTTGCGAGCTGGGAGGTGCGGAGTACTGTGAGGCTTTTCGCAAGACTTCCTTTGAAGGACTCTATAGCAAGATTGTTTGACAGAGATAGTGCATCCATACACTCTCTTCTTTTGTAAGAGATAACGGGAGACATCAGTAATGCGTAAGGAAGTGTACACTGAGAAGGGAGCGCCGCCCGCGGGCATCTACTCGCAGGGCATCGTGGCAGACGGACCGGTCGCGTATATCGCGGGGCAGGGGCCGCTGGATCCGGCCACAGGTCAACGCGTCGAGGGCGGGTTTCGCGAGCAGGCGACGCGAGTATTCGACAATCTGACGATCCTGCTTGAGGCGGCGGGCACTTCGTGGGAACACGTGACGAAGGTCGGCGTCTTTCTGGCCGACCTGAATGACTTCGCGGAGATGAACGAAGTCTACCAGCAGTATGTCACCAAGCCGTATCCGGCGCGTACGACGGTCGGCTGCCAGTTGCCAAACATCATGATCGAAGTTGATTGCATTGCGGTCGTGCCGGAATAGAGACGGTGAAGACAGAATCTGTCGACCAGTAGGATGGAAACAGGAGCGAAAAATGACATTTGACGAATTCAAGGCCAGCCTTTCGAACGAGGCGCCGCCGGACGATGTGAGCGCTCCCCTGCGTGCGCTTTGGATGGTGGAAGGCGACGACTGGGAAGGCGCCCACGTCCTTTTGCAGGATCTGCCTGACGGCAACGGCGTGGCGTGGGTGCACGCGTATCTGCACCGGGTTGAAGGCGATCTCCCGAATGCCGATCACTGGTACCGCCGCGCGCAGAAACCGGCCAGCAGGGCGCCTCTGCCGCAGGAGTGGGAAGAGATCGCCCGCGCCCTGTTGGAGGCCTGATCGTTTCGTAGCAAGCTGCTGATTGTCCGCGTGTTAACGCAAGTTTGTACGTTGCGGAAAGGATCTTCCCTACCCTGATGCCATACCCATCCTTCGCGCCCTCTGCCGAACGCGTCCCGGAATCCCGCATTCGGGCGCTGGCGGACGTAGCCTTTGGCATGGAGGACGTGCTGTTCCTGCAGTTCGGCGAGTCGACCCTGCCGACACCACCCTACGTGGTGGACGCGGTCAACCGGGCAGCGCAGGAAGGTTGGACCTTTTATTCACCCAATCAGGGTTTACCGTCGCTGCGGGACGCGATCGTCGACCTGATCGCGAGATTGCACGGCGTAGAGATTGGGGCATCGGAAATCCAGGTCACGTCGGGGGGTGTGCAGGCGCTCAACCTGGCGATCAAGTGTGTGATCGATCCGGGTGATGAGGTTCTGGTGCTGAGCCCGAACTGGCCGAACGGGTCGGCCATGGTAGAGATGTTCGGCGGACGGGCGATTGAGGTGCCGATGGCTCGTGTGGGGCAGCGGTTTACGCCGGACGTGGAGGCCATGGAACGCGCGCTGTCGCCGCGTACGCGCATGCTTTTGTACGCTTCGCCCTCCAATCCGCTTGGCTGGACGGCGACGGTTTCTGAACAGCAGATGTTGCTGGATTTCACGCGCCAGAACGGGTTGTGGCTGCTGACTGACGAGGTCTACGAGCGGATATACTACGGCGGTCAGGGCGCTGTTGAGAGCGTGCAGGGTCAGGCAGGTTCCGGGCAGATCGCGCCGTCGATTCTTAAGCTGTGTTCGCGTGAAGACGCAGTCATCGTCGTCAACTCCTTTTCGAAGACCTACTGCATGACCGGCTGGCGGCTTGGATGGATGGTGAGCCGGGCGGACTTCGTGAGGAAAGCGGCGCAGCTGAACGAGTTCATCGTTTCGCACGCGCCGACGATGATCCAGCGGGGCGGCGAGGCTGCCATCGCCCACGGCGAAGACGACATCGCGGCGATGGTGGAGGAGTTTCAGGAACGGCGGGACTTCTGCGCCGGGATGTTGAGAACTGTACCCGGTGTCAACCTGCCGGAGCCGGAGGGGGCCTTCTATCTGTTCCCGCAGCTCGAAGGCGTTGAAGACTCGTTCCAATTCTCTCTTGAGCTATTGCAGGAGAGGCATGTAGCCGTTGCCCCGGGCAGTGCTTTTGGCAACGGAGGCGAAGGATCGATTCGTATCTGTTACGCGCCGGATATGGACGTCTTGAAGCCGGCGATGGAACGGATCTGCGAGTTCATACAGACATATCATTCCTAGCGGCAGCATGTCGCGCCAAAGCCGAGACCTAGACCACAAGGAAGCCAGAATGAATCCCGAAGCGATCCTGGAAGAGCTGAAGACAATCGATACGCCGTCGATCACCAATGTCGTTGCCACATACCCTGAAGATCCGCTCTGTCTGGGCCTTTACAACCCGTGGACGGAAAACTGGTATACGGATGAGACGATTCGCTGCATGTATCCTGAAATGGGCGCGCTGACCGGCTACGCGGTGACGTGCGTCTATGGGCTGCCTGACCCGAATTTTTCGCGGCTCTCATTCATGGACGTACTGGAGGCGCTGGACTCGTCTCCCAAGCCGACGATTCTTGTGTTGGAACAGAAGTTTCCGCCTGAGATTGCCGGGAAGGTGGGGCTGGCCGGGGGCAACATGACGGCGGCGATGCAGGCGGTAGGCTGCGTGGGCTGCATTTCGAACGGTCCGTCGAGGGACATCGACGAGATCCGGCCGATGGGCTTCCAGTATCTGCTGAGCGGCGTTACGCCCGGGCACGGGGACATGGCGGTACATGCGGTGAATGTGCCGGTGCATGTCAAAGGCATGGATGTAGCGCCGGGCGAGATCGTGCATATGGATGAGAACGGCGCGTGCAAGTTCCCGGCAGACAGGATGGAGGAGGTCCTGCGCAACGTCAAGCAGCTGCTGGCGAATGAAGCTGACCGAATCGGGCTGATGCAGAAGGCTTCGAGCGCTGCGGAGGTTCGGGCAATCATGGCTGGGCATAGCTATGGGGATGATGAGGAGTGAAAAAGCTGGGGTGAGGAGTGAGGAGTGAGGAGTGAGGAGTGAGAGAGCTTCTCACTCCTTTTTTTTCTTTTGGGGAATGCTTGTTCTCAGGGGAGGGAGTCTTCGGTTTCGATTACATCGATGCGGACGGCTACCCAGCCGTCGTTGTCGCTGAGGATGTCGTCGTTGATGCGCAGGTAGAGGATGCCGTGCTCGCCTGCTTGCATGTTCACGGCTTGGCCGACGATGAAGCGCGCTCCGCTTTCGCCGATGCGGCCAATGAGCGCGCCGCCGGCCCCGCTGGAAATTGGGTAGAAACTGGCGGCGGGGAATCTGGGATGTCCGGCAGGCCCGTGAAACTCATCGGGCGTGTAGAGCCATTGCCCGGTTGCGGCGATTCTGACTCGGTCTCCGTAATCGATCCGAATCCCTGTACTTTGCCAGTCGCGGTAGGCGTAGATGCGTTTGGCGACAAGGTCGCTGTGGCGCTTGGAGACCGTCAGGGCCGGTTGAGCGGTTTGCGCCAGGGCCGCCAGGACAGTCACGGCGCCTGCCAGAAGGAGTAGCTTTCGCATGGTCTACTCCTCTACGGAGGGCCGCAGCTCGAGGATCGGCTCAGCGCCGGCTCCCAGGATCCACTTGCTGTTCTCCTTCAGTTCGACGGCGATGAGATAGTCGATGTACTTTTCGGCGAGCGCGCCCTTGCCTTCCAGTTCGCTAAGAATGGCGCGGACCGCGAGTTGCTGTGCCTCGGTCGTGAGCTGGATTTGTTCGGCTTCGGCTGCGGCGGTGGTGGTGATGCGGTAGGCGTGGGCTTCGGCCTCCTTTTGGGCGGCGTAGAACTGTGCGTCGGCGACGGTGCGCTGCTGCGCCGCTTCGGCTTCGGCCTGTTCCTGGCGTTGCACGGCCACCATGCGGTCCTTGATAGCGGACAGCACCTCGGTGGGCGGTGACGCGCTCTGAATCTGGACGGTTATGAACTCGACACCGTACTGATCCTCTTTCTCCTCCAACTCCTGCATGATCTCAAGGTTCATCTCGGTGCGCTGGTTTATGACGCCGGTCATGGGCTTGGTATTGATCACGTCGCGCAGCCGTCCCTGCACGAATTCGAAGACGATGCGTTCCGGGTCGTCAACGGCGAGGGCAAAGCGCTGCGGATCAGTTACGCGATAGGTGAATTGGAGCGATACGTCCATCGTCACATTGTCGGAGGTCATGGCGGCGATGCGTTCGACGTAGCCGAGTCGTTCGTTGACTTTGACGATGATGACTGTATCGACCAGAGGGACCTGGATGTGCCAGCCGGGCATTTGCACGCCGAGGAAGCGGCCGCCGCGCAGGTGGAGGCCGCGCTCGAATTCGTGAATCTTGTAGACAGCGGCGCGACCCACGTAGAGAGCGACCAGAATGACGGCCAGCGCCGCCAGGATCGTGATTGACAGCTTATAGAGGCGGTCCAGGGTGGGGCCGGCGGTTTGGCGCGTGTCGGTTACGGCCGTCGCAACTGTTTCTTCGCTCATGTTTTCCTCACTTTTTGGGGGATAGTCACCTGCTTTTTCGGAATCAGTCGGGTCAGAATAGTCTTTGAACCTTGTGACTGCGCTGGTCAAGGCCGGCAGGACCTGTTCGACCTTTTTGCCTAGATGGCCAATTTCCCTTTTTGCTTTGAGCGCACGGACCAGCCATTGGACAAGTGGGGGCAGCAGGAGCGGCCCGCTCAGGATTATCCATCCGAGGCTGACCAGCGCGGTCAACATTACCAGAAAGTCTCGGACTCTTCCAACGTCATCCAGATAACCCAGACCGATGAAGAAGAGTGTGTGGGTCGGGATCACACCTCCATAGAGCACAGCAGTCCGAATCCAGTTGGTTTCCCCCTGCGCGAACCTGGACAGAGGGTACCAGTACAGAGTTGCGATTGCAGCGCCTGCCACGGCTGATAGAAAGACGCCAGACAGATCTCCGGGAGATTGCCCTCCGGTCACGAGAATAAAGAGCGGTATGGTCAGGCCGGCATGGGGAAAGACGGTGTAGGCTGCAAGTTGCCGCTGCGGGCGGCGCCAGCCCAGCCAAAGCGCGGCCGCGAAGTAGGGTGCGAATGCCGTAGGAAGGAGAATGAGGCCCAGGAGAATCATGAGGGGGCCGTCGCCCCAACCCGTGATAAGGAAGGTGATTTGCAGCAGGATGGCCACCGCCGCGTAGACGGCGAATCCCAACCATGGGTAAAACCAGTGCGGACGCCCGGCGCGCCACCCGATTATGGCCCCGACGAAGTAGATTGCTCGCAGCGCCCAGATCACGCCCGCCTGCCAGCCGCTGGCGGGAACTGGTCCGGGGGCGTTGGCTGCCAGCCAGAATGCGCCAGGCAGAAGCAAGAAGGGCAAGAAAATGAGTGCTGCGGCGCGGAGCAGATGGGTTTGGTTCATGGGCAAAGCATGGCGCAGGATCCGTTTCCGATTCAGTTTACCATCAGGGGCGATGGGTTCCCGGATTCGTTTCGGTCCGTTTACGGGCGGATAGTGTACGGATTGGCCGGTAGGCAGAGGTAAATTTTGAAACGGGCATTTGGCTTCCCGAGCGTGTGGATTCTCTTATGGCGGCTCCAACTCGGCCAATTTCCGCAGCTGGCAGGCCATTTCCGGTGTACGGGCTTCCTGTGATATCCGCAGGGGCGAAGAGAGGAACACCTTGGGGTTCCAATGGACTGCAGTGGTCGGAGGTTAGTTGGCAAGCTGGCGAGGATTGAGGGAGTGGTGAGTTGGTGGGGGGTGAGGGGCGGGGATGTCCCCCGGCCTGGTACAGACTTCAGCCGTCGGGGAGCGGGGCAAGGCCACCCGGTCCAGGCACTGCCCCGCCCGGTGGCAAAGAGAACCGGCGGCTAGAGGCGTTCGATTGCATTTGCGTGCGGCGGCTCACGCGGAGGGCGGGGCGCGGAGGGGGCGCCGACACAGGGCAAGGCAAAAAGGTTGATGGGTGGGGGTTGGGGAAGGACCGCAACGACATTAGATAGTGGGTAGGTGCGAGAGGACTTTTTGCAAAGGCCTTGAGAATTTAGAAGGGGTTGTGGCTTGGCATTCGCCTGAATCCTTTTAATATTATTGCGTTTTTGCCACTTGCGCCTGTATCAGATGTGGATAAAATGACATTAAATTAACTCTCGTATGCTACGGACCGTTTTTCGTTTTGTTCTGAAAGCCGAGAGTTTTCACCTTGCATGGAGGGTCAACATGGGAACACAGCAAAGTCTTAGTCGACGCAGGTTCTTGCAGACTGCCGGTATGGGCGCGGCGGGCGTTGCGCTTGCGGCCTGCGCAGCGCCAACGACGGCGCCTGCCGAAGAGGAGTCGGGGGCGCCGGCCGCCGAGATGGTTGAATTCATTTTTTGGCATCCGTCTGAAGACCGGGCCTTGAACATGCAGGACAAGTTCAACGAATCGGGACAGGGCATCACGGCGGTCTGGAACCTCGGTGAATATGATCAGAATACAAAGACCATGGCCGCCCTGGCAGCCGGCACACCGCCCCCGGTCTCATATCTGGGCCGGTGGCAGAGCGCGGACCTGGCTGTGCGCGATGCCTTGGTCGTGCTGGACGACTACATAGAGGGAGCCCAGCACTTCGCATGGGACGACATCTGGGAGCGGCTCCAGAAAGATTCGATTCTCTGGGGCAAGAAGTGGATCGTTCCCTACACGACAGACACGCGCGCCTTGCTCTACAATCGGACGGTCATGGCCGAGGCGGGTCTGGACCCGGACTCGCCGCCGCTGACTTGGGACGCATTGCACCAGATGGCGATTGAGATAACTGAATTTGATGACGCGGGCCGCCTGGACGTGGTCGGTTTTACGCCTACATTCGGCAATCCGCCTGTCCATCTCATGTTTTTGACTCTGATCTGGTGTCTGGACAGCGACATGGTCAATGAGGATTTGACCCAAGTGACGATTACGGACAGGGGTGAGGAGGCGATGACCTTCCTCAAGCAGTTGATGGACGATCAGGGAGGGTACGAAGCGGCCGGGGCCTTTACCCGAGGTCTAAGCCTGGCCGAGGGCATTGACGCATTTTCGGCGGGGAAGGTTGGTTTGGCGATGCACGGCCAATGGGTGCTTCGCAACTATGACCGCTATTCGCCCGATCTCGATTTCGGGATGATCCCGGGGCCGGTCTTCGAAGGGTACGACATTCACGCAAACTACGATGGCGGAGGAGGCTGGTTCCTGTTCAAGGAGGGCGGACAGCACGACGAAGCCTGGGCCTTCGTCGACTTCGTGATGAGCGAGGAGTTCTATGTCGACCATGCCAACCGGTTCCACCTGTTGCCGGCGCGCTCGGACGTAGGGGAGCAGTGGGCCGCATTCGACGAGCGGCGCGAAGTCTTCGCGGCGACGGCCAACACGGTGCGGTGGATTCCGATCTTTGTGGGCATTCTGGAAACATTGGGCGATCTGGCCAATATGTTTGACAACATTCTGATTGGCGGGAACGACATTGCGTCCGAACTGCAGATCGCGGAAGAGAAGATTCAGGCCGTGCTGGACCGGCACAACGAATTCCCGGTGCCCTCCTGATCGAGAGCGGGAGTTTACGCAAATGTACCTGGGCCGGGGATTGGTGTGCTCCGATTCCCGGCCCCCTGATCAATGTACTTCACACTTTGGGCATGGAAGGAGGCATCATTCCCTCATCGGGGAACCGGTTGTTGACTATGTGAGCTATGCTAAACATTTATTTGGGTCGGTTTGAAGGGAAAAGCCGCAAGGTTGCCCAAGCCGCGTTGGTCTACCTTCTGCTTCTTGGTTTGGGATTCCTGTTTGCCATGCCGCTGGTGTGGCTGCTCTCCACTTCGCTGAAGAGCAATGAGCAGGTGGGGATGTGGCCGCCTGTATGGATACCGTATCCATTCGTCTGGCAAAACTTTTTTGTTGCCTGGACGAGCGGCAACTTCGGCCTTTATTTCTTCAATACGACATTGATTACGGTGCTGGCAACAGTAGGTCAACTTCTGACGGCCTCCATGGCCGCATTCGGGTTTGCCCGACTGCGCTTTCCGGGTCGCGAGTTCCTGTTTGCCGTTTTGCTGGCGACCCTGATGTTGCCTTTTGTCGTCACGATGATCCCTACCTTCATTCTTTTCAAGTACCTTGGGTGGTTAAACTCCTTCAAGCCGCTGATCGTTCCTTCTTACTTCGGGGGCGGCGCCTTCTTCATCTTTCTTTTGCGGCAGTTTTTTAAGACTTTGCCGACGGAGATGTTTGAGCAGGCGACGATAGACGGGGCATCGAACTATCGGATTTACTTCCAGATATTGCTGCCGCTGTCCAAACCGGCACTTTCGACAGTGGCGATATTCGGCTTTATGCAGCATTGGAATGATTTCCTCGGCCCGCTAATCTACCTGAGCAGCCCGGAAAAGTTCACGCTGGCGCTGGGTTTGCGGCAGTTTATCCAGCGTACTGAGGTCCGATATCAGGAAATGATGGCGATGGCGTTGTTGATGACGCTGCCGGTGCTGCTGGTCTTCTTTTTCTTTCAGCAGTACTTTATTCGGGGTGTCGTCATGACTGGAATCAAGGGGTAAGCCTCCGATTGGAGGATACGGTGAATCAGGAAGTATCTCGGAGGGCGGGTACATAGCTGGCTGTTCAGCGAAGAGGCAAAGCAGTGAGTCAGGAATCTATTTCCATATCGGACGGCGGGGCGACAGAGTCTCTCAAATCCAGGCCGCGCAGTGTTTGGGCAAGTCCACTTCGCCGCAGGGAGGCATTTGACGGCATTGTTTTCATCATGCCCTGGTTTTTGGGCCTGATCATCTTTATCCTGGGACCGTTTGCCGCCGGCTTTTATTACAGCTTGACCGAATACGACAGCCTGTTGCCTCCGCAGTGGCTGGGCCTACAGAACTACCAACGCATCCTGGTTGGCGATGATCGTTTTTGGGTTGCCGTGTACAATACGGTCTGGTATGTGATGGCGGCGGTGGCGCCGCAGGTGATTCTTGGCCTGTTGTTGGCCATTCTGTTAAACCAGAAGGCGCGCGGGATTACGGTCTTTCGCACCGTCTTTTTCATGCCGTCCATCGTGCCGATTGTTGCCTCCGTTTCCCTTTTCATTTTCATCCTGCATGACCGATTCGGATTGTTGAACGAGACTCTCTACCAGGTATTTGGCATTGTCGGCCCTAACTGGCTCACAAGCCCCGACTGGTCAAAGCCCTCGCTGGTTCTCTGGAGCCTGTGGGGCATTGGCGGGGGGATGATCATTTATCTGGCGGGGCTGCAAGGGATTCCGGAGACTCTCTATGAGGCCGCCGCGATAGACGGGGCGGGGGCTCTGCGCAGCTTCTGGAAGATCACGGTCCCCATGATTTCGCCCACCATCCTATTTGTTCTCATCATGGGAATCATCGGCAGTTTCCAGATTTTCACACCGGTGTTCCTGTTGGGCGGCACGAATTACGGGCAGGCTGCCTCCGGCCCGATGGATTCACTGCTCTTCTGGGTTGTCTTTATCTATAATCAGGGCTTTTTCTATTTTCGCATGGGGTATGCAAGCGCCCTTGCCTGGCTGTTGTTTCTGCTGCTGGTGATTCTCACGTTGATTCAGTTCCGCTTGGCCGGTCGCTGGGTTTACTATGAGGACGAAGCGACCAATCGTTAGGCGCGCTGCCAGATGGGCGGTGACACAGGTCGGCGCATAGAGGAGGGTTCTACGTGGACGATTCCCAGCTTCGGGTGGGTTTTGGTGAGACGGATATTACGCCGCCGGTCGGTCTTTACATGTGCGGCGGCCTGGATCCGCGCGAGAATGATGGGATGAGCGACCCGCTGCAGTCCCATGCGATGGTGGTCGAGTGCGGGGGCGCAAGGATCGCAGTCGTGGGCGTCGACCTGATTGGGCTGCCCAAGGCGCTGTCGGATGAGATCATCGCGGAATCGGCCGGCCGCAGCGGCATCGGCCGCGATGCGATTCTGATAGCGAGCAGCCACACGCACAGCGGTCCTTACACCGCGGAGGGCCTTTACTCATTTCAAGTGACCGACGCCGAATATCTATCATCGCTGCCGGACCGCATTGCAGCAAGCGTTGAGCAGGCGGCCGGTCGGGTGGAACCGGCTACGATGCATATCGGCAGGTCGCTGGTGCATCACGGTCTGCACAACCGTCGCGTGATTTGCCCGGACGGCAAGGCGCTCAACACGTGGATGCCGGAAGCGTTGAATGACCTGGAGCTTGTTCCCCAGGTGTTGGGTACTGCCGGCCCGGTCGATCCCGAACTATGGGTGATCCGCTTTGACAGGCTGGATGGATCGACGCTGGGCATCTTCTACAATTTCTCGCTGCATACCAACTCCAAGGGCGGCACGACCTGGTCGGCGGACTATCCCTGCGTGGTGGCTGAGCAGATGCGGGAAACCTATGGGCCGCAAGTGATCTGTGTCTATACGCCGGGGGCGTGCGCGGACATAAATGTGACGATGGGGGGCGCCCGCTGGCGAGAGAGCGCGGCATATTTTGCGGAGCAGGCAGTGGACGCCGCGCGACGGGCCATTCCGGTGGAAGGGCCGATCAGAGTGGGCGCAGTGCGGCGCGAGATCGGGGTGCCGCGGCGGAACCCGGCTGACCAGCCGCCTGAGGCAATTGGCCGGCTAAACTGGGGCGGAGCAGGGGGGCGGGCCGATGTCTTTGACAGGCAGGCCGATTGGGTGGCGGCGATGCCGGAGCAGTTGACCGTAGTGGTGGGCGCGGCCCGCATCGGCCCGTTTGCAATCGCGTCCAATCCGGGGGAGTTGTTCGTGGAACATGGGCTCACGATCAAACGGCGCTCCCCATTTCCGCATACGGTCGTTTCCGAGTTGACGAATGATCTGATCATGTATCAGCCGACCAGGGAGGCTTTCGCCCAGCAGGGCTATGAGACATTGGTCGGGCCGAATCGCGTCTCGATGGAGGGCGTTGAGCGCATTGTGGAGACCGCGGTAGAACTGACTGAAGAGTTGTGGGACAAACATCATGCTGAGTAACGGGAGATCAGGCCGCTGGAGACGGCGGCAGGCAACGTGATGAAGGAGCAGCGTACGGTATGAGTAAGCTAAGGACGGGATTTGTCGGGTTGCACCGAGGCGGCGGTTTGATGCGGAGCCTGGCCGGGCATCCGCGGGTGGAGGTTGCCGCGCTTTGCGATATAGACGAGGAGACACTGGCCGACACGGGCGCGGCGTTCTCGCTGCCGGACGAGAGGATGTTCACGCAATTCGAGGATTTCGTGAACGCGCCGCTGGATATTGTGGTGGTGGCGACGCCGATCGAGTATCACGCGGCGCATTCGATAGCGGCGATGGAGAGCGGCAAGCACGTCTTGTGCGAACAGACGGCGGCGTACACGGTGGAGGATTGCGCGCGGCTGGTGGAGACGGTGCGGAAGACGGGCCGCGTTTACATGATGGGTGAGAACTACTGCTACTTTCACTATATTCGGGAGTGGCGGGACTGGATCAAGCAGGGGAAGCTGGGCAAGATTTTCCATGCGGAAGGCGAGTACATTCACGAGATCGTACCGCTGCTCCGAAACCCTGAGACGGGCGAGCGCCGATGGCGCTATACGCGCGCGCCGATCTGGTATTGCGCGCACTGTCTGGGTCCGATTCTTACCTTGATGGAGGACCGCATCGTCAAGGCGACCGGTGTGCATTCGGGGAAGAACATCTACCCCGATGAAGGTCTGGGATACCTGGATATGGAAGTGGGGCTGTTCCAGACGGAGAAGGGGTCAACGGTCAAGATCCTGCGCAGCCAGGTGGCGCCGCGGCATCCGGACATGATCTTTTACACGCTATATGGCGAGAAGGGCTTTGTAGAGAACGGCCGTCAGGGCGGATGGGGCGGCACGACGGGTCTGTTCTACAGTGAGGAAGAGGCGTCGGCAGATGAGGGCGCGCGGCAGATTGCGTGCCCGACGGTGGACCCGAATGCGCCGGAGGAGGCGCGTCAGGGCGGGCACGGCACGTCGGAGTACTACATGGTGCGGGACTTTATTGACGCGATAGAAAATAACACGAAGCCGCCCGTCGATGTGGTGCGGGCGCTGGACTTCACGATTCCCGGCATCATCGCGCACGAGTCGGCGATGCAGGGCGGCAAGTGGCTGGATGTGCCTCTGTTCTGATCTCGCTTACCTCGGCGTAGCTCTGCCCTGACAACTCTCTCGAGGCGTCTAATCGAACTCGTCGGCGGCTTTTTCGGCGAAGGGCTGGTTGTTCTGCTTGTCTGCTTGGGGCTGGGCGCCGGACCGACGCCGGCGTTTGCGTCCTTTGCGGCGGGGTTTGGGTCTTTCGGGTGAAATTTCGTCCTGGGAGATGACGGGGTAGGAGGCGAAGACGGCCTGGTCCGCCTCGCTGTCGGCGAAGTAGATGCGTTCGCGGCGGAGCGTGCGGGCGTAGTCATCGAAGCCGAGAGCGGCGACAAGCTCGTCAGGACGGCCGGTTGCGCCAGGACGCACTTGGACGCGCAGCGCAATGCGGTGTTCGGCCGCGTCGGCGTCGAAACGGTCGTAACGAAGCTCCAGCACCAGTGGGCGCAGGTTGTAGCGGTAGCGCTGGCCGTGCCGTTCCCTTTCGCGCCAGGCCGCGTCTCCCTCCAGAAATGCCTCGATTTTTGCCTGCAGCGCCTGCTCAGACACCTCTTCAGGTTCGGCATAGATCAGAATTGTATAGTCGGCGCCGATTGTCAGGGATTGGGGCGACACCGATTTGAAAGGCACTTCGGATGCGTGGAGCAGGCGTACGCCGGGGGGCAGCTTTTCGCGAATCCTCATTGCGAGTTCATCGAGCGGGACTGGCGGGCTGAACGCCGCGTCCAACAGTTCGCGGACGCCGGTCATGCCGAGGCCGAGCGGCGCGGCGAACTGGATGTGGGGTTGCGGGTTGAAGCCGCGCTTGTAGAGCAGCGGCAGGTTGGCGCGTCGCAGGGTCCTCTCCCAGAGGCGGGACTCATCCTGGTGGCTGATGAACTTGATGGCCTCGCCCTTTTCGTAGGTGAAGCGGACGCGCTGGCGAACAGGCGCCTCGGTGGCATCTTGCGGCTGGGGAGGCTGGGTGGTCGTGCGCGTCATTGCGCCGCCGCCTCTGCGATGCGCTGGCTGACGGTGCCGTGGCGGCGCTGGGGGACCCGCTCCGCGAACTGTCCTTCGGCCTGCTCCAGTTGGAGAAGCTGTCCGGGGTCCACGCCTGCGCCGGCAGGGAGAGAGACGCCGGACTCTTTCATTTCCTCGTTAAAGTAGAGCGGGACGGGAACGACGTCGACGGGCTGGCGGGTCTTGTCCTTGCCGAGGGGCGGACAGCGCCAGGCGTCATCGGGCGTGTCGCGGCGCTGTTCTTTGAAGTAACCCAGAATACCGCAGGAGAAGCAGTGTTCACGGCAGTCGTCAACGACGCCGCCGGCGTAAGTGTGCAGGTATTCCTGCGCCAGAAACTCTTTATTCAGCCCTGCAGAGATATGCTCCCATGGCAGGATTTCGTCCAGGGGGCGTTGACGGCGGGCGAACCAGTCCATCTCCAGATTGCAGTCGTCAAAGGCCCTCTGCCAGAGGTCGAAGCGGAAGTGCTCGCCCCAGGCGTCGAGCTTTGCGCCGAGCTCCCAGGCGCGCTGGATGACATCGCCGAGCCTGCGGTCGCCGCGCGTGAGAAAGGCTTCGACGAGGGTTTCGGCCGGGTCGTTCCATGTAAAGTGAATCGCGGGATCTTTCAGCTCCTGCTGCAACAGGCGGATTTGCTGGCGGATGGTCGACTCTTCTTCCATCGGCACCCACTGAAAGGGAGTGTGGGGCTTGGGCACGAGCGTGCTGACGCCGATGCGCACGTTGGCCTTGTTGCCCAGGACGCGACGCCCGACAGCCAGCACCTTCTTGGAGAGATCGGCGATGGCCTGAACGTCTGCGAGTGTCTGGGTGGGATGGCCGATCATGAAGTACATCTTGATCGTTTTCCAGCCGCGGCTGTAGACCTCTTCGGCAGTTTGCAGCAGGTCATCGTCGGGGATCGGTTTATTGATGATGTCGCGCAGGCGGTCGGTGGCGGCTTCGGGCGCGAAGGTGAAGCCGGAACGGCGGCGCCCCTTTTCCAGCAGGTCCATGAGGTCGACGCTGAAGCTCTCGATACGCAGGCTGGGCAGGCCGACGGACAGTCTGCGTGCGCCGTGGCGTTCCATGGTGCGGCGCACCAGCTCTTCGACATAGGTATAGTCGCTGCTGCTGAGGCTGAGGAAGCTGACCTCTTCGAAGCCGCAGTTGGCGATCATCTCGTCAACCGCCTGCAGGACCTCTTCCAGCGGCCGTTCGCGAACGGGGCGGAAGATCATGCCGGCCTGGCAGAAGCGGCAACCGCGGGTGCAGCCGCGCATGATTTCGATGGCGGCGCGGTTGTGGACGACGTTGATGAAGGGGACGATGAATTTGGTGACCGGAGGCGGCATGACGGTCACGACCCGCTTCATCACGGTGGCGGGGGCGTCGGGGTGCGTGGGGCGGATGGCGGCGATTGTGCCGTCGGCGGCGTAGCTGGCCGCGTAAAGCGCGGGCACATAGACGCCGGGGATCTGGGCGAGCATGGTCCAGAGATTGCTGCGATCCCGCGCTGGCAGGTCTGCGCTGCCGTCGCGGTCATTTTTCCATTGCTCGTATACATCAATGATCTCGAAGATCACCTCTTCCCCTTCGCCGATGACCATGGCGTCGAAGAAGGCGCTCATCGGCTCCGGGTTGTAGCAGCCGGAGCCGCCGGCGATTACGAGCGGGTGGGAGCTGTCGCGGTCGGCGGCGCGCAGGGGAAGCCCTGCCAGGTCGAGCATGGTGAGGACATTGGTATAGAGCTGCTCGTAGGGGAGCGAGAAGGCAATGATGTCGAACTTGCTGACCGGATGGCGCGTCTCCAGGCCGAAGAGAGGGATGCCGTCGCGGCGCATGACCGTTTCAAAGTCGCTCCACGGGCAGTAGACGCGTTCAGCCAGGAGGTCGTCTCGCTTGTTGATCAGGTCGTACAGGACCATGAGCCCGAGGTTGGAGCCGCCGAGCTCGTAGATGTCGGGGAAGGCGAGAGCTACTTTGCTGCGGATGGCGGGGTCGTCCCAGTCTTTGGGGATGCTGTTTTGCTCGCCCCCGGTGTAGCGGGCTGGCTGGGTCACTTTGTGAAGGACGCGGTCGAGGGCGCGGGTAATCTGCCTGGGGTTGGATATCATATTCAGTTCCTTCTCATCTGCCGACCGGCGGCGCGGTCCCGGTTGGGCGGTCACGCTTGCGGCCGGGCGGGATTTGAACCCGCTCATTGCCAAGCGGCGCCGGGTGGCGCAAGGGCTTGGCGAATCGAATTCCGAACTGTCCGGGTGGACGCGCGGAGTTGCCGTCATTATAGAAGGTGCGGGCGGGAGGATCAAATCTGTTGGCGAAGTGGTTTTGACTTCGTAACGCTTTTCTCCTATACTGTCTGCTGTCACGGCTTGGCAGAAGTTCTGCCCCGTTCGTCTAGAGGCCCAGGACACCACCCTCTCAAGGTGGAGACAGGGGTTCGACTCCCCTACGGGGTACAGGAAGAGAAAATCCCGCTGCGTTCAGCGGGATTTTCTGTCTTGCTGATCGGAATCCCTTACGTTGGTTTTTTACAACCTTCTTTCCTCATAACGTGGAGGAGAAAGAAATGGCGATAGTCATCCCGGCGTCCGCCTTTAGTGATGACAGAATAACGTCCGGTTAAGAGAGGGCGCTTCGGACCCTGCGAGACGGACTAGATGATTCTGTTTTACTTTGGTTTCAGCCAACAGCTGCGGCAGCCACATGAGCCGATATCATTGCATACATACCCGAACTTGGAATCATATTATATGAGATAAAGGATTGGACTCTTGACAACATCCGAGACGCCAATGACCTGCCCTCGACGTTTGTAGATCCATCGCGAGTGACATTATGAGCTTGGCCCCAAAAACTGGACCACGAGCTATGGTGTATGGTGGAGCAATTCACCTAGCCTGTGGAGGGGCAGAACGATGGTCAAGAAACGGCGGCGACACACAAAGGTATCATGCGACGTAATCCCGCTCGGTAACGGCAGAAACCTGGCCAACCATTCCTTCTTTGCCCGACCCAATTCCGCAACCGCTTCCCAGTCATCCGCACTTCACAGGATTGTACATATCGTTATCACCAGCATGTCCAGCATCTGATGGTGCCGATTGACCGTTGCGCGCGGATCCTCTAATTCCCTAATGTGATTGTCGAACGCCTCCCAAGATTCATTCACCACGTCTTCCCTTCTGCTAAGGTTTTTACGTGAGAACAAATCCCTTTCTCATTTTGTCAACCCTCCTTAAGGTTCGCGATTGCCCTGGGGCTTGCCCCACCGTAACATCTCTGACATCGCTACTGCTTTCCAGTGACACTTATGCACACCCCTCATTTAAGTATGCTATAATATAGGCGGATGGCAGTCTGCCAGTCCACAACGAACAGGGAGATGGCAAGCATGAAAGGCGAAATCAACAGGTGCCGTATGTGCCACTATGAGGGTGGCCCAGACGAAGTGAAGGTCAATCCGCAAGTTTACGATAAGCGGGGGAGGAAAGTTGCCCACATAAAGGCGATTTGCGTTGATAGGGATGATTGCCGGGATAGGCAGTCCCGGCGGGTTCACAAGCGCTCGCCGGAGGAACTTTCAGCACTATTGAGCTTGCGGCAAGAGTATCTGAGCGCACGGACTGCGGCACCGCGGTTGCGATACTGGGCGGCTCATGGGTTCTTTCCCCCTCCGCGGCGGCGCTGACACCGAATCGGACTGAACGCGGTTGCAGAAGGTCTCTAACGGGCAAAATCAAGGGCCTGAGAGCGACTCTAAGCGAAAATGCGCTGTGAAACGCCAGAGAGTCGGCCCCACATTCCCGGAAAAGAGGTTGAAATTTACCTGTTATCACGGAGAGCGGCGGGAGATTGGTCGAATTGGACCCACTGAGAGGTCCTTTACCGTTCTCGAGGTGCTGTGGCATGGCCTGACCGGGCCGAAAATGGTTGTCTCATTCCAAATAGAATGACTTATGCTAATCTAGGAAATATCACTTTATTTTGATGCGGGAGAGCAGCAGGGTTTGAGGTAATGTCGAAGCGACGGCCAGGGCGCTCTCCTATACGTTTCTGGAGGTGCGTGTGCTGACGGAGCGGTACAGGCGGACTTACAGCCGGGTCAGACCGCACAGCTCTCTGGGCTACCGGCCGCCAGTGCCTGAGCCTGACGGTCTCGACAATATTTTCTGCCAAGGGGCTGGAGATTGAAGTAGTGTATCTTGTAGGATTAGAACTCTATCCGTGGTCGATACGAAATAAAAGGGAAAACGCTTCGATACATTATGTAGCAATGACACGGGCAAAGTCAGAGCTCTACATGTTTTCTACTGAGCACACTTCATATGTGAGAGACATTAAGTCAACCTTGGAGGAAAATGGGCCCACGATGTGGAATTGGGCATTCAAAATGCTAGACGCTTAGACGGGAGTAAAAGCATAGTCCATGTTTAGTTTGGGAAAGTCCATTTTTCCTTGAACAATAAAGGGATCCCTGGGGATCCCTTTTTGCCTCATAGTAGATTGAACCCTTCAGTTAAGCGGATCTCAGACTTGCAACTCTTGAATTGCCACCGTCCCTCTAATGCCGGAAGACTGTCATTATTATAGTGGACTAGGTAGCAGACTTAGTCGACGGCGATGATGGCTTCGATTTCGACGGCCCAGTTGGCGGGCACGGTGAGGCCGATGGCGCTGCGGGCGTGGCGGCCGGCGTCGCCGAAGAGCTCGATGAAGAGTTCGCTGCAGCCGTGGATCACGGATGGTGTGTCGTTAAAGTCGGGCCCTACGTTGACCATGCCGAAGACCTTGACGACCTGGCGGACGTTGTCGAGGCCGGCGATGGTGTGGACGGCCTGGAGGATGTTGAGCGCGCAGAGCTGTGCGGCGCGGTAGCCCTCTTCGGTGGTCAGGTCCTGCCCGACCTTGCCGATTATCTCTTCATCGCCCCACCGGGAGACCTGGCCGGAGACGTAGACATGGTCGCCGGAGCGGACTGCGGCCATAAGGCGGCCGCCGTCGAGGTCGATCTTCTCCAGTTCGTAGCCCATTTCCTTAAGTTTTGCCAAATAAGACACGTTTTGCTCCTGTTGTTTGTTTCGCGGACGGCGGACTGCCGCGCGGTCATAAGGTTGTAAGGTGGAAAGTAAGTCGTTCGACTGTTTCAGGTGGCGAGCGTCAGCACGGGGCCCCCTTTGGCGCGCGTGTACAGGTCTTCGAATTCGCCGCTGCCGTCGTCGTCCAGGTAGGCTGTTTCGACGCCGCGCTCGTAGACGGGCTGATTGGCGGTGCGCCAGTAGTCCCACATGTCGGAGCGCTGGCTCCAGCTGGAGTCTGCGAAGTAGACGCGGACGCCATTAGGGCGGCTGTAGCGAACCAGGCGGCGGGGCAAGCTGAAATCGGCCTTGTCGACGCGATAGGTATCGAGCGCGTTTTCGTCGAGGGTAATGCCGAGGCCGGGTGATTCGGGCGTTTGGGCGTAGCCGCCGACGATGGGTATGCGCTGGTCGAGCAGGTTGTGCTGATAGAGCTCGTGGCAGTTGATGCCGGGCCACTGGGCATGGCTCAGGACGGCGCCGAGGTGGAGAGACATTGCTGTGGTGATGCCGGTGCCGACCATCTGGAGGAAGAAGGGCATGTTGGCGGCGGCGGCGGAAACGCCGGCGTGCAGAACTTTGGTGACGCCGCCGGCGACGACGAAGCCATCGCAGTATCCCTCCTGGATTGCGACGGAGCCGTCCACGCTGCCGTAGTGGTGGGCGATGGGCGTGCGGACTTTTTCGCGCAGGAGTCGGTTGCCGGCAACGTCGCGGGCGTTGATGGGCCCTTCCCAGATCGAGATTTTGGGGAATTCGGCTTCAAGCGCGCGGAGCACGGGCACGGCCGTGGAAACGTCGAGCAGGAAGTCGTTCCAGTCGCAGTCGATGTGGAACCAGTCGGGCGTGGCGTCGCTGATGCGTTTGACGGTTTCGTAGACGTCGTGCCAGGGGCGGGTCTTGATTTTGATGGAGGTGAAGCCGAGCTCAACGGCGACTCTGGCCTCGTGCTCGTAGTGTAGGGGGCCCATGTCGTGGTCCCAAAAGGAGAGCGGGCACCAGTCGCGCACTTTGTGGCCGAGGAGGCGGTGCACGGGTACACCGGCGAGTTTGCCAGCGGCGTCGAAGAGGGCCATTTGGAGGCCGGCGCCGAGTGAATCATCCCACATGCAATCGAAAGGTGAGAGGCCGATGACGCGGTCGGTGTCTTCGACGCGTCCCCAGGTGTAGTTCTGGATGGTTTCACCGTAGCCGATGGTGCCGTCGTCAAGTGTGACGCGGATGACTTCGGACTCGGACCAGCGGTGGATGTTGGCGCGTTCCATTTCGCGGCGCACGCGGTCAACCATGGGGATGACGAGTAGGATGCGTTCGACGTCGGTGATATTGGCGGTGGCGGTCATTGGGCGCTCCTATTGGGGTGGATCGGCAACGTGGGTCGGGATGGGTTGGAATGAAGGGAATCTTATCACGATTCCTGCCAATTGCATTGCGGGGATGCCGTCAAACTTAGCTGAAAGGTTGAACAAAAATGTTGAACAACAGAGCCATTTCGGTCCTTTGGCTCGGGTTATTCCACCCTTAGACTATGCGAAGAGAGATCGGGTCGCGTACGGGGGCACCTGGAATGTACCCTTTACTCGATGGGTCTGTCTCTTACGGCGGCAATTGCTTCTTCAATCGCTTCTTGGACGTCTTCTTCTGGCACGTCAGGCATTTGAGCATGCATTTCGTCCAGGAACTTGCTTAGACGATCTCTAGTCTGATCCTGGACACGGCCCGTTGGGTCATCGGATCGTCCCCTCTTCTTTGGGTCGCCAAGTTCCTGTGTCATAAGAGGCGCCTAGTCACTGATGAACACGCTACCTAAAACAAGCCTTCTTCTTTGATAGGGATGCAATGCTGATGGTCGAGGCAGAATTGACGGCTTCAGCCGCCGTATCGATTTCCGGCTGCAGCTACGTAGGCGGATGTTTACTGCATTCTGCTACATTTCCAGACATCTTCAGGTAAGCATCTGCAAGTTGCAAAATTGGCAGAGAAGGCGTCAGAGTGTGCCGAAAAGAATAATGCTGGCGGGTTAACTAAAATGTAGACTTCCAAAACGCTGGGAAGAGGTGGAATATCTCCGGTACGCGCTGGAGTTGGACGCCGTATCGCAGTTAGAGGTCAACCCTCACTTAGGGCTGAATTGCATTCAACCCACTTCAGGAAGATCCAACCGCTCATCCACCCATTCACGCATTAGTGCAGAGACTGACTTGTCAGCCGCGATGGCCTCGGCATGGAGAACCCCCTTGACATATTCATCCAGATGGATCGTGAGCGAACTCCGACTGGTTTCTTCATTTGGCAGAAAAGGTTCAAAGTATTCGGCGGGATAGAGGTAACCGTTTTCACTTCCCGCTTCTCCGAAACTTTCATCAATGATCCGAATCATTCCATGCTCTTCGGCGACGGGATCGGAGATGGCTTTGTACACCTTCCCTATCGTCAGACCATATAGCGGATCGTCCTGTTCAGGCTGATGTGGTGGTTGCAGATAGGGCCGGTTTGAGATGCACTTAACGTAACTCATAATATTCTCTCAAGGTGATATGCGACTTTGTGGTCTTTCTGTCCGATACCGTGCGCCTCGAACCAATGTATCTCTGCCAACCACACTGAGCCGTCGTCATACTGTACCGTTGCCCGGCCTTTTAACTTGCGCCAACGTCCTCGCCCGTATCGGCGATTCAGGTAGTGTCGAGCACGGACTCCATTCCCTCGCGCTATTGTGTCAATGTCATATATTTCGCTCAAAAACTCAAATCTGTGTTGGTCCAATGTCTTTAGCCAACTCTAATGCCAAGGCAAAGATCAAAGCGCACACGTCTCCAATCGCTCAACCCTGTATCTCCTCCACGAGGCGGGCCAGGACGATTTCTTCCTCGCCGTCTTCGAGGGTCATTGGATTCAGCATAAGCGTTTCGTCGGCCATTCCGTAGCCGACCGAGACCGCGGGGCTTCCACTTTGCAGGCCCTGATTTATCTCTTGACGGCTTCGCCCGACAACGGCGGGGTCGATTCGGACCTGGGCGCGGGGCGCGGGCTGGTTGGCTTCGCTGGGAAATGACCGCGTCGCGGTGACACCGTCCAGCCGGTTCAGCTCAGTGCACCATCCCTCTACTATCTCTTCCATCTGCGAGGCGCGCGCTTCGTGGTCCAGCGCGAGGTAGCGTTCGACGGCTGCGAGCAGGCCCAGCATCTCTTCTTTGCCGACCTTCATGGGGCGGCCGATGCTGTGGTTGGGATTTCCGTTTAGAGCGCAGGCGTCAATGAGCCATTGTTTGCCAAGCACGAGGCCGGAGGACTGTGGGCCGCGCAGGTCTTTGCCTCCGCTGAAGATGGCGGCGTCGGCGCCCATCTGGGTGAACTTCCACAGGTTTTCGACGGGCGGGAGCTGGGCGGCGGCGTCCACGAGGACGGGCACGCCGTGTGCGTGGGCGACATCGATCACCTTTTCCAGGGGGATGTCGCCGGGGGTCCTCATCGCTCCTTCAAACCAGATGACCGCGGCGGTCTTCTCGTTAATCGCTCTCTCCAGATGCCAGACCTGGGCTTCGCCGGGCCAGCCGATCTCGACGAGCTGGACGCCGACTTGGCGGACGGCGTGATCGTAACCGTTGCGGTGGGCCTTCTGGACCACGACCTCACTTTTGAGACCGGTGAGATCGGGCAGCTGTTCAATCGCCCATTTCTCGTTTCCGGTGATGCAGGCGGCGATGGCGACTACGATGCCGCCGGCCGCGCCGGAGCTGATGTAGCAGGCCTCGTTCTGGGTGAGGAGGGCGATACGGTTGCCGACTTGGCGCTGAAGTTCCGGCAGTTCCACAAAGGACTTGGCCGCCTCCATCATGGCTTCCAGGACTTCGGGCGGCATGAGAGAGCCTCCGAGCCTGGTGAGGGTGGCGTTGGCGTTGATCATGGGTGTTATTCCCAGTTCGGCGTAGGAAGGCATGCGTGTACCACCTCTTATTTGGTGAAGGGAGGAGCGTTGTCAGGAACAGCGCGGCGCGTGCCGTTATGTCGACACGCGCCGCGGACCAGACACTGCCTGGCGAAATCAGGCTGGTTCCGGAAGAACGAGATCACAGGCGTCGGCGGGCATCCAGTGGGCATCTTCGCCGGCCCACTTGACGTTGCAGCCGATCGGGTTGGTCAGGGTCGTGGCGACCGGCTGGCCGGAGGTGTGCTCTTCCAGGGCCTTGTCGAGGTCAAAGACGGTGGCCAGGGTGGCGTCTCTGGGATTGTCGACGCCGCGGCCGGTGTAGACCAGTTCACGGTCCTTGTTGAAGACGTAGAAGTGGGGCGTGCGGAGAGCGCCGTAGGCTTTGGCGACTTCCTGGGTTTCGTCGCGCAGGTAGACCCAGGGGAATTTCTGCTCGGCCATGCGCTCGACCATGTGTCGGAAGTCGTCTTCGGCGTTGACGTGGACACTGTTGGAGTTGATGCCGACGAACTTCACGCCTTTGGCGGCGAACTTATCGGCGGTGGCGCGGGTGGCTTCGTCGGAGCCGATCACGTAAGGGCAGTGGTTGCAGGTGAAGAAGACGACGAGAGTTTCAGCGTCATCGAAGCAGCCGAGCGTGTAAACTTCGCCGTCGGTGGCGATGAGCTTAAAGTCGATTGCCTTTTCACCGAGTTCTAGAGTGAATGCCATTGTTTCCTCCTATAGAGAAGAATGGGGGGCCGGCGGCCCCGCCCGCCTGAGAGCGGAGGGAGCCGCGGCTGATGCGGTTTACGATCAGGCGGGACGGGGTTCGTCGAGCACGGCCTGCGTCTTGCGGTCGATCTCAGGCGCGTGTTCGGCGAAGGTGACCTCGCCTTCCCAGATCAGGTTGAGTTCGGATCGGAAGATGTTGTTCGCTTCCGTGAAGCGGGTATTCCAGGGCATCGGATAGGGCTCGACGCCGTCGGTGATCAGCTGGTCGGTGAAGCCGTACATGAAGTTGACTTCGTTGACCTGCGGATCGGTCCATACCGACTTGCGCCCGTTGGTCTGGCGCTTGGCCTCCAGCACCTGGAAGACACCGGCGTCGTAAGAGGTGTAGGCTTTGACAAGCCCCCATGCCTCGTCAACGTGCGCGGTATCGGAGTTGATCATCCAGTGGTTGCCGGAGAAGCAGGTGCCCTGGCGTCCTTCGGAGCCGACGGGCAGCGGCACGGAACCGACTTCGAAGCGGTCGCCGACGCGGGCCTGGTTGTTGGTGAGGATGCCGACGGTGCTGGCGTGGGTGGCTTCGAGGCCGGCGACGAAGAGGTTGGGTTCGACACCTTCGCGATCGGCGTCGCGGGAGGCGACCTTTTCGTCGAGGAGGCCGACATACCATTCGGCGATCTCGGCGTGAAGATCGTTGTTGTAGGACATGGTGCGTCCCTCTTCATCCATGATCCAGGAGTCGGTGGAATCGGGGGCGCCGAAAGAGCGAGAGACGTTGCTATAGTAGTGCATGGCGATCATGCTGTCGAAGCCGATGCCGAATACGCCGGCGTCGGGGTCGGCGGCTGCACGGGCGATCTCCGTCCAGTCTGCGATGGTCCAACCCTGCTGCGGCTCGGGCAGGCCCTTTTCTTCCAGCATCGTCTTGTTGTAGTTGACGGCGATGTTGCCGCCGGGGTGAACGACATCGGGCAGGCTGAAGTTTTTGCCTTCCCACTGGTTGCCTTCGAGGACGCTGGGATAGAAGTCGTCGAAGTCGTCCGGGGGAGCGGAGTCCAGCAGATCGTCGATTTCGAGATAGATGCCCTTAAGGAAGTTAATGAAGATCCAGCGGTGGTGGCCGTAGACCAGGTCCTGCAGGGTTCCCGAGATGTAACCGGTCTGGGTCTTGGTCTCGATTTCGCCATAGATAGTGTCTTCGACTTCGACCTGGACGCCGGTCTCGTCGGCAAAGCGGGTGGCGAACTCGTGGGGCATGAGCGCGCCGTTGCCTGCGGGCGCCTGGACGCGAAGCATGATCGCTTCGGCAGCCGGCATGTCATCGCCGGACTCGGTGGCTGCGGGGGCAGCGGGAGCTGCGCAGGCCGCCAGCGCGGCGCCTGCTCCGGTCATCGCCATCCCTTTGAGGAATGCTCTTCGCGTGAAGTGTTGCTTCGTGGTCATTCTGTTCTCCTGAATGGTGAATGAAATGGAAAGGGCCCGTTGCCCTTGCCGTAGATGACGTATGCTTCAATATAAGATTGTGTGCGTATTGCAGCCAGAGGGAAGCAGGACTCTATTGTGATTGGCGGATCTCCTTTATGGTTGTGTGGTTAGCCTTTGATGCCGGACATGACGATGCCCTGGACAAAGAAGCGCTGTCCGAAGAAGAACATGAGAATGATGGGAACCATTGACATGACGCAGGCGGCCATCAGCAGGTGTTGCATCGGTTCGCCGCCGACTTCGGGCACGGCGTTGAAGAACTGGAGGCCAACCGAAACGGTGAACTTCTCCGGCGTGTTGAGGTAGATGAGCGGCCCCAGGAAGTCGCTCCAACTTGCGATGATGGTGATGATGGCAAGGGTTGCGAGCACGGGTTTACAGAGGGGCATCAGAATCGACCAGAAGATGCGGAAGTAGCCGGCGCCATCGATCAGGGCTGCTTCATCGAGGTCTCTGGGCAGGGTCAGGAAGAACTGACGCATCAGGAAGATGGCGAATGCGCCGCCGCCGAGCCAGTGGGGCACCCACAGGGGAAGGTGTGTGTTGATCCATCCCAGCCTGTAGAAGAGGACGAACTGCGGGATGAGGGTGACCTGAGCGGGGAGCATCATGGTCGAGAGCGTGATCATAAAGAGGACATCCCGTCCGCGATATTCGAAGCGGGCGAGGGAGTAGGCGACGAGGGAGGCGGTGATCAGCGTGCCCAAGGTGGTGAGAATCACGATCATGACGGAGTTGACAAACCACTGGCCCACCGGGTAGTCGATATTGAGAACGGTCCAGTAGTTGGCCCACTGCGGGATGGAAGGGACCAGGATCGGCGGGAAGGAGAACATTTCCGGAATCGTTTTGAGCGAGCTCATCACGGTCCAGAAGAGGGGGAAGCCAAAGAGGACGCAGAGGACGAAGATGATCAGATAGGTTACCCCGCGGTTGAGAAGTTGCATGGCGCGTTGCGGGGATACGGGTCCACTTTGCAGAAGGGTATCCTGGGTCATTGTTCTCTGTGCCATCGGGCTTTTGCTTAGCCTCCCTCGTAGTGGACCCAGCGCCGCGAGTAGCGTACCTGCACCCAGGTGAAGAAGATCAGAATGGCGGCGAGCACCCAAGCGAGGGCGCTGCCATAGCCGAGGCGGAAGTACTGGAAGGCCTGGAAGTAGATGTGCAGGGCGAAAAACCAGGTGGCGTAGGAGGGCCCGCCCTGGGTGGCGACCCACGCGGTGGTGAAGACTTTGAGGGCTCCGATTACGGCGAGCACAACGTTGAAGAAGATGGTGGGGGTGAGCATGGGCAAGGTAACGTGGCGGAATTTGGCCCATGCGCCGCCGCCGTCGATTGAGGCGGCGTCGTAGAGTTCCTGTGGGACGCCCTGCAGGCCGGCAAGGAAGATGAGCATGGTGTTGCCGCCCATGGCGGCCCACACATTGATCATGGTGACTGAGGCCAGCGCGCTGTCGCGAGAGGCCAACCAGCCCGGAGGGTCGGAGATGCCGATACCGCGCAGGAATTCGTTCACCGGGCCGACGCGGGGCGCCAGCAGGAAGGTCCACAGAACCGCGAGCGCCACGGCGGGGATCAGGTGGGGCACGAAAAAGAGGGTGCGGAAGACGGTGGTCCCCATCAGTTTCTGGTTGAGCAGGATCGCGAGGATGAGGGCGCCGCCGACAGCGAAGGGAATATACATGCCGGCGAAGGTGAAGGTTCGGCCAAGAGAGGGCCAGAAGAGTTCATCACCGCTGAACGCCCTGATGTAGTTGCTCAGGCCGGTGAACTTGGGGCTGCCGATCACAGCGTATTCGGTGAAGCCGAAGTAAAAGGATGCGATGATAGGGCCGCCCCAAAAGATAATGAGACCCAGAATCCAGGGCGCGGCGTAGACATATCCCCAGAGCGCACGTTTGGTTTGAAACGGGGTCTGCGCGCCAACCAGTTTGCTGAGCAGGCTGGCCTTGCTATCTGGCGCTCCTCCTACAGGGGCGCCGGTCTCTGCGACCGCCACGTTGGCCTCCGTTTTTTTGGGATCGAGTCAGGCGTCTCTGAGAATTGGCAAGGTAACCCAAGAGCCAAGCCCGGAAATATCCAGGAGGGGAGACGTCCTGAAGAATCAGGACGACTTGCCTGTCTTGCTTGCTGTCGATGTGTGTCAAAGGGAATTGCGTATCAAGCGTAGAGAGCGGATAATGCCCCTATCGATACACCGCCTTTGAGGAGAATTATACTTATTTGGCGTATTTCAGCAAGAATAAGCAGGTCTGACATCGACAGGCTCATTGCGTCCGGAGTGTCAGTCGTGCGGCGAAGGAATTGGACCTGTTTCGGGAAATTGGAAAACGGGGTCGTCCGTGAGCGGCGCCCAGGAGGAGAAGATTTTGACTATGCGCATAGGCGTGGCATTGCTTTCGCACGAATCGAATACATTTGCGTCCTTTCCGACGGCGCTATCTGATTTTCAGATTGCGCGGGGGGCGGCGTTTGCGGATCGGTACCGAGGGACATTTCACGAGGTTGGGGGGTTTATCGCGGGGGCGGAGGCGTATGGCTATGAGATCATGCCGCTTTTTGGCGCGAACGCGACACCGGGGGGGACGGTGCGGGCGGCTGCCTACGAGGCCCTGACGGCGGAGTTGCTGGAACGGATCTGGGGCGCGATGCCGCTGGACGGACTGCTGTTGGGGTTGCACGGGGCGATGGCGGCGGAGGGTTTTCCGCAGGCCGACGGGGAGACTGTGAGCCGTGTGCGGGCGCTCCTGGGGCCGGACATTCCTCTATTCGTAACGCACGATTATCACGGCAATGTGCCGCCGCAGCTGGTGGAGGATGCGACGGCGCTGATCATTTACAAGACGTGCCCGCACATCGACCAGCGGGAGCGGGGACTGCAAGCGGCGGAGTTGTTGACGCGCACGGTGCGGGGGGAAGTACAGCCTGTCTCCAGTATCGCCAAACCGGAGCTTGTCTATAATATTGCATTCCACAATACGAATATGGGGCCGATGAAACCGGTGATGGACGCTGCAATCGAGTTGGAGGGGCAGCCGGGGATTCTGGCGGCGAGCGTTGCAGCCGGGTACCAATATGCGGATGTGCCGTGGATGGGGCCGTGCATCGTGGTGGTGGCGGACGGTGATCAGGACCTTGCTGACCGGGAAGCGCAGAGACTGGCCGACCTGATGTGGTCGTTGCGAGATGAGCTGCTGCCGACGATTCCGAGCCCAGCCGAAGCCGTGGCGACGGCGATCGCGAGCGAGGATAAACCGGTCTCGATGATGGAGATGGGTGACAATATCGGCGGCGGCAGCGCGGGGGACTCGACGTTTGTTTTGGAGGAGTTGCTGCGACAAGGTGCGAGCGGTTGGGTATTGGCTCTCTACGATCCGGAGGCCGTGGAGGCCTGCGCTGCGGCGGGTATCGGCGCTCAGTTGACGCTGCTGGTGGGAGGCAAGGTAGATGACGAGCACGGGCCGACGCTGACGGTGGAAGGGACGGTACGAACCCTGCATGACGGCAAATTCATTGAGACCGAGGTCCGCCACGGGGGCGGAAGGTACTGGAACCAGGGCCTGACCGCTGTGCTGGAGACGAGCGGGGGCTTGCTGGCGTTGAACAGCAGGCGGACGCCGCCGATGAGTCTCAATCAGCTGCGGTCGGTGGGGATCATGCCGGAGCAGCACGAAATTTTTGTGGCGAAGGGTTCGGTTGCCCCGCGGGCGGCGTACGAGCCGGTTTCGGCGCGCATTATCGAGGTGGACTCAGGCGGGGCGACGTCGATCAGCCGCCCGCGGGAGGACTATCAGCTGGCGCGGAGCGGGCTGTACGAGTGGACACGGCAGAGTTAGAGTGCCGGGACGCGGCTGGCGAGCGGGCGCGCTTTGTTATGGGATCGCCGATGAGGGCGTCGACGATTTTGGCGGAGGAGACCACGCCGGGGACGCCTGCGCCGGGGTGTGTGCCGGCGCCGACGAGGTAGAGGTTGTCGATGTCTTCTGATTGGTTGTGCGGTCGGAACCATGCGCTCTGGGTAAGGGTGGGCTGGATCGAGAAAGCGGAGCCGAGATAGCTGTTGAGCGTGTGGGCGAAGTGGCGGGGATCGATGCGGTGTTCGGCCACGATGTTGGCTTGGAGATTGGGGAGATAGTTTCGCTCGAGGAAATCCATGATGGAGTCGCGGTAGGGCTGGGCCTGTTGTTCCCAGTCGATGTTGGCGCCGAGATGGGGCACGGGGGAGAGGACGTAGAAGGTTTCGCCGCCTGCTGGGGCCAGTGACGGGTCGGTGAGTGTCGGCATGTGCAGATAGAGCGAAAAGTCCTCGGGTAAGTCTTTGTTGCGGAAGATGTCGCGCAGCAGGCCGGTGTAGTTGGGGTCCATGATTATGTTATGGTGGGCGAGGCCGGCATCGCGATATTGGCGCTTTGTGCCGAAGTAGACGACAAACAGGGACATCGAGTAATTCTTGCTTTTGATGCGGCGGTCGCTGTTGCGGGGCCGCTTTTCTTTTGGGATGAGGTTGAGGTAGGTCCAGGCGGCGTCGGCGTTGGAAACGACAGCGTCGGCCCCGTGGACTGAGCCGTTCTTGAGACGGATGCCCTGGGCGCGCCGCTCGTTGACGAGGATCTGGTCGACTTCGGCGTTGAGGTGAATGTTGACGCCGAGTTCCTGAAGGAGGCGGGCGAAGGCGGCGATGATTGCGCCGGTGCCGCCGAGGGCGTAGTGGATGCCCCATTTCCGCTCCAGGTAGTGAATAAGCACGTAGATGCTTGCGGCGCTGAGGGGATTGCCGCCGATGAGGAGGGGTTGAAAGGAGAAACAGCAGCGCAAGAATTCGTTTTGGAAGAACTTTGAGACGTAGCCATAGACGCTGCGGTAACTTTGGAGGCGGATGAGGTCGGGCACGACGCTGAGCATGTCGGAGAGGTTAAGGAAGGGCTGGTCGATGAGCGCCATGCCCGTTTCGAAGATTTCTTTGGTGCTGGCGAGGAAGTTGCTGTAGCCGTCAACGTCGGCTGGGCTGCGCTGTTCGATTTGGCGGAGCATGGCGTCGCGGTCGGCGCTGACGTCGAAGGGCCGGTTGTTGTGGTCGAAGATACGGTAGAAGGGGTTGCAGGGGACGAGGGTGAAGTAGTCCTGGCGGCGGCGGCCGGCAGCCTGCCAGATTTCGTCGAAGATCCAGGGGGCGGTTATAACGGTGGGGCCGCCGTCGAAGCGGAAGCCGTTGATTTCGTAGACGTAGGCGCGGCCGCCGAGTTTGTCGCGTTTTTCGAAGAGGTCGACCTGGTGGCCGCGAGCGGCGAGGCGGGCGGCTGCGCTGAGGCCGCCGAAGCCGGAGCCGATAACGATAATCCTGGACACGGGTATCCTCCGTTGGATGATGCCGGGGCTGCCATAGCGCCGACTGTGTCGTCACTACGGGAGTATGACACAGTTCGGGCTGAAAGTGCGAACCTGATCTGGGACGGAATTTGTGTACAAAACTTGTTCATATTTGACATTCCTGCGGTTTGTTTAGTTATTATACACCGAAACAGGATTCGCGGAAGGCAGGGGGCAGAAATCAGGATGGGTAGGATTTATGAGGGAGCAGTGCCGGGGGATGGGGGTGGGGGCAATTGGCACTGCATTTACTTTGGAGGGCGTTGAGATTTGGCTGATTGTGGTTCCTGTCATATACTTTTTGTTTGTGTGGGCGGCGCGCCCCTGGGTGTGCCGGCCTGACATAAGGGCTGGATTTCGAGTTGGATGCAGACCCATTTTACGTCCGTATTGCGGAGCCTGATCTGCCTCAAGTTGTGAGGCGCGCGTTCGTATTACGCCCGCAAGCCGCTTTCCGAAGTTCCGGGGACGTTGAGCAGGATGTCTCTGGGCGCGGTCAAAGGAGAGAGAACGATGTATGCAGTAGTTCGCACCGGCGGAAAACAGTATCGAGTTTCCCCCGGCGACATTCTTGAGGTAGAGAAGCTGGCCGGCGAAGTCGGCGACAGTGTTGTTTTGGACGATGTGCTGCTGGTTGCCGGTGAAGACGGTGTTGAGATTGGCCGGCCGAACGTGGCCGGGGCGTCTGTGACGGCCAGGATAACGGGCCAGCACCGGGGCGAGAAGATTCTGGTCTTTCGCTACCGGCCGAAGAAGCGGGTACGGGTGCGGCGCGGTCACCGGCAGTATCTGACTCGCCTGCAGGTACACAAGATCAGCGGCGACGGCTATGAATACGTGGAAGAGGGGATGGAAGAGGCCTCGCCTGAAGAGATAGTCGAGGAGGCGGTTGCGGCGGTCGCGATGACGGACTCGGTCGTTGAGGCGGCAGGGGCAGACGGGACAGAGAGTGAAGAGGCAACGGCTGACGAGACAGCGGCCGAAGAGACAGAGAGTGCCGGGATAGAGGAAGATGCCGACATTGGCGACAAGGCGGTGGCCGCGGTGCGGGATAAGGTTGCCAGGGCCAGCGACGCGGTTGAGGCTGCCGGTGATGCGGCAGAGGATGCCGTCGAGGCTGTGGGCGACGCGGCGAGCGATGCGATCGAGGCTGTAGGCGATGTCGCGGAGGGCGCTGTGGAGGCTGTCAGCGAAGCGGTGGAAGACGCGGTTGAGGCAGTGAGTGACCTTGCCAGCGATGCGGCGGATGCGGTGGATGCCGTTGCCGATAAAGCGGGCGACGCTGTGGAATCGGTTGCGGATAATCTGAAGGGGTTGGTCGGCCGAGGCAGAAGGGACAGCGACGAGGCCAAGGACAGTTAGGCCGCGAAAGACTAGAAAAAAGAGGAGTAGGAGATATGGCTCACAAAAAAGGCGGCGGTTCCAGCCGTAACAACCGGGATTCGAATGGCCAGCGACTGGGCGTGAAAAAGTATGGCGGGGAGTTTGTAAGGTGCGGCAACATTTTGATTCGCCAGCGGGGCACGCCGATCTTCCCAGGCGCGAATGTCGGCAAGGGCAAGGATGACACGCTCTATGCCATGCAGGACGGATATGTGACCTTTGAATGGGCCAAGAAGAACCGCAAAAAGGTCAGTGTGTACACGGCAGAAGAGAAGCAGGCGTTGGGGAAGGTGTAGCAAGATGAAGCGAGAAATTCATCCTGAATACTATGCTGCCGCGCGTGTGTATTGCTCGTGCGGAAACAGCTGGGTGACGGGTAGCACGCAGGCAGAAATCAACGTCAATATCTGCAGCCAGTGCCATCCTTTTTATACCGGCGAGCAGCGGATCGTAGACTCGGTCGGCCGTGTTGAGCGGTTTGTAAGACGGTTGGAGTCGCGGCAGAGCGCGGCGGCCCGGCAGCAGATCGAGGCGACGGCGCGGCAGGAAGCCGATGCGGCGGCGCGGCGGGCGCGAGCGCGCGGGGACGATCCGGAAGCGGCCGCAGCGGAAGTGATGGCCCGGTACGAAGAGGAAGCGGGAGCCGAAGCGGAGGCAGAGGCGTAGCCGAAAGCGCGGGCGAAACGGGGCATGCACTTTCAATCCGGCGGCGGATGGATCGAACTGATCTGCGGTTCGATGTTCAGCGGCAAGACGGAAGAGTTGCTGCGCCGGGTACGGCGGTCGGAGATCGCGCGGCGGCGCATTCAGTTGTTCAAGCCTCAGATAGACAATCGCTACGGGCGTGAGCGGCTGGCCTCGCACAATGGCATGTCGCGCGGCGATGTCGCTATTCTAGAGGACACGGCTTCATTGTTGGAGCAGGTGAAGCCGGACACTGAGGTGGTGGCGATCGACGAGGTGCAGTTTTTTGACCCGGCGGTTGCAGGTATCTGCCAGGCGCTGGCTGACCGCGGAATGCAGGTGATCGCTGCAGGGCTGGACCAGGATTTCCGCGGGGAGCCGTTCGGCGCGATGCCGCTGTTGATGGCGCTGGCTGAGCGGGTGGATAAGTTGCACGCGATCTGTGTGCGGTGCGGCGCGTCGGCGACGCGAACGCAGCGGTTGATTGACGGGAAACCGGCCCGCTATGATGAACCGGTGATTCTGGTGGGCGGGAGTGAAAGCTACGAGGCGCGCTGCCGCGGTTGCCATGATGTGCCGGGGAGACCGGTTGCGGCGTCAATGGGGCGGAGTAGGCCGGCCGGCAGGGGTTCGACGGGCGTGACAGTTTAAGAGATATATTTTGGAGAGGGCGGGCCGGTCTGGCCCGTTTTTTTGTCGCCGCGGCCCGGGATGGGCGGCGGCTTCCCTTTGTCAGGAATTTGGGCAATCAGGATTGGGAGAAGGGATGGATTGTCGGGATGGAAGGTTGCGAAAGGTGGGGGAGGTTTTATATAGTAGCCGGGGCAGGGGGAACTGAATTGGGGAGGACTGGTTGATATGAATTTATTGGATCTTTTTGCGATTGGGCGGGAGCGGGAGCCGGGGAAGAAGGCGGTTGAGTTTGTGGATTCACGCGGGCCGCTGGGACGACGGGACTTGACGTTTGGGGCGCTGCAGCAGGAGGCGCAGAGATGGGCGGCGGCGTTTGCACGGATGGGAGTGCGGAAGGGCGACCGGGTCGCGCTCTATTTGCCCAACCGGCCGGAGTTTGTGATCGCCTATCTGGCGACCCTGGAGGCAGGGGCGGTGATGGTTCCGATCAACTTGCGCTACCGGCGGCGGGAGTTGAGTCACATTCTGAATGACGCTGAACCGGCGCTGCTGGTGGTTGAGGATGCGCAGCAGGCAGTGCTGGATGAGATCCTGGGCGCGGATGTGGGCCCGGGACTGGCTGTGCTGTCTGTGGACAGGGTGGAGAGCTGGTTGGACGAGGCCGATGAGGAGGCGCGGGGCGATGGGTCGCGTGCGGCGGCAAGAGGCGAGGACGCGGCGCTGATTATGTACACGAGCGGCACGACAGGAACGAGCAAGGGCGCTGTGCTGAGCCATAACCATGTGCTGGCGACTGTGACGGGGCTGCTGAGCGCGTGGGCGTGGCAGGCGGATGACGTGCTGCTGCTGCCGTTGCCGCTGTTTCATACGCACGGGCTGATTGTAGGGCTGCACTGCGCGCTGGCGATGGGTGCGACGGTGCGTCTGCGTACGGCGTTCGATGCCGAGGAGACGGTGGAGACGCTGTCGACGGGCGGGGCAACGCTTTTTTTTGCCGTGCCGACGATTTATACGCGGTTGGTTGATCTGCTTGGAAAGGAGAAGGAGCCGCCGAAGTTTAAGGGGATGCGACTGTTCTGTTCAGGCAGCGCGCCGCTGCCGGCGGAAGTTCACAATGCGTTTGAAAGACTGACGGGTCAACGCATTCTGGAGCGGTACGGGATGACGGAGACGGGCATGAATTTCAGCAATCCCTATGCAGGGCCGCGCGTGGCGGGTACGGTGGGTACGCCGCTGCCAGGGGTGTTCGCCCGCATCGTGGACGCGGCGGGAACGGATCTGCCGGCAGGGGAGGAAGGCGAGCTGCTGCTGCGGGGGAGCAATGTGTTCGACGAGTACTGGCGGGCGCCGCAGAAGACGGCAGAGAGTTTTGTGCATGACGAGCTGGGGAATCGCTGGTTTTTGACGGGGGACCTGGCGCGCATGGACCCGCAGACGGGGTATGTGACGCTGCTCGGGAGGAGCCATGAACTGATTATTTCGGGCGGACTGAATATCTACCCGCGCGAGGTGGAAGAGATGTTGACGACGTTTCCCGGTATTGAGGAGGCGGCGGTGGTGGGAGAGCCGGACACCGAGTGGGGCGAGGCGCCGGTGGCCTACCTGGTTTGCAGCGGTGCGATTGATGAGGGGGAACTGGAGCGGTACTGCCGGGGGCAGCTGGCTTCGTATAAGTTGCCGAAACGGTTGCGGTTTGTGAGGGAGCTGCCGCGGAATGCGATGGGGAAGGTGCAGAAGCACAGGCTCGTCTAGGCAGGATTAGGGGGACCGGGGGAATCAGGATTTGCGGGATGATTGGATTTACGGGATTCCGGCGCCCAGAGTTGCCGATTCGGCTGACCCCTTCCACCCGGTATATTAACGATGTCACTCTACCAGATTGAACTTGATACGAGCGGACGCTACTCCCAGCTGCGGCGCGGCGTAAGACAGCTGTGCACGCGTTTTCCGGGGGCGTATTGGCGGCGGCTGGATGGGGAGCGGGGGTATCCTGTCGAATTTGTGGAGGCGATGACGGAAGCGGGGTTTTTGGCCGCGCTGATTCCGGAGGAATACGGGGGCGGGGGCGCGACGGTTGCGGAGGCTTCGGTGATTCTGGAGGAGGTGAACCGGAGCGGAGGGAACGCGGGGGTTTGCCATGCGCAGATGTACGTGATGGGAGCGCTGGCGCGGCATGGGTCGGCGGCGCAGAAGGAGCGGTGGCTGCCGCCCCTGGCGGAGGGAAAGCTGCGGCTGCAGGCGTTCGGCGTGACGGAGCCGACAGCGGGTTCGGATACGACGCGGATTCAGACGCGGGCGGAGCGGGACGGCGACGAGTATGTGATCACGGGGCAGAAGATCTGGACGAGCCGGGCGGAACATTCCGATTTGATGCTGCTGCTGGCGCGTACGACGCCACTGGAAGAAGTGAAGAAGCGGACGGAAGGGCTGTCGCTGTTCATGGTGGATTTGCGGGACGCGGATGAGCAGGCGTTGACGATCCGGCCGCTGGAAACAATGATCAATCATCATACGACTGAGGTGTTTTTTGACGGGCTGCGCGTGCCGGCGGCGAACCGCATCGGCGAGGAAGGTAAGGGGTTCCGGTATATCCTGGACGGGATGAATGCGGAACGGATTTTGATTGCGGCGGAGTCGATTGGCGATGGAGGCTGGTTTGTTGAGCGATCGGTGGCGTATGCGAACGAGCGGGTGGTTTTTGACCGGCCGATAGGGCAGAATCAGGGGGTACAGTTTCCGATTGCGCAGGTGTACGCGAGTTTGCGGGCGGCCGATTTGATGCGCTGGGAGGCGGCGCGGTTGTATGACAGCGGGCTGCCTTGCGGGGCGGAGGCGAATATGGCAAAGATGTTGGCGGCGGATGCGGCGTGGGAGGCGGCGAATGTGTGCCTGCAGACGCACGGCGGGTTCGGTTTTGCGAGAGAGCACGATGTGGAGAGGAAGTTTCGCGAGGCGAAGTTGTACCAGATAGCGCCGGTGGCGAATAATCTTGTGTTGTCCTATTTGGCGCAGCATGTGTTAGGGTTGCCGCGATCATATTGATTCTGGGGGGGAAGGCGGGGAACGGCGAGGCACGGTGGGGGTGGGGTTTTTGACTGATTAGGGGGTAGTTGGCTATGGCGACGGTTGATGGTGGGTTGGGTTTGCCTTTGTCGCACGTGACTGTTGTTTCGCTGGAGCAGGCGATTGCGGCGCCTCTGGCGACGCGGCATCTGGCGGATTTGGGGGCGCGGGTCATTAAAGTGGAAAGGCCGGGCGGCGGAGATTTTGCGCGCCATTATGATAAGGCGGCAGAGGGTCTTTGCAGCCACTTCGCGTGGGCAAACCGCTCGAAGGAGTCGATTACACTGGACCTGAAGACGGCGGAGGGCAAAGAGATCCTGGCGAAGTTGCTGGAGCGGGCGGATGTATTCGTGCAGAACCTGGCTCCTGGGGCGGTGGGGCGGCTTGGGTTCGACGATGACCGGCTGCAGGCGGACTACCCTGAGCTGATAGTATGCCATGTAAGCGGGTATGGCGCTGACGGGCCATACCGGGACAAGAAGGCGTATGATCTGCTGATCCAGGCGGAGACCGGTGTCGTGTCGGTGACGGGCACAGAGGAGGAGGCGGCCAAGACGGGAATTCCGGTGGCCGATTTGGCGGGTGGGATGTACGCGTACAGCAGCATCCTGGCGGGGCTGCTGCAGCGCGAGCGGAGCGGCGGGGGATGCGTGCTGCAGGTTTCGCTGTTTGACGGGCTGTGCGACTGGATGGGCTTTCCGGCCTATTTCGCCTTGGGAGGAGAGCGCTTGACCCGTAACGGGGCCAACCATGCGTCGATTGCGCCGTATGGCCCGTATGCGACGGGAGACGGGCGCACGGTTTTGTTCTCGATACAGAGCCAGCGGGAGTGGGAGCAGTTCTGCACGGTGGTGCTGGAGAGGCCGGCGTTTGCGGTGGACGCGCGTTTTGTTGACAATACAAGGCGATTTCAAAACAAGGAGGCGCTGCGACGGGAGCTGGAATCTGTCTTTGCCGACTTTTCGGCGGCGGAGGTGGAGTCTCGGATGGAGGCGGCGCAGATCGCGCACGCGCAGTTGCGAGACATGGAGGCGTTTTGGGAGCATCCGCAACTGCAGGCGCGGGGACGGATCGGGGAGGTGCCGTCACCGGTGGGGCCTCTGCCGGCGCTGCATCCGGCGACGACGAACGACGAATGGCCGCCGCGCTTTGACCCGATCCCGGCAACAGGGGAGCATACGCGGGCGCTGCTGATGGAGTTGGGTTATGGGTTGGATGCAGTTGAGCAGTTGAAGCGGGATGGCGTTGTATGATGGAGAACGGCGGGTCTGGGTTTTCTACCTGCGCGCAGGAAGGGATCTGAGATGTCCACACAGTCAGATAGCCGGGGCCGATATTTTGAGGATTTCAGCGTCGGAGATGTTTTTGAGCACAGTTTGGGGCGGACGGTGCTGGCGGCGGACAATGTCTGGTTTACCCTGCTGACGGTGAACGCGAACCCGATTCATTTTGACGCCCACTATGCAAGCCAGACCGAATGGGGGCGTCCGCTGGTCGATTCGACGTTCACGCTGGCGCTGGTGACGGGGCTATCGGTGGCGGACATTTCGCAGAATGCGGTCAATCTCGGCTGGGACGAGGTACGATTGCCGGCGCCGGTGTTTGAGGGCGACACGATCTATGCGCAAAGCGAGGTGCTGCATTTGCGGCCGTCCGGGAGTCGTGCGCATCAGGGAATCGTCACGGTGCGCACGGTTGGCTTCAACCAGGACGGTGTGATCGTCATCGAATTTAAGCGCACTTTACTTGTCTACAGGCGCGGCCATGGACCGAAGAATCGTCGACCGGTTGTACAGGATATTGGGTAGGGGGCGCCGGCGCGAAGGCGGGCCGCCGGGCGCACACGGCAACAGTGGACCGCCCATGCTTGAGGCTGGCGGGAGAGGCGAGCCAGGTGAATTGACGGTGAAGCGCTTGGATACGCCGCGAATGACGATTATCGCGTTGACGGTGCAGCAGATGCGCTGGCAGCGGGACAGTTTTGCACGGTTGGAGCAGACGTTGGGTCTGGCGGCGAGCGGGCAGCGGCTGGAGGACGAGTTGCGGCCGATCGTTTCGCGGGCGATCAGCCATATGCGGCGGAGGCCGCATCAAGCGCGCTGGCATTGCCAGTGGGTTGCGGTGTTGAAGAGTGAGCGGCGGATAGTTGGAAGCCTGGCGTTCAAGGGGCCGCCGGACCGGGACGATTCGGTGGAGATAGGGTACGGTTTCGACCCGTTTTATCATAATCGGGGTCTGGCGACGGAGGCGGTTGGGGAGATGGTCCGCTGGGCGTTGGGTGAGGATGGGGTGGAGGCGGTGATCGCGGAGACGGCGAACATGAATGTGGCGTCGATGCGGGTATTGCAGAAGGTGGGGTTTGTGATTGTGTCCGCGACGAGCCGGTACCTGTATTGGAAGGTCGGTGGATAGAACGGCAGGGCAGAGGGGCGAGGGGGTAGGGGCCAGGGGGTCGGCTTCAGGTTTTGTGGACGATGTAAATGAGTTCGGAGGAGTATGTGAGGGAGTCGGCCTGCCAGCCGGCTTTTTCTATTTGGGAGAGGAAGGAGGCGGTGTGGTGTTGGGCCATGCCTTGTTTGCGGCCGGCGAGCGAGTGGTTGGGGAAGGAGACGATGAGGATAGGGGCGTCGATCTGGTGGAGGAGGCGTTGGGCGGCGCCCGATTGGATCTGTTCGAGGCAGGGGAGGGTTTTGAGGAGGAAAGCGACGTCGGCTGAGGGGGCGCTCATGTCGTCGAGGGCATTGCGCTGTTCGACGGAGCCGGCGTAGCCCATGAGGCGGAAGAAGCGGTTGAGGAAGTCGGCCTGGTCGGCGAAGATGTCGCAGGCGAAGTAGGGCAGGTCGGGAGGGAGGGGCATCCAGGGACGGGCCAGGGGATGGAGGCCGCAGGCGATGTCGAGGACGGAGTGGACGGGGGGAAGGCGCTGGAAGAGCTGGGAATAGAGGGTATCGAGCAGGGGCAGCCTTTCGTGGGTGGAGGCGTGGGCGGCCATGAGGCGGCGGAGGAGGGCGAGCACGGGCTCGGCATCGCGGGGCGGGCCGGGGCCGTGGGCGCGAGAGGGGGGCTTCAGGGCTGATTGCAGCTGGAGGAGGGCGTCGTCGTAGTTCAGGTTGCGCCGGATGTAGGCGGCGGCGCTCTGGTGCAGCTGGTTCTTGGCCGCTTTGACGGCCTCTTTGACGGAGCGGCCTTTGGCCAGCTCTGCAGAAGCGATGGCGCGTGCGAGGCCGGGGTGCACGCTGCGATATTTGCGGGCGGAGAGAAGAGCGGCGAGAGCCTTTTCAAGCTGGTCGTCGGGCTGCTGCGGGGCGGCATTCATCGAGCTTGTCAGGATGGCGTAGACGACGGCCGGCGCGGGGGCGGCTTGCAACCGGTCTCAGAGGCTAGCCGCTGAACTGCTGTTTGAGGGCGCGGTTGACGTCTCTTTCGGCATCGCGCCTGGCGATGGACTGCCGTTTGTCGTATTGGCGCTTGCCGCGCACAAGTGCGATCTGGACTTTGGCGAGGCCGGCGCCGTTGATGTACATGCGGAGGGGCACGATGGTCCAGTTTCGCTGGGTGGCGCGTGCGTGCAGGTGATCGATTTGGCGCCGGTGGAGGAGAAGCTTGCGGGAGCGGGTTTCCTGGTGGTTGGCGCGATTTCCGTGCCGGTATTGGGCGATATGGACGCCCATGAGCCAGGCTTCGCCATCTCGGACGAGAACGAAACCTTCACGCAGGTTTACAGAGCCGGCGCGCACCGACTTGATCTCAGTGCCGGTGAGGGCGAGGCCGGCCTCGAAGGTTTCTTCGATGAAGTAGTCGTGGCGGGCTTTGCGATTTGTGGCGACGGTGCGGGGACCGGTGGGAGCCGTCCGTTCCTTCTTCTTTTTGGCCAATGTCAGTTCTCTATGTGCCTAACTCACGCTGTCGGGAGGCGGGCGTCTCGCTCAGTCGCCGCCGGTGAGCAGTTCGATCGCCCGGTCGAGCTGGGGATCTTCTTCATTTTCAATCTGCTCGTTGGTCCGCTCGATCACGATATCCGGTTCGAGCCCTGTATCGTCGATGGAGCGGTCGGCGGGCGTATACCAGAGAGCGATGGTGACGCGCAGCAGGCTGTCATCGCTGAGGGTATGGGGCAGTTGCACGCTGCCTTTGCCAAAGGTTGTTTCGCCGATCAGGGTGGCGCGTTCAACGTCCTGTAGGGCGCCGGCGACGATTTCGCTGGCGCTGGCGCTGCCTTTGTTGACGAGTACGACGATGGGCAGATCGTCGGGTACGAGAGCATTGCCTTCGGTATTGTAGATTTCTTCGCTGCCGTCGGAGAAGCGCTCGATGAGGACGCGCTCGTCTTCGAGGAAGATACTGGTCACTCGGATGGCTTCGCGCAGGAGGCCGCCCGGGTTGCCGCGCAGGTCGAAGATAAGGCCCTCGGTGTCGTTGGTCAGGAGCGCTTCGAGTTCGTCGCGCAGCTTGGCTCCGGCATCGGAGGAGAAGCGTTTGAGGGCGACATAGGCGAACTGGTCGTCGTCGCCGTATCGGTCGCTTTCGACGATGGGGATATCGATAAGGTCCCGGGTAACGGGAAACTCGAGTGGGTCGTCGAGCCCGTCGCGGCGGACGGTGAGGTTGACTTCAGTGCCTTTGGGGCCTTTGATCCTGTTGATGGCTTCATTGAGGTTGGCCAGTTCGGCCACATCCTGGCCGTTGATGGCGATGATCAGGTCGCCGCGGCGGATGCCGGCATTCCAGGCAGGTTGGTCTTCAAAGGGCTCGATGATGCGCACTGCGCTTTCTTCTTCGGCCCATTCCACGAGGGCGCCGATGCCTTCGAAGCTGCCCTCTATGCTTTCCATGAAACTGGTCGCTTCGGCGGGGGTGAGGAAGCCGGTGTTCTGGTCATGGAGTGTATCGAGGACGCCGCGGATGGCTCCGTAGCTGCGTTCGTTGGGCGCGGGCAGCTCGCCGTAGAAGTCTTCCTCGAGGAGCTCCATGGCTTCCCAGAAGATACCAAGGTCTTCGGGGGCGAGGGCGCGGTCCGTTTCGGCGGCGACCACCGGAGACGCGGGGGTGTCGCCGCCAATGCTTAAACGTCCCAGCACGAAGCCGAGGCCGGATCCGGCAGAGAAGATGAGCGCGGCGATGACGACGACGGCGACGACGGTGAGGCGCAGTTTTTGGCGGGAGGCACTCTGTTTGCCCAGACTGAGCCTGGTCAGCGCCGTCGGTTCAACATTATTGGCCATGCGGGTATTCCTGACCTGAAAAAGACGGCCCTTTGCTGCGCGGTGGCCTGGGCCCGATGTCCCCTGGGACGGAACGAGTCCTGGCAGGGGGACGGTATGGAACGGGTGAAGTTGGAGAGATTTTACCATAGGCGGGAACGGCAGGGCGAACGGCGGGGCACACAGGTTAGGGATAAGCCGCATGGCGGGCGTACGGGGGATCGGAAGGAAGGGGATTCCCGGAGCCTGAACGAACTGTCGGTGACAACGCGACGGCATGCTTTGTGGGAGGGGGATTCCAGAGAGGGAGAGGTTGGGGCTATAATAGGGGCGGCGCAGATGCTTGGCGCCGGGTTGGAATGGCGTGCGCGCTGAAGGGATTGTGCAGGGTTAGGAATGGGATCGTTCAGTGAACCGGAGGAGAAGAGATGACAGTTCAGACTGAGGACATCCAGCGCCCGCCGCGTGGGTTGTCAGAAGGGCTGGCGAAGGTCGGGACGGCGACAGTGAGCGGGGAGTTGAGCAGGATGGGGATCAGCGATGCGCAGATACATGGGCCGCGGCCATGGACGCCAGGGAAGGTGGCGGCGGGGCCGGCGCTGACCCTGCAGTTTATGCCGAAGCGGGAGGACCAGTACAATGTGGACGAGTACAACGACCCTGAGAAGCAGCTCCACCGGCATGTCCTTTATCATACGCAGCCGGGGGATATGGTGGTTGTTGACGCCAGAGGGAACATGGCGAGCGGCGTTTTCGGCGAGATGATGCTCACCTTTTTCCAGGGGCGCGGAGGCATCGGCGTTGTCATTGACGGATGCATTCGGGATTATCCGAAGGCGCAGGAACTGGATTTGGGGTTGTGGCTGCGGGGTGTTACGCCGAATTTCCATACGCAGACAAGCATCTTCCCGTTTGCGGTGAATGTTCCGGTGGCCTGCGGCGATACGCTGGTGATGCCGGGCGACATCGTGGTTGCGGACGACGACGGGGTTGTTGTTGTGCCGATTGGGCTGGCGGCGGAGCTGCTGGACAAGGCGGGAGAACACGCGGAGTGGGAGGAGTTCTCGCGGATGAGGCTGGCCGAGGGCGGTGATCTGCGGAAATATTATCCGTTGCGCGAAGATGCCCGGGCGGAGTATGAGGCGTGGAAGGAGAGTGCGGAAGGGCAGGGGTGAGGGACGAGGGGCTGGATGGGCGGCGGCGGAAGGGATGAAGGGAATTGGCGAAGGTATGGTATCATCATGCCGCTTCCAGTTGTCGCCAATGTAAATGGAAACTCTCGATGACTACCTTTGCCGAATCCAAGAGAATGCCCGGCAGCGAGTGGTTGAAGGACCGACCGCGCCTGTTGGAGGCAGTCTACCGGGGATCGGAGGCGGGCTTGCGGCTGCTTTACCCGGTGTTGAGACGGGTACTGCCGGCAGGGTGGACGGAGCGCGTCTTCGTGTGGACCGAAGAGGTATCGAAGGGGTACCTGTTCAACTGTCAGATGTGCGGGCAGTGTATTCTTCACAGCACGGGCATGACGTGCCCGATGAACTGCCCGAAGAATCTGCGCAACGGGCCGTGCGGGGGCGTGCGCCAGAACGGGAATTGCGAGGTGATCCCGGATATGCCGTGCGTTTGGGTACAGGCGTGGCGACGGGATGCGCAGATGGAGAGGTACAGCGGCGAGATCCTGCTGTTGCAGCGGCCGGTGAACCGGGCGTTACAGGACAGCAGCGCGTGGCTGAACCTGCTGGAGGGGGTTGACGCGCAAGGGCCGCCCGGCTGGTCTGCGATCGAGTTGGAGTAGGTCTGTTCCTCAGGGTCCGGCTAGCAAGTTTTCTGGCGGCGCGAGACCCGATTCATCGTCCTCAAACTCAAAAAACGCCCACACTTTATTGCTCTGCACATGGGGAATTCAGACCGGACGCCGGAAGCCAGTCAAGGGGATTCGCGGAGCGGCGAATCCCGACTGCGCCGGGTGTTGGAGGCCGGCCAGTTTGCGGTAACGGCGGAGTTGAGCACGCCGGACTCAGCTGACCCGCAGGATGTATTCGCGAACGCGGCGAAGTTGGGAGGCGTGTGCGACGGCATCAATGCGACGGACGGGTCGGGCGCGAACTGCCACATGAGCAGTGTGGCCTGCTGCGCGCTGATGGCGCGGGCTGGCTATGAGCCGGTCCTGCAAATCAGTTGCCGGGACCGCAACCGGATCGCGATACAGGGGGATCTGCTGGGTGCGGCTGCGCTGGGCGTACGCAATGTGCTGTGCCTGACGGGCGACGACGTGAGCGCGGGCGATCAGCCGGAGGCGCGGCGCGTTTTCGACTTTGATGCGCTGCAGTTGCTGCGCACGGCGGAGATCATGCGGGACCGGGGCGTGTTGCTGAGCGGGCGCAAGTTGACGACGCCGCCGGCGTACTTTCTTGGCGCGGCGGCGAACCCGTTCGTGCCGCCGCGCGATCTGCGGCATCTGCGGTTGGCGAAGAAGATCGAGGCGGGCGCGCAGTTTATCCAAACACAGTACTGTTTCGATGTGCCGGTCTTGGAGGCGTTTATGCGCAGAGCGCGCGACATGGGCCTGCACGGGAATGTCCACCTGCTGGTTGGGGTGGGTCCGCTGCGTTCTGAGCGGGCGGCGGAGTTCATGCGCCGCCGGGTGCCGGGGGTGCATATTCCCGATGCGATCGTGGAGAGGTTGGCGAAGACCCCGCGGAAGAGCAAGCGTGAGGAGGGAATCCGCATCTGCGTGGAGATTATTGAGCAGGTGAAGCAGATCGAGGGTGTGCGCGGCGTCCATATTATGGCGTACCGGCAGGAGGAGACGGTGCCTGAGATCGTGGAGCGGGCGGGGCTTCTGCGGGAGAAGCCGACGGTGTAAATCGGCTCTGCCATTTGAACGTTTCCGGCTGGCTCGCGCTCTGGGCAACCATCGTCTTCTTCAACCAGGGGACTCCATTGGGCGCGGTTTGCTCACTGGTTGCCTGACACCAGCTTCCTGTTTCAGCGGGATTGACACAATGAAGCGTATCGGAATCGAGTTCCCGAGACTGGGCATAGCAAGAATGGTCGACTTGCCCGCCCCCCCCAAACCCGGCCCCACTGAGATAGTGACGAGGACCCTGTTCTCCGGCGTCACAAACGGAACCGAACGCCACAGGCTGATGGCCGATTTCGTTAGCTATTTCCCGATCCGGTATGGCTACCAGCATGTGAGCGTCATCGAGGAAGCGGGTCGTCGGGTCGACCAGTTCTCAGTGGGAGAGACGGTGTTTTTGGGCGTTCAGGGCGGCCACCGGGGCTGGCACCTTGTCGACCTTGCCGCGGCCAACGAAAGTGACCGTCTCTGCATCCGACTGCCGCCCGAAATCGAGCATGAGTTTTGCGCGCTCTTCGGTATCGCGGGCGTAGGATTCCGGCATTCGAGGCGTATCCGCGTCGCCGCGCCGATGCGCGTGTGGGTTGCCGGCCTAGGGCTGATCGGTCAGTCGGCGGCGCAGGCCGCGCGGGCGCTCGGCGCCCATGTCACAGTCACAGACTTTGACCCGCGCCGCCTTGATGTTTCCGGCCGGCTCGGCGCACATCGAGTAATCGACTTCAACGAGGATACCGCCATCGAGTCTCTCACTGAGGGCGGGCCCTATGACCGCATCGTTGACGCCTGCGGAGCGCCGGACCTCTTCGACTTCATAAATGAGCACGGGTTGCTTGCGCCTTACGGGGTGATCGGCGCGCTCGCCGGCCGCCAGCCAACAGTCTTTCATCAGACGATGCTGCACGCATTGCGCGCGTCGATCGAGTCATCGTCCCACTTTACGTTGGAAGATTTGGAGATTCTGCTCCACTTCTACCAACTGGGGACAGTTCGGATCGAGCCTATGGTGACACATCGGGTTCCGGTTGAGGAGGCGCCCGCCGTCTACGCCGCCCTGCGCGACGATCCTGCTGAGCTTCTTGGAGTTATCTTCGACTGGGGAAGTTAAGCGGGGCTTGCTCCACCTGCGCCGCACCAGCACTTGTTGACGTCTGGTTCGCAGAACGCGAGACAGTCTCCGGCGCAAGCCTCATTCAAGTCATACCCCTACTTGTTCGGCAGTACAAAGTAGAAGCGGGCTCCGCCTTCGGCGCGGTTTTCGACGCCGATGACGCCGTCGTGGGCTTCAACGACGGCTTTGGCGATGGTGAGGCCGAGGCCGGAGCCTCCGCCGCTGGCGCGGCTGCGGGAGGGTTCGACGCGGTAGAACTGTTCGAAGACTTTGGCGAGGCTTTCTTCGGGGATGCCTGGTCCGGAGTCAAAGACGTCGACGCGCACGCCGCCGGCGACGGCTTGCGCGCTGACGGCGACGGAGCCGCCCAGAGGCGTGTGGCGTATGGCATTGCCAATGAGGTTGGTGAGGACGCGGCCGACGAGTCCGGCATCGAGCATGACAGGGTCGACGCGCGGGTCAGCGCTGCCAGAGAGGCCGATGCCCAGTTCCCCGGCGCGGACGGCAAAGCTCTCCAGCGTATCGGAGATCAGGTCGGCGAGGGAAATGGGGTGTTTGTCGAGCTGGAGGCCCCCTGCTTCGATTTCGGCCATTTCGAAGAGCTCGTCGATGAGGACGGAGAGGGCGGCGGCATCGCGCTGGATCGTGCGGAGGTAGCGCTGCGTCTCGTTGGGGTCGGTGATATAGCCGTCGGTGAGGGCTTCTACAAGGGCCTGAATCGAGGCGAGGGGGGTGCGGAGATCATGGCCGATCCAGGCGAGGAGGTTGCGGCGAAGTTGCTCGGTTTCACGGTGGCGTGTTTCGGCTGCTTCTAGACGGGCAGCCATCATGTTGAAGGTGGTTCCCAAGCGCGCCAGTTCATCTTTGCCGACTACCTCGACGCGCACATTGCGACGGCCCTCGGCGATGGCGGCTGCGGCCCGCCCGACCCACTGGATCTTTTCAGTGAGGGTGGTTGAGAGGAAGTAGCCTAGCGCGGTTGCGATGCCGCCGGCGAAGATGAGAAGCACCGCCGCGAGGCGCAGGTCATGGTCGCTGGCAAACATGAGGCGGGCGGTTACGAAGACGTTGAGAAAGGTGAGGAGGCTGGCGAAACTGTAACCGCCGAGCAGAGTCCAACTGAGTCTGGGTGAGTAGTGCAGCCAGCCAAGGCGATAGACGAGGTAGACTGCCGCGACGGACAGGAGGGCGGTAACGGAGAGGAAGAGCGCCATTGCTCTGAGTTCCTCCGGCGGTGGATTGAGGACGACAAGGAATAGAAGCAGGCCGCCAATGATGGCGAAGACGACGCCGAGAAGGAAGCGAATTGACGGCGAAGGGGGAGATGGGGAAAGGGTTGTGTTGTTCATAGGCCTCTTTGGGCGGAGTCAAGTGCGGGGGCTTCAGTGATCTGCGGCTTCTTGCTCGCCTGGTTCAAAACGATAGCCGACGCCCCAGACGGTAATGATATGGCGCGGGTTCGAGGGGTCCTGCTCGATCTTTTCACGCAGGCGGCGGACATGTACGGTGACGGTGCTGGCGTCGATAAATTCTGAAACGCCCCAGACCTGGTCGAGGAGCTGGTCGCGGTTGAAGACCTGATGGGGGTTGCTGATCAACATCCAAAGCAGGTCGAACTCTTTGACGGTGACAGGGATGGTGTTGCCGGAGACGGATACTTGCCGGGTACGGGGGTCGATGTGGATGTCGCCGCAGGTAACGGGCTGTTCGCCGCCGGGCGGTGTGTGGGACTGTTGCGTGCGGCGCAGGACGGCTTTCACGCGGCTGACGAGTTCGCGCGCGCTGAAGGGTTTGACGACGTAGTCGTCGGCGCCGAGCTCCAGCCCGAGGATGCGGTCGATTTCGTCTTTTCTGGCGGTGAGAAGGATGATGGGGATGGTGCTTCTGGCCCGAACCTGCCGGGTGACTTCGTAGCCATCCACGCCGGGCAGCATGACGTCGAGGACAAGGAGGTCGGGCGGATCGGACTGCAGGCGGTCCAGGGCGGACTGACCGTCGCCGACAACGGTAGCGTCAAAGCCTTCCCTTTCCAGGTAGAGTTTGACTACCTCCCCGATGCTGGGTTCGTCATCGACGACGAGGATTTTGACGCCGACCATGGCAGGGTGATTTCCTTGCAAAAGGCCGAGAAGGGGCGCAAACGGCGCCAGCGGTTAAGAATCCGGTAATCTTTACCCACTGGTTGGGCAATATTATTCTGATATACTTTAGGTTGAGGCATTGCAGTTCATCCATATTGTTGCATAACATGTTCGTTTAACCAATTTCAAGGAGGAACATACCCCATGCAACTAAGAAGAACGCTATCTTTTGTTGTGATGGTGTCGCTGATGTTCTCTGCTGCGGTTGCTTTGCTGCCCGCAGAGAGGGCCGCAGCAGGTGATTGGCCGACAATGGAGTCGAGCCACGGGGGAGACGAAGAGGATCACGGGCACGATGCTGTCGCGTTCGTGGTACGGATAGAAAACATATCCGGCGACAGTGAATTGGCGACGCCGTTTGCGCCGGGCGTCTGGGTGCTGCACAGCGAACCGGGCCCGTTGTTTGTCGAGGGTGAGGCGGACAAGGGCTACGGGCTGGAGGCGCTGGCAGAGGACGGCAACCCGGCGGCGCTGGCCGAAGCGCTGAACGGGATGGGTCTGCATGCTGGCGTTTTCAATACGCCGGTGGGGGCAGAAGGACCTGGGCCGCTGCTGCCTGGCGGGGCCTACGAGTTTGAGGTAAAGGTCACGCACGAGGCTCCGTATCTATCCTTCGCGACGATGTTTGTGCAGTCGAACGACCTTTTCGTTGGTCCTGGCGAAAACGGCATTGCCCTCATCGACATGGACGGAATGGCCATGGAGGGCATGCAGGACGTGACTGCCGAACTGCTGCTGTGGGATGCGGGAACCGAGGCGAATGAGGAGCCGGGCGTAGGCGGCGATCAGGCCCCCCGCCAGTCTGGCCCGAATATGGGTCTTCCTGAAATTGAGGGGACTGTGCGTGTTGTGGATGACGGCTATACGTATCCCGATGTTTCAGCCCTGGTGAAAGTCACCATCGATAAAGCGATGATGATGGACGCGGGGATGGACGAGAAGATGGGCGAGAAGGACGAGATGATGTCGGACGATAAGATGATGTCCGACAAGGACGATATGATGGCGGGTGAAATCATGTTGTCGGAAGAAGGGTCTACGCCGTATACGGTGGTTGGCGGAGACACGCTGGGCTCGATAGCGCGGCGCGCCTATGGCAGCAGCAAGTACTGGTCGGCGATCTGCAGCGCCAACGGTTTGGCGAACTGCAATCTCATTCACATTGGCGATGAGCTGATGCTTCCCTCCCATGCGGATGCAATGGCCAAGATGGACAGCATGATGATGGGCGAGAAGGACGCCATGATGGGCGAGAAGGACGAGATGATGGCCGACAAGGATGACGCGATGGCCGAGAAGGACGAGATGATGGCCGACAAGGACGGCATGATGGATGAGAAGGACGGCATGATGGCGGGCGAGATCATGTTGGCCGAAGATGCCTCTACGCCCTACACGGTGGTGGCCGGCGACACGCTTGGTTCCATTTCCAAGCGGGCGTATGGTACAATCGACTACTGGTCTGCCATCTGCAGCGCCAACGAGTTGGCGAACTGTGACTTGATCCATGTAGGAGATGCATTGTTGCTGCCCACGCAGGCTGAGGCCGAAAAGATGGGGAGCATGATGATGGACGACGGAATGGATGCAATGGAGAAGAAGGACGATTCGTAAAAACTGGAAGATGGGTTCACAGTGATGCAGAGGGGGCGCGCGCCGCGCGCCTCCTTTTGCACTTTGGCGTTTTGCGGAATTGGCCTATTTGCAGGTTTAGCAAAGCGGGATCATCGTGATGACTCTGAGGAGAGCTTTAGACGGCTGCGTGGTCGGAGTTCGCGATTACGTGGCCCGCGGAAAGAGTTGCGCGGTTCGATTGCGCGGTAGTGCGTGGCGGGGTCGGCGGCGATTGGGGCAGTTTGCGCTTATGCTGATCCTGGGCGCAGCGCTGGCCGGATGCGTAGTGCCGGCAGCGATACCCGCCCAGGAAGATGCGGAAGATCAGAGCGCAACGGTCGACGCGATTCAGACGCGCGTTGCTGAAACGCGGGCGGCGATGAAGGACACGGATGAGTCGATGGCCGCCGAAGATGGGTCCAGCGAGGGGACGGAAGGCCAAACAGCAGCGGTTGAGTCGGCGGAGGTTGCCGCCCCGACTGCTGAACAGCTGGAGCTTCTGGCCAAATTGAGGCCGCAGGGAGAGGCGCCGGAACTTTTGAACGAGGTGTGGCTGAACTCTGAGCCGCTGAAGTTGGCGGACTTACGGGGCAATGTCGTGCTGGTCGAGTTCTGGACCTATGGGTGATACAACTGCGTAAATGTAATTCCCTCGTTGAGGGAATGGCACGAGAAGTATGCGGACGATGGGTTTGTCATCATAGGGGTTCACACCCCGGAGTTCCGACACGAGCGGGATGTGAATAACGTCGAGAACTCCCTGGTGCGCCTGTCGATTCCGTTTGCAGTTGCGATCGACAATGATTGGAAGACCTGGCGCTCTTATAACAACCGCTACTGGCCGGCGATGTACTTTATCGACAAATCCGGTCAGATCCGATTTCTGAAGATTGGCGAAGGCCAGTATAGCTACTCGGAGTCGGTCATTCAGGCGCTGCTCGCCGAACCGTACACTGCCAATTGAGTGGAAGCAGGCAAATTGCCGCGACGGGGGCATCTTCATGCCCTTGTGACCGCGCGCGTTGAATCAGTGGCGTCCGCATCGACATCCGAGCGGGCTGCGCCGCATCGTCAAAGGATGAAGCTCCGGTCCGCCCCGTTTCTCCTCCGCATCAGACAGCCCAAACACGACAGCAAATTGGAACTCCATGGGAAAACCCAAGCAGACCGCGGCCAGGGGCGCATTGCCGCCTGAAGAGCTGATTCTTCAGGCGAATACACTTTATTTGACCGGGCCATTCGGGGCAGGCAAGACGACGGCCGCGATTGAGAGGATAAAGTGGCTGTTGGGCCAGGAACGCGTGCGGGGCGACCGGATATTGGTATTGGTTCCTCAGCGGACGCTGGGCAAGCCGTACGAGGAGGCGTTGCGAAGTTCTGAAGTTCCTGCGGGAGGATTGCCTCGGGTGACGACGACGGCCTCTCTTGCCCGTGCAAGTGTGGCGCTGTACTGGCCGCTGGCGGCGCGCGAAGGGGGCTTTGTCGAGCCGGGCAAGGAACCGACCTTTCTCAATCTGGAGACGACGCAGTACCACATGGACGCGCTGGTGGAGGCGGCGATTCAGCAGGGCGAGTTTGACGCTGTCCGGCTGCAGAGAGGGCGCATTGTCAGCCAGATTCTCGACAATCTGAACAAAGCTGCGCTGCATGGTTTCACGATTGGGGAGGCCTACGCGCGGTTGGAGAGCACGGCGCCGCCGGGTGAGAAGAGAACGGCGCGGCTGAATGTTCTGGGAACAGCCCGCCGCATCAGCGAGGCGTTCCGGCAACTGTGTTTGCAGGAGTCGCTGGTTGACTACAGCCTCCAGATGCAAGTCTTTTTGCAGGTAGTCTTGGAGAACGAATGGTGCCGGACCCATCTGTTCCGCAGCTATCGCCACCTGATATTTGACAATGCGGAGGAGGAAACCTTCGCGGCGCAGGAGCTGGCGCGGCGCTGGATTCCCCATCTGGACAGCGCTCTTATCGTGGTGGATGAGGACGGCGGTTACCGGGCCTTTTTGGGTGCGGACCCGGATGGCGCGCAGAAGTTGGCCGGCTGTACGGCGCTGCGCTGGCGAATGGGTGATTCGCTTGTGATGGCGAAGGGCGGTTCGGGGGTTGTTGGCCGCATAAACCGGGCGTATGGGCGGGCTGAGGACGGAGACGGGCAGGAGGGGCGCGCAGACGGGGCCGGTACGGACCTGGCGGATGGCGCCCCATTGGTATTTCCCGATGGTTCGCACAGGTTTTTCCCGCAGATGATCGACTGGGCGGTGGATGAGATCGGGCGGCTGGTGAATGTTGAAGGGGCGCCGCCAGGCGAGATTGTGGTGCTGGCCCCGTTTATGAGCGACGCTCTGCGGTTCAGTTTGCTGAGCCGATTGGAGGAGAAAGAGATCCCTGCGACCAGCCACAGACCGAGCCGGGCGTTGAAGGCGGAGCCGGCGGCGCGGACGCTGTTGACGTTGGCGGCGTTGGCGCATCCGGCGTGGCAGCGGCGGCCGCCGCGTGCGGACGTGGCGCTGACACTTGAGAGCGCAGTTGCGCAGCTGGATGCCGTGCGCGCCAGTGTTCTGGCGCAGGCGGCGTATGATGAGCGGGGCCGCGCGGGCGGAGATCTGCGGACTTTCGATGGATTGCGCGGGGACGTGCAGAGGCGCGTTACGTTCGCGATCGGAGAGCGGTACGAGCAACTGCGCGCGTGGCTGGCCGATTACCGGGCCGAAAGCGAATTTTCGCCGTTGGACCGATTCTTTGCGCGTATATTTGGTGAGTTGCTCAGCCAGCCGGGGTTCGGTTTCCACGAAAGGGCGGACTCTGCGCGCATGGCTGACCGGCTTGCTCGGTCGGCGCGCGAGTTTCGGTGGGCCGCAACTGGACTGGGGCTCGCCGACGAGGGGACCACGCGGGGCGGCGGCGATCGCGGCTCCTTGATGCCGCCGGACGAGGATACTGCCGGACCGGCGCCATCCCGACAGATAGAAATTGGCCGGGACTACATTGCCCTGGTGGAAAGCGGCGCGCTGGGGGCGCTGCACGCGCCGGCGTGGACGGCGGAGGATGAGGCGGTGTTCATCGCTCCGGCATACACGTTCCTGATGCGGAACAGGGCGGTGGATGTGCAGTTCTGGCTCGATATAGGGGCGGAAGGGTGGGGGAGGCGTATCTACCAGCCGCTGACCCATCCCTATGTGCTTTCTCGGAACTGGCCGAAAGACAGGAGCTGGGGTGACGGAGACGAGGTACGAAGCAGGCAGGAGAGCCTGCGCAGACTGTCAGTTGGTTTGCTACGCCGGGCGCGGCGCAAGGTGTACCTGGGGCTGAGTGATTATAGTGAGAGAGGCATGGAACAGCGGGGACCTCTTCTGAATTTGCTGAACCGGGTTCAAGCGCAGGCGGGGGATGGAACTGCAGTGGACAGTGGCTAGTGGTAGGCGGGACGGGAAGGCGCCGCGGGGCGGGCAGAATGCGGGCGGGTTGCGGGCCAGCTTTGGGGAATTTGACCGAATGCTGGGACCAGAGGGTCCGGAAAGTCCCAGGTTTGGGCTGCACCCTAATTTTGCAGGTATTTGCTGAAGAATGTTTCCCTGTATTACAATGTTTTGGCCTTCGCGCTTGTGCCCAACCTTCCCCGGTTGCAAGAGGCGATAATAGGTTAGAAATTTCACTGGCGAGGCGTATCGGACCGGCAGGGGCGATTGTTCGGCGTAGATCGTTTCCGCGAGCAATGATTGCATCTACGAAAAAGTTGATCCGGCGTCCTCCACACCTTTTTTCACTGACAGTTACAGAGAACCGTGAGTAGCGAATTCATTTTTGGCATCCACGATACAGGCGGCGAAGAGCATCTGCGCGCGGCCAGGAAGACGGGTTGGGTCGTGTTCAGCGAGGTGGTGGGTCACGATCCGAACGATCTGGCGGGCAAAGACTACAGTTCGTTCAGCCGCTATGGTTTGGGGGTGATTGTTTGCCTGAACAACGGCTATTTTCCCCAGGGCACGTTGCCCCTGAGCAGCGAATACTCCAATTTTGCCCGCCGGTGCGCGAATTTCGTGCGTGCGAGCGAAGGATGCAGCCGGTGGGTCATTGGCAACGAGATGAACTATTCAGTCGGGCGGCCCAGCACAGCGGAGGGGCTTGCCTTGCGCAAGCACGTTGGCGACGCGCGGTCAAGCGACCCCACGCTGCGCAGTTTGCCGGAGCGGTTCAGCGCGCTGCTCAGTGCGGCCGACAGGGCGGCGGCGAACGAGGCGGCCGAAGGCGAGGAGTTGATTACGCCACAGCTCTACGCAAACTGTTATCGGATCTGCCGGGAGGCGATCCACGGGCTCGAGGGCCATGAAGAGGATCAGGTGTTGATCGGGGCGGTGGCGCCGTGGAATGCGCAGACGGTGTATCCGGGCAACCCGAACGGCGACTGGATCAAGTATTTCCAGGACATTTTGCTGCAATGCGGCGCGAGCGGCTGTGATGGAATCACGCTGCACACGTTTACGCACGGGGCGAACCCGACGCTGATTTTGGACAACAGCAAGCTGCCGGACTATCCCAGGCATCATTGTCACTTTCAGGCATACCGGGACTTCATGCATGCGATTCCGGTGAATATGCGCCGTCTGCCGGTATATATTACCGAGACTGACCAAGGGGGGCCGTGGGAAAACGTGAACCGGGGCTGGATCCAGGCGGCCTATGCTGAGATTGATCGCTGGAACCGTCAGAACTCGCAGAAGATTCAGGCGATGGCGCTGTACCGCTGGCCGCAGCTGGATCGGTGGCACATCAGCGGAAAGGAAGGCGTCATCGAGGATTTTCGCGTTGCGTTGCGGCACGACTATCGCTGGAACATCGAGGCTGAGCAGAGCCAGGCGGAGGGGGAGGCAGAGAGACGGGCGGACCGGCGTGAAAAACGGCGGGGGGCCAGGGCGGTGCCGGGCTGGCAAGAGGAGGACGTTACGGAAGAGATGAAGATGGGCCGGGGCATGGTATACCGGGTGCAGTGGATGAAGGGCAAGCCCCCCAGCCCGCTTTACCCTGGCCAGCGGGTCGTTTTCCCTGTGACAGTCCGAAACACGGGAACGATTGCCTGGCCGGCAGAGGGTCCACAACAGATAGCGCTCGGCTATCATTTTTTCCAGAACCGGAAAGAGTTGCCGTTTCCTGACGACCGGCCGGTGCTTACGAAACTGACACAGGACGTAGGGCCGGGCGAAACGGTCACTTTTGACGCGCAGCTGGTCATTCCCGACCAGCCGGGGAACTACACGCTGGTCCTGGATCTGGTTCGGGGCGGCGAAACCTGGTTTCAGGAGATGCAGTCGGACATTTTGACACGGTGGCTGAATGTGAGTGAAGGTCAGCCGCCGGAGGACGAGGCAGGACGAGGCGCGGGGCCAGAGGCGGACGCTGGCGTCGCAGCGGGTAGGACGGCTGAAGCGGCGCCGCCGCCAGAGACGATTCCCCCTGTGCCGGTGAGAAGGGAAACACGTTCTGCCGCGGCGCCCCATGGTCCGGCGGTCGTGGATATTGCCTCGTCGCTGCCGCGCGGGGAAAACCCCTTTGCGCTGCGCACCGTTGATCAGATAAGGCGGCTGGTGATATGTCACACCTCGGCCCCCGCGGGCGTGCCGATTCAGACGATTGCGCAGGCTCATATTTCGCAGGGGTACCCTGGGATCGCCTATCACTACTTTGTGCTGGAGTCGGGAGAGATCCTTCAGGCGGCCCCGGTTGAAGGAGTGGTCAATGATGAGGCGGAGTGGAGCCTGACCGGGGTGAACATTTGCCTGGAAGGAAATTTTGACGAGGATGTTCCGAAGCCGGCTCAGTTGACGGCTACGGCGCGGTTGTGCGCCTGGATGCTTCCTCGCTTCCAGTTGACCGCGCAGAATGTGGTTGGCATGAGCGAGTTGCTGGAAACAGACAGCCCGGGTCGCACATTTGAGGATGGGCCTACGTGGAAGAGGACGCTTCACGAGAAGATCGTACAGTTGCTGACTGATTCGCCTTTGTCGCCGCCCGCTGAAGCGGTCGAGGGCGAGGCTCCGATCGGGCAAGATGAGGGGCGGCCCGCGGGAGGGCCCGAGCGGACGCCGGCTCCAAAGCCGCCCATTGAGGATGTGGTGGCGCGGCTGCCGCGCGATCCGCAGAGAATTGTGCAGCGGACGGCAGGGGACGTGGAGTTCATCGTGATCAATCACACGGCGGCGCCGCCGATTACGCCGCTGCAGACGATCGCGGCGGCCTTTCACCGGCGGTTGCCAGGGATCCTCTACCAGTTTTTCATTGCATCGAATGGCGGCATTTACCAGACGCAACCGCTGCTGGAGGCGGTGGACGGAGAGGTTCCTTATATTGCGCGCGCGATCAACATTGGATTTGCCGGCGAATTCAATGATGAGATTCCGACTCCGGCGCAGATCAGTTCGGGGAGACAGTTGATCGCATGGCTGATGGAGGCGTTTCCGCAGTTGACGCTGGCCAGTATTCGCGGGGTGAACGAGTTCATCAACCACACCTCCCCTGGTGAACAGTGGCTGCAGGGGCGGAGATGGAAGGACATTCTGATCGACGCAGTGCGGGGGGAAGACGACGGGCCTGCGGCTGCGGACGGGTACGGCGCGGTTGTCGGAGAGCCCGGGGGGCAGGAACCGACGCGCTCGAGCGGCGTCCAGGGGCGCGGGCAAGGCAGCGAAGCGGGCCGGGTTAAGACGGAGGAAGCGGATGCGGGTGCGCGGTCGGTGCGGGGCGAGCGGATCGTCCGGCCACAGATTCGGGATATCGGCCATGCGTTGCCCCGCCACCCAACTTTGGCGTACCGGCGGCGGCTCCTGGCAGGCATCACGCACATCGCCGTACATCATACGGCATTGCCGCCCCATGTGGGGCCGGAGCGCATCGCCCAGACCCACGTGGAGGAGGATCCTGCGCGGGGGAAGAGAGCCTGGCCGGGCATTGGTTACCACTATTTCATTCCTGCTGACGGCGAGATATTGCAGACCCAGCCGGTGGAGGTTCGTTCTCACCATGTGGACAGGCACAATTCATACGCGATAGGCGTCGCGTTCGCGGGCAGCTTCATGAATGGCTCTACGCCGACGCCGCAGCAGATTCACTCCGGCGCCCGGTTGATCGCGTGGCTGTTGCAGGAGTTTGAACTGCAGACAACCAACGTCCTGGGCCACAAGGAGTTTTCGCACAACGAGACGCCTTGCCCGGGAAGTGAGTGGCAGGAAGGAATGCAGTGGCGGCATACGTTGATTACGGAGATTGAGCGCGTCCAGAGCGGCGTCGCCCCTTACCATTATGTCCTGTTCCAGTCTGAGGATGAGATGACGGCGACGATGGAGGAGGCGCGCCCGTATTTCGACGCCTTCAAGCCGGTGGCGGGCACATTTCTGGAAGACGCGCTGCAGGCGCGCTATGTGACCCTGGTCGGGTCTGGGACGGGCCCGACGGCGGAAGCGGAGCGGCGATTGGGAGATGTCGGCGTGGAGTTTGATCGGCTGGACGACTCTGCGGCGATCTCGGCGACTGAGCGATTTTTGCAGCTGGCGCACGACGGACGCCGCTTCCGAACGCTGTTAGAGCCGTAGGGGCATGGAAACAACGCTTAACCCCTTAGGCGCCGGATACCCGGTCAGCCTTCCGGTTTTCGATGGCCCGATCGGGCTACTGCTCCATCTGATTGAACGCGAGGAACTGGATATTACGGACGTGTCGCTGGTGGCGATTACGGACCAGTATCTGCGTGCGATTGAGTCGATGCGGGAGATCGAGCCGGAGGCGCTGACAGACTTTCTGGTTGTTGCGGCCCGCCTACTCTACATCAAGAGCCGCATGCTGTTGCCGCAGCCTGATGAGGAGGAAGAGGAGGAGGATCAGGGCGAGGCTTTGGTCCAGCAGTTGCTGGACTATCGCCGGTACAGAGAGGCGGCGGGCGAGTTGCGCCTGCGGGCGTCGATCGGGATGCGGACAGCTGCACGCGTGGCTCCGCCGCAGCTGGAGCGGCGGATGGACCTTTCGGCGTTGACGATCGAGGGGCTGGCGGCGGCGGCGCGCAAGGCGCTGCTGGCGTTGCCCGACAGCCCGGCGGCGCCGACCGTGCGCGCCTATGCGATTACGGTTGCGGAGCGAATCGAGGCGATACGAGAGCGCATCCGGAGCCAGGCGAACGGACGTGGGCGACGGCTGGCTTTTTCAGGACTCTTGTCTGAAAGCCGGAGCAGATTGGAGATCGTGGTTACGTTTCTGGCGGTATTGGAGTTGGTAAAACGGCGCGAGATCGCGGCGGAACAGGAGGAGACTTTCGGCGAGATTATGCTGCGCCGCGTGGGTTAGAAGGGCAGGGGTTACAGCGCGGCAGACGCGCTGCGCGTTTTGGGGAAGATTGCGAATTGCGGAACGGGATTCGCGAGGGGATGGGCTGGGGTTTCGCGGGGGCCGGCGTCAGAATTGCCAGACGCCGGCCCCCCTTGGTTCAGTTTTCGGTTCAGTCGGCCAGCGTGCTTACGTCGCCGATTGGCAGGCCCTGAACCTGGGCCTTGAGCAAGCGGCGCATGATCTTGCCAGAGCGGGTCTTGGGCAGGCCGTCAACGATGTTCAGCTCGGCGGGGACGGCGATGGGCCCGACTTCGTGACGTACGTGCAGTTTGAGAGCGTCGACCAGTTCGGAACTTCCGCTGACGCCTTCGTTGAGGATACAGAATGCGTGGATGACGTTGCCGCGCAGTTCGTGGGGAATGCCGACGCAGGCGGCCTCGGCGACGTCGGGGTGGCTGACGAGGGCGCTTTCGATTTCGGCGGTGCCGAGACGGTAGCCGCTGACCTTGATGACATCATCCATGCGGCCGATGATCCAGTAGTAGCCGTCGCCGTCGCGGCGGGCGCTGTCGCCGGTGAAGTACCAGCCCTGCTGGGCAAATTCTGACCAGTACTGTTCGACATAGCGGTCGGGGTCTCCCCAGACGGTTCGCGCCATACCGGGCCAAGGGCGTTTGATGACGAGATAGCCATCTTCGTTGGCCGCGCAGGGGGAGCCGTCTTCGCGGACGACATCGGCGTCGATGCCGGTAAAGGGAAGGGTAGCGCTGCCCGGTTTCAGTGGGACGACCGGGGTGGGCGTAATCATAAAGCCGCCGGTTTCGGTCTGCCACCAGGTATCCATAATCGGGCAGTTTTCGCGTCCGATAACGCGGTGGTACCAGCGCCATGCTTCGGGGTTGATCGGTTCGCCGACACTGCCGAGGAGGCGCAGGCTGGAGAGGTCATGCTGTTCGGCCCATTTGTCGCCGAAGCGCATGAGGCCGCGGATGGCGGTGGGCGCGGTATAGAGGATGGAGATGCCGTACTCTTCGACGAGTTGCCAGTAGCGATTGGGGTGTGGGTAGTCGGGCGCGCCTTCATACATGAAGCCGGTCGAGCCGAGGATGAGGGGCGCGTAGACGATGTAGCTGTGCCCGGTAATCCAGCCTGGGTCGGCGGCGCACCACCAGAGATCGTCCTCTTTGAGGTCGAAAACGTACTTGAGGGTGGTGGCGGTGTAGACCTGATAGCCGCCGCAGGTATGGAGGACGCCTTTGGGTCTTCCGGTCGTGCCGGAGGTATAGAGGATGAAGAGGGGATCTTCGGCGTCCATCGGCTCGGATTCACAGATGGGGCTGGCAATCGGGAGCGCCATTTCTTCATGCCACCAGTGATCGCGGCCGGGCGTCATCTGCACATCCTGCATGGTGCGTTGGAAGACGATCACGGTTTCGACGATGGGGCTGCGCTTGACGGCCTCGTCGGAGATGTCCTTGAGGTTTACGGTTTTGCCGCGTAGCCAGGCTCCGTCGGAGGTGATGAGGACCTTTGATTGGGCGTCGTCGATGCGGCTGGCGAGGGCCTGTTCGCTGAAGCCGCCGTAGACGACGGAGTGCACCGCGCCGATCTTGGCGACTGCGAGCATGGCGATCATCAGTTCAGGCGTCCGCCCCATGTAGATGGTGACGGTGTCTCCCTTGCCGACGCCCTTGCCTTTGAGGACGTTGGCGAACTTGTTGACCTGTTGCCATAGCTGGTAATAGCTGTAGTTCTGCCTGTCGCCGGCTTCGCCTTCGAAGATCAGGGCCAGCTTGTGTTTGCGCCAGGAATTAACGTGCCGGTCCAGTGCGTTGAAAGCGATGTTTGTTTTGCCGCCGACAAACCATTTGTAGAAAGGCGCGCCGCTGTCGTCGAGCACCTTCTCGTATGGTTCGAACCAGTCGATCAGCTCGCGTGCGCGCGCATCCCAGTAGGTCTGGGTATCTTCGAGCGCGTGGCCGCGCAGATCGAGATAGTCGGGCACATTGGCGTTGGCGACGGTCTGCGGCTGAGGTTGGTACAGTTCGCTGTCGGCGGCTGGAACGTCGATAGCCTGACCGTTAGAGCTCTGTTCCGACATTCTTCTCTCCTTCATTCTGTGTCAATTGGTTCGCTGCGGGCTATGTCCTAATAATAGCACAGAATTGGGCGATGGTTCAGACATTTTTCGCGGCCAGGTCGGCGATCTCCTCGGGATGGCGGGCGATGGCGACGCCGGCGTCCTGAAGCGCTTCGATTTTTTCGGCGGCGGTGCCTTCGCCGCCGGAGATGATGGCTCCGGCGTGGCCCATGCGCTTGCCTGGCGGGGCGGTCTGACCGGCGATGAAGGCGGTGACGGGCTTGCTCATTTCGGTTCGGATGAAGTCGGCGGCGACCTGCTCGTCGGCCCCGCCGATCTCCCCGATCAGGACGACCTGTTCAGTGCCGGCGTCGCGTTCGAACATCTGCAGGACGTCGAGGAAGTTGAGCCCTTTGATGGGGTCGCCGCCGATGCCGACGGCGGTGCTTTGGCCGATTCCTCGTTCCGTAAGCGCATAGATGACTTCGTAGGTGAGGGTGCCCGAGCGGCTGACGATGCCGACGTTGCCTGGCGTGTGAATGTGTCCGGCCATGATGCCGACTTTGGCAGAGCCGGGGGAGATGAGGCCAGGGCAGTTGGGGCCGATGAGAAGGGAGTCGGTTGAATCGATGAAGGCGCGGGCGCGGGCCATGTCGAGGGCGGGGATGTTTTCCGTGATGCAGACGATGAGAGCGACACCGGCGTCTGCGGCTTCGAGCAGGGCGTCGACGGCGAAGGCGGCGGGGACGAAGATGATGCTGGCATTGGCGTCGGTCGTGGCGACGGCTTCGTGGACGGTATCGAAAACGGGCGTGTTGCCGACGGCCCACTGTCCGCCGCGTCCCGGCACGGCGCCGGCGACGACATTTGTGCCGTACTGGATCATCTGCTGTGCGTGGAAGGCGCCCTGGCTTCCGGTGATGCCCTGCACCAGAAGGCGGGTTTCATTGTCAACAAGGATACTCATGCGCCTTCTCCTTTGGCGGCGGCGACGGCCATTTGGACAGCTTCGGACAGCCTGTTGGCAGATGGAAGATTGGATGCGGCCAGGATTTGACGGCCTTCATCCTCGTTCACGCCGACCATGCGCACGACGATAGGCACTTCCACGTTGAGGCTGGTGATGGCTTCAACGATGCCCTTGGCGACTTCATCGCAGCGGGTGATGCCGCCGAAGATGTTGATGAGAACGGCTTTGACGCGGGCATCGCGGAGGATGATGCGAAGGGCGGCGAGAACTTTGTCGGCGCCGGCTCCGCCGCCGATGTCAAGGAAGTTGGCCGGGTTGCCGCCGTAGAGTTTGATTATGTCCATTGTGGCCATGGCAAGGCCGGCTCCGTTGACCATGCAGCCGATTTCGCCATCAAGGTCGATGTAGCTGAGCCCGGACTCGCGGGCCTCGGCCTCGGTGGGGCTGTCTTCATCGGGGTCGCGCAAGGCGGCGAGCTGCTCCTGGCGCGGGAGGGCGCTGTCGTCGAGCAGGATTTTGCCGTCAACGGCCTGGAGCTGGTTGTCGCCGTTAATGACGAGGGGATTGATTTCGGCGAGGCTGGCGTCGCTCTCGACGAAGGCCTGGTAGAGGCTGAGGGCGATTCTTGTAAAGGCGGCGATGTGCTCTTTGGGAAGGCCGATGCCGTAGGCGAGCTGGCGGGCCTGGAACCCCTGCATGCCCAGAAGCGGATGGACGTGAACGGTGATGATTTTTTCAGGTGTTTGGGCGGCCACTTCTTCGATTTCGACGCCGCCTTCGCTGCTGGCCATGATGGCCACTTTGCGGGCGCTGCGGTCAAGGACGGCGCCCAGATAGATTTCAGAACGGATGTCGGCGGCCTCGTCCACCAACACCTGCTTCACTGTCAGCCCTTTGATGTCCATGCCGAGGATATGACCTGCCACTTCCTCGGCTTCATCAGGGGTGCGCGCCAGCTTGATGCCGCCGGCTTTACCCCGTCCCCCGACCAACACCTGGCTCTTGATGACGACCGGTTTGCCGATCCCCTCGGCGATGGCGCGCGCCTGGGCCGGCGTTGTTGCGACCTCACCGCTGGGGATGGGGACGCCGTATTGGGCGAAGACTCGTTTCGACTGGTATTCGTGTAACTTCAAGACAGGACTCCTCTTCGATCACGAGATAGATGGTGGCGTAAATGGAATGCGCTATGGTTTGAGGCCGCGGGGCGGGCCCGGATGGGCGTCACCCGTACGGCGAGTCGGCGATCGGGTCAGCCCTTCAGTCCTGTGAGAGCGATGCCTCTGATAATCTGACGTTGGAAGACCAGGAAGATGATGAGCAGAGGGATACTTGCCAGGCTGGCGGCGGTCATAATTCTCTCCCAATGGGTCGTGGATTCGCCGCGGAAGAAGCTCAGGCCGACGGGCAGTGTATAGAATTCGCGGCTGTTGGCCAGAATGAGAGGCCACAGGTAGGCATTCCAGTTGCCGATAAAGTTGAAGATCGCCAGGGCGGCGATGGCCGGTTTGACCAGTGGCGCGGCGATGCGCCACCAGATGCCGAATTCGTTCATGCCATCAATACGGGCGGCGTCCAGGAGCTCGTTGGGGACGCCGTCGAAGAATTGACGCATGAGAAAGATGCCGGCCGCGGTGATGACACCGGGGAAGGCGATTCCCCAGTATTGGGCGTAGCCGATGTGCCAGCTCCAATTTACGCTCATGGTGAACCAGGGGATGATGAGCATTTCAGTGGGGATCATCAGGGTGCCGAGCATGCCGATGAAGATGATATTTTTGCCGGGAAAGTTGAACTTATTAAGCGTGTAACCGACCAGAGTGTCAAAGAAAACGACGCTGACGGTGCTGATCGTTGCGACGATGATGCTGTTGAGGTACCAGCGTTCGAAGCTGCTGGTATTGAGTACATTCGAGTAGTTCTGGAGGGTGGGATTTTCGGGGAAGAAGGAGAAGTTGACCAGTTCCGGGGGCGGCTTCACACTGGTCAGGATCATCCAGAAGAAAGGCGTGACCATGCAGATGCCGCCGATGGTGAGCAGGAGATACGCCAGGAGGAGCGTCCAACCGAATCGCCGGCTTCCTTTGCCGCGAGAGGGACTGAAGCGGTCGATGTTTTGCAGGGCGCCGCTGTTCCCGATGTCTGCTGTAGTAGCCATGTTTTGAGAATCCTGGACGACCCTGGTCAGTATTCCACGCGTCGCGAGAAGAAGCGCAGTTGAATAATTGTTATCAGCAGGATGAGAAAGAAGAGTAACACTGTGAGAGCGCCGGCGTAACCCATTTTGTAGCTGGAAAACCCTTCGCGATAGACCTCCAGGACGACGGTGGTGGTGCTTTTGAGCGGTCCTCCGGTCCCTTGCGGGCTCATATTCTGGACAAGAGCGAAGAGCCGCAGGTAGGAGATTGTGCCGAGAACGGTGAGGTAGACGATGATCGGATTGAGAAGGGGAAGGGTTATGCGCCAGAAGAGCTGCCAGGCGTTGGCCCCGTCGATGCGGGCGGCTTCGTAGTAGTGGGCTGGAATCTGCTGGATACCTGCCAGAAAGATGATGACGGCAAAGCCGAGGTTCTGCCAGACGGCCACTGCGGTGATGGAAGGCAGGGCCTGGGCGGGGCTCTTGGTGAAGGGCTGCTGGGGCAGGCCAACCACGTCCAGGGCCTGATTGATGAGGCCGGTTTCGGGCTGGTAGAGCCAGTTCCAGACAAAGGCGACGGCGACGGCAGAGGTGACGTAGGGCGCGAAATAGGCGACGCGATAGAGGGCGGAAAGGCGGCGGATTTGGGCGAGGAGAAGGGCGATGGCCAGGGCGAGCACAAGTTGGGTGGGCACGCCGAAGAGGACATAGCGCACTGTATTGGAAAAGGCGGCCGTTACCGAGCTCCGGGGTTTGCCGGCATCCTCCCAGATCTCCTGATAGTTTTCCAAACCGACCCAGGGGCCGGATCCTTCAAACACATTCCAGTCTCGGAAGCTGACGTTGAAGGCGAGGATGGTCGGATACCAGCGGATGACGACAAAGAAGACCAGGGCTACGCTCATGAAGACATAGGCCCAGATGATTTGGCGCTGTTGGAGGGTTAAACGCATGGAGCTATACCATCTTTTAGGCGGCGCGTCGCGGCCTGGATGCCGGGCGAAGCCAATATCGGGACCCGAGAGCGGGCCGTGGTTCAGCTGAACGAGAAGGCGAGAGGCGGGAGGATGGCCTGGCGTTCCGGCACCCTCCCGCTTCGCGCTGTCGAATGCAGGATTAACGGCTGGACCAGAAGTCGTCGAGGACTTCCTGGTCTGCGTCGGCGGCGATCTGCAATGCAGCCGCCGGGTCTTCGTCGGTCAGGACGACCATGTCGAAGGAGTCGATGATGGCCTGCCGCTGCTGGCTCTCATCGGCGAAGAAGGTGGCGTGTGAGTACTCCAGGCCGGCGGCGAAGGCGCCGAGTTTTTCATCGGCCAGCAGTTCAGGGTTGCTGCCGGCTTCGAGCTGCGCGGGCAGCTCGCCGACGATGTCGACCCAGAGGGCGCCGGCATCGGCGCTGGTGATGAACTGGAGGAACTTGACAGAGGCGTCGAAGCGGGCCTGGTCGGCGGCGGCCTTTTTGGTCAGACCGTGGGTCCAATAGGAGCCGAAGGTGCTTTTGACGCCGTTGTGTTCGGGCAGCTCGGTGACACCGAAGTTCATGTCGGGGTTGTTGTTGGCGATGGTGCCGAGGCGGAAGGAGCCGTCGACATGGAAGCAGACATGACCGCCGACGAAGGCGTTCGTGCTGCCGTCAAACAGGTCGCGGTCCCCGGTGGCGAGCTCAGTGTGGAAGGAAAGGAGATAGTTCCAGGCCTGGAGGCCGGCGTCATCGTTGTAGAGGACCTGGCTGTAGTCGTCGGTGTAGGGGACGCCGCCGAATTGGCGCACCAGAACTTCTCGGAACCAGTGGTGGTCCTGTGCAGAGGGGTCGGCGACGAAGCCTTGAACGACGAGGTCGCCTTCGTCATCGCGTTGCGTGCAGGCGACGGCCTGGTCTTGCAGTTCGTCGAGGGTTGTGGGGGGGCTGTTGGGGTCCAGGCCGGCCGCCTCCATCAGGTCTCGATTGTAAAAGAGAGCGAGGGCGCGTACGGCGGTGGGCAGCGTGTAGAGAGTGCCGCCGACGAAGCTGGCCTGCACCATTGGGCTGAACTCTTCGGAGACCATGGCGGGCGGGAAGGCGTCCTCGGGCAGAGGCACAAGATAGCCGGAGTCGATCCAGGCGGATTGCCAGCCATAGAAGAGGGTTGCGACATCGGGGCCTACGCCTGCAGGCACACTGGCGGCAATCTTGTCGCGGAATTCGGCGTAGGGGATGTCCGCGTTGTGAATGACCTTGATATTGGGGTTGGCCTCTTCGAACTGCGCGATCAGCTGATCCATGGCATCGACACGGGCGGCAAAATTATATTGCCAGTACTCGATTTCGATGACTTCGTCGGCAGCGGCGGCCATGTCGGAGGCGGGCTCCGCGGCCTGTTCTTGAGCAGGGGCCGCGGGCGCGGGGCAGGCGGCCAGCAGCAGAATGCTGATCAGGAGCACGCCCAGGAGCGTGAATCGTTTGGAGCGTTTCATTTCAGGATTCCTCCAGTCGCTGAAGTAAGATTGGTTGGGCAAAACTGAGATCGCTCGGGACATTGGCTCTGTCCCTGGTCCTGAAAGTAGGGAGGGCCAAGGTCAAAGATCGATTTTCAAGAGGCGGGCGGCGTTGCCTGCGAAGATTTGCTGGATGTCCTGTTCCGGGAAATTCAGGTCGAGACAGCTGCGCATCTGGTCTTGCAGATATTCGAGGACGAAGCCGCGCGGGAACCAGCTGCTGTCGGTGCCGAAAATGATGCGGTCGGGTCCGACGGTTTCGTAGAATTTGCGGAACAGGTATTTGACGGTTACATCGCCCGGGACCCAGCGGATCCACTGGAGGCTGCCGCTTGTGTCGACGCAGACGTTGGGGCAGGCCCAGCAGAGTTGGAGCGTTTCGCGTTCCCAGGCGCAGCCGAAATGGGGGATGACGAAGGTGACGTCGGGGAAGGCTTTGGCGATGTTGTGCAATTTGAAGGGGTTGATGTTTTCGTGCCAGGCGATGCCGCCGGCGCTGCCCTGGATGCCGAAATGGATGAGGACGGGGATATCCAGTTCGGCGCATTTTTCCCAAACGGGCCAGATGGATTCGTCCTCGATTGGCTGTTCGATCATGGGGGCGAGGAGTTTGTAGCCGCGCAGCCCCAGGTGGGATACGGCCTGTTCCAGCTGGGCGACGGCGTCGGGCTCGAAGGGGTTGTGGTGGGCGAATCCGACGAATCTGTCGGGATACCAGCTGATGATTTGAGCGAGATGTTCATTGCCGCCGCCGGTAACGAAGCCGACGGCCCGGACACCGTTCTTGTCCAGTTCATCGACCCAACGGCGGGCCTGTTCCCTGTCTCCGGGGTGGTCGTCGGGCGATTCAGGTTGGGGGAAGCCCCACATTTTGCGCCAGTGTTCGCCGTAGGGCCGGCTCATTTCCCGGACGACACGCGCCCGTCTTTCTCCCACCTTTTCGATGTAGTTCTGAATTGTGTTTCCCATTTTGGGGAACCACGGTTTGCTGGTGGGGAAGTGAACATGGAAGTCGATAATTTCAAAGCCCTGATACATACGGATTCCTGAGGTAGCTGGCCCCCTTGGGGCATGGGTTTGGCGTAAACGAAGACAGCCGGAACGGGATGCTTACCCGCAGGCTTGCAGAGCGTCTTGCGGGACGAGAGCGGGTTCGCGGGCCAGCAGGGCAGCCCCGCGGGCCGGGCCGGCGCGGGCGGGAACGATTTGGCAGCCGGGCAGATGCTCTTCGAGGGCAGAGCGGAACGCGCGGCGGAGGCAGGACGGTTGGGTCAGCACTGTGCCGGCGGTGGCGACTTCGGGCTGGGTGAGCAGTCCTACTTTTCGGAGGACGGAGACGGCGGTTTTGGCAAGGGCGGCGCCGGCGTCTTTCAGGATGGCGCGGGCGACAGCATCCCCTGAGGAGGCGGTCTGGAAGACGAAGGGCGCGAAGGAACGCAACTGTTCGTGGGCGTGGGCAATGCTGGCGTCGAGGGCGGCGATCCAGCCGGTCCAATCCTGGGAAGCGTTGCCGGCGAGCGCGCGAAAGTGTTCGGACAGACGGGTTTCAGGGCCTCGACCGTCGAGGGCGGCGAGGGCCGCGCGGAGGCCGCTGCGGCCGATATCAAAGCCGCTGCCGGCGTCGCCGAGCCAGTGGCCAAGGCCGTCAGCGCGGGCGGAGTTGCCGGTTTTTCCGACTGCGAAGGCAACAGCGCCACTGCCGGAAGAGATGAGGGCTCCTGGGCGGCCGTTGAAGGCGCCTGCCCAGGCGACAACGGAGTCGTTCAGCACGCGCCAGGGGCAGTGCAACCCGCACGCCGCACGCATTGCGTTCAGCATGTGTTGCAGGCTTTTTGTGTCGGAGCCGCTGTCGAAGCCGGCCATGCCGGCGCAGGCGGCCTCGATTGTGTTGGGGGGCACAGCGGACTTGGCAAGGGCCTGGGAAATCGCGGTTGAGAGGCTGGCAGCGGCCTGTTCCACGCCGACGATATGGTAGTTGGAGGGGCCGCTCTGCCCTTGGCCTACCGGGCGGCCTGCGTGGTCGGAGAGTACGATATTTGTTTTGGTTGCCCCGCCGTCGATTCCAAGGAAGTATGCCACAGGGAGATTGTAGCCCGATCGGGGCATTTGTCAAAGATTCGGGCAACTGGTAAAGCAGTGGTCGGTGGTCGGTGGTCAGTGGCGAGAGAGACTTTTGAATGGGCGATGGGGGATCATAGTGTAGGCTTTCTTTGAAGGGGAAAGTAGGGGGAAGGTGAGGAGTGGCGTTTGGCAGGGTGGGGAAAGGGTGGGAAAATTGATTCTAAATGAAGAGTTGCGGCGGGCTGGTTGGCTGTGGAGGTGGCTGGTGGCAGGCAGGGCAGGCTCGGTAAGGCATTCGATGGGCGGGGGATGAGTAGGGAGGCTGGTCTGGGATACGATGCGAAAGAGCAAGGTCGAACGAACGACGCGGGAGACGCAGGTGACGCTGGAGCTGGCGCTGGATGGAAGCGGCGCGGTTGAGGCGGCGACAGGGATTGGATTTCTGGATCACATGCTGACGCTTTTTGCAGGGCACGGGCTGTTTGACTTGACGGTGCAGGCGCAGGGCGACCTTGAAATCGACGAACACCACACGGCGGAGGATGTGTGCATCTGCCTCGGGCGGGCGCTCGACGAGGCGCTGGGGGACCGCAGCGGCATTGCGCGCACGGGACACGCCTATGTGCCGATGGACGAGACGCTGGCGCGGGTGGTTGTGGACTTGAGCGGGCGTCCGTACTGTGTCTTTGACGCGGAGTTTGTCACACCAAAGTTGGGGGATCTGAGCACTGATCTGCTGTTTCATCTGTTTGAGAGCATAGCGATCCACGGGCGGATGAATCTCCATGCGGCGGTGCTGTATGGGCGCAACGATCATCACAAAGCGGAAGGGCTGTTCAAGGCGCTGGCGCGGGCTTTGGACGGAGCGACGCGGGTGGATGCGCGGCGCAGCGGGGTCCCGAGCACGAAGGGGACGCTGAGCGCTTGAGGCGCGATTTCGCGCCGGCGAAGTTGATGTCGGCGGCGGTCTTTCATTTGCGGGGTAGCGAAAGTGACGGGTGAGATTTCTACTGATATGGATAGTCCCACGCTTGAAGAGATTCGTGCGACGCGTGCGCGCATCGCTCCGTACATTTTTCGGACACCCATGTGGCGCTGGCAGAGCAGTGTAGTGGAGGAGGCGCTGGGCGCGGACACAGAGGTGTGGCTGAAGCTGGAGCTGTTTCAGAGGACGGGAACGTTCAAGGCGCGCGGGGCGGTGAATGACATTCTGCAGCTGGATGGGGCTGCGCGGGCGCGGGGCGTGACAGCGGTAAGCGCGGGCAACCATGCAATTGCGGTGGCGTATGCGGCGCAGATTTTTGATATCAGTGCAAAGGTGGTGATGCCGGCATCGGCGCCGCGGTTCCGGGTGGAGAAGGCGAGCGGGTACGGCGCGGAGGTTGTGCTGGTGTCGGATGTGTACGCGGGCTTTGACGAGGTTGAGCGGATCCGGCAGGAGGAGGGACGTGCGTTCGTTCACCCTTTTGACAGCCGGCCGGTCATTGCGGGGCAGGCGACGGTGGGGCTGGAGGTCTGCGAGGATACGCCGCCGCTGGACATGCTGATCGTGCCGATTGGGGGCGGCGGCTTGGCGGCGGGGATCGGCGCGGCGGTCAAGCAGCTGCAGCCGGCGTGCGCGATCTTCGGCGTAGAGCCGGAAGGCGCGGATACGATGCGCCGGAGCTTCGCCAGCGGGAAGGTGGAGGCGATTGAGCGGGTGGATACGGTCGCCACGAGCCTTGGGGCTCCATCGACGCAGGCGTACAGTATGGGACTGTGCCGGCAGTTTGTTGACGAGGTGGCGCTGGTCAGCGATGGGGCGATGATCGAAGGGATGCGGCTGCTGTTTCACGAGATGAAATTGGCGTGCGAGCCGGCGTGCGCGGCCTCAACCGCGGCGCTGCTGGGTCCCCTGCGCGAGCGGGCGGCGGGGAAACGGGTAGGGCTGATCCTGTGCGGCTCGAACCTTGGGGTGGAGACGTTTGTCGAATTGACAGGAACGGCCGGGGCGGATGGATGAGACCGCGGTCGAACTTGCGCCCGGACACAAGGTTGGCCTGCCGCTGGCCGGTCCTGTGATGCTGGCGGCAGGCAGCGTTGGCTACGGCGAGGCGCGGCCCAGGGAGCTGGAGACGGGCCGGTTTGGCGGGGTGGTTGTGGGGCCGTTTACGCGGCGCAGCCGGGGAGGAAGCGCGCCGCCGCGCGTGGCGGAAACAGTGGGCGGATTTGTGCGCGACACAGGGTTGCAGAACCGGGGCGTATCGGCGGCGGTGAGGCGATACGGCAAGTTGTGGCCGCGGCTGGGTTGCCCGGTCATTGCCCAGATTGCCGACAGCGGGCGTGAAGAGGCCGGGGAGACGGCGGCGCGGCTGACGGGCGTGGAGGGCATTGAGGGCTTCGAGCTTCTGTGCCGGCCCGATGCAGATGCGCGGGAGCTCACGGAGCTGCTGGAGGTCATGCGGCTTGAGTCCGACCTGCCGGTGTTGGTGAAGCTGCCGCTGGCGGAGGCGGAGGCGCTGGCTCCGGTTGCTGTTGGGGCGGGGGCCGCAGGCGTGGTTGTCGGCAGCCCGCCGCCGGGCGCGGGCGTACGGATCGATGGGCAGATTGTGCGCGGGGAGCTGTTCGGGCCGGGCGTCTTTGCCGTGATGCTGGCGGCGCTGTTGGCGGTGAAGGAGCAGGCGCTGCCCGGTTCGCTGGTTGCTTGCGGCGGAATTCACACCGTTCAACAGGCGCGCGATTGCCTGGCGGCGGGCGCGGATGCGATGCAGTTGGACAGTTTGGTGTGGGTGGAGCCTGTTGCCGCCATGGCGCTGGCAGTCGGGTTGGGCGGCGGTTGATGGGCCGGCAGGTTGTTCACCCGGCGTTCCTTTCTCTTTTCCTCCTTTTTCGAATTGTATATATTCCGGCCAGTGTGCTGAGCCATACGGGGCACGGTTCGCCGTGGCTGAACGCGGGGATGGGCTGCGCGGTTACGCTTGGCGCGGAGTGGCTGGCGCGGCGTGCGGGGCACGCCATTGGACAACGCGAGCGGCAGCGCGCGGTTGGGGCGGTAATGCTGGCGCTTGTCGTTCTTGGCTTTTTCCCTGAGGAGGCGCCGATCGGGATGATTTTGTGGGCGGGGAGCGGGGCGGCGTGGGGGGCGGCAACGCGCGAGTCGGGGTTGCGGGCGGCGTCGCCTTTGACGGTTTTCGGGGCGGGGGCGGTGGGCGCGGCGCTGGGCGCGACGGGGTTGGTTGGGCCGGGGAGCTGGCTGGCGGCCGTTGCGCTGGGGGTTGGGCTGTGGGTTGGGAGGAAGGGCGGTGGTCAGGGGTCAGTGGTCAGTGGTCGGTGATGGGAGCGACTCTTGACAGGGAGATGGAGGGTTTGAAGGAAGGGCGCTGTTGGATGTTGCACCACGTTTCCTGGCTGTGGGGGGATGTGAGGTCAGTTTGGGGTAGCAGGAATTGAAGGAGGGCTGAGGAATTTTCAGAATGGGGTGTTGTCGAGGATGAGGGGATGAGCAGTACCTATCGGCAACCGTCTATCTGAAGAATCTGTATTTCACGATCAACACAACGAGTACAGGACCCCATAGTAGCGCAAGCATTCTCAGCCAGGGACCATCGAGCAGTTCGCTAATAGGCATTCTCAGAGCCGCAATGATGAACACCGCAACTGTTGCAAGGGCTGCGAAGACAAGAAAGTACTTTACACCGAAGTTGATCAATATTCCCCTGAAATCGGATACGTCTTTGGCCTTTCCGGCCATGAAGTAGAAGGTTATCGACACAGTTCCAGCCGCAGCGACGTGAGGCAAAAAGCCAATTAGGGAAAACTCGTACGGGTCTTCAGGGCGCAGGGGCAGAAGCGCCAAAATCAGGTGCCCAGTTAGTGTCCCACACACAAAGAGAATGAAGAGCCAGGGGCCTCTTGCAAGGTCCAGCATGGTGAGGTTCTTTAGTTTTTCCGGGATTCTCATTTCTCATTCCTTTGCTGGCGCAGCAGTTCAGCCGTTCCCAGAATACTTCACCGAGTGGGCAAAGTAAAACGGATTCACACCCCCTGGCCTCCTTATCAGCAGCGGCGCCGTCGAATCCGCAGCCAAAATTCTTGTCCAACAGCGTATGAAACAAAGTGGCATGCGTTGGTCCCGTGACGGTGCTCAGGCCATGCTTGCTCGCCGCGTGGGCCTACTCAGCGACCTTTGCACGAAATACCCATCTGACCATCTCCGCCCCAAATTCGGACTGCACGCCACACTCCTTAAGCCTCGACTCTAATAGAACATCCTCTTGAGCCGCGACAGGAACAAGGCATTGCTGGCAAGCTTGATGGGATAGACAGTTTGTGCGCCTTCCCTTTCGCGGGTCCACTTTCGCTGGACATGCGTCGGGTGTTGCCTGGCAGTGTGAGGGGAAAGTGTAGGCGAAGATCAATAGCTGTACTGCGAGCCATTTTCTGCATTTGAAAAGACCACAGGGGTCGGCGCTGTATGATCTTGTTCTCCAGGCCGATCCCCCATAGCTGAACGCCCCACAGCGTTCGGGTCATTTGCATTCAGCCGCCAAAATTGGCGACGTAGTACAAAAGGCCCATGAACAACAGAAACAGCGTTCCCGCGGCGTAGGTGACGTAATCGTAGAGCGATGGTTTCCCGTCTTGAGGTTCTTTTCCTTTGAGTTCAATCATAGGAGTGGTCTCCTTCCTGAATTGTACCCATATCCAGAATGGCGCCATATTGACTTCCAGATCAGTGAGCTTGGCCCCCAAAGCAGGGGGGCAAGCTGGGGCGTTTTGCGTATCCTGGTTCGGTGACGCACTCTTCTCATAGGCAGGCGTGTGCCCAGCGCAAATCACGAAAAAGAGAACAGAAAATGAAACAGTTCCCATGACGGGTCTCTGTCTTGCCTCCGGTCATCATTCTGGCTGCCCGTGTTGCCACGGCTGAGGATGGGCCGCGGGGTTGGGGGTACGGTAGATCGACGAGGAGGGCGAATGGGGGCAGAGAAGGTTGAGGAGAGGTTCAGGCTACCAGAGGGTAATGCCCCTGAATCCTGGTTCCTGCTTCGCCTGAATACCCCAGATTCAGGACTGCACGCCCCTCTGGAACCAGGGCAATTGCATCTGAATTGGGTCAACGTAAACGAGCCGGTTGGAAAACTGACTATCTGCTGAAGGTTCTCTCCCAATATGATGCGTATGCCCTGCCTCTGGAACCTGTTTGACAAGGGAAATCTGTTCCACTATTCTACTGTGGAATCAGGGTCTGCCGTTTTCGGAAGAGTCTATGAAGAGCCAGACGATCTCGTGTTAACGGAGTTCGCAGACCTGCGTTGTGTCGCTCGCGGCCATTGATTCGCCGGCGCGGTGTATCACGGCAGAAGTCCACTCTGCCCAATTCTATTCGATTCCGGCCCGGACCGCGGGAATTACGCCGGTTGCAGTCAGAGCCCTCGCTATGTCTTCCGCAGGCCAGGAGAAGGGTTCCGAACCATACTTTCGTTGCAGACCGCACGCAGACTGGCTGTGCGGTCTTTCGTTATGAGGAGGCGTTAGAGATGAACGGTTCACCCATCCGCCTCGGCATTATCGGCATGGGCCCCGCCAACATGGCGTCAACCATGACCATGCTGATGGAGGAGCCGGACCTGCGCTACACGATCACGGCGGCATGCGCTCGGCGGCCAGACGTTTTGGAGCAGGCGGCCCGGCAGTTCGGGATCCCCTACTGGAGCACAGACTACCGCGACATCGTCGCCCGCGACGACGTCGACGTCGTCTGCGTCTACTCGCCGGACGCCCTCCACGCAGAGTCCTGTATCGGCGCGCTCGAAAACAACAAGCACGTGATGTGCACCAAGCCGATGGTCACCGAGCTCGAGGACGCCAAACGCCTGGTCGACCTCGTCCGCCAGACCGGCGCCAAGTTCCTCGTCGGCCAGACCATGCGCTTCGACCGCCAGTTCCTCGACGCCAAGAGGCGCTACGACGAGGGCCACCTCGGCAAGCTGATCGCCCTCGAGAGCTTCTACCTGCACGACATGCGCCCCATCTACGACTTCACGCCCTGGCGTCTGACCATGCCCCAGGACTTCATGTTCGGCGGCTGCGTGCACAGCATTGACGTCATCCGCGCCTTCGGCGGCGACATCAAGCGGGTCCACGCCATCGCCAACAAAGGCGGCCTCACCCCCGACTACCCCATTCCAGACAACTTCTTCCTCAACATCGAATTCACCTCCGGCGTCATCGGCCGCGTATCCGGCCTTTACGGCATCGTCCACCCGCCCCTGCCGATGATGCAGTACGGCGTCTACGGCACCAAGGGCAGCCTGCAGGGGGAGTACACCGACAACGAGCCTGGCGAAATCCGCGTCGTCCTCGACGAAAAAATCGATGAAGGTGTCGAGACAACTCCCTACGACGCCGAAACCGATCTCAGTGCCTACGGCCACGGAGCCACCGTCATCCGTTACATGCGCCACTTCCAGGACTGTCTGGACAACGACAAGGAGCCGTCGCCCGGCGTACTTGACGGCGCGAAGTCGGTGGCGGCGGGCGTAGCGGCCTGGGAGTCGATTCGGACGGGAAATGCGGTAGACGTGTTTAACGATTTCTAGTTTGCGTTGCCTAAAGTGGGGCGCCGGCAGGGCTGTCGTCCACCACACATCGGAGGTAAAAACAGGATGGCGCCAGTGAGATTTCTGATTTGCGGCTCTGGGGGAGCGGGCCTTCATTGCGCCTATGTCGCGACCGCGGACGGCCGCGGGGAAGTCGTAGGGCTCTTCGATCCATACGGCGCGCAGCTGGAAGAAGCGCTGGACAAGTATCCTGATGCCGCGGCCAGCGACAACTACGAGAAGCTGCTTGACGAGACCGAACCGGACGCGGTGGTCGTGGCCGGGCCCGACCATCTCCACGCCGAGCAGACCATCATGGCCCTCGAACGCGGCTGCCACGCCCTCGTCGAGAAGCCCTTCGCAACGAGTGTGGCCGATGCCCGGCGCATGATCGAAGTCGAGGAGCGCACCGGCCTGCACGTGATGACCGACCAGACGATGCGCTATGTCTACCCCTGGCGGGAGATGGTCCTGGCAACGAAGGCGGGCGAGATTGGCGATCCGTTCTTCATCCAGGGCGACTACATCCACGACATGACCGAATGGTACAGGCCACAGGGCAGGCATCATACGCCGTGGCGCATTGACGCGGAGGATCCGCAGAACATCCTGCTGGGAGGCGGAATTCACCCGATCGACCTCATGCTGTGGGCCGTGGATTCGCCGGTCGAAGAGGTCTCCATGTACAGCAGCGCCCGCTGCGTCCCAGAGTTTCCCAGCGAAGACTGCTACATTCTGATCATGAAGTTCGCCAACGGCGTATTGGGCAAGTGCCATGTAACCAGCGGTTGTTCGGGGCCGACCTGGCACGGATTCTTCGAGAGCTACGGCCTGACCGGCACACTGAAGGAGGGCAGCCTCTATCGCCGCGACGAGGAGCCGGTTGCGCTGAAGGACTCTTCGACCGGCAACGTAGTGGGCGGTCATGGGTGGGCGGGTTCGGTCGCGGCATTTCTGGACCTGTTGGAGGGGAAGGCTGAGAATCCGATCACGTCGAAGGCGGGGGCGAACAACGTGGCCGTCTGTGAAGCAGGACTGCTCTCGGCGCGGACCGGCCGGTCCGAAAAGGTGGAGTGGTTCTACTAAGGTTGGACCCAGACATTCAGGTTGCGGCGTTCTTCTTTTCGCCGGCAGATCGTTCTGAGGCGGGCCTGTTTTCCTGACTTTGTGTAGGCACTGCCCGCTGTTTCAGTTCATTCCTGGCCGCCCCACAAGGTTGAAATGGAGCCACATACCGGAGGTAGACAATTTGAATCATCGTGTCACGGTCCCCCTTGCATTCGTTTCAGTTTTCCTGACATTCATATATCTTGGCCGCCCTGCCGCAGCCCAGACGGACGTCGCGGCAACGCCGGCGCCGCGGTCCGGGCTGATTGTACAAGGAGAGAACATTGCGGGGAAGGGGAAGGTAGATGCCTCTGCGCAGAATGATTATATGGAGAATGTGAATGACGGTGACGTTGCAACGATGTGGACTGCGCAGGATTTCGCGCCGCAGTGGATCTCTCTTGAATTTGATGAATTTCATTTAGTGAGCAAGATTGAGTTGGTGATTACGCAAAGCGAAGCCGGCTTGTCGACACACGAGCTCTGGTTGGGAGATGATTCGAACACGGTGACACCGTACAGGCAGTTCGAGAATGTTCTTACCGAGGATGGGCAGATACTGGAAGTTTTCCTCGATCCGCCGAGACGCATCAACAGGGTATTCGCCCTGACGAGGGAGAGCAAGGGCTGGGTCGGGTGGTACGAGATGAGAGTTTTTGAGGCGGTTGCGTACAGTGATTGGAATCTTCACGAGACTGCTTCAGGATTCGAGTTGCCCGTGAATGCGACCCATGCCGGCGATGGGAGCGGTCGTATTTTCGTCGTCGAACACAAAGGCCGGATTCGAATCGTCAAGGACGGCGTTATCAATGACAAGCCCTTCCTCGATATCACAGATCGCGTGAAGTGTTGCGGAGAGCAGGGCCTGTACAACATCGTCTTCCCGCCAACCTATCCCGAGGACTTGCACTTCTATGTGAGCTATACCAATCCTGACGAGACGGTGATCAGCCGTTTCAAGACGACAGCCAATCCCGACATTGCCGATCCGGACAGCGAGGAGGTGCTGCTTACGATTCCACAGGCGCATATGAGCCACAATGGCGGCTCAATGGCGTTCGGCCCCTCAGACGGATACCTGTATATCGGCAGCGGGGATGGCGGCGGCGGCGGCGGCAACTGGCTCAATCCACAGGACCCCGGAACGCTGCTGGGCAAGTTACTGCGAATCGATGTGGAATCCGGGAGTAAACCGTACGACGTTCCCGAGAGCAATCCTTTTGTGGGCGTTGACGGCTACCGCCCTGAAATCTGGGCGATGGGGCTGCGCAATCCCTGGGGAATTGCGTTTGACCGACAGACCGGCGCGCTCTTCATTCCCGACGCAGGCCGGAATGCGAGAGAGGAGGTGAATTTTCAAGACGCGGACAGTGTTGGCGGAGAAAACTACGGGTATAGCTTTTGGGAGGGGAACTATTGCGCCTGGTCCTGCAATGTAGACCGATTGGTTTATCCCGTCTCTGTCTATGAACAGGGAGAAGGACGATGCGTTGTTGTCGGCGGCGCGGTCATATCGTCGATCTTTGTGTACGCTGATTTTTGCAAGGGCAGCATTTGGGGATTGCAGCGCCAGGGAGACAGATGGAAGAGCCCCCTATTGATCGACACGGGCACGGCGATAAGCAGCATCGGCTCTGACGAAGCGGGCAATCTCTATGCGACCGCCTACGCGCTTGGCAAGGTGTTTCAGCTTGTTCCGGAGGTAAGGGGGCCGGAGGCCGAAGACGACGAAAGGGAGGAAGCCGAAGACATCGACGACGAGAGCGAGGAAGGCGCCGCCGAGGACGCGTCCGATGGCGAAGAGAGGGAGGAGGGTAGGGTTGAAGACGAGGCTGGGGGCGAATAGCCGTTTCGAGGGAGTTGGCCGACTACTTCCTGATCCCAGCGCTGGTTGGCGGCCCGTTCACCATTATTTCAGCAGTTGCGCAGGACTTGACAGCGCGCCGTGTGAATCAGGGTTCTCGCCCGCACAGCTGCTTTGGCCGTGATCGAAAGGAACGCCCCGTGAGGCCGATCCTGCAGGCGGCGCCCGCATGCGCCCTGCGAATTGCCGCCTAGCTCCTTAATCGGGCGCTCTATGCACTGGTCAGTTCGGCATTGAAGGCTTTAGCCTGTCAGCCGGTCGGGATGGAGGTCCTCCTGGCGGGCGAGGCAGTCGTTGCAGAGGAATCGTGTTCCACTCATCAAGGCCCCAAATGGGGGAAGGGAAAACACCATGCAGAACACGAGAATGAGTCGCCGCAATTTCTTGCAGATCTCGTCGGCCGCGACCGCGGGGGCTGTGCTGGCTGCATGCGCGCCCGTCGGCGGCGACATGGCCGGCGGCGACATGGCCGAAGACATGCCCGATCAATTGGAAGCCGAGATCACCGTCTGGCACCAGGACTGGGACGGCATGAACCGCATCCTGGCCTGGGCAACCGAAGCCTTCGCGGAGGAGGAACCCGGAGTAACCGTCAACACCCAGCCGATCGGCTACGGCGATCTGCTCGCCAAGCTGCTGCCCTCGATTGCGGCCGGCAACGAAGGCGACATCAACTATCACTACACCGACTGGGTCGTCGCCACCGACGTCAGCCAGGTCTTCCTCGAGATCACCGACCTCGCCGGCGGGCGCAACGCCCTTGAGGAGCGCTTCTTCCCCGCCGCCTTCACCGCCGTCAACGCGCCCGAGGGCAAGGCCTACTACTACCCCTACATCTCCGGCCTCTCCGACTGTGTCCTCGTCCTCAACACCGACCACTTCTCCGAAGCAGGAGGCGACTGGACCCAGTGGAGCGACCTTGGCGTCGTCATTGACGACTGTCTCAAGGTCCGGCAGATCGATGATGACGGCAACATGACCCATGCCGCCTGGACCCTCACCGGCATGCTGGGCCTCTTCCCCCAGACGATCATGTACCAGCTCGGCGGCGCGCCGTACGACGTCGAAACCGCCACCTTCACCTACAACAGCGAAGAAGGCATCGCTGCCTTGCAGTTCATGCACGACATCATTTACGAACACCGCCTCTTCGACTGGGATTTCGTCGACAACGTCTGGCAGGACATGGCCAACGGCATCCTCTCCATGGAAGGCATGGGCTCGTGGACCTACAGCGTTCTGGCCAACCAGTTCCCGCTCGAACTTGAGGCATTGCCGATGCCCAGCCACCCCGACGCCGCCGAACGCATCCTCTGCCCAAGTCACATCGGCTCCTGGGCCCTTTCGCGGCGCCTCTCCGACGATGTCGCCAAGCTGGACGCCTCCATCGCGTTCATCGACATGATCATGAGCACCGAAGGGCAGCTGCAGGCCATGGAGTTCTACTCCGGCAGCCTCATGTCACCCGCCGTCTACGCCGACCCGCGCATCGAAGAGACCACGTATGGCGCTGTGTCCAAGAAGTGCGCGCTGGGCGTCTGGCCCCATGCACGCTACGCCGGCCACCACGTCGCCAACCCGGCCCCCGCGTGGCGCGAGGCTGAGAGAGCGCTTACCGGCGAGATTTCCATCCAGGAGGCCGTAGAAAACATCGACATTGAAATGCAGGGCCTCGAAGACACGGCCCTGGAACGACTCAACGCCTGATCTTCCGCGGCAGGCAGGGGCGGTCTTTGCGGGCCGTCCCGCCCGCCGCGTGACCTGTTACCGCAATTCTGATAGGGAAGGCAGCCATGGCAGTCACTGCAGGATCCAGCCCAACTGGCGCTGCGCCGGTCCGACCCCAGCGTTCCTGGTTCTCTCAGTACAGCTGGCTGGGGATGGGCTTTGCCTTCACCCTCTCCGTCTTTTACCTGGTCATGTTTGTCGTCCCATTCGGGACCGCCATCTGGCTCTCTTTTCACAACTGGGACTACATCCAGAGACCGGTCTTTGTCAATACGCGCAATTTCGCCAAGCTGCTCGGCGACGCCGGCTTCTGGGACGCGCTCTGGACCACCATACAGTTCTCGGTGGTCGAAATCTTTGTCGCTCTCAGCCTCGCCCTCCTGCTCGCGCTTGCGCTCAGCCACCTGCGCCCGGTCTACCAATACACGCTGCTCGCAATCTACAACCTGCCGGTCATCATGCCCGGCGTTGTCAGCGTCCTGCTCTGGAGTTGGCTCTACCGCACCAACGGCGGCGCCTTTAACGCCGTCCTCGAATCGCTTGGATTGCCGTCCCAGCCCTTTTCCAACAGCCCCGATCAGGCCCTCTGGTGCATAACACTCATGGTGGTATGGATCTTCCTCGGCAATTCATCGATCGTCCTGCTCGCCGCCATCAACGAGGTGCCGGACAGCCTGCTCGAGGCCGCCCAACTCGACGGCGCCAGCGCCTGGAAACGCTTCACCGCCGTCACTCTGCCCCTGATCCAGCCCGCCATGGCCTACCAGGTCGTAACCAGCATCATCGGCACCATGCAGATGTTCGAGCCCTTTCAGCTCATGCCCGGACCGGGCCACAGCACGCGTACACTTTCCCTGTACACTTACCAGCTCGGTTTCGAAGTGCTGAATCTTGGATACGGGGCCGCCGTCTCCATCGCCATGTTCGTCATCCTGCTCAGCGCCACGCTTTTCGAGCTTCAGCGCCGCCGCAGGTCCTGGGACTATTAACGGAGAAGCGCCATGACCGCGACCACCACCGCCGTTTCCCGCCTCTCAACGCCCTACTGGCAGCGCACTCGCTGGCAGACCTGGCTGCTCATCGCCATCCTCATCGGCGGCGGCGTCCTGATGCTGTACCCCTTCGCCTGGCTTGTCCTCTCGGCCTTCAAGCTGCCCGCGGACATCATCCGCATTCCCCCTACACTCTGGCCCGAGACGTGGTCGATCGAGGCATTCCAGGTTGTCCTCTCCCACAAAATCGGCGGCGGCAGCCTCGCCCGCTCCTACCTCAATAGCATCTTCGTCACAGTCACCACCGTCATCGCTGTTCTCATCACATCGACGCTTGGCGGCTACTGCTTCGCCCGCTTGCGTTTCCCCTTGCGCGAGCCTCTCTTTTACTTCGTGCTTTCGACCACAATGGTGCCCTTCCTCACCCTGCTCATCCCTCTCTACGTCGTCATGGACAGGCTCGAGCTCCTCAACACGCTGTGGGTACTGATTGTTCCCTCAGTATTCTCATCCTTCGGCATCTTTCTCTGCCGTCAGTTCGTTTACGGCATCCCCATCGAACTCTACGACGCCGCCAAGATCGACGGCGCCGGCGACTTTACCATCTACACCCGCATCATCGTCGGCATGATGAAGCCTGTTATTTCGGTGCTGGCGATTTTCAGCTTCAGGGCCACATTCAACGATTATCTCTGGCCCCTCGTCACCATCACCGACGGCGGCAACTACACGCTTCCTCTCGCCCTGCGCGGCATCGGCAATTCTTTTGGCTGGTTCGACTATTCCAAGGTCATGGCCAGCTCGCTGCTTACTTTGATTCCCCCGCTCATCGTCTTTTTCATCTTCCAGCGCAATCTGGTGAAGGGCATTGCGTTGACCGGCATAAAGGGTTGATCGGGGAAAAGGCTGGACTACGCGGCTTTTCGTCAGCCGCTCAGGCGAAAACTGGCATACTCATATTGGAGGGCAAGATGGGCAAGGAGATCGGCGTAGGCGTGATCGGGCTGGGCATGGGCGCGAATATGCTTGCGATCAACCATGATGCGACGTCGCGGATGGAAGTGCGCGCCCTGTGCGACAGCGAACCCGGGCGGCTGCAGAGTCTGGCCGCCCAACACGGAATCTCGTATATCACCGAAGATTACCGGGAGCTGGTGGCTCGGCCCGACATCGATATGGTCGGCATCTATTCGCCCGATCATTTGCATATGGCGCATATCGAAGCCGCGGCCGCCAATGGGAAGCACATTATCTGCACGAAGCCGATGGTGGTCTCGCTGGAGCAGGCCAGGCGGGTCGTGCAGGTGGTGCGGGAGGCGGGCGTGAAGTTTCTGGTTGGACAGACGAGCCGGTTCGTGCCGCGGTTTATGGCGGCGCACAGGCTGTATGAGGACGGCGACCTGGGGCGGCCGCTGTTTGCGGAGGCGCACTACGTGCACGATATGCGTCCGGTTATGGACCGCACAGCGTGGCGGCATGAGAATCCCCAGGACTGGCTTTACGGCGGGGCCTGTCATCCGATCGACCTGCTCAGCTGGTTTTTCGGCGATGTGGATGAGGTATCTGTGTATGCATCATGCAGTCACATGGACGACCGCTACCCAGCAGACAAGCATGATAATTTCCTGATCAATCTGCGTTTTCGTTCCGGCGTCATCGCCCGCATCCTGGCCGTGTACGGACTGGTGGAACCCCCGCTGCCGATGCAGGGGCTGAGCATCTTCGGCGACAAGGGATCGTTCGTCAACGAACAGGTCGTTTTCGACAAAATCAGCGGCCAGCCGGTGATGTCGCTGGACTTCAGGCATGAAGCCGGCCACGGGCAGGAGGTACTGCGGTATATGCGTCACTTTGAAGCGTGTTTGATCGAGGACAAGCGACCCCTGATTGACGAGGTCGCGGGGGCGAAGGTGATTGCCACCGCGTCGGCCTGTTGGGATTCGATTCGCACGGGGCTGCCGGCGAAGGTTGGGGGGGTGCTTTAGTTGGAAGTAGAAAGGCCATGCGGCTGGCGTGACTCTTAGTTCGACTCGGCCCCGACGCCGATTGCCATCTTTCTCGTGAACCGGCGCATGTTGTTTCAGGGCATTTCTGGGATTGGAATCAAAGGATTATTCGCATGAGCGAGGAGAGAAAGAAAGAACAACTGAAGATGATCTGGCCGGAGCAACTGCTCGGTTCGCCGCCGGCGGTCCATGTGCCGATTGGGTATACGCTGCGCACGTACCGCCCCGGCGACGAAGAGGGCTGGTACGAAGTCATGGATCTAGCCGGCTTCTCCCGCTGGAATTACGAGATGCTGGAACCCTGGTTCTTGAACATTTTGCCTGAGGGCTGGTTCCTGATCGAGCATCGGGCCAGCGGCAAGATCGTCGCCACGGCTATGGCCAACCACAGGCCCCAGGACATCCACCCCTTTGGCGGAGAGCTGGGCTGGGTGGCGGGGGATCCCGAGCACAAGGGCAAGGGGCTGGGGATGACGGTGTGCTGTGCAGTTGTGCGGCGGCTGCTGGAGGGGGGCTACAAAAACATCTTCCTGAACACGGATGACTGGCGCCTGCCGGCCCTGAGCATCTATCTGCGGCAGGGATGGATTCCGCTGCTCTATCTGCCGGACATGGAGGCGCGGTGGCGGGATGTCTGCGCCAATCTCAACTGGCCGTTTACGCCCGAGGACTGGCCCGAGGGTCATAGCTAGATTGTTTGAACATTCTTCCACACAAATGAAGCGTGGACGGAGTGGCTATAGTGGTGGAAATTACACATTCAGGCCACATCGATCTTCGTGAGCGAGGCATTTGCGCGCGTCTGGCTGCCGAATTGCGAGCACGCTTTGCAACATTTGCCGCAGACTGGGATGCGCCAGAAATGGACATATCCGACAGGTGGGAAGCCATCAGTTCCAACTCAACCTCGTCTCAAAGGAGAGAAAGGGATGATATTAATTCAGCCGGCCGAAGTTGATGAGGTACCGGAGATAAAGCGAGTTCTCAGCGATACCTGGATCGACACCTACCGATCGTTCATCCCGGTAGAAGTGATCCGGAAAATAACATCGCTCTGGCACAGCACTGAAACGCTGGCCGCTGAGATAGAGAATGAGAATGTCTTTTTCGATGTCGCGAAAGACGAAGACGGGGCCATAATTGGACTATTGACGGCGAGCCAACCAAGTGACGATATCGCAAACATTGGACGCTTGTATGTATTGCCCAGCCACCAACGTCAGGGCATCGGACTAAAACTGCTGGATGCGTGCATAGCGGCTTTTCCAGGCGTGCAGGCACTTCGCCTGGAGGTAGTGGCGCAGAATGAGAAGGGGATGGCTTTCTACCACAAACAGGGATTCCGGGAGTTGTCCCGCAGAGAAGAAGAACCTGAGGGGATTTCGGTGATGGTTGTCGAGATGGAGAAGAAACTCTGAATTAGGCTCTAGCACAGACTTTCACCATTTGCAGTTGGCTCAATTCCGGCGCCGTATGAATAGAAGGAGTACATCATGCTTACCCAAGAACAGATCCAAACCTATCACGATGACGGCTATCTGATCGTCAAATCATTCTTCGATGCCGAGGAGATCGAGCTGCTGCGCCGCACGGCCGTCGCCGACCGGCAGATGGACCAGAAATCCTTCGGCCGCGAGGACGGCGAAGGCGGCACCGTCCGCCTAACGCTGTGGAACCACCCCGGCAACGGTATCTACGGTATGTACGCCCGCTGCAACCGCGTCGTCAATGCGATGGAGCAGCTTCTCGGCGGCGAAGTCTACCACTACCATTCCAAAATGATCCTCAAAGACCCCGAAGTCGGCGGCGCATGGGCGTGGCACCAGGACTACGGCTACTGGTACGACAACTACGTGCTCTATCCGCTCATGTCCAGCGTCTCCATCGCCGTCGACCCTGCCACGCGCGAGAATGGCTGCATGCAGGTGCTCAAAGGCTCGCACCATATGGGCCGCATCACACACGTGGAGACGGGGCAGCAGGCGGGCGCGGATCTTGAGCGCGTGACTGAGGCTGAGAAACGGCTGGAGCTGGTCCACTGCGAAGCGGAGCCGGGCGACGCGCTCTTCTTCCACTGCAACATCCTCCACCGCTCCGATCAGAACCGCTCGAACAACCCGCGCTGGTCGCTGATCTGCTGCTACAACGCGGCGCGGAACGACCCATACAGGGAGGCGCATCATCCCAGCTACACGCCGCTGGAGAAGGTTCCGGACAGCGCCATCCGGGAGGTGGGGATGACGCGATTCGAGGATGACGCAAGTGATGTCGCCTTCCTCGATCCTGAAAACATTCCCACCGCGGACGACTAATCGGAAAGGACGGTTCCATAATGGGCAAGTACCGGTTTCTGATCAGCGGCGGCGGCAGCGCGGGACGCAGCGTCGCGCAGGTGGCCGCGGCCGATGGGCGGGGCGAGATTGCAGGCGTGGTCGACCCGCAGGAGTCGATGCTCAATAGAATGGAGGGCCTGTACCCACAAGCAGCCCTCGGCGTCGACTACGCCCAACTACTGCGCGAGACGCAGCCCGACGTGGTCGTCGTGGCCGGGCCGGACCACCTGCACGCCGACCAGACGGTGATGGCGCTGGAGCAGGGCTGCCACGCCCTCGTCGAAAAGCCGCTGGCGACGACGGTGGCCGACTGCGAGAGGATTCTCGAGGCTGAAGCGCGGAGCGGCGCTCATGTGATGACCGACCAGACGATGCGTTATATGCACCCCTGGCACGAGATGGCGAGGATGGCCAAGTCGGGCGAGGTTGGGGACGTCTTCTTTGTCCAGGGCGACTACATTCACGACATGTGGAGCCACTACTCGCCCGAAGGCGCGCATCACACGCCCTGGCGCATCGACAAGCAGAATCCACAGAACATCCTGCTCGGCGGAGGCTGCCATCCACTCGACCTGATCCTGTGGACCGTCGAGTCCCCCGTTACAGAGGTCTACGCTTACAGCAACAAGATGAGCGTCCCGATGTTCCCCGACGACGACTGTTATATTGTCATCCTGAAGTTTGCGAGCGGCGCGGCAGGGAAGGTCTATGTGACGAGCGGCTGCTCCGGACATGGCATGGGCGAGGGCATGGGCGGCGGCTTCCTGGCCGTCTACGGGACGGAGGGAACACTGTGGAAGGGCAAACACTATCGCCGAGACCATGAACCGGCAGACATCGAAGAGCCGGTCACCGATGCTGTTGTTGGCGGCCACGGCTGGGGCCGCTCGGTCGTTGATTATCTGGACCTGCTCGACGGCAAGATCAGCAACCCGATCCCGGCCAGTTGGGGGGCGAATATCGTGTCGGTATGCGCAGCGGCGCTGGAGTCGATTCGCACGAAGAGGCCGCAGTCACCACAGTGGTTTTAGGCAGAGCATTCTAGGAGAAGAGAGATGCTGACGCAGGAACAGTTACGTCATTTTGCGGAGCACGGCTGGGTTCTTGAGGAAGCCGTGCTGGACGCGAAGCAGATTGAAGCGTACAAGACCGCGTTGGAGCGGCAGTCCCGGTATGTGCGGCCGCTTGCCCATGAAGACGACGACGAGATCGTGCATATTGACTGTATGGTCAACGGCGATCCGATCTTCCGCGAATGGCTGATGATACCGGACGTGTTGGAGGCGAACCGTCAACTGATGGGCGCTGAGATCAAGTATGAGACGTGCCACGCCATGATCAAGCGGCCCCATCCCGACCGAGACGCCCAGCAGGCCGCGTTAAGGGATCCCGACAAGATGGGCTGGCATCGCGGCCTGCGCCCCAAGTGGGGCACTTTCCCCCACGACACCGACCCGGACCTGATCAACTGCGTTTTCCTCAACAACATCACCTATCTGACAGATGTGTCGCCGGGCGACGGGGGAACAATGATCCTCGATGGGTCCCACAGACTCGAAGGCACGTATGAATCGCTCAAGGACAAGTGCCCAATCGTAGAGGCCACCGCATGCGCGGGGAGCATCCTCCACTTCACCGAAACGCTGCTCCACGCAGGCGTGCCGATCATGAGCGAAAATGTGCGCTATACGATGTTCTATGGTTTTACGCCGAACTGGTTTGTCAACTGGCCGGGCACAGAGGTCCCGGACTACGTGCTGAAGAGCGTCCGCGATGATGAATTGCGCGGCATTCTCGGGGGCAACTCGGGATATTCGGGTCAGTATCCGGTGCTCTGAAGCCAGGCGAGCGGGCGCGCCCCCTGATGGGCGCGCGGGGAGAGGATGATGGCGAAACGCAACTTCTCGATGCAGGCGTACTGGGAGGCGCAGGTAGAGGATTTCACGCCCAAGCTACATTTTGACAGTGAGAAGATGGAGTATGGGAGTTGGCGGCGGGACGCGCACGCCAAGTATATGGAACTGTTGGGCAGTTTCCCTGACCCGGTTCCATTGGAGGCCGAGGTCGAGAGCAGTGTAGAGGACGACGGCCTGATCCGCGAGCGGGTGGTCTTCAACTCCGAACCGTATATGAGCGTGCCATGCCAGGTTTTGCGGCCCAAGGACATGGCGGCTGACGGCACGAATGCGGCCATACTTTGCTCGCATGGGCATGGTCCATTCGGAAAGGATCCGGTGGCGGGCATTCGTTCCAGCGACGAGATGAGCGCCAACATTGGGTTACACAACTATGACTACGGCTGGCAGATGGCCAAGGCGGGCTATCTGACGATTTCGCCCGACCTGCGCGGCTTCGGCGAGCGCCGCGATGGGCGCAACCCGTTTCCCGGTCGAGATCCGTGCAATGTCAACTATATCCGGGGCACGATGCTCGATCGCTGGCCGCTGACGCTGAACATCTGGGACATGAAGTGCTGCGTCGACTATCTGGAGAGCCGCCCAGAGGTCGATCCCAGGCGCATCGGCATGATGGGCCTGTCCCAGGGCGGCACGATGACGACCTTTGCGGCGGCGGCGGAGCCGCGCATTGCGGTTGCGGACATTATGGGCTATGTCAACCCGTGGAAGGCGTTTGCATTCGAGCGGGCCAACTTTTGCGGTTCGCAGATTGTGCCGGGCATCTTTGCGTGGTTCGATACGGATGACATCGCGGGTTTGATAGCGCCGCGGCCCTTGATGCTGGACATGGGCATGTACGACGACTGCTTCTACATTCACGACACGCTTGAAGGATACGAGGGCGTGAAGCGGATATACGAGGCAGCGGGGGCGGACGACCGGCTGTGGAAGCTGGTCCACCCCAGCGGTCATGGCTGGGGCGGCGTTGAGGGGACGGCAGAGTTCTTTGGGACCTACCTGTAAACTCGCCACTTTGAGAAGAACGAGAGGCGAGGAGACAGACCACCTCTCTTACACAAGGATCAGGTGAAAAAATGGCCAATGAGATCAAGGTCGCCTTCTCGGGCGCGCGCCGCGCAGGCTCCTTCTTCAAGGCGTTTCAAACCCACCCGGAAACGGAGATTGTTGCGCTCTGCGACCCTTACGCGCCGACCCTGGCGGCATCGGGCGAGGCGACCGGCGTGACACAGCTCTACAGTGTGTTCGAGGAGATGCTGGACGAGGCGCGGCCCGATGCCGTGGTGGTGTCGTCGCCGATGCAGTATCACGCGCCGCAGGCAATTGCCGCGCTGCAGCGGGACATTCACGTCCTGAGCGAGGTGACGGCTGCGGTTTCCGTTGACGAGTGCCGCTGGCTGGTGGAGGCGTGCAACCGCAGCAGCGCCATCTACATGATGGCCGAGAATTACATGTACATGAAGCCGAACGTGTTGGTGGCGGCGCTGGTCGAGGCGGGCCTCTTCGGCGAGACCTATTACGCCGAAGGCGAATACATTCACGAGCTCTCAGTCCTCCACCACATGCCGGACGGCAGCCCGACCTGGCGCTACTACTGGCAGGTCGGCGTCAACGGCTGCACCTACCCCACCCACAGCCTCGGCCCTTGCCTCATGTGGATCAAGGAGCGGCCCGAACGCATCAGCTGCATCGGCACCGGCATCTGGACCGACCCCGAACACGCAATGGAAGATACCGTTCTGCTGTTGTGCAAGACGCGCAGTGAAAAGCTGATGCGCATACGCGTAGACATGCTCTCCAAACGACCGCACTCGATGACCAACTACACGCTGCAGGGCACGAAGGGGGCCTACGAGAGCAAGCGCCGCCCTGGTGAAGGCGACTGGATCTGGCTGGAGGACTTCTGCCAGGACCCCGATGTCTGGGTGCCCTTGGAAACGTTCGAAGAGGAGTACATGCCGGAAATCTGGCGTGACCCGCCGGAGGAAGCGGTCCGCGCCGGCCACGGCGGCGGAGATTACTTCGAAGTGATGGATTTCGTCGACGCGGTGCAGGGGCGCAAACCGCCGCCAATCGACATCCACGCCGCCATGGACATGACCCTGCCGGGTCTGATCAGCCAGGACTCAATCCGCCGCGGCGGCGAGTGGCTGGAGGTCCCCAACACGAGGGATTGGGGAACGAACGGCAGTGGTTAGCGGGCCGCGCTGAGACGGGCCGAGGAGCGAAAGCCCATTAGTTGAGTCGTTCGAGGACCCCGGCTGCGCCCATGCCCCCGCCGATGCACATTGTGACGAGGCCGATCCGCTTGTCCCGGCGAGTCAGTTCGTGCAGCATTTGCACGGTCAGTTTGGCGCCGGTGCAGCCCAAAGGGTGGCCCAGGGCAATTGCGCCGCCATTTACGTTGACCTTCTCTTCATCCAGGCCCAGCTCGCGGATCACGGCCAGCGCCTGAACGGCAAAGGCCTCGTTCAACTCGACCAGATCAATCTCGTCAATGCCGACGCCGGCGAGTTTGAGCGCCTTGGGCACGGCGGCCACGGGGCCGATTCCCATTATTTCAGGCGCGACGCCGCCGACGGCAAAGCTACGGAATCGGGCCATCGGTTCAAGGCCCAGCCGCTCAGCTTTCTCCTCGCTCATCACCAGAACGGCTGCGGCGCCGTCGCTGGTCTGGCTGCTGTTGCCCGCGGTGACTGTCCCTTTGGCGTGAAAGACCGGCCGCAGCTTGGCCAGGGCCTCGAATGATGAGTCGCGACGGATACCTTCATCCTGGTCGAAGGTCGTCTTATAGGTCTTGGCGCTGCCGCCCTCGCCTAGGGTGAGCTCCACATCGAGCGGCACGATCTCGTCGTCGAACTTGCCGGCGTCCTGCGCAGCCGCCGCGCGCTGATGGCTGCGCAAAGCAAATGCATCCTGCTCTGCGCGGGTCACCTCATACTGGCGCGCAAGGTTTTCCGCGGTGAGACCCATGCCGATGTAGACGCCGGGATGTTCCTTGGCCAGGGTTGGATTGGCCATGAACTTATTGCTGCTCATGGGGACCTGCGACATGGTTTCCACGCCGCCGGCGATTACGGCTTCGCCCATCCCGCTCATAATCTGCTGCGCGGCGAGGGCGATCGTCTGCAGGCCGCTGGAACAGAAACGGTTGACCGTTTGGGCAGGGACCTCGACGGGCAGGCCGGCGCGCAGGCTGGCGATACGGCTCACGTTCATGCCCTGCTCGGCTTCCGGCATGGCGCACCCCATGATGACATCATCGATCTCATTGGCATTGACCGCGGGCGCACGATCCATGACGGCGCCGATTGCCGCGGCGGCCATCTCTTCGGGGCGTGTTGTGCGCAACGTGCCGCGCGGGGCCTTGCCTATAGCAGTGCGGGCGGCGGAAACGATAACGGCGCTGTTCATGGTCAAGTGCTCCTTTGGGGTACTGGGCTGCGCGAAGAGGGTACAGTGAAGTCAGATTGGCCCTACGGCCCTTGGGTCAAGCGGTGTTGTCAATTCACGTATCTGAATTGGAAGCGTTCAGGAGGCCTCATAGATGACTTTGCCGTCTAGCAGGGCCGGTTTGATGACCAGGGCGTGACTATTCCTGAATCGCTCTACATCCTCTGGCGCTACCACGATCGCGTCTACGGCGGCGCCGACACCATGTAAACTCATGTATATTTGGCCCATCAGGTCAAGAGGGTCGCCCCCCTCTTTGATGATGAGCAGGTCGAGATCGCTGTTGCAGGTCATATCGCCGCGGGCGGCGGAGCCGAAAAGTATGATCTTTTCCGGGTTGGCCACTTCGACAACGCGTCGGATGACTTCCGCCAGGATTTCCTGGTTATCCATTTTCAAACCGTGAATGACGCGCCCCTTGCCGGACGCAGTGGATGGCAGTCACAAAATTTGCTGGCTGAACATTGCATGTTTCACCCGGCAGAATTTTCAGCGCAGGCCGGTCTCGACCTCAGTGACCCTGCCTCATATGCAGCGAAACTGTACTCATGCAAACCAGTTGCGTTGCAAACTGCCTCTTGAATCCGTCAACCTTTCAAGCGATTCTGCCTCTTTCGACGGAAATGAGTTGCCTTTTCGGCATTCACACATCACCGTTATGGAATCGGGCGCTCCGTTAGTTTCGCAGCGCCTTCCCCGTCTTCAGCATGTGCCAGATGCGTTCGTGGCTCTTGGGATAGCCGCACAGGTGGATGAAGGCTTCCCGCTCCAGGTCGAGGAAGTATTGCTCGTCCATCCATGCGGGCTGGCTGAGCTCGCCGCCGCAGAGCACGTGGGCGAGCTGGTTGGCGATGCGCGCGTCGTGTTCGCTGATGTGGCCGGCTTCGCGGAACATGTAGATGCCTACGCGAAGGTTGGCCAGGTGATCGCGGCCGGCGGCGTAGATATTTGCGGTGACCTCTGGCGGTCTGTAGCCGTCATCGGCCATGCGGAGCGCCTCTGCCCTGGCCTCGGCGAGCAGATGATCGTAGTTCATGACGACCCGGTCACGCGGGCCCAGGAATCCCATCTGGCGGGCCTCTGCGGCCGAGGATGAAACCTTGGCGAGGGCAATGAGTTCGAAGGCTTCCTGCAGGTGGGCGGCCGGGTTGGCGTTTTGCGCATCCATGTGGGGATTAACCAGGCGCCGGACCAACTCTTTGCAGCCGCCGGCGGCGGGAATCAGGCCGACGCCGACCTCGACCTGGCCGATGTACAGCTCTGCGTGCGCGACGATGCGGTCGGCGCCCATCGCTACTTCGGCGCCGCCGCCGAGTGTCATCTGATAGGGCGCGGCGACGACAGGCTTGGGGGCGAGGCGCAACTGCTGGATCATCTGTTGCAGACCATTGATGGCGGCTTCCAACTGGTCGGTCTGCCCCCCCTGGGCCAGCGCGCCGATATACAGGAGGTTGGCGCCGGCGCTGAAGTTGCCCCCCTGGTTGCCGATCACCAGCCCGGCGGCGTCTCCGTGGAGGCGGTCGATGGCAGCGTCGGCGATTGGCGCGATCTGCATGTCGAGGGCGTTCATTTTGGTGTGGAATTCCAGCAGAAGCACGCCGTCGCCCATGTCGAGGAGGCTGGCGGAATCGTTCCCGGCAAGGGCGCCTGAGCCGCCTTTGAGCGCGGAGACGCTCACCGGCAGATCGATCTGGTCAGCGGGCTCGTAGCTCCTGCGCTGCGGGATGTAGACCGGATTCCGGACCTCAATGGCGCCTTCGCCGGTTTTCTCTTCGAGCTTGTAGAAGGAGGAATGGCCGCTGGCGAGCATGTCCAGAACCCAATCGGCGACGGTCAGGCCCTCCTCTGTCATGCGTTCGGTTGTCTCGGCAACGCCAAGCGCGTCCCAGGTCTCGAAAGGGCCCATTTCCCAGCCGAAGCCCCATTTCATGGCGTTGTCGATATCTCTGGGGCTGTCCGCGATTTCGGGCAGGCGTTTTGAGGCGTACGCCAGCGTGCGGCTGAGCGTATGCCAGAGCAGGTCAGCGGGATCGGCGGCGTGTTCGTCATCGGCCCCGGTGGCGGCGTTTTCGGCGGCTCCATCCATGGCTGCGTCGATGGTTTCATCGATGGTTTCATCTGTATTCTCAGCATCCTGGCCGGTTGCCCTTACCGAAGTCAGGCTACGCAGGCGTTCGGGCAAGGGCGCATTTCTGACGGCGTCGATGCTCGGCCAACTTGAGCGGCCCGGTTGCATGTAGTCAATTTCGCCTTCGGAAGCTGCCTGCAGGTCCAGGCCCCAGAAGCTCTTTCTGCCTCTTGCGTCGACGACGGTTTTGTAGAAGCCCTGGCCGGTTTTGGCGCCGAGGAGGCCGTTCTGAAGCAGAGTCATGAGCACCTGCGTACCAAGCGGCCCGCGCAATGCGTCCCGGTCCTCGTCGTCAGGGATCAGGTCGTACAGGTTGTCGCCGACAAGCGCGGCGACGTCGATGCCGACGATGTCCAGGAGACGGAATGTGGCGGTCTTGGGCCGCCCGAGCAGGGGGCCGGTGAGGCGGTCCACCTCTTCGACGGTGTAGTCATGGGCAACGGCGAACTCCAGCAGGCTGCTAATGATATAGCTGAACATGCGGTTGCCGACGAAGTTGGGCACGTCCTTTGCGATCACGACGCCCTTGCCGAGCCTCTTTTCGGCAAACTCTTTCATGTTGGCAACGACGACAGGATCCGTGCCGGGGCCGGGAATCAGTTCCAGCAGGCGCAGGTAGCGGGGCGGATTGAAGAAGTGGGCCCCCAGGAAACGTCGCTGGAAGTCATCGCTGCGGCCGGCGCTGATGATATGGACAGGGATTCCGGACGTGTTGGTGCTGATGACGGCGTGATCGGGAGCAACTGACTCAAGTCTGGCCATCAGTTCCTGCTTGGGGCGGGGACGCTCGACGATGGCCTCGATGATCCAGTCGCTCTTGGCGGTTGCCGTCTCCAGGTCGTCCTCGAGGTTGCCCAGCGTGATTAGCTTGGCTGCATCAGGGGTGAACAGGCTGGCAGGTCTTGCCTGCGTCATGCGTTCGAATCCTGCCTGAACGATGCGGTTGCGGACGGTCCGGTCATGCAGGGAAAGTCCCTGGTTGCGCTCATCGGGGGTCAGCTCGGTGGGAGCAAGGTCGAGGAGGTGGGAGGAGACGCCTGCGTTGGCCAGGTGGCCGGCGATGGCTGCGCCCATTGTACCGGCGCCGATGACGGTGGCATGGCTGATTGTTCTACTCATGGAGGCGCTCCAATCTCTTTATTGCGCTGCACCAGATGGTGGTTGCAGGTCGTGCGGTTGCGGCGTCAATATAACAGGTCAGGCTGGGAGGGCATCATCAATATACTGGCGATTCTGGTTGAAAGGCCATTGTATGCCGGCGCTTGCCAAAAAGATGCGCTCAGAACAGGCCGAAGAGCAGATCAAGCAGGTTGAAAAAGCGCAGGATCGAATAGATGACCACCACGATCAGTAGATAGCGCACCCAGCGGTTGGCGTCCTTCACAGTCACGGCGAAACGCACTGCGGCCCAGGCGCCGATGCTCTGGCCCACGGCCATTAACGCGCCGATGCCCCAGTTGATCTCCAGCGGCGACAGGATAAAGACGACAAAAGCGACGATATTCAGGGCCAGCACGAAGATCAGTTTGACGGCATTGGCATGAACAATTGTATAACCTACGCCGAGAACAAGCGCTGTAACGAGGAATACACCTACGCCTGCCTGAATGAAGCCGCCATAGATGCCGATGGCGAAGAAGAGAACGAGGACAAAGAGTTCAGGCCGCTCCTTGCGCACTTCTGATCGTTCTCGCAGCCACTTGGTTGGGTTGAAGAAGATGGTGACAAGGACGACGATCAGCATGCCGCCGATGGCCAGGTTCATGGCGTCTCTATCGAGAAGTGTGGCCACGTAGGCGCCGATGATCGCGCCGGGCATGCCTGCCAGGCTCAACCAGAGTCCGAATCGCAGGGAGTCGGCGTCGAGGATATTTTCGGCCTGCTGCTCTTCGGTCTGTCCTCCACGCAGCTGCATGCGCCCACTGCGGGCAAAAGTTGTGATGCCCACCACATTCTGAATGATTACGCCGATCCGGTTGGTTGCGTTTGCGGCCCCGGAATCGAGCCCGAGGAAGACCAGCATCGGCAAAGTCACGGCGGAGCCGCTGCCGGCGAGCGTGTTGATGATGCCTGCGACGATGCCGGCGAGAATGGCCAGGAGATACTGAAGAGGGGTTATATCCATTGCGCGGCTCACAGACCCGGCACAATGCGGGCTAATCGTTCAACGGTTTTCTCCAGGTCGGTCATCCCGGTGGCGAAGCTGAACCGCACGTAGCCTTCGCCGGCCTGGCCGAAAGCGATGCCGGGCGTGGTGGCGAGCAGCCCGTCTTCCAGCAGGATCTGGGAGATTTCGAGGCTCTTTTTGTCGGTCTGGGTGAACTGGGCGAAGAGGTAGAAGGCCCCCTCGATGGGGCTGCTGCGGATGCCCGGGATCTCGTCCAGGGCGTCGAGGAGGAAGTTTCGCCGCTGGGCATAGGATGCAACCATCTCGTGAACACAGTCCTGGGGGGCGTTGAGCGCGGCGGCGCCGGCGACCATGGAGAAGCTGGCCGCGGAGGTTACGGTCTGCGTCTGGTAGACGCGGGCAAGTTTGGCGACGGGCAGGGGGGCCGCCAGCCAGGCCAGCCGCCAGCCTGTCATGGCGTAGCTCTTGCTGAACCCGTTGACAATGATCGTGCGTTCAGCCATGCCGGGCAGGCTGGCAATTGAACGATGCGCGGCGCCGTCGTAGAGGATGTGCTCGTAGATTTCGTCACTGAGAACGTAGAGGTCGCGGCGCTGCGCGACCGCTGCGATATCGTCTAGTTCCTCCTGGGTCAGCACTCTCCCGGTGGGGTTGCTGGGGGAACAGACCATGATCAGTTTGGTCTTTTGACTGACGTATTCTTCCAGCTGCCCGGCGCGGACACGGAAGTTGTCGGCGGCTGGGAGGGGGACGTGTACGGGGACGCCGCCGTTCAGCCGCACCATCGGCGCATAGGACACCCAGGCGGGGTCGAGGATCATGACCTCGTCGCCTTCATTGAGCGTGGAGGCCAGCGTTGTGTAGATGGCCCATTTGCCTCCGGGCGTGACCACCAGCTGGTCGGGCAGAGCCCGCACATCGTTCTCGCGCTCCAGTTTGGCGCAGATTGCTTCCAGCAGCTCCGGCTTGCCGAAGGAGGGCGGGTAGTGGGTGTCGCCGGCTGCGATGGCGTCGAAGGCTGCTTGTTGGATATGTTTGGGTGTATCGAAATCGGGTTCGCCGCCGGCCAGGTTGATAACGTCCAGGCCTTGCGCGGCCAGTTCGCGGCCTTTTTGCATCATTAGCGTTGTCGGGCTGCCGGGGACAGATTCGACGAGTCGAGAGAGCGGTTTCATCAGGATTCACCTGCCTGGTGTGGTATACTTGCGCCAGATGGGAAAGGAGACATCTATGGAAATCGAACAGTATTTCAACTTTCTAAGTGACGATGACATCCGCATCGCCGGAACCCGCGTGGGCATAGAGACGGTGCTCTATGATTACATCTACTGCAGCCGGACTGCGGAACAGATCGCGGACACCTACCCCTCCATCAGTCTGGAGCAGGTTTACGCGACGATTCTGTACTATCTGCAGAATCGAGAGAAGGTCGAAGCGTACATCGTAGACTGGATTGAACATGGCGAATGGATGCGCCGCGAGCAAGCCAAGAATCCTTCTCCCGTAACATTGCGACTCCGTCGACTCGCCGCTAAACTTGACGGTTCGTGATTCCCTATCGTTATCTTCTTGACGAAAACGTTAATCCGATCCTGCGCCAGGCGCTCCTTCAAATGGAGCCTGCGATTTCCGTATGGCGTGTGGGTGATCCCGGCGTCCCCGGAAGCGGTACGCCCGACCCGGTTATTCTGGAGTGGTGCGCAGACCAGGCGTTTTCCCTGGTCACGAACAACCGACGATCGATGCCCGGCCATCTGCGCGATTTCATTGCCAGGGGTCGGACGGCGCCTGCGATTTTTGTGCTGAACCCTAACCTGTCCATGGGCCAGACAGCCACAGAACTTCACCTCATCTGGGCAGCCGCCGAGCCTTACGAATATGAGAACAAGATTAACTTCATGCCAGTCGTTACGTAAACTTCGCCCTGCTTTCCACTACTTCAGAACGTCGGCAATCGCCTCGCAGAGGTAGTCCATGTTGTCTCCGGTCATACCTGCGACGTTGATGCGTCCTGAGCCAACGATGTAGACGGAGTGGCGCTCGCTTAGCGCCTGCACCTGTTCCGGGGTCAGGCCGCTATAGCTGAACATGCCTCGCTGGCCCGCGATGAACGAAAAGTCGCGCCCGGCGCCCTGTTCGTCGAGCGTTTCGACGAACAGGTGGCGCATGTCGTTGATGCGGTTGCGCATATCGGCCAGCTCAGCTTCCCAGCGCTGACGCAGGCCGGGATCGCCCAGGATTTCGGCCACAATCTGGCCTCCGTGGGCAGGGGGATTTGAGTAGTTTGTGCGCACGCAGATCTTCAGATGGCTGTTGGCCGCTTCTGCCGCCTCCGAATTGGCGGCCACAAGGGTCAACGCCCCGACTCGCTCGTTGTACAGACCGAAATTCTTGGAATAAGAAGTGGCGACCAGGAACTCCTGGCAGTGGTCGGCGACGATTCTGACGCCGGTCGCGTCCTGTTCGAGGCCGTCCCCGAAGCCCTGGTAGGCGAAATCGAGGAGCGGGAGGATGCCGCGCCGGGCGCATGCAGCGGCGATCGTTTGCCATTGCTGCGAAGAGAGATCGGCGCCGGTGGGGTTGTGGCAACAGCCGTGGAGCAGGAGGACATCCCCGGATGGGATGTTCTCGAGCGCGGCCACCATGGAGTCGAAGGCGACGCCGTTGCTGGCGGGCTCAAAGTAGGGATAGGACTGCACCTGCAGGGCAGCGGCGCCAAAGACATTGGGGTGATTCGGCCAGGTCGGGTCACTCAGCCAGACGGAGGCCTGGGGGGAGATACGACGCACAAAATCGGCGGCGATGCGCAGCGCGCCGGTGCCGCCCGGTGTCTGGACGGTGGTGGCGCGCCGGTCGGTGAGAATGGGGTGGTCGCAGCCGAACACGATTTGCTGGCTCAGCGACGCGTATGCGGCGAGGCCGTCAATTGGGAGATAGCTCTTTGTCGCCTCGGAGCTCAGGAGCCGCTGTTCGGCCTCTTTTACGGTGGCCAGCACAGGAGTCTGGCCGCCGCTGTCTTTGTAGACGCCGACACCCAGGTTGACCTTATTTGGATTGGGGTCCTGTTGAAATGCTGCGGTCAGGCCCAGAATGGAGTCTTCCGGGGCAGGGTTGATCCGTTCGAACATTACCTTTACCTCGATTACAGGCTTCTTGCGTGCAGGGCAGCGGAACTCCTGGATATCGGGTTCGCTGCCGTCAGGATTCCTTAATCTTCAACAAACAGGTCGACAAAGCTGAAGGCCTCGACATCGACAAGGCCCCGGTCAGTCAGTTTCAACTTTGGGATCACTTCCAGGCCCATGAAACTCATGGCCATGAGCGGGTCGCGCATCGTTGACCCGAATTCATGGGCCGCGTCGAGCAGGGAGTCGTAGCGGCTGCGCACATCGGCGAGGGGCAGGTCGCTCATGAGCCCGGCTACCGCGAGGGGCAGGGCTGCGAGGGTCTCCCGCCCTTCGGAGACGGCCAGACCGCCTCCCATCTCGGCGACTGCGTGGGCGGCCGTGGTCATGGACTCGTCGTCGGCTCCGATGATGACCAGATTGTGGTGGTCGTGGGCGACTGTTCCGGCGATGGCCCCGCGGCGGAGCCCGAATCCCTGAATGAATCCCAGCCCGATTGACCCGCTCGCCGTGTGCCGGTCGACCACGGCGATTTTCAAGATGTCTCGCGCCGGGTCGGCCACAGCGTGTCCACTTTCGATTCGGGCGTCAAGTATACGCTCTTCGGTCAGGACCTGGTTTTCCAGAGAGCCAATCACGCGCATGCGGACGCCGGCAGCCGGGATGCGCAGTTCGAAGCGATCCCACGCCACCTTGACGGAGGATGAGACGGCAGGGGGCACAGTTGGGATGGCAAGGCTATCGCCATTCAGGAGGCGGCCATTTTCGGCCCACAGCCGGCCGCCGGCGTAGACTTGCGCCGCGTCCGGCGCATGCAGATCTTCGAAGATCATCAGGTCGGCGCGTCGTCCGGGAGCGATGGCCCCGCGGTCGTGCAGACGGAACCATTCGGCGGTGTTCAGGGTGGCCATCCGGAAGGCGGCCACCGGTTCGATCCCGTAGGCGATGGACTCCCGCACGATATCATCAATGCTCCCCTGGGTCAGAAGGTCGGAGGGGATGCGGTCGTCGGTGCAGAAGCAGAGGCGGCGGTTATTGCGCTCGTTGACGAGCGGCAACAGGGCCAGGAGATTGTGGGCGTTGGTCGCCTCTCGAATCAGGACATAGAGGCCGCGGGCAAGTTTTTCTGCGGCTTCGGCGACGGTTGCGCATTCGTGATCACTGCCGGCCCCCGCGGCCGCGTAGGCGTTGAGCGGTTGTCCCGTGAGCCCGGGGGCGTGGCCGTCTCGGGGCCGACCGCTGAATGCCGTGATTTTGGCGAGCACTTCAGGGTCGCCTTGAATTGTGCCGGGAAAGTTCATCAACTCTGCGAGCCCGTGGACGGTTCCCTCTTCGACGAGAAGGGACAGGTCCGCGGCATCAAGAACGGCGCCGCTGGTTTCCATGTGGGTGGCGGGCACGGCGGAGGGGGCCATCAGCACGACTTGCAGGGGCAGATTGCGGCTGCATTCGGCCATGAAACGGACGCCGTCCACGCCGGCGACATTGGCGATTTCGTGGGGGTCTGCCGCAACGGTGGTGACGCCGCGCGGCACGACAGCGGCGGCGAACTGGGCAGGCAGGCAGAGGCTGCTCTCGATGTGTACGTGCGCGTCGATCAGGCCTGGCGCGATGAAGGCGCCCTGCAGGTCTACCTCTTCCGCGGCGGCGTAGCCGGGGCCGACGCCCGCGATGCGGCCGCCGGACAGGGCCACATCGGCGTCTTCGATATCGCCGGAGAATACGTTTACGATGCGTCCGTTGCGCAAAGCCAAGTCGGCAGGCCGGTCGCCGCGAGCGACCGCAAGCAGCGTGCGACTGTGCATGGTCCATTCCTTTGCAGTGCTGAACCGCTGGTTCACGTGCAGCGAAGCCCCTGTGTCCGGAACCCAAGGGCACGCTGGCATTATAGCACAGGAAGTAGTGATTGAGGTCTCTTTTGGGCGGTGATTTCTGAATGGAGGCTTCCGGGCACGCGGCGCGGGCGATGGCGGCAAAGTGCATACGCGCCATCCGCAGGCGGGTCAGTTGCCGGAAATAGCTTGTGTTTACAGGCCAGAGAGCAGACCATACAGTTACGTCAGCGTATAAAGAGCGGCTCTGGCTGGGAGGTCTGGCTCGATGTTACAATTCACGGGCAGTCGCCGGCCGGCGGCGCCCGAACCATATCAGTTCGCGGCAGCCCCTGGCGGTTAGCGGATGGGGCTTCAAATCGGGGCGCTGCGCGGCGCCGAAGGAGGATGGTTCAACAGGTATGTCGATTCTTGTATTTGGCTCGCTTAACATCGACCACGTATACCAGGTCGAGCATCTTGTTCGGCCAGGGGAGACGTTGCCCAGCACGGCGTATCGGCGCTTTCAGGGCGGCAAGGGGGCGAATCAGTCGGTCGCCTTAGCGCGTGCGGGCGCGGATGTCTTTCACGCGGGGCGCATTGGGCCTGATGGGCTGTGGTTGCGGGACGCGGTTGCGGCAGAAGGGGTTAATGTAACGCACGTTGGTCTGGATAGCCAGCCAACTGGGCACGCCATCATACAGGTGGACGCGGCCGGCGAGAATTCGATACTTTTGTACGGCGGGGCCAATCTCACGGTGACGCCGGATGACGCTCACTACGTGCTCTCGCATTTCGGGGAGGGCGACTGGCTGTTGCTGCAGAACGAGATCAGCTCCCTGCCTGCGATCCTGCTGGAGGCGTCTGCACGGGGGATGAAGGTGGCTTTCAACCCGGCGCCGATGACGGACGCAGTACAGGAATATCCGCTGGAAAACGTTGCGCTTTTTGTCGTCAACCGGACGGAAGGTGCTGCCCTGGCCCAAGTGGAAACGACGGCGGCGCCGGAGGCCATAGTGGAGGCCCTGCAGAGCCGTTTTCCGTGGGCGGAGACAGTGGTCACGCTGGGAGGCGAAGGGGCTCTCTATGGCGGGGAAGGGGAGCGCATCCGAAGGCGGGCTGAGCCAGTGGAGGCGGTGGATACGACGGCCGCGGGCGACACCTTTATTGGCTACTTTCTGGCCGAGCTTGTGGCCGGGCAGCCAGTTACCAGGTGTCTGGCCGCGGCAACGAGGGCGGCGGCGCTATGCGTGACAAGGCCGGGGGCGGCCGTTTCCATTCCGAAGCGCGGCGAACTTGATGAAGCGCCGGCTGCCAGCGGGAAGTGAATATCGGGCTGGTCCTGCAATGGAAGGGGCTACGGCCCGCCACAGAACGCGACGGCTGTCAGGGCGTAGACTTTGGCGACCCGAACGAGCTCTTCCACCGGGACAGCCTCATTGAGGGTGTGCGCGCCGGTTGCGGCCGGCCCGTGCGTGATTGCGGGGATGCCGGCCAGCGAGGCGTAGGCATTGCCGTCGTCCACGAAGGGTTTGGCCCCCAACGGTAGGGGGGCGCCGGTCAGGGCGGTATGGGCGTTCTGGAAGGCTTGCACGAGGCTGTTGCCGGGGTCGAGCTGGTAGGCCCCGCCTTGCACGTCGAACGCTACGTCTATCTCGACGCCTGTATCGGCTGCGACTTCGGCGATGAATTGCAGGAACTCTTCTCTGACGGCTGCGCCGTCTGTAGGCGGAACCCAGCGGCGGGTGCCCTGCACATGGCATTCAGTGGGCGACTGGTTGTAGATTTCACCTGCCTGCAGGCTGCCTACAAAGGTGGAGTCATGTCCCGCAAGGGGATGGCCTATCTGTTTCAGTTTTTCGTTCCACGAATGCAGACGGCTCACCAGTTGCGCGCCGGCGGCGACCACGTCAGGCGTTTCGGGCGGGCGCAGCACCTCATGAACAGGCGCGCCGTCGCGGCGGATCACAGCTTGAAAGATAGCCAGCCCCTTGCCGGCCATGGGCAGCGGGTCGGCCAGATACTCCGGCAGGAGGACAGCATCCCCGATGAGGCCTTCCCGAATCATGGCGCGGACCTGTCGGCCATCGCCCCAAGGGCCTTCGTGATGGTCGTGGGCGGTCAGCGCCACTTTGCCTGCTGGCAACGCGTCCAAAGAGCGCAACACACGCAGCGCTTCCAAAGCGGCTGCGATGCCGCCCTTCATGTCTGCCGAACTGGAGCCGTAGAGGGTGTCGTTTTCCAGCCGCGGGGGTACGAAAGGGAGGTGGACGGTATCGAGGTGGCCGTCGAACTGGAGGGTGGGGCCTGGCGCGCCGGAATCGAGAGAGGCGAAAACGATGGGAGCTTGCGGCCAGTCGGCCTCGTGACGCTGGACGGGGAAGCCGTCCGCGGCCAGGATATCGGCCAGCCGGTCGGCAGCCGCGCCCGCGCTGCGGGTGGGGCTGGGCACTTCGATCAGAGCGATTGCGGTGTCGATCAGGCGCTGGGGATCGACTGCGCGTTCAACCTGGTCGAGCAGGTCGTTGTTCATAGTGTAGGGCGCCGTGATGGTGTTGATTCAGTCGTCGACGACCCGCCAGTCACCGGGGATCGTCTTGTCGTCATCTTCCCATATGTCCCAGACTTCCCGGTCCGGTTCATCGGGCGGAATATGTCCGAGCTTCACGAGGGCCCGACGGACTGCGGTTTGGGGGGCCAACCGAACGAAGAGGCGTCCAGCTACAACAAAGGCTGCGATATCGTCGAAGGGCATACCCGGCCACAGATCGATAGGCGATAGCCAGTAGAGTAATGCTAAGACCGGAAAGCCGACTCTCAGGAGGAGTGAAACCTGTGGATCGCCCATCAATTGCCATACTACGGCAAAATCGCGTAAAATATCGGAAAAGCGCCAGCCGCCGCTTTGGGGGGCAAAGGGTGAATCTCGGGTCATAACAGGAGATCTCCAGTCGCTGTCAGATAACCGCATCAGATGCGCATGCCGGTGCATTGTCGCACACATTTGCCCCAATTGGCAAGGCCCTGGTGACCATCGAGCGGGGCGCATGTCGAGCGCGAAGGAGCCGCCGGGCGTTGGGCGGAGGCGGAGCTTGCAGCGTGGAAACATGCGGATTTGGACTGTGAGGGCGAAAATGCCGCCTGTCGCATTCTGTTTGTGCCGGGCAACTGAGAGACGGCGAAAGAGGGAAGGGCAGATGCCGCAGACCAGCCAGATGTTAACCGAATACCCGGAAATTCAGCTGCATGTGATTGCGGAACTGCGCGGCGCGTTTCTGGATGGGGAAAAGAACATCAGAGCGATGGTCGATAGCCTGGGGGCGCAGATCACGGATCCGACTTCGGTGTTGATGGCCTTCCAAGAGATCACGGATTCGTATCCTGATGCGAGGCCGGCGCTGGACCTCCTCCTTGCCGAGGGAGGCGAGGTGCGGGAAGCGCAGTTCAGCCGCGAGTATGGCAGCGTCCGCCAGATGGGTCCCGCCAGGTTGGAGCGGGAACAGCCGTGGAACACGCCGGAGAGCGTCGCTGAGCTGCTCTATTACTACGGACTGATAGGGCGCACATTTGCGGGCGCCGGACAGAACGCCCACACAATCATCTACATACCGAGTGATATTCTGCCCTGGCTGCCGCAGCCGAAGCCGGCAGAAGGTGAACAGGGGTTGGCGATGACGCCTGTGCCGCCTCCTCCGTCTGCGCGGATGCTCCTTTTGGAGGACGCCTTTCTGGAAGATACGGGGACGTTGCTGGGATTCCTGCATACGGCGGGGATGGGCCTGCAAACGGATGGCGTGCCGGACCCGGATGACATCGATCAGTTGATGTTACGCCTTCAGTCGGCAAATGGGTACGTTTCGCCTTTTCTTGGGCCGGCCGGTTCGGCGGACATTGAGGAGGTCCGCGTTGCGTTGCTCCTTCACCTGGCCAGGCGATTGGGCTGGCTTCGGCGTGGGGATGATGAACGCGTGCGGCTTACCGGGAACCGAGTTTACGGTTTTTTGGAGCAGCTGCGGCATGAGCAGCGCTTCACATTGTGGGAGGCATGGCGGACGTCGCCGGAATGGAACGATCTGGAACGGATTCCAGGCCTCGACTGTTCCGGCGGCGACTGGCAGAATAATCCCCTGCAGACGCGGGAGGCGGCGCTGGAGATGCTGAGCCAACTTCAGCCCGGCGCCTGGTACAGTCAGGTCGAATTCATAGAGGCTGTCAAGGAGGCGTATCCTGACTTTCAGCGCCCCACCGGGGACTACGACAGCTGGTACATCAAGTATGAAGGAAGGGAAGGGTTTCTGCTGGGATTCGAACACTGGGAACAGGTGGAAGGGCTGCTGCTGCGATTTCTGCTGAACGGTCCTCTGTACTGGCTTGCGGCCATTGATCTGGCGGAGCCTTCGGCCGGGGATGATCTGCTGTTTTCGCTGAGCGGCTGGGGCGCGCGATGGTTGGGCCACGACAGCGAGATGCCCAGCGAAGGACGTCGGACCGCGATCAACGTGGAGGAGGATTTCACGATTGCGCTGCCATCCGGTACGCCATTGATGGACAGATTTCGGGTTGAGCGGTTCAGCAGCTGGCAGGCCAGTTTCCCCCGTTTCCTTTACCAGATCAACCAGCGCAGTTTGAACAGGGCGGTGGATGAGGGTGTACAGCCAGACCGCATACTGGCGTTCCTCGATTCGCGTACGAAGCAAGTGCCGGAGCGGGTTGAGGCGGGTCTGCGAAAGTATGGTGAGCAAGTCAACCGCGACGCGTAAGGCGACAATATGGCGGCTTTGAACCCTTTTGGTTCGCGCGGGGAAGAGTGATAGGATAACCATTGCGCGTATTACTGGAATTCGTCCGCAAAGAGTGTATAGCGCTTTCTTGACGGAAACTTGATCGACGGCTCCCCGTGGGCGACTCTCGCCCCGATAGAACAGGACCCACCGAAACGAAACTGGATGTTGACTCAATGGGACTCACTACTGGGGCACCAGAGGCGCCCCCAAATTAGTTACCCAGGAGATGGGAAAAGGAGATGTAAATGATGGGAAGACAGATTTCAACTTTGCGCGTTATCGCCATCCTGCTGGCCATGGCATTCCTGCTGGCAGCCTGCCCTGCGGCCGCGCCGGCGGGAAGCGAGGGCATGACCGCGGACGGGGAGATGGCGGCGGATGAGGAGATGGCGGAAGAAGGCGCCATGGAGGATGAGGAGAAGGTTCTGACCATCCTTTATTGGCAGGCGGCCTCTCTGCCTGGGCCGTATTTGTCAGGCGGCACAAAGGACCAGGATGCCGGCGCGATTACGCTGGAACCCCTGGCAAACTATGACCCTGACGGCACGATCGTGCCCCGACTTGCGGTGGAGATTCCCTCGATTGAGAACGGCGGCGTCTCGGAAGATCTGATGTCGATTACGTGGACGCTCAAGGAAGGGCTGTTGTGGTCGGACGGCAGCGACGTGACGGCAGAGGATGTTGTCTTCACGTGGATGTACTGCACGCATGAAGAGACCGGTTGCGCAGCCAGCGAGGCCTTCCTGGGGATCGCGAATGTCGAGGCAGTAGATGACCGCACAATCACGATCACGTTTGATTCGCCGACACCTTATCCCTACAACGCCTTTGTGGGCGCGAATTCGCCGATTATCAGCAGCGTGCAGTTTGCTGACTGTGTTGGCGCGGCCGCGCAGACGTGCAACGAAGAGAACACGTCGCCGCTGGGTACGGGTCCTTTCCGCATTGTCGACTTCAAGGTGAACGATGTGGTCGTTTATGAGCGGAACCCATACCACCACGGTGAACCGGCCTACTTTGACACTGTGATCTTCAAGGGTGGGGGCGATGCCGCGTCGGCGGCCCGAGCCGTGCTGGAGACGGGTGAGGCCGACTATGCATGGAACCTGCAGGTTGAGCCGGACATTCTGCGCGACATGGAAGCGGCTGGACTGGGCAAAGTTGTGTCCGCCTTTGCCGGTTATGTTGAGCGTGTTCTGGTCAACCAGACCAACCCGCACTCTGATTTGGGCGACGACCGGTCCGAGTACATGGATGGTGCGAATCCCCATCCCTTCCTGACATTCCCGCCGATTCCGCAGGCGATGTCGATGGCGATTGATCGCACGCTCATATCGGAGCAACTTTACGGTTTTGCCGGCCAGCCCACGTGCAACGTGATCCCTGCCCCGCTCCACTATGTTTCGGATACCAACGACGGCTGTCTGACGCAGGATATTGACGGCGCCAATGCGCTGCTGGACGAGAACGGCGTCCTTGATAGTGACGGTGACGGCATTCGGGAATACAACGGCATGCCGCTGAAGATCTCCTATCAGACTTCCACGAATTCGGTGCGTCAGAAGACGCAGGCGCTGCTGCGGCAGTGGTGGTTGCAGATCGGGATTGAGACCGAGCTGATCAACCACGACGCCAGCGTTTTCTTCGGCGGCGATCCCAACAGCCCCGACACGTACCAAAAGTTCTATACCGACCTGCAGATGTATACGACGGGGCCGACGATTGACCCGCAGCAGCATCTTTCGAACTGGATCTGCGAACAGATTCCGATGCGGGACAATGTGTGGGGGGGCGGCAACATCTCCCGCGGCTGCGACGCCGAATACGATGCCCTGTATGAGCAGTTGACGCAGACCCCGGTTGGACCGGAGCGCGAGGCGCTGGTAAAGCAGCTGAACGACATCAATGTGCAGAATTTCTACCAGATCCCGCTGGTATACCGCGGCGAAGTTTCGGCCCATCTGAACACACTTAAGGGTGTTTGGATCAACGGTTGGGACAGCCAGATGTGGAATGTCGGTGAGTGGCGCCGCTAACGTGAATTTCGGGGGGAGGAGAGTTTGCCTCTCCTCCCCGCCTTTACCCTTTCCCCGAACAATCCTGTGGGCCAATACCTCGTCCGTCGCGTTCTGACGATCGTTCCAACACTCATCGCGATCAGTTTTGTCATCTTTGCGGTGCTTGATCTCGCGCCGGGCGATCCGACGAGTGCGCTGCCGGAGACGATTCGGCCTGAGATCCGGCAGCAGATTCGCAAGGCCATGGGGCTGGATGAGCCGTTTCCGGTGAAGTATGGGTTGTGGATGCGCCAGTTTTTTGTCAATGAGCCGCTGGCGCTGATCGAAAAGGCGTTCGACATACAGATAGGGGATTCGGAGAGCCGGCTGCGGGTGACGTCCTGGGGGAGTCGGGGGGTTCCCGTAATGGACATGATCCTGGAGCGACTGCCGCAGACGCTGTGGGTTGTGGGGCTGGCGTACGTGGTTGCAATCGTGATCGCGGTGCCGGTCGGAGTTGTCTCTGCGATCCGGCAGTACTCGGTCTTCGACCAGGTGGGGACATTTATTTCGCTGATCGGCTATTCAATCCCAACGTTCTTCACCGGCCTCTTGATGATCCTGCTATTCAGCGTGAAGCTCAAGTGGTTTCCCATGATCTATGACACGAATCTGTCGATTGCAGACTGGGACAGTTTTGTGCAGCAGTTGAGGCAGAGCGCCATGCCGGTGGCGGTGTTGGGGTTTTTCCAGGCGGCGACGCTGGCCCGCTTTACGCGTTCGTCAATGCTTGACAACATTCCGATGGACTACGTCCGCACGGCGACGGCCAAGGGGTTTCGCGAGCGGTATGTGGTCATTCGCCACATATTGCGCAACAGCCTGATCCCTGTTGTGACCCTGATCGCGTTGGGCATTCCGGCCATATTCAGCGGCGCGATCATTACTGAACAGATATTTCGAGTCAATGGGCTGGGGGCGCTCCTGATCGGCGCGATCCAGTTGAACGACATTCCGCTGGTGCAGACGGTAACCTTCATTTTTGCCTTTCTGATCGTTGTCTTCAATCTTCTAGCCGATGTTGTCTATGGCATACTCGATCCGCGTATCCGGTACAGTTAGCGTGTCTCGGGGAAAAGTCAAGGGGAACCAGGGCTGGTTGCGGCGAACAGTTGGCCGCCGGAGTTAGAATGGCCATCCGCACGGACACGGCATCTGCAGAGAATCTTGCCGCAGAACTTCCACAGCGCCAGCATCGCACAATGTGGGGGGATGTGTGGCTGCGATTTCGCCGCCACACGCTGGCAAAGGTCGGCGTTGTAGTGCTGGTGTTGCTAGTGCTGGGAGTTCTGGCCGGTCCTCTCGTCTACACGGTGGACCCGGAGTACAGTTTCATAGTGGATGACATCGATTCGATTAATCAGGCGCCTTCGCTGGAATATCCGTTGGGCACGGACGACCTGGGGCGGGACACGCTGGCGCGGAATCTGTTTGGGGGGCGTATCTCGTTGGCGGTGGGTGTGGTGGCGATGTTCGTCTCGATCACCTTCGGCACGCTGGTGGGGGTACTTTCGGGGTTTTTCCGCAGGCTGGACAACCCCCTGATGCGATTCACCGATCTGATGCTGGCCTTGCCCAGCCTGCCGCTGCTGCTGGTGATCATCATGTTGTTTCGCGATTCCCTCAAGTCAGTGTTGGGGCCGGAGCTGGGCATTTTTCTTCTCGTCGTTCTTGTTATCGGCATTCTGGGATGGATGCCGACGGCCCGGGTCGTGCGGGGCTCGGTGTTGTCGATCAAGGAGAAGGAGTTTGTCGAGGCTGCGGTCAGTGTGGGGACGCGCGAGCCTGCGATTTTGTGGCAGCACATATTGCCGAATGTGCTGAGCCCAATCATTGTTTCTGCTACGCTGGGCGTGGCAGCGGCGATACTGACCGAATCGGCGCTTTCTTTTCTCGGCCTGGGCTTCCCCTCCAATGTCCCAACGTGGGGACGGCTGCTGTTTGAGAACAAGGATTTCATCACTCAGAATCCGTGGCTCGTCATCTGGCCGGGTATGTTCATTTCCCTCACGATTCTCAGCATCAACTTTATCGGCGACGGTTTGCGCGATGCGCTGGACCCGCGCCAGCGCAGGTAAGGCGCGACCTGAAGCGGGGCACAGGTAGTTTGGCGCCGCCGTGTGGCGCGCGCTCAGCGCAAGCGGCTCTTCACCTGGCCAAGGACATGGCCGAGCGCGACCGGTCCGAATGAGCGGCTATCGGCGCCGGCCGCTTCGTTGTCACTTGCGAGAATGACGTGGACAGTTCCGGCAATGCTGCTGGTGGGGTCTTCGAAGACGGCCGTGACTCGCTTGACGATTCGGAGCCCGGCCTGGCGGGGGTGTTGCGCGACGACGATTTCGTTTTCACGCGGGATTCGTTTGCGGTAGGCGCGGGGATCCACCATGACGACAGCGCCGGGCGCCAGGGTCGGATGCATCGAATCACCAGTGACTTTAAAGAGCCGCCGCCTGCGGAACAGCCACAGGACGATTTCCCGCCAGTTGCTGCGGGGCAGGTTTAATTGCACGCGTCTCTCCGCGAAAAGGCCGGATCCTGCTGCGGATCCGGCCTTCGTGTCTGTTCACTTGGGTTTAGGCGGTCAGCTCGCGCCAACCGCCACTGGCGCGCCCAGGATCAGGTCGCTACGTAGTAGGCAACATCCCGGCCCTTGGTGGCCCAGTAGATGTTGTGAATGTCTTCGATTGCGGCCATCAGGTCGTTGGCTGCATCGAGATCAACGCCCTGCTTGACAGCGGAGCAAAGCTTGGCAGCGTTCCAGAACTTGCCGTGCAGGTCGGGGTACTGTTCCAGGTGCTCCGGCTTGAAGTAGTCGGTCCAGAGGATGAGCAGTTCTTCCTTGGCCAGGTGCGCCTGCTGCTCCTTGATGGTGACGAAGCGACCGTAGGTGTTGTGGTCGGCAGACTCAGCGGGGCCAAGGTCGATGATTTTCTGGGTCATCGAGAGGGCCGCCTCGGCCGCGATGCGGGCGGAGGCCGGGTCATAGACACCACAGGGACCGTCGCAGTGGGCGCTGACGGTGTCGACTGCGGTCTTGGCAATGAGCTTGGTGATGGCTTCCCTGAACATGTGGAATCCTTTCTGTGGTCGTGAAGTTCGGACGTTGGACAGCGCTCTGATAATCGACTGCGAAATTGTCGTAACTTTTTGGCGGCCACGATTGTGTGTCGTGCGCGATGCGCGGCGTTGCGCCCATGTTACGTCGAGTCAAGAACAGCCAGAAACGGCGGTCAGGCGGTTCTCTATCTTTGCAAGCAGGGAAAGTATACCGAAAACGGATAAACGAGTCAATAGTTCAGTGAAAGTTAGGGCGCCGAACAGTGTGGGGGCGAGCGGCGGGGAAGGGAAGGGGAACTGCGGGAGATCTGCGGGGAAAAGGGGGAGGCGTGCGGGGGCCGAAGCGTAGAGTGTATGTGGACAGGACAGCAGGGCCTAATCCTCTCGCGTGAAAATGTAGTGCCACTCATCTTCTATGGGAATGCAGTTTGTCAACGTGTAGCCGGCCGCCAGACAGTCTTCGGCGGCTTGGCGAATGAACATGCGCCAGTCGAATAGCAGGCTGCCCGGTTCGCGGCGCAGGGCATCGACGTTGTCGGGTAGAGGGAGGGCGTAGGGACGGCCATCGGGGGGCGGGAGCGGGAAGCGCGGGGCCCTGGGCGCGTTGCCGCGAGGAGAGTGTGCGCGGGCGCGTTGCAGCGAATCGATGGACACTTCCTGGGGCGGGGGATTGCCGTCGAGAGCGTTTCGCACGCGGGAGCTATTCAGATACCAGTCCACCTGAAATCGGTCGGTCGGCATGCCGGCATTGAGGCTGTCGGTCATTTCGCCATAGACGTTGCGGAGATAGGTGGTGCTTACGGCGCCAAGGCGGCTTATATTGAGACGTGCGTTGATTCTTTGGAGCGGGTCGAAGGTCCACGTTACCCATTCGGTCCATCCCTGCCGCAGCAGCTCTTCTCTTTGGGACAGTTTCAGGCGAAACCCGATGCCGCGGCCGTGCCATGCGGGGAGGACGCCCATGATATGGCTGCAGAATTTGAGTTGCCGCTGGCCGGCGCTGCCGTAACCAAAGGCGGGCCAGCCGAAGGAAAAGCCGACGAGGCCGCCTGTTTCTTCGGCGCCGCGGTCAACGAAGGCCCCCTGCAGCAGACCGCCGCTTTTGGACTGTGTGACCAGCACATGGATGGACATGGTGTCGCCGTGGCCGCCGCCCCACACGAGATCCTGGACGACCTGTACGCGGCGGCAGTCTTCGACAGCGTTTAGTGTGCGGATTTCCAATGAGTCATTCATCTTAATTCTGTCCATCTCAGTGTTCAGGAGGGCGCCGATGCGCCGGTTCCGCGCAGCGGCTTTCGCGGCTTATATTCTGTCAAAGCGGGCGACCAGGGTCGCGCCGGGCTGATGGGGCTGCAGGTCGATGGGCTGCACTGCGGTAAGGCGATAACCGGCCTCGTTGACGGCGTCCAGCGCCCTTGCCAGGCGCGACGGTTCGTCTGTGATGAACGCGCACCGGCGGATGCGCATTCGGGTGAGGAGGGAGAACAACTCCGGGTTGACGATACCCTGGGGCGGCGAGAGCAGGACGGCGTCGAAGCTGTAGTTGCCGCGCCGCAGTTTCCGAATGGCCGGCAGAATCTCGCCGTGCCAGGCGTCGGCATTGTCGAGACGGTCGAGATTGGCGCGTAGCGCGGCTGAGAGCAGCTCCGCCTCTTCGACGGCGACGACAGTGGCGGCCAGTTCGGACAAGACGGTTGTGCGGGCGCCGATGCCGGCCCATAGTTCCAAGAGGTGTTCGAAGGGCTTAAGTTCGAGCAGATCTGCCGCGACGGCGGCGAGGACCTCGTCTGCCAGAAGGTGGCCGCTGCGGGCTTCGCCGAGAACCGGTGGGAAGGCAGTGAGCTGTTGGTCCTGGACCTGGGCGGCGTAACTCCAGTCGCCTACAAGCAGTTCCAGCGATGGGTCGACAGTTTCCTGGAGGAAGAAGACATTTACCGGCAGGTCCAGTTCGAGGCTGGGGGGATCGCCGCGTTCGCTGTGGAGAATGAGTACGCCTTTGGCCGCCTCGCTCAGGGAATCGGCTGTACCGCCGACGGCAAGCGTAATGCCATCTACGGAGGGAGTTTCCGGTTCGGGCGCGGATTCCGGTTCATCCGGGTTTTCCGCGTGGTTGTGATCACTCTGAAAGCCGGCGAATAGCTGTGCAAGTTGCGGGTGGTGGAGGGGGCAGGCGTCGACCGCTAACGGCGCGCCGTTGCGATCGGGCAGAGTCAGTTGCCGTGACGGCCCGAAGTCGAACCGCATCTGTGTCCGGAATCCGAAATCGAGCACGGCAGGGGCATCACTTGCACCGTCTTCAGAGTGTGCGCCGAGCGCGATCACATCTGATACGAGCTGTTCGGCCAATTGGCGGCTACGCCGGCGAGACGAGCCGGGGCGTGCATCACGAACGATGGCGGTGACGATGATTTCGCGCTTGAGGGCCAGTTGGCGTTCGTAATCGATCTGCTGCCACTGGCATCCGGCGCACCCGGCGCGGCGCCAGGAAGGGTTCAAGAGGCTGCCGTCTTCAGTGGTGACAGGATGGGGCGGGCCAAAGTGGTGGCAGGGGGGTTCGACCCTGTCAGGGCTGGCCTTCAGGACTTTGCGCAGGATGCCGCGACGCGAGCGTTTTGCCCCGGGGACGGGTTCGACTACGACAGTTTCGCCCGGAATGGCGTCTGCGACAAAGACAGCGCGGCCGTCCTCGTCGCGGCCGACGGCTTCGCCGGTCGCGGCAATGTGAGTCAGGTCGATTTCGAAATTCGAGTCCATCGCTAGATTCTACCGTCTGGCATGGGGTCCAGCCAAGTGCGGGAAGGTATGGGTGTGTCCCTTTCGGTCTTAAGGACACTGCCTGAAGCAGGATTGTGAGGCAGGAACGCAAAGCAGGATTTACAGGATGTCAGAGGACTTTCGAGATGAGTGGCCGCGGGTTGTTGTTTGTCAGGGGGAGGCCGGCTCGAGAAGGATGTGAGAAGATAGGTGCGAAGGATGGGCGTTAGGCGTGAAGGCTTATCTGTGGCGGCTGCTGTGGAGTCGGATCGCTTGTTGGCCGGCTGGGCCTGTTCACTGCGGACGGCGCGCGGCGTTGCCGGCTCCGGCTTTGCCCTGACTTTCGGGTTGGGGTAGAGTGAATGGATAGCGCCGCGAAATGGAAGGGACGTTAAAGGTTCTGTCGCGGCGCAGAGAGACTTTCACGGCAGAGACATGGCGCGGCGCAAACCTTCGGAGCGTTCTCGACCGGTGATGGCCGCTGAAGTATGGATGCCAGGGAGAGCGGACATGCCCTTCCGACACGGCACCTAAAGTGTCGGGGCATCGCGGTTGTTCCTTGTCCACTGTTTTGAGTGAAAGTATACTGAATCTTGCCCCCTTTAATTTGATGCGGAAATTGTCTGCGAACGGGGATTTTTTTGACGAGAGATACGCACGAGCCAACTGCGTATTTTGGCCTCGCATTCGCAGTTGTGCATTGATAGAATTTTTCGCGCGCAACGAAAATCTTAGCTGAATCTGGATCCTGAATTGGAGGGAGACTCCAGTGAGGGATCCTTTTGGCAGCGCGGATTTCGTAATCTGAGCAGGTTGGGAACACGTAGGATCGTGTTCAGACCGAGAAGACAGTTATGTTGTCAGGAGTTATTGACTTTCGCCACCTTCAAAAGGGGGCCGAAAGAGATTGCAGGAGAGTTCGATGAAGCTGGTTCTGCGGTTTGCATTTTCGTTGATTGGGTTACTTTTCTTGTTGCGGTTCGTATCTGTTACAGCACAGGAGCGCGGCTATACATACATTGTTCAGCCGGGAGACAGTTGGCCGCTGGTCGCCCAACGGGTCGGGTTGACAGTAGAGGAGCTGCAGGAGGCGAATCCGGACTCAGTGCGAACGAATGGTTGGCTCATCATTGGAGAGCGGCTGTTTGTCCCGTGGGCGCCGAACGGGGAGGACACGTCCTATATCGTTCAGCGGGGAGATGGTTGGATTTCGGTCGCGGAGAAGTTTGGCGTGCCGCTCGAGATATTGCAAGGGGCGAATCCGAATTCGCAGCGGGCGAACAATTCGCTGCTTGTAGGAGAGCGGCTGCTGATTCCTGGGGGACAGCCGGGGCTGGCGCCGACGGCGACGGGCGCGCCGGAAGGGGCCGCGACTGTTCCGGCGACAGTTGCGGCGACAGTCGCGGTGAATAGCGTGCCGACCGCTACAGCGACGGAGGCGCCGGTCGAGAGCGCTCCTCCGACGGCTACGCCAACTCCAGTGGTCGACATACTGGCGATTCTGTCATCGAACAGCGAACCGGAACCGTTTTTCATGCCCAACATCAGCCTGCCATTGCCCAGACGGGTGACGTTGCCACCGTGCCCGGACGCGCCTGGTGGGCTGGGCGATACGCTGACGGCCCTGTTCAGGATTCCCACCTCCAGCCGTCAGGCGCAGCTCAGTTCATTTCTTGCGGATTGCGGGGCTGAATTTCGGACCCTGGTCAATGCGGACTTCAATGCCGACCGCGTGGAAGACGCGGTGCTGGTGTTTACCAATGCAGACGGGCAACGAACGGGCTCGGGTTCGGCCAGCGGCAGGACCGGACTTTCCGCCGGCCAGCAGCAGCTTGTCATACTCGACGGCGGGGCGGGGCACACACTCAGTTATGAAATCGCGGCGACAGGAACGATCGATGTGCTGGCGACACAGGACATAAACGCCGACGGTCTGACGGATGTCGTCTGGACGGACACGGTATGCGGACCGACTTCCTGCTTTGTGACGGTGCATGTCCGGAGTTGGGATGGCATAACGTGGCGAGACTGGACCAAGGGCACGATTACGATGGCTTCGGCGAACGTATCGTTGACGGCCAGCAGGTTGCCGGGCGAGCCCAAGGAGATTCGATTGACAGGCGGCCAATATACGGGAGCCGATGCAGGCCCGCAACGGGCGCGCACAGCAATCTGGACCAGCGCGAGCGGGGGCCCATACACACTGACGAGCGAGAGAGTGGCGCCGAGCCAGTGCCTATACCATCTGGTGATCGATGCAAACCACGCGTTGACGGAAGAGTTGTACCTGGAGAAGGCGCAGTGGCTCTATACGGACGCGATTGAGAATCAAAGCCTGGGAGCTTGTGGGAATCGGGAAGACGAACTGGCGGAGTTACGCAGTTTTTCGCTCTTCCGGCTGGCGGTGATTGCGGGCTATTTGTCGGATGCTGAGCTGGCTGCGGCGCGTGTAGAACGGCTAGCGGCGACATACAGTAGACAGACTTACGCGGAGGCGGGAGTCCGGTGGCTGGCTTCCTACCAGCAGAGCATGGACGCGAACAGGGCGTGTCAGTCGGTCAACAACTTTGCGGCGGATACGTCGGAGCTGGTGGAGATACTGTCCGACTTCGGCTACGCCAATCCTACGTTTACGGCGGAAGACGTCTGCCCATATTTGGAAATCGAGTCGGACGCGGGGCCCGGTCCGCGCATACCCCAAGTTGAAGGACTGCCTGAATGTCCGGAGACTTCGGCGGCGTACCTGGCCCTTCTGCCTGAGGTCGTGTCGGCGTTGTCAGGAGGGGGCAATGGCGAGGCAGAGAATGTGAGATTGAAGGACTTTGTCGAGGCCTGGCTGCAGGCCTGCGACGCGGTCGGGGACGCGCGCGGGGGGCTATTGATTTACGATTTGAACGAGGATGGTTTGGACGACGTGATCGCCATGCCGACGGTTGTTAGCGATGAAGGGTTCGGACCGGACGGGTCGGATGGCGTTGCACTGATCCTGCACCAGCGCGAGGATGGGCGTTTTGAGACGGCCTACGCGCCGGAAATCGAGGGACAGCCGACAGTTCTGGGGATTGGGGATGCCAACGGCGACGGCGGCCCGGATTTGGTCTGGCAGTTGGAGCGGTGTTCGACGTTCTGTCTGGTCACTGTGAACGTCATCACCTGGAACAGCGAGAGCGGCGCATACGAATCGGCAATTGGGCCTGGCGCCACCATAATCGAAGGCACTGTACTGGTTGACATGGTCGATGAGGAGGCGTCTGCGCTTCCGAAAATTCGGCGTCTGTGGCTGCGCGGCGGAGTCAGCGGCACGGATGCAAAAGGATTGAACATTCCTCACACGGAGATCTGGTACAGTATGGATGGGCTGCCGATGCGCCGTTTCACCTGGTCTTATGACAGAGCGAACGACGCCAGCAACTGTTTAGGGCTGCGATTGATCGAGGCGAATGCGGCGCTGCAGTCGGCGGGGCTGGAAGGAAACCGGACCAGCTACGGGACTGCCATCGAGATGTACAAGGCTGCATTGGAGTCACCGAGTCTACAGCCTTGCAGTGTCCAAGGGACTGATCCGGAAGAGGAGATGGCTCTGTTGCGGGGCTTGGCGGGTTTCAGGCTTGTGCAGGTTCTGACATTGAATGGCCAGCGAACGGAAGCGGAAGCGCTGCTTGAAGAGCTGGAGGAAAACGAGCCTGACAGCAGGTATACGGAAGCGGCAGGCGCCTGGTTGGCGGCATACACATCGGTCCCCAATCCCGTGGCAGCCTGCGCCTCAGTGTTATCGATCTTTCTGGATAGTCCGGAACTGTGGCAGATCACTGAGGAGTTTGGCAGCGAGCACCCTGCCCTGAGCATACGCCAGGTCTGCTATGCGCCGAACAGCGGCGAGGAGTTTGAGTTCCAGCTCACTCCGAACTGGTAATTGCGGGGGCGCCGGCAGCCATGGCTTCCAGCAGCATCATGCCGAAGCCCTCGTATCTGCTGGGGAAGAGAAAGGCAACGGAGGCGGCATAGAGGGCGGCCTTGTCTTCCTCCTCCACCCAACCGATGCAGCGCACCTGGTCGTGCAGTTCGAGCTGGCTTACGAGCTGTTGCGGGTCTGGGAAGAAGGGGGAATCCTGGCGGGGCAGTGTGCCTGCGATGACCAGTTTTATTGACGGGTCGCCGCCGAGATCGAGGTATCTACGGTAAGCGCGCACGATTCCCAAAACATTTTTGCGCACATCAAAGCCGCCGAGATAGAGAAAGTAGCGGTCCGGCAGGGCGTATTTTTGCGCGACTTGCCCGAAGCGAAGGCGGCTGCGGTCGGAGACTACGCTTTCGTCGTTCGTTTCTTCGGTGTTGGGCCCATGATGGATAGCGAAGACGCGTTCTTCGGGAATGCTGAGATGCCGAACGATGTCGCGCTTGCTCGCTTCGCTTACGGACAGTATGGCGGCGCAACGCCGGGCCGAAAGGCAGACCAGCCTGGTGTATTGCCGGACCAGCCAACTTCCCCGGTAGGGAGGCAGGAGGAGCGGGATCAGATCGTGGATGGTGACGGCGGTCGGCGCGGGCTGCCACAGGGGCGCGGCCCAATAGGGCACGAGCAGCAGGTCTGCGCCCAAGCCGCGCGCGCGGCGAGGCACCGTGACTTGCTCCCAGTAGAGCTTGGCCAGTTTACGGGGGAGCCGCGGGGGCGGAGATACGACGGTAGTCAGCGGGACGGGGGAGGGGTTTTGACTCTGTTTGGGTTGACGGGGCAGGAGCAGCGTGTACCTGTGGGTTTCCTGACCGTTTTCGCCGCTGTCGGACGCGGGCGGGGCATTCAGAGCGGCCAGATGGGGCAACAGCCGGTGCAGGTACTGACCGCTGCCGGTGTTGGGTTGACCCCAAAACCAGCCATTAACGACAATGTGCATGGCACCTTCATCAGGCGATGGAAAGGAGACCGGGGGCAACGCTGACAGGGCTAGGCGTTGACCGATGTTGTTCTGGCCCACTCCACCGTCCGGCGAAGCCCTTCACGGAGGTCAACATCAGCCTCCCAACCCAATTCCTTCCCAGCCTTGGAACAGTCCAACCAGGTGGCCAGCACTTCGCCGGCGGGGCGGGGCATGTAAGAGGGAGAGCGTCGGTATTCGGTCAGGTCGGCGAGAAGGCGATAGACGGTGTTTATGTCGGTAGGGAGGCCAGTGCCCACGTTGTAGGTTCCAGTCACTTCGCTGTTTAGCGCCATCAGGTTGGCCCTGGCGACATCGTCCACGTAGATGAAGTCGCGCTTTTGGCGGCCATCGCCGGTGATGCGGGTCGCGTGGTCTGCGAGCATGGCTCCGGCGAAGATGGCAACGACGCCGGCCTCCCCCTTTACGTCCTGCCGCGGGCCGTAGACGTTGGCATAGCGGAGGATGACGTACGGCAGGTCGTAGTTCTGATAGTACAACTCAATGTAGTGTTCGCAGCCGAGTTTGTTGGCGCCGTAGTTGTCTTTCGGCTGCGGACGGCTTTCCTCGGTAAAGGGGGGTTCGGGAGGCGGAGGCCCTCCTTCTTCGCTTTCGTCGAGGGCCAGGATGGGGGATTTGCCTTCCCCGTAGACGGCGCCGCCGGTGCTGGCGAATACGAATTTGGCGCAGTTGTAGTCTTTCGCCAGCTCCAACAGATTCAGTGTGCCGATAACGTTTACCTCGGCGTAGGTAATGGGATCCTCCATGCTTTCGCGAACGTTTGCCAGGGCAGCCTGATGCAGGACGGCCTGCGGACGTTCGGCGGCGAACAGTTCCGCCAGCCCGTCATGGTCGCGGATGTCCACCTCATAGAGGGGAACGTCAGGTGGGAGATTGGTCCGTTTGCCGGTCCGCAGGCTGTCAGCGGCTATGACATCGTGGCCAGCCTTGCCCAGCCAGCGGACGATGTGGCTGCCAATGAAACCGGCCCCACCCGTTACCAGAATTTTCACGAAGCGCTCCTATGCAAGAAGTTCCCCTTCACGAAAATTCAGTATAAGGAGTTCAGGCGGAAAGGGAAAATCGGGCCGGGCGCGCGGGCGCGGCTGCGGGAGCCTCATTCACTTGCCCGCGACGCGAACAACAGAAGCCCGGCATGGCCCGGTATTGGCGTTTGGGACCGGCGACCGTATACTTCAGTATCCTGGCGGCAGGCTGGGGAATGCCCGGCTGACCGCCGCCAATCATTCGAGATTTACCCCGGGAGGCGACAGGTTGGGAATCCTGATTCACAATGCGACTGTAGTCACGCTTGACAGTTCGAACCGAATACTGGCTGATGGCGGGGTCCACGTGGAGGGTGACACGATCTCCGACGTTGGAGACAGCGGGCAGATGCTGGGTCGCTATCCCAAGGCGGAACGTTGGGATGCGCGGGGCAAGCTGATGATGCCCGGCATGATTTGCGCGCACACGCACTTTTATGGAGCGTTTGCCAGAGGAATGTATATCCCGGGAGAGCCGGCCAAGGATTTTCCGGAGATTCTTCAGAAGCTGTGGTGGCCGCTGGACCGGGCGCTGGACCTGGAGGGTGTGCGGAGCTCAGCCGAGGTCTGCCTTGTGGACGCTATCCGCAATGGGACGACGACGTTGATCGACCATCACGCGAGCCAGAACGCGATTGATGGGAGCCTGGACGCGATCGCAGGGGCGGTGGAGGTCAGCGGGTTACGATCGGCACTCTGTTACGAGGTAACGGACCGGGACGGCCCCGCTGCGGCGCGCGCGGGGATTCGCGAGAACGTGCGCTTTGCTGAGGCCATTGGCCGCTCGTCGCTGGCGGGGCGGATTGCGGCCACCTTTGGTCTGCATGCCAGCATGACTCTTTCGGACGAGACCCTCGAAGCCTGCCGAGCGGAAAGCAGCCGCTTCCATGTGCATGTCGCCGAACATCCTGCGGACGCCTGGGACAGCCTCAGCCGCAGCGGCAAGCGCACGGTGGAGAGGTTGCACGGGTTTGGCATCACAGGGCCGGACAGCATCTTTGCGCACTGCGTGCATATTGACGGCTGGGAGATGGCTTTGCTGAAGGAGACAGGCACATTTGTCTCGCACCAACCCCGTTCGAACATGAACAATGCGGTGGGCGCGGCAAACATCCCGGCGATGCTGCGAGGCGGGGTGGCGGTTGGGCTTGGGAATGACGGCTTCAGCAATGACATGTTCGCCGAAATGAAGGTGACCGACCAATTGCACAAGGTGAGCAGCGGAGATCCACGCACTCTGGGCGCAGATAAGGTGCTGCAGATGGCGGTCGCCAACAACCGCACGTTGGCCGGACGTTTTTTCGAGAAGCCGGTCGGCGTTCTGGCCCCCGGCGCATACGCGGATCTCATTCTGCTCGACTACGAGCCGACAACGCCCATGCACAGCGACAATTTGCCCTGGCACATATTGTTCGGCATCAGCGGAGGGCATGTGCATAGCACAGTTTGCCATGGTAGGACGCTGATGCGCGATCGAAAGTTGCTTACACTGGATGAGGCGGAAATTGCGGCCCGAAGCCGGGAACGGGCACAGGAGACATGGGAACGGTTCTGGCAGTAGGGCAGACGACGGCAATTCCCCAAGGGGAGAGGAGATTGCGTTGACCAATCCGACAGTCGCCGTAATTGGCGGGACGGGCGAGGAGGGTTCGGGACTGGCGTTGCGCTGGGCCGCCGCGGGCTACCCGATTCTAATTGGAAGCCGAAGCCGGGAGCGAGCCGTTGCCGCGGCGGAGGCGCTGCGTGCGCTTTTGCCTGACGGCGGTTCGGCGCGGATCGGCGGCGATAGCAACGCGGAGGCTGCCGCGGCCGCGGACCTGGTGGTTCTAAGCGTCCCGTATGGTTCGCAGGACGGAATTATTGAACAGATACGGGCGGGCTGCGATGGCAAGCCGGTGGTCAGCGTGGTGGTGCCGCTGAAGCCGCCGCGAGTGAGCCATGTATGGCGTCCGGCGGGCGGATCGGCGGCGCAAGAGGCCCAGGCGCTCCTGGGGGACGGGGCGCGCGTGGCGGCGGCTTTTCAGAATATCAGCGCGACACATCTGAAGGACCTGGACCATGTAGTCGACTGCGACATTCTCGTGACAGGTGACGACAAGGAAGCGAAGCAGGCTGCGCTCGATCTGGCTGAGGCTGCGGGAATGCGCGGCATTGATGCGGGTCCACTGGCAAACAGCGGCGTGAGCGAAGGATTGACGGCCGTCCTGATCGGGATCAACATTCGCAACAAAGTGAAGGGCAGCGGGATTCGGATTACGGGCGTATAACGGCACGGGATGACCGCACGGAGTCCCGGCAGCACCAGTCCACTTGCAGTTGACCATCAGCTAACCTACTTATGAGCATCAGAGACGTCATCGCCGAGTTGCGGCGGGACCGCGGCTTCATGGCCAACGTCACCGCGTGGGAAACATTGCCTGCGCGGACGGGGCGCTATGGGGAAATGCCGGCAGCGCTGCATCCGGCAGTGAGGGGGGCGCTCGTTGGACGCGGAATGGAGCGGCTCTACAGCCATCAGGCCGAGGCGGTTACCCTTGCCCTGGAGGGAGGGCAATCGGTCGCGGTCGTGACGCCGACTGCAAGCGGCAAGACGCTGTGTTACATGCTGCCGGTTCTGCATGCGTTGCTTCAGGACGCCGAGGCAACGGCACTCTTCCTTTTTCCCACGAAGGCGCTGGCCCACGATCAGCTGGCAGAGATCCACGAATGGATAGCCGAGTTGAAGGACGGGGGTCATTTCGGCGCGGATGGGAGAAGGGAGACGGGCGGCGCCGGTTCATCCGTCCTGGTTGCCGGCCAGATTGCGGCGGCCTATGACGGCGATACGCCGAGCGCGCAACGGCGTCCGATCCGGCAGAATGCGAGGCTGATACTGACGAATCCGGATATGCTTCACGCGGGGATATTGCCCCATCATGGGGATTGGGAGCGTATTCTTTCGGGTCTGCGCTATGTGGTCATAGACGAAATGCACAGCTATCGCGGTGTATTCGGCAGCCACGTGGCGAATGTGCTGCGGCGGCTGCGGCGGGTCGCGGCCCACTATGGGGCGCGTCCGCAGTTCTTGCTGACGAGCGCAACGATCGCCAATCCACAGCAGCTGGCTGAAAGCCTTACCGAAGACACTGTCCGCGTGATCGACGACAACGGGGCGCCGCAGGGGAGCAAGCACATTGTATTGTATGCGCCGCCCCTTTACGATCCGATTCAGGGTCTGCGGCGCAGCAGCGTTTTGGAGAGCCAGGAACTGGCCGTTCGTTTTTTGCGAGGCGGTTTGCAGACGATTGTTTTCGGTCGCGCCCGCCTGACCGTGGAACTGCTTCTCAGCTATATACGGGAACGGCTGCAGGGCGATGGCGATGAGGAGGGGGGCAATCCTGTGCCTTTTCGACCGCGGTCGGTGCGCGGGTACCGAGGAGGCTATCTGCCCCGAGAACGCCGCGAAATTGAGGCGGGTCTACGGACAGGCAGAGTGCGGGGCGTGGTCGCCACGAATGCGCTGGAATTAGGGATTGACATTGGCCAGCTGGAGGCGGCGGTGATTTGCGGCTACCCGGGAACGATTGCGGCGGCGTGGCAGCAGTGGGGGCGGGTGGGACGCACGACGGGAGAATCTGTGGCGGTCCTGGTGGCAACTGCCGGGGCGCTGGACCAGTATATTGTCAGCAATCCGCAGTTCTTGCTGCGGCGGTCACCTGAGAGGGCATTTGCCGACGCGGACAATCTGGCGCTGCTGGTGGACCAGATGCGCTGCGCGGCGTTTGAGCTCCCCTTTGTGGAGGGGGACCGGTTCGGGCGTTCTCCCTATTCCAGTGAGGTGCTCGAACTTCTAGTCGAAGAGGAGAGCTTGCAGCGGTTTGGCAACCGCTTCCTGTGGCGCGGAGACGGCTATCCCTCCCGCCAGTTCAGTCTGCGCAGCGCCGGCGGGGATCCTGTTGTTGTTCAGGCGGGCGCCAGAGAGGGTGGTTCCCAGGCGGGCGGCGGAGGCCGACGAGATGTGGCGGCGACGCGGACGGCGGCCGATGGCCGGCAGGCTCCTGGCAGTGAGGAAGGCGCGTTCACAGTGATCGGGGAGGTAGACGCGTCCAGCGCGCCGCTCCAGATCCATGAGGGGGCGGTCTACATGCATGAAGGCCGCAGCTACCTGGTGGAAAGGCTGGATTTGGAGGAAAGACTGGCCTGGGTTTGGCCTGCGGAGGTCGAGTTTTACACAGAAGCCAGTACGGAGACCGAGATTGAGGTAGAGTCGGTCGGGGAGAGCCGTGCGGCCGGCGGGGCGCAGCTGGGGTACGGTGAAGTGATCGTAACCTCACAGGTAACGCAGTACCGCAGAGTGCGGCGCTTCACGCATGAGAATCTGGGCGTGCTGCCGCTTGACTACCCGCCCACCACGCTGGATACCGCGGCCTATTGGGTGGAGGTGACGGCTGAAGCGCAGAAGGCGCTGATGGAGGCGGGGGACTGGCGGGATTCCCCCAATGACTACGGGCCCGACTGGCAGGCGCAGCGCGCCAAGACGCGTGAGAGGGACGGCTTCCGCTGCGCCGAATGCGGCGCGGCGGAGCCAGGCAATCGCCAGCACGACGTGCATCATCGGGTCCCTTTCCGCGTCTTCAACTATATTCCTGGACTCAACAGAAATGACCGGGAGGCAAACCGGCTGAGCAACCTCGTATTGCTGTGCCGGCGCTGTCATCACCGGCTGGAGGCGGGTGTGCGGGCGCGGACGGGCATGGACGGGGTCGCTTACGCGCTGGGCAATCTGGCTCCCCTGCATTTGATGTGCGACCGGCGGGATATTGGGGTTGCGATCATCCGTGAGCAGGAGGAGCGAGGGCTGCTTCCTCAGGCCGCGCCGTCTGTTTCCCACGCCGCGGAGGGGGAACAGGCCGGCCCCCGCGTCTACATTTACGAGAGCGTGCCGGCGGGGATCGGTTTTAGCGCGCAGTTGTATGCCCGGCACGACGAGCTGATGGCGGGAACGGCCGAACTGATCCGCCGCTGCGCTTGCCGCTTCGGATGTCCCGCGTGTGTGGGGCCCGTGTTGCTGGTGGACAGCGGGCAGTTTTCCGGCGTGCCGAGTTCCGCTCACGCGCCAGCGGTTCGGGAGACAGGTCACACAGGTCAGGAGGTTTCGTTCTGGGAGAGGGCGGCGGACCCGAACACGTCCCAAGGCGGAACGCAAGTCAGCGGGCAGGCGGAGCCGAGGCCGCTGCTGGAAACGAAGAAGCTGGCGCTGGCGCTGCTGGCTGCGCTGGCGGACGGCTGAACTGTCTTGCTCAGGCGCCTCCAACAGGCCGAGCCATCGCAGAAAGCCGTGGATAGGACCCGAGGGCCCGAGGGCCGGCAAAGAGGGATAGAGACCTGTCTGGCTTGGCTCCTCTATTCCCCGCGTTCACACATCCAGTTTCAACTGAGTAGCCGTGCGTCTGTGCGCAGAGGCGCGAACGAGCGGCGGTGCGCCGGGCAGGGGCCGCGCTCTTCGATGGCGGCCAAATGGGCCGCAGCGGCGTAGCCCTTGTGGCTGTGGAAGCCGTAGGCGGGGAACCGCTCATGCAGCTGGCGCAGGAGCCGGTCGCGGTGGACCTTGGCCAGAATGGAGGCGGCGGCGATGGAGACGATGCGCAGGTCGCCCTTGGTGAAGCTCTGCTGGGGAATATTGAGGGAATTGAGCCGGACCCAGTCGAGCAGGAGGTGATCGGGAGGCGGGGACAGATTCCCGACGGCGCGGCGCATCGCCAGACGCGTGGCGGGGGCGATGCCGATGGCGTCGATTTCGGCGGCGGAGGCGAGCCCGATGGACGAATCGGCGGCCTGGGCCAGGATTTGTTCGGCCAGTTCTTCGCGTCGTTTGGGTGGAAGCAGTTTGCTATCCCGGACCGCGGCCCACAGCCCATCGCGTCGCGTGTTTACAGCCAGAATGACAGCGCCGGCGACGACCGGCCCCGCCAGGGCTCCGCGCCCGGCTTCATCGAGGCCGGCGACGCGTATGAACCCTGTGCGCCAGAGCTTTCTCTCCTCGTCAAGGGATGGATAGACCATCTTCGGCTTTCGGTTCGCTTCGTCAATCTCTTTGCGGCAGGGCCGCTACTTCCAGAGTGTTTCAACATCCTGGCGAGGTTGGAAGCCGAGGATACGCTTGGTCTTCTCGTTGGTGAATTTGCCATGGGGCATGTCTGCAAAGACGTAAAAGACTTCAAAATTCGAGGGCAGGGCGTTGAGTTCGATGTCCAGCCCAAGGGTGAAGACTTCGGCGGCGTTTTCCCAAGAGATGACAAAGGGGGCATAGTGTTCGCCGGGTTGAATTGCCTCCGGGTCTTTGAAGTTGTAGAAGAGATAGGTCTGCACGTTGATGTCGTGGTGCTGGGTAAAGACGCGGCAGATTTCCAGCCCCATCGACTTGGTGATGGCGTAGATGTTGGTGCCTGACTGGGGCGGGATGTCGGGGCCGATTCCAAAATCGAAACACTCGGTGACGTTGGGGCCGGCAACGGTGAAATGCGGGCCGGTGTTGATGACGCGGCGGATATTGTGTGTGACCGCCGCTTGCATCATGTTGTAGCAGCCGCGGGTGCTTACATCCCAGGCGATGCGGCGATCGCGGCGCAGGACTGAGAGGTTGACGATGGCATCCATGCCCTCGGCTGCGGCGACGACGCCGTCCAGGTCGGCTGCGTCGAGGTGGAGGAATTCGCCGGGCAGATCGTCTTCCGGCGGGTTGACATCGGTGATGCGCAGGTTGTGGGCGGGGGCGAGCTCGCGGGCGACGTACGGCCCGAGCATGCCCGTGCCGCCGAGGATGAGTACGTTCATTGTGGTCTCTCCCCTACATGGGTGATCGAAAGGGCGTGTGGGGCGGTGGAATCGTTTGACCTGCAGCTTGCGGTGAGCGGAACGGGCTGGGCGAGGGCTTCGCTCACCGCGTCGGCGACAGTCTTGTTGGAGACGTCGCCCAGGCGCAGGATTTTGATACCCAGACTGCCTTCGCGGGCGAACTCGCGGCTGATTTGCTCGGCAAGATGTGCGCTGAGGGTTGGCGGCAGGGTATCAGGCAGCGGCCGCCAGGTTTCTCGGACGCGGTAGCCGGGGGGATAGGCGGCCATAAGTTCGAGCGTGCTGAGCAGGATGACCTGGGAGATGCCCTCCTCGGCGGCGGCCATGAGCAGGTTGTAGGTGCCGCGGGTGGCGGCGTCGAGTTGCGCGTTTGCGTCCTCCCCGGTCAGGGGTTCCACGGAATGGACGATGGCGTCGATGTCCCGCGTGAGCAGGTTGGTCGAGCGGTCGTGGCCCAGCGCGGAGAGCACGAATTCGTGCTCAGTTTCGACATGCGTCCGCTCGGTGAGCCTGATTTCGTGGCGGTCGGCGAGGTGGTCGGCCAAGGCCGCGCTGCGATCATGGCTGGCCGAGGTGATCAGTATCCGCATAGAGTTTCCTCCTTGAGTGTTCAGGCCGACGCGCCGGAATAGAAGCGGATTCCCACCCGCCAGAACCAGCGGGAGACCAGGAGTAGGGCGGCGGCCAGGGCGATGGTACCGAGGAGAGTTGAAGTGGTGATGCGCCCGCTGACGGCGGAGGCGGGCACAGTGGTGGCGAAGGCAACCGGGACGAGAAAGGTCAACACGGAGCGAAGCCAGGCGGGATAGATACTGACGGGCCAGCGGCCCGCCTGCCACATGCTCATAAAGATGACCTGGATGTTTTCGACCTTCACGAACCAGAATGCGCAGGTGCTGAGCATAAGCCAGAAACTGTAGACGATCAAGCCGCCGCACAGGAGTGTGACGGCGAAGACCGCAGTCTCGACAAGTCCGAGGCGGGTTCCGAGCCGGACAAGCGCGGTAGCGAGCACCGGCAGGGCGATGAGCACATCGACCAGGCGCCAGATTTCAATGCGTTGGATGCTGACGAGGACCTGGGAGTCGGCGGGTTTTGTGAGGGTGAAGTCGAGCGTGCCCTGGCGAACCTGGTCCATGAATTGGGTCATGGAGGGTCGGATGATGGTGCGAATGAGGCCGCCGATGAGGAAGTAGACGCCGATCAGGGCGAGGAGCTCTTCGGGCCGCCAGCCGCCCAGCGTGTCGGTATGGCTGAAGACGACGGCCAGCCCGCCAAGGGCGACGCTCAGATCGAGGGCGGACTGGATCATATTGATCCAGAAGTTGGCCCGGTATTCGAGTTCACCGAGGATGCCGACGCGGACGTAGGTGGCGAAAAGGCGAAAGTAGAACATGGTATCAATGGGAATCAGGCGCCAAAGGCGGCGTAGCGTTTGATGCCGGCGCGGTAGATGAATTGCATAAAGAGGTAGCCTGCGAACAGCCAGAAGAGTTGCGCGCCGATGCCGATGAGCAGCTCTCTTGGCGTTATGCGCCCGAGCAGGAGCTCAACAGGGAAGGCGAGCATCCAGCGAAAGGGCAGGATGTCGGCGGCGCGCTGCACGATTTCCGGGAAGAGGGAGAGCGGGGCCAGCTTGCCGGAGAAAAAGAGGCCGACGACGATGTATGCCTGGTTCATGGCGTCGATGCGGGTAGTCCAGAATGCGACCATGGCGAGCGACCACTCCCAGTAGAAGCGCATAAGGAAGGCGAGAATCAGCACGGGCACGAAGGCGGCCAGGGTCCAGGGGAGCGGCTGCCAGGTTGCTTCGAAGAACCATGCCAGAAGGAGGGTGAGAGGCCCCATGACGGTCAGGGTCAGGAACTTGTAGCCGATGTTGTCGGCGATGTCGCTGTGGATGGGATGGATGGGCTTCAGGAGCATGACGGAGAAGAGGCCCATGCGAATCCGGTAAACGTATTCCCACATGATCCATGTAAAGGTGGCGTGGCTCACCATCATCATGGCGATGAAGTAGACGACGAAGTCATTGGTTTCGTAGCCGCCGACGGAACCGCCCTGCTGCTCGGAGACGGTACGCCAGACAACGAGATACATCAGGGGCTCGATGATGCCGCCCAGGAGCCAGATCAGCATCGCAATCCGATACTGGAACTGCACCATGAGCGCGGTGCGGAAATAGCCTTTATAGATGGGATAGTAGGCGAACATGCGCGTGCAGGGGTCTCCCTTCCCCTAAAGGGTTCGGAGCCGAAAAGTCAGGTCTGTGCGGCCTGCTGCGGCCGAGAAGAATGGCGGGTCGATGTCATTCCAAGTGCCCTGTTATTCGCTGGGCGGGCGCTGCCGGTCCGGGTGATCCAGCGGGTCAGGGGACTGATTGAAGACATGCTCGATCACGTCTTCGATAGGCGGATCCTGCACAGTCAAATCAGATACATCCAATTCTGCCAGGAGACGGCCGGTGACGGAGGCAGTCTCGGCTTTCGGAATTCGCAAGGTGACGCGGCCTTCGCTGTGGGCCATTAGCTCGCCGTACTGCGCCAGCGGGAGGCCGCGGACGCCGTTGCGGAGTTCCACTTCGACAGTCTTGAAAGGGGCAAAACGATCGGCGAGGCCACGGAGTTCGCCATCATAGAGTAACTTGCCATGGTGGATGACGATCACGCGCTTGCATAGCGCTTCGACGTCTGCCATGTAGTGGCTGGTCAGCAGGACGGTTGCGCCTGTGCGCATATTGTAATCAGTAATGAACTGACGGATACGGCGCTGCATGGTGACATCGAGGCCGATGGTGGGCTCGTCGAGGAAGAGGACAGAGGGGCGGTGGAGAAGCGCGGCCGCGATTTCGCATTTCATGCGTTCGCCGAGCGAGAGATTGCGGGTGGGCTTTTGCAGCAGGGGCTCCAGATCCAGCAGGTCAGTCAGTTCGTCAACGGCCAGGCGGAATTGCGGTTCAGGGATGCGGTAGACGGCGCGATTGAGCTCGAATGTGTCGATGACGGGGATGTCCCACAGGAGCTGGTTGCGCTGGCCCATTACCAGTGTCATCCGGCGCAGATAGTCGCGGTTGCGCTCCCAGGGGCGGAAGCCGAGCACGGTTGCGCTGCCGCCGGTGGGATGGAGGAGGCCGGACAGCATTTTCAGAGTGGTGGTTTTGCCGGCGCCGTTGGGCCCGAGGAAGCCGACGATTTCCCCTTCGTTGACGGAGAAGGAGATGCTGTCAACGGCTTGAACCGCGCGCGTTTTGCGCTTGACGAGGCTGCGCATGGCGGCGACCAGGCCCGCTTCGCGTTCGTTGACAGTGTAGATCTTGCTCAGTTGATCGATGTGAATGACAGAGTCTTGTTCCACGATGGATCAGTTTCCGTTGGCGTCGGGGCCGGCGGTCACGAGGGTATAGGAGTCTGTGCGCAGATACTGGGAGGCGACACGCTGCACATCCTCCTGGGTGATGGCGTTTATGCGTGCCTGGTAGGTCTGCAGGTAGTCCAGGCCGAGGCCGTACCATTCCATATTCAGCAGGATGGATGCCACGCCGTCGTTTGTCTCGAGGCGCAGGGGAAGCGTGCCGGTCATGTTGGCAATGCTGTCGGAGAGTTCTTCGTCGCTGACCGGTTCATTGCCCAGGCGTTCGAATTCGTTCAGGATGCTGTCGACGGCCTGGTCCACGTTCTGGGGGTTGACGCCGGCGAAGGCCACCCACGGGCCGACGCCGATGTCGGCGTCGAGCGCGCTGTAGCTGTAGTAGGCCAGGCCCTGCCGTTCGCGCACGTTTTCGCCGAGCCGCCCCATCATGCCGAACTGGCCGAGGATGTTGTTGGCGACCTGAACGGCATGGTAGTCGGGATGGTTGCGGGCGATAGCGAGGCAGCCGATGACTACATCAGACTGGACTTTGCCGGGCATGGGGAAGGATTTGCGCTGGATGCCATTGGCGCCGGTGACCGGGGGGATGGTGTCGGCGGGGGGCGGTGGTTCCGCGCCGGATCGCCAGCCGCCGAAGTGGGATTCCAACAGGGCCACGGCCCCCTCCGGATCGACGTCGCCGCTTACGACGATGATGGCCTGGTTCGGGTGGTAGTGATCACGGTGGAAGCTGACGGCATCGTCGCGGCTGATTTCGCGGATGGTCTCGATATAGCCGGAGGTGGGTAGGGCGTAGGGATGGTCTCCGTAGATCATTTCGTTGAAACGGCGATAGGAGACGCTACGCGTACTCTGTTCCCGCTCCTGGAGGCGCACGAGCCACTGGCCGCGCACGCGTTCGATATGTTCCGCGGGGAAGGTTGGCCGCTGCAGAATGTCGGCCAGGATTTCCACAATCAGCGGGAAGTCTTCCACAAGGCTTTCGCTGCCAAAGTTGGTGGTATGGGAGCCGCCGCCGACGCTGATGCTGGCGCCGACTGATTCCACGGCTTCATTGTAGCGGTCAAAGTCATAGTTGGCGCTGCCGCGGCTCAGGAGGGAGGCGGTGAAGGAGGCCAGCCCGGTAAGCCCGGGCGGTTCACTCACGCTGCCGGCGCGCAGACATCCTTCCAGCATGACGACGGGCGCGGAAGGGTTGGGGCGGACGAGAACGGTAATGCCGTTTGTTGTTTGGACGCGGTGGATAGTCTCGGGGCCGACGGTGGGCCGTCCGCTTTGGGCGGCGCGGGCGATTACAGAGGGACCGGGGACATGCAGCGATGGAATTCTGTTCATCAGGTATAACGTTCCTCTATCGGGGTTGTGTCAGTTCGGCCACGAGGATGTCGAGTTCGGTATTGGGGTCTGCGCCGGTCTTCATGGCGAAGTCGGAGCAGAGGAGCCGATCGAGAATGCCTTCCAGCTGCGGGATGGCGTAGTTGCGGCTTTGCGCCATGGCTTTTTTGACGGGAAAAGGGCTCTCGCCAACACGGCCGGCGATGTCATACTCATTGCCGGGCGTGCGCGCTGATTCATCTTTCACTTTGAGCATGATGCGGTACTGCCTGGTGATCATGGTCAGGAGGTAGAAGGGGTTGGCGTCGCTGCGCCGAAGCTCGTAGAGCGCGCGCATCGCTTTGCGGCCATCGCGCTGGCCGATGGCGTCGGTCAGGTCCCAGATGAGCGCCTCGCTGGTATCGCTTACGAGGCGTTGCACGTCGGCGGCCGTGATGGTCCTGCCGCTGGCATAGGCGCGGAGCTTATCGAGTTCGAGCGTCAGGCGGCGGAGGTCGGAGCCGACATAAGTGGCCAGCAGTTGCACAGCTCTACCGTCGATGGCGACGCCATCCTGTTTGGCGGACTTGGCGACCCAACCTGGAAGGGCGCGGGCATCGGGTGTGTTCAGTTGTTCGATGACGAGGCGTCCGTCTTTGCTCAGTTGCTCGAGTCCGGCCAGGTCTTTCAGTCCTCTCCAGATGGCGCGCCTTTTGTCAAGTTTTTCTTCGATAAAGACGAGGTCATTGGAGACTGATGGGCCGGCCAGCCCTGCGAGAATCTGCCGCGCTTCGTCCTGCCCGGCTTTGTTCGGCGTCTTGGCTGTGCCGAGGCGTGATTCAAGGTGGGTCAGGTAGCCGCGGGCAATAATCAGGCGGCGTTCGGCGAGGAAGGGCATGGCTCCGGCATGGTAGAGGATTTCGGCTGCATCGGCGCGTGCGCCATCCAGTTCAGCGATGTTCAGGGAGGCTGTTTCGGCGTTGCCGAGCGCCTGCTTCAGCTGGCGCAGGCGCTGCCCCAGCAGGAACTCATCGGGAGCAAGGAAGAGATATCTGGTCAAGGCGCAGTCCAACTCAGTGGGCAGAGCGGTTGTTCATTGCAGCGCCGCGAAGGTGATGCGATAGGCCTGCCCGCGGCGCACGGGCACGACCTTTACGTGCCCGATGTCTCCAGTCGGGATTCGGGTCGTCAGCCGCTGAAGCCTCATTCCAAGCGGCCGCGAAATCAGAAGGGCGAGGGTCATGAGGCCGGCGGTCCAGGTCATTCTGTCAAGGGGCAGGCTGATGCCGTCGGTCTGGCGGCGTCCCGCGGGCCGTTCGGCGGCGGCAGGCTGTTCAGGGGGGTCCAGTGGGTCGGCGCCGTCGGGACTGGGGCGGCGCGAACTTTGCCAATTGAAGCTGCCGAGAAAGGCGGCCGCGGTCACGAGAAGGATGCTGGTGGTCAGGTTGGTGCCGCAGTTCGGATGGAAGGCCAACTGCTCCTCGCCGTTCTGGAGGCGCCGCACAGCTTCGCCGACTGCCTCTTCAATCGCTTTGATGGGCAGTTGCCCGTAGAGCGTAAAGCCCCAGGGATCGCTCATGCCGGCAAAGACGCGGCGGGGGTAACTGGCCGTCAGAAGATGAATGGTGGCGTGTTCGATCGCGTGATGCTGTCTGGTTTGCTGGAGGATGGAGGCGAAGGCCCCAGGCATACGCGGTTACCCTTCCAGAAGCGCTTGGGCGGCGCTTACGACGGCTTCGACGGTGAGGCCCAGGTTGGCGTAAACGTCCTGCTGGGGCGCGCTGGCGCCGAAGCGGTTGATTCCGATGGCTGCGCCGCGGGCGGGATTGTTGCCGACCCAGCGCTCCCAGCCCTGGGTGACGCCGGCTTCGACTGAGAGTTTAAGGGCGTTCTCCGGCAGGACTTCCTGCTGGTAGGCGGGCGGCTGCGCGGCGAAGAGCTCCCAGCTGGGCAGGCTGACGACACGCACTGCGGCTCCATCTTTGGCGAGGCGCTGGGCGGCGTCGTAGGCGAGCTCCAGTTCGCTGCCGGAGGCGATAAGGGCCATTTCAGGCGCGGAGCCGGTTGCGCCGTTGCTCTGGAAGAAGACATATCCGCCCTGGGCCGCGCCACCGGCTGCGGCAATGCCAGCGGCAGCCCGATCATAGACGGGCAGATTTTGGCGGGAAAGGACAAGCGCGGTGGGTCCGCTCTGATTTTTCAGCGCGGCTTTCCAGGCTTGGGCCACCTCGTTGGCGTCGGCGGGTCGGATGACGGTGAGGTTTGGGATGGCGCGCAGCGCGGCCACCTGTTCGACAGGCTGATGGGTGGGGCCGTCTTCGCCGACGCCGATGCTGTCGTGGGTGAAGATGTATATGACCGGCACGCCCATGAGGGCGGCGAGGCGGACGCTGGCGCGCATATAGTCGCTGAAGACGAGGAAGGTGCCGCCGTAGGGGATGACACCGCCGTGCAGAGCCATGCCGTTGAGGACGGCGCCCATGCCATGTTCGCGAACGCCGAAACGGAAGTTGCGGCCGCTGTAGGAATCGGGCTGAAAGTCAGGGCTTCCGCTGATGATCGTCTTGTTGCTGGGCGCGAGGTCGGCGCTGCCGCCGATGAGGTTGGTGATGACGGGCGCGAGGGCGTTGAGCGTATCGCCGCTGGCGTTGCGGGTGGCCGCGCTGCCGCCGGCCTCGAAGGCGGGCAGGGCGTCCTCCCAGCCGTCGGGCAGCGCTCCCTGGAGCATTGCGCTGAGCTGGGCGGCAAGGTCGGGGTGGTCGGCGGCGTAGGCATCCCAAAGGGCGCTGTCGTCGGATTCGAGCCTCTTTCCGCGCTCGACAGCCTGGAGGCAGAAGTCGCGGACGTCGTCGGGCAGAAAGAAGGGCGGCTCCTGCGGCCATTCGAGGTTGGCCTTGGTCTGGGCGACCTCTTCGTCGGGGAGGGCGTCGCTGTGCATATCGGGCTCGCCCTGTTTGGGCGCGCCGAAGCCGATGACGGTGGCGCAGCCGATGAGGCTGGGGCGGGGGTCCTGTTTGGCGGCGGCGATGGCGGCATCGACCGCGGCGCCGTCCATGCCGTCTACTTTGAGGACGTGCCAGCCGTAGGCCTCGAAGCGCTGGTACTGGTCTTCAGTGAAGGCCAGATCGGTGTAACCGTCAATGGTGACGCGGTTGTCGTCGTAGAGATAGATCAGTTTGCCGAGACGCAGGTGACCGGCGAGGCTGGCCGCCTCCTGGGCGACGCCTTCCATGAGGTCGCCGTCGCTTACGATGGCGTAGATGTGGTGCGATACGACGTCGTAGCCGGGCCGGTTGAACGTGGCGGCGAGCCACTGTTCGGCGATGGCCATGCCGACGCCGTTGGCGAAGCCCTGACCCAGGGGGCCGGTGGTGGTCTCGACGCCGGGGGCGTGGCCGTACTCCGGGTGGCCGGGCGTCATGCTGCCATACTGGCGGAAGTTTTTGAGCTCCTGGAGCGGGAGATCGTAGCCGGTGAGGTGTAACAGGGCATAGAGGAGCATGGAGCCGTGTCCGGCGCTGAGGATGAAGCGGTCGCGGTTGTGCCAGCTGGGGTTGGCCGGATTGTAGCGCAGATGTCTGCGCCAGAGTGTCAACGCGGCGGTGGCCATGCCCATGGGCAGACCGGCGTGCCCCGAGTTGGCGGCCTGCACGGCGTCCAGGGCGAGCATGCGAATGGTGTTGACTATGTTTTCTTCCAGTTCGGGGTCGAGGGCGGCGCTTTCGAAAGGCAGGGAGGCGGCGCCCTGGCCGTTGGTATTGGTTGACATCGGTGGCAGAGTCCTTAGCGTGAATGGTAGCTGACAGCCGGCGGCGGTTTCAGTAGGCCTTGGCCGCGGAGATTACTTTGGATTATAGCGCGATCGCAGGAAGATCGAAAGATTGCGCCTTGTACAGGTCAGCGAAGAGACCGCCGCGCGACAGCAGCTCATCCTGGTTGCCGGTCTCGACAATGCGGCCCTGGTCGATGACCAGGATCCTGTCGGCGTTGCGGATTGTGGACAGGCGATGGGCGACGACGATGGCAGTGCGACCGGCGCGCGCCTTTTCGAAGGCGGCGCGCACTTTCTGCTCTGTGAGGGCGTCGAGCGCAGAGGTGGCTTCATCAAACAGGAAAAGCCGGGGGCGCTGCTGGAGAGCGCGAGCGATGGCGAGGCGCTGACGTTCGCCGCGGGAGAGCGTCAGGCCGCGTTCACCGACGATGGTGCGGTAGCCGTCGGGCAGGCCGGTGATGAAGTCATCGATCTGCGCGGCGCGGGCGGCGTCTGCGCTTGTGCCGACATCGTCAGTGTGGGCTGGATAGTTGATGTTTCGGCTGATGCTGTCGTTCCAGAGGAAGAGATCCTGAGGGACGAGGCCGATCTGGCTGCGCAGCGAGGTGAGGGAGAGTCTACGCAGGTCGATGCCGTCAATGGAGATCGCGCCGGACTGGGGCATGTAGAAGCCTAAGATCAGGTCGATGATAGTGGACTTGCCGCCGCCGCTGGGGCCGAGGATTCCGATAAACTCGCCCGGCGCGGCGCGGAAGGTGAGGTCGCGTGCGCCGAAGTCGCCGCGGCCGTAGTCGAATGAAACTCTATGAAAGGAGAGCGCGGCGCCGAGTGGTGGCGGATCGACCGCGGTGCGCCGCGCATCTGAAGCGGGGTCGGAGGGAAGTACCTCGTCGCCAGACGGTTCGCGGGCGAGCGCGAAGAGCGTGTCGACCTTTTGGGCATTGACGCGGGCTTCCTGCATGTTGACTTGGGCGCCCAACAGCGTCTGAAGCACGGCGTAGGCGCGGGGAAGGTAGGCGACGAAGGCGACAAGGCTGCCGAGGGTCAAACTGCCTTGGACAATTTCGAAGGCGCCGTAAGCGAAGACGAGCCCGGCAACCACGTAGTTGATGGATTCGGGCAACACGAAGCGGATCAGTTCGTGGAAGGCCGATACCTTGGCTTTGATGCGGCGGTGCGTTGTGAGCCATTCTCCCCAACGGGCTTTCTCAAAGGCTTCAGCATTGAAGGCGCGGGCGGTGCGCATGCCGGGGAAGAGCTCGTTCAGATAGCTCTCGCCCCATTCCAATGTATTGGAGAGTTCGCGATAGAGGTTCTGTGTGTAGTTGCGCGTTTTGCGGGTCAGGAGCAATGAGAGGGGGAAGGCGAGCAGAGCCAGAAGAGTGAGGCGCCAGTGCAGCCAAGTCATGGCAGACAGCGTACCTATGAGGAGTATGGCGTTCATGGCCAGAGGCAGAAGATGTTGTCCGACGAAGACCTCGCCAACCAAGCCGCAGCTGCGGGTGATTCTATAGATGTGTTCTCCTGCTTTGAACTGCTCCAGGTCGGCGAGGCGGACGAACAGGAGGTGGTCGAAGAGGTCCTGGCGCAGCCGTTGGGCAACACCTTCGCCGATGTAGGCGCGCAGGTATTGGTTGGCGGAGGCGAAGCCGGCGCTGAGTATGGGCACAGCAACCATGCCAACTAGGAGCAGCCCTATCAGCCTCACGTCGGCGGCCGGTATGGCTGTATCGAGGAGTTGTTTAAAGAGCAGGGGCTGGACCAGCCCGACGCCTGCGCCGAAGAGAGAAAGGAAGACGAGAAGCGTAATCCTGGGGAACTGCTTTTTCAGTTCCTCCTTGATGAGGGGAAAGGCGGCTTTTGGCGCTTCGGGATGGATTGACGCGGACATGGGGTTCTCCTGGCGTCGGCCAAATTTGCAGACTGGCGGGCGGGCGCGGCAGGAGTGGATTGTAACATGCGCGTCAAGGGGGAGTACTGCAGTGGTCAGTGGGTATCGGCTGGAGGGGAGCCGTGGAAGGAGCTAGCCTTTGAGGCCGCTGATGGCGATGCCCTGGATGAAGTAGCGTTGGGCGACGAAGAAGACGAAGATGACGGGTACGATCATCATGGTGGAGGCGGCCATGAGGAGGTCCCAGCGTGTGCGGCCGGCGAAGGCGGTGCGGAACATGGCGAGGCCGAGGGCGACGGTGAACTTGTTGGGGTCCTTGGCGAGGTAGAGGAGGGGGCCCATGAAGTCGTTCCAGGTGCCGATGAAGGTAAAGATGGCGATGGTGGCGAGGGCGGGCTTGGCGAGAGGGAGCATGATGCGCCAGTAGATGATGATTTCGCTGGCGCCGTCGATGTAGGCGGCATCGGCGAGCTCGGAGGGGAGGGTGCGGAAGAACTGACGCAGGAGGAAGATGTTGAAGGCGCCGCCGCCGAAGAAGAAGGGAACGGTTAGGGGCAGGATGGTGTTCACCCAGCCGATGCGGCTGAAGATGACGAACTGGGGAATCATGGTAACGATGCCGGGCAGCATGACGGTGGCGAGCAGGATGGCGAACCAGACGTTGCGGCCGGGGAAGTCGATGCGGGCGAAGCCGTAGGCGCAGAAGGAGGCAGAGACAAGAACTGCGAATTCGTTCAGCAGCAGAATGACCAGGGTATTGCGAACATAAAGGGCAAAGGGCCTGGTTGTCCAGGCGTCTACGTAGTTGCTGAATTGAATGGGGTCGGGAATCCAATCGGGGGGATAGCGAAAGATGGCGAGCTCGGTTTTGAGGGAGCTTGACAGCAGCCAGAGGAAGGGGAGGAACATGACGCAGGCGCCGGCGAGCAGAACGGTCCAGACGAAGATCCGCCAGAAGCGTTCGTTATCCAGGAGCTGGGATGCGGTGGCACGTGTTGGCGCGTTCATTGGCGTTCTATCGCTTTTCGCGCGGGTCGCGGCTGGCTAGCTGCCGACATCTTCGTAGTAGACATAGCGGCCAACGTATTTGAAGACGATCAGGGTGAGCGCAAAAATGAGGAAGAAGAGGACCCACGCCAGCAGGGAGGCGTAGCCCATATCGAAATACTGCAGGCCGTTGCGGTAGATATAGAGGACGTAAAACAGGGTAGCGTGCTGCGGGCCGCCGCCGGTGATAAGGAAGCCGGCGGTGAAGATTTGGAAGGAGCCGATGATGCCGATGATCAGGTTGAAGAAGATGACGGGGGACATGAGGGGGATGGTCACGTTGATGAGGCTGGCCCAGCGGCCGGCGCCGTCGATTTCAGCGGCTTCGTAGAGCGAGCGCGGGATGCCCTGGAGGCCGGCGAGGTAGATGACCATGGTGGCGCCGAGGGCCCAGAGGCTCATGAGGATGATGGCGGGCATGGCCCATTCGGGCTCCTGCAGCCAGGCGATTTTGGGGAGGCCGATCGAATCCAAAAGGGCGTTGAGGAGACCAAACTCGGTGTTGAGAATGAAGCTCCACAGGACGGCGTTGGCGACTGCTGGGACAATGCTGGGCAGATAGTAGATGGTGCGGAAGAGGGCGATGCTGCGGGTTTTGAAGTTCATGAGAAGGGCGAGCAAGAAGCTCAACACCAGGCCGACGGGCACGGAGACGAGGGAGAAATAGGCGGTGACCTTGAGGGACTGGTAGAAGAGGTCGTCGTTGAACATCTTGGTGAAGTTGCCCAGACCGATGAAGTAGGGAGGACGGATCATGTTCCAGTCGAACATGGTCAGCCAGGCGGCGACGAGGGCGGGGCCGACAAAGAAGAGGAAGAAGCCGAGGATGAAGGGAGAGATGAAGAGATAACCTGTGAGGGCGCGGCGCGCGCGGCGGGTGCGGGGCCATGGCAATCTGGTTCTGTGCGCTTGTACAGCCATAACGACTCTCTGGGAAGCTGGCTGCAGGCGCCCTTGGGGGAACGTTGCGGCGCCTGTAGCCAGCCGAATTGCAAATGGGAATCGGTCAGGGGAGCGTGCCCTCCCGGCCCGTCATCATTCCCGGATGGCGCTGGGGCGGGGCGGACTAGGATGTTGGGCGCGCCTGCTCAGTCTCCATGATCTGGTTGGCCTCGGCTACAGCGGCCGGCAGCGCGTCTTCGGCCCGCACTTCGCCGTTGAATATCTGGCTGAAGACCGGGTTCAGGGCGGTTTCGGCGGCCCTGACATAGCCGACGGGCATGGTGAGGTAGTGGCCGTAGTTGGGCGCGTATTCGGTGACGATCAGTTCATAGCCGGGCGGATGCTCGGGGAGCACACACCAGTCGGCGATGGAGTCGTCAGTCATGAGTGCGTTCTGGCTGGGGAGCCAGAGGCCGGAGCGGCAGTAGCGTTCCTGGTACCATGGGGAGGAGAGGAAGCGGATCAGCTCCCAGGCTTCGTCGGGGTTTTCGGCGTCTTTAACGACGGTGACGAGGTGGGCCTGCATGTCGGTGCCGGGGCGCTGCATTGCGGGCAATGCAGCGGTGCCGATGCCTCCTTCGATCTGCCAGCTCCAGGAGAGGGCCCAGGAGCCGTCCACCTGAAGGGCGACTTTCTTGGTTTCGAGGAGCTGTGTGCCGCCCATGCCGAGCGCTTCCAGGGCCTCGGTGCGCGGCATCACGCCGTGGGCGAGGCGGAGGTCGGCGATGTTCTGCAGGGCCTGCATTGCTTCGGGGCTGTCGAGAACGAGTCTTTCTGATTCGGCGTCGATCCAATCTGAACCGTTTGATTGGACAGCGGCGTGAAGTGGGATCCACCAGGTCGGCCAGTTGACGCCCCAGCGTTCCATGTTGTCGGGATCGAAGTCGGTGTCGCCGGGATGATTGCCGTTGACGTCGACGGTCAGCTCGGTGGCGATTGCGAGGAAGTCGTCCCACCCCCAGGCCTCTTCGGGATCGTTGCTGGGGGGTTCTACGCCGAGCTCCTCGAAGAGTGAGACGTTGTAGTAGAAGTGAGGAGCGACCCAGCAAGAGCCGATGCCGTAGCTTTCCCCCTGATAGACCTGGCGATCATTTTCCTGGGGTTGGATCCAGTAGTCGGGGGCGGAGAAGTCAGGATCGGCTTCGATGTAGGAGGTAATGGGGAGGAGGAGACCCAGGTGGGCAAAGGTGCGGTAGACATCGCTCTCGATGCGGGAGGTGTCGGGCGGCGTGCCGGCAACGACAAGCGCCATGAGTTGCTCGAGGCGAGAGGTGCCTTCGGCCTGTTGCACGAGAACCCACTCGATGTCGGGGTTTTCGTCGTGGAAGAGCTCCTGCTCTTCGGGGATGAGGTCGGGGCTGCCGGGCATGCCGAGGAACTCGATTTGAATGCGTTCGGCGGCCGGTTGCGCTTCGCTCATTTCTTCTGAACCCTCCGGCACTGCCTGCTGACATGCGGCCAGTGCAGCGGTTCCCACGGCAGCGGCGCCAGAGAGGTGAAGGAATCGACGTCTGCTCAGTTGCTGCTTCATGAACTACCTCCTTGAAGTCTAAGGTACCCGGTTGACTGTAAATGGAGTTTTGCGGCTGAAGGCGGAGGCACGCAGGGATTATACAACATGCGGACGAGGGCATACAAGGGGCTCAAAAAATAAGGGGCAATCGGGGGCCGGCAGGGGTTAGGGCCAGGGGCGAGGTGTGCGGGTTGTAGTCTGGACGAAGATTTTGGGGGAACTGGGAGATGGGATTTGACTTGTGGCCGGGGGACAAGAGGGGCAGGGCGGGCGCATTCAGTTTGCCAAAGGGCTACAGCGCCTTTACGATGGGTTTTTGCGCTGCAGGCAGGGGCGCAGCAGGGAGCAGGGAAGAGACACGAGGCGAGGGGCACGGATGATAACTGGGGAAGAGAGAGGCGGTGAAAGGGAGAAAGGCCAGGCAGCCGCCTTTCCTGCGCCGGTTGAATCCACCGGAGCAGACCGTTGGGGGCGGCGGCGCGTCCCCGTGTTGCTGGCCGGGCTGGGCGCGATGGCCGGCGTCGGCGCGGCGCTGGGGGGCTATGCTCTATTGTATGAGCCCTTTAATGTGCAAACGGAACGAATCGTTCTGCGGCTGTTGAGAGAGCGGCCGGGCATTCCGCGCGAGGGCTTGAACATTCTCCATCTTTCAGACACGCACTTTCGCGGGGCGGACAGAAGGGAGCACGCGAAGATCGCGCAGGTTCGCCGCGCGACTGCCGGGGAACGGATCGATCTTCTGATCCATACGGGCGATTTTCTGCACGATGACCGCGGACTGGAGAATGTGTTGGCGCTGGTCGACAGCCTTCCGAAACCCCGGCTTGGCGCATTTGCCGTCACCGGCAACCATGATTACCTGTTCTACAGCATGAAGCGGGCGCCTCTGCATACATGGCGCGTCTTCCGCGCGGGGGAGGAGAGCGTGGGGACGGGCAACGGGGGGAGTCCCCGGGAAAGTGTGGAGGATTCGAGCATGGAGCGTGTGCGCCGCCTTCTTCGCTTTGGGCGCTACCTGCTTCAGAATCGCATGGACGGAGAACCTGTGGGGACAAACGACATAGCCGGCCTGCGCCGTGCATTAGAGGGGCGGGGCATACAATTTCTGGACAACAGGGCGGTCCGCCTGGGGGAAACCGGCGTATACCTGGTCGGGGTGGAGGATTGGCTGGAAGGGAGACCGGACCTGCAGAAGGGATTGGCGGGCATTCCGCGCGGCGCGCCTACGGTCCTGCTTTCGCACAACCCGGACGTTATCGAGTCGGAGGCGGCTGGCCGCGCCGACCTGATTCTTTGCGGCCATACGCATGGCGGGCAGATCGTACTGCCGCTAATCGGGCCGGCATATACGCATACGGACCAGCTGGCCCGCAGTGAAGCTTCGGGCTATACGCGGCGGGGGCACACTCACATTTATGTCCATCGCGGGCTGGGGGAAAGCATCCCTGTCCGATTCGGGGCTCCGCCCCACGTCACATTTATCAGGCTGTTGCCGGCGCGTGACGGCGCCGACATGGTCTCCGCTGGATGAGCGGTTCAGGGGGCCCTTCGCCGGTCAGTTCCGGACGTTGATCGTGACTCGGCAGGGGGTTGGGTAGTTGCTGCTCGTGTCGACGACGGTCAGTCTGATGGTATAGGCACCGTTGGCAAGGCCCGCGCTGTTCAAGTGGCCGAGGGTACCGTTTTCGACGGGGGGACCTTTTGCGCCGCCGGAACCGGTCCTGTCGCTGCCATCGAACCAGGTAAAGCCCTGGCCGGCGTTGTTTCCGGGCGCGAACTCCAATTTGTAGAAATCGAACTGTTCATGGGTAGCCCGGCCTGTGATGGGAACCAGGCCGCTGACGGTCTGATTGATGCCCGGCGAGGCGATGGCCAGGCGGCTGTCGGCGCAAGAGACCGGTACGATGGCCGGCGGCGCCGGTTCAGCAGGTTGCGGGGGCGGCTCTTCTTCCGGCGGCTCCTCGGTGGCGGTTGGGGTTGGGGTCGCGGTGGCGGTGGGCTCGGGTAGAGGGGTCTGGGTCTGTGTTGGCAGCGGCGTGCTGGTGGCGGTTGGCAAGGGAGTAGGTGTGGCCGTCGGCGAAGAGATGGCGACGGTAGCGACCGGGACGGCGCCCTGAGTTTCCTCCCCAGGACCGCCGCCGCCGTCTGAGCCGTCTGACAGCTGGTCTGTCTGGCCTTGACTCAGATCGAGTGTTGAGGAGACTCTTTCCTGGATGGATGAGAAGGCGCTGCCGATTTCGCCGCCTATACTGCGGGCGCCCCATACGAGCGCAAGAACGACCAGGACGATCAGCCCGGCTGCGAGGACCGGGACGAGCCAGTCTCGAATGGACTCGAAGGATTCGGAAATGCGGGTGGAGAAAGAGGTATGTTCGAGGTCGACGTCCTGGGGCCGGTAGTCCACTGGGCGTACGGGCGGCAGCCTGACGCCTGTGCTGGTACTGGCCAGCGTGCGGGACAGGCTGTTGTCGGCCATTGCCCGGCGACGGTCGATCATCTGGTTGGGATCGAGATTGAGGTAGTAGGCGTAGTTGCGGAGGAAGCCGCGGCCGACGACTTCGCCGGGGAGGAGATGCCATTCATCGGATTCGATGGCGGCCAGGTATTTTTGTCGTATGCGCGTGGCGGATTCGACTTCAGACAAAGGGATGCCGACGCTTTCGCGCCGGTCGCGCAGAATGGCGCCCAATGACTGGAGAGATGGGACACCGGGAACTTCGCCGGTTCCGCCTTCAGGAGATGCGGTTGGGGAGTCCAGATAGGCAGCATTTTCGCTCATAACAAGTGTCTATTGTACACAGGCGAATCTGTTCTCTCAAAATCCGGCGATTTCGCTCTGGCAGTCATTTTGATGGGGTTGCAAGCGAGAGAGCCGATTGATCGGAGGAGCCGATGTGACCCGAAGTGTAGACGGGAGCCGGTCGGGAGGCGTTGCAGCGGGGAGCAAGAGACCATTGTTGGTCCGTATACTATCTGGATGTTGGGAATGGCATTGACAACCCAATCCCAAAGGGTACAATTCGGTCAGAACGAAAGGCGGCAGCGGGCGGCTTGTTATTGGGAGCGTGCGGGCCGGGGATTGGCGCATGATATTTCCTGCGGCGCCGGATTGGTTTGCGGAGTGGGCAGTTAGCAGACTATGCGAATTTCATTGATACGCAGGTTGCAGCGGGTGTTTCTGATTCTCAGCGTCATTCTCTTTGCTGGCGTTGTCTTTCTTGCCGCGAGGGGCGCAGCCTATATTCTGCCCGGCTCGATTGACAGGGTGAAGCTGATCACGCCGACACCGGAGCGGGAAACGGTGGCCCTTGTCAGCGGGCACACCGGTTTTGACTCCGGGGCCATTTGCGGGCCGAGCAACGCCCCGACTCTGCAGGAGGTAGAGGTTGTCGCTCGCGTTGCCGAGCTGGCGCGAGAGGCGTTAGAGGAAGCTGGCCTGGAGGTCCTGTTGCTGGAGGAGTATGACGAACGATTGACGAATCTGGATACGGCGCTGCTATTGAGCCTTCACGCGGACAGCTGCATTGCGGCGAGCGGCTTCAAGGCGGCCAGTCCTTTGAACAGCGCGATTCCAACAACGGAGAAGAGGCTGATTGCGTGCATCAATTCCAATTATGGCGCGCACACGGGATTGGCGATTCACGCGAACTCGATCACACATGACATGACCTACTATCATGCGTTTCGCAAAGTGCTGCCGACGACGCCGACCGCGATCCTGGAGTTGGGATTTCTGGGGGGCGATGGCAGGCTGTTGACAGAGGAGCCGGAGCGGGTTGCGGCCGGCGTAACGGAAAGCGTCTTTTGCTTTATGCGCGGCGAGGGGGCCAGCGAATAGCGCTTGAGACGGCGCGCCAAGCGGCCAGATTCGCGGAGCAGGCAGGTTTTCAGGGATGGATAGGCAGGGCGGCAGCGGGCTGCGCCCTGCCTTTTTCTGTTCAGGCGGTGATTGACACGGGCTGGCCCGATTCGTCCAGGGCTTCGACCTCGTCGTAGAGGAAGCAGGCGACACGGTGCCCGTCGCCGACGTCGGCGAAGGATGGCTCGTATTGGTGGCAGATTTCCATCACCTGAGGGCAGCGGGTATTGAAGTTACAGCCGGTTGGTGGTTCTGCCGGGCTGGGCACATCCCCTTCGAGAATGATGCGCTGTCTCTTCTTTTCGATTTCGGGGTCAGGGATGGGCACAGCGGAAAGGAGAGCCTGGGTATAGGGATGGAGCGGGTTTTCGTAGAGTTCCTCGCGGTCGGCCAGTTCGACGATTTTGCCCAGATACATGACGGCGATGCGGTCGGAGATATGACGCACGACGGAGAGGTCATGGGCGATGAAGAGATAAGTCAGCCCCATTTCGCTCTGCAGGTCTTCGAGCAGATTGATGACCTGTGCCTGAATGGAGACGTCGAGCGCGGAAATTGGTTCATCGCAGACGATAAATGAGGGGTTGACGGCCAATGCGCGGGCGACGCCGATGCGCTGACGCTGGCCGCCGGAGAACTCGTGGGGGTAGCGGTTAATGAAGTAGGGGTTGAGTCCGACAATTTCGAGGAGTTCCTGGACGCGTTGTTGCTGTTCGCGGCGGGAGCCGCCGATTTTATGAACTTCGAGCGGTTCGCCAACGATGCTGCCGACGGTCATACGGGGGTTAAGAGAGGCGTAGGGATCCTGAAAGATCATTTGCATACGGCGACGCATGCGGCGCAGGTCGCCGCTGTTGATTTCTGTCAGGTCCTGGCCTTCAAAGATGACTTCACCGGCAGTGGGTTCGTAGAGTTGCAGAATTGCGCGACCGGTTGTGGATTTGCCACAGCCGGATTCGCCTACGAGACCGAGTGTTTCGCCGCGCATCAGATCGAAGGTGATGCCATCTACGGCTTTAATGCTTCCCACCTGCCGCTGCAGGATGATGCCGCGCGTGATGGGGAAGTGCATTTTGAGGTTTTGAACAGTCAACAGGACATCGCTCTGGTTGGAATCCTGTGCAGTCGAGTCGCCTGCGCGCTCGGTATTCTGTGTGGTCATGCGACGGCCTCCACCTGTTCGTCGGCGCTTGTGTCATAGATTTCAACGTCGGAGAGATCCACCCAGCAGGCGGATTTGCGCACCGCGTCGATCGACATCAGTGGCGGATTTTCCTCCAGGCACTTGTCGATCACAAAGGGGCAGCGGGGCGCAAAGGGACAACTCTGGGGCGGGTCAAGCAGGTCCGGCGGCAGACCCTCGATGGGGATGAGTCTCTTTTGCCGGCCCAAGTCCAGGCGCGGGATTGAACGCAGCAAGCCGAGGGTGTAGGGGTGCCGGGGTTGGCCGTAGATGACATCAACCGGGCCTTCTTCCACGATGAAGCCGGCATACATGACGAGAACTCGGTCTGCCAAGCCGGCCACGACCCCCAGGTCATGCGTAATCCAGATTATGGCCATACCGAGTTCGCTTTGGAGCCGGGTGACCAGGTCGACGATCTGGGCCTGGATGGTGACATCGAGGGCGGTGGTTGGTTCATCGGCAATGAGCAGTTGTGGGTTGCAACTCAGGCCCATGGCGATCATCACGCGCTGGCGCATTCCGCCAGAGAACTGGTGCGGGTAATCGTCCAGCCTGGCGCCGGCGTCGGGAATGCCGACCAGTTCGAGCAGCTCGATTGCGCGGGCACGGCTTTCCTCGCGGTTCATGTTGAGGTGCAGTTCCAGGGCTTCGGTGATCTGGCGGCCGATGGTGAGGACCGGGTTGAGGGACGTCATTGGGTCCTGGAAGATCATCGCGATACGGTTGCCGCGAATTTGGCGCAACTCTTCTTCGTTGAGTTGCAGGAGATCCTGGCCGTCGAAATTCACCTCACCGTTCACGATCTTTCCCGGCGGTTCGGGAATCAATCGAATCAGGGACATGACGCCGACGCTTTTGCCGCTACCGGATTCGCCTACGATTGCGACCGTTTCTCCCTCGGCGACATCATAGTTGATGCCGTTCACCGCGTGGACGATGCCGTCCTGGGTGAAGAACTGCGTTTGGAGGTTGCGGACTTCAATCAGGTTGCCCATGTCTATCTCTTCCCTATTGCCTTGTCAATGCGGTGGATTGGGCGTTGTTGGATGTGCCATTCTAACAACAGACAGACTCATTGTCAATAACAGAAATTTCAGGGCGTGCCGTCCAGATTGGGGGCGAGTTTCGGGCGGCCATTGGATTGCTGCAACAGTGTTGCAGTGGTCAGTTGTCTGGACGGTAATTTGGGGGATGGGTTTTGATTTGTGGGCGAGCGGAGGGGTCTGAACTGCAGGGGTTGGGCGGGGAGGCGCAGCGGGCCGGGCATAAGGAGGACCGACGGGGCCGGCAGGGTGGGGATGCGGCGCGGTGTGTGTGCCCCCGTACAAGGGAAGCCGCTTGCGGCAGACCGCACAAAACTGCGTTGGTTCAGTGATCTGTGGTCGGTGTGTGGCTGCGGGGGATGGGACAGGGATGGGCGTTGGTGGAGTCGTTGTCCTGCATTTGTATCGGTTTTGGGAATATGTCCCGAAATCGGTACATAAGGTTTCCAATATTGGGGCGCAGACCCATTGAATTCAAAAAACTGGCTGCTAAGATGGAACGTAACTACTCAGCCTGAAGGTAGAGGAGGGCTGAAGGGATGGCCTAGAAAAGCATTGTAGATGACATCAATGGCATTGAGGCCGTGTTTGCGAGCGGTAGAGAGATAGGAACGGATGGCACAGAAGGTTTGGGCGCCCTG
>JAJEBF010000052.1 GCA_022824025.1 Caldilineaceae bacterium
CGCTCCACATATGACTGCGCATATCGCAATCACGATGATGTCGCTCAATCGATGGATCCTTGTGCGTTCAACACGAGGATCTTCCAATTCCTCAAAGTGTTCAACCAGTGATACGACCTTTCTATCCGCCATGAGTCCCCCCTTGTCTGGTGAAAGGACTCTCAATCGTATCAAATCGTTTCTATTCCGTCATCTTACCCACTTTTCAACCCAATTTAGATGCGATTGCCCTGCAAGATATCCCAGGTCCCCCAAAGCGATTTGCTGGCTTCCTCTGCGGTCGAATACACCTGCTCCGCCCATAGCCGCCTATCTGCGCAAAAGGAATCCGAAGCGCCGTTGCTGTTCTCCGCGCCCCTCCCCCGCTGCCCCCAACTCCCGTCCAGACAACTGACCACTGTTGTCATCCAAAGGTAGCCTGCAGCTCGCCCCGAATTTAGACTGCACCGAGCCCTACCCATTGAGGCCAACCATACTATTCCCTCCGTCACTGCGATTCTTAAGGAGGTACTGATCGAACAGGTGGTTCTTGATTGCGTCCCCGAACGCCGGGTCATCGGTGATTCGCTTGTAGAGCTCGAAATTCTGGTCAACGATCTCCTGGATGACCTGCTCAACCTTGTGGTCGAAAGTGATTCGAACGTTTTCCTCCGTGTTGACAATGGCGGCAGCCTCAAGAGCCGTATCCTCTTGAAGCCGCTCCATCATCTGGCCGAGGGTGATGCGGTGTTCCGGTCCCATCTCGATGCCGAACCGGTCGTTGAGGTCGGCGATGATGCGGGAAAGGACTTCCAGCTCCTCCGGTGGCGTTTCGCCATGTTCCTTTGTGCGCATCGGCTCCAGTTTGTCGCCACTCCGTTCCAATTCGATTTTTCCGTCACCAATCTGCTGTATGCGATAGGACTCCATGTCGATGTTCTGCTGGATTTCGAGAGGCAACTCTTCCCGGTCTACCTTGAGCAAACGGCGCAGATGCCGCGCAAAGACGTACAGCTTCTCAAGATCAGCGTCCAGAAAAGTAAGCACCTGGGCCAGGAACGAATACAGTTTCACATAGTCGGCGAGTTGACCGCGAAAGTCTTGCTGCTCGTCCTCCTGCAGGTCGGAGAACCGGCCCACAGGCGGGGAGAGAGCCGCATATATCTGATCCTGGGTCGCCTTGCCGCTGAAGTACAACAGCGCAAAGGACTCCACGTCTTCATCTGTGTAGACTGGAAATGCTTTGAGCCTGGTCTGAATCTCGTAAAGCAGGTTGGGATCGGTTGCCTCGGACAGAATCGTCGTCTCATAGTAAGGCTGGAAGGCGGCCCGGATGTCATCCGCCTCATTGGTAAAGTCCAGGACCATTGTGCCGGACTTGTGCGGGTGGACCCGGTTCAGCCGTGAAAGGGTCTGCACGGCATTCACGCCGCCCAGCCTCTTGTCCACGTACATTGTATGCAAAAGGGGCTGGTCGAATCCGGTCTGGAATTTGTTGGCGACAACCAGAAACCGGTACGCAGGGCCCTCGAATGTCTTGGCCGTCTGCACCTCCGGGAATCCGTTCATCCCGGCTTCGCTGTAGGACGCGACGCCGTCTTGCACCGTACCCGAAAAGGCGACGAGAGCCTTGAACGGACTGCCGATTTCCGCCAGGCGCCGGTCCACGGCCAGCCTGTAGCGCACAGCGTGCAGGCGGGAGCGCGTCACGATCATCGCTTTGGCCTTGCCGCCGATTTCATACTGTGACTTGGCCATGAAGTGTTCGAGCATGATCCGCACCTTCTCTTCAATTGCATGCGGATGCAGGTCTACGTACGACTTCAGCAGGTAAGCGGCCTTGGCCTTGTCGTAGCGGGGGTCGTCCTCTATCGTCTTATACAACTTCCAATATGACCGATAGGTTGTGTAGCTCTCCAAGACATCAAGAATGAATCCTTCCTCGATTGCCTGGCGCATGCTGTAGAGATGGAACGGCGCGAAGGAGCCGTCGGGCCGGCGCGCCCCGAAGAGCTCCATCGTCTTGGACTTCGGGGTCGCGGTAAAGGCGAAAGTGGAAACGTTTTCGGGCTGCTTTCGTCGCGCCATCTGCGCCAACACCGCATTGTCCAGCTCATCTGTCTCCTCGACAGCGCTGACGTTCTCCTCTTCCTCCGCCGCTGCAAGGGAGGCTGAGGCGAGGACAGCCTTCGGCCCGTGGGCGCCTTCACCGGACTGCGAGGAGTGCGCCTCGTCCACGATCAGGGCAAACCGCTGGCCCGGCAAACGGCCGATCTCCTGCGCGATCACGGGGAACTTCTGCAGTGTTGTGACGATGATCGTCTTGCCGGATTCGAGCGCATCCTTGAGCTGCCGCGAAGTCGTGTCGATGTTTTCGACAACGCCCAGCGTCTGCTCAAATTGGCGCATCGCCGTCTGCAGCTGCCGGTCCAGCACGCGCCGGTCGGATATCACGACGATGGAGTCGAAGACGCGGCGATCATCGGCGCCGTGCAGGGTGGACAGCTGGTGGGCAAGCCATGCGATGGTGAAGGTCTTGCCGCTTCCCGCGGAGTGCTGAATCAGGTAACGCCGACCTGTTCCCTGCTCGCGTGCATCGGTGACCAGCTTTCGTACACAGTCGAGCTGCTGGTAGCGAGGGAAGATAAGGAAGCGCTTGCCGGTCTTCTTTCCTTTCTCATCCTCCTCCTGGACTTCGTAGACGAACTGGCGTACCAGGTCCAGCACGCTGTCGGGCGCCCAGGTCTCCTCCCAAAGATAGGAGGTTGGGTAGCCGCTCCGGGACGGCGGGACGGGCGGGTTGCCGGCGCCGCCGAACTTCCCGCGGTTGAAGGGCAGGAAACGCGTCTGAGCAGCTGCCAAGTGCGTCGTCACGTAGACCAGGTCCGGATCGACGGCGAAGTGCGCCAGGCATCGACCGTAGGCCAGCAGCGGTTCGCGGGGATCGCGGTCCGTGCGGTATTGGTGGATGGCGTCCAGGACGGATTGCCCCGTGAGCGGGTTCTTGAGTTCCGCCGTGAAGATGGGAATGCCGTTGAGGAAGAGGGCGAGGTCCAGGCTCTTGTTATTCTTCTCGCTGTAGTGCAGCTGCCGGATAAAGGAAAAGAGGTTGCCCCGGTACAGCAGTCGAGTCTCTTCATTCAGCCCGCTGGCGGGGCGGAAGTAGGCAAGCCGGAAGCGGCAGCCCATGTCCTTGATTCCGTTGCGCAGCACGTCGAGCGCGCCTCTGTTGCGTAGCTCTGATGACAGACGCTTCAGGAACCGTTCCTTCACCAGTTCCCCGTGATGCTGGGACAGCTTCTCCCACTCCTGGGGCTGTGTCGCGAGCACGAAGTCGAGGGCGTCACGCGCGATCAAGCACAGATTCGGGTCATAATCCTCGCCGTTGCGCTTGTTGTAGCCGCCGGGTTTCATATCCAGGTAGGCGCTTCGTCTCTCACCCAACGCCCCTTGGCTGTGCTGGAGCAGGCCGGCTTCGATGGCATCTTCGAAGGCCCGTTCGGAAACGTCTACGTACATTCCATCTCCTCTCTGACGTCGATCTGGCCGGTGACGGCGGCGGATATGAGGGCCGTGCGTTTCTCCGTTAGGAGTTCGACAGCTTCATGTACTTTGGTGATAAGGCTATCGATCTTTTCCGTCTCGCGGTCCAGGAAGGCAGCGATAGTCCGCTGTTCTGTGAGGGGTGGGAGTATCGTTTCTTGCTCGCGCATTTGCCCTTCGTTTACCGAGGGCACTGCACCAGGATTGGCTAGCTTCTTCAAATCCAGTCCGCTTAGCCAATACATCATCCAATCAGGGTCGGGAACCCGTGGAATGAACCCCATCATGTTATTGTCGATGCATGACGGGCGGATAATCATTCTTCGCCGATTCAGCATCAAGGCCGCTCCAACCTTTGCAAATACTATCGTAGAAGGTGGGAATACATATGCGCCCAAACGACTCGCTGTATCGAGAGAAACAGTATGTTGATATTTGATCATCTCCCGCTGGTTTGCATCTACGCCCATATCGCCGACCTTAAAAAAGGGATATTCTTGAGTTGTGTCCCATTGTTCTTCATGTGGGAATCCTGCGCCACCTTGAAGGCTTCCAAGATGTTTCAGCCGTTTAACCTCCCAGTGCGCCGGAATCTCCCCCAGCCACTCGATGCCGGATTCCTTCAATGGTGCGTTGGGATTGAGGCCCTTGGTGACGGCGCGGCTGATGAGGGCTGTGCGCTTCTCCTGGAGCAATTCGATCAGCCGCTCCTTCTTTGATACCAGGGCGTTGATCTTTGCCGTCTCGCGGTCCAGGAAGGCGGCGATGGCGCGCTGTTCGGCGAGGGGCGGGAGGGGGATCTGATAGTTGGCTACAAAATCCGCGGGCACCCGCTGCTGGCCTGCTGCGCCTGTCATCGACTCCGTTCCATTTTGGCGAAATGCACAATCTGTGGTGAGACGGTATAGGAACTGGGGAGTTACTGTAGGCTTGGCTCGCAGCACGTGGAATTCGGTTGAACCGAAGCCGACTTCCGTCGGCAACGAATCAAGATAGGCGCCCTTGCCATTCTCAAAGCAGGGCGTGATCTTGGCTACGAGAATATCTCCTCGCCGAAAGTATGTATAGCCATTCCAGACTTGGGAAGCCTCAACCATCTCGCTGGTGTCAATCTGTCCCTCCGTTCCAACTTTTTCCATGGGAAGGAATGTCACTGGTGTATCAGCAGCAAGGTAGGCATGCTGCTCAGTCTTGCTGGGATTCAAGTGGGCAACCCACTTTATTCGCCGCACCTCCCAATGCGCGGGCATATCCCCCAGCCACTCAACACGGGAATCTCGGTACATGGGATGGCGTTTGTGTTTTGCCATCAGCGTTGCCATGTCAATTTGCTATCGTATTACTCTTGCCTGCCAGGGCCCAGCCGCAGGCCAGTGCAGTTCGAATCTTTCGCCTGCTATGATGCCTGCATACACAGGGCCCAGAAAGGACTGCACGCGGCTGCCAACTTCCTCGAAGTCGTCAGGAGGGGCGTGCAACAGTTCGTCCCGGCGGCCATAGCCCTGCCACCAATTCCGCTGCTCTGAGTCTGAGTAGAACGCCGGCGAAAGAGCTTCAGGCGTCTCTGCGGGAAGGTGGGTACCGCGCCGCTCGAAACAGTGGGCGACGGCCTGTTGCAGTTCTGCTCCGTCAAAGTCGAAGTTTTCAGACAACGCCCAGATGTCGTAAAAGTCCTTCATTCGGCTATTTCTACTTCCCAACTGCACCATAGCCTCAAATTTCTCGGCGATGGCCGTCACCTTCGGATAGGCCTGAAGGCGGGGCGCGGGGACACCGTCTATCAGTGTAGGCAGCCGGGCCTCCTCCGGCCCGGGTGTCACAACGTCGCCGAAGCCGAAGTCAACCCGCACGGGAATCTCAGCCCTGTCCAGAAGGGCTACAAGCCTGGCCTGCTGGCCGCCGTACCTCTGATTGTCCCGGATCGGAGAGACCCGGAGAGTTTCGAGATCAAAGATCAGTCCGTCTTCAGGACAGGGCACGTTGCAGATCGTTGTCATCACTCTGCGAACAGTCTCTTCATCGTTCTCCCCGGTCGTCAGCAGGTCGATGTCACGTGTAGTCCGGTGGGGCTCCTCCATCCAAATTCCCAGGAGAGTAGCCCCCTTCAGGACGCACTGCTCCCCGGACCTGCCCAGACGGTAGAGGAACCGCTCGCACGCGTAGCGGACAAGGAGCAATCCAAATTGCGTCCGATCACTGTCTACCTTATTGAGAAGACGCGCCTTAACGGAGGCAGAGACGTTTGATGTCACAGAATTCCTGAATCCAGTATGGCTCTGAGCCGGCGCGACGGCAACTCCTCAAGCGTGCGCCTCAAAGCCGCGGTCGTCACCTTCCCGTCCTGCAGCGCCTCCCGCAGCGCCTCCAGCGCCGCCTCCCTCCCGATCAGGCGCTGGAACCGGAAACAGTCGACCACGGTGCGCGCCGGTGACGTGATGCGAGCCGGCACGCCCTCGAATTTCGTCTCCTGGACGCCATAGGTCCAGGCCGCGCCGCTGAAGCGGATCAGACGAACGCCCATACCGGTCAGCACAGGCGGCTTTGCCTTGTATGGAATGGCGATCCACACCTGGTGCGGAAGCTGTGTGCCGATTTCGTACACCTGCAGCGCCGAAAGAAGGCAGACGATGGCGTTGGGCACCCGAGCGCAGACAAAGGCCATCGAGTAACCTTCGGTGGGTTCCGCCGAGGCCAGGCGGTAGAGGCCCCAGCCGACGCGCTCGACCGCTTCGTCCCTCTCGAGTTGGCGCAGCCTGTGGTAAGGGATTCCCAGCGGTTCCAGCTGGCTGGGACGGAAGAAGCTGCCGATGCCGGCGTCGTGAAGGATCTCTTCACTGAGTTCGACGGTCATTGCGCGACACTCCTTATCGGCACACCTTTGATGGCAAGAGCCGCCATTGTACAGGACCGCAATACTGTTGTCAATTTAGGTCGGTATGTTGTATTACGATACCGACTTTTTTTAATTCTGTGGCGCAGGAACTACTGTGCAGTTGCCGGGGCCGTCACTTCACTCAGCATCCGAACGATCTCCTCTTCAATCTCCCGGATGTCGCGATCGATCTCTTCCAGCGCACGCGGCGGGTCATACCGGTAGAAGTAGCGGTTGAAATTGATCTCGTAGCCAACGATGCCCACCTGCCCATCCCTGGCGTCGCGCTTAGACTCGTCGATCCAGGCGTCCGGGAGGTGGGGCGCGACCTCACGTGCGAAGAAACTGTCCACTTCCTCCGCCAGCGGTACGCGCTCCGTGTCGCGCAGATCGGGGTCCGGCTCCGGGCTGCCGTCCCGTTTGCGGCAGATGGCCGCGGTTTCATCGCGTTCGGACAGGGCGGCCAGAATGGCCTTCCTCACCGGGGCGGACAGCTTAAGTCCGGCAGCCTTGACTGCGCGGTCAAGCATCCCCTCGAAGTCGACCCTGTCGCGCGCCTTCGTGTCCGGCAGGCTGTTCAGCAGCTTGATAAGCTGCTCCTGAAGCCTTCGGCCCTGCGCCTCCTCTTCAGCAGCCGCCTGGCCGCGCTTCTTTGACGTGGCCAGGTTCTGGAAAGCCCGCGCCTCCTTGACGCGTTCGACACGCTCAGCGCTGGCCTGAAAGTTGAGCCGCAGCGGCCTCTCCACCGTTACCTTGCGGAAACCAAAATCCGATGTGGAGAAGATGCGGCTCACCACCGCTTCCTCTTGCTTGCCGTCCCTTGCGACCACGCGGGTGTCGCCGTCGCGGTACTCCTTGCGTAGCTTCACGATGTCCCGAGCCTTCTCCGGCGGGATTTCGCGGCGTTTGTCACCCAGGCTGCGAGGCATCAGCTCCCAGAAGGACGAGGCGTCGATCAGCTGCGCCTTGCCCTGGCGCTGCGGGGCTTTGCGGTTGCTGAGGAGCCAGACATAGGTGGCGATGCCTGTGTTGTAGAAGAGCTGCTCCGGCAATGCGATCAGGGTCTCCAGCAGATCGTTTTCAAAAATGAAACGACGTATCTCGCTCTCACCGCTGGCGGCGTCTCCGGTGAACAGCGGCGATCCGTTCATGATTATGGCGATGCGCGAGCCGCCCTCCTGCGGATTTTTGGCGCGGGCGAGCATGTGCAGCAGGAAGAGAAGCTGGCCGTCGCTGATGCGCGGCAGACCGGGGCCAAACTTGCCCGCGGCGCCGCGCGCGTGTTCATCCCGCACCGCGCGTTCGTCGCGTTTCCAGTCCTTTCCGTAGGGCGGATTTGCGATCAGGTAGTCGAAGGTCATGGACGCGTGCCGGTCATTGGAAAGCGTGCTTCCGAAGACGATGTTGTCGGCGTCGCGGCCGGACGGGTCCTTCATAAACAGGTCGGACTTGGAAATCGCCCAGGTCTCCGGGTTCACTTCCTGGCCGTAGAGGTAGATCTCGGCCTGTGGGTTGATTGGGTCTGCCAGGAGCGTGCCGTTTTCGCGGTAACCGGCGGTGATGCGCTCTTTGGCGATGGTCAGCATTCCGCCCGATCCGCAGCACGGGTCATAGACGGTGCGCACAACACCAGCGCCGCCGATACGGTCTTCGTCGCCGGCCAGCATCAGATCAACCATCAGGTGAACGACATCGCGGGGGGTGAAGTGCTCCCCCGGGTTTTCGTTCAGCGCTTCGTTGAATCTGCGGATCAACTCCTCAAAGATAGTGCCCATGGCGGCGTTGTCGATGGTGTCGGGGTGGAGGTCCACCGCGCCAAATCTTTGCAGCGCCAGGAACAAGAGGCCCGCCTCGTCTAGCTTGCTGATGGTGTTGTCGAAATCGAATCGTTCCAGGACCTCGCGCATGTTGTGGCTGAAGCCGGCGATATAGTTTCTCAGGTTGGCCGCCGCGTTGGGCGCGTCCGCCAGCAGCCGTTCAAAGTCATACCGCGATGTGTTGTAGAAGGCGAATCCCGACGCACGGCAAAGCTGGCTGTGGAGGTTCTCAAGGGTTGTTCCTTGAAGCTCGGCCTGACGCCGGAGCACGTCCACTTTTGTCTGCGCCAGCACGCAGTCCAACCGGCGCAGCACGGTCAAAGGCAGGACGACGTCCTGGTATTTGCCCCGCTTGAAAGTGTCGCGGATTAGGTTGGCTACATCCCAAATGAAACTGACGATCTCGCTGTGGTTCATGGTTCCAGCACCTGGATTCTATGGTTTCAGGTCGTGCTCCAATGCCGCCATTGGGGCTTGTTGTTGCCTCTGCGTAAAGGGCCACTTTGCTGCAAGGGTAATGCAGGCCGGGTGAAAGGTCAATGGGCCAAGGGCATCCGAATAGGGGTAACTGCGTCGGAATTTGGATGCCAAGTAGCCGGAGAGACGGCCAGCGAAGGGCGCCCGTAAGGGAGGCCTACCAACTGTCGATGGTTATGAAACAAGGAGATACAATTTTCCCGACATCGCCAGTTTTGAACTGGCGCTTGATCGGCTGGTGTATAATCTGAATGAGTTAGCGGAGGATGAGGAAGGGTTGGTGGAAGGAACCATATGAGCTTACAAGATTCCTGTACAACTAATGTAGATCTCACACGAGACCAAGAGTATTGGCATTTCGAAACAGCGGTGCGGAATAGTGTATTCCAGTCACGACGCCATCGCGAAAAGTCGTAGTTTCGAATGGGATCCACATTAAGAGCGATAACTTGGAAAGGGCGCTAAAGAAGATCCATGAGATTGCAAGAAATGCGGCCGGGGGCGACTACATTTATCGAGGAGAACTGGAGTGCTTTCCCAAGATTTCCTCTACGCTTTACTGACCTGCCCCCAAAAGCTGGTCCAGGTATAATGTTAGTATTGGGCCGCAGAAAGGGGGAAATATGGCTAAGAGGAGACATACGCCGGAGCAGTTAATCAAAAAGCTGAGAGAGGCTGAAGAGGCGATTGCCGACCATGATGCGGCGATACCTACTTTGCGACAGTATGCCGCTGCCTATTACGTTCGAGGAATAGCCAATAAATTCCTCCGGAAATTTTCAGCGGCCAGGGAGGATTTCGAGCGAGGGCGTACTCTGGCGCAAGAGCAGGGACTCACAGGTCTCTTGCAGTTGATAGGACAAGAGTTGGAAGACCTGAACTCGAAACCATTCCAGGTAGTTCCGCATCGCAGCGGGTACGCCGAAGGCGTTGATTCCGATAAACTGAAGGAGAACCTCGGCGACATGGATGATGACAGATTCGTAGAGAAGAACGCACAATGATCGTGCCGGACGTTAACTTGCTGGTTTATGCTTATCATGAGGACGATCCGAATCACGAAGCGGCCAGAGGCTGGTGGGAAGGGCTGATCAACGGTTTTGAAACAGTTGGAGTGCCATGGTCTGTATCAATGGGGTTCGTGCGCCTGATGTCGAGTCCCAGGATACTTGTGTCTCCCATGTCGCCGTCGGCTGCCACTGCACATGTAGAAAGTTGGTTTCGATACGACCACATAAATCCTATCAGTCCAGGAACAGATCATCTGGCACACTTTCGGCGAAGTCTCGACGCTGCAGGCGGTGGCACGAATCTCGTGCCGGACGCCCACATAGCCGCTTTGGCGTTGGAACGGCAAGCCACAGTGCATTCTAACGACTCAGACTTCGATCGGTTTCCCGGGCTCCTGCGGCATAACCCACTGTAATTTCGATTGCATGCCGTTAAGCCTTCAATGGGAATAGTAGCTCTTGCCCACCTTTCCATCGCCAAGGTCTGTCTCAAAGTGTCCGCTAGCTGGGCGGGCGCAGCCCTTATGACGGCAAAGGTGCTTGCTACCTCATCACACCAATCCCTCAACCATTGGAATCACAGATCAGACAACATTTCCCAATGCATCGGATACACTCGACACTAACAGCTTTTAAGTAGGGCTTGATCGGCTGGCGCATAAACTGTAAGGGCTGACGGAAGGAGAGATTGCAGCGGTGGAAGGAACCATATGAGCACACAAGAGCCCTCTACAACACAGGACGATGATTTGGAAGAGGTGCTGGAGAAGATCCGTGAGATTGCGAGAATTGCAGCACGCGGCGACTACATTTATCGAGGTGAACCAGAGCACTACGATAAAGTGTCCTCTGGGCTTTACCGCCAACAAAGTTCGATTCAAGGGGAAAATGTCGACCTTGAGGCTTTGCATGAGGAAATGTTGAAGGATGCTAAGAAATATACTGGCCAAACAGATGAATTTGAAATCCTTGCCTTTCTCCAACACTTCGGCGGCAAGACCAACCTGATTGATTTTACAGAGGATTATCATGTCGCGCTTTTCTTCGCCTGTGGCACTCCCAATGATAAGGACGGCAGGATTGTCTTGTTGCCGAGACAAATTGATGATGGGGTCACAAGTATCAGAAAACCATGGAGTCCGAGGCATCGCGTCATCGCTCAGAAGAGCGTGTTCGTTCAGACGAAAAAAGGCTACCTGGAACCAGATGAATGCATCAACATCCCCAAAGAACTAAAAGAGCAGACTCTGGACCACTTGCAACAGCATCATGGCATTAAGATAGAGGCAATTTACAATGACTTACACGGGTTTATCAAACAACAGACTCCAGTAGGAGAAACCCCTTTACGGCCAGTCCGTCTTACACCGCAGCAGGAGGATCTTTGTAGACGTCTGGATGAGCTGTACCAACCTTATGATCTGCATGTGAGACCATCGGAAATGTTCCGTGGAGCGGTTTTCGCCAGTGGAGCACAGTGCCGGAACAACCTTGACTGGATCGCTCAAGCCGCGCACTCCCTGCGAGAAATCCTGGCTCCTATACTGAGTTCTCGCCCTAGACCTGGAACCGGGTCGGTATACATACCTGATGATATGAGAGGAGCATTTGAGAGGTACGGTTCTGCGTCTATAGACTCTGGACTCATGGATGATGTTGGGAGAGTTTACAATCATCTAAGTGATGTGGCTCATCACAATCGTATTTCGGCTACAATTTCTGACTTTGAACAGATTCTGGCTGACTTTGAGAGGTCTATGGGACGAGCACTGATCCGTCAACTTGATCTCCATAGAGAGATTGACGAGCTAGTGAGTAGCGGGCCACCTCAGTAAGACGTAGGACAGCTAGGGTAGGAAGCTATGACTAAGAATGCCCCACCAATGTTGGAAAAAGAGCGCCTTCAGGAACTCCTTCAGATAAACCTGGATGCTCGCCGCTATTTCTATCACAAGGCCGACTATCGGTGGCTGGACTGGCTGTGGCGAAACGGATTTCTGAATGTCCTTGAGGAAGAAGATCCGTCCCATGATGGGTTTAGAACACCGGAGCTTGGCTACCTTTTGCGCATGGCGGAAAAATGTCCCGCGCAGGTTGTGGACATTATGCAGACGATCCCGATATCCACGGATACGCGGAGTCAGGAGGTTGCGTACAGCTTCTTGCGGATGTGCCGCGCCTTGCCGGCAGATCAGTTGGCACGCGTGATTGACAAGATCCGGGCCGAGAAGTGGGTAGAACTGCTTGATGACGTGTACAGTCACTCTGGTTTCGCATATGAGGAGATGCTCGGTACTCTTGCTGACGCCAACGATTTTGAGAGCTTCCTTCTCCTTGCCGAGGCCGTGCTGGCTGTGCGTCCCGGAGAAGAGACGGGCGATGTGTCCCCCTATCGCGAAAGCCCATTCTATTTGGACGATCTCCCCCGCACGAAGCTTTTCGAACAGTTGGCAGCCGTGGACCCAGAGTACGCGGAGCGCGCGTGGGCCCTGACGACAAGCAAAATGGCTGAGATCATGGCCGCGTCCGACCAGTTTCTACTCTTGGATGTAGATTTCTTCACTTTGGAGCCGGGCCAGTCTGATGGGTGGCGGGAAGATGTGCGCGAACTGGCGGCTGCCGCAAAAGCGTTGGCGGTTCGTCTGATCGGGGAACAGTGCGCCGAATCTGGAGACGTCAAAAGGATCTACATGGATCATCTGGCCCCCCTGCCGGACTGCCGCGTTATGCGGCGTTTGCGTCTGTTCGTTCTAAGCCTGTGCCCGAAGGCGTTCAGAGAGGAACTCAAGAGCGCCCTCTTTCAACTGTTTGAAGTTGAGCGATATCGCGAAATTGCCTCGGGCGCTGAATACGAGAAGGCACTACAAACGGGATTTTCTGTATTGTCCGAAGACGAAAAGCAGGATTTCGTGCAGAGGACCATCCAGGAATTCAGCGATTTGCCCAACGGCAGGAGACTTAAGGGATCAAGGATACTGTCCATGATTCCTCTCTATCTTGATGAGAACCCTGCTTTGAAAAAGCAGGTGAAGGATGCAGGCTTCCAGCTTTATCCGGATTATGAACCGCGTCCGGACGTGGATTTGGGGGCCGGCGGGGAAGGCGGATGGATATCGCCGCGCGGCCCAATTCAAAAGGAAGAATTAAGCCGTCTGACCGTCTTCGAGATTGCCGGGAAACTCCGCCAGGAGTGGACGCCCGAGAAGCTGAACTCTCAGAACAATGAAGCTGACTTTTACAATCCTTTGAATGCCCAAGGCATGGGCGATCTCTTGAAAGACGACATCCCTGTACGGCTGTCAGAGTACGTCGACAGTGCTGGTCTGTTCTTTGAGCGCGGTGTACTTGATCAACACTATACCTATGCATATCTGATGGGGATCCAGGAGGCGATAAAGAATGATAGAGCGGGCGCGTCAGAGGTCGAATGGGATGGCGTGATCGAACTGTTCACTACCATGACAAACTCGGACGCAGGAGCGAGATTTGAAAGAGGACCACGGGAGCCTTCCAGCCTGTACGCTTCTTCCTGGCTTGCCAACTGGGACGCGGTTTACTCTGCAATGGCCGATGTTCTGCGCGAGTTGCTTACTGAACTGGATGGTTTGGCGCCGGTTGATTTCGGCAGACATCGCGACCGCATACTAGAGCTTACAGGCAATCTGCTGTCATACCCCGATCCGTCTCCGGCGGACGAGCAGATTGAAACCGCACCGTCCCTTGTTGGTTCGGCCAACGAAACGAACTACAGTGTCATCGATCCGTTCACAATGGCCATCAACTCTGTGCGCGGCAGAGCTTACCAAGCTTTTGTGCAGTTTATCTTTCAGGATGGCAGAAGATTCAGTGAAGACGACGATATACAGATTTCCGATGATGTCAAAGAGTTGTACGAGAAGGCGTTGCAGAAAGAAAACACACGCGCGCTCTTGTTTCTGTACGGACACTATCTGCCGAGTTTTTACTTCCGAGACAGGGATTGGATTCGAAACCTTCTTCCGCGGATATTTGTCCAAGAGCCAGCACAGAAGCATCTCTACACGGCTGCCTGGGAGGGTTATCTTGCCAACAGACTTTATGGTGCGATGTTCTTTGATCCTGAAATCCAGTTACTCTATCATCGAGCGTTGGTCCTGAAAAATAGTGACTTCCCTCGTCAACAGAAGCACTTCAAGGGACCGGATGACGGGCTCGCGCAACATTTTGCCCTCGCGTTTATGCATTACAAAGAATTCGGATTCGAGCATCAACTGTTTAGAGCGTTCTGGAAGAACGACAATGTGAAACAACACGCGCACTTTGTCAATTTTGTTGGGCGCTCTTTCATTTCCAGAGACAATGCCGAGGAATTCTTTGACTTTAGTGAGGAAGTCAGGGGTCGTGTGAGGGAACTCTGGGATTGGCTGCTGAAGAAGCATGTAAGGCAGGAAGTGTACATGGAATTTGGTTTCTGGATCAACCTGGACAAAGGGATTTTCGAGCCCGCATGGCTTGCGAAGCGAGTGAGAGAAACGCTTGAAAGGGCAAACGGATTCTTGACGTGGGATAATGGGCTCGTCAAGACGAGCCCCCGGCTGGCGCAGGCAGCTCCTGAGGATACCCTTGAGATTGCCCGGCTGTATCTGCATGAAGGGGGCGTTCGCGGCAAAAACCAGCGAGTAATGTGGCTTTGGGAGTCGGACAATCAGTGGATCGAGGCATTGGAGACACTGCACTGCAATCCTAGTACGAAGAGCGGAACGGAGAGTCTGATCAACAGGCTGGTTGGCGAAGGCGGGAGAGCGTTTTGGCCGCTGAAGCGGCTATTGGTTGAGAGTCCATAGCATTCCAAATTGGCGTGGGCGGCAGACCGCCGCTTCACCCACGCCAAGCGCTCAGATTTACGCACGGTTCTGCTTCCTCTACTTCTTCATGGTCTCGAATTCCTCGAGCGCGGCCTCCATTTCATCCGCTTCCTCCTGGGTCCAGCTCCCTATCAACCGGTCGAATGAATCACCCACCGTATTCCCCCTGACTGGACCTTCCGCCAAGCCGGCTCCTCTTCGCAGCAGCCTGAGTGCCGCCTGGTTCAGAGAGAGCCCCTCCCGCTCTGCCAGGCGGCGCAGGCAGACGCCCAGCTCCTCGTCTATTCCTCTGACCGTGATCTCCTCCACAGGCGTCATCTCCTCTCATGCAATACCGGACCCTTCTGCATCATCCTATGCCGTTCCCCTCACCCGGTCAAGCCTGACACATACCTGCTCCACCAGGTGACGCGCCTGGCCGCCCCAGCCGATCGGGTCCCGCCGCAACGAGCATCATCAACACCTTGCGCAAACCCATCCCGCGCCCCGCCGCTCCCCTGCCCTTGACCCAATCCGTTTCCCGCATTTGCACAGCGCCTGATCACGGTTACAATGGAAATGCAACAGACCCGCACAAGCGGAAACCCACCCCTTGAAGAGAGAAATCGGTTTGATCGAAGAAAAAAGTGGAACAACACAAGAGCTTGAGGAAGCCAAAGACGAAGGTGAAAACCAGGCCGACGACGAACGCGAAAAGGAAAAAAAACCGCGCCCGACCTATCTCTTCCTCATCCGCCACGGCGAAAACGATTGGACCAAACGGGGCGCGCTGGCCGGACGGACGCCTTGCGTGGCGCTGAACGAAAAGGGAAGGGAGCAGGCCCAGCAGCTTGCCGAGCGCCTCAAAGCGCAGCCCATCTCCGCCATCTACTCCAGCCCGCTCCTGCGCTGCCTGGAGACGGCTCAACCCCTGGCCGGGGCGCTGAACCTCTCCGTCTCGATAGAGCCGGGCATCCTGGAGGTCGATTACGGCGCATGGCGCGGCGGCGAATTGAAGGAGTTGAGCAAACGACCGGAATGGCGGCTGGTCCAGATATTCCCCGGCGGCTTTCGTTTCCCAGGGGGCGAAACCTTGCGAGAAGTGCAGAATCGCGTCATCACGACCCTGGAACGCATCCGTACCCAACACGCCGGCGAGGTGATCGCCGTCGTGGCCCACGGCGATGTCCTGCGCACCAGCCTGGCCTACTACCTGGGCACGCCGCTCGACCTTTTCCAGCGCATCCAGATCAACACCGCTTCGATCAGCCTTGTCGCCTTCCATCGTTTTGGACCAAGCATCCTCGCCATGAATGACAGCGGCGGTTTCCCTGTGATAAAGTTGGAGTAGGAAGACCTGAACGCAACCAGAGGCCAACACGTCCAGCTGGCGCCGACGCGGGACAATAGGCACCCTGCCGGCGCATGAAAGCACGCCCGCACCTGCGCCAGCGATCAATTACCAACCAAAGCCATATGGAATCACAGTTTACCTACGACTTTAATCCGGTTAGCGCAATCGTTGCCGACGCAGTCGGACGTCCCGGCCAGCGCACATTCTTCCTGCAGGCCCGCCAGGGCGCTGACATTGCCACCCTGATCATGGAAAAGGAGCAGGTGGCCGCGCTCGCAAGCTCTATCCTGCAACTGTTGGAGGAGTTGGAAAAGGAACGGGCCAACCTGCCGGCCGTCGAGGAAGAAACCGCAGCGCCCAGTCTGCGTGAACCTCTCGACCCGGCCTTTCGCGTCGGACAACTGGGCTTGGGGTACGATGAACGGCACGACCTCATGGTTCTGATCGCGCAGGCCATCCCGGATGCCGGCGGAGAGGGGGGGCCGCCCGCCGACCCGGCCAGCCCCCCAATGCTCGAAGACCAGGACGACGAACAGAAGGCCCGTTTCTATGCAACGCGGGCGCAAATGCGCTCGTTGAGCGAGCATGCCCTGCAGGTCGTTGCCGCCGGCAGGCCCGAATGCCCCCTGTGCGGCCGCGTCATCGAGCCGGACGGCCACTTCTGCCCGCGCACGAACGGCCACGCGTTTCCGTTGTCTGTGTAACCTGCACTGCGCCTCGCACTGCAACGCTGTCCTACAACGTGCCGCGCCCCGCATGGCGCAGTAACACGACCCGTCACACCGCCAGCATTCGGCTTGCCGCTATGACCGAGAACGATAAGACCGTCGAACAGCAGGTGCGCAGCGTGGACCACAGTCGCGTCCAGGACCCGGACGGGCACAGTGGCCGGCCTGCCCCGACCGCAGCCGCAGAGATTATCAGCGCCCTGGCGGAAGGCACAATCGAAGAAAAAGGGCTCCTGCCATACAGCTCCAACTACACCTTTCTGGCTACCGTCCATCATCAGCAGCACGAGATCCCCGCCGTCTACAAGCCCCGCCGCGGCGAAAATCCCCTGTGGGATTTCCCGGCCGGCACGCTTTGCCAGCGGGAGACCGCAGCCTTCGTCGTCAGCGAAGCCCTCGGTTGGCGCCTCGTGCCCCCAACCGTCCTGCGCGATGGTCCGCGCGGGCCGGGCAGCATCCAGTTTTTCATCGAGTGCGACCCGGAATTCCACTACTTCAATATGCGCGAGGATGCCCGCTACGCCCCCGCACTGCGCCGCCTGACCCTCTTCGACTTCCTCATCAACAATGCCGACCGCAAGGCCGGCCACTGTCTTTACGGCCAGCACCGCCGGTTCACCGTCGCCGGCGGGTGGGGCGAACCGGCGCACGCCCACATGTGGGCCATCGACCACGGCATCTGCTTCCATCATCAATATAAGCTGCGCACCGTTATCTGGGAGTTCGCCGGCGAACCAATCGAGGAAGAGCTGCTCGCAGACCTGCAGTCGCTGCAGCGTCTCATCGATACCGAACCGATACACAGTACCCTCGATCTGCTTCTCAGCGTCCCCGAACTCGATGCCCTGCGCCGCCGCATTCACGAACTGCTCGCCGACCGTCACTATCCCCTGCCGCCTGCTCACCAGCGGAACTATCCCTGGCCGCCCATCTGACCGCAGCGGCCAGTCACCCTTGCCAGTGGCCAGAGAAGCCCACTAGCCACTGACCACTGACCAATGGTCAATGGACTAAAATCATGAAAGCCGTAGTCATGGCCGGCGGTGAAGGCTCCCGCCTGCGCCCCCTGACGATTGGGCGTCCCAAGCCGATGGTCCCCCTTGTAGACAAACCGGTCCTCGGCCATATTCTCGGCCTGCTCAAATATCACGGCATCACCGAGATCATCATCACCCTCCAGTACCTGCCCTCCGTGATCCAGGACTTCTACGGGGACGGCGGCAGCCTCGGGCTCAACATCACCTATGTCGTCGAAGAAATGCCCCTCGGCACCGCCGGCGGCGTCAAGAACGCGGCCTCACATCTCGACGATACCTTCCTCGTCATCAGCGGCGACGCCCTGACCGACTTCAACCTGCAGGCCGCCGTCCAACACCATCTCTCCTCCGGCGCTCTCGCTACAATCGCTGTCTATTCTGTTCCCAACCCCCTGGAATATGGCGCAGTCGTCAGCGACGAAAGCGGCCGCATCACCCAGCTCCTCGAAAAACCGGATTGGAGCGCCATCCGCTCCGACCGCGTGAACACCGGCATCTATGTGCTCGAACCCGCGGTCCTGGATCATATCCCCGACGATGCCGCCTATGACTTTTCCACCGACCTCTTCCCTGATCTCCTGCAAAGGGGCGAGCTGCTGCAAGCCTACGTCGCCGAGGGCTACTGGTGTGATGTCGGCACGATTAGCGAGTACATGCGCGCCAGCGCCGATCTCATCAACGGCAAAGTCTGGCTGCCCCATCCACTCGGCGAAACCGCGCCGGGCGAGGACCTCGCGCCTTCCAATCCGGCGGCGGCCGGCGGCCAAAACGCCCCGTTCGAACGCGCGCGCCAGCGCGGCGAACTAATCCTGGGCGCCGACGTCGAAATCGCCCCCGACGCACAAATCTTCGGGCCCGTCTATCTTGGCAACGCCGTCAAAATTAAAGAGGGCGTTACCATCCAGGGGCCGTGTGTGGTCCGCGACTACACCATCGTCGACCGCTACAGCCGCCTCGAGCACTGCGTTGTCTGGCGCAACACCTACATAGGGGAGACCTGCGAACTGTTGGGGGCAATCGTGGGCCGCCAGTGCAGCCTCAAAAGCGGCACCATCGCCTATGAGGACGTCGTGATCGGCGATAACTGTGTGCTGGATGAGAACTGCGTTGTGCACCCCGATGTGAAACTTTGGCCGAACAAACGCATCGAGCCGGGCGCGGTCGTGCGTGAAAGTATTATCTGGGGCAGCCGCGGCCGCCGCTCTCTTTTCGGCAGGGCCGGCGTCAGCGGCGTTGTCAATGTCGACTTTACCCCCGAATTCGCCGCCAAGCTCGGCAGCAGCGTCGGAGCCAACCTGACCCGCGGCAGCTTCGTCGTCATCAACCGGGACTCACACCGCAGCTCGCGCATGCTGGTGCGCGCCCTGATGAGCGGCCTCTCCAGCGCCGGCGTCGACGTCTGGGATCTCGGCGAAGTGCCCGTGCCCGTGGCCCGTCATTTCATCCGCACACACGCCGCCGCAGCAGCCGGCGTCCATGTCCGCCTCAGCCCGCTCGACCAGCGCGTCGTGGACGTCCGGTTCATGGACAGCCGCGGCCTCGACCAGAGCCGGACCGCCGAACGTTCCGTCGAACGCAGCTTCTCGCGCGAAGATTTCCGCCGCGCCTTCCTCGACGAAGTCGGCCAGATCGACTACCCGGCCGACCCCACCGAAGGCTATGTCGAGAGCTTCCTCGCCTGTGTCGACCGCGACCGGATCCGCGCCACCGCCCCCCACGTTCATCCGCAAATCGTCGTCGACACCTCACACGGCCTCAGCGGCGATACCCTGTCGACCCTCCTCAACCTCCTCGAGGTCGACTATCTGCCGCTCAATGGCGCAAAACTGGGCGCCCTCAGCGATCAGTTCCGCCATCAACTCCAGCATATGGCCAAAATTATGGCCGTCCTTGATGCCGGTGTCGGCGTCAAACTCGATGTAGACGGCGAAAGAATCTTTCTCATCGATGAGAGAGGCGTCGTGCTCGATGATATGACCGCGGCGCTGCTGATGTTGGAGCTGGCCATGTACGCCAACCCCGCCGCCAAAGTCGCCCTGCCAGCGGTGTTGCCGCGTGCCTTCGAAATCGTCGTCAACCGCTATGGCGGCCAGGTCGTCGCCACCCAGAACGATCTGCGCCATCTTATGCGGGCCGCGACCGAGGATGTGCTGTTCGCCACCGATGGAGCCGGCCACTTCATCTTCCCCGATCTGCAACCCGTCTCCGACGGGCTGCTGGCAACCGTGCGCCTGCTCGAATACCTCGGGCTGCGTCAGAAGGCGGTCAGTGAAATCGTGGCCGACCTGCCGTTGTTCTTTATGGCGCACCATCGAATCGACTGCCCCTGGGAGGCCAAGGGCACCGTCATGCGCCTGCTCAATCAAAACTACCAGGGCGATGCCGTCATCCCCATCGACGGCCTGAAGATCGACCTCGGCGCCGAAGAGTGGGTCCATATCGGCCCCAACCCCGAGCGCCCCCTATTCGAAATCCGGGCAGAAGCGGGTGACTCGGAACGCGCCACCGCCCTCGTCAAAGAGCACGGCGAGCAACTCCTGAAATGGGTCGTGGCCAGCGACGCTTAGCCGCCATGGACCACCTGAACCGCCGCAACGCGCACGGCGGAAGCAAAAAGCCCGCGCCCTATTCGTTCCGCAAACCCGGAACGAACACGACATGGATTCCGTCTCCCGTCCGGGCCGGCGTCTGCCCCTGAACCGGGCTCGAACCAGGGCCCTGCGTCGGGCCCCCTGATTGACCCGGAGGCGGCCCCTGCGTTTGGCCCTGCGTTTGGCCCTGTGTCTGGCCCTGTGTGGAGCCCTCCCTCGTGCTCTCCGTCGTGCCCTCCGATTCCTCTTCCGTCTCCTCCTCTGATCCACCGCTGCGGACCCAAACCCGCAGACGGCTGCTGCTCGAGAAGTTGCCGGCATTGTCCTTGGCCCAATAGCGGACACTGTAAATGCCGTCCTCGGAGATTGTGAACGGTTCACTGTACAGTTCAACCGGCCCGTCGTTCAGAACATACGCGATACCCCACACGCCGCTGGTCGCGTCTGCAGCCTCAATGGTGACCTGAACCGGCCCGCTGAACAGCCCGCGCTGTTCAGCCGAGTTTGCGCCGCTTCCTTCCCCCTCGTCCGAAGATTCCGATGCCACCTGCACGGCTCGCGCCTGAACGGTTGGCGGCGTCCGGTCAACGCGCAGCTGCCCGGTCGCGCTCTCCCCCTCCAGGCCGGATCGGTCTTTGGCTTTGAAACGCACAGTGTACGTGCCATCCGCGAGGTCGCTCAATGCCGCTGACAGCTTCTGCGCCTCCAGCGGATCGTTGGGCAGGCTGAAATGGGCCGCCTTCTCCTCGTCGTCCAAAAGCAGCTTGCCGCTGGTCGTGTCCAGCCCGCTGTTAAAATCCTGAACAGGGACCGAAATCAGGACAGGCAATCTTGTCCACCAGCTCTGCAGGTGCTCCAAATCGCCGAACACCGGCGGCAGCTCGCTTCCGAACTCGATATACCTGGTGACGACCGGGCTCGCATTTCCGGCCGCATCGAACGCGATCGCGGAAACCGTTGACGTGCCGCTGCTGGGGAGCGCCCAGTCGAACGTTCTTCTCGTCGTTATATCCTGCAGCTGCCACAGCCGGACCCGGTCTAGCGCCAGGTCTACCTCTCCGTGCCATTTCACGCGGAACTCCAACCCCTCGACCGCGTTGAACAGATGGAAATCAACGGGAATTTCGACATACTCGCCCGCGCCGGTGAAATCGCTCGGCCAGATGTCGCGCAAACCAAGACCCAGAGTCCCCCCCTTGTCGGTCACATCCAAACGGGCGATCGGCTGATCCGGCAGCACATTGTCGTTGTCGTCGTCGTCAGGTTCACCCATACGCAGCCGGAAGAGCGCGCGATAGGTGGCGTTGTGCGGAATGCCGGTCGCGTAAGGGCCGTACCACCAGCCCGCGGCATGGTCGTCGGCTCTTGCCTCCCGCGCGCGCGCGCCCTCGGCGTCGTCATCATCCACATCTTCGCCCGTGGTGCTGTGGAGGTTTTCGCCCTGCCAGGTCCAACTGTTGCTGAGACCGATCGTCGAGCCCCGTTCCGGTGTCTCGAGCGTTAACGTGGCCCTCTGTACCTCCACCGCCGAAGGCGCCTCGAAAGTCGGCGCCGCAGGCGCGTCCCAGTCGATCTCCAGCGCCTTTGTCTCCTGCAACGCGTTGCTCAGCGTCAGCGAGGCGGTGATCGTGCTGCCGCTGCTGAGATCCGCGCTGCGCAGCCAGACACCGCGTATAGGCAGAGAGTCCGGGCCAGGGTCGAGATCGACTTGCCCCGACAGCGTCTCCGCAGGCGCCAAAGCCCCCCAGCGCAGACCGCCCACAGGGAAATAACCTCGCAAGGACAGGCCCGTGATTCCCCCCAGCGCCCGCGTCGGCTGGCGGGCATCCTGCAACGTGACATCCGTATAGTAGTGGCCCAGAATCTGGCGGTACGTCTGGCCGGCGGTGGCCCGCCGCGCCGCCCCCCACTGGCTCAGACCGTAGCCGTGGCCCCAACGCACTTCGCCAAGACCCGTCTCGTCCGGCACCGCCTTCAGATACGCCACCGCCGGATTGGTGAGCGTCGGATGGCTGTTCTTGGCGCTGTACATGGCTATGATCGGCGCGCTCGTGCTGTCACCCGCATAGGCCAAATACTGCCCCGCCGTCCTGCTGACCGCCGCGTCCGTGGAAGAAAAGCGATTGTTGCACATCATCTGGAAATTGGCCCAGTCGGTCACGTCATAGTAGCGCCGCCCGCGCAAAATCTGGTACCAGGCATACGTGCGGGTGGCAACCGCCTGCGCGGCCAGCGCTTCCGGTGACCACGAGATGGGAACCTCCGCGGGAACCGAACGGGCCACATACTCCTCGAACGGAACTACGTCCACCTGCCAGTCCGGTACGTTGCGGCAGTTATTCTCAGGGTGGTGGGCCACCCGAATCGTCGCCGGGTAGGTCAGCGCCGTTATCTCAACCTCGGCCGCTTCCACTCCCGCTGGATTGTCATCCGGCTGCAGGTTCTCATCGCGTATGATCGACCTGTCGGATGGGTCGTACGTCGCGGCGCGAATGCTGTTTGCTTCCAGTTGATCGAAGCGCAGCCGGTTGCTGCGTCCCGTTTGCCAGCGCGGGTTATGCCCGGGAATGCGTTCGCGCACCCGGCCCGTCGCACGTTCAATCACATAGATTTCAGCCAGACCGACTGTCTCCGTCCCTGTCGGCACAACCGTAATCGCCATCAATGCGCCGTCGGGGCTGATGCGGGGCCTGCCGAAATGGGAACCGGCGCGCTCGACCAGAATCTCGCCGTCTATCGTCAGCGCCTGAAAACTGGGGGGGCCGGAAATCTGTATATCGCGCGCCTGTACCTCGCCGCTATCCCGAGGCCCCAGCGTCAGCGCCGGTATGATCCACTCGACAACAGTGTATAACGAGGCGCCAAAGAGCGCGATAACGAGGCCGACGACAAGGAGCCGGCGCAAGGAATATCCTGACTGCATGGCTACAGTTTCTGGTGACTGATCGTTTGTGTCCGAGCTTGCGCTCGGGCCGCATATTGTTAACTACCATTGTAACAGGAACACAATAATTCCTGCATTTGGCTTCGCGGCAACGTGGGGGGTACAATCGCAGACGTGAGGGTTTCTTTCCATTGCGCCCCTCTCTTTTCGGGCCGCCGGACATCCCAGTCCCGTGACGGGCGGCGGACTTGCCAGAGATCAAATTGGGTGAACGACCATTTCCGCTTCCCGCTCCTATCCTCCTCTCCGCGTGAAACGCAAAATCTCGGCGAACTGCTGGGGCGGACGATCTGCCGCCCGCAGACCACGAGCGTCGTGATCGGCCTTGTGGGTGATCTGGGAGCAGGCAAAACCACCTTTGCGCAGGGATTGGCCAGGGGTCTGGGCGTGCAGGCGCGCATCACCAGCCCTACCTTCACCCTGATCAACGAATATACGTCCGCAACGCAAGATCTGCGGCTGTTCCACGTGGACAGCTACCGCCTGACCGCCGACGCCGGCTCCCTCGCCGCCGAAGTCTACGGATTGGGCATGGATGAAATCTTGGATGCCGTCGAAGAGACGCCCCTCGACGACCCGGAAAACCCGCTCGATTCCGCCGCGCGTCACGTTGTCGTCATCGAGTGGGCCGACCGCCTCGACGGCCTGCTGCCCGACGACCGCCTTATGGTTCGCTTCAACAACAGCGCAGACGACAGCGCCGGGCGAATGCTATGCCTCTGCGCCACCGGGCCCCACAGCAAGGCCCTGCTGTCCGCGCTGCGCGCCGAAACAACATGTATCGCCAAATGAGAATTCAGCTTCTGAACGTGTACATTTTGGTTGGAGGCGCCGGTGGGGTCCGATAGCGGCCAGGTGAAGCACTGGATGACGCCCAATCCGCATACCTGCCACAAAGAAGCCTCACTGGCAGATGCCCGCGATCTCATGGTCGAGCATCATTGCCGCCGCCTTCCCGTCGTGGATGACGACGGCCTTCTGATCGGCATCGTCAGCTTCGGCGACCTGCGCCAGGCCGCCCCGTCCAGCGTCACCACGCTCAGCCTCTTCGAAATCAACTATTTCTGGGCGAAGCTCCCCGTCAGCGACGCCATGACCGCCGAGCCGGTTACCGTCGCCCCGGACAGCTCAATCGATGTCGCCTGCCGCCTCATGCTGGACTACAGAATCGGCGGGCTCCCCGTGGCTGTAAACCGTAAAGTCGTCGGCATTTTCACCACAACCGACGTATTGCGCTACGTCGTCGAGCACGCCTCCTAGAGAGGCCGCTGCCCTCTGACCCGTACCGCCGGACACGCTGGCGTCTGCACCATGGAGTCACCAATGCACCGCATGCTGGTAAGCGAAATCATGAGCGCGCCGGTGATCACGATCGATCCCGACGCGCTGGCCGTGGACGCCGCGCAGCTGATGGAAGCCAATAACGTGCGCCGCATCATTGTGATCGACCAGGACGGCTACATGTGCGGGATCGTTACAGATGCCGATGTGTTGGAGGCCGAAACAGCCGGAAGTGTCGCCAGCCGCTACGACCCGGGCCTCGATGAGGAGTGGCTGACTGTGCGCGATGTGATGACCGCCGACGTAATTGCCGTCGGGCCCGAAGCGTCGCTCGGCCAGTTGGTAGAAAAGATGATGGAAACCAAAATCGGCGGCATCCCCGTCGTGCAGCCGCCAGAGCCCGGCAGCGGGCTGCTCCTGCCCGTCGGCATCGTCACCGAGACCGACATCTTCCGCCTGATCAGCGAAGCCTGGCGCGCCGACGAAGCTTCAAACACCAACGATTCCTAACCCCCTCCCCGCGCCCACCAGCCCGCACACCCCGCCACCCACTGACCTCTAACCACCGACCACTGCCGTCCCCCACTCCTCCGGCGTATCCACGTCTGCCAGCCACTCGCCCGGCGCCTCGATCGCCCTGACCTCCCCGGCGTGCCGGCGCAGCAGCATCCCCCCGCCCCGGTCACCCTGAATCAGCCTCAGCTGGCCGAAGAAACGCCGGTCAAAAAGCGCCGGCGCGCCGCGTACCGCCCCATCCACCGCGACGGCCGCCAGATCGCTGCCGTCCCGCCATGCCTGCCACAGCCGCCGCAACAGCGCCGCCGGCAGGCGGGGCTGGTCCACCGGCAGAAACAGGGCTGCCTCACAAGCGGCCGGCAGCGCCTCCACCGCCGCGCGCACCGACCCCGCCTGGCCCTCCTGCCACACGGGGTTGAAGACGACGCGCAGACGCCCGCGGCCCGCCTCGCGCAGCGGGGCCAGCGCCGCCTCCACCTGGTCAGCGACCGCGCCGGTGACCACAACCGTTTCAGAAACGCCGCTCTCGAGCGCGATGCGGGCCGCCCGCGTCACCAGCGGTTCGCCCTGCCAGCGCAGCAGCTGTTTCGGCTGCCCCATCCGGCGGCTTTCTCCCGCGGCCAGCACAACCGCCGCCGACGCGCCCCAGCGCTCGCGAATGGCTGCCCCGCTTCCCGCCCCCACCGCGCCGATCAGCGCCGGCTGGTTCTGCTGCGCCAGCCGCAGCGCGACCAACCGGGCCGCCGCCAGCCTCGGCGCGCTGTCAGCCTTATTCAAGAGCGGTATCAGCCTCGCGCCCCCAGCCTGGAAACCGCTGCCGGGAGGCGTACCCTCTCCTCTCTCCTCAGCCCTCCCGCCTCGCCCGTATGGTTCCACAAGAAGACGGCCCAGCATACGCGGTGTCAGCCGCGTCGACGCGTCCTCTTCCTGCAGAAGAGCGCGTACCTGCTCGGGCCGGTGGACGTAAGGTTCGTCCAGGGGCAGCCCCAGCCCGTCAAGTCCCGCCACCGGAACCAGGTGCGTCGTGCAGGCCGGGACGACCGGCTCGTGCGAAGCGGGCGCCTTGACCGGGCGGCGGCGGCTGCCATCGCCTTCGAGCGCGATCAGGCTGATGCCGAGATCACCGGCCCGCGCAGCCAGCGCGTCCACAACCTCCAGGGGCAGGCCCTGTCGTTTGGATCTTGTCGGGAAGGCGGCTGTTGGCCTGCCGGCGGATTCAGGGGTCCGGAAACCGGGGTTCGACCAGATAAAGCAGTGCCCGTGCCGCGCCAGCGCCGCCTCCAGCGCAGCCCAGTCTATCTCTTCGGTCTCGCCGGGCTTTGCTTCGAGGCGGGCCGGCGCGTCCTCCGCCTGGGAAGCGAAAATATGGGTGGTCGTGGTGGTGACGACGCGTTGGCCGCCGCCAACGGCCTCATCCGCCAGCCGGAAGAGCGCGCTCGTCTTGCCCCCGGCGCCGACCAGTGTGACGACCGAAAGCGCATCCGGCCGCAGTCGCAGAGCATGATGGAGTTGCATGATGAAGTTTTCAGGGAGAATTGCGGTTTCAGTGTGTCAGTGCGGCTGCCGGCCGTTCGACGCCAGCCATGGCCCCGTTTGGCCCCAGTGCCCGTCGATCTCTTTCTCACCGTCTCGCATCGCCAGCAGCAGGGCATCCTGATCGACCGGCAGGGCCAGGCAGCGAACGCCCACAGCGTTGTAGATGGCATTGGTGATCGCCGGGCTGATCGGGATCGAGCTGATCTCGCCCACGCCCTTGGCGCCGTAGGGCCCATCCGCGGTCGGATGCTCGACGATGTGGCTGTCCATCCGCGGCGTCATCTTGATGCCCGGCATCTTGTACTGCCCCAGACGCTCGGTCCAGGGAATGCCGTCCTCGACGATATAATTCTCGGTCAGCGCGTTGCCGATGCCCATCACGATTCCGCCCTCGATCTGTCCAAGCAGGCTCAGGGGATTGATCGCCCGGCCCACGTCATGGGCGGATATCACCCGCGCGACGGCTACCTCGCCGGTTTCGGTATCCACGCTCACCAGCGCGGCATGCACAGCGTACGAAAAGGCGAAGTGCATATCGCCGCCTGTCCCCAGCGGCTGCGTCTGCGGCGCCCAGTATTCATAGCGGATCTTCGGCAGCCGGTTCTCGGCCAGCAGGGCGTTGACCGCATCCGCGAAAGAGATGCTGCGCGTGGAACCCGGCAGAATCCCGCCCGCGCTGCCGTTCGCGCCGTTGGCCCCCGCCGCCGGCAGCTCCGCCACGTGCATCTGCGCCAGCCGCCTCTCGTCCACATAGGCCAGACCCTCATGGAAGGCGATGACATCAGGGTGTGTATCGAACTTTTCAGCCAGGACATTCTGCATCTGCTCGCGCATGGCCCGCGCAGCAAGTCGGGCCGCGTTGCCGCTGACGTAGGTCTGGCGGCTGGCGGTGGAAGGGCCGCCGTCCGGCGTCAGGTCCGTGTCCATCACGGTCACATGCACCTTCTCGAAGGGGAGACCCAGCTCCTGCGCGGTGCAGGCCGCCAGCACGCCCACCAGATTCTGCCCCATCTCCGCGCTGCTGGTGCGGATCGCCGCGGTGCCGTCGGGAAAGACCTCCACTTCAGCCTCCGCCTTGTCCGGCGCGCCGCCCCCCAGGCCGGTATTCTTGTAGCCGGCTGCGATGCCCCAGGCGTAGCGCTTGCTGCCCACCTGAACCGGCGCCCATGGGTCCGATGACGGCAAACTCGAATCAACCGCCTTCGCCCTCTTGATATCTTCCTCCACCAGGTCAAGACATTCGAGCAGCCCCACGCTCTCGCTCAGCTCCTGGCCGGTGGCCGTCTCCGCGCCGACGCGCATCACGTTCTTGCGCCGCAACGCCGCCGGGTCCATGCCCAGCTCCGCCGCCAGTATATCGAGATTGCTCTCCACCGCGAACGCCGACTGTGTCACGCCGAAACCGCGAAACGCGCCGCTGGGCGCGTTGTTCGTGTACATCGCGTAGCAGTCGATCCTGGCGTGGGGCATCACGTACGGGCCGGTGGCGTGCGTGGTGGCGCGGGTCATCACCTTCTCGCCCAGACTGGCATAGGCCCCGCTGTCCCCGTATAGTTCCGCCTCCACAGCGACCAGCGCGCCGTCCCGCTTCGCGCCTGTCTTGATGCGGATGATGGTGCTGTGACGCTTGGGGTGGAAGATCAGGCTCTCCTGCCGGGTATAGAGGATCTTGACCGGACGGCCCGTCACATGCGCCGCCAGCGCCGCGTGGATCTGTCCGGCGATGTCCTCCTTGCCGCCGAATCCTCCCCCCATCAATGTGCCGATGACGCGCACCTCTTCGTCGTCCAGGCCCAGGCTCTTGGCCACCTGCCGCCTGTCGCTGTATGGAATCTGGCTGCCCACGTAGACGGTCAGCTTGTCGCTCTCATGATCGGATTCCGCCTTCTCCTTGCTGGTGGAGGGAAGGCAGCCCTTGTAACCCGCCGGCACGGCCAGCGCGCACTCCGGCTCCAGGAAGGCGTGCTCGGTCATCGGCGTGCGGTAGGTGCGCTCGACAACGACATCCGACGCGGCGAACCCCTCCTCCACGTCGCCATGCCGCACCTTGATATGCTTGAGCAGGTTCCCGGTGGGCCGGTCCGGATGCAGCTGGGGCGCGTCCGGCTGCAGCGCCTCCCGCGGATCGGTGACCGACGGCAACGGATCGTACTCCACGCGGATCAGCGCCAGCGCCTGCTCGGCGAGCTCCGCCGTCTCCGCCGCCGCCAGCGCAATCGCGTCGCCCACATAGCGCGCCGGATACGCGCCGCCCGCGAAGACCGGCCAGTCGTTCTCAACCAGCCCGTGCCGCGGGTCGCCCGGCACGTCCGCGTGGGTCAGCACCGCGTGGACGCCCTCCAAAGCACGCGCCGCGTCCGCGTCAATCTCGCGAATCGCGGCGTGGGGGTGTTCGCTGCGCAGCGTCGCCCCAAACAGCATCCCGTCAAAAGTGTAGTCATCCGTGTAGAGCGCCGCCCCCGTCACCTTGTCAACCGCGTCCGGCCGCTGCAAGGGCTGACCGATCTGCGACAGCGGCTCCTTCACCGGCGGCAGCTCCGCATCCGGCATCGTCCCGGTGCGCATATACTCGCCCGCGGCCTTCACCGAGCTGATGATCGCCGCGTATCCGGTGCAGCGGCAATAGGTGTCCTTCAGACACTCCTTGATCTCCGCGTCCGTCGGGTCCGGGTTCTCGTCCAACAGCGTCTTGGCCTGCATGATGAAACCGGGTGTGCAGAAGCCGCACTGCGTCGCCCCGTGTTGGATGAATGCGGACTGAAGCGGATGCAGCTCGGGCGCGCCGCCATTTTGCGAGCCGGGCCCCGTTTGGGCCACGCCTTCGATCGTCAACACCTGCCCGCCCTGCGCCTTGAACGCCGGGTAGATGCAGGAGTCGACCGACTGACCGTCCACGATAACGGTGCAGCAGCCGCATTCGGCCTCATCGCAGCCGATCTTGGTGCCGGTCAGCCCCAGGTCGTAGCGCAAAACCTCGGCCAGATAGCGGCTGGGCGGTACATCGAGAGCATGCTCCCTGCCATTCACGGTCAGCGTGAGATGTGTCACCTATGCGCTCCTGTCGGCGTGCACAATAATGCTTCGCGGCGGGACGCTCTCGGGGTCGCAGGCCGCCAGCCGCCGCAAACTGCTCTTACAGGTGGTTCAGATACAACTGTGGATCGTTCAGAAATCCTCGCGTCACGCTCACGTGCTCCAAAGATTCCCACGGCACGGGCTGGGGGGGTGATTCGTCAAAGTTCAGGATTGTGGCGCCGGGGAAGGCCATCAGGATCGGCGAGTGTGTGGCGATGATAAACTGGGCATCGCGCGCGACCATCTCTTTCAACAGGGCGAGCAGCCCCACCTGGCGCAGGGGCGAGAGCGGCGCTTCCGGTTCATCCAGCAGGTAGAGGCCGTTCGGCGCAAAGCGGGCCTGAAACAGGGCCAGAAATGCCTCGCCATGGGAGCGTGCGTCGAGTCCGTCTCCGTAGCTCTCCTCAATCGCGGCCAGCTGGCCGGAGTATGCCATCTTCGCCATGCCTTTGGCGAAGTCGGAACGGCCCTCGTACTCCGCGTCCACGTTGGCCATTTCCGCCTGTAGCTCCGCCTGCATCTGGGCGATGCGCTTGGCGAAGCCGAAGAAGTCCTCGGCCCGCAGGTAAAACCCCCGCCCCGTGCGCTTGGTCCAGCCCAGGCGCAGATATCTGGAAAGCTGCCGCACTGAGGCCAGAGATGGATCGTTGTCGGCCTCTTCCGCGCCCACGGTCGGCAGGCGCACAGAGGTGGCCAGCGCTTCGAGAAAGGTGGATTTTCCGCTCCCGTTTTCGCCGACGAGAAAGGTCACCGAACTCTCAAAGCGTATCTTCTCCAGCCGCGCGATGACCGGCACATTGTATGGAAATATCCCTTCCTGGGGGAAAGAGGGACCCTTCTCAATCGAGGTGAGGTGGATCATGGCCCACGCGCTCTCGCGTCATTGCAAAAATAGGGGCGAACGCTCGACAGCTGCCCTGGCTAGGCGCCCGCCGGCCCTGCCGGAGCCTCATTCATGCGCGCCCGCTCCACGGACGTGTGCAGCACGCGCCGCAGCAGCACGCCGATCATCTCATGACGATACGCCTGCGACGCGCGGTACTTGCTCGACCGCAAACTGGCCTGCGCCTGGGCCGCGGCAATGGCATCCTCCACGGCGGCGGCGTCAAATGCCTTGGCCGAAGTCAAGGCCTCTTCCGCGCTGGTCGCGCGAAAAGGGGTCGGCCCCGCGGGACCGATCGCAATGACGGCATCCTCCACCCGGCGCAGCGCTGCATCCAATCGCACCCTGGCGGCGATGCCCAGCACCGGCAGCGCGACGCCCTGCGGCCGCATGATGCGGTCAAAGGCGTTGCCCGCCCGCGCCTGGGTCGGCCGGAAGCGGAACGCGTGCAGCATCTGGTCGGGTGCCAGGCGGTTTCGGCCGGGGCCGGCAAAGATGGAGAGCAACGGCTGCCACGTATGGCGAGCGCCCCGCGCGCTGTGCGCGGCGACCTCGACTTCCGCTTCCAGCGCCAGCAGCCCGATCGTGCCGTCTGCGGCCGGCAGCGCGTGCGCCACATTCCCGCCCAGCGTCGCCACATTGCGCACCTGCGGCCCGCCGATTACGCCGCAGCTCTCGGTCAGGCATCTCGCATGGGCGCGCAACAGCGGGCTGCTTTCAATCTGCGTATGGGTGATCCCTGCGCCCAGAACGATCCAGTCGTCCTCCTGCGCGATGCGGTCGATGCCGGTGATCCTGGTCACATCCACCAGCGCCTCAGGCGCGGCCGCCTGATTCGCCTCCATATCGAGAATCAGGTCGGTGCCGCCGGCGATGATGCGGGCCTTGTCTCTGTGCTCATGCAGCAGAGAGAGCGCCTCAGAAACCGTCGCCGGCGTATGGTAGGCTCGCCACCGTGCCATTGTGCAAATCCTGGTCAAAGTAGAGAAAAAATATGCCGCAGTATAGCACAGGAGCCCTCCTGCTGGAAAAGCGCCCCCCCCGCCGCCTCCCTGCCCCGCCGCCAACTGACCGCTGTAGCACTGTTGCCGTTATCCATTGGTAACCCAATACGCACCCGTCCTGGACTGCACCCCTAAATTTTATCTACTTGACAACACGAGACTGCCCAAATAAAATCATATATGCTTAAACTTCGGACAGGTCTGGTTCCGTGTTTACAACCCCAAAGGAGAGTAAAAATGAAACCACAGCTGCGTTATTTTGCGCTTGCTGCCATCTTCATCCTGCTGCTTCCCATGATCGCCGCCTGCGGCGGGGGAGCGCCGGCAGCGGAAGGAGAGGCCGTCGAGGCAGCCGAGCCTGAAACAGCGGCAGAGGCCGAAAGTACGGAGGCGGAGGTTGCTTCGACCTACAACGAAGCCCCCATGCTGGCCGAAATGGTCGCCAACGGAGAGTTGCCGCCGGTGGATGAGCGGCTTCCGGCAGAGCCGCAGGTGATTGAACCGGAGGACCGGATTGGCACTTACGGAGGCACCCTCCGTTTCGGAGAGGTCAACCCAATCAACCTCTGGAGCTTCGCTACCTTGCGAATGAATGGGCTTTTCCGCTATGACTTCAGCAACACCCAGGTCTTCATGGATATCGCCAAAAGCTTCAGTTTCTCCGACGACTACACGACCCTGACCATCGAACTGCGTGAGGGCCATAAGTGGTCAGATGGCGAACCGTTTACGACGGACGACATCATGTTTGCCTGGGAAGATGTCGCGCTCAACGAAGATCTCTCCCCTGCAGGGCCGAGGTCGATCTGGCGCGCCGGAGGTGAGCCTGCCGTCTTCACCAAGATCAGTGACACCGTGGTTGAAATCAGCTTCAGTGTGCCGTACCCGATCATCATGAACTATCTGGGTCGCACGGGCGTGGCCACCGACAACAACGTCATCATGCCCAAGCACTGGCTGAAGCAGTGGCACATCGACTACAACCCCGATGCGCAAAAGCTGGCCGAGGAAGAGGGATTTGAAACGTGGATGCAAGCCTTCAACTTCCACAACAGACCTCCCAACAACTTCCGGATCGACGGTCCTACTCTCTGGGCCTGGAAGAACGAAACGCTCACCAGCGACCGCGCCATCGTTGTGCGCAATCCCTACTTCCACCAGGTGGACTCCGCCGGCAACCAGTTGCCCTATATTGATCGCATCGAAGCCGTAATTACCGGCGATAAGGAAGTGCAGACACTCAAGGCAAGCGCCGGCGAGTTCGACTTCGAGACCTACTACATCGACATGAAGGATATGCCCGTCTTCCAACAAGGCGCCGAGCAGGGGAACTACCGCGTCGAGTTCGCGCAGAACCTCTTCTCCGCCGAGTTGGGTCTGATGCCAAATCGCACGGTCAAAGACCCGGTTCTGAGGGAGCTGTTCAACAACAAGGACTTCCGCATCGCCCTATCGATCAGCATCGACCGCGAGAGCATGAATGATACCCTCTTCTTCGGTCTGGGCAGACCCTTCCCGGCCACCGTCAATCCGGGTCTGAGCTTCTTCAAGGAGGAATGGGCCACGACCCACGCCGAGTACGATCCGGAGCGGGCCAACGCGCTTCTCGATTCAGTCGGTCTGACTGAGCGGGACAGCGATGGCTACCGTCTGCGGCCCGACGGCGAAGGCCGGCTGAGCATGCTCATCCACGTCGGCGTATCGGAAGGCCCCAAGATTGCCATGGCTGAACTGGTCCGGGATGACTGGGCCGAGGTCGGGCTTGAGGCAATTGTCGAGAATCTGGGTGAGCAGGGCGGTCTGTTCTCGCAACGGTTAGCAACCAATGATCTGCAGATTCCGACCTGGCATCTGGACAGAAACGCGCTGTTCGGTCGCTCCCTGGGCAGCAATTACGCTGTCGACCAGACCTCCTTCTGGACCGGAACGTGGAAGGACTGGTTCCGGACCAATGGCGAGGAGGGCGTGGAGCCGCCGGAAGAGATCAAGCGGCAGAGAGAGATCTTCGATCAGTACAAACTGACCGCGGTCGGCACCGAAGAGTTCGACAGGCTTGGCGCGGAGTACTATCAGTACTTCACCAGCGAAATCCCGATGATCGGCACCATCGGCTTCACGCCGCGACCAGTCATCATCAGTAACCGCCTCCACAATGTGCCAACGGAGGGCGCCGCCTGGATCTCGGACAACAACTTCTATGCCCCGTTCATGCCTTCACAGTGGTTTATTGAAGAGTAAGGGGATATCTGGCCGAGCTTTGCAACACCCTGTATTCGCTTCTGGCGAATACAGGGTGTTATCACCGTTCGTCTGACCAACCGGGGAATCGCTCCGATAACAGGATGGGAAACCGCCCTTTTCAAATCTGCCACACTCCGTTAGTATTCGATTCCAGCCAGGAAAACGATCAGAGAGCTGCCGCGAACTGATTCGTCTGCGACTGTGAGGGCCTGCCGCGCAGATGGTGGGAGAACGTGTACCTGCTCCAGCTCGATGCGCGCGACGGCCGTGCCCACCGGACAGCCTTACGCGACAGCGCGCCAAGTCCGTCAGCCTGTTTCGCCGTTTCACTTCCATCAGAAGTCAAAGAAAGGAGAGGCCGGGATCGCCCTTTAACCTTCCCGCGCCGATTTCATAATGGCTCAACCATACAAAGAGGTGGCAAAGCCGGTGCGTCTGGGTCTGATTGGTTGCGGCGGCATTGTGCGTATCAACCATGTTTCCGTATATCTTGCCCTGCCGGACTCCGTTGACGTCGTCGCGGTGGCCGATCCGGTACCCGACAACCTTGAGCATGTCGGCAATACGCTTGAGGTGCCGCCGGCGCAGAGATATGCCGACTATCGCGACATGCTGGCCAGGGCCGAAATCGACGCGGTATCGATCGCCACGCCCCATTCCATGCACGCCGAACACGCCATCCAGGCCGCCGAGGCCGGCGTAGCCGTCATCTCTGAAAAACCGATGGCTACCTCCCTGGAGGAAGCTGATGCGATACTGGAGGCGGTCAACCGCAACGGCGTACCCTATGCCATCATGCACAACCTGCTATTCTCCCTGCCCATGCAGGAAGCGCTGAGCCAGCTGCGGACGGGAAAAGTCGGCAAACCGATTCTTGGCCGCGGGCAGTGCATGGGTATGAAACCGGCTGACTTTGGCGGCGATCATAACAATCCCGCGATGGCCTGGCGCGCCCAGAAGGCGGTTGGCGGCGGCTGTATCATCGATACCGCCTATCATGAGATCTACTCGGTCGAGGCGCTGATGGGTTCTCCGGTCAAGTACGTCGAAGCCAGGGTGAAGACGATGCATTTTAATATCGACGTCGATGATCTCGCCATCCTGCTGTTCGAACATGAGGACGGGGCCGTGTCCACGGTGTCGGCATCGTGGTGTTCGCCGGCGATCACCCCTGAACGGGGGCGCTGGTGCGAAGTGCACACGACCGATGGCTCGATTCGGGTCTATCATCGCGACGAGGAGCCGTTCTGGCAATACACCGGCGAGGAGGACGGCTGGAGCAATTTGGAGATACCCGAGCCGGCAGTGAAAGAGAACCCGGGCGTCGGCGGCCACTTTGGATGTTACGCCGCGACATTCGAGGCGCTCGCCAGCGGATCGGAGATGCCGGTAAACGGCGAAGCGGCGCGGCATAATCTGGCCATCATCGAGGCGGCGCGGCGGGCAACCGGCGAACGACGCGCGATAGGAGTTGAGTGAACATGCGACTCTACATTGATGTACACTGTCATATCGGGACGACCATTACCTACGACCCTGCAGTTGGCCAGACCACCGGTCGCTGCCTGGCCCGCATGGCTTCGGCGGGTGTTGTCGCGGCGGTCATCGGGCCGACCGCAGTCGGCTCGTCACAGATCCGGGGAATACTGGACACGAAGGACCAGAACGGAATCATCGTGAGAGCCTGCCGCCAGTTGCCTGATCGGTTTCCCATCGGCCTGGCTCTGATTGAGCTGCGCCACGGCCAAGTCGGGGCGGACGCTTTGGAAGAGACGCTGGTTGATGGCGGTCTCCAGGGCATCATGTGGCACCCTTCCGGGATGACCTTCGAAAGACAGCTCTATCCCTTTCTCGAAGTCGCGTCACTCAAAGGCGGGCTCTGCCTTCTGCATGAAAGCCCGGAGAGGACTGCGGCCTATGCACAGCGGTTTCCCAACCTTGTCTTCATCGTCCATGCCGGGGTAGAAGAGGAATTTGCGTCCTGCAAGCAGCTGGACAACGTCTGGTTTGAGGTCGTGCAAAGACCCAAAGGCTCCAAATCCGATTGGGACCTGCCGCAACTGATCAACGAGCTCGGCAGTGAGCGGATTCTCTTTGGCAGCGACCTGCCTTACTACGATTTTCGGATCCTCCAGGCACAGTTGGAGGCCGCCGATATTGACGAGACAACGCGCGATCGGATCGCCTTCCAAAACGCGGTGACACTTATTCAGAGTTTTCGCCCAGACTGGGAACCGCCCGGCGAAGCGCCTGCCGCCCCGCAGAACTATACGCACGAAGAAATCTGGGCTCCCAAGGAGGCTGGCAGCGAAAGGCTGCTCTAAAGGCTGGTCCAGGGGCTGAGGAACGGCTCGCCCTCAGCCTTCCTGCTTCATCGAGTGAAATCAGCATGAATGTCGAAATTGCCAATTGGCATGCGCTTCGTCGAAAACGGCCAGGAAAAGCGCTTCACACATTAGAGAGGAAGCCGCAATGAAATTCGCTCTACTCGGTCACTCAGGACACCTGGACTACTACGAGCAGATGTTGCAGGATCTGCCCGACGTTGCCGTGGTCGCCGTCGCGCTGGCAATGCCAGGCGAATCCCTGGACTCTTTCACCAACGCGCCGGGGGTGACGTCAGAGACGAACAGATATACCGAGTATGAGGAGATGCTGGATAAGGAATCTCCGGACCTCGTGCAGATCTGCGTTCCACCGCAGCAAGTCCCGGAATTCACCGAGATTTGCCTGAAACGCGGTATCGCAGTGATGACGGAGAAGCCGCTGGCGATGGATCTGGCGACCCTCTCACATCTGTACGCCGTGGCCCGTGAGGCCAAGGCCCCGCTTGCGGCCTTGCACGGCTACCGCAGAATGAAATGGTTCGAAGCGGTCCGCGACGCCGTCCACGCCGGGCTGATTGGGGAGCCTCTGGGCAGCTTCAGCCAGATCTCCTACCGCTGGGGAGCCAGGCGGGCCGATCATTTTCGCCGGCGAGAGACCTTCCCCGGCATCGTCCCGTTTGTTGGCGTGCACGTCATCGACTGGCTCGTGTGGTCTCTGGGCGACGTTTTCACGGAGGTTACTGGGTGGGAGACGACGGCCGCCCACCCGGACTATCCGGGCTGTGCCAGCCAGGCCGGTTTACTGCTTCGTATGCGTAATGGCGGGGTCTCGACAGTGATGCTGGACTTTCTGCGCCCGTCGACTGCGCCCAGCCATGGCGATGAGCGGATGATGATTTCAGGTTCGGCGGGCGTGGTGGAGAGCATCGCGACTGAAGAGACCGCAAAGCTGATCAGCGAACAGGCTGGCGTGCGCAACCTCGATATTCCCGATACGCCGAACTGGTACACGGCCTTTGTCCAATCAGTCCGGGACGGCTCCTTTGCCGGCGTTGAAGAAGTCTTTCGGATGACTGAGATTGCTATCAAAGCCCAGCAGGCGATTGATGAAGACAGGAGGATCTCCCTGCTGCAATCTCCCTACGAGGCGAAGAAATGATCGGCTATATCGTACAACGACTGCTCTACGCGGTCGTTACTTTCTGGTTCCTGAGCATCGTGGTGTTTGTCATCATTCAACTGCCGCCGGGGGATTTTCTGACGAGCTACGTCGCGCGCCTGGAACAGGAGGGAGACATCATCGATGAGGCCGAAATCGAAGCCCTCAAGCGGGAATACGGTCTTGATGCCACCCCTGTCGAAAAGTACCTTCGCTGGTTTGGACGCTTTCTGCGGGGCGAAATGGGCCGATCCTTCGAATGGAACCAGCCCGTAGGCAAGCTGCTGAGGGAACGTCTGCCTTACACGGTACTGCTTTCGCTGATCACCCTCTTTTTCACCTATATCGTTGCCGTGCCAATCGGAATTTACGTTGCCACCCGCCAGTATGGCTTCAGCGACTACCTGTTTTCCGTGTTGGGCTTTGCCGGGCTGGCAACGCCCAACTTCATGCTCGCTCTCATCCTCATGTTCCTCTTCTTCAAATACCTCGGCATCAGCGTGGGCGGCCTGTTTTCCTCGGAGTATGCCCTCGCCCCGTGGTCTCTGGGCAAAATCTGGGATCTCTTTTCCCATCTCTGGGTTCCTATCATCGTTATCGGCACGGCAGGCACGGCGGGAATCATTCGCGTCATGCGAGGCACCCTGCTGGATGAATTGGGCAAACAGTATGTCATCACCGCTCGCGCCAAGGGCGTTGCCGAAGGCAAGCTACTGTTCAGATACCCGGTGCGCCTGGCGATCAATCCGATCGTCAGTACAGTCGGCTGGCAGCTGCCCGGCATCGTCTCCGGCGAAACGATCGTCGCCATTGTTCTGAGCCTGCCGACCACGGGGCCTCTCCTCTTCATGGCGCTTATCAACCAGGACATGTTCCTGGCCGGAAGTATTGTCATGTTTCTGGGTATCCTCACTCTGATCGGAACATTCCTGTCTGACATCTTACTGATCGTTGTCGACCCACGCATCCGTTTTGAAGGAAAGACCTGAGATGACAACGGACGTTACCACCACCGGTGTTTCAAGCGGAGTCGAGATGCGGGGGGCCGGGATCACCGCCGAAGAGCGCTACTTCCTGGCTTCACAATGGCAACTGATGTGGCGCAAATTCAAAAGACATCGGTTGGCCGTCGTTTCTGTCACCTTGTTGGGAATTCTTTATGTCTTTGCGATTACATATCAGTTCTGGGTCCCGTATGGCCGGTTGACGAAACATGAAGATTATCTGAGCGCTTCGCCCTCTCGCATTCACCTCTTCGATACTGAAGGTCGATTCCGAGGCCCTTTCGTATATAAGCTGGATGGAGAAATCGACTTTAATACCTTCACCCGCGTGTATACAGAAGACACCTCACAGATTCACCGCATTCGCTTTTTCCAAAAGGGAGAATCCTATCGGTTCTGGGGTCTTTTCCCAATGGACATCCATTTCTTTCTCCCAGAGGAAGGAGGCGTAGTTTTTCTGTTCGGCACTGATTCGCTTGGCCGCGATCTCTTTTCGCGGACACTGGCTGGGGCCCAGGTCAGCCTTTCCGTTGGGCTGGTTGGTGTCATGCTCAGCTTTGTGCTGGGCTGCCTTCTTGGCGGCATCTCCGGCTATTTCGGAGGGGCGACCGACATGCTGATCCAGCGTATTATTGAGTTTGTGATCATCGTTCCCACGATACCTCTGTGGATGGCGCTGAGCGCGGCTGTGCCCGCGGGATGGTCGCCGGTCAAGATCTACTTTTCCATCACCATCATTCTGTCCATAATCGGATGGGCCGGGTTGGCCCGGGTCGTGCGAGGTAAACTGCTCGAAATGCGCGAATCGGACTTTGTGATCGCGGCCAAAGTCGCCGGTTCCACCGATATGCAGATTATCGTTGAGCATCTCTTGCCGGGGTTTATGAGCTATCTGATCGTCCATCTCACCTTGGCCATTCCAAACATGATCCTAGGCGAAACGGCACTCAGCTTCCTGGGGTTGGGCATTCGCGCTCCCGCGGTCAGCTGGGGCACCCTGTTGAAGGATGCTCAGAATGTCCGCAGCGTGGCCGTGCAGCCCTGGATGCTTATTCCCGGCCTGCTCGTGATCGTAACAGTGCTCCTCTTTAACTTCATCGGCGATGGGCTGCGCGATGCAGCCGACCCCTACAAGTAACGGCAATGGAACAGCAAGAGCCAGTCCTGGAACTCAGAAATCTGCACACCTTCTTTCCCCTGGAGGAGGGGTTGCTGAAAGCGGTGAACGGTGTGTCGCTCACGATTCACAAGAACCGTACACTCGGTGTTGTCGGCGAATCGGGCTGTGGCAAGAGCGTTACTGCCCAGTCGATCCTGCGCATCGTGCCTGAGTTCGCGCAAATGACCGGAGAGATTCTGCTGCACCAGAACGGCCATATCACCGATCTGGCTGCCCTGGCCCCGTCCGGAAAAGAGATCCGCGACATTCGCGGCCGCGATATCTCGATGATCTTTCAGGAGCCGATGACAGCTTTCTCACCTGTGCACACGGTCGGCGATCAGATTATGGAGGCGATTCTGGTCCACGAAGACGTGGCCAGGGAGGAGGCGCGTGGCCGGGCTGTAGAGCTTCTCAGCCTCGTCGGCATTCCATTGCCTGAAGAACGTGTAGACGCCTATCCACATCAACTGTCGGGCGGGATGCGTCAACGGGCGATGATTGCCATGGCGTTGGCGCTCAAGCCCAAGCTGCTCATCGCAGATGAACCGACAACAGCCCTGGACGTGACCATTCAGGCCCAGATTCTCCGCCTGATGAAGACGCTTCAGGCCGAAATGGGCATGTCGATCATGTTCATTACCCATGATCTGGGTGTTATCGCCAATATGGCCGATGAAGTCGCGGTGATGTACCTGGGCCGGGTGGTCGAATTCGGCAGTGTCAGGCAGATTTTCCGCACGCCCAAACATCCGTATACCCAAGCCCTGTTGCGCTCAATCCCCAGGACAGGACGCAGAGCGCGGGTCCGTCTGGACACCATCGAGGGTATTGTCCCTGTTCCCCTCGACCCGCCCGATGTCTGCCCATTTGCCGAACGCTGTTCGCAGTTTATCCCTGGCCGCTGTGATGAGAAAGTGCCGGATTTTCTGGAAACGGAGCCGGGGCATACGGTACGCTGTATACTCTATGAATGACAGCTATGGAACTGAACAACCTGCTTGAAGTACATAACCTCAAAAAGTTCTTCCCCATCGAAAAGGGTCTGTTGCGCCGGGTGGTTGGGCACGTGCGCGCTGTTGACGATGTGAGCCTGAGCATTCCTGCCGGGAAGACTTTGGGGCTGGTCGGCGAGTCAGGGTGCGGCAAGACCACGCTGGGCCGTTGCGTTGTCCGCGCGATTGAGCCGACATCAGGACAGGTGCTGTTGCGTATCGACGACCGCCAAGCCGACATTACCGGCCTCGACGCCAAGGAACTGCGGGCCACGCGCCGGCATATGCAGATGGTCTTTCAAGACCCTTATGCCAGCCTCGATCCCCGTAAAACCATTCTGGACATAGTCGGCGAGCCGCTGCGGGTGAACAAGCTGGCCAGGGGCGAGGATCTGGAGCAGCGCGTTCGTCATCTGGTCGATCTGGTCGGCCTGGACGTCAGATACCTCAAACGTTATCCGCACGCCTTCAGCGGCGGTCAGCGCCAGCGCATCGGCATCGCCCGCGCCTTGAGTTTGCATCCCAGCCTGATCGTCTGTGATGAACCGGTTTCGGCGCTGGATGTTTCGGTCCAGGCCCAGATTCTGAACCTGCTGCAGGATCTGCAGGCGGAATTCAGCCTCACCTATCTGTTCATCGCCCACGATCTCAGCGTCATCCAGCATATCTCCGATCAGGTCGCCGTTATGTATGTCGGCAAGATTGTGGAGCAGGCGGAGACGGAGGAACTCTTCCTGCATCCCAAGCACCCATATACGGAAGCGCTTCTTTCCGCAATACCAAGTCCTGATCCGGACGCCCTGTTGGACGAAATTACTCTTGAAGGCGAAGTGCCCAGTCCGGCCAATCCGCCTTCCGGCTGCTACTTTCACCCCCGTTGCCAGTACGCCCAGCAAATCTGTCAAGAGGAAGCGCCACCGCTTCTGGAAGTGAGCGCGGACCATTTCGCTGCCTGTCACTTCGCCCAGGAGCTGACGCTTCAAGGTGTGGGAGACCTGGAAGAGGATAGCCAGTGGTGAGCCCTCTCGTTGGTTCCGGCTTCCACGCAGGCAACGAGACAGGCGCCCAGGCGATGGGAGACCGGCTGTGCCGTTGAAAAGGGTGGTGGAATAAACGTATGGACGCGCTTCTTTTCTGGACTGCGCTGTGGGTTGCGGGTGTAGGACTTTTCGTCTACCTGATGATCAAGTTGGTCCGCAGATTGACAGTTCGTTTCAGCCAGGGGGTTGAAGCCAACGTTCGCGCCGCAGAGGCCATCGTCAACGATGAGCGCGTTCCCGAGGCCTGGGCAGCGCCCTATCGCCAACAGATCGCAAACCTTCGTCAGAGCGTTGGGACCGAAGCTGAAATCGAACAAGCTGCCCGGCGCGGGCACAAGGACTGCTTGCGCCGTCTGGACCAACTCACGCAATATTTCGAGAAAAGCGACCTGGTTGACAGCGCAGAATCACGCCATGTCCTTCTGAAAGGACTGCAACGGCAGCGAGCGCGATGGGTCGCCGGTGGGTGGCAGTACGTGTTCGAAAGGGAACATGAGCGCTAAACCTGGCAAACACGGATGAGTTCGACATTGGCGGGCCAGGGTGCCCTGTCCCCGACCCGTTGCCAGCAGCGCCACGCCCGCCTCCACAGATCCCTCCACCTCTTCACAACCAGACAACCCTCTTACGACAAGCCAACTATTCCGGCATCGTCCTCAAGATCAGCGGCTCGAGGAACTGCACACTCTTGATGATCCCTTCCGCTGCGCTCATCACCGGGTCTTCGTGCTCGATGCTCAGCGCTCCGTCGTAACCGGCGACGCCCAGCGTGCGGTAGGCCCACGAGCGCTCAGCATCGGGCCGCGACTTTCGATGGCGGACGCAAAGGCTGTGCGGGCCTCCTCGTTACGCAGCAGCTCATCCAGACTGCAATGCAAAGCCAGCGAGAAAGTGCTCGTTAGAATTCGACAGCCTCGATCCCGTTCTCGACAACCCGATCAAGCGCCTCGGTGAAGGAAGTTTCCAGGCGATCTGTGAAGAGTCCGATTTTCATAACATCCTCCAGTCGGGTGTAAACAGGGAGGCCGCCCCCTGCCTCGCGTCCCGTCCGGCCGGCTCATTCCTCCTCATACCAGCCCGAACCGAAGAACAGCCCGTCATGGCGCACGATCCACGTGTGCTTACGCGTCTCCTCTCCCGTATCCGGGTTCGTGAAGACGTAGCTGACCCACCGTCCCTCCTCCGTCGCGCCCAGCATGTCGTCGCCATAAAAATAGCCGGTCGCATCCACGCGCAGCGCGGGGTTCCGCCCGATTATCTCGGGGTTGTAGTGCGCGATCGTGTACCCATCTCCGCCGATCACAAAGACGTACCACGGCCCGTCAGCGTTTTCAGGTGAGCTGAAGTGATCAATCGCTGCCTGGCGGCCTTCGCTGTTGTAGAGGCGGATGGCATCCTGCACCAGCGCCTGGGTGTAGGCTGCCGGTTCATTCTTGGTTGCAATGGCAACGCAGCCGGCGAAAAGAAGTGTGAGCGCAAGGGTGAGCAATAGGGTGGTTGAACGAAACATGCTTTTCTCCATTTCGATAACGCGGATTCAAACTAGCTGATATAGTCTACTTTCAGGACCTCACTTGAACCAACATTGGCCTTCCCCGTTTGCGTGGTTATAATCTCTCTAGTCCATCTGCTGCAACGCGACCAACCCGAACATTCGACCCGCTCCTGCACATGATTGGGCCCACAAGACCCGCCTATGACCGGCCTTCGCATCGACGCTGGCTGCTTCTCCCCGCAAAGCATCCAACTCGCGGCCGCGTGCGCCAAACTGTCCCCCCGCCGTACCGGCTGCGTCCAGGAAGGGGATGCCATAGTAGAACCGGTCCAGGCGCCCAGGGCTGCCCCTATCTGCCGCACACAGCCTTGACGTGCAACCCGCGAGTTCATTCTGGAGAAATGGGAACAAATGGACGCCTCGCTCTGGAACATCGGCATGAAGGTCGATGACATGGAAAGCGAAATCACGTTCTGGCAAAAGATCGGCGCCGAGCTGGTCTTACGCGAGAAGTTCACCGCGCCCGACGGCGAAGAGGTCGACTACGCTTTCATCGACTTCGGCGGCACGCGCATCTTCCTTACCCCCAAAACCGTCTTCGAGGACAAGCTCGGCCACGCGCTGAAGCCCGGCCTGACGCACGCCGTCTTCGAAGTCGATGACCTGGACCAGGAATATGAACGGCTCACCGCTATGGGCCTGGAGGTCCTTGTCGAAAAGGTGGAGATCAGCGCCGCCTTCGGCTCGCGCCGTCTCGCATTCTTCCGCTCCCCCAACGGCTTGGTTTTCGAAATCCTGCAGATTCTCGAAGCGAAAATATGACGGTGACTTCTCAGAGCGGCCCTATTCTTCCTCGAACCCGGGCAAGCGGTACGGTCTGCTGCACTGCACTGGCAAATGCGGAGGGCGGCCCATGAAACTCACCAGCGCGCAGATAGCGCAGTATGATGAACAGGGCTTCCTCTTTTTCCCCGATCTGCTGGACAGCGCTGAAGTCGCCGTCCTGCAGGCCGCCGTGCCCGATATCCTCAGCCGCCGGGGGCCGGAGATCATCTCCGAAAAGGATGACCCCTCCTCAGTCCGGCTGGCCTTCGGCGCGCACACCTACTCCGAGCCGTTCCGCTGCCTTACGCTGCTCCCTCGTCTGCTGAACCCCGTCCGCCAACTGTTGCGGGACGACGTCTATCTCCATCAGAGCCGTCTGAACCCCAAACAGGGCTTCGGCGGCGGCGCGTCCTGGGACTGGCACCAGGATTACCCGCCCTGGCATTCGATCGACGGCATGCCCGTACCGAACTGCATCATGGTATCGGTCTTTATCGACGACTGTACAGCGGTCACCTCTCCCCTCCTGGTCGTGCCCGGCTCGCAGCGCCATGGCCTGCTGGACGCCCGGCTGCACAAGGACGCCGCGGGGCGAGGCTACGCGCTGCATCACATCGACAACGCCACCTTCGAACGGCTCGCGGCGGAGAACGGCATCGAAGCGCTGGTCGGCCCGGCGGGTTCGGTCGCCTTCATCCACTGCAACGTGCTGCACGGTTCGGCCAACAATGTTTCCCCGTGGCGGCGGGCCATCATGTACCTGATCTACAACGCCGTCAGCAACGCCTGCACCGGCGCCGAGCGCCCGTGGTATCAGAACAATCGCGACTTCACGCCGCTGCAGCCGCTCGACGACAACAGTGTGAAAGCGCTGGCCTGACCGGCGGCCGCCGAATTCCGCAGCCCACCCACCTGGAGCAACTGACATGAAATATCTGACCGCAGCCCAGCTGCAAGAGATCGGCGCCCGGATTCTGGATGCGGCCGGCTCGCCCCGCGCCGAGTCGGAAACCGTCTGCGAGATACTCGTGCGCGCCAACCTGTTTGGGCACGACTCCCATGGCATCATGCGCATTCCGCAATACGTCGGCGAGATTCGCAGCGGCGCGATCCGGCCCGGCACGCCCGTCGAAATCGAGCGGGAGACCGCCGCCTCCGCCGTCCTCCAGGCGCATCAGGGCTGGGGCATGGTGATCGCCCGCCAGGCCATGCAGCTGGCGATCGAAAAAGCGCGCCAGGTCGCCATCGGTACCGTCGTCGTGCGCGGCAGCCAGCACGTGGGGCGCGTGGGCGAATACCCCGCGATGGCCGCCGAGGAAGGTATGATCGGCATGGCCGTCGTCAACTCCTACGGCACCAGCGGCTCTGTGGCCCCATGGGGCGGCGCCGAGCGGCGGCTCTCGCCAAACCCCATCGCTTTCGCTATCCCCAGCGGCGGGCCGTGGCCGGTCATGGTCGATATCACGACCTCCGTATTCCCTGAGGGCAAGGTCCGGGTGACCCAATACGCGGGCAAACAGCTGCCCGAGGGCGTGATCATCGACGCCAACGGCAACCCCACTACCGATCCGGCCGCCTTCTACGGCCCCCCGGCGGGCGCGCTGCTGCCTCTGGGCGGAATCGTAGGCCACAAGGGCTTCGCGCTCGGCATCATCGCCGAGCTGCTGGCGGGCGCGCTCTCCGGCGCCGGCTGCACCGGCAAAGAGCGCGAGCGGACCGGCAACGGCATCTACTTCCAGGCCATCAATATCGAGGCCCTGCTCCCATACGACGAGTTCATCGAGACCGTCCAGGAGCAGATCGCCTGGGTAAAGTCGGCGCGCCCCCAACCCGGCGTCGACGAGGTCCTATTCCCCGGCGAACCCGAGTACCGCGCCGCGCAGCAGCGCAGCGCCCACGGCATCCCGGTTGAAGACACCATCTGGCAGGAGATCGTCGAAACAGCAGACAGCCTCGGCGTCTCGATCGCAGCCTGACCTGCGCGGGCGCTTACAACACGCATGCCGGCCTGTTCCGGTTTGAAACCCCACCGCTTACATGGCATCATGGAATGCAATACGCATGCCGTTCACTGACCACTAACCACTGATCACTGCCCTTACGAGGTTCAGACAAATGCAAATTCTCTTTCTTCCCTTCAATCCTGTCATGCAGTACTGGTACGATGGCTTTGTCGAGGCGGTCGACGGGCGTTACCCGATCAAGATGTACGATCATGACAAGCCGGTCGCCCCGCAATTTGAGGGCATTGACGTTGTCGTGGCGTGCGCGGGCTGCACGCATGAGATGATCGATGCGGCTGTGGACGCCGGCGTCAAGTTATGGCAGGTGCTCTCGGTCGGCGTCGATCACTGGGACATGCCATACTTCTTCAGAAAGGAGATGCCGTTCGCCAATACGCCCGGCCCCTTCAGCGCCATCGCCCTGGCCGAGCATGCGCTTACCCTGATGCTCCTGATCGCCAAGAACCATCGCACAGCGCAGGCAAACATGCGCGCCGAACTCTTCAGCCTGCCGCTGAACGACGAGCTGGCCGGCAAGAAGCTCGGCCTGATCGGGCTCGGCGCCAGCGGGCGAGAGCTGGCCAAGCGCGGCCACGCCATGGGCATGGAGGTCATGGCCATCGACATCGCCGACATCCCGCAATCCGTGCGCGACGAGTGTCATGTCTCCTTCTTCGGGGATCCCAGCGCCATGGATCACGTGATCGCCGAGGCCGACTATCTCTCCCTCCACACGCCCAGCACAGCCCAGACCAAGCACATGATTGGGGCGCCGCAGTTCGAATTGATGAAGCCGACCGCCGTGCTGATCAACGTGGCGCGCGGGCTTCTGGTGGATGAGGACGCGCTGGTCGAGGCGTTACAGAGCGGCCAGATCCGGGCCGCCGGCATGGACGCGTTCGCGTCCGAGCCGCTGCCGAGCGCCCACCCGCTGCTGCAGATGGACAACATGTTCTGTACGCCGCACATCGCCGGCGTAACCAGGGAGACCACGCAGCGCCGCGGCCAGGCCGCGGCCAACAACGTGGAGCGCGTTTCCAAAGGGCTGGAGCCGCTGCACCTGGTCACGCCTGACAGCTGACGTGCGCTCTAAACTGCCCTGAGCGTTCAGAAATAGACAGCACGGAATACTGTCCGATGTTCGGGGCCCGCGCGCGGCATTCGCGTGCGCGACAATGCCGCGCACGCGGGCGATTCCCAACGCTTATCCGCCGCTTCGCCTCTGTATTGCCGCACCGGCCGCCTGCGGGCCGCGCCCAGCGCAGCCTACGCGACTTCCACCCCGACCGACGCAGCGGCCTCAACGAAGGACTGCCAGACATCTTCAGCGATTGGGATGCCCTCGCGCCGTCGCTGCTCCCTTGCACGCGCCTCCATATCCCCCGGCGCCAGCACCCCGTCGAAGCCCGGAGCCGGCGGCACGGCCCGCACCCTCCGCTCCATCTCGTCTGCCCGTTCCGCATAGTCGGCAAACGGCTGAAACAGGTCCGCCCTGATCGCCATCATCGTCACGCCCTGATGAGGAAAGACCGTGCCGCCCCGACCCGCCTCCACGTAGCTGTCCGCGCCCGTGAAGATCCGCCCAAGGAACTCGGCCGCCATCATCAGCGTATAACCTTTGTGCCCGCCAAACGGCAAATAACTCCCGCCCGCGTAAAAGTCGCCCGGGTCTGTGCTCGGGTTGCCATCCTTGTCAACGATGCTGTCCGGCGGCAGCTGCTCGCCGCGGCGGTAGGCATTCTCCACTTTGACCCCCGAGAGCGCGGTCGTGGCCCAGTCAAACATCATCGTCGATTCCCCGCCGGCCGGCAACCCGATCGATATCGGATTCGTATGCAGCGTGCGCGTCTTCCCGCCGTATGGCGCCGCCAAAGGCGCCACCTGGCCGTAGCCCCCGCCCCAGACCATGCCGATCATCTTCTCCGCAGCCGCCATCTCCACGTAGGTGCCCAGCCGCCCGATATGGTACGTCTGCACAACGCCCACCACGGCCGCGTTCTCCGTTCTGGCCTTGCCGATCGCCAGCTCCATCGCGTACTTCGCCGTTACATGGCCGAACGTCCAGTTGCCCGTCACCAGCGCGCTCGTGGCCGTCTCCTGCAGAATCGCCGGTTTGGCCGCCGGCAGAAGCTCGTTGGCCTGGATTGCGGCCACATAGATGGGGATGTGCCAGATGCCGTGCGTGTCCACTCCGCTGAGGTTGGAAAGCGCGAGGTGATGGGCCGTCTCCTCGGCGTTGCCTTCGTCCGCGCCCGCGGCCAGCAAAACCCGCTTGACCAGTGTATGTAGTTCGTCCGCAGTTTTCGTTATCATATGATCTCCTTTGTGGCCGGAGCCCCAATCCACCGTTCACATTTCAATCATACATCAGTCGCAACGCCTGAACCACCGTCCCTGAACCACCACCCCAATCTGGACGATTCCGCGCGTTAGCTTGTCTTTCTCACTCCTCACTTCTCTCCCCCCTCTCCTCATCTGGGGCGGTCAGCCGCAAGCGGCTTCCCTTGTGCGGGGGGACACCCCCCGCAACGCCCCCCGCAAAAACGTGCCCCGCCGAAAATGTGTGTCCATTGGCCGAAGCTGTCCAGCCCAATGCGTTCCGCCAATGCCAGCATCCCGGCGCGGGGACACCGGCCGGCTTCAGCGGCTCTGTGACGATGGGATTGCGAACTGTGAGCAAGAGGGCGGCAAAGGTGAGGACCGCCGCGATTGGCGGATGACTTGCCGTCAGCGATCGTTACTTACATTCGTTGGGGCGTGCTTTCTTCCCGCCAGGCGCCCCTTCAGCGGCGCGCGGTTAATTCGACGCCATCAGAACCGGCGAAGGCCGCCGCTTCATACAACTCTCGCGGCGCATCCCCGCAGGCTGCCCCCGTCACCGGCCAGCGTGACCAGGATGACCGAGTATCTCTGCGCCATGGCGTGCCCCCCCATCCGTCCCTATCCGGACTGAGACTCCTCCGTCGCCGTCGGTGTCGCCGTCGGCTCCTCCTCAGCGCCTGGCGTGGCAGGCGGTCCCTGCTCATCGGGAGGCGGCGGCTCAGATGTATCCGTGGGCGTCGGCGTCTCTGTAGGAGCCGGCGCCGCCGTATCGGTCGGCGTCGGCGTGGGCGTCTCAGTCTCAACCGGAACCGGCGCAACGGTTGGCGTGGGTGTCGCCGTGTCAGCCGGCGGCGGCGCGACAGTCGGCGTGGCCGTCGGCTCCGCCACAACAGTTTCCGTCGGCGTCGGCGTCGGCGTAGGCGTCGGCGTCGGCACGAGCTGCCACCAGAAACTGACGCGGGCCAGCCCGGAACTCTCGTAATACTCAACTACGAGGGCGCGTTGACCCGACGGCAAATTCACATCGACACTGACCGTGCGGTCGCCGCCATCCTCCCATGAATCCAAAATCAACTGGCTGTCCAGAAAGACGCGGGCGCCGTCATCGATCCGCACAAAGAAACTGTAAGTGCCCGCATCGAACGTGACGCGCCGCTGCCAGCGGGCCGAAAAATGATCGGTGGGCAGATTGGCCGCAGGTCCCCCCTCGCCCCAATTGAAGTCGATCTGCGGGTCGTCCCGCACCAGCGCCGGATTGCCCTGCAGTTCCCGGTTGCCGAAGTATTCTCCCTTCCAGCCGCTGAAGGATTCGTTGCGTTCCCACCAGAAGCGCATCAACGCGACCCCGGTGCGCTCGAAATAGTCGACCTGAATCGTGTGCAATCCCGTGCTGAGCGGCACGTCGACCGTGTACGTGCGGGCGGGGCCTTCCTCCCACTCGTCCAATATCAGAACATTGTCAATGTAGAGGCGGAAGCCGTCGTCCACCTCGATGTTGAAGCGATAGATTCCCGCATCGAAGTTGAGCGTGCGCTGCCAGCGAGCGCTGAAATGGTCCACGCCCAAACTGCTGTCCGCCTCTCCCTCCCCCCAATTGAAGAAGATCACCAGATCATTGCGCGTCAGCGCCGGCGGTCCCGACTGCGTCGGATTGTTCCAGTAGTCGCCGCGCCAGTCGGTGATAATGAGCGGCGTTGGCGTGGGCAAAGGCGTGATCGTCGCTGTCGCCGACGGCGTGGGCGTCACCGTATGCGTGACCGTTGGCGTCGCGGTTTCCGCTTCCTGCGCCGTCGTTGTCACCGCAGCCTCGGCAGTGGCCGTGCCCGTCGCCGCCGTCCCTTCGCCGGTCTGGAACAGCGCGGTCGCCTCGTTCCGGCCATCCGACGTGTACGCCAGCACCGTATGCGTGCCCGCCGCCAGCCAGCGCGGGCTGATCGGATAAAGAAAACCGGTGCTGATCGTGCCGGCCGCGTCCGCCGTGCTTGCCGCCAGAATCCCGCTGCGGCCGCGCTCATCCCGCAGCGCGATCAACACCAGGCTGCTCACCGGCCAGTTCTCACCGGTAACCTGTACATAGACCCCCGCAGAACCTGATGTAGGCGAAATGGAGATGGCCGGTTCACTGCTCTCGACCACGGCAGCGGGCTGCGTGGGGACGCCCACCGGCGGCGTGTATCCCGTCGGCGTGCAAGCGCTGAATGCCAGCGCGATCAGCGCGAGAAGGCTCAACCGAACCGGGGAAAGGTGTATGACAAGTCGGCGTGCAGTTCCTGAGCGGAGATTGTCGGTCTTCATCCGGGCTTCACTCCCGCGCGAATTGTTCATTGCGCTTCCGATTTGCTGAGTCAACGTCGAGGCGGGCAACTGTTCTGCCCCGCAAGGGCATGGCGACCAAAAGAAACGAGCGCAAGCAGGAATCCCTTCCCGCGGGCGCCGTTCATTGCGCAACTATTCTAATTCACGAGCTTATGGTAACCGTCAGGTAGAATTATACCACTAAACTACAGGTGGAATATAGTTGCGGTATGGTCGAACTGTAAAACTCCCGGCGGCTCTGATGTCTGACGGTGAACTTGTACGCCGCGCCCAACAGGGTGAGCGGCCCGCATTTGACAAATTGATAGCGCGCCATCAGCCCATCGCGCTCTCTCTTGCCATCCGCATCGTCGCTGACCGGGAACAGGCGTTGGAATTGACCCAGGAGGCCGTCCTGCATGCCTATCTCTCGCTGCGCCGCCTGCGCAAACCGGACAGCTTTCGCACCTGGCTTTGCGGTATCGTCGTCAATCTGTGCAAAAGCCATCTGCGCCGGCCTCGCGTGGAGACACTGTCGCTTGAACTGATCAGCGGCGGGCGCAGCTTCGATTCGCTGCCCTTTACCGACAGCGCCCCACAGCCGCATGAAGCCGCGGAGGCCCGGGAAACACACCGCCTCATCCTGGCGGCGGTCGCCCAACTGTCACCCGCCAACCGCGATGCTGTCCTGCTCTACTACTTCGAGCAGCTGAGCGTGCGCGAAGTCGCTTCTCTCCTGCAGATAAGCGTGCCCGCGGTCAAAGGACGCCTGCACAAGTCCCGCCGCAAACTGCGTGAACAGCTGCATTCAGATTTCATCGAACGGTACCAAAAACCAACCGTTGCCGAACAGACCAGGAGCAAAGAAATGATCCCCGTTACCGTGCTTGATATCGTCGTGCCTGACCAGAAAAGCGAGCACAGAATACTGGTGCTTACCAATGAAAGCAGGCGCCGCCTGCTGGCGATCTGGATCGGACCATACGAGGCCGACTGTATCGCTCTCAAATTGCAGGGGAAAGAGGTCGTGCGGCCGATGACCTTCAGCTTCATGGCCCATCTGTTGGAAAAGACAGGCACGCGCATCGAGTCAGTGTCGGTATCCGCGTTGAAGAATGAGACCTTCTTCGCCACAGTCCAAGTCCACAACGCCGGAGAAACCGCCGCCATCGATGCCCGGCCCAGCGACGCAATCGCGCTGGCCCTGCACACAAACAGCCCCATCTACGTCTCCGCAGAGGTGATGGACAACGCCGGGCAAGATATCCCGGACAATATGGAGATCGCAGCGCAGGGACAGGGACTGAACGACGTTGCCGGCCTCGATCCGGAGGAGAAGGAAAGACGGCAACAGCAGCGAGAGAAGTGGGAAAAGATGACGCCCGAAGAGCGGAGTAGAGAAAACCGCAAAAAGCTGCTGGCTCACCTGACCGAATCTGGCAGTCTGCGCCAAAGCGCGGCGCCAACCGAAGAGTAAACGCAGCCTTCCCGGGTTTCTCAGCCGCCGGTCGCGAAATCGCGCGCCGTCGACCGCTCTCCGCCCGGTTCTCGTCTGTCCGCGTGGTACTGGTGCACCGTCCGCGCAAAGCGGGCGAAAAGCAGGTCCGCGTCGTGGGGCCCGGGGCTGGCCTCCGGGTGATACTGCACGCAGAAGACGGGCCGGTCCGTCAACCGCATCCCCTCCAGCGTGCCGTCATTCAGATTGAGATGCGTGATCTCCACGTTCTCGGGCAGCGTCTCCTGGTCAACGGCGTAGTTGTGATTTTGCGCCGTGATCTGGATGTTCGAGCTGTCCACGTCGCTGACCGGCTGGTTGCCGCCATGGTGGCCGAACTTCAGCTTGAATGTCTCCGCCCCCAGCGCCAGGCCGATGATCTGATGCCCCAGGCAGATGCCAAACATCGGCCGCCCGCTCTCCAGCAACCTGGCAACCGCACTGGCCGCATAGGGTACGCCGGCCGGGTCGCCCGGCCCGTTGCTCAGAAAGATCCCGTCGGGATCGAGCTCCAGGACCTCCTGGGCGGGCGTATCTGCCGGCACAACCGCCACCCGCAGATTGTGGCTGGCCAGGCGGCGCAATATGTTGTGCTTCATGCCGAAATCATACGCGACCACCAGCGGAGCGGCCTGCCCCGCGCCGCCCGCCCACGGGCCCGGCGCAACATCGCCCGATGCCACCGGCGTCCATGCGCCGTCCGTCCCCGCGAGCCAGTAAAACGGTTCCTCACACGTTACCTCCTGCACCAGGTCGCGGCCGTCCAGCCCTTCCCAGCTGCGGGCAAGCTCGATCAGCTCAGCCTCCGTGCGGCTGCCGTCAGTGCACAGCGCGCCGTGCAGAACCCCCTCCTCACGCAGCAGCCGCGTCAACGCGCGCGTATCCACCTCACTGATGCCCGGTATGTTGTGCCGCGCAAGATAGCGCCCAAGGTTCTCATGCGCGCGCCAGTTGGACACAACCGGGCTTACCTCGCGCACGATGAACGCCGTCACTTGCGGCCGGTCGCTCTCCACGTCCTCGCGGTTCACCCCCGTGTTGCCCACATGCGGCACCGTCATACACACCATCTGGCCGCGGTACGAAGGATCGGTCAACACCTCCTGGTAACCGGTCAGACTGGTGTTGAAGACGACCTCCCCCACCACGGTCCTCCGCGCGCCGAACCCTTCGCCCGCAAAGATGCGGCCATTGGCCAGAGCAAGCGTTGCCCTCACGCCTCCACCTCCCCGGACGATGATCTCCCGTGCAATTGGATCGGATTGCGGTTCACTGTTCCCGTCTCTCTGTCTGAATGCCTGTAGGCCAGCTTCAGGGGCTGCCACGCCTGCCACTTGAGCAGAGGCGAAGCCGCAGTCTGGACAGACTGACTCTGACTGATGGGGGTGTCGGTCAGACTGCGCGCCACCGCCACCTCGTCACAGTGGTGAAATTTGGGGCAGTAGATACAGTCCTGCCACAGCTTGGGGCTGATGCTCCAACGGTCCACCACCTCAAAACCGAGCTTCTCGAAGAACCCTTCCTCCAGGGTGAGCGCGCAGATCTGGGCATAGCCGCGCGCAGCCGCCATCTGCACAAGCTCCTGCACGATCCGCCGGCCGATGCCCTTGCCCTGCCCCTCCGACGCAACCGCCAGCGAACGTATCTCCACCAACTGCTCGGTCAGAGCCACCAGAGAGCCGCATCCCAGCAGCTGAGAACCGTCCGCAGCGGCCACCAGCCAGTCCGGCAACGACTGCAGAATGCTCTCCTCCGTCCGCGGCAGCATCAGGTTCTCCGCCGCAAAACCATTCACCAGCGCAGCAATGCTCCCAATATCCTTTTCAACGGCCGGCTGTATTCGGATCTCGTTCATCGCCCCCACCGCCAGCGGCCAGGAACGTCGCAAAGAGCGAAGTTCACTGACCACTGACTACTGACCACCGGTTGCCGGCGCTACATCTCCTGCAAAATCGCGCCCAGCTTCGACACCGCCTGGGCCAGTTCCTCTTTGCTGATCGTCAGCGGCGGCACAAAACGCAAAATCTTGTCCCCCGCGCTCAACAGAAGCAGTCCCGCCTCGTACCCCTTCTCCATCAACGGCCCTGCCTCGATATCCAACTCGATGCCGACGATCAACCCTCGGCCCCGTATCTCGAGAATGTGCGGACTGTTCAGCTCCGCCAGCAGCTCCATCAGATATTCGCCCTTCTCCTTCACGTCGGCCAGAAATTCCGGCTGCGACACGCGGTTTACCACCGTCGATGCCACGTGCGTGGTGAAAGGGTTGCCGGCAAAGGTGCTCGCATGATCGCCGGCATGGATCGTGTCCGCCACCTTCTGCTTCATCATAATCGCGCCGATCGGCAGACCGCCCGCCAGCGGCTTGGCCGCGCTCATCAGGTCCGGCTCAACGCCATATCCCTGGTACGCCCACAGGTCGCCGCTGCGCCCCAGGCCGCACTGCACTTCGTCAAAGATCAGAAGCGCTTCGTATTCGTCCGCCAGGTCCCGCAACCCCTGCAAAAACGCCGGCGTCGCCGGGTTGATGCCGCCTTCCCCCTGGATCGGCTCGACGATGATCGCGCATACTTTGTCGCTCATCTGCGCGCGCGCGTCATCCAGGTCGTTGAACTTGGCGAACCGCACGCCCGGCATCAGCGGCTCGAACGGCTGCTGGTACTTCTCCCGCGGCGTGGCCGCCAGCGCCCCGAACAGCCGCCCGTGGAAGGCGTCGCTGAACGCCAGAATCTCATACTTGTCCTCGTGCCCGTGCTCGCGGGCGTACCGGCGGGCGAATTTGAACGCGCCCTCATTCGCGCTGGCCCCGCACAGACAGAAATGCACCTTGTCCGCGAAGCTGGTCTCGCACAGCTTCTTCGCCAGCTTCGTGTGCGGCTCAGTGTGGTACAGGTTGCTCGTGTGATACATGCCGCTGGAGGCAGCCTCCTTGATCGCCTGATCCACCTCCGCGTCGCTGTAACCAAGAACGTTCACCGCGATGCCGGCCACCAGGTCCAGATAGGCCTTGCCCGTGCTGTCATACACCGTACAGCCCTCGCCCTTCGTCAGCACAAACGGGGGCCGCCCAAATACGCCAAGCACATAATCCTTTTCGTCCTGAATGATTTCCGCTGCGTTCACTTTCTCCTCCTGATGCGTCTTATATGATTCGCGAACCACTCAACATTCCCGCCAGCCGCCCAACCTGAGGCAAGCCAGGCTGTCTCTCTCTCCGCACTCTCTTCTCGCCGTTGGGGCGCCAGCGCCGTCACTATCCACTCGCCACCGCAGTGCCCCCGTCCTCCTGCACACCGGCCAGATTCGTAATGACCGCCTGTGTAACCCCGCGCCTGACCGCGTCTACCGCGCTCCTGACCTTCGGCACCATGCCGCCGCTGATGCTCCCCTCCGCGATCCACTCCTCGCACTGACCGGCCGTGATGCCCCGCACAACCCGCCCGGCAATCAAAACACCGGGAACGTTGCTGACAAAGATCAGCTTGAGCGCGCCCAGCGCAGCCGCAACCGCCGCCGCTACATGGTCCGCGTTCACATTGTAGCTGAGGCCGTCATACGCGCCCACACTGATCGGGCTGATCACAGGCACAATCTCTGCCTCCAATAGCGTTGTCAGCAGCCCCGCGTCGACATCCTGCACCTCGCCTACCCGGCCCAAATCGCCCAGCGGATGCCACATCTTCTCGACAAAAACCGTGCCGTCGTCGACCCCGCTGATGCCAGCCGCCCGCACGTCCTCCTTCACAAGCTGGCGCACAATCCGCTTGTTCATCAGGCCGCTGAGCACCATCTCCGCCACGTCCAGGCTCTCCTCATCCGTCACCCGCAGCCCCTCGATAAAACGCGGCTCCAACCCCAACCGCTTCTGGAAATCTGCAATCGTCTTGCCGCCGCCATGCACAATGATCGGACTCCTGCCGTCCTGACGCAGGCTCTTCACCGCCTGCACCAGGCCAAACAGGAATGTCTCGTCGTCCAACTCATTTCCACCGACCTTGAGAACGACCACATGACGCCCCTTCTCCCCGGCCAGGTCAACGGTAAGCGGATCAGATTCACTCAGTTTCATAAAAATGCCTCGTCACAGACTTGGGTTCATTAACAATATAGAAAAAGCCATCCCAAATGTGTCAAAAAACGACCGTCCCCGCCACCCACAAACCACTGCGCGTCCCTGCGCGGACAAAGAGGTGTTCAGGTGTTCCTTGGCGCTCCTTCGCGGATCAAAAGCGGCCAAAGTATCCCTCAGGCGCGGAAGTCCACCCGCGCCGCCTTCCTCTGCCGCATTACCTCGTATGCCAGCGTCGCCGCCGCCGCAGTCGTGCCCAGAGACGGTTCATATTCACCCCGGTCGTACGGAATCCGCAAACGCAAATCGGCCTGCCTCGCAAACGAACGGGTTACGCCCCGCTTCTCGCCGCCAATCAACAGAAAAAGCGGGCCGCTCAGATCAGCCTCATCCACCGGGATCGCGTCCTCCTTCTGGGCGCACGCAACCGCCAGCCCCCGCTCGCCATAGAACGCCGCCGCCTCGGCAACCGTCTCCGCCACCGCCAGCGGCATCAACTCCGACGCCCCCGCCGAAGCCCGCGCCACCGTTGCCGCCGCGCTCATCCAATTGCGGGGCCGCAGCGCCACCCCGTGCGCGCCCATCGCATACAGCGCGCGCAACGCCTGACCGAAGTTGAACGGGTCTTCTATCCCATCCAGCATCACAACAAATGCCGCGCGACACCCGCCAGGCAGCAACTCCTCCAACTGAACAAAACGCCGCTCACCCGCCTCGGCCGCAATGCCCCCGTGGGATCTGCCCTCGGTCACGGCGTCAATCTCCGACGCCCCCACCAGGACAACCGGCACACCCGCCTCCCGCGCCCTGTGTCCCAGCCAGCGCATCCCCCGGTCCTGCCGGCCTTCGCGCAGCAACACACGGCGTACATGACGATACGGAGAACGCAGCGCCGCCGCCACCGAGATCCTGCCCTCCAGGAAAACCGACGTCTCCCGTTCGCTCAACCCCCGACCAGATTCCACTCGTTTTCGGCTTCCCCGGCGATGTCCATGTCTGCAGAGGACTGCCTGCCGCCCCCTGCCAGATCCAGTCTAACGGGTTGCGGGCGGATACCGAAAACTGAACGCTGTCGACGCCCCCCGATGAGAGCTACTGCAGGCCCGCTGTCTCGTCCAATCCCACGGCGATGTTGTAGTTCTGAACCGCCTGCCCGCTGCCGCCCTTGATCAAATTGTCGATCGAGGCCGTGATCACATACTCGCCGCTGTCCGGCATTTGCGGGTCCGCCGGCGTGATGCCGATTGCGCAGCGATTGGTGCCCACCGTGTGCGCCAGGCTGGCCTGCTCGCCCGCCGGCAACAGATGGACAAACGGTTCGCCGCTGTAGTTCTCCGCGTAAAGCTCGCGAATCTGCTCCTCTGTCACCCCTGCCGCCGCGTCCACGTACATCGTGCTCAAGATGCCCCGGTTCACCGGCAAGAGATGGGGCGTGAACAAAAACCTGTGGCCGCGCCCCTCTCCGTTGGCCGCGCCCAACACCTGCTCCATCTCGGAGATATGCCGGTGCCGGTGCCCCACGTTGTAAGGCGTTATGTTCTCGTTGGCTTCCACAAACTGGTAGGTCAGGTTCGTCTTGCGGCCCGCTCCCGATATGCCGCTCTTGCTGTCGATGATCACCCGCTCTCCCAGCCAGCCCGCCTTGGCCAGCGGGTACAGCCCCAGATTGACGCTGGTGGGATAGCAGCCGGGATTGGCGATCAACCGGGCCCCGCCCAGCTCGCTGCGGTACAGCTCGCACAGCCCGTAACGGGCCTCGGCGCACAGTTCCGGCGCGCTGTGTTCAATGCCGTACCAGCGCTTATAGACCTCCACATCCTTCAAACGAAAGTCCGCGCTCAGGTCGATTACGCGCACGCCCGCGGCATAGAAGCGTTTCACCGCCTCCATCGACTCCGCATGGGGCAAACACAGAAAAACGACATCCACCGCATCAGCGCGCAGATAAGCATCCTCCAGCGTGATCAACGTGTAGTCCCACGGCGTGCTGAATACCTGGTTGAAGCGCTTGCCTGCATTGCGCTCGCTCGTCAGCCAGCCCACCTCAAGCTCCGGATGCCGGTGAATCAAAGTGATCAACTCGTATCCGATATAGCCTGTCGCGCCGGCGATTCCTGCCTTTTTCATCTCCTGTCTCCCGATCTCAATCTATGTAAGGGTCGCATCCTGATACAATTGTTGCGCTTGTCGAGCCCACTCGGAACCCGTCCCCCCGAATGCACCCCGGCAGCCCAGGTCTGTCGAATGCGGCAATGCCGAACGCGCCGCAACGGCCCTCTACGCGCGCAGTACAAAAAAAGCCCCCCGTCCGGGGAGCTTTGCAATCGGCTGATTCCCGCTGAGGAAACCCGGCCCACGCGCAAATGCCCAGACGGATGTCTGGCTATTGGCGGGCACGCCTCCTCAACTGGGTACTGCTGTCACTGGTTGGCTTCATGCTTGCTTCTTCAGTGTGAAGAGTCAATCTCACAGACAGTCTAGCACGCGCCCCTTGCGCTGTCAAACGCCTTCACATCCGAAATGCATTCGATACGCCCCCAAAAACAGGTCAAAAATACAATCGAAACCGCAATGTCAATCGAGGTCGACCATACGCAGCTCGGTGGAAATATCGATGCTGCCTTCAAGACTGCGCGCCACAGGGCAGAACTGCGCATGAAACCCGTGCACCCGTTCCGCAGTCTCGCGCTGATCAGGCGCCACTTTCAGTGTATAGGCGGCGTGAATCCGCTTGATCACCAGTACATTGCCGTCCTTTTCGATCTCAGCTTCCACGTCGGCTGTCAGGTAGCCCTCGCCCGCAGGTATCTTGCGCGCCTCCAGCGCGCCCCCGAAGGTGCCGGTCAGTCAGCCGCCGGTCGCTGCCGTGACATAATCAAGCGTCGTGGCATGAGGCTCGTGGACGGCTGTGTCCACGCCGTAATGCTCAGCCACCTCCGACTGGACGCCAAACTTGGTAGGCCCCTCTTCCGCCGGCAGATAAGCCCTGCGCAACGGCCCTTTCACCCGCTCGATGCGCACTTTCGAACGATATGCCACATCCGCCATTTCTCTTCTCCTCAGTATGAAATTTTACGATTGCTCCGCGAACCCTGCGCGATTCCTCACGCGACCGGCGCCTCAACGCCGCCGCGCCCCAACCAGACCGCCAGGACCCTGCCCGGCAACGACAGGCGCCAGAACGACGTGCAACATAAACACTGCGATCAGCCCAGCCTATTGTATGTGGGAGGCGCCGAGACAGCAAACTGATTCACCAGAACTGTGGCTGCGCCGCCGATTTAAGCAAAAACCCCAAACTGGGAGGCGACCACAAGGGTGGATTGCAAACATTTCGCAACCGAAAAACCAGATAGGGTATTGAAAATGCCCAATCCGCGTGCTATACTGTAGGAATGCGCGCGGGGGCGCAGACTCTATTTCAGATTTCTCAACACCAGACCCTGTGGATGTTTCACATGAAACATCTGCCGCCTCGCATCCGTCCCTATAACAGGATGCGCCAGAAGAAAGGCGGACGCGGCGCACACATCGTTGCGCCAAAATCCTTCTGACGGCCGGAATCCTTCAATACTGGATTCCCGATCACCCGGAGTGGCCCGCATGTCGGCAAACAACCTGGCTGCAGCAAACTGCGCAGCAATCGAAAAGCCGAATAACAAGGCCCATGCCGCCGCGCCAGCCAGCATCCCTGTGATCGACTACGAAGGCAGCGGCTACCGCCAGGACTTCTGGGAAGGCCAGGGACGCGATTACGAGGATGCCGTCGAACGCATCGCCCTCCAACGCCTCCTGCCCGCGCAAGGCGGCCGCATCGCCGAAATCGGCGCCGGATTTGGCCGCCTCGCCGATCTTTACCTCGGCTACGACCAAATCGTGCTCTTCGACTACAGCCGGACAATGCTGGCCGACGCAGTGCGCAATTGGGGTCACGACAACCGCTTTGTCTTCGTCGCAGGCAATCTGTACCAGATGCCCCTCGCCAAAGGCACGCTCGACTCCCTCGTCATGGTGCGCGTGATGCACCATCTCGCCGATGTGCCCGCCGCGCTCAACCAGCTGCAGCCGCTCCTGCATCAACGTAGCGCCGCCGTACTCGAATATGCCAACAAACGCAACCTGAAAGCCGTCCTGCGCTGGCTCACTCGAAAACAGCCCTGGTCACCCTTTGACCCAACGCCGCTCGAATTCGTCGCCATGAACTTTGACTTTCATCCCGGATGGATGGCCGCGCAACTCAAGAATGCCGGCCTGCACGTGGAGAAACGCTTCGGCGCTTCCCATTTCCGTCTGCCAGCGCTCAAAAACAATATCCCGGCCAATCTGCTCGCCCGTCTGGACAGCCGCCTCTTTCGCATCGGCGGCAAATTCCCCCTTGCGCCCAGCGTCTTCGTACGCGCGGCTGCCCCAGACGCCGCAGAACAACCGCAACCTGAAGCAAGCACGGGCGACGCCAGCCCAGCCCTGCTGTTCCGCTGCCCAGCCTGCGCAACCCATCCCTTGGTTGCCGCTGGCCCGGAACAGCTCCAGTGCCCGACCTGTACCCGTCAGTTCGGGCAAACAGATCGCATCTGGGATTTCAAACTCCCAGCATAACCCTTTCGCATGCAGTTGGCAGGGGCCGCGCGCGAAAGGTACCCCCACACGATTCGCCCCAATCGTAGTTGGGCCATTTGAGATGCACTCTACGGTAGAGACGCATCGCCCAATGGTAAATTGACCTTCACTTGTATATCGCTACGCGCCAACGACGACGCCTGGCCGCCTCGTGTCCGGCCAACCGCGCTCAGCGTAACTTTCATTCACAAAAGGGGTGACGATGGCTGAAGAAATGCTCTTGACCAAGGAACCGAAACAAGAACAGACGCAGGGACGCAACGGGAATTCAAAGATATCCACGCCCCAAAATGGCGCGGCGCCTGCCCACTTGCAGTTCTCCAGTCCGCAAGAGACCCTCGCCCATCTGCTCAAACTCGGTCGCGAAAAGGGCTTTGTCAGCTACGATGAAGTGCTGCAAGTTATGCCCGAAGCCGAAAATAATATCGAACAACTGGATGACATCTTTGCATCCCTCCTCGATCAGGGCATCTCCGTCGGACAGGCCAAAGAGGACCTGACCACCGGAGAAAAGAAAGACCCCGCCGACAATGTGACTGAGGATGAATTCGATCTCAGCCAGATCGAAATCGATGACTCCATCAGCCTCTACCTCAAGGAAATCGGCCGCGTCCCGCTGCTCACCGCCGCCGAAGAGGTCGACCTCGCCAAACGCATGGAGGCCGGCCGCGATTCCCGCCACCGGCTCGATCATGAACAGGTGGAATGGGAAGAACGCGAACAACTGCTCTGGTTGGTGCGCGACGGCCGCTCCGCGCAAGAACACCTGATCAAGGCCAACAGCCGCCTCGTCGTCAGCGTCGCCAAAAAGTATGTCGGACGCGGCGTCCCCTTCCTGGACCTGATCCAGGAAGGCAATATCGGCCTCATTCGCGCGGTCAATAAGTTCGACTACTGCCGGGGCTACAAGTTCAGCACCTACGCCACCTGGTGGATCCGGCAAGCAGTCACACGCGCCATCGCCGACCAGGGCCGCACAATTCGCGTCCCAGTGCATATGTACGAACAGATCAACCGCCTGACCCGCACCAGCCGGCAGCTCGTGCAGGAACTGGGCCGCGACCCAACCACCGAAGAAATCGCCGAAGAACTGGGCGTAACCCCGCGCAAGGTCGAACACATCATGCGCGTCAGCCAGCGGCCTCTCAGCCTGGAAATGCCCGTCGGTGAGGAAGAAGACAGCTACCTGGGCGACTTTATCGAGGACGAAGAAGCCGACAGCCCCCAGGATTCCGCCGGCCGTCAGATCCTGCGCGAGGTGATCGACGAAATCTTCCAGAGCCTGACACCGCGCGAAGTGCGTATCCTGCAACTCCGCTTCGGACTGGTCGACGGCTACAACTATACGCTCGAAGAGGTCGGCAGAAAGTTCGGCGTAACACGCGAACGGATCCGCCAAATCGAGGCCCAGGCCCTCAGCCGGCTGCGCCATCCCAGCCGCAGCCGCCGCCTGCGCGACTACCTCTAACCGCAAGAAGAGAGTGAAGAGAAGTGAGGTGTGAGAGACTTTCGTGAAGTTCTCTCACCCCTCACTCCCAGTGTTTCTCACTTCTCGAAATCAGCGCACGTCCCCCTCCCCGCCGATAACGCCCCGCTCCAACCGGTCGAACAGCTTCGTAATATTCTGCTCCGCCACCTCCTCCAACGACAGGTCCAACTCCGTGCAGATCTGCGTCAAATACCAGAGCACATCACCCAATTCGTCTTTCAACGCCGCCCTGTCGTCCCCCGAGATGACACCCTCTTTGTCACGAAAAATCTTCTTGATCTTGCCCGCCACCTCTCCCGCCTCATTCACAAGCCCCAGCGTCGGATACACGATCGCGTGATCGGTGCGCACCAGGCTCCATGTCTTGCGCGATTCCGTCTGATACCGCCTGAAATCCATCGTCCCCATACCCCTTTTCACTGATTTGCCTAGCGACTCCTCTGCCCGCCACTGTCCGTCAGCCACCGGTGTTCACATAAAAACTAAACCAAAAAAGGCCCGACCATGCAGTCGGGCCCTCTCTCTTCTTCTACAACCTCGCCGCAACTATACGTCCAGATTACGCACCTCGTGGGCGTGCGTCTGGATGAACCGGCGGCGGGGCGGCACACTGCTGCCCATCAGCATGTCAAAGGTGCGGTTCGCCTCCGCCGCATCCTCCACATTCACCTGCAGCAGCGTCCGAAACTCCGGGTTCATCGTCGTGTCCCACAACTGCTCCGGGTTCATCTCCCCCAACCCCTTATACCGCTGCTCCAGCTTGATGTTCTCCGTGCCCATCTCCTGCCGGATCTGCGATAGAGCATTGTCGTTGTACACATACTGCTCCGACCGCTTTGCCTTGCCGTTCTGGCGTTCGGTGATCTGCACCTTGTACAGAGGCGGCTGCGCAATGTACAGATGGCCGTTCTCCACCAGCGGCCCCATATACCGGAAAAACAACGTCAGCAGCAGCGTGCGGATGTGTGCGCCGTCCACGTCCGCATCCGTCATCACGATGATCCGGTTGTAACGCAGGTTGTCGACGGCAAAATCATCGCCCACGCCGGTCCCCATCGCGGTGATCAGCGACTGGATCTCCTTGTTTCCCAAAATCTTGTCCAGACTAGTGCGTTCCACATTCAGGATCTTGCCCCGCAACGGCAATACCGCCTGAAATCGCCGATCACGGCCCTGTTTGGCGCTGCCGCCAGCGCTGTCACCCTCAACAATGTACAGTTCGCTCTCGTTCGGATCGCGGCTGGAGCAGTCCGCCAGCTTGCCGGGCAGGGTCATGCTCTCCAGCGCGCTCTTGCGGATCACAAGATCCCGGGCCTTGCGGGCCGCCTCGCGAGCCCGGAAGGCCACCTGACACTTGTCGGTGATCCGCCTGGCGTCGCGCGGGTTCTCCTCCATCCAGCTGTTGATGCCCTCGGCCACGGCCGTCTCAACGTGATAACGCACCTCGTTGTTGAGCAGCTTCAGCTTGTTCTGCCCCTCAAACTGCGGCTCCACAGCTTTGACACTGATGATGGCGGTCATCCCCTGGCGCGTATCATCCCCGCTGAAGTTGGGATCATTGTCCTTCAGAATCCCCTGTTTGCGCGCATAGTCGTTGATCTGCCGCGTGAGCGCCGCGCGCAGGCCGGTCAGATGGGTGCCCCCGTCGGGCGTGTTGATCGTGTTGGCAAAGGCGAAGATCGACTCATTGTAGCCGTCCGTGTACTGGATGGCCGCCTCCACGTGGGTTGACTCGACCTGCAGGTCAACGTAGATCGGCTCGTGCAGAACGGTGCGGTTCTTGTTGAGATAGCGCACGAAAGTCTGCACGCCGCCTTCGAAATAGAAGCTGATTTCGCGCGGCTCCTCCCCGCGGTCATCGACAAAATGAAGATCAATCCCGCGCGTCAGGAACGCCATCTCCCGAAATCGGGTTACCAGCGTCTGCCAGTCATATTCGAGAACGTCAAAAATCGTATCGTCACGCAGAAAACGCTGGATGGTGCCCGTCTCGTCGCGCTTACACTTGCCCACTTCCTCCACATCCGTCACAGGCACACCGCGATTGAAACGCTGCCGCCAGACCTTTCCGTCCCGCTTGACCTCAGTCTCCATCCACGTGCTCAACGCGTTCACCGCGCTCACGCCAACGCCATGCAGCCCGCCCGACACCTTGTAGCCGACATCGCCGAACTTGCCGCCCGCGTGCAGCTTCGTCATCACCACTGTCAACGCCGGCATCCCGGTCTGCTTCTGCGTGCCCACAGGGATGCCCGCGCCGTTGTCCTCCACGGTGACGCTCTCATCCTTGTTGATCGTAACCACGATCTTGTCGCAGCGGCCCTGCATCGCCTCGTCAATGGCGTTATCCACCACCTCATACACCATGTGATGCAGGGCTTTCGTATCCGTCCCGCCAATGTACATGCCGGGCCGTTTCCGCACCGCCTCCAGGCCTTCCAGCACCTGAATCTGGTCGGCGCCATAGACAAAGTCCTGCTTATTCATCTTCTCTGCCACGTAAACCTCCGGTCGTTTCAGGCAAAGCCGCGGCCCGCCATTGGGCGCGCAACCCCACCGCATCATCGGTACCGCAGTGTCGCCACTGCAGTGTCGCTGCAATTCTGCTATCGTATGCTATCGTGCTATCGCTGACTGCGGTCACCCGTGCCTGGGCTCGTCGTCAAGCCGGGCCGACCGCTGTCGCCGTTAGAGGAGCTGGTAATGTCGGCGACGCTCTGTTCGCCCCGACAAAGTGGTCAGGCAATGCCAACCGTTTCTCCCTGCTGCATCGCAAGGATGCGCGTCCGGTAAAAGACCAGCAGTGACATCGCCAACCCCGTGCCGATAAAGGTGTTCCCCAAGGTGGCGAATGCCACCCCCAGCGTATGCCATTGGGTAATCTGGCGGAACAGCAACCCCATACCGGTCGAAATCAACGTCGTCAGCAGGACAAACCCGACGGTCGTCCAGAAGTTCCTCCGCACCAGGAAGATGCTGCGGCGCACCGCGTGCCCAATCGCCAGATCGTCCAATACCAGGGCTGTCGAGACAAAATAAAGATAGAGCAGGATCACCACGATCAGACCGGCGAACAGGAACAGCGCCCCCGACCCCAGCACCGGGCTGATCAGCGCCAGCACAGTGATACCGATCACCCCGGGAATGTAGATCATCAACAGGCCGAGGCCGAAGAGAATCAGGAACCCGATCGTCCGCAGCCAGTGGCGTACAATGCGCCCCGCCAGAATGTTCAGCGAGAGCGCCTTCTGCCCCTCGCCGATCGGCAGATTCTGCGCCAGAAGATTCATATAGGTCGCCCCGATCAACAGACCCGCCAATCCAAAAAGCAGAGACAGCAGACCGGCGGAGCCAATCGAATCGATCTCAATGCTGGGGTGCGTCTCCTTTATGTTGGGCAGCGTCGCCAGCAGGCTCGGCACATGATACAGGAGCCCATTGACGAGAAACTGGGCCAGATTGCTCGTCTGGCCGAAAATCTCCAGGATCTCTCCCATCTGGTCCAGGGCAAACGGGCTCCCCTCCGCCAGCTCCGGATCCTCGGCCAGACCGGTGTAGAAATCGGCCAGCCGCCCCAACAGGGGGCCAATGCTCCAACGGGGCAGAACCCATAGCAGCGCATCCAGCAACAGCGGCAACAGCAACAGCCCGGGACGCTGGCTGACAAAGCGGTAGCCGGTTGAAATACTGTCTATAATGCCCACGAACGCTTCCCGGTTCGGCCTGCCAAACCCATCTCAATTCCATTTCCAAAACAGTGTTTCAGCGGCGCAATTCATCTGAGTAATTTTACCACACAAGCCTGAAATGGACGAACGGGAACGCCATTTCCGCCCCCGCGCCCCAACCCCCCCCGAAAAAGTGCCGTCCAGATCTGGGGCGACCGGGAAAAGCGTCCCCAGCATTCAGCGGACGACTCGCCCTTCCCCCGCCCTTCCCCTGCCCTTCCCCCGCAGTTCCCCCCGTCCCGGAAACAAACTAGACGGGAAGGGTAGACCGTTCTACAATTGATTGAACTGTGACCCCTGTGACAGGGGTTTGGACCGTGACTTCTGCGGCCGGAACGGGGCAGGTCCGCCCGTGTTCGCCAGCGCTCATCATGCAGCCGCCCCCTGATTCCACGGGGACCGGGTGATTCACGAATCAACGTCCGCATCGCGCAACGACCAAAGGAGAAAGCATGGCCTCATTCGCTATCCAGGGCGGCCAACCCATCGAAGGCACTGTCAGCATCAGCGGCAATAAAAACGCCGCTTTTCCTCTCATCGCCGCTTCTCTTCTCACCGACGAAACCGTCATCCTGGAAAATGTGCCCCAGATCGACGACGTTGCCGCCATGCTCACCATCTTGGAAGGGTTGGGCGTCTACGTGCGCAGAGAGGGCAGCCGGCTGACGCTGCGCGCCGACAGGCTGCACGGACACGCGCCCGACGCACAGCTCTTCGGACGTATCCGCGGCGGCCTCAATCTGATGGGGCCGCTCCTGGCCCGCCGCGGCGCCTTCCATGTCGAAGGAGCCGCCGGCGGCGACGATATCGGCCGCCGACGCATCGACACACACCTCCTGGTCTTCGAGCAGCTCGGAGCCTCGTTCGCCCGCCCCGCCAGCGGACGCTTCGAACTGACCGCCCCAGGCAGACTGCGCGGCGCCGACATCCTGCTCGACGAAGCCTCCGTGACTGCCACCCAGAACGCGGTGATGGCCGCCTCACTTGCCCACGGCACGACCACCCTGCGCAATACCGCCAGCGAACCGCACGTCCAGGAGCTGTGCCGCCTCCTGGTCGCCATGGGCTGCCCCATCGAAGGCATCGGCAGTAATACCCTCTTCGTCCACGGCCAGGATCGCCTCCACGGCGCAAAAGCCACCGTCGGACCCGACTACATGGAGGTCGGCAGCTTCATCGGGCTCGGCGCCATCACCCGCGGCGAATTGCGGATCGCCAACGTCGACCCGGGCCACCTGCGTATGTTGGATATGGTCTTCTGCCAGCGGCTGGGCGTGCGTATGCGCCTGCAGGAGGACCCCCAGGCCGCGCTCACCGGCCACACGCTCGTCCTGCCCGACGAACAGGACCTGCGCGTCCGACCAGACTTCGGCGGCGCCATCCCCAAAATCGACGACGCGCCCTGGCCCGCCTTCCCCCCCGACGTGATGAGCATGGCCGTAGTCGTCGCCAGCCAGGCCCGGGGCACAGTCCTCATCCACGAGAAAATGTTCGAGAGCCGCCTCTATTTCGTCGATAAACTGGTGGCCATGGGCGCCCAGATCATCGTCTGCGACCCCCACCGCGTTGTCGTCGTCGGCCCGTCCCGGCTCGTCGGCCAGGAGGTCAGCAGCCCCGACATCCGCGCCGGCATGGCGCTCGTCCTCGCCGCGCTCAGCGCCGAGGGCCGCACCCTCATTGGCAATATCGAACAGATCGATCGCGGGTACCAGCGCGTGGACGAAAAACTGCGCGCCGTCGGCGCCCACATCGAACGCACGGACGCCTGACGCAAGCGACCGCGGATCACGAGCCACCGGGGTCCTATGCCAGGTACTGTTTCGAAAAGTCCCCAGGTGGTCCCCCGTCCCCGCGGGGATAGTGCCTTCTCGGAACCTTCCACACACAACGTGGGCGGGGTCGTTGACCTGCTGCGGGGTTTGGCGTTGCCCGCCGTCTATGGCGCCGCCTTTGCCCCGTCATCGGTCACGGAGCAGATAAGCCGCGAAGCAGACGTCTCCATCGAAATGCTCGATGACTACGGACTGCCCGGCGAACCGGATGACCCTGAGCACGCCTACATCAATGTGTGGGACAAAACATAAAGACGTTGGCCGAAACGCTTGGCGGCGACGGCTCGTTGGTGGACCATATCGACACCCGCAACGTGCCGGACACGGAGTAAGTCCGGTCAACAGCAGACGACCCTCGCGGAAGGAGATCTGTGGAGCCTATGGAGATTTTCTGTCTCGCCGGCAAGATGGTACAGTCAGCAAGAGAGATGTGGAAGCGAGAAAGCAGTTGACGGGAAACCGGTGTTGACACCGCCAACGGCAAGTGCTAAACTGTAGCCCTGCTGCGAAAATTCGCAACAAATAGGGTTACCATGCCCCACAATACCACAGAGATCAATCAGCGGTTACGTAAATCTGGCTATCGGGTAACCCCCCAACGCCAGCTAATCCTCGACGCCGTCTGTCAACTCGGTGAGCATGTCACCCCCGAATCCGTGTACGACCATGTACACCGCACCGCTCCCACGCTGAGCCGGGCGACTGTCTACCGCGTTCTGCACTTTCTGACAGAACAGCGCATCCTGACGATGGTGCATATGGCCGACGGCCGGCTCGCCTACGAACTGGCCGGCCCCGAACCGCATCACCACCTCGTCTGCCGCACCTGTGATAGCCTGCTCGAGCTGCCTCACAGCGTCTTGCGGTCCTTTCGCCGGGCCATGGATTCCCAATACGACTTTGAGATCGACGTAAGTCATGTCTCATTTTTTGGGCATTGCACCGACTGCCGAAACTCTGCCGGCGCCTGACGCCAATTGTGGGGGCACACGCCGCCAGCCTGGCGAAAGGGTACCTGCCGATGCTTCACTCACTTCGAATCCTGTCATCGGTCCTCACGCTGATGATCCTCTTGGTCGCCTGCACCCCGGTCGCGCCCGGAATAACTGACACCCCCACCGAGGAAGAGCGCCCGCGCGTTGTCGTTTCAATTCTGCCGCTTGCAAGTATCGTCTACAACATCGGCGGCGATAAGATCGACCTTGACGCCATCATGCCGCCTGGCGCCGACCCTCATACCTTCGAACCCAGGCCGTCCGATGCCGTGAGACTGGCGCAGGCCGACCTGATATTTGTGAACGGAATGCACCTGGATGAGACAACGTTGAGACTGGCTGAGGCCAATCTGAAGGATGGGGCTGAGATCATCGAGCTGGCCGTGGCCGTGGCCGCTCCCGACGAACTCCTCTATGGTGTCGAGCATCATCATGGTCCTGCCGAAGAGGACGACCACGACGATGATGACGAGCACGGTCACGCCGAAGAGGGCGGCCACGACGACGATGACGAGCACGGTCACGCCGAAGAGGACGACCACGACGACGATGACGAACACGGTCACGCCGAAGAGGACGGCCACGACGACGAAGAAGGAGAGCCTGACCCGCACCTTCTGCTCGATCCGCACTTCGCCCTGCGCTACGCCGAGGTCATCTTTGCCAGCCTGGCGGCCCTCGATCCGGAGAACAGGGACTACTATGAGAGCAACTTCAACGAGTACACTGCCCGTCTTCTGGCTCTCGACGAAGCCATCAAGGCCACAACGGCAACGATTCCTGAATCGAATCGCCGGCTGCTCACATATCACGACTCATTCGGCTACTTTGCCATCCGCTACGGCTATACCGTGATCGGCGCCATCCAGCCGAACGATACGTCCCAGCCGTCTGCCAAGGAGGTGGCCGCGCTTATCGACCAGCTGCGCGAGGAAGGCGTGCCGGCAATCTTTGGCTCAATCCTCTTCCCCGATGACGTGATCGACCAGATCGCGTCCGAGACCGGCGTAACCGTCAGGTCCCTGCTGGACGACGGCCTGCCCGGCGAGCCCGATGACCCCGATCACACCTACATCGGTATGATGGTGGAAAATATGAGGACGCTGGCGAGCGTGCTAGGGGGTGACCCCTCCCTGATGGATGGGGTAGTGGTCGGCAACGTGCCCGACAGCGAATAGGAAGTAAAACAGGAGAGTAACGTGCAGAAGGAGTAAGGGGAGATAGGTCTCTCTCCCCTCACTCCTCTTCATTCTCTCCGCCAAAGGAAGACTAAGTGTAGCCACTCATCGAACTTACTGGCGTCAAATTCGGCGATGGCGGCTTTAACGTCCTGAATGACATCAATCTGCACCGGCATCCCGGCCAGTTCGTAGGCTTGGTCGGTCCGAGCGGCGCCGGCAAGAGTTCGCTCCTGAAACTGATCCTCACCCTCTTTAATCCCAGAGAAGGACGGCATCGAAATCGACGAGAAGACCTCAGACCACACCCGCCAGAAAGGTCGAATTCTGGGTCTCGATCCGGACAGATGGCAAGGAAAACCCAATCCCACCAGCCAAATCTTTGGTGCGCGAACGGTTCCGAAAAAGCTGCGCCGAAGGGAGCAAGTCATGGAGTGACAGGTCGCGCACGCGCCGAAAGGTTGTCGTCGACTTTCCGCAGTGTGATGCCCGCTGGTCTGTTCACTGTGCTGAGTATCATTTGGATTAGCAAAATGAAAATGAAAGCGAAACTGTGTTGAACCCGAAATCTGATCTCCAACCCATTCCCGTGACCATCATTACCGGATTTCTGGGTTCTGGGAAAACCACACTGCTCAACCGCATTCTTCATGCAGAGCATGGTCTGCGCGTGGCTGTGCTGGTGAATGACTTTGGCGCCATCAATATCGATACGCAGCTCGTTGTGGGTATGGAGGAAGACACGATCAGCCTTGCCAACGGCTGCATCTGCTGCACCATCCGCGACGACTTCCTCAAAGCCACACTCGACCTGCTCCAGCGCCCGCAACCTCCCGAATATATCGTGGTTGAAACCAGTGGTGTCTCCGATCCACTCGAAGTCGCGCTTACGTTTCGGTCGACCCGGCGCGTGCGGATTGACAGCATCCTTACCGTGGTGGATGCCGAACAGATCCTGAGCCTCGACCGGCGCCATGAGGCGCTGTCCGTCCACCAGGTCGGCATGGCGGATATCGTCATCCTGAATAAAGTCGATCTGGTGAACGGGGCACAGCTTCAATCAGCGCGAGATTACATCCGGGACATCGTCCCACGGGCACGCATCATCGAAACAACCCAAGCAGATGTGCCGCTTGAACTGCTGTTGAATGTGGGTCAATTTGAAGTCGAGCGTTTGGCAAGCCGCCAGCCACACGATATTCATGTTCATGCCGAATCGGAAGAACATGAGCATGAAGACGACGATCACCACCATTCACATACCGACCACACACTGGTTTTCAGCACCTGGAGCTGGCGCAGTTCGCAGCCTGTCTCATTTCGCGCCCTGCAACGGATGGTCAACCGCCTGCCGGAAACGATCTACCGCGCCAAAGGAATTTTCTTCCTGGCGGATGCCCCCGGTCAAAAGGGGATTTTGCAGGTAGTAGGCAGACGCGCCAGCCTGGCTTTAACTCAGGATGAGTGGGAAAATACAGCGCCGCACTCGCAGCTCGTCGTCATTGGCGCAGAAGGGAGTGTAGACGGCGACACTCTGAACCAGCGCATCGAAGCTTGTCTCGCAGTCAATGCCCCGAAATCAGAATGGGAATATATCACGCGCACCGTCACTGAATGGCTGCGCCAGCGGCTGCCCGGCACATCATGAATCCCGATTAAAGAGGTGCGCCTGATATGGAGAGCCACCTTTTCCCCGTGCCAGTGACGATTCTCAGCGGCTTTCTCGGCGCCGGCAAAACCACCCTGCTTAACCACATCCTGCACGGCAATCACGGTCTGAAGATCGCAGTGCTGGTGAACGACTTTGGCGCAATAAACATTGACGCCCAGTTAGTCGTCGGTGTCGAAGGCGAAACGGTCACTCTGTCCAACGGCTGCATCTGCTGCACAATTCGCGGTGACCTGCTGAAGCAAACCCTCAACCTGCTGCGGCGTGAGGATCCCCCCGAGTACATCATCATCGAGACCAGCGGCGTATCCGATCCGATCGCTGTCGCCAATACCTTCCTGACGCCTGAAATCAAACCGCTGGTGCAGCTCGACAGCATTCTGGTCGTCGTGGATGCCGCAAATGTCCAGACACTGGACGGAGAAAACGCCGCGCTGGCGCTGGATCAGATCGCCGTTGCGGACATCGTAGTACTGAACAAAGTCGATCTGGTCACGTCGGAGAAACTGGAAAACATCAAGAGCGATCTGATGCGACAGATTGCGCCGAGAATCAAGATGCGAAAGGTGTTTCTCAACGTAGTGGACATCAAAACCGATCTGATTCGACGCGCTGTGTCCGAAGCGCGCATCCTGGAGGCCACGTACGGACAGGCGCCGCTGGAACTGGTGCTCGGTGTGGGCAAGTATGCGCCGGAACGCCTGCTCCGGCGTGCCGAGCGCGATGTGCATGTACATGGCGTGGATGAGGAACACGATCACGATGAGGCCGAACACCACCATCATGAACATACCGACCATACGCTGGTCTTCACCACCTGGAGTTGGACGACCGATAAACCGCTGTCGCTGAAAGCGCTACGCGGGATGTTCGAGGAACTGCCCAATACCATCTACCGCGCAAAAGGTATCATTCAGCTCCATGATATGCCGGGCAACAGGATGATTCTGCAGATGGTGGGCAAACGCGCCAGCCTGACGCTGGCCGACGCATGGGGCGATGAGCCGCCCCGCACGCAGATTGTGATGATCGCCTCGCACGGTGGCCTGGATGTTGAGGCACTCCGCACGCAGTTGGAAGCCTGTATCGTCGCGGAGACGCGCCCCGCTGCCGTGAGGCAGAAGACCGCCAAAACGGAATGGACGCGCAAACGCTCGTAAGCCGCCTGCGAAATAAAACGACAAAGGGAACGTGGTTCGAAAACTGACCTGTCCCTGCTCCTTGTGCCGCCCGTTATGTCAGTCCGACAAGCACGGGGACGGGGTCGGCAGGCCCAGGCAGGGCAGTTCAGCTCAGTGAGCGGCGGTCTGGTTGTTTCGGAAAAGGCCTGTTAAGCCACTGCGTGAGGATGAAACTGTCGAGGAGTTGCTATTTCGCTCGCTGTTCGAGGCCTATCACGCGCCACGAATCACTGACCACCAGCCACTGCCGTCCCCTCTTCCGCCCGCCGCAAGGCGAGCTTGCGCCGCAGTTCATCATGCGCCGCCCGGTCCAGCGGATACCGCGCCGCCGCGAACATCGACAGGACCAGCAGTACCGCCGGCGCCGCGCCCATGAAGATACGCAGAGCCAGCACGGCCGCCGCCGGCTGTGATTCCGCCGCGCCTTCGATGAAGCCGGTCGCGGCCAGCGTCTGCGGCACGATGAATCCGACCGCGAATGCCGTGGCGATCTTGCGGAAGGTGACCAGATAGGCAGAGTAGACGCCCTCGCGGCGCTGACCGCTGTGCCACTCGTCCTCTTCGATGATGTCGGCCACGATCGCCCAGGGGGTGGCGTTGGCCGCGCCGTACCCGATTCCGGCAAACGCCGCCAGGATCAGGACCAGCGTCGCATTCCCCGGCGGCAGCAGACTGATGACCGCCATCACCGCCGCCCAGAAGACCATCATGCGGATGTACGTGCGGCTCTTGCCGTACCGCTGCATCAGCCGCACCGTCAACGGCATCGAGAGGAACGCGACGCCCAGCACAGCCGCCAGGACCAGGCTGTCGATCGGCGGCTTCAGCTGCATGTAGTAGATCAGGAACCAGACGAACACGGAGGTGATGATGTCCACCGCGCTGAACGCCAGCACATAAATCGTGGCCGCAATGCGGAATGGACGGTTGGCGAATACCTCCTTGGTGATGCCGATGAGGTCAAGCCCGCCTTCCTCCTTTGGCAGCGCCCGCTCCGGCTCGCGTATAAAGGCCACCACCAGCAGAGGCGACGCGACGATGATCAGCCCCCACAGCGCGCCCGCCACCGCGTATCCGCTGCGCAACGCGTCCGGCCCGCTGAACCAGCTTGCGAACAGACCCTCCGCCAGCAGCTTGAACAGTCCGGCTGTCAGCAGCGCAACGAAGATCGAGTTCCCCATGCGCCAACCGGCCAGACTGGCCCGCTCGTCATAATCTTCTGTCAGTTCCGCGGTGAGGGCTGAGTAGGGCGCGTTGACGATCGTGAAGGCGGTGTCATAGAGGATGAAGATGAACGCGTAGTAGAGGGCTGCGGCAACATGCCCCTCGAACGGGGGCGGGCTGAACATGAGGAAAAAGCCGACGCCGAACGGCAGCGCGCCCAGCAGCATGAACGGCCGCCGCCGCCCCCACCGGCTGCGAAAGCGGTCGCTCAGAATGCCGATCAGCGGATCGTTGACGCCGTCCCAGAAGCGGCCAATGATGAACGCGACCCCGGCCAGGCCCACATCCACCCCCACCACCGTGACGGTGAAGTAGAACCAGAACAGGGTGCGCGCCGTCGAGGCCGACGCCGCGCCCCAATCACCCAGCCCGTAGATTACCTTTGTAAAGGTCGGCAGCCGCTGTCGCGCAACGCCAGTCGTAATCGCCCCGCCTCCCTATCTACTGTTTTGGTCGAAAATCAGCCATACATGGCCTTGGTTTCCATGCAGGGTGAACGTATGGTTCTGGCTATCCCGCTCACCATTGCCGTCTTTAACCCAGATCGTATAGTTGCCAGCCACTCTCTGATTCGGCAACTGGCCGGCGGGAACTGCCTTGCTATAGTGGTACTTTCTGCCCTGGGGGCCGTCTACGACGTCATCCTTGCCGCGTGTGTTGTGATCGAACCCATGTACCTGGACCCCGTCCTTCTGTAGTTCAACAAAGTAACCACCATATATCTGAACCTGGTCATCTTCCCCGCCGTGCACGAAACCGATCTGAAGCTTCAATTCATGTCCGCCATTGTCTGCAGGGTCGACATTCCGCAGCCAGAACTTGCAGCCATCGCCGCCGATGCCCGCGCAGTGGTCTACCTGGGCTGGCACAGGAGTCGCCGTAGGCGGTACCGGCGTCGCGGTCGGCGGCACCGGCGTTGGCGGGATGTTCTGGGCAACCGCGATCAGATGCGCGTTTTCCACATTGACCAGCTGAGCGAAAATCCAACCCGTCTGGTCCGCGACACAGCAAAACTGAAACCAGGTATATTCCTGGTTCCTGCCGCTGATATCGAACTGCGCCCCTCTGGCAACGGTACCGATGACGGCGAACGCTGTGCTGGGCCCCGTCCGTACGTTGACGTTCGCGGCTGCAATATCCGTCTTCACCGTAAAGCGGGCCACGGTGGGCTCAGGCGTGTCCGTGGGAGCCGGTGTATCGGTCGGCGCCGGCGCCTGCTGCTGCGGCGCGGCCGGCGCCGCCTGCTGCGCTGTACCGCCGCCCCCCGACTCTGTCGCGGCCATCACGCCTTCAGGCGTAGACGTAAACGTAGGGACAACAGCCGCCATCGGGCGCGTCGGCGTGGGCGTCGCCTCCGGGCTGGACAACAGCCCGCAGCCCGCCAGAAACAGCGCGCCCGCAAAAAGCGCCAGCGCACGCACGATCGATCTCTTCAAGCCGGTTTGGCGAACAGGTTGCGCAAAACCCGAATTCATACGCATCGGCAATAAACTCTCCTTACATAGCGAACGCACCGCTATCCCCCAAGGATAGCGGACAGATATGGCAATATGCATCTATCATATCAGGTGCGGCAAATCGGCGAAAGTCGCGTGATTTCAGGGACGGAGTCCGCTTCTGTTGGCTACAGAAGCGGTTCCCAGGACTCAGCCGATTACTCGCCCTTCCCCCGCCACGCCACCCACTGACCACTACCCACTGATCACTGCAGTTCAACCCCTTGTGGGCGCCCTCCCCGTCGATCCGCCATATCCCCGCCTCGCGGCGCCTCAGCGCAACGCCGTACATTTTTCCCTGCCCTGCCATCGCCTGTCCTCGTCCGGGGAATCAACGCTTTGTTAGACGTATGTTCCGCCTTCGCTGTATTATGTTTCCAGGGCGCTGGCAAAAAACGTCAAGCCTCCGGTAGGAGTGGCCCGGACGATAGCGCCCAACCTCTGATGCAAACCTCAAAGCAGCCAAACCAGAGAGTACCTGGATTTCGTGCGTTGATCGAAAGGACGGAGTCGATGCGATCCAGGGCCAGGAAAGGAATGGTGAATGCGAGGGATAGAGTATACATGGGATAAAAAGGGAATTCATTTCTTCAGGAAGTTCGATGCAATTTCAGAAGACGATACTCGCGCACTCAGAAGAAACAGGAAGCATACTCCACGTGCTCCAATCCTTTGCCGACCAAGACACTGAAGAACTGTTTATTGCTGAAAGGAATCGCCGGTTTAACGCTATAGCGCGCGTTGCGCTAAGAAAACTGATACAAATGAATCAAGCCCGCGAACTCTCCGACTTGGCCGTTCCGCCAGGGAACCGCTTAGAAGCTCTCAGGGGGGACCTGGCGGGCTTTCATTCCATTCGCATTAACAGTCAGTGGCGGATCGTCTTCCGATGGACTGAATCCGGCCCAGAGCGGGTTGCCATCATGGACTACCATTGACAGAAACGCGATAATTTCATCCGCTCCCAGCGAGAAAACACGAGAAAAGTCTGGGATGAATCACGTTAAGCAAAGTAGCTCGGATATCTGGACAATGTTTGGTAAGATAGCCACCAGCAAGTCAATTGCGTTGTGCTGGTACTGCGGCTTTCAGGGGTCAGCAAATCCTAAATGCACTGTGACTCCCCGAGCACCCGAAACCAGATTGAGATTTAGGCGGAAGTCCTATGAATACACCCATTACACCCGGTGAAATTCTCTTGGAGGAATACCTCAAACCAATGGGAATTACGCAAAGCGCAATGGCTCGCGCCATCGGTGTCTCCCCACGGGCAATCAACGAAATTGTTCATGGCAGGCGTTCGATTACACCAGCCATGTCGATTCTCTTCGGCGCCTATTTCGGGCAGTCAGATGAATTCTGGCACGGGCTCCAAATGGAATGCGATTCTCGCACGATGACAAGGGAAAACTACAGTGAACAGGCGCGGTCCCTGGCGACCAAGCCCCGTTGACTTTCATCTCATCACGCAAGCATTCTGCGTCTCTGCATATGTCGACGGGTAATGAATCTCGGAATCCTGCCCCGGCCCGATCGTCATCCACGCCAACTACACAAAATGAAGTGCGCTCCCGACTACTGCCGCGGCGCCCGAAAACCGTTCGCCTCCGCCTCCGCCCGCGTGCAGAACCAGAGGTCGCCCTCCGCCTCCTTCATATTCACCCGTCCGTAGGAGGGCGACTCCCCCTCCACATGATAGATCTTCGTGTCCCTGCCCGTGTTCACATTGCCCTTGATGCTGCACGACGGACCGGGCTGGCTCACGCATCCCCGCGGACAGCCGGCGCCCACCGCCCGCGTCGGCGCGACCGTCGGCCTCTCCCCCAGTTCACACGCAGACCACAGCCCGACCCCCGCCAGCATCGCCTGCTCGGCCGCCGCCCGCGTCCTCTCCGCATACCGGCCCGGGTTGCCAAAATCGTTGTAGACCGCCAGCCCCTCCTCCAGCAGCCGCATATTCCATAACCGCTCACCCCCATCCCCCTCGACCCACACATAGCCCAGCAAGCGTTCGTACCTGTCCCGCCCCTTCTCCTCGACCCGCACGCGCTGCCCCATCAACGTCTTCGTGAATTCGGACGCCTGCGCGCCGAAGCACTCCTCCGGCCGGTTCGGATGCACCGTCTCCGGCGTGTCCACGTCCAGCAGCCGGATCGTCTCCTCCCTCCCATCGTCGAACTGCACCGTCAACGTATCGCCGTCCGCCACCCGCGCAACGACGCCCCACGCCCCCTCACCCTCCGCGCCCTCACCCCCTGCGCCCGAACGCTCCGCAGCCGTGGGCGGATTCGTCCCCTCCGCGCCTGAAATCTCTGTCGCCGCAGCAGGCGAAGCAGGCCGCGCGCGCGTCGCGGCTGAAGAGGCAGATGACGACGTCTGCGCCACTTCCCCGCGCTCCTCCTCCCGGCCCCCAAGCGCAATACCAAGCGCCACACCCAGCAGAATGAGCGCCAGGACGACGACAATGTTTCTGGTCAATTTCAAAGGTGATCTCTCCGATCAAGCCTCAGCGCAACGCCGCACATGTTTCGCCGCCCTGTCATTGCCTCTCCTTGTCTGGGGAATCAACGCTGCGTTTGACGTATATTCCGCCTTCGCTGCACTATGTTTCCAGGGTGCTGGCAAAAAACTTCAAGCCTCCGGTGGGAGTGGCCCGGACGATAGCGCCCAACCTCAAATGCAAATCTCAAGGCAGCCAAACCATAGATTACTTGGACTTCGTAAGATGTTCGAAAGGAGGGAGTCAATGCGATCCAGGACAAGGCTAAGGAATGGTGAATGCGAGGGATAGAGTATACATGGGATGAAAGGATAAAGAGAATCGAACTTAGCCAAACACAAAATTGACTTTGCTGATATGTACTCTTTTAACTGGGAACTGGATACGATTGTTCCTGATAAGGAGTAGGAAGAACGCCTAACTGCTACAAGCTATATTGAACAAGATAGCGGCAGAATTCTTGTCATCAGCTTGCGTAAAGCTACAAGGGAAGAGATAAGAAAACATGCCGAAAATTAAACCTGAAACGACTTGGCCTACAACATCTGAAGACAGTGAGATTCGCCGCGCCATTGCAGACGATCCGGACACGCGGGAGCTTACTGCTGAAGAATTCGAGAGAATGCTGACCTGCCCCCTGTCCACATGGCCCAATATGCCGCGGCTGAACGCCTCTCGCCAGGCGATCACCATCTCCTTTCTGCGCGAGCAATGTAAACGGCCCCTGCCATGCCTGATGGCGGCACGGCGGGGTTCCCGTCTCTCGTGCCCATGTGTTCGTTGGTATACTTGGTGATCCTGGCCCGGTTTCCAAGGCTATATATCAGTTTGCTGTCGAGGCAGACTCGGAAACAACCTGAAGAGATGTTATGCCTTGAAAATCCTTGGGGTTGTGGGTAACCAGTGGCACAGCATGCCGCACCGTGCATGCGGCGATCCAGGCATCGTTGGGCGCAATCGGTCTTCCGGCTCGCTGTCGCTCGGCGACCAATCGACCGTAGCAGCGAGCAATCTCATGGTCGTAAGGAACGACAACGAAGTTGCGAACGATTGCTTCAAGCTCGTTCCGCTTGCGCTCACCCCAGTTGCCATTCTCCGCCCCGAAGTAAAGCTCTCCAACGGTGATAAAGCTGATGGCGAGCAGATGACCCTGGACATGCGGTTGATATGCTCGCGCGAGCGCTCCGCCCCGCATCAGGTACGATACGACATTCGTGTCGAGAATGCGTGTTGCCATACTCACTCTTGAGAGCCGCTGTGCGCGCCGGCAGCATGTCTAAGATCGTAAACTGCCTCTTCAAAGCCGTCATCTTCGTCGCCTGGCCATGTGCCGAACAGAACCTGCGCATCAGTCAATGGCTGTACGTTCTGCGCCCGCGCCAACTCTTCCAGACCGGGCGATGCCCAGAAAATGTCTGTGCCGATGCCCTCCTGGCGAATATCTGACTCGGAGGAAGGGTCCTGCATTCGTGTCGCGGGCTGTGCCCGTTTTCTTTCACTGACCGGTGTCTGTGGCATTGCTGTTCGCTCTTTCCTTTGCGGGGCGGACGAGAGACGACCAGGACCTTTCGTGAGAGTTCCCCCTTCTTTTCCAATAGTTCCGGCTCATTGCCGTTGTTTTGTTGTTATGGCGCTTGCCCTATGAGAAGATCATATGGGCGAAGGCGACAGACCGCAAGTCCGGTTTATGCGGGTATTTTAGCACACGTCTCTGGGGCGTGCAGGCGGGGTAAGAATTCAGTTGGATCCCCCCCGCCAAGCACCCACAAATCAGAGCCCATCCCCCAAATCCCCAAAATCCACCAAAATCCCCGTTCAGACCCCATCCTCCTACCCCGGCGCCTCCACCCCCCGCGCCATCAGCGCCGACAGCGCATCCAGCCGTTTCCGCAACGGCTGCCACACGCTGTCCCTGTGCAGCTCCGCCAGCGCCAGGATGCGGGCATCCTCCCTGTCCGGGTAGTAGCGCCGGCGATAACCCACCGCCTCGAACCCGGCGCCGCGATAAAGACGCTGGGCGATCTCGTTGCTCACGCGTACCTCCAGCGTAGCCGTATGCGCGCCCTCCTCCCGCCCCAGCGCCAGCAGCGCCAGCAGCAGCCACGCCCCGATCGAACGGCCGCGCCACGCCGGCAGCACCGCAATCGTCACAATGTGCATCTCCGCGCCGAACAGCATGATGCCCCCCTGCGCAATGAGAGACGGAAGCGCGGCCTCCTGCGCAACCGCGCCCCCAACCCGCGCCCCCGCCCCTGCCGCCCGCGCCGGCCAGACCTTCAGATAGCGGCTGCGGCTGTTGCGCGTCAGTTCATGATGATACGTGGCGAGCGTCCACGGGCTGGGAAAGCTGACCGCCTCCAGCGCCATCACACACTCCAGGTCGGCCAGTGTCAACGGCCCGATCGCCAGCGGGCAGCTCCGCGCGGCGGGCCCCGCAACCGCACTGGACCTCCTCTGCCCGCGGTTCAGAAAGTTAGCCATCATTCTCCCTCAAACACAGATCGCGCCCAGGTTTCCCTGGGCGGCCAGCCCTTCGCATAGGTTCTTGCGCACATGGTTCCACCGTATAGGCTCCTGCCCGCCGGTTGCCGTCTATTGCGGCGGGCGCAGATAGAGCGGCTGCAACCGCGCGGTGTGCGCCGGAGAGCCCGCGCGCAAATGGCGCGCCGCCAGCCGGGCCAGCCCCTCGCCCCGGGTCTGGCGCAGCCCCGCCTGCCCCCCGCCCGGCGGAAAACCCTCTCCTGCGCTTGGGAGAGGACGCGTACCCGCGCCTCGTTCCGGCAGATCGAATTCGGCCGCCGAATCGATACAGCGGACATGCGCCAGCTCCTGCGCAGCCTGTCGCAGTCCGTCGCTCAACTCGCCCACCAGCCACACAGGGCGCGCCTCCTCCCGCAACGCCGCGACCAGCGCATCGGCCTCACCCACGCAGTGGTCCGCCGCCCGGGGCAGCCACAGCGGATCATCCGCCGGCGCCGCCGCCCAGTTGAAACGGCCCCGCCCCGCCTGCAGCACAGGCCATACCGCCACACCGCCCGGCGCCGCCAAACGCGCCGCGGTCACGCTCAACACCGGCAGGCCGACCAGCTCGGGCGGATGCGGCAACCCCAGCGCAATCCCCTTGACCACGCTGATGCCTATCCGCACACCGGTGAAACTGCCCGGCCCTGTCGTCACTGCCAGAATGCGCACGTCCTCCACCGCCGCGCCGGCCTGCGCCAGCGCTTCGGCCACCGCCGGCAGCGTCTCCTCCGTCTGACGCCGCCGCGACCGCCACACCTTCTCAGCCAGCACCGTGTCGCTCGCCGGATCAAACAGAGCAACCGTACAAACGGAGGAAACAACGTCAAGAGCGAGAAGCATAGGCAAGTGGTTTACGCCCGGTACAAGCGGTCGTTCGTCCCAACTGGCTGGAGGTGTTTACTGATCACTGACCACCGACCACTGCAGTCCTCAGTCGGCGAGTCCCTCGTCGTCCCCTGCGCCGCGGTCCAGCTCCGGCATCGGCCTGTGGTGGGCCGCCGGCGTAACAATCTCGTCGACCAACTGACGCGTGCCGACAACATTCAGCTTCTCAAAGAAGAAAGCATAGTGCTCTTCGACACCCGCGAAGATCGCCTCCGCCCGCTCACGCGGCAGCGCCCACAGCTCCGGCTTGAACGGCCCCAACGCCTTTTTGCGCGTCTTCAGATAGAAGACAAGATCGGAGTCGTTGGCCCCGCGCTCGTCAGCGTGGTGAGCGTCCAGATGCGCGTACATCTCCTGGCGCAACGTGTCAGGGAGACTGGGATGGTCCAGGAAGGTATTGGTGAAACCGGTGGCCAGATGGATCTCAATCGTCTGCGTCTCCGGAAACTTGCCGAACAGCGCATCCGGCAGCGTGCTGGCGCCATGCTGCACCGCCCCGCCGGAGCCGTGAAATCGGGCGCGCTCGCCCAGGTCCTCCAGCGTATCGAAATCCACCGCCACATCTGCCTGCGTGCCGTCCGGCAGCAGGATCCCGCCGTGCGCCGTGCCCGTCGCCACGCTGATCTTGCTCAACCCCGCGTAATCGCCCAACTCGGCCAGCGCAGCCTTGTAGCCGTGCACATACGCGTCCAGCTCCGGCACCGTCGAGTTCTTCTCGCCCACCTCGCCGATCTCGCCGCCCAGGCTGATCGTGACACCCTCCGGCTCCAGGTCGCGGATGAACTTGGTGAGCATGGCTGACCGCAGGTAGTTCTCCCGCTGCTGCTCGTCCAGCGACGGCGGCTCCAGCGTCACCAGCGTGCTCGTATCGATATCGATGTTCCAGTAACCCGCGGCCACCGCCTTCTTCGCCAGCGCCTTCACCTCGTTCAGCGCGCCCTCCGGGTCGGTCCTGTACTTCTTGCCGTCCACCTGAAAATGATCGCCCTGGATGAAGATCGGCCCGCTGTATCCCTCCTTGATCGCGGCCGCGATCAAAACAGCCGAAAACTCAGCCGGCTCCTGGAACGTATATCCCATTTCGCTGCGCGCGATCTCGAAAATAAACGCGCCCGTCTGCGTGCGCTGCGCCGCGCGGTAGGCCGCCCGCCCCGCCTCGTACGTCGAGAATCGCATATTCATCGCCGGCACCGTGCGGTTCGACCATGCGTTGGCCGCCCTCGCCATGTAAAACTCGTGAATGCTGGCCGGGCATGCGCCCATCGCCTGGCCCAGCTCCCAGATCAGCCAGCGGCTGAACCGCTTCACGGGAACGGTCCCGAATACCGCGTCCCGCGCCAGTACATCAATCAGATGCGCACGCACCCTCTCCGCGTCCAGCAGCTCGACGCGCCCGCTGTCGTCAATGCCCACTGCGCCGTTCAGATTCCGGCGCAACTCATAGACGGATTCATGTATCACAGTTTTTCCCCTCTTAAAGATATCTGCGCAACCACAGTCAATCACTCGCCGCAGTCACTGACCACTGTAGTTGTGCGGTCGGCCTTCGGCCCTCCCTTGCGCGAGGGAACACCCCCCGCAACGCCCCCCGACATAGACACGTCCCGCCCCAAAAGTGTGTCCTCATCGGCCCCGCCCCCGCACCACCGTAGGGACACCCCTTATGGGTGCCCTTTCCCCCGCACAAGCACGAACTACGTCACGCGGCCAAATTGTGTCCATCCGTAAGGGTGCCCCTTGTAAGGGCACCAAAACTAAAAACTGACAACCAGTTTTGCCCGCATCTGAACGCATCCGGTAGAATAGCAGAAACAAGATGAGAGTGAAAAATCAGTTCCCGGTTTTCAGGTTCCATTCCGGCGTCGGCCACCCTCGGCGCGGCTGAAAATCAGAATTTCGCGGCCCCAAACCCTTATCCCGGAGGCATTCCATGTCAGGACTCAAACTCGGCGCCCACATGTCGATCGCAGGCGGCGTCAGCAACGCGCTCGACGCGGCCGCGGACGTGCAAAGCAACGCCGTCCAGGTCTTTATGAAGAGCAACCGCCAGTGGAAAGGCCCGCAGGTGAAGGAAGAGGATGTCTCCCGTTGGAACGAGCAGATGCCTGAAAGCGGCGTCGCCTACGCCGTCAGCCACGCCTCCTATCTCATCAACCTGGCCTCGCCCAAAGACCCCCTGTGGGAAAAGAGCGTCGCCGCCTTCGCCGATGAGTTGGAGCGCGCCCGCGCCTACGGCATCCGGCACGTGGTTCTCCATCCCGGCGCGCACACCGGCAGCGGCGAAGAGGCCGGCCTGCAGCGCATCGCCGACGCCCTCAACCGCATCCACGCCCAGCTGCCCGATTGCAGCGGCGTGATCACCCTGCTGGAGCTGATGGCCGGGCAGGGCACCACCTTGGG